>CP079215.1:3680589-4907452 GCA_019316985.1 Paraniabella defluvii
AACAGTACTCAGGTACGGCTCTCAATCAAACCCGGGCTTCCCAGGAGATGACCTGGTGAGCGGCTCCATACTTTTGAAAAAGGAATTTTATTTAACGGGGTTTGGTGCTTTGCCGTAAGCGAGCAGGATGCTACGGATACCTGCACCATTTACGGTGCAAAAGGAACCATTCGCTTCGGATTTTTCGGGCAAAAAGTATGGGTGACGGTTGACGGGCAAACAGAATTATTGGAGTTTGAGCTTCTGCAGCATGTAGAGCAGCCTATGATCGAAAAAGTGGTGAACTATTTCCTGGGCAGTGGCGAAAATCCCTGTAGTGGAGCTATTGGAACCGAAGTTATGGAAATCATTGATGCGTTTACCGCTAATAACAGGAGTGGTTTCGACGTATAAGAATTACATGTACATTATGTAGGGGAAGCCCTTAAGAGTACTGCACGTGGTTTTACTAGGTACACGGTAATTCAGTTGGCCGATGAGTACGCTTCAGAGCTGCGATTGAAGCAATCATTGAATTTCCAGCAAGGATTCGCATCTTCACGAATCATATATAATACGTTATATCGTCGTTTTCAGGATGAAGCAGGATGGTTGTTTGCGGGATGGTATTATCTTTAAGGCTTCTTCAATAAAACGATTATATGCCTGATGAAGATTAGTGCTTCTCCATTGTTGTTCATCACTTTAGCCAGACGCAGGTCAACGTTATTCGGCCGAACTCTTATGATTGGCATATCACCCGGTTTAAAACACAGAAAAATAAAGCAATAGGATTGCGGTTTTATAACTTTTAAGAAAAGCTCTTTTGGATATATAAAATAATTGGATGAAAAAAATTACTGTTTTCCTGTTTCATGGTGTTAGGGGTAAGCCAGTTAATGGCTCAAGCCCAATGGCCCGTTATTACGCAGCAGGCAAAACCATGGACCCGCTGGTGGTGGATGGGTAGCGCTGTTGACAAAAATAATATCAGTAACCTGTTGCAGCAATACAGCCGGTCTGGCTTGGGTGGTGTGGAGATCGTACCCATCTACGGGGCTAAGGGGTATGAGAATCGTTATATTAAGTACTTATCGCCTCAGTGGATGCAAATGCTCGATCATACTATAAGCAGGGCCAAGGCTTTAAATATGGGCGTATACATATCGGTAGGCACTGGTTGGCCTATTGGCGGATCGCATGTTACCAAAGAAGATGCTGCGTCTAAGGCCCTGGTGCAGCAATATGATCTGAAGGCTAATACTGCTTTATCAGATATTATCGCGGTAAACGATCCTAAGCAAAAGGATGGCGCTGTTTTAAGTGTGTTGATGGGGTATAATAATATCGGCCAGGCTATGGATCTGACCGGTAAAGTAGATGCTTCCGGCAAGCTGAACTTTAAGCCGAATGAGGATCTGAAGCTATTTGCTTTGTTTAGTGGTAAAACCCGCCAGGCCGTAAAAGAGCAGCGCCCGGTGGCGAAGGATTCACAATAGATCATTTCTCAAAAACGGCAACTGCCAACTATTTTAAAGCATTTGATACAGCTTTTGGCAACAGCTCACATGGCGTAAAAGGATTCTTTAATGATAGCTATGAGGTATACGGCGCTAACTGGACGCCTGAATTCTTTAATGAATTCAATAAGCGCAGGGGTTACGATCTGAAGCCGTATATCAATGCACTTTTTCCGATACACAAGATGATCGTACTGCACGTATCAAATCTGATTACCGCGAAACAATGGCTGACCTCATGCGCGAGAACTTTTCGACTGTGTATACGAATTGGACACATCAGCGCAAGGCGCTTTCATTAACCAGGCGCACGGTTCTCCCGGCAATCTGCTCGATCTTTATGGTGCATTTGATGTGCCCGAAACTGAAACCTTTGGCAGCAGCTATTTTTCTATTAAAGGGTTAAGACGTGATAGCGCGGATATAAGAAATGTGGATCCCGATCCGAATATGCTGAAGTTTGCTTCATCTGCAGCACATGCTTATGGCAAGCCATTGACAAGCTGCGAAACCTTTACCTGGTTGAGCGAGCATTTTAAGACTTCCTGGAGCCAATGCAAACCGGAAGTAGACCAGGTCTTTCTTTCGGGTATTAACCATGTATTTTATCACGGCACCACCTACAGCCCTGCAGATGCCAAATGGCCGGGATGGTTGTTTTATGCATCGGTAAACTTTGTACCTAATAACAGCTTGTGGCCCCACCTTAAAGGACTGAATGAGTATATCGCACGCTGCCAGTCGGTATTGCAGGCCGGTGCTCCGGATAATGAATTGGCGATCTATTGGCCGGTATATGATATATGGCATAATGCCAAAGGCATGGATAAACCCTTATCCGTACATCATGTAGACGATTGGTTACATCCAACGGCCTTTTATAAAAACCTGGTGGGCTTGCAGGATGAAGGCTATTCCCTGGACTTTGTATCGGATAAAATGCTGGAACAGGTCAAAGCTAACGGAACGCAGTTTCGTATTTCTCCTAAAGGTGGATTGCATGAGGTATTGCTGATCCCGGCATCTGGTAAAATGCCGGTGGCAACTTTTAAGAATATCGTAAGACTGGCGGCTGAGGGGCATCTGTTGTTATACAGCAGTTTCCGCAAGATGTGCCCGGTTATAAAGACGTAGAACAGCAAAGGCAGGAATTAAAGCGCCTGATTGCTGAGTTACCCCTGTCGGAGAACGATAAGTTGAAGGTGGGCTCCATAGGTAAGGGAAAGATTATAGTAGGAGATATGCAGGATGCTTTATCCTATTTAAAAATAGCCAGGGAAACCATTGCCGATAGTGGATTGAAATTTATCCGTAGAAAATCGGCAGATGCTACATATTATTTTATCGTGAATAACACGGCTAATGATTTCGATAAAACTATTTCCCTTGAAAATAATGCGGTAACGGTTTTGGTAATGGAGCCGCTGAGTGGAACGGTTGGTAAAGTTTTACATCAAAATAATATGGCCGCCACCAGTTTCAGGCTGCAATTAAAATCGGGCGCATCCATCATTATAAAGCTTTCGGGTAAGAAAGAGGAAGCGCCTGCTTATCAATATTTAGAGCCCGCAGCAAATGCAATTCAACTGCAAAATAACAGGTGGACCTTAAGCTTTAAAGAAGGCGGACCTCAGCTGCCTGCAACACAACAAATGACGGGTATTAAACCGTGGACGGATTTTACGAGTGATGCCCGTACGCAAGCCTTCTCCGGAACGGGTGTTTATACAACTTCTTTTGTTCTTAAAAATAAAGTCGCAGACTACCTGCTGCAACTGGATCAGTTATATGAATCGGCGAGGATCATGGTTAATGGCAAAGACGCGGGCCTGATCTGGAGCCTGCCTTTTGAAAAAGAATCGGGCCGTATTTAAAAGCGGGTAATAACACCATTAGCATTGAAGTGCGTAACCTGATGGCCAACCGTATCCGTAATATGGATCAGAAAGGTGAAGTATGGCGCAATTACCACGAGATCAATTTCGTAAATATCAACTATAAAGATTTCGATGCCGGTAAATGGAAAGTACAGCCGTCAGGATTAGGAGGGACCGTAAAGTTGGTGCCGTTGAAATAAGAGGCAATTGAGTTGATTCCTTATCGTCATTTCGATCATCTTAGCCATAGGCTATGAGGGAGAAATCTGCCTTACATTGATTGGCACGACACCAAGCAATGATTGATGAATCGGGTTCGTTCAATGGAAAAAAACTGGACGGGCTGATACGAAAATTGGCTGCAAAAGCGGTAACCGTATTAGGTTAAAAGGAGCCGGTTACCTGTAGCTTTACGCAGACCCAAAAACAGTTGTTGATCACGATGCCTCACAAAACGTGATCCCCTTTGGTATAGCACAGATATTGAAAATCGAATAGGAGTAAAATGAATAGAATTATACTGAAAACGCTATTGGTGATTTTAGGAATTCAATTAGCAATGAGCCTGCAGGCCCAGGAAAAGATAGTACTCTGGCCAATGGGCAAAATGCCCAATAGTAAGGGCTTGCAGGCAAAAGATAGTATTGTAAAAGAATACTTATTTACAACCACCGAGCCCCGCATGTATGTATATCCGGCGGCTAAGGAAAACAATACAGGGGCAGCAATTTTAATTGTACCGGGAGGTGGCTATTTGAGGTTGCCAGCAGATTATTCAAAAATGCAACCGCATTATATTACCAGTCAAAAGGCATCAACGTATTTGTGCTCTGCCATCGTTTACCGGGCTCAGAGGATTTGATTAGGCCCGAAAAAGCGCCCCTGCAGGATGCACAACGGGCCATGCGGATAATACATGCCAACGCTGCCCGATGGGGAATAGATACCAGCCGCATTGGAGTAGGCGGTACATCGGCCGGTGGCCATGTGGCATCAAGCCTGGGAACCTACCTTGAAGATGTAAGCGCTATAGGTGATGAATTAGATAGCTATTCTTTTCATCCTGATTTTATGATATTGATTTCTGCAGTGATCTCTTTTAAGGAGGGCATCGCTCATAAAGGCAGCCGCGACCGGCTGATAGGAACTGCACCACCAGGGACTCTTGTGGAATTTTATTCTAATGAAAACAGGGTTACTAAGGCAACGCCACCCACATTGCTGGTTCATGGCAATGATGATAAAACAGTATCGTCTTTAAACAGCGTTGCATTTTACCAGGCTTTAAAAAGATGGACATCTCTTCGTCCCTGCATATATTCCCCTATGGTGGTCATGGATATACGGTAAACAAAAATCCCGGGTCTGCAAATATGTGGCCGGAAATTACTTTGGAATGGCTAAGAGAAATGAAATACATACAAAGTTATCTTAGCGGATCAAAAAGTACAAGAAATGCAATTATTTGAACAAACATGGCGCTGGTATGGCCCTAACGACCCGGTTTCACTGTGGGATGTAAAGCAGGCAGGCGCAACCGGTGTTGTAACGGCTTTACATCATATTAAGAACGGGGAAGTATGGACAGTAGAGGAAATTCAAAAAGAAAATCTGAAATTGAAGCGGTAGGTCTTACCTGGTCGGTGGTAGAAAGCGTGCCGGTTCACGAACATATCAAAACACAGGAGGGCGATTATAAAAATATATTGAGCATTATAAACAAAGCATCCGCAACCTGGCTGCATGCGATATACGTATCGTTACTTACAATTTTATGCCGGTGTTAGACTGGACGCGTACTGATTTAGCTTACACCATGCCGGACGGATCTAAGGCCCTACGGTTTGAAAGGGCTGCTTTTATAGCTTTTGATGTGTTTTTGCTAAAACGTCCAGGGGCAGAAAAGGATTACACGGAAGAGGAATTGACTAAGGCGAGCAAGAGACTGGAGGGAATGAGTGAAGAAGAAAAGAATACGCTGGTAGCTAATATGATTGCCGGTTTACCTGGTGCGGAAGAGAGCTTTACCCTGGAAGAATTTCAAAAGCAATTAGATCGTTACAGCAATACCGATGCGGAGCGGCTTCGTTCAAACCTGATCTATTTCTTATCGGAAGTAGCGCCGGTTGCTGATGAAGCAGGTGTGAAGCTGGCCATTCACCCGGATGATCCTCCATATGCGATCCTGGGCCTGCCCCGGATCATGAGTACAGAAGCTGATTTTCAAAAACTGGTAAGTGCCGTTCCCAATACGTCCAACGGTTTGTGCTACTGTACTGGTTCGTTTGGGGTAATCGCTCAAAACGATCTGCCGGCCATGCTCCGTAACCTGGGCGACCGTGTTAATTTTATTCACCTGCGATCTACACAACGGAATGAAGAAGGAGATTTTTATGAAGCCAATCACCTCGAAGGTAATGCCAATATGTATGCAGTGATGAAAGAACTGGTGTTGTTGCAGCAGAGAAGACAGATATCTTTACCGGTGCGGCCGGATCATGGTCATCAAATGGTGGATGACCTGCGCAAGAAGACAAATCCTGGGTATTCTTGTATCGGCCGTTTACGCGGGTTAGCGGAGTTGCGAGGACTGGAAATGGGCATCGCATATTCTATTTTATCGTAAATTCTATTTTTTGCTAAAAAGATTAGTAAAAAGCAAAAATAAGCAAAACGGTTAAAACCTTTGCTATACAAGGCTTTTATAAAAGAGTAGTCTTAGTTCGGAAGTCGGTGTCTGATAGGTTTGGGTCTTAAATTGACAAGGTTAGGTTACTAATTCGTTACCGATTGACAAAGGTAACAGCATAGCTTAACTGATTATATTTCAGTCTTTTGCACCCTTTTCTACATTCCCTTGTAACTCAAAGTAATTTAATTTTAAACGTTAAACATTTGAGTTATGAAACAGGCAAAAAAATCGACGTTCAAACTGCTTTTCTATTTGAAAAAGAACGAACTGAAAAAGAACGGTAATGCCCCGATTATGGCACGTATTACCATTGACGGAACCCCTAAGACTTTTGGAACAAAGTTAGAAATTGACCCCAATAATTGGGATTTGAAACACGGAAGAGTTCAGGGCAAAAGTGCGCAGGCATTAAGCATCAATAAAAAACTGGATAACATACGTGGGCGTATCGACAATATTTACGAAGAAATGCTGAAGCACGAGGGCTTTGCTACCGCCCAAAAAGTAAAGCTGTCGTTTTTAGGTGTCGGTGTAATGGATGATGCAATACTTAAAGTATTCAACGACCAAAATGAGGACTTTAAAAAATTGGTTGAAAAGGAAGAGCGTTCGCAAAATACCTACAACAAGTATATCACGGTTTACAATCATCTTACCACGTTTATCAAAGAACGCTATCATCGTGATGATATGGCTTTTCGGGAATTGACTGCCGATTTTATTCGTGAGTTTGATTTTTACCTCCGGTATGATTTGCAGTCCTCACATAACACGGTTTGGGTGTACACGATGCCTGTATTAGCCCTTGTGGAACTGGCTATTAAAAAAGGCTTGATACGTGATAATCCTTTTCAGGATTACGAAATCAATATGGAAGAAACCGACCGGGGTTATATCCTTAAAGAAGATGTAGAAAAGCTGATGATGTGCGTACCACCGCACCCACGGTATGAACTGGTAAAAGACCTGTTTATTTTCAGTTGCTTTACCGGATTGGCTTATGCGGATATTAAGAAACTGACAAGGAACAATATTCAATCATTCTTTGACGGTCATCAGTGGATTATCAGCAGGAGAAAGAAATCAGATATTGCTTCTAATGTTCGGTTAATGGAAATCCCTAAGCGTATCATTGAGAAGTATCAGGGTACGACAAGGAATGAGTTTATCTTTCCTGTTCCAACCAATGCAACCTGCAATACGCATATAGGTAAACTGGTTGAAAAGGCAGAAATCATTACAGAACAAAAAGTAACCTTTCACACGGCAAGGCATACTTTCGGAACAATGTTTTTGACCGAGGGCGTACCCTTGAAAGCCTTAGCAAAATGATGGGGCATAAAAACATTTCCACCACACAGATTTACGCTAAAATCACAAGCCAAAAAATCAGTAAGGATATGGATTTGGTTACTCCTAAATTCAAAGCAATGGAAGAAGCGTTTATGATGGCAATCTAATCAGCTTTTATTTAATCACAATGAGCAGAACTTAACGGTTCTGCTTTTTTATGCCTGTACTTTTTGTGTAGGTAAAGCACATTTACTTTCCTCTGCGCAAGCCAACGCTGTAAAAGAGCCTATTACCTACTTGCTAAATAGAAAATTGAAAAACGAAACCCTTATCTAACGCCCCTGCTATTCCGTTTTTCAAATCTCTATTGCAGGCTACGATAGCCTGGTCATTAATGACATAAAAATTTAGAACAGAAAATTTCCACAATCAACCGGTAAAAAGGCAGCTAAGTTATAGCGGGCAGCCACCCCACACGCCCAACCAAAAGACTACGGCATAATGGCAAGGCAAAATGCTGGCTTCGCCGAATTGCTGTGTGTTGCCTTGCCACCCCGGGACTTATTCCGTTTCCTTTCGGTTTTACGCTGTTGCCCGCTTGGATTATCTGCTTTCTTTTTCCGGTTTTTTTTTGAAAAATTTATGCGAAGCGAAGCAAACCACAACGGGAAGCGGGAAACGAGAAAAGCGAGTGAGTAAATAACATTTTTTCAAACATCAAAATTTTAGCATTATGGCACACAACATCAATTTCAACGAGCAAACAGGACGTCATTCATTTTTCTGCGTTCAACAAAAAGCGTGGCACGGCTTGGGGCAAATCGTGGAGCAGTACCCAACAAGCGAGGAAGCAATAGTACACGCAGGTTTAGACTACGAGGTTATCAAATCCCCATTATTTACACAGGGCAGAACAATGAGTATAGGCGACAGCGGAGAACTGATTGAAGCCAATGACATCTTAGTACCTAACAGTTTCGCCACGCTCCGCACCGATACCAATACACCGTTGGGCGTAGTAGGCAAAGACTACCATATCGTACAGAACCGTGAGGCGTTCAATTTCTTTGATGCTATTGTAGGCGGTGGCGATGGTATATTGTACGAAACCGCAGGAGCATTGGGCAACGGGGAGCGCATTTTTATCACTGCCAAGCTGCCCGACTATATCCGTGTAGGTAACGGCGACGACGTAACAGAAAAGTACATCTTCTTAACCACAAGCCACGACGGTAGCGGAAGTATTACCGCAGCGTTTACCCCTATCCGTATCGTATGCCAAAACACCCTTAACGCTTCATTGCGGAGTATGACCAACGTAGTGCGTATCAAACATACGTCAGGAGCAAAACAACGCCTTGAAAACGCTCACAAGGTTATGGGGCTTGCTAACACCCTAAGCACACAGTTAGAGAGCATTTTTAACGACTGGGCTAAAGTAAGGGTAACAGACCGAGAAGTAAGAAAGCTAATTCAGTTGGCACTTTGCCCGAACAAAGAAACGCTTAACCTGCTTAAAAAAGGTGCGGAGGATGAAGTTTCTACCGTGTTCAAAAACACCGTAGATGATGCCTTTGAATACGCTATGATAAGCGACACCCAACAAATGGCGACTACCAAAGGCACATTATTCGGGGCTTACAATGCGGTTACAGGCTACTTTCAGAATGTACGCAATTACAGGGATGGCGAAGCCAAACTACAATCTATTGTAATGGGCGGTACAGCACAGCTAAAGACCCAAAAAGCCTTTGAACTGTGTACCGACTTTGCCTATTCAGAAGCAGAGATTTTCAACTTCAATTAATCATCAAAGGCGACTGCCTGCAAAGGTGGTCGCCTACTAAAAACAAAAGATATGAAAGCATTAAATAAAATGGATAACCTCGATAAAGCGGGCTTGCTGTGTAAACTGTTTCCCGAACAACTGGAGAACCTGCAAAACGCAATAAAAACGCAATGCGAATACTTCCTGCAAAATGAAACCGCCTTTCGTGAGGGTTGGTATCAAAGGGATTTTTCACGGCTGAATTTTGGTACAGGCTTGTGCAGAATGCACAAAAAGGGATATACAAAAATGAACCGCTTTGGAAGCGCCCGCACTGGTTTACAGACCATTTTTTTGACGGACACCATTCAATTTTCGCCATTCACTGCCTGATTGAATACACAGACGATACGCAGTGCGACCCACAACTAAAACAGGCAATGCACCTGCTTTTCGGGAGCGACAAATTTTTCAGATAACCTTAAACGATAAATAATTATGGCTAATTGGTGTAATAACGTGGTTTGGTTTGAAGCAGGCGAAACCACAATGCAACAGATAAAGAAGTGTTTTTGCAAATGGCAAAAAGGAAATAGAAACGGATTGCGGACAGTTGCCGCCCTTTATAGAGGAAGATAAAGATTGGTTTTTTGCCATCCGTTGGGAAGCAGAGGACACGCTCTATTATGAAACAAAATGGTTGCCAAATACGGAAGCCGTTAAGCAGATAGCCGAACATTTCAAAGTGGACTTTTCATACGAGTATGAGGAATTGGGCTGTTTAGTATATGGTAAGGCAATATTTGAAAACGGTAATCTAACGGAAACCTGCTTAGATAGTCAGGACTTTGACAGCTACGAATTAGAAGAGGAAACAGACACTTACCATTTTGAGGGCAAGGAGTATGACAGCGAGTGGGAAATACTCGAAACCTTGTTAGAGCGCAAAATCGAAAATCAGTTAAAGACGATTAATCAATAACAGCCGCCTGACTTAAAAGGTGGACGGCAAAAGACAGATCCTTCCGATGGTCGGGCAGTCTTTTTGCATCACCGGAGCAATCCCCTTTGCTAAAATGTACCCGTAACAAAATTCATTACTAACATTTCATCAAACAGGTTGCGGTATTAATTGCGTGGGATATTCATTATCCCATTTTAGTTTATACTTCTTTTCTTACTACATAGACGACTAAAAAGCCAGAGAAAACCGCTTTATTGGTTTTGATTTTGAGGTTAGAAGCACTTTTTTAAATTCACTAAATTTGTATTCAAACAAACAACGCAAATCAAACTTATGGGAGGAGTAAAACAAAGATGGCTTGAATTGGAAAGTAGAAATTTAAGCAGTATTCCAGATAAAAATATTTGTGCCAAGCATTTTGAAGATAAAAGCATTAACCGTTTCATTAAACAAAACTATCAAGATGGCTTTTGCGATTATTGTGGCAAGGAATTAAAAGTTGTTCCCCTTGAAGATTTAATGGAATTTATTATGGATGGCATTTCAAACTTCTACGAAGATGCCGCCAATTTTATGAGTTATAATTCAAGAGAGGGAGGTTATCTTGGAGAAATTTATACTCCCGACGAACTCATTCAAGAACACATAGAATTACACGCTGAACCGTTTGAAGTTATTGAAGACATCGTTAACTCGATTGAAGATATTGCTTGGGCTGAACCAGACTTGTATTATGACAATATTAAAGATGATTTAGAATTTCAGTGGAAATACTTTAAAGATATTATTAAACATAAATCCCGTTACCTTTTTTTCATCTGGAGATAGTGACCAACCTAAAGCATTACACATATTACAAGAGGTTGGTAAGCTAATATCAAAATTAAACATAATAAGGGTAATCCCGGCAGGAACAAAACTTTATCGTTGCAGACAGCACGACTTCAAAACACATATTACTGAATTCGAGGAAATTTCTGCTCCGCCAAATAAAAAAGCAGTTTATCCGAATAGGTTTAGCCCTTCAGGAATATCAATGTTTTATTCCGCTTTTGATATTGATACCGCAATTTTGGAAACAATAAGCAGGACAGATAAATACAAAAAGTATGTTACGATTGCAGAATTTGAAATATTAGAAAATCAGATTGTTGTTGATTTTAATAAGCTGCCTAAAATTCCAAGCATTTTTGGAATTAGAGATAAGAAACGATACTCTTTGTCTTATTCCTATACTCATTTGTAAGAGATATAACTCAACAAATTACTAAAGATGGAAAAGAGCATACAGAATACGTTCCAACTCAAGTTGTGACTGAATTTTTAAGGTATCCATTTAATAAAAATAGAAAGAATAAAATATCGGGAATTATTTATCCCTCTTCGCAAAATAGAAATCACAAATCGGCAGTGTTTTTTTGGGATGACGAACTAAGCAAAGAAAAAGTAAAGCTGAACAAATTAGAAAGAAAGAAAATCATTTAAATGAAAATTGACACAAAAGATATCGTAAAGCAATCCGAAAAATTTGCTTTAAATGTAGCTGACCAAATTTCTAAAATTACGGTTCGACCATTTTGTGAAATATCTTTTCATTCCGCACAGTTCAGAGACAAGACAACACTAAAACAGCACATAGGTAAAATTCCTAAAAGTGATAATCCACTCATCTATATATTGCGAGTTCAGTCCTCAAAAAAGTAAAAAGATTAATTGATTATTTTGAAAACTATCATTCAGCAAACAAGCTAAAAACAAAGAATAACGATAGAGTTAATCTTTCCAGATACAACAAAACTTCATCGAATATATTATATGTTGGAAGTTCAACGACAGATTTCAAGACAAGAATTAAAAACCACCTTGGCACAGAGGGAACGCGAGTTTATAGCTTGCATTTATGCAAGTGGGACAATTGTTTACAATATGATTTGGATATTTTTGCATACGAGGTCATTTCGGAGAGTAATGAAATTATTGAGCGTTTCATTGTCGAAATTCTTGAACAGCAATTTTGGGATAAACTTAGTCCAATATTTGGCAAACGCAGTGGTTTGTAAACCCATAAGACTAAATTAAAAAACTGAACTATGAAAACATTATATATTATTGGTAATGGATTTGACATCCATCATAGGTTAGACACGAGATATCAAAGTTTTGCAAACTACTTGGCTGAAAATAACAGCGAAGTCTATGACCTTTTATTAAACTAGCCATGGACTTTCTGATATTACAAATCCCGAATTGACAGATGAAGAATATGCCTTATGGTCAAGATTTGAGCAAGCGTTAGCTGATTTAGATTATGTAACAGTGTTGGACGATAATTCTGACCTGATTGCCCGCCCTGGTGCTGAAGATTTTCGAGATAGAGATTGGCATAGTTATCAGGTAGAGATGGAGGAAATCATCAAAGATTTAACCACGACGCTAATTAGCGATTTTAATCGTTTTATCCTTGAAGTAGAATACGAGAACATTCCCGATGACACGCTAATTGAATGGAAGATGATAGTCATTTTTAAATTTCAATTATACTAAGACACTACAGGAAAGCTACGGTATTTCCGAAGAACGAATAACCTATATTCATAACAGAGCTGATGCGGACAACTGTACACTGATTTTAGGACACGGAACAGACCCATCGAATTTTATTGAGAAAGAAGAAGAACCGCCACAAGGTTTTGAAGCCTACCCTTAAAACAGCTACAAATAAAAGTAGTAGTTAATTTAGGAGTAGAAAGATGAAGAAATCAAATTTTACAGAGAGCCAGATTGTAGGTATTCTGGCTCAGCAGGAAAAGGGTCAAAAAGTAGTTGACATTTGCCGTGAGCATGGTATCAGCCAAGCTACGTTTTACCAGTGGCAGAAGAAGTACGGGGGCATGCAAGTGAATGAACTCAAGCGGCTGAAAGAGATGGAGGCAGAGCTTTCGCAGTTCAAGCGCATTGTTGCTGACCTGACCTTGCAGAATCGCATCCTTAAAGACGTTATTGAAAAAAGCTCTGAGGCCCGTCGAAAAGCGGCAGCTGATCTCCGGGGTGATCACGGAGCACAAGTTGTCACTTCGCCGGGCCTGCGCGATGTTCAGGCTGAGTACATCGGTATTTCGCTACAAGGCAAAAGTTCATGACGATGACCAGCGACTGCATGGGATGATGAGCACGTTGGCCGAGAGTCGTCCAAGCTGGGGTTTCTGGAAGCACTTTCATTGGTTACGCAATCAGGGCGAGCAGGTGAACCACAAACGATTGTGGCGGATTTACAAAGCCGCCAGGTTGAGTATGCGCCGCAAGACGCGTAAGCGTGTGCCTAAACGGATCAAGCTACCCTTGCTGCAGCCGCTGTGTCCGAACTTGACCTGGAGCATGGACTTCATGCGCGACAGCCTGTTCCATGGCAAACCGTTCAGGGCCTTCAACGTCATCGATGATTTCAACCGGGAGTCGCTGACCATCACCATCGCTAAAAGCATTACCTGTGAACGGGTGATCCAGGAATTGGAGCAACTGATCGAGTGGCGTGGAATGCCTGAGAAGATCCGGGTGGATAATGGACCAGAGTTTATCGCTGACGCGTTAGAGACCTGGTGCAGGCATGAATCACGACAGATCGAGCTGTTGTTCATCCAGAAAGGCAAGCCTTCTCAAAACGGTTATATCGAGCGGTTCAATAAAACGTTCAGAGAGGATGTCCTTGATGCGCACCTGTTCGATGCACCACAGCAGGTGCAGCAAATGGCCAATGACTGGATCTGGATGTACAACAACGACCGGCCCCACGAATCACTGGGAAACCTTTCGCCGGCACAGTTCCTATTGAAATATGGAAAACTCCACCCGCACCCGCGAGGCCAGCATGAGTTTCCCACATTCCAACAGGATCATAACAATAACAAGCAACAAACAATTAATCAGAAATCTCTACTTTTGAAAGAGGCTGTTTTGGGGTAGGCTTCAGTTTAAACGAAGAAGAACTTTATGAATGGCGTGAGCAAAAAGCTGATGAATATGACTTTTCTTATGAAAGTGCTAAACAAGAAATACTATCCTATTATACAAAGGCATTTAAAAATACTGCTTCGATTATAGAACAAAATATTGATTTTTTTCAAATCTTACGGAAGTTGAAAACGTAATTGTTTTGGGACATTCTATTTCAGAAGTTGATTTAAAATACTTTGAAATATTAAAAGCCAAACTAAATGAAGATGTAATTTGGAATGTTTCATATTACAGTGAACTTGAAAAGCAAGCACACAAAGAAACATTGTTGCAACTTGGGATAAATGACAATAACATTATTCAAATAAAAATTACAGATTTAAAGAGGCAGTCTTAGTTATTGCTGAAATATTCTTTAGCAATTTCCGCTATTTCCAAACTAAAATACCTTCCCCATTGATAACAACATCAATGGCTTTTTTGAAATCATCTGCATCGCTGCCAATAAGCAGATAACCTACAAAATCAATTTCTAAAAGAGGTTTCACGACTTTTTCGGTATCAATATCACTATGGGCAATCAGTCTTACGGTTGGATATTGTATCCTTAATTTTGAAGCTGTGCCAGCACATTGTTATTGTGAAAGTCAACGTCAATAATACAAACTTTGGGAGATTTTTTTAATGCTGATAATTGATATAGCCCATCTTCAATGTTTTCCGAACGAAATAATACTTCAATTCCTGAAGCAACGAGTTCGTTGCAAACCAAATCTAAAATCAGACTTTTATCATTGATAATGGCGAGGGAGATTTTTGTTGTGTTGTACCAGTTTCCATATCATACCTTTTTTGTGTTGCTGTAGCCCTGCACAAAAAGAAAGCGCAGGCAACTACACTTACCGACATTGAGGTACTGGTATACCCGACAACGAATAAGCGAGCGCCCACGCCTATGACGTGAGCGTTCTTACTTATTGTCCCGTTGTCTAAAAATTACCAGTTTTCAATGTGGGACTTAAAGCAAAAACACTTTAAGATTTTTCTATATGTTCCTGCAAAGATACTAAACTCGTTTCTATACGAAAATATGGAGGCACAAAAAGGTTACAGTCAAACTGTTTTAAGAGAAAAGTAATTTTGCTCCAGTACTTTGAGTATGTCCGTTTCCTTATAAATTATCTTACCTCCAATCTGTATATACGGTAAGATACCGTCATCACGGTATTGCTGCAAAGTCCGTTTGCTGATATGTAACAACCTGCACATATCTTCGCCAGACAGGTATATTTCCCCGTTCATTACAGGACGGTAATTTCTCAATATGCTTTCAATACGGTTTCGTAGCAGCATTATCAATTCCCTGTGGGCGATGATTTCCTCATTGTCATTCGTGAATAAATCCATTTTCGGCAGTATTTTACGGTTGTCCGGCTTCGAGCAAAGCCTGTATGTCCGAGCGTTTATAATAGTTCTTGCGGTTCAGTTTGGAATAAGGCAATAAGCCCTTATCCTTATAGGTCTGCAAAGTCCTTTTGGTAATGTTCATCATCAGGCACACTTCCTGGTTATCGAGCCATTGCTCTTCCTTAAAAATGGGCGTGTATTTCTGTGTGGCATTTTCGGTCAATTCCAAAAGTGCTTTTAGCTCATTTTTCATTTCGTCAAGTGCGGACTTTTGTATTGCGATAACTTCCATAGTTTGCTCAATTTTGCTGTGGAAGTCGAATTTATAAAGGCTTAATGCAGAGTTAAGAAATGTTGTAGGGTTTGGCTTTGAGAGGCAGTATTTGGCGGGTTACTATTCCTGTAAAAACAATAAATCGGATAGCTTAGTAACTATCCGATTTATTATTTAAGTCCTGTTTTATAAGTGTTATCAAGTTTGTTGTGAATTATTGTTGCTATAACCAAAACTTCTGTCATTTGTGAAAGTTGGGTATCCTCTAATATTTTTGGATTGTGTGCCTTTGGATTTCTGTACATAGAAAAAAAAACCTTTACAGAAGTTTCCGAAGCCTTTATGCTCACTTTCTTCACTTGGATTATTCAGAGTATTAAAAGCGAGCATAGGTCTTTTGTCTTTTCCCAACGCAAAACAATCGTCAACTAAATCTGCTCCGTCAGAAGTATAGCCACTTTTTTGCCTAAGTCTTTCTGCCACACTTTTTGTAATCTCGAGTATAGCGTGAAAATAATTTTCCTTTAACCATTCAGCTTCGCAGTAAGGCAAAATTTCTGAATGAACTCCAATTCCGTGTACTTTTTCTTTGATTTTGAGTGACCTATTTTTAGCTTCTGAAATGGTTTTAGCCCTATCTACTTGCCGTGGTTGTCCAGTTTTATCAATTTCTATTCCGTCATAAACCAATTTCTCATTGATAGTCGTTCTATCCTTTTCAAATTCATCTTCTGAATTGTATCTTTTGGGATTTAATATTCTGACAACGAATGCTAAAACATTATTTCCACACCTGTCTTGTACTTGTCTTTCTTTTAAAGCATAAAATAGTCTATCTGTTTTGTTTGTACCGAATTGAGATTGAGCAATACCAGCACCAGACAATTGTTCTGTAATTTTGGTATGTGTCAGTATATTTGAAATGATATCAGATATATTTCGCAGGGTTATGTCGTCAAAGGATTTTGTCATTCAATAATTGTTCTATTTAAAATTAGTTATCTTGGTTTTTGTATCTCCACACTTTGTTTCTCCTTTTTCTCACGGGAGTAAACCCACAGCGATAACAGCCCGAATATAATCAGGGCGTAAGCTATCCACTTGCCAACCCGTTCGATAAACTTAATGAGTACCGAACTTTCATAAGAAGAAAAGCCCTCCGCTCCCATAGGGCTGCGCCTGTAAAACTTTCTCCGATTAATCCAGTAGCGAAGTCCCGAGCCTGCAACCAAAAATATGATACCTATAACCAATGATGCAACCATAACAAAAACACTTTAAATCGACCTTTTAAATTTACGAAAAATATTCGTTAAGCCTGTAAACGGTGTGTATCTAATGCGAAAAGGGCTCGCCCCAAAAGGCAAGCCGCATTCAGTGTTTATGGAAATAATAACTTACTCAATATTGAAATGCAAGGATAAGAAATAATTTCTTTTGACACACACTGCCCGGCTTAAAATTAAAAACGGCTTACCCATCAGATAAGCCGTTTTTTTATGAATTGAAATACTACGCTTAATCGCTGCTGTTAAACTGGAAAATTACCTGCTTTTCATTCCCGAAGCTGTCCGAAATCCAAATATCAAAGGATTGTGATACGGCAGAAGTTGAGGTATAATACAGGCGAAATTGCTCCGTTGGCAGTTGGTACAGGTCATTGGGCTGGTACGGCGGTTCATCGTAGTATTTCAGCGTTCCCTGCCCGTCAAACTGGAAGTAGCGGAGGAAATACTGCGTGTTGGCATAATTGCCTGTGCGCTGAATGGTAATGCGTATTTCTACCGTCTGCCCGTTGGCAACATCTTTAGGCACTGGCATTACATTGACCTCGAAAGGAAAATTGTTCTGTATTTCCAGTTCATCATCTTTGCTACAAGATACCATCGTAACCGAAGCTGTGAGGATTGCCAGGAATACATACAATGGCAGTAGCCCTGTTCTTAATTTATTGAATATTGCTATCATCGTTTTTACGTTTTAAAAGTTAAACCTTAATCCCACACCTGCCGACGGTCGGAACTGTTCTAACTCTGTATCCCAAAGCACTTTTGTACGCCCTTGCAGGACTAATACAAAACGGTCGGACAGGTACGTTTCAAAAGTGAGGCGACCGCCTGCTCCGTAGATAAAATTATCTTCGCTCAATATCTTCGCACCGTCATACAACATCGCTTCGCCCCGGTTGATGGTTTCGTAACCGACCACACCCGTTACGGCGAAATTCAGTGTGATGTTCTTACGGGCATCACCCAACAGGAAGAAGCTGTAACCGCCCTCTGCGGAATAGGTTTCCTGTGGTATGTGCAGGTCTTTGTAATCGTGGTACTGGTGGGTATATTCCAACGCCCAAAGCTGATAATTGCCGTTCTTGCCGTTTACGGTCATTGCGGCACTGATATAATAATCATTGCCGATTTTGTCATTGGATAATATACCTGCGCTTATTTCCAATCCTTTCTGTTTCGGCAGCATCCTTTGCGCCTGTGCAGCCGTGATGCCTATCAGGACAAGCAGCACGGTATAGATATACTTTTTCATATTCTTGCTTTAAAGGGTTATTAAAATTTCAGGTGCATATCGTTAATCAAACGGGCTTTGATTAAGTCTGAATTTTCGACCTGCAATGTTTGATGCCTGCCGCCGTTCTTCTCAAAAATCTCAATCAGCAGCACCTTGTCATCTGCAATGGTAAACTGGTCTAACAGGAACACGTTTTGTTCAGTGGTTTGTCCTGAAATTTCCGTAAGTGGTTTGTAAGTACGAAGCGGTATCATCGGGCGTTCCTGCACTACGGTACGTTTGGCTACCTTTTTATCCACCACTTTGAAATTGATAAAATCAATCTGAAACGGCACATTGGTACGGTTTCTCAATTCCGTATGGAAATAGTATTTACCGTTGTGGATGTAGATGCCTTTGAGGATAAACTGGATGCCAAAACTCTTAGCCCCGATATGCTTTACAATGCGCTTGTCTTTCTTGTAAATGGTTTCCAGTAACAACCCTGCCAGTGAGGGCGAATTGTTGCCCAGTTCCTCAAAAAGCACATCGTTACCGTTGGCTTTATCCACCGCTTTTTGCATCGTGAGCAGGTCATAGCTCATTGCCTCCGGGTAGGAACTGTAATACACGTTGAAGCTGTAAAAACGCCCGTCATTCGTGATAACGGAGAAATTCGTTTCCGGCTCAAAGTCCCTAACTGATGCTTTTACACGCAACACGTTTTCCGCATCGTCGGCTTTACCTGCAATCAGGTATTCGCTGCCCAAATCCACGTAACGAATGGCGGTCGGGAAAATCAGGTGTGAAGTTTTATCGTAGGTAACTTCCATACGGTACGGTTCTATCTTGCCCAATGCAAGCGGTGTTTTTGCAGTTGCACTGTCCTGTGCATAGGTTGTTACGGCAAAGCCGAGTATCAGGGCAAAAGCCCAAAAGGTTTTTAAATGATTTTTCATTGTCTTATTTATTTGAGTTCAACATTATTTTTTAGATACAAGGAAGACCTGATAGCCCGCTTTCAGCGTAACCTTTGGCGTTCTTACTTTCTTGGCGAAGTAGCCCGAAATACCCTGTACCACGCCACGGCTTAGGTCAGCCGCTACCTGCTGTCCGGCATTCTGCGTGAGCATTACACTGGTTCCACCTGTCTGGCTCATATTGCCCGCCATTTCGGTAAGGGCGTTCATTTCCGGCGAATATGGAACGTACAAGCCCTGCTGTCCGTCCAAATCATAAATGGTAATATCAACCGGGATGATGTTGCCCTCCAGTTCTACGGAGGTAACTTTTAATTGCAGCCTGCCATTCTGAAATTTGGCATTAGCCGTTACAATCGTTCCTTTGGGGATGGTACGTTGCGGGGTTTTGGCAGGCTCTAACAGGCGTAAGCGCACACCCGTTTCGCCGACTACTGTTTGGGCTTCGTGTACACAGGCTTTGATACTGTTTTTGGGTTGTACTACCTCTTCAGTAGAACCTGCGGTATAAAACCCACGGTTTTTTGTTTGGCTCCAATCGGCTGCAAAGGCACTGTCCGACGGTTTACGGTACAAGGCTGATACAATGTTCTTTCTTGTTGGTGTGAACGATACGAATTGCTCTTTTTGGTTAGCACCCGCAGCACCCGTAGTTGCACCGTTGGCAGGAGCAGCATTTCCGGTATTGGCATTTTGCGGCAAATACTTTGCAGCCATTTCATAGGATTTCTCCATTAATTTGAGTTGGTCGTCAACGGTGGCCACAGGTGGCACATCTTTTTCCGACAACTTTGTTTTCAATTCGTCCACCTGCTTACGCAGTTCCATTGTTTCAGAATTGTTGTCCTGATAGAATGAACCCAATGTGCTTTGCGCATTGCGGTAGCTGTTCAATGCCGAATTGCCGTTTCTTCCCGAATTTCTGCCACCACCGCCAAAGCCGTCGCTTTCCTCTTCTTCAGGAAGCTGTTCATCGGTCGGCACGTCCTTGTCTTCTGTATTCCAGTAGTCGGAAAGTGTTGTAAGTGCATTGCGTTTTTCCTGCTCTTTGCGTTCGAGCATCTCCTGCTCATACGCCTTGCTTTTATCATCGGGCATTCCTGCCCCGGTAGCCTGCGGTACGTACGGCATCGTTCAGCCCGATATTTTCGACTGCCTTTTTATCTTTCGACGGTTTAAATATCAGGTACATACAGCCGAGAAATACCACGCCCATCAAAAGGAATATGAGTGGCTTTTTGAGCTTGTCGGCTTTGTTCTGTGTGCCGTCTTGCAGCACATCAGCGGTTTCATTCGGGTTCCCCTCCGTTACCCGAACAACCGATTTTTTGTTCTCATTTTCTTTCATAAATCTGATTTTTTAAAATTGTTGATACACTATCCTGCAACCTTGCAGGGTTTTTACTTTTGAGGACAGGGTTTTCGATATGCTCTATGACCATACCGTTACCGGACTTTGAGGTGTCGTACATCACTTTGCCAATGACCGCTACCGTAAGCAGCAGGTAACCCACAAAGAAGTACAGCGTATATCGGTGCTGTTTGCGCAAGGGTAATGCCCGCCAACGGTCGTCCAGCTTGTCAAAGTACCTGTCCATATTTGCTCTTAATTTTTTCATAGCCTTACTATTTCTGTGTTATAGCTTGAAACGCTTAAGACTTTTACTCGCCTTTTGCTTCGGCTCATCGTTGACCAGTGCGACCGCTTCCTTTAATTGGGGTGCGGACATTACGGACAGGTTTGCCAGTTCCGATTTTTTGAGCAGTTGCCCAAACCCGTCTTTCTTGGCTATTTCCATACAGCTCAATGAGAATTTGCCGTTCAGGTACTTTACCCACATACTGCATTCTACACGGGGTTTGTCATCTCCCGACCATTGCAGGTAGCCTGTCAGCAGTAAGTCCTGCTTAGGCAAAGTATCTGCACCTTTTTGGCAACTTTCGAGGTATTCGCTGATACTGTCTTTCAGCTTTCCGGCATACGCACCCTGCGTATGGAAATACCCGTTATATCCTTTGTCGGTAAGGATTTTTGCGAACGTGCTTAAATCTGATAATGCTTCCATAAGATTGTTTTTTTAGCGTTCGATAACCTCTATATCCTTATTTTTTCCGACGACTGCAAATTTTTCAATATTGAAGCCCTGCGGATTATTGTCGGAACGAACGGAGTTGACGAGATAGCAGGACGTAATCAGGTTACGCCTGGTTACGTTGCTTGACCGGATGATGAACTGTTTGGCATAGGTGCGCACTGCATACGGGTAGTTGTCGAAGTTGCACACGACACTATCCACCTCAATGCGTTGCTGCACGTTCCCGAAATGATACGGCTGTAATAACCCTTTTCCGACAAGTCTTTGTAGTAATCAAAGGCACTTTTATCGGCAAGGTTGAATGCCCTGCTCATATTGCTTTCAATAGCGTTCTTGTCGGGGGCAAGCGTAAAGAACAGTTCGTGAAATCTCCTGACGTGTTCCCTTGCCTCAACCGGGCGGTTGATGCTCGCATCCTGCGACAAGGCAAGCATCAGGGATTTGCCATTATCCAGTACATAGATTTTTTGGCGTTGTTCTTCTGCAAAGCGGTAGGAACGCCATACGGCGTAACCTACACACGCCAATGCAGAGAACCGCAAACACAATGGCATATAATCTTATCTGCCTAAAGCTGTTTTCGATATTTCTTAGCGTTTTAAATTCCATTTTTAGAATGATTAATGATTATTTATTCATCAGTTTACCGCCGATGTTTCCAACTGTTGAACCTGCGCCTGCTCCGGCGATGTTTCCGGCTTTCATTGCTGTGGAGTTTACATTGCGGGTAAAGTTTCCTGCGCCTCCGGCTTGGATTACCCAACCTGTTACTGTCGGGATAGTGAAGTACCCGATGATGCCGATAATCATAAAGATGATATACACGGTATTGCTCGTATCAGGTATATAGGTGGGGTCGGCAAGCATTGCTATATCCCTTTCCAAAATGAGGGATTGTATTCTTGCCAACATTGAGCTGAACAAATCCGAAACGGGAAGCCACAGGTAAACGCTGACGTACCTCGTGAGCCATTGCGTGAGCGTGGACTGAAAGCCGTCCCATACGGAAATAGCAAAGGCTATTGGTCCGAGTATGGAGAGGACTATCAGGGAAAACGTTCGTATGGTATCAATGACCAAAGCTGCCGCCTGAAAGAGTATTTCCAGTAGATTGCGAAACCAGTCCTTTATGGCTTTCTCTATCTTGTAGGCTTGCCTGTCCATATACATACCCGCCATTGTTCCAATGTCGGAGGGCGACCATCCCAGTTCGTCCAGTTTTTTATCAAACTCTTCGTCTGATACCATATAGGCGGTTTCGGGGTTCCTGACCATTGCCTCGTATTCCAACTGGTCTTTCTGCTGTTGCAGCTTGTTAAGGTCAAGCACCTGGTCTTCGAGTATTTGGTGGGTTCCTACTACCACCGGGCTTAATACCGCATTGATGGTTCCCAAAACAATGGTCGGGAAGAACATTATGCAAAGCCCTAAAGCAAAAGGGCGCAGCAAAGGAACATATCAATAGGTTCGGCACGGCTTAAAGCCTGCCAAACCTTTAATGCCACATAGAACAATGCTCCCAATCCGCCAAACCCTTAGCGACTGCCGCCATATCGCCTGCAAGCGGCATCATATCATCATAAAGCGACCGCAGGAGTTCGTGAAGATTATCCCATTCCATAGTTTACCAGTATTTTTGGTTAGCAGTTCCGTAGAGTTCAAGCACTCTTTGGGCATCGTTTTCTTTTTCGCTCTTAGGTAGCTTACAGAAATGTTCTTGTTGGTGTAGTAGCGCACAAGGCTGTGGTAATCCTTTACCTCTTTGTACACACGGTCAATCACATCCATACGCTCTTTGTCATTGAGCGAAAGGCTTGAAGAGGTTATTATCTGTTTGAGTTCTTTCAGCAGTTCGGTACTTTCATTGAGCAATGCCGAATAACCGTTACCGATAGCGACCAATTCCTGCGGTGTGAAATTTGGGTCGTTCATCATCTTACCAAAATTCTGCACGTACATTTCCGACACATCGCCCACCAACAATACCGTTTGCTGCACCTTGCGGGCATCTTTAACAAGGTTGTTGATGGCTTTCAGCTTGTCGTAATACTCCTTGCCCTGGTCGTACACTTTCTTCACTTCGTTGAAGTTTTTATCACATTGCTTACGGTCGAAGAAGTCTGTATGATTTCGTTCGCAGAGTTGATAATCCCTGAAGCCAAGTTAGCGGGGTCGGTTACAACCCACTGGGCTTTTGCTGACGGTGCTACGGCGAGCATCAGTGCCGTACACACCAGATACAATACTTTTTCATTGTTTCTGAATTTTTAAATTGTTAATGACTATTGATTTACTTTGTCCCGCCTTTGCATTGCGATATGCTTAATGGCGAGTTCCACATTGCCGTCCAGTTCGGAAGCAAGCTGCATCACTTCCATTTTTTCGGTTTCTTCGGTTGTGTAGGCGAGGTATTCCTCCAAACTCACTTCGGTGGCATAGACTGCCGAGTGCGTACCACCTAAGCCAATCCAAACCTCTTTGTAAAGTCGGCTTGCATCGTTGTTCATATTGATGGAAAGTACCTGTCCTTTCTCTTTGTCCGTAAGCCCCAACATCGCCTGTATGTCATCGAACTTGTTCATATACTTGCGTTGGTCAAGCAGGATTTTACAGTCGGAGTTGTTGATGATACTTTCCTTGACAATAGGCGACTGGATGATGTCGTCAACCTCCTGCGTTACGACAATGGCTTCACCGAAAAATTTGCGGACGGTCTTAAACAAATACTTGATGTATTCCGCCATTCCCTCTTTCGCTATCGCCTTCCAAGCCTCTTCAATCAGGATGAGCTTACGAATACCTTTCAGTCGGCGCATCTTGTTGATGAACACCTCCATAATGATAATCGTGACGATGGGAAAGAGGATTTTGTGGTCTTTGATAGCATCAATCTCAAACACTATGAAGCGTTTGGAAAGCAGGTCTAACTGCTTATTGGAGTTCAGCAGGTAATCGTATTCGCCGCCCTTGTAATAGGGTTCGAGTACGTTCAGGAAATTGGCAATGTCAAAGTCTTTTTCCCTGACCTGCTTTTCTTCCAGTACCTTGCGGTAGTCGCCTTTCACATACTCATAGAACCCGTTGAATGACGGGTACATATCTTCCGTTTTGATACGTTCGATATAACCGCTTACCGCATTGGAAAGGGCAACTTCTTCGGAACGGGTTGGCGGCTCATCATCACGTTTCCATAAGGTCAGTATCAAAGTCTTGATACTTTCCCGCTTTTCAATGTCGAACACGCCATCATCGGTGTAGAATGGGTTAAAGGCAATCGGGTTATCTTCGGTGTATGTGAAATACACGCCGTCTTCTCCTTTGGTTTTTCCTTTGATGAGTTCGCATAAGCCCTGATAAGAGTTACCCGTATCTACCAACAGTACGTGTGCGCCCTGTTCGTAATACTGCCGTACCATATGGTTCGTGAAGAACGATTTACCCGAACCCGATGGACCAAGTATAAACTTGTTCCGGTTCGTGATGATACCACGCTTCATAGGCAGGTCGGAAATATCCAAATGGATAGGTTTTCCTGTAAGCCTGTCAGCCATCTTGATACCGAACGGCGAGGGCGAATTGTGGTAGTTGGTTTCTTCCGTGAAGAAGCACAATGCAGGTTCTATGAACGTATAAAAACTTTCCTCACTCGGAAAGTCGCCCGCATTGCCGGGCATCCCTGCCCAATACAATGTAGCCACATCCGTCGTGTTGTGCCGGGGCTTACACTCCATCAGGGCCAACGCACTACCGCAATCATTTTTTAGCTGTTTCAGTTCCGCAGGGTCTTCCGACCACGCCATAATGTTGAAGTGCGCACGGATAGATGACAGCCCGAAGCTGTGGGCTTCGTTCAGGTACTTTTCTATCCACTCTTTATTGATTTGGTTGGCACGGCTGTACCTTGCCAGTGAGTGCATATTCCTTGCGGACTTCTCAAACTTTTGCAGGTTGTCTTCGCTGTTATCCAAAAAAATGTACTGGTTGTAAATGTGGTTGCAGCTTAACAGCAAGCCCACAGGTGCGGCGAATGACAGGCGGCAGTCGCTACGGTCGGTAGATAGCTTTTCAAAACGGGTATCTGCCGATACCGTGCCGGGCAGGTCGTCCGTATCTGAAAGTGTATGCAGGCTTAACCTTTTGTTGCCGATGCGTACCTCTTCGTTTCCGAGTGCGATGTCCTGCATTGGTGTTCCGGTTCCCCTCGATAACGTGAGGTACTGTTCCAGTAATCCCTGTGTATCTTCCGTTCCGATAATGTCATCTTCGGTCAAACGGCGCAGGGTTACAAAACCGCTATCGTTCACGATACGTTCAAACTGGGCGACCGCCTCCATAAAACGGTGTATCGTTTCCTTGTTCCTGATTTCCTTTGGTATCAGCGTACCTTTGCAAAGCGAACTGAAGTTGCTTTGCATCCGCATTCTTTCCTTTGTAGTCTTCGTCAGGAACAGGTAGCAATAATGGTTCAGGAACGGTCGCTCGTTGAAATGGCGTTGATAGGACTTTGATAAAAACTCTGGTCTTCGATTGCCAAATCAGGTGCATAGCTTTCCTTAATGTACCAATCCTGTTTGTGAATGACCGTAAAATCAGGCAGGGTTTTAATCGCCTTGTGCCAGGCGGAGTGTATGGCTTCGTATTCCGCAGAAGCTACCGTGAACAGTTCCGGTAAGCGCACTTCAAAGCAGGCGGTAATGTCCGCATCTTTGGATAAGATGCAGTTGTTCTCTACTGCCAACAAAGGAAATTTATTTTCCAGTGTGGTGGTCTTTGCTACATTTCTCATACGGCATTCTGTTTAGGTGTGAATTTTAAATAGCGGTGTACAGGCTTGCGGCAGATGATGTATCGGGGATGCCTTTTATTAGCTGCAATTTTCATCAGCCCGTGTTCACCGTACTTCCTGTTGAGTGAAAAGGTCTGCCATACGATGAGCGAAGCACCGCCTGCTCCGAGGAAAAGGCAGATGTAAGAGTTTACGCCTGCCATATACAGTATCATCACGAAAATGAGCGTACCGAGCAAGCCACCCGCAAAAATGAACAGGTATTGTGCTTTCAACCCTTTAAATTCCACCGTTCTTCCGATGCCTTTATTGATATTGTAATTCATAAGGCAAAGGATTAAAGGAAGAATGAACGCAGGATAGTAGCAGCGACAATCAAGAAGATACACGCACCAAACCACGAAGCAGCAGTCTTACTCGTGTCGGGGTCGCCGGAACTGAATTTGTTATACACCTTAACGCCCCCGATTAACCCGACTACCGCACCGATAGCGTAGATTAATTGCGTTGCGGGGTCGAAATAAGAGGTTACCATTTGAGTAGCCTCGTTGATACCTGCCGAGCCGTTTCCCTGTGCGAACGCACCAATTCCTGACAGCATTGCCACGGCTGCCAGCAAAACTTTTTTTCTCTGTTTTTCCATAATTGAAACACATTAATTTGTTACTGTTTATCCCGCACCTTGCGAGCTTTCGGGACAAATGTCTTGTGGAAAAAGAGGCGTTATAAGAAAGTGGCAGTCAAGGAAGTGTTTGGCTGTGAGTGGCTTTGTAACAGATATTTGAGTATAAAAAAACGCCAAACTTTTTACGGTTTGACGTTCGGTTATCGGTGCGCCGATTTACATTTTTCTACCTTTCGGTTTAGCTTTCTTGACTTGGGTTGGTTGTTGTTTTTCGGTAGCTTTTTGCAGGTTCTTTTCTTCTTTCAGGTTGCTTTTTATCAAACCGACAAGAAAGGTTTTTTCCCAGGGTATTTGCTTCGCTTCAAACTGCAATTTCAAGCCTTGCTTTTCCAGTCCGTGTGTCAATTCAAATCCGTAATGCCTGTTCCATCCAATCCTGTCAAGCAGTCTTTCGGAGGGAAATTGCACAGCGATTAAATCTTTGGGTAGTTCTTTGATAGTCCGGTAATCCGGTTCCTGAAATTCGTGTGTCTTCGGATTGTAGGGAATAGTATAAGTCCTTTTATCTTCATCATAGTAGTTTGCTATATCCGAGAACACGATACCATTTGAAAGGAAATCATCTTTAGGTCTAAGTTTATCCATTCGTATATCTACAAAGAAAGTATGCCCCGCAATAGCTATCGTAGGCAGCATCCCTTTGTTTACACGCATATCGTAGGCTTCTTGGTCAACAATATTGTTGGTCGGCTTTATCTCTGCCTTTTTCTGTTGAATACCAACTACCCAATCAATGTAGCCTTTTGCATCATCTATGTTGTGCGGTACGGACTTTCTGCCCCTGACAGCTTGCTATCATCCAGTCCAATAATAAACCCGTGATTGGGGAACTCATCTGAACGGTAAACAATGATGAGATTATTAATGTCTTTACCAACAACATTATTCTTGTGGCTTGCTATGGTATGTCCTTTATATTCCTCGAATATATAATCAGGGTCATCTTTCTTAATCATATCTGTACTGTTTATTTTTTATCAGGCTGCAACGCCTTTAAAAAGACAAAAGGGAGCCGTCTTTTCAGACAAACTCCCCAATGTCAAAATCACCCAAATCACTTTTCCGCAAAGTGGAAGAACCGTCGTCGCTTTCAGATGAAAGTGTGCTATCCAAAAGCTCGGCAATTTTTCGGGAAGCACCCTCAATGGAATTTTCCAGTAGGCTGAATAATTCGGTTCCCTGTAATTTCTGAACTATGGCTACCGCTGTTTCCTTTTGAGCCTGTTCCAAATTCTCTTTTTGGAGCAATGCCCCTACGGAGCTTAGTTCGTCGTAGGTAACCCCTTGGGCAAAACCGTTATCGCCACCGGATATTCCGTACCTGTTCCATTCTTCTTCCTCTTCTTCCAAATCAGGCATATTGCTGAAAACTTCGTCCAGTTCTTCCTGCGGAATTTGAATGCTGACGTTTTCGTCGTATTCGATGTCTAAATTATCAAGGTTTATCTCCGGTTCCGTTATTTGACTTTCATTGGCAGTGTTTGGCACTAAAAGGCTTCTTACTGGCTTGGGCTGCCCCATAATATCGGGCAGGTTCGGGTTAACTTTTTCCTGTGTGGGTTTTTGTTCCGACCGTTTATGAATGACAATCTTATCCTGCAAAAGCAGGGCAATGACTATCAGCAGGCATATCACAATTATTATTTCCATAATCAGGTGCTTTAAAAAATGGGTTTAAACTTTTCGTTGAAATCATCAGTAATTGCTTTTTCAAATAGCTCAAAATGATGCTCCAGTATGTTATCAAGATAGGCATACAGGGTATGGCATCTTTACCAATGACCTGTACAATACGGGATAGCCGTTCGTGGTATTCCTGCCGGATATAAATACTTTTATCGCCCCGCTTTGTCATCGAGTGGGTTTTCAAAAAGTGTTCGCCGTAGCTTCCGTCAAGGTTTTTCTTGGTGCGGTTCCTTTCCCGTGGTACTGGTTTACTTTGTGGTAATTCGTCCTGCTTTACCTCATCTTGTTCCGCTTCCTTTACCTGCTCTTCGTCAGGTTCGGGCGGTAGCTGCAAACCGTCCTTTTTTACACCATCCACCATCAGGTTCATCATCATTTCCTCGTTAATGTCCGGCGTTACTTTTCTTTTATTGTCTTTTTCCATAGCACTACGATTGAATGATGTTTAAAAATTCGCTGATGAACAGGTCTAACTGGCAGGCTTTCATCAAACGCTCATCAGGTGGCATGACGGTAGAACGGAAAACCGTTTTGCTGTCTGCTTCGCTTTCCTTGCGAAAACGGGTGCTGTTCTTGATTTGGCTTTGCATCAGGCTTAACCCCAGTTGTCCAATAAGCTGATTGTACACGTCATATAAGGGTGTGCTTTCCCTGCCGTCCACCTGGTTCCAAAACAGGTTAATGCTTTGTATGGAAGTTTCGCCTTTTTCATAATCACGTCCTGTAAAAGCTGCGTGAAGATGAGCGTACTTTCCATTACCACACGGTCTGCCGTAATGGGCGTGAAAATGTGGTGCATACCTGCCAATGCTTTCAGTATGCCGGGAGTGTTCACGGTTCCGGGCAGGTCGAAGAACAGCACATCAAGCGGAACGGGAGAAGTGTTTACAAATTCGTGCGCCGCATCGAGTACGCTATCCGCTTTGTGCTGCATAATGGGATAGGCTTTTTTGTTGATGGTGGTAAACTGCTTATACGCCAGTTTTTTCAAAGCCTCATTTTCCATTACCATTGCCAAATCACGGGTTTTCATTTTCATCAGGCTGTGCTGCGGAAAATCCGCATCAAATACGGCTACGTTGTAGCCCAACCGATAGTGCATCGTGCTTGCAACAAGCGTGGTAAATGTGCTTTTGCCAACACCGCCTTTTTGAGAAGAAAAGGCAACGAACAGAGGTTTCTTTTTGTGTCCATATTTTTAAAATTTAAAGTTTACATCTTACTGTTTTCAGGCTTGCAGGCTTGCACCCGTGCAGTCCTGATTTCGTGCTGTCTTTCTTGCAGGATAGCTATCAGGCTTGCCTGCGGGAATTGCTGATTGCCTGCTTTCCTGCCGTACAGCAGCAATGCTTTCATTCAGGCATCTTATCAGGCAGGATTGCGGTATATCGTTCCGTCCGTCACGCAGGCGTGATCGCCTGATAGCAGGCTGTCACGCTTTCGGTCATTCCTGCGCTCTTGCTTTCTTGCATTCCTGCAATCTTGCAGGCAGGATAACCTGCTATCTTGAATGTGTGCCGTCTGCTCGTCCTGAAGCACGGGCTGTCTGCCTGCCTGCCAACATTCAGGGGCAAAGAACTCATCAAATTCATTCGGTTGTATAGCAGTGGCAGTGTTTGGCGTTCAGAGGCAGCATTTGGCACTGTGGCACAGTGTAACGCTATCGGAAACGGGGCTTTACTTTGTATTGTGATTTTTATTAACGGATTTATGCAAAAGTCTTTTGACATATCAGGGGTAACGGGAACGGCAACGAGCCGTTTTTCCTGTTACATTCAATCCGTCCCGCAGGGCGGATTTTTGTGTTCACCGGAACACGGCAAGTTGTGTTTTGAGCATCTCGGAATGATTTCCGATGCTCAAAACAACTTGCCCTTTGCAGGAGGCAGAAAACACCTTCCGAAGTCAGGGTTTTGTATGGATTTTAAAATGGATTAGTGATGAACGATAACAACAAAAAGCAATTGAAAAGACCGGACGTCGCCCCAAAGAAGACCCGGCGACCATCCGCTATACGATTTCCTTTAACGAGCAGGAACACGCCCGTTTTCTTGCCCTTTTGATAAATCAGGTATGCAGGTAAAGGCGCACTTTATAACGTCTTGCATCTTTGACAAGACCATAAAGACTATTCAGATTGACAAGGGAACGGTTGATTTTTATATGAGGCTGACCTCTTTTCACAGCCAGTTCCGTTCCATTGGAGTGAATTACAATCAGATTGTGAAACTGCTGTACAAGAATTTTTCTGAGAAAAAGGCGGCGGCATTCCTGTACAAACTGGAAAAACAGACGGCTGAAATGGCGATGCTCTGCCAGAAAATCATTCAGATAACCGAAAAATTTGAGGAAGAATACCTAAAAAAATAATGTAGTAGTGATAGCAAAAATCGGAAGAAGCGCAAATTTATACGGGGCATTGGCATACAATCAGCTTAAAGTCGATAATGAAAATGGGCAGATTTTGTTTGCCAATAAGATGATTGAAACCGCAAGCGGTCATTATTCCGTGGCACAATTAGCCCAGTCTTTTGCGCCTTACCTGATAGCCAACCGCAATACCGAGAAACATACGTTGCATATTTCGCTCAATCCTGACCCGAATGATAAGGTAAGTGATGACAAGTTTCGGGAAATGGCAGAACAGTATATGTGGGAAATGGGTTACGGCGAACAGCCTTTTGTCGTATTCAAACACACCGATATTGACCGTAGCCATATACACATTGTATCGGTTTGCGTGGATGAGCAGGGCAAAAAGATTTCGGACAAATTCGAGAAAATGCGGTCTATGAATGTATGCCGTGAACTGGAAAGACAACACGGGTTGATACCTGCAACAGATAAGGAGCGCAATCAAATGGATAAGGTTTTCCGTCCGGTAGATTATCGGGCAGGCGATGTAAAGAGCCAAATCGCTTCGGTCGTTCGCCACCTGCCGAACTACTACCAGTACCAAACTTTGGGCGAGTACAATGCCCTGCTTTCCCTTTTCAATATTACCACCGAAAAAGTGGAGGGCGAATTACAGGGAAAAATGCAGCAGGGCTTATTATATATTCCGCTAAATGAAAAAGCGAAAGAGCAGTGCATCCGTTCAAGGCTTCGCTGTTCGGAAAGAGTGCAGGGCTTCCGGCTTTGGAATTGCATTTTGCGAAATGCAAAACAGCTTTGAAAGACAGCCCAACTAAACAGACCCTAAAATCTGCCGCTACCATTGCCCTGAAATCCACAAGCGATGAACAGGCATTTAAAAAGCAGTTAGCTGAACAGGGTATTAACGTTGTGGTGCGCCGGAATGATACAGGTCGTATTTATGGTATCACATTTATTGACCACAATTCCAAAGCAGTTTGGAACGGTTCACGTTTGGCAACAGAACTTTCTGCCAACACCTTTAATGATTATTGGAACAATAACATCAAACCGGATATTAAAGAACCTGCCGTTTTACAACCCAAACTATCCACATCAAATGATGCGGATCTTCCTGCGGAAGAACCACACCATTTGTTCGACTTCTTAACTACGGACAAACACGAAGACGGTTTGATTGAAGCATTGGGCGGCTTATTGCCCGAAGCCCAGGGCGAAGATTACGAAGAACAGGACTTTGCCAATAAGATGAAGAAGAAGCGTAAACGGCAAAGAGGTCAAAAATAATATCTAGCCAAACACTGCCACACAACGCCACTGGCGGCCACATTCTTATAGCCACTCCATAGAGCCTTTAAATTCACGCCCGAACATTAAAACTTTAAATAATGCAGGGAGAAGACGATTTAAGAGGGCTTGCCAAGATTATGGCTTTTATGCGGGCAGTCAGTATTCTTTTGGTGCTGATGCACCTTTATTGGTTCTGCTATGGGTTCTTTTTAGAACGTGGCTGGACGTTGGAAGTAATCAATAAGATATTAGGCAATTTCGACCGGACGGCCAGTTTGTTTTCACACACGCTTTATACCAAAGCATTCGCTTTGGTTTTACTGGCTTTAAGCTGCCTAGGAACAAAGGGCGTAAAGAATGAGAAGATAACCTGGACTAAAATTTACGTGGCTTTGGGTGTTGGCTTTGTGCTGTTCTTCCTGAACACACCGTTGCTAAAGCTATCTCCGGCAACAGGCACATTCTTATATATCCTTACTATCTCGTTAGGTTATATCGCCTTGCTGATGGCAGGCGTATGGATGAGCCGATTGCTTCGTACTAATTTAATGGACGATGTTTTCAATAACGAGAACGAGAGCTTCCAACAGGAAACCAAGCTGATGGAAAACGAGTATTCCGTCAACCTGCCCACCAAGTTTTATTACAAAGGCAAATGGAACAACGGTTGGATAAACATTGTCAATCCTTTCAGGGCATCAATCGTTTGGGTACTCCGGGTTCAGGTAAATCTTATGCCATCGTAAATAATTACATCAAGCAGCAAATAGAGAAAGGCTTTAGTATGTACATCTACGATTTCAAATTCGATGACCTTTCGACTATCGCCTATAACCATTTACTGAAGCATCGGGATAAGTACAGAGTTCAGCCTAAATTTTACGTGATAAATTTCGACGACCCACGCAAGAGCCACCGTTGCAATCCACTCAATCCTGATTTTATGACGGACATTTCAGATGCCTACGAAGCGGCATATACCATAATGCTAAACCTCAACCGAAGCTGGATACAGAAGCAGGGCGATTTTTTCGTGGAAAGCCCAATTATCTTATTGGCTGCCATTATTTGGTATCTGAAAATCTACGATAATGGTAAGTATTGTACGTTCCCACACGCTATAGAATTACTGAATAAAAAGTATTCGGACGTATTCACGATTTTAACCTCATACCCTGATTTGGAGAACTACCTATCGCCTTTTATGGATGCGTGGCAGGGCGGCGCACAAGACCAATTACAAGGTCAGATAGCATCGGCAAAAATACCATTATCAAGAATGATTAGCCCGCAATTGTACTGGGTGATGACAGGCGATGATTTTACGCTTGACATCAACAACCCGAAAGAACCTAAAATTTTGTGCGTAGGTAATAATCCCGACCGTCAAAATATTTATTCGGCAGCTTTAGGCTTGTATAATTCGAGGATTGTAAAGCTGATTAATAAAAAGGACAGCTAAAGAGTTCCGTTATCATAGATGAGCTGCCAACAATCTATTTCAGGGGACTGGATAACCTTATCGCAACGGCGAGAAGTAATAAGGTAGCGGTATGTTTGGGTTTTCAGGATTTTTCGCAATTAACGAGGGATTACGGCGATAAAGAGAGCAAAGTAATTCAGAATACCGTCGGTAATATATTCAGTGGTCAGGTGGTTGGAGAAACGGCAAAGAGCCTATCAGAACGTTTCGGTAAAGTGTTGCAGAAACGCCAAAGTATGACCATTAACCGCAATGATAAATCTACGTCCATTTCCACACAGTTAGACAGCCTTATTCCGGCTTCCAAAATTTCAACACTTACTCAGGGTATGTTTGTTGGTTCTGTATCTGATAACTTTGATGAACGTATCGAGCAAAAAATATTTCACGCTGAAATTGTGGTAGATAATGATAAGGTAGCAGCAGAAACCAAAGCCTATCAGCAAATACCGCAAATCCTTTCTTTTGTAAATAAGCAGGGCGAGGATAAAATGAAGCAGGAAATAGAAAGCAACTACAAACAGATAAAATCAGACATCTTGAATATTGTTGTAAGTGAAATAGCGCGCATTAAGAATGACCCGAACTTGCAGCATTTGGTGCAAGAGGGATAAAAACCATTCATTTTGTAACAAAAGTTACAGTAAATAGCAAGCATAAAATGTAAATTTGTAGGTTATGTATTTTAATATGGTATTACCGTGTTATGAATAAGTAAGCTTTAAAAATTTGCAGATGGAACCATTGGAACAGATAACAGAATTTAAATCCTCTCCTGAATTGGTAGGGAAACTCTATGAAAACAGTATAAGAAAAGAATATGAAACCGGAAGTGTCATCCTGAATGAAAATGCTTCTATTCGTTCTATCCCTATTGTTACCAAAGGAACACTGAAAGTTGTCCGAACAGAAGAAGATGGCAGGGAAATTTTACTGTATTACATCAAAGCCGGAGAAAGCTGCATTATGTCGTTCCTCGGTGGTATGCACAATGAAACAAGCAAGGTCAAAGCCGAAGTGGAGGAAGATGCAGAAATCCTTTTTCTGCCTATGGATAAAGTAGCCTTGTTCATCAGGGAGTACCCCAATGGCTGGATTATATTTTCCGTTTGTACCACAAGCGTTTTGAGGAACTTTTAGAAATCGTCAATGCCATCACTTTTAAAAAGATAGATGAACGCTTATTGGCTTTGCTGCGCAAGAAGCAGGAACTTACCGGAAATAATATCCTGAACATTACCCACGAACAATTAGCCAATGAATTGGGTACTGCCCGTGTAGTGGTGTCGAGGCTGCTGAAACAGTTGGAAGAAATGGGGACGGTTCGATTGGGCAGGAACAAAATCACGCTTATGTAACAAAAGTAGCTGTACAGGTTTTTGGATTGGTGCAAATTTGTCGTATCAATTCAGAAATCTATGGATATAGCGGGGTATTCGGCATCAATTTTTATTGGTATTTCTTTAGGGCTAATCGGTGGCGGGGCAGTATTCTTACCGTTCCGGTATTGGTTTATCTGTTTAGCCTTGATGCAGTATTGGCAACCGCCTATTCTCTTTTTATCGTTGGCTCAACGAGCGTTGTCGGTTCATTTTCCTATTTCAAAAAGGATTGGTCAATATCAAAACAGCCATTGTTTTCGGTATTCCGTCCATTGCCGCCATTTTTCTCACACGGCAGTATCTGCTTCCCGCTATCCCGCAGCACGTTTTCACTATCGAGAGCTTTATCGTAACCAAGAATATACTGTTGATGTTGCTCTTTGCCATACTGATGATTGCGGCATCATACAGTATGATAAAAAAGACGGGCAGGCAAATGATGAAACACTGCAAAAGCAGCAGTTCAATTACTTTCAAATTCTCTTACAAGGAATTTTTATAGGCGTGATAACCGGACTGATAGGCGCAGGCGGCGGCTTCCTGATAATCCCTGCTTTGGTAAACCTGCTGAAATTGCCGATGAAAACAGCCGTAGGCACATCATTGGTCATTATCTCCATCAACTCTTTGATGGGCTTCCTGTTTTCCCTGCCCCACACTTCCGTACAATGGGGCTTTCTGTTAACATCGCTTCCATTGCCATTGTCGGCATACTGATAGGCAGTTACCTTTCTACAAAAATAAAGGCTTCCAAGTTGAAGCCCGCTTTCGGATGGTTTGTGCTGGTAATGGGTATCTACATCATCGTTAAGGAAACATTGTTACACTAAAATCATTGTCATATGGAAAAGCATTTTCAAATACTCATTATTGGCGGAGGTACGGGAGGTATTATGGTTGCTGCCCAATTAAAGAACAAGCAACCCGATTTATCCATTGCCATTATTGAACCGTCCGAAAAGCACTACTATCAGCCCGCTTTTACATTGGTAGGCGCAGGCACTTACAAAATGCAGCATACCATCAGGGAAGAAGCATCGCTCATTCCCTCCGGCGTGGAATGGATTAAAGATAAGGCGACAATACTCCGCCCAGAAGAAAACAAAGTTGAAACAGAAAAATACGGCAATATCGGCTATGACTACCTAATTGTAGCTGCGGGGCTTGTGTACGACCTTTCATTGATAGCTGGCTTGGAAGAAGCCCTTGCCAAAGGCGTAGTTTGCAGCAACTACATAGACCCTGAATATACGTGGAAATGCTTGCAGGACTTCAAAGGAGGCAATGCCATTTTTACACAGCCCACCACACCAATTAAATGTGGTGGCGCACCGCAGAAGATTATGTATCTGGCGGCAGATTATTTCAAAAGGAAAAGACTGGATAAAAAAACAAACGTGGTTTTCGCCACGCCGGGTTCCGTCATTTTCGACGTAAAGGTAATCGCAGAAACACTGATGAAAGTCATCCATCGGTACAACGTTCATTTCAAGCCATTCTATGCCCCGGTAAAGATTGACCCCGAAAAGAAAATTGCTTACTTCCAGAACATCGCACCTGATGAAAACAAGTGTGTGGTCAACGAGGGCAATGTGTTGGGCGAACGGATACAGGGACAGTCCGTCATTGAAATACCGGTTGATTTCCTGCACCTGGCTCCCCGCAGGTTGCGCCCGAATTTGTAGGAAAATCGGGCTTATGCAATGAAGCAGGTTGGCTGAATGTAGATATTAACAGCCTGCAACATAAAACATACCCCAACATTTTCGGATTGGGCGACGTAGCGGCATTGCCAACGGCGAAAACAGGTGCAGCCATTCGTAAGCAGGCTCCTGTCGTGGTAGATAATATCCTGAAATTACTTGCCCATAAGCCCGCAGACAATAAATCTTATGACGGGTATTCGTCCTGTCCCTTAGTTACAGGGTACGGCAAAATGACACTCGCAGAGTTTAATTACAAGATTGAGTTCACACCCGACCCGATGCTGAAGTTTATGCTGGTGTTCAACAGCTACAAAGAGCATTGGCGGTTATGGCTTCTAAAGAAATATATGCTTCCCTATATGTACTGGAACAAAATGATGAAAGGGAAAATGTAGTCTTCCTGTCCTTGTGTAACTAAAGTAGCTGTACAGGAAAAATAAGTAACGGAAATTTGCAGTAGTAAAAAGAATGATAACGATAAAAATAAATCAGTATGTTTTTTCAACACGTTTATGATAAGAGTTTGGCACAGGGCAGCTATGTAATAGGCTGTCAGGCTACGGGCGAGGCAATCGTAATAGATGCCCAAAGGGATATTGATGTATATCTCGACATTGCAAAGCAGAATAACCTGCGTATCACTCACATTGCCGAAACCCACATACACGCAGACTTTCTTTGCGGTTCAAGGGAGCTGGCGGCAGTAACGGGCGCAACAATGTACCTTTCGGACGAGGGCGGCGAAGACTGGCAATATCAATTCCCGCACAAAGGGCTGAAAGACGGCGATATGATTAGAGTGGGCAACCTCACATTGGAGGTAATGCACACACCTGGTCACACACCCGAAAGCATCAGCTTTTTATTGACCGACCACCCGGCAACGTATAAACCCGTTATGGTATTCACAGGCGATTTTGTATTTGTAGGCGATATCGGTCGTCCTGATTTGCTGGAAAAAGCCGCAGGGCTTCTCGGAACTAAAGAAGCCGGAGCCAAACAGATGTTCCAATCTTTGAAAAAGTTTGCCGCACTTCCCGAATACGTTCAGGTATGGTCGGCACACGGGGCAGGCTCCGCTTGTGGTAAGTCTTTGGGAGCAGTTCATAGCTCCACGGTAGGGTACGAAAAAATCCGCAATTGGGCGTTCCAGTACGGAGAAGATGAAAACGGATTTACCGAATACCTATTAGCCGACCAGCCGGAGCCGCCTAAATACTTTGCGATGATGAAGCACTTGAACAAATTTAATCGTCCACTCCTGATAGAAGTTCCGAAACACCCCAAGCTATCCAAAGCGCAGTTTGTTTCTGCCTATGAAAAAGGTATCAGGGTCATAGATACCCGCAATAAGGTAGATTTCGCTAAAGGCTTTATTCCCGGTAGCCTGAACATTCAGGGCAATAACTCTTTTTCTACGTGGTGCGGTTGGCTGCTGAACTATCAGGAGCAGTTTATTTTGGTAGCCGATGACAGCCAGATGGAAGATTTGACCCGTAAGCTGATGCGTATAGGCTTGGACAACATCTACGGTTACATTTCGGATGTAAACGATATGGGCATTGCACTCCAGAGCGCAGACGTGATTGCTTTGGACGAATTTAAGACCTACATCGGACAGGATAATGTGCAGATAGTCGATGTTCGGGAGCAACCGAATATGAGGCAGGACACATAGACGGTGCGGATAATGTTTTTGTCGGAACCCTGCCGGACAACCTCGGTAAAATCAGTAAAGACAAACAGGTGGTCATTCACTGTCAGGCAGGCGACCGTTCGGCAGTCGCCTATTCCATACTTGCTAAAAACGGTTTTGAAAACGTCAAGAACTTTTCCGGGGTATGAAAGAATGGTTAGCAGCAGAGGGTAAGACAGTCGGGGGCAAAGAAGCATCGTGTACGAACGCTTAAAATTTAAAACTATGGGTTTTTTTCAGCCATATTCGGCAACACAGATAACAGCCAGCTTACTGAAGCTGTAAAAAACGGAGCTTTCCTGGTCGATGTGCGCACACCTGCCGAGTTTGCCGAGGGAAGCGTAAAGGAGCGGTCAACATTCCATTGGATAAAGTGCAGGAACAACTATCGAAGTTCATCGTCAAGAAGAACATTGTTGTCTTTGCCGTAGCGGAAACAGAAGCGGGCAGGCGAAGAGCATTTTGGAGCAGAACGGCTTTCAGGATGTTATCAACGGTGGAACGTGGCAAAACGTAAATCAGGTGGTCAACCAAGAAAACCAACAGCTATGAAAAAGAATATGGGAATGGCAGACAAGGCAATCCGCATACTCATTGCGGTTGTCATTGGTGTTTTGTACTTCACTAATACCATTTCGGGAACATTAGCCATCATATTGGGCATATTGGCAGTAGCTTTCGTACTTACATCGTTCATTAGCTTTTGTCCGTTGTACTTGCCCTTCGGCATCAGCACTTTTAAAAAGAAAAGGAAATGAAAAGCTATTTGAAGAACTGGAATATGATGCGGGTGCTGCGATTGGCATTGGGCATTTTTATAATTGTACAGGGCATTATGGCAAAAGAATGGCTGCTTGCAGGTTTGGGCGGTCTGTTCTCACTGATGCCACTAATGAATATAGGCTGCTGTGGCGTATCGGGTTGCAGTACCCTGTTTCGAAAACCCGTAAAAAATGGAGGATATATCGTATGAAGAAGTTCGCTAAAAAACATTTGTTTACCATAATCGGTGTAGCTGTCGGCGCAGTCGTAGGTTTTTTCTATTGGAAATTTATCGGTTGCAGTACGGGAAGTTGCGCCATTACCTCCAATCCGGTTAACAGTACCCTGTACGGTGCAGCTATGGGCGGGTTGCTGTTATCAACATTTAAAAAAGACAAAAAAGAGTATGACGTTTCAGGAGATAATAAACAGCGATAAGCCCGTATTGGTAGATTTCTTTGCCGAATGGTGCGGACCCTGTAAAATGATGTCGCCCATTCTGGAAGAATTAAAGCAGCGTGTAGGCGATGATGCAAGCATCATCAAAATTGATGTGGACAAGAACCCGCAGGCAGCAGCAGCTTATCAGGTGCGGGGTGTGCCTACGCTCATTATATTTAAAAAGGGAGAAATACGCTGGCGGCAGTCCGGTATTTTCCCGGCGAATGAACTGGAAAGATTGATTAACGAAAACAGATAATATATTATGTTAGAATTTTTAAAACAACCGTGGGCTTGGTACGTTGCTGGCCCGTTGGTCGGGCTGACCGTACCCTTACTTTTAATCATCGGTAACAAATCATTTGGTATCAGTTCCTCGCTACGGCATATATGCGCTTCCTGTATGCCTGCGGGTATCCCGTTCTTTAAATACGATTGGAAAAAGAAGTGTGGAACCTTTTTTTTGTGTTCGGGATATTTTTGGGCGGAGCCATTGCCTTTAATCTTTTGTCAAATCCGGCTCCTATTGAGGTCAATCCAAAACTGGCACAGGAATTAGCGGGCTATGGCATTACCAACTATAACAATTTAATCCCTGAAGATATTATGAACTGGCAATCCTTATTTACCCTAAAGGGTTTTGTCCTGATGGTAGCCGGAGGTTTTCTGGTAGGCTTCGGAACACGCTATGCGGGTGGCTGTACAAGCGGACACGCCATTATGGGCTTATCAAATTTACAGTTGCCCTCACTGATTGCCACCATTTGTTTTATGATTGGAGGCTTCATTATGGCAAACCTGTTTTTACCTTTTATACTTTCACTTTAACCTCGACAAGAAATGCAACAGAACAGAGATACAGAAAAAGATTTACAGCTTCGTGAACTGGATGCGATGTGTGTCAACGAAAGCCGTTTGGAACACAAATGGTATCATAACATCAAATACCTGATAATCGGTATAATGTTCGGTATCGTATTCGTGAAATCGGAAGTCATAAGCTGGTTCCGCATACAGGAAATGTTTCGCCTGCAATCGTTCCATATGTATGGTATCATCGGGAGTGCGGTCATAACAGGTATGACTTCCATTTTTCTGATAAAGAAATTCAACATCAAAACCATTTACGGCGAACCCATTAAGATTGCTCCCAAAACATTCAATAAAGGGCAAATCTATGGCGGTCTGATTTTCGGTTTGGGCTGGGCAATAACCGGAGCCTGTCCGGGTCCGCTGTTTGCACAAATTGGAACGGGGCTACCGTTATTACCGTTACTCTATTGAGTGCCATTGCAGGTACTTGGGTATATGGCTTGCTAAGGGAAAAACTGCCGCATTAATTAACGCTTATGTATCGGTTTAAAAGATTGCTGATAACGGCAATGTGGGTTTCTATTGCCCAAACTTTGACCGCACAGCATCATTACAATGCTTGGTTCCGCACTACATTAAGCATTCCATTGGAAGATAAATTCAGGACGGATGTAGAGTTTCAGCACAGGCGGCAAAACGGTTTTGAAAACAAAAATATGCTGGATAATAACTTGATGTTCACATTCAGGGATTGGGTACATTACCAGCATAACCCAAACTTAAAGTTTTCCGTTTCGCCGTTTGCCTATTTTTCCCACTATCGCATTATCCAGGATAAAGCAGATAATGAGGCTGCGCCCAATAGCGAGGTACGGTTTTCAGTAGCGCAAGAATTACAGCACAAAATATACAAGCGTATTTACCTTGTGAACAGGAATGCTTTGGAATACCGCATTATCAAGAATGTCCCAAACAACATTACAAGGTTTCGCACACGTTTCGGCGGTCGGTACGAATTGACCGAACACCTTAAACTAACCGTATTCGACGAGTTCTTTATCAACGTAGCGGGAACTTCTTCTTCAGCACAGTTTGCCGACCATAACAGGGCAGGTCTGAACATTGAATACCGCGTATTACCCAACCTGAAATTTGATGTCGGCTACCTATATCTTATCCGGTTTTCTATCCCGTCGGCATCCGGCAATATCAGGTTATACGAAAACAATATGTTTCTGAATTTGACCTATCAACTGAAAAAGAACAAGTAAGACCACAACACCAACATCTACTTTATGTAACAAAAGTTACAGTACAGGAGGACAGATAATCTAAATTTGCGGGTTACGAATTTCTAATAAAGATGATTATGCTGACCAAAGCAAAATTTACGGCTACCATAGCCTTATTTATAATCTTGTTTTTACAGGGAAATAAATTACAAGCCCAAAGCTATTTTTTCGAGCGGGTATATGATGAAACACTGGCGCAGGCAAGTTTTGTGATAGGCGATTTGAAAACCAGAGAAGCCATTGTCATAGACCCGAAGCGGGATATAGATACTTACTTGGAAATTGCCAAAGCCAACAATCTCAATATAACCAAAGTAGCCGAAACACATATCCACGCCGATTTTTAAGCGGTTCCCGTGAACTGGCAGCCGTTACAGGTGCAGGGCTGTTCCTGTCCGACGAGGGCGGCACAGACTGGCAATATCAGTTTCCACACACGGGGCTGAAAGACGGCAGCAGCATCCCTGTCGGGCAGGTGCAATTGAAAGTAATGCACGCCCGGACACACGCCCGAAAGCATCACTTTTTTGGTAAGAGACACGAAAGTTCCAGCCACACCACAAAGAGCCATTACGGGAGATTTTATTTTCGTGGGCGATGTTGGTCGTCCTGACCTCCTGGAGAAAGCAGCCGGGCAAGTCGGCTCACAGGAACTTGGCGCAAAACAGCTTTATGCTTCTATTCAAAAGTTTTCCCGATTGCCCGACGATTTGGAGATATGGGCAGGACACGGAGCAGGTTCGTTCTGTGGCAAGAGCCTAAGCACCATTCCACATTCTACCTTAAAAGAAGAAAAGCAGAACAGCAAAGCCTTTCAATTTAAAAATGATGAAAAAGGTTTTATAAAATACATTTTGGACGGACAGCCGACCCCGCCCAACTATTTTGCCGTGATGAAACAACTCAACAAGGTGGAACGTCCGTTGCTCATTCAGGTTCCCTTACACCCCAAACTCAATCCTATGGCATTTCAAAAAGCCATTGACAACAAATTGCTGGTTATTGATACCCGCAGCAAAAACGAGGTTGCCAAAGGTCACATTCCGGGCAGCCTGCATATCGAAAACGGAAAATCATTTTCCACTTGGGTAGGTTCTTTGATAGATTATCAACCTCAAATCGTATTGATTACCGATGAAAGCCACACGGAAGACTTGACCCGTAAGCTGATGCGTATCGGGATGGATAATATCTACGGTTTTGCGACCGACTTGGATAAGATGAATGTGGCACTGGAAAAATCCGACCTCGTTAGTATCGGGGAACTGAAAAAGCACTTGGATAAAAAAGACGTTCAAATCATAGATGTGCGAACCGAGAGCGAATACCATAACGGACACATCAAAGGTGTGGAAAATATGGTGCTGACCTCATTGGAAAACAACTTGGACAAAATCAGCAAAGACAAACCTGTTATCGTGCATTGTCAAAGCGGGGTACGGGCAGCAATGGCATATTCCCTACTGAAAAGGAACGGCGTGAAAAATCTTAAAATGTATTCGGGAGGTATCAACGAATGGACGGAACAAAAAAACGAGTTAGTGAAATAAGAGTTTCTTCAGATAGTGTAAAATCATAAAAGGGGTGCGTGGAAACACCTCTTTTCTTAACCATAGTAAATGAGCATATATAAGCAAACTGCATCATATTTCACTGTTTTTCGTGTTAAAAAGCATAAAACAGGCGTAATTGTTTGCGACGTTAATCAAATAAAACTATTTTTGTAAATTGATGAACAGGACTATACCAAATATTTTAGCGAATTGCAAGCGATACTTTTTAGTATTCGCAGCAATGCTTTTGGTATTGCTTACGTCCTGTGCTGTCAAGACAAGCATTAAAAATCTGGTTGGTATTCCCTGAAAACAGAACGGAGCGTACCTAAAGCCAATCACAACCTTTCAACCAATACGCTTGCGAATTGTTCTCAACTTAATGTTGAAGACACCCAAATCGTTCAAAAAAATTCTTTCAAGGCGAACGATTTATTACCTGCCGTTATCTTAACGGCTGCATTTCTTTTTCTGCTTGGGGTACCTCCTGTAAGCAACGAAAACAAACATCCTCTTTACAGCAGTAGCGGGAAAATCCGAAGCGCTATTCCTATCTTTTTGGAATACCGGAAACTCATCATCCATTACGCCTGCTAATTCCCCTTTTCCTATTGACCGCACCCGTTCGATGGGAATTTCTGTTGTTTTCATTTTAAAATAATCTTGGGTCGCCTTTGCGACCTCTCCAAAATTTGTAGCGTAATATGATAAAACATATTAGGGCGACCGCACTATTGTGGTTAGCCGTTGTTGCTGCGTTTCCGTTATATGCGCAGCAGCAAAAGGAACATACTTTAGGCAGCCTGTGGTCTAAGGTCGAAGAAAATTATCCCGGAGTTGGAGCCAAAATGTCGGCGATAGATGCCGCAAAGTATAACCAACGGGCGGTAAAGGCTATATGCTGCCGCAGGTAAACGCACAGGCACAGAATACCTACGGTACTTACGAGGAAGCGCAGGCGGATTTTTCCCGCAGCCAGGCTTTTTCAACGTAAATGGTTCCGTGCCGTTAGGCGGCAGTACCACCGCAGCCAATACCTTTGGCTCCGCCATTGTTAATTGGGAACTGTTCTCTTTCGGAAAGCTCCGCAAGCAGAACGAGGCTGCGGGTGCTTTATACGACAAATCGGTCAGCGATAAAGATGCTTATATCCTCAACCTTAAAAAGATATTATCCGAACGGTACATTGTCCTTTTATACAATGATGCCAAATTACAGTGGACGGAGAAGAACGCTGAACGCCTCGATGATATTCGCAAAATAACTTCGGGCTTGTCCGCTTCGGGTCTAAGACCTGCGGCAGATAGTCTGCTCGCCTCATCATCCTATGTACAGGCAATGGGCGAACACGATAAATGGAACGGTTTAAAAACGCTTCCTTTATCCAGCTATTGGAACTGTACGGTAATGATACCGTCGATTATTCGGCATCAACCGGACGGTTTGCCAATCCCGCAGAAATTGGTCTGAACAAGGTAAACACCATCAATCCCTCACACCCCATTTTAGATGCTTTGGATAAGCAGTCCGAGTATTACACTTTGAGCGGCGAGGCACAAAAAGGTCTTCTTTGCCCTCCATCAACCTGTTGGGCGGTTATGCCTACCGGGGTACGGGCATCAGCCCCAACGGTACGGTATCGGGAGCGTGGAAAGACGGGTTTAGCAATACCACCAATAATTTTTTGGCGGGTATCGGCATTACGTGGAATTTGACGAGCCTCCATACCAACCGGATGAAAGGCGAGCAATTTTTTAAAGAAGCGGAAAGCACCAAATTACTCCATTCGCAATACGAACAGGCAATGCAGGCAGATTTATCCGCTTCGCAGGCAAAAATCGTTCAGCAGTACCAGCAGCTTCAGAAAACGAAACTTGCCGTACAGCAGTCGCAGGATGCCTATAATATGTACCTCGCAAGGTACAAGAGCGGTTTAATCACGTTGAGCGAACTGTTACAGATACGCATCTTGCTGGAACAGGCGGAAAACGCCCGTATCGAGGCTTCCCGTGATTATTGGGTATTGCTGGCTTATGAAGCGGAGCTGACTGCCGATTTCGACTTTTTGTTTAACAACCTTTAAATAATCGTATATGAACATTATAAGATTTGCGTTAAGGAAACCTATTGCGATTATGGTTGTCGTACTGGCGATAGCTTTCTTTTCCTACAATACCGTAAAAAAATAAACGTAGATATATTTCCCGAAGTGGAATTGCCTGCGATGTACGTCGCTATGCCCTACGGTGGGCTGTCGCCCGCTTATATGGACGGGTTTATGGCAAACGAGTTCCAAAAGGTGCTGCTGTTTGTAAGTGGCGTAAAAATATTGATTTCAAAAGTGTACAGGGTTTGACCCTGATGAAGCTGACGTTTTATCCGGGAACGGATATGGCACAGGCTGCCGGGGAGGTATCCACGTCCGTATCAAGGGCAATGGGCTTCCTGCCGCCCGGAGCCGTCCCCGATGGTGGTAAGGTTTGATGGTAGTTCGCTTCCGGTAGGTAATCTCGTTTTTGAAAGCGACCAGCGTTCCGTAAATGAAATACAGACATTGGCATTGACCAAAATCAGACCAATGTTCGTACAAATCCCAGGCATTACTTCTCCCGCTCCTTTTGGCGGAAATGTACGATCCATTGTGATCAATATCGATCCTGACGCAATGCAAGCCAATGGATTAAGTCCCGAAGATATTACCGTTGCCATCACTAAAAATAGTCTTCCATCTCCTGCTGGAAATATTCGCATAGGAGATGAAAACTTGATGGCTCCTATAAACTCTATCGCTAAAGGACCTGCAGAAATATTGAAGACCCCTGTAAAAACAAGCGACAACCGTACTATATATGTTGGCGATGTAGCCCGTGTGGAGGACGGAGCAGATCAAACAGTAGGCTACGCTTTGATAAACGGAAAACGTTCTGTTTACCTGCCTATTATCAAAAAAGCAGATGCCTCCACATTGGATGCCGTGGAGAACCTAAAAGCTGCCATTCCGATGCTGAAAGACCAATTACCTGAAGATGTAAAGGTCAGTTATGAATTTGACCAATCAAATTATATCGAACGTTCCCTTTCCAACCTTATACACAAGGTATTTTAGGAGCTGTTTTCACGGGATTGGTCATACTATTGTTCTTGGGAGACACACGTGGAGCTATCATTGTGGTATTGACTATTCCAATTGCCATTCTTACAGCAGTTACTGTTTTATATCTCTTAGGGCAAACCATAAATATCATGACATTGAGTGGCCTTGCTCTTTCCATCGGTATTCTCGTTGATGAAGCAACAGTAACCATAGAGAATATCCACCAACATATGGAAATGGGTAAACCCAAGCAACGGGCAATTATAGATGCTTTAATTGAAATTTCTATACCGAAATTATTGATCTTACTATGTATTCTTGCTGTATTGACCCCTGCTTTCATTATGACAGGCATTCCTAGAGATATGTTTATGCCTCTGTCGATGGCGGTTGCCTTTGCAATGATTGCATCCTTTTTGGCCTCACAGACCTTTGTACCGATACTGGCCAACTGGATGATGAGGAACAAGCACAACACAGAAGCCAATACTCCAAGAAAGCGAGCTTTTTTGAAAAATTCCGGGTAAACTATTCTTATAGGATGCGTAAATGGTCAAAAAGGCTATCCCACTTTTTGTTGTGTATGTGCTGGTGGCGAGTGCAATTGCTGGCGTTCTATTAACAGTTGTTGGCACTGATGTAATGCCTGTTTCCAACAACGGCGATTTTCAGATACGCATACAGGCTCCACAGGGAAGCAGAATAGAAAAAACAGAACGGATTGTTAAAGATATCACAGGAGATATCAAAGCAGAACTGCCTGATAACGGTTTAAATATTACCTCTGCATTTGTAGGTATGCACCCGCAGGATCTCCGATAAATCCGATATTCCTTTTTAGTAATTCTTCTCACGAAGCTATACTGCAAATATCTGTAAATAAAGAAGTGTATGATGGATCAATGGAAGAATTCAAAGAGAAAGTCCGTAAAAAGATTATAGAGAAGTACCCCGAAGTCGCTTTTAATTTCGAACCAATGGAACTGACCGAAAAGATTATGGGTCAGGGAGCGATGACGCCTATTGAAGTTAAAGTTGGAGCCAATCAGATAAAAGGTGCTTTTGCCCATGCATCAAAAATTGAAGCCAATTTAAAAAAGTTCCATATCTGCGTGATGTGCGTATTGCCGAACCTATTGCCTATCCGACAATGGAAATCGACGTAAACCGAGATCTTGCTGGACAATTCGGATTGACGATGCAGGATATTACACGTAGTCTTGTTACGGCTACATCATCGACACGCTTTACGGATAAGAACCTATGGATTGATCCTAAATCAGGATTGGTTTTTCAAACACAGGTGCAAATTCCCGAGGGTATTATGTCGGAAGAAAGACTTCGATCACTTCCATTAAAAGCTGGAAGTCTTCGCCCGGTACTTGAAGATGTAGCAACCATACGAAGGGTTACTTCTCCTGCACAAGTAAACAGAAAGGGGCCTAACCGTTACGTTACCATTGTGGCTAACCTTTACGGAAAAGATTTAGGTACAGCTTCACGAGCAGTTAAACAAGCTATCAAAAATGCTGGAGAGCCACCTCGCGGAACTATTGTTTGGACAGAAGGTACACTACAGCTTTTAGATGATACTTTGGGTAGTCTTTTGGCAGGTTTAGGCGTGGCAATTATAGCTATATTCCTTATGTTGTCGGCTTTTTATCAATCGTTCAAAGTACCGCTTATTATTCTATCGGTATTACCTGCCGTGATTGCCGGTAGTCTTATCATTCTATTCCTCACAGGTAGTACGCTTAACCTGCAATCCTATATGGGTATTATTATGTCGCTTGGTGTGTCGGTTTCTAATGCAGTATTATTGGTTAATCAAGCCGAACATTATCGAAAAAAACTAGCACTTAAGCCTGCTAATGCTGCAAGGCTCGCTGCTTCGTCTAGGTTAAGACCAGTGTTGATGACAGCAGCGGCGATGCTTGCTGGAATGTTACCAATGGCAATGGGCTTAGGCGATGGAGCCGAACAAGTAGCACCCTGGGAAGAGCTGTTATCGGGGGCTGATTGCTTCCACTGTAACCATCTTGTTATTAGTTCCGCATTTCTTTTCTTCCCTAATGTCGAGGACTTCAATAATCAGTCCTTCGTTAGACCCTGATGATGCAGACAGTAGGTATTATGCAGAACAGTCCGATAAACAAACGATATAATAAACTTAAAAACAAAAACAATGTATCACAGCATTTCACTCAATAAAAAATCAACAACCATACTGGCATTTACCATATCAATGGTATTGTTGCTATCAGCTTGTTCACAAAAAGAGCAGGAAAAAGGACAAACGCAAAATGAGCAGGCAAAACCTGTAAACTATAAAACGGCTCCTCTACAGGTCATCAATCCCGAGTACGAAATATCCGTTCCAGCAGAACTCAAACCTTTCGAGCAGGTAGCGGTTTATGCAAAGGTTACAGGGTTTGTAAAACAAATGTATGTTGACCGAGGAGACCGAGTTCGCAAAGGTCAGCTTTTAGCCGTACTCGAAGCTCCGAAATGCAACAACAGTATCTTTCTGATAAATCTACAGAGCAAAAGGTTTATAGTGATTACCTGTATGCAAAACAGGCTTATGACAGATTGGTAACAGCTTCCAAAACAACGGGAGCGGTTGCGGATATCGAACTTGACAGAGCTAAAAGTGCGATGGAAAGTGCTAAGTCTGCTTTTGATGCTTCTAAAGCGGGAACGGCACATTCTTCACAGTTACAAAAGTACCTTCGTCTTACAGCACCGTTTGATGGCATAATAACCCAAAGGAATGTTTCGGTCGGAGCATTGGCAGGAACAGGAAGCAATACGCCCTTATTTATGATGGCGCAGAGCAATAAGCTCCGCCTTACTTTATCCCTGCCCGAAAAACACGCATCATCTGTACAGGAGGGTATGCCCGCTACGTTTACCGTAAGCTCGCAGCCAGGTAAGAAGTTTAATGCCAAACTTTCCCGCACATCAGGTTTGCTCGACCAGCAAGACCGTTCCCTTACTTTGAGTTTGACGTAAGCAATCCGTCAGGCGAATTGCAGGGAGGCGATTACGCACAGGTCAAGTTAAAGTTGAAGCGTAAAAGCCCATCCAATTGGGTGCAGACCAAGAGTGTCTTAAATACACAGTCGGGAACGTATGTACTGACGTTGAACAACGACGAAGTAAAACGGATTGCCGTTAATGAGGGCATCCGTTTAGATACGCTTACGGAAGTCTTCGGCAATCTTTCGCCGGAGGACAAAATCATTATCAAGCCATCCGAAGAAATCAAAGAGGGTAAAACCGAGCCTGCGAGTTCATCGAAGATAATTAATTCACAAAAAAATAAGGATATGAAAATAAGATTGAATAAAAGAGCAATGCTCACGTATGTTTTAATAATAATGACAGGCTTCTGTTTTGCAGCCTGTAACAACAATAACAAAAATGAAAAAGCGGAACAACCCGTACTCAATGCGATAGCGGAAGAAGCAACTACATCATTGCCGGAACAGACCAGTAATGATGTCCTGTTCAAAGACAAGGACGGCAAAACCGTATCGTTGAAGTCCTTAAAAGGCAAGGTGGTATTTATCAATTTTTGGGCGACGTGGTGTCCGCCCTGCATTCACGAAATGCCCTCTATCAATAAGCTGAAGCAATCGTTCAAAGGCAAAAATGATATTGTATTCCTGATGGTAGATGTAGATAACAAGATTGAAAAATCCACCGCCTTTATGCAGAAGAACAAGTACGACCTGCCTGTATATGTTCCTGCCGGGGATATTCCGCCGGACTATCTGGGAGGTTCCATTCCGACAACGATTATCCTCGATAAAAGCGGAAATATGATAGCTCGTATAGAGGGAGGCAGAGATTATACAAGTCCCGAAATAGTGAAAGCCCTGAATGAATTGGTAGAAAGTAACTAACCGCCTGACATTAAAAAAGGAAACTATGTTGAACAATAAAGAGGTTTCAAAAGAGCAGTCGTCAACAAATAAATTTTGGCAATACTTAAAAAAAAATGGCTTTACTATACTGATGGTAATCGTTGTCGGTGCAATGCTTGCCAGCCCCGATGCAAAATCATTCGTGCTTCGGCAATTAATGGCAACGGGGCTTTTTAATGCGAGCATAGATAAAAATGATGCTGGTACATCGCCCCAAGCTAACACCGACTTTGATTTTGCGAATGAAAAAGGAAACGTTCAAAATACGGCATCATTTAGGGGCAAGGTAGTGTTCATCAACTTTTGGGCTTCGTGGTGTCCGCCTTGCCGGGCTGAATTTCCCTCTATCGAAACGCTTTATACCAAACTGAAAGATAACCCTAATATATTCTTTCTGACCATCAATGAGGACAGCGACCTCGCTACTGGAAAGGCATATTTGGATAAAGAAAAGTTTTCAGTTCCAATGTATCAATCAAATGGCAATGTTCCGGCAGAAGTGTATTCCGGCGCATTGCCTACTACCGTTGTATTGGATAAAAGCGGAAAAGTCAGGTTTCATCATACGGGATTTGCCAATTACGCATCAGACAAATTCGTGAAACAGATAGAAGAATTGATAAATGAACAATAAAACGAAACAATAAAATGAAAAAACTACAAGCCCTGCTGATAGCCGTATTGTGTTTTACGTCCATCAGCATTTTTGCGCAACAAAAGCAGATACCGTTTTTGAGCCTGCAAAAGCATACAAAAACATTATAACGCACTCTATATCCTGAACGAAGCGGACGACAAAAAGTAAGGGGCATACTTCGGAATATCAATAACGTACTGAACGACCCAAGACTGAAAGGCAAATTACATATAGAGGTCATCGCATTTTCTGACGGTGTGGAAATGTACAAGAAAGCAAACAGCTATCAGGAATTATTGATTGCCCTGAAAGATAAGGGCGTTGTATTCGCCCAATGCGCAAAGACAATGGAGGAACGAAAAATTGATAAGAACGAATTGTTTGATTTTGTGCATTATGTTCCCAGCGGTAACGGAGAAATTATATTAAGACAATACGAGGGTTGGGCAGTTGTCCACCCGTAGTCAAAAATGTTTCAGATTTAAAATTCAATATTATGGAATTATCAATAGGATTTATAAATGACGTACACGGCTATCTCGAACCGCACCCTGAATTGTTTTACGGCAAGGATGGCGCATACATCAAAACAACGGGCGGATATGCAAAGATTGCCTCAGTTTTTGAGAAGATAAAAAGCGAGAATGAACACGCCTTGTTTTTTGATGGAGGCGACACTTTTCACGGAACCCTGCCCGTGGTAGCTTCGAGAGGCGAAGTGCTAATTCCGGTTTTAAACCAGCTTGGTTTAAGCGCAATGGTAGGGCATTGGGATTTTGCCTACTCGCCGCAACACCTTTTGTCCTTATCCGAACAACTTCAATACCCGGTATTGGGCATCAATGTTTATAGAGAAGACGGTACATTATTGCTAAAGCCCTATTCAATGATTGATGTTGGAGTGCATAAAGTAGCCGTAATAGGCATCTGTGCCAAATTATAGATAAGACGATGACAAGAACCTTTAGAGAGGGTATTTACGTGACGGACGGGTTAAAGGAAATAACACTTTATATAAAAGAGGTAAATGATTTGGGGCAAATCTTGTCATACTGCTCTCACACAACGGTTATCCGCAGGATATTGAATTGCTCAAACAAACTTCCGGTATTGATGTATGCCTTAGTTCGCATACACATAACAGGCTTTACGAACCCGTAAAAGTAAATGATACCATAGTAATACAATGTGGCTGTCACGGCTCTTTTGTCGGGCATCTGAAACTATCCATTTCAGGCAATAAAATCACACATCACGAATACGAACTGATAGAAGTGAATGAGCAGATTGCCAGCGATAAACCTATGGAGCAAATGATAAATGAGATTATGCTTTCCTACCGAAGTCTGCAAAAGCAGGTCGTTGGAAAAACGCATACCGCCTTACACCGTTATTCTACCTTTTCATCGTCAATGGATAATTTGTTATTAAAAGCTATCAGTAAGGCGGCAGGTGTAGATATTGCATTTTCAAACGGATGGCGGTATGGTGCGCCTATTGATAAGGGAGATATTACCGTATGGGATTTGTATAATATGGTTCCTATGAACCCGGTTGTCACTACTGTGGATATGACAGGGCAAGAGATACTTGATATGCTTGAAGAAAACTTGGAGCGTACATTTTCAGCCAATCCAATGCAACAAATGGGCGGTTATTGTAAGCGGTATTTAGGCTTACACATCAATTTTCACATAGAAAACCCGTATGGCTATCGTATCGAGGAAATCTACCATCAAGGCGAGCATTTGAAAAAGGAAAAAGTATATCGGGTTGCCTACATCACAGAACAAGGTGTATCGGACAAATACGGTAGCAACAGGACGCATTTGGAGGTAAGAACGGTGCAGGCTCTTATTTCTTATTTGAGCGAAAGTACTGACCGTTCCTATACAGATTTTTCAGGATAATCAACTTTTAAATTGTACCATATAATAAATGATATAGGGCTTTTACCCATTATGATTTTAACGCAAAACTAAAATCTATGGAAAAATATTACGAGAAATGTGTGCAGCGATTAGATGAGCAGATTAACGAACTAAAACTTGAAATAGAAAACCCTATTATTTTAGCCCAAGAACTAATCGAACTCCTTTTAAATTATTTGGGAGAATTGAAAAAATATGTTTCGGAAAGAGGTTTCAAAAGTATTGAAGAAGAAATTCATTTCTTTAAAAGGTTAAAACCCGTCATTCTCGCAAAGCTGATTTACTACAATGCCATTTATAAAATAGAAACCAAAAAGCCTTATGGAAATGGGAAAGCCATAAAGAAGTACATCGACAATGAACTGTCAAAACTGAAAAGGTACTTTGACAATAACCTCGAATTTTATAAGTATTACAGAACCAACAGTACCTACCTCGACGAGAAATATTTTGTCAGAGGTAGGTATGATGTAAAGTTGAGCTTAGATACTTATTATTTTGAAACAGACCATAATTTCACCACTTCTCACGACTATAAAGTGGCTAAAATAATTGCCAATGATTTGATACAAGTTTATTTGGAAGACCAATTGAATAATACCAATCAGAAAAAGAAATTTGAAAGGTCACCCTTAAACTGGACAGCAAGCAAAACAGCATTAACCGAACTGATTTATGCGCTGTATGCACAAGGCGTATTTGATAACGGAAATGCTGACATCAAAGCCATTGCTAAAGTATTCGAGCAAATGTTTAATATTGATTTGGGCGATTTCTACCACACGTTTATGGAATTGAAAGCCCGAAAAATAAACCCTACCAAATTCCTTGACAGCCTGCGTGATGCGCTGATTAGGAAAATGGACGAACAAGAGGAAATCTAATGACCTTATTTACAGTACGCCACGAGGCAAATGAACACCCTTTGTCCGTATAATACTTTCCTGAACCATTGGAGTTTCTTTCTGCTTTTCTGCCTGCTCCGGGTTTTCTGCTTTATTTTCAGGCGTGATAGATAGCTGTATCTTTCTTTCAACGGCCGCCAGTTCCGTTTTAAGCTCACTTAATCGGTTTTCCTTAGACCAAGTACCGTTAACCACTTCCTGAAGTATAGGCAGGTCTTTTTGGATTTCAGCGATTTTTTTCTGTTCCTGCTTAACAAAGCCCGGTAATTTTTCCAAAGCCCTCAAAAAGTTCATTGTTGCAGTTTCAGGGTCTTTTGCCATCAGACCGTTATTGTAGGTGTATTTGATATTTCCCTCGCCCTGTACCCAAAAGCGGTTTACCCGAATATCCGAACCCTCTTTTTCCGACATTTCTGTTTTGACCAACAGCGTAAAACCATACAAGCTGCCTATCTCTTCATACTGACCTGCGGTGCGGGCTTTGTCCGCAATCTCGTTGAGCTTCGCACCGATTTGCTTTGGATTTGCATTAGGCGGCAAACCATCCAACAGCACAGGGTTTTCAATAGTACCGTCCGAACGCTTTTGCAGGCGTTGCTGCAAGTTTTCCCAGTCGGTACTCATCCGGTTTAAACGGGATTGAGTGCTTTGCAGCATTTCCGTATAATCCTGTACCTTAAATTTGGCACTGGATTTAGAACGGTTGAACGCCTGCTTTTCACTTTCCAGTCCGGCAATCTGTTTTTCCAGTTTGGCTTTATCCAACAGGTCTGTATTCCCTGACAGGATTGCAACGTATTCCGAAAAGTTCATTCCCGATTTTTCGTCCATACTTCCCTCGTCAATCGTTCTTTTGGTCAGGTTGTTGGTCTTTAACTGGTCGATGAAAAGCTGCTTATTGTACAGGAGGTTGAACTTATAACTATCCAAAGATTTCTCAACGGCATAGATAATTACATCCACTTTATTATCGGCAAAGAATTTGGCAATCTCGTTGCCTTTACGGATTGCCCGCCCGTCCCTTTGCGCAAGGTCTGACGGTCGCCACGGTGTATCTAAATGATGAACGGCAACGGCTCTTTTCTGTGCGTTTACGCCAGTTCCGAGCATACTCGTAGAACCAAACAGCACACGGATTTTGCCCTCATTCATCCCGTTGATAAGTTCCCTGCGTTGCTTATCATTTTTCGCTTCCTGAATAAACCTTACTTCGTGCGCAGGGATGTCGTGGTCTTCCACGAGCTTGCGTTTGATTTCGGAGTACACATTCCATTCGCCCGGCTTATAGGTTCCCAAATCAGAGAAAACGAACTGCGTTCCTTTCTGTGCGTTGAACTGGTTGTAATACTTGGCGATATTTGCCGCACAATGCGAAGCCTTGTTGTCGGGATGGTCATCGTAGATACCGCTTACCATACGCATATCGAGCGACATCTTACGGGCGTAGTCCGTAGCAATTAGCATCTTTGCTTTTTCTTCCCTTTGCGATAATGGTTCTCTTCCGAGCAAAGTAGCATCGCCCGTTTTGGCAAACTGCATCAGGCTTTGTATAAAGGCTTCTTGGTCGGGAGTTGGCGGTATATTGTATAATACTTCGTTTTTGTTGGGACGGTCAATGCCAATATCCTTTGCCGTTCTGTAATCCGTGATTTCAGAATAGAACTGCGCCAGTTCCGGCACTTTGATAAAGTAGCGGAAACGCTCCTTGGCTACAATATTGTTAGCTACCGAAAATTCATAATCGGTTGTTTTCCTTGCATAGATAGCTGCCCACGCATCAAAAGAATGAATGCCCTGTTTTTCCAATGCACGGGGGCGTAGGTATTTGAACAGCAGGTACAGCTCCGTTAATGAATTGCTGATAGTTGTACCCGAAAGAAAGGTTGCGCCCATATCCGCATTGGTACGCTCCTGAATTGTGCGTATGGCAAACAGCAGGTTCAGTGCCTTTTGGCTGCCGTCCACGTTACCCAGTCCGGCAACCCGTGTATGACGGGTATTGAACATCAGATTTTTGAACTGGTGGCTTTCGTCCACAAACAAATGGTCTATGCCCATCATCTTAAAGTCCACAATATCATCCTTACGGTTTTCAATATCGTGTTGCAGTGTTTTCAGCTTTACTTCAAGATTGTCTTTCCGTTTGATTACCCCGGCGAGCATTCCCTTGTAACTTCCTTGCCTTGCGATTTCAGGGCATCGAGGTTACGCTCTACGCTGTCTAATTCTATTTCGAGGATTTCCTTTTGTATTTCGGGCGATTGCGGTATCATTCCGAACTGGTCGTGTGTGAGTATCACACAATCCCAATCGTTATTTTTAATATCCCCGAAAATGCGCAGGCGTTTTTTCGGCGTAAAATCATCAATACCTGGATAAAGGATTTTAGCGTGTGGATAGGCTTTGCGGTAGTCTTCAGCAATGGCAGGTATATTGGCTTTCAGCCCGATAATCATCGGCTTGTGGGCTAATCCCAAACGCTTCATTTCCTGCGTTGCGGTACACATTATCAACGTTTTTCCTGCGCCTACTTCGTGGTCGCAGATAGCACCGTTGTTCAGCTTTATCATCCAAACCGTGTCCTTTTGGCTTGAATACAGGTCTTCAATGCCTGCTCCCTTGCGGTCTAATCCCAGAAATTCCTGATGACTACCGTCATAGTTCGGGCGGACAAAACAGTTAAAGGTATCGTTGTACTGGTCGGTCAGCCTGTTTTTAAACTCATCGTTCTGTGCGTGTAGCCAGTCGGTAAAAGCAGTACGGATTTCATCAATCTTGGTATTCGCCATTTGAATGGCTTCCATATCCCGTACTTTAACTTCTTGGTCGCCAACCACTACTTTTTTGGTAATATCAGGCGTGGTATTGACAAGGGCGTGTTTGAGCAGGGCAATACCGTCAAACGTGCGGCTTTCCGCTTTGACGGCATATTTTTCCCAAATGTGCATATTGCCCTGATGACACTTTACGGAAAAGTCGTCGGAGCTTTCGGAATAATGAACCAGTACATCCGCATCAAACAGGTGCGAAGCGAAACGGGCATAAATTCCGGTAGGTATCCACCGTTCGCCGAGGTTAAAATCCAGTTCCTCAAACTCAATACGTTTTGGTCGGGCTTCCTCTAAAGCTGTAAGGCTTTCTTTGGCTTCGGTATCATCGGGATTGTTTTCAAGATAAGCTCTTACTTCATCGGCTTTCTCAACTACGTTGCCTGCAATCCACCGTTCGGCTATCTCGTATTCTTGTTGTAGTGGATTGTAGAACAACCGCCCGTGTAAGGCTTCTTTCAGGGTATCGGCAGGCAGGCTGCTGATTTCGGACATAAAGTCCAAATCCACGCTTCCATATTTGTTCAGCGAGGCAGCTAAAGCCTCTTCGGGATTGTCGGTTGCTAACGTGGTGGTAGAAAAGCTAACAGGACGGCTGAATATATCCGCTTTATGGATTACGCCGCCAATGATACGCTCCAGATAAGGAATTTCTTTACCTGCGCTGTCTGTCTTTATCAGCTTGGCATTTTCGGCAGCATTGAGATTGCCGTATTGTTTGACAAAGGCATCATACAGGAGGTTCAGCGTTTCCCGTTCGTCCTTGTGTTCGGTCTGCTTTTCAGCTTCTTTTTGGTACAGGTTGATATAACTGTCCCTTACGGCTATGTAGGCTTCGGTTCTTGCTTTCTGTGAAGAAGGTAATTGTAATGGATGAAAGGTTGCTCTTCTGTCTTCCTTTTCTACTTCTTGCAGATAACCTACCCAACCATTATCCACCACCAGGCAATTATTACGGTGGAATGATTGAAGTTCGCTACTATACGGAGCAGGTTCAGGAATAGCATTAATATTGATAGCGGTAATAGCTGTCTTATCAGACTGGCCATTACCATTGATATTTGAAAACAGGTCGCCGATAGCTTCCTGTTTTTTGCCGTTTATTGGGTTGGTTCCATTGGTAGCACCATTGGATTTTAGCGGTGTATAAGGCTGCTGCTGTCTTGCACTACTGAAGAGGTCGGGCTGACGACCTATTGTGCCTCTTCTTTTTGGTACTTTGTCTTTTGGCTTGGGTAGTTATTTTAGGCGGAGCAAGAACCATTATGGGTTCGCCCGCACTTTCAAACAGGTCAAAAATGCTTAGTTGCTTTAATTCCTGCGGGCTTTCCTGACGGACTACCAGAGTGGGTACAGGTTGCGGCTTTTGCTGAATGATTACAGGGTCTATGACCGGAGGTGTAACCTTTGGTTCAATAGGAATTTGTATAACAGGCTCGTCGTTCTGTTCGCCTTTGTATAAACTCAAATTCAGATGCTTTCCAAAATCTTCGAAAAGCATTTGTTTTAAATCTTTGGCAATACCCTCAACACCGTCTTTATGCGTATAGATTAAGGCAGGTTGCCCGTATGGGTCTGTATCTAATTTTTGGTCGGTATGGATAATTCTTGTACTATTCTGAAAGAGCGCATTGCCCGGAGTATTGTATTCGGATGGCTTGCTTTGGCAAAACAGATCTTCCCTGTCGGTCAGATTTTGTTTTGCTGTATTTTTTTGCAGGATAATCAGGTCGCTGCCCACTTCCGTACCTGCATATTCAGTAAACAGGTTGTTGGGCAATCTCACAACTGAAACCAAATTATTATCCTGCATCAACGCCCTGCGTATGGGTTCGTTCTTAGGACTATTCAAAATACCCTGCGAAGTAATGTAAACCAACAAACCGCCCTCACGGAGCATATCAGTACCTTTTAGAAAAAAGTAATTGTGTATGTTTCTGGCAGCCTGTACTTTGGCATCGTTCCTGCTTCGGGAAAAGGACAAGTCAAATACGGAGGTATCGCCGAAAGGGATATTACTGGCGATTACATCATAGCTGGTTTGTTCCCGTTCGGGTATTTCCTCAAAACCGTTTATACGGATATTACTTTCGGGGTAAAGCTGCTTTAAAATCTTGCCTGTCAGCAAGTCCTTTTCATAGGCGGTAACACTTTGTTGATTTTGCGAAAAGGATTGTATGAATGAGCCGATACCTGCGGAGGGTTCAAGGAATTTATCAATGTTAAGACCGCTTTCACGCAAGGTTGCGGAAATCGCATCTATGACCTGTGGCGGTGTATAGAAAGCCGTCAATACGGAGCTTTTCATACTGTCCACATACCTGCGGTATTGCTTTTCGTCTTCGGAATTTTCTTTGAGTAGTTGGTGGAGTTCCTGCGTGGGTGGGAAAAGGTCGTGTTCTGTTTTTCTCCAATGATTGATGTCTATTTCGTTTTCTACGGGGTTCAAAACGAATTTAAGACCGCCAAATCCGCTGTATCGTATCATTAGCAGTCTTTCGCCTACGGTGGCTTGTCGTTTCTCCTTTTCCAGTTTAAAAACAATTCGCAGGGCATCAATATTCTGTTGGAGATGGAACCGCTTACTGAAGCCCATTTTCCTCAATCCATATTGAGATGGTTCCGGTTAGTTCGGTATAGAGTAAATCAAACTCATACCCGTAGGCGAAATCATCGGTTAATTCATATCCTGCAAAAACAGGCTCACAAACGGGGAACATTTTCAGGAGAACGGTCGCAGTTCCTCGTCTGCCATTATGGTATCAAACTCATTGCATACCACTTTAAAAACCGTGTCGAACTTGGAGAAGTGTAAGCCCTCAAAAAGTATGTAGTTGGCTATTTCGTTGCATTGCTCAATGGCGTTTCCCGAACGGAAAGCACCCTCATAAGCATTTGCAGCCCACGAAGACCGTTGGTCGATAAATTTTTGGTCGTGCGCCTTTTCGGGAAGCTGCTGTTTAATAATTCTTGCAGTCTTAATCTGAAATACGATAAGTCTTTTTGCTGTGCATCCATATTATATTTTGTTTAGAATTTTGCTTGAAGCCTAAAATTATAGCAGTAGATAAGCTCCTTTGCAGAAGTGGTAGGGTTTGGCTTTGAGTGGCGGGATTTGGCTACTTGTGAGTTGGAGTTGAAGTGAAGATTAGAGAAAAGTAATTTTTGAATAGTTATTTAAAAAATTACTTGTGTGTTTTAATATAATATCGTAATATTGCGATATTAAAATATCATAATAATGGGAGCAACTAAAACAGACCATTTTACAAAACAGCAAAACCAAATTGCGATTATCGCAAAAGCATTGGGACATCCGGCAAGAATAGCCATTATAGAATATTTATTAAAGGTTAATACCTGTATATGCAGCGATATAGTGGATGAACTGCCATTGGCACAACCTACCGTTTCACAGCATTTAAAAGAATAAAAAACGCAGGACTGATAAAAGGAAGCATTGAGGGCAATACTATTTGTTATTGCATTGATGAAAAAACTTTTGATATACTGAAAGAATATTTCTCGAAAATCATCTTTACCGTAACAAATCAAAAATGTTGCTAATCGTATGGAAATAGCTTTTGTCATTTCAACAACACTACTTGTAGCTTATTCTTTGTTGGCATTGTTTGACGGTGTATTTCTTCACTTGTATAAATACCGTTTGTATGAACATAAAGAAAGCAAATTTGAACATCTAACGCATACCATTAGAGCTATTCTATTTACCGGTATTCTTATTTCATTATTCATCAATATAGAAAAACAACAGCTTGTTTTTATTCGGAACTATTTTGGTAATAGCCGATATTATCACAATGATTATTGATGCGTATGCAGAGAAAGACAGCCGTACATTTATGGGCGGTTTGCCACGTTGGGAATACATTATACACCTGTTGGTAAATGGGTTTCATTTCGCAAGCATAGCCGTGTTCTTAGTCATCAAAATAAACCTTGACAACAACGGAATTACATTAGTAAACAATTTTCAGCAAATAGAAAGCTTCCATATATTCAGAACCATCGCTATAAATTTATTGCCAGGAGCAATGCTTATAAGCCTGTTACATATCTTGGTTTACTTTCCAAAATTCAATTTCTATTTTAATAAGTTGCAACTTAAATGTTGCTAAAAAATTTGCCTACAACAATCGCAATATTACTATATAACAATAATACAAAAGCAATGAAACTATCAAACATCAAAGAAATCTTACCAACATTAGATAATGTTGAATTTCAATTAGAGAACGGAACATTTGTACCGGAACATTTCCACGTTACTGAAGTAGGTGTAATTACAAAAAATTTCATCGACTGTGGCGGAACAATCAGAAATGAAAAAGTGGTCAATTTCCAATTATGGAATGCAGATGATTACGAGCATAGATTAAAGCCGACCAAGTTATTAAACATCATTAAATTATCTGAAGAAAAGTTGGGTATTGAAGATACAGAAATAGAAGTAGAATACCAAAGCGGAACAATTGGTAAATACGATTTGGAGTTTAACGGGAAAACATTTGTACTAAAAAATAAAACGACTGCGTGTTTGGCACAGGAGGCTTGCGGTATTCCTGCTGAAAAGAAAAAGAAAAATTTGACTGAAATATCAGTAAACAATTCTAATACTTGTACACCTGGCGGTGGATGTTGCTAACACCTTTAATAAGTATAACAAAACTTAAAACATTAAAATAAATAAAAATGAAAATTGCATTATTTAGTGACATTCACGCCAATCTACCTGCATTAGAAGCATTCTTTGAAGATGTAGAAAAAGAAATCCCGATAGTATTTATTGCTTAGGCGATTTGGTGGGTTATAACATTTGGGCAAACGAAGTAGTAAACGAAATCCGTAAAAGGAAAATACCAACCATTGCAGGAAATTATGATTTTGGCATCGGACGTATGAGCAACGATTGCGGATGTGCGTACAAAACAGATGGAGAAAAAGATAATGGGAAAATCTCTATTTCCTTTACCAATTCTATTATGAAAGATGAAGAAAGAGCCTATTTGCGTACACTTCCAGCACATATCAAAGTAGAATTTCAGTTGAATGAGGATAAGCTCAATTTATTATTGGTACACGGAAGCCCAAGAAAAATAAACGAATATTTATTTGAGGACAGGGAAGAAAAAAGTATGCTTAGGATAATGGAACAGGCAGATGCAGATATTTTGTGTTTCGGGCATACACACAAGCCATACCACCGTATTTTAAATTCGGGTATTGACGGGCAAAATCATTTCAGACACGCCATAAACATAGGTTCGGTAGGTAAACCAAAAGACTGCGATGTAAGAGGCGGTTATGTAATGCTTACAATCAATGAAGATAGTTCTGTATTGGATAAAAACAGTATCAGTGTAGAATTTATACGCTTTGATTATGATATTGAAAAAGCAGCAAAAGCAGTTGAAGAAAGCCCACTACCAAATGAATACGCCGAAAATTTAAGAAGAGGTTATTAATCTAAAAAATCAGAAAAATGGAATTTCCAAGCGATATAAAGTATTCAAAAGAACATACGTGGATAAGCGTACAGGATAACACAGGTACAATAGGCATCACTGAATTTGCACAAAGTGAATTGGGCGAAATCGTATATGCAGATTTACCGAATGTTGGATATAGTTTTCAGCAGGACGAAGTATTTGGCTCTGTTGAGGCGGTTAAAACGGTCAGTGATTTATTTATGCCTGTATCGGGTAAAATCATTGAAACAAACCAACGCTTATTAAAAGAACCAATACTAATCAATTCAGAACCTTTTGGAAATGGTTGGCTGATAAAAATTGAAATCAAAGACATTATAGAATTAGAAAACCTACTCACCTCAAACCAATATAAAGAACTTACAAATTAGCCAGACAATGCAACCAAAACTAAAATTTCTTGACCGTTACCTTACCTTATGGATATTTCTTGCAATGGCAGTAGGTATAGGATTGGGATATTTCTTTCCGGGAATATCAAAAATTACAAATGCTTTATCCGTAGGCACTACAAATATTCCATTGGCTATAGGTTTAATACTAATGATGTACCCACCATTGGCAAAGGTTGATTATTCATTATTGCCCCAAGCATTTAAGGATAAAAAAGTAATCGGTATATCATTATTGCTCAATTGGGTTATCGGTACAGTGTTGATGTTCGGATTAGCGGTTTTGTTTTTACGCAATGAACCCGATTATATGACAGGCTTGATACTGATAGGGTTAGCAAGATGTATCGCAATGGTAATCGTATGGAGCGATTTAGCTAAGGCAAACAGAGAATATACAGCTATGTTAGTTGCATTAAACAGTATCTTTCAGGTGCTTTCTTACAGTTTCTTAGTTTGGTTATTTATCAATGTATTACCAAGCAAATTAGGGTTAGCAAATTTCAATGTAAGCGTATCAATTAAAGACGTAACCGAAAGTGTATTGATATACTTAGGTATTCCATTCTTAGCAGGTTTTATAAGCCGTTACGCACTGGTAAAATCAAAGGAATAGAATGGTATAACCGGAAATTTGTACCCCGGATATCCCCATTACATTGTATGCTTTACTGTTTACAATCGTATTAATGTTCAGTCTGAAAGGCGATAAAATATTAGAACTGCCAATGGATGTGGTAAAAGTTGCCATACCGTTAATCATCTATTTTGTACTTATGTTTTTCGTCAGCTTCTTTATCAATAAATCTCTAAAAGTTCCTTATGACAAAAACGCAGCCATCGCATTTACAGCTACAGGAAACAATTTTGAATTGGCAATCGCTATTGCTATAGCAGTTTTCGGTATTCATTCTCCACAAGCATTTGTAGGCGTTATTGGACCTTTGGTAGAAGTTCCTGTGTTGATATTATTAGTTAGGGCAAGTTTATGGTTAAAGAAGAAATATTACAGTTAGATATAAGTAATAGAAGTTATGAAACGGCAATAGGATTTCAACCGATGTGTTAAAAAATACAGGGTTCAATAATTAAAAACAAGCGTACAAAATGATACAACTACTTAAAACCATTCCCGCATTTCCTGTACGGAAAATTGATAAGGCAGTTGAGTTTTATAAAGCTCGATTTGGTTTTGAATGCAGACATCAGGAAGAAACTTTTGCAATATTAGTTAGGAGTGGTATTGAGCTGCATTTGTGGGCTTCCTGTAATTATAGTTGGAAATGGAAAAGTGTTTTTTTATTTCTAAAACCGATTAGTAGCGGAGCAGAAAGTTTTTTGGCAGGTACACACAGTTGCAGGATTGAAGTAAAAGGCATTGACGAACTGTATAAAGAATTAAAAGAAAATGAAGTATTACACAATGAAAAAACGGAAATAGAAACCACATATTATGGTACAAGAGAATTTGCAACATTAGACTTGTATGGAAATTTGATAACTTTTTATGAGGATATAGCTTGAAAAATAATTATAGAAACAGTTAGTGTATAAAAGTGCCTTGTTAATATTGTAAGAACAAGACAATGAAAGTTAATGTTTTTTTATTTTAGCGTTTGCTTAAATAATCAAATTAACTATATTTGCACTATGGATAATATTTCTTGCATTAGACAACAGGCTGACATTAAGCAAATCAATCGCTGTAAAGAACGAGTTTCGGAACTCCACGGCTCGTTTGACTATTTGTCAAACGGACTGGAATTGGCGGGAAACAATGTAAGATTGAAAATCCTGTTTCTGATTTATGAAGAAAAACGACTTTGCGTTTGTGATTTAAGCGATATTCTCGGTATGACAATTTCTGCAATTTCTCAGCATTTACGAAAACTCAAAGACCGTAAACTAATTGAAACGGAAAGAAAAGCACAAACTATTTTTTATTCATTAACAAAAGAGTATGAAAAAATGCTGACCCCATTCTTTGAAATACTTGATAATAATAAAATTTTAGAAACTATATGAAAACGGACAACAAAATAATTGGCACTGGACTTCTGACGGCATTTGCAGCTTCATTATGTTGCATTACGCCTGTTTTGGCTCTAATAGCAGGAACAAGCGGGATTGCTTCAACTTTTTCTTGGCTCGAACCTTTCCGACCATATTTTATTGGCTTGACAATTTTAATGCTTGGTTTTGCTTGGTTTCAAAAGTTGAAACCACAAAAGCAAATTGACTGTAAATGTGAAATAACTGAAAAACCAAATTTTATGCAAACAAAATCATTTTTAGGAATTATTACCGTTATGGCGGCTTTACTTTTATCATTTCCGCTTTATGCCAACATCTTTTTCCAAAGAAGACCGAGGTAATGCAATTATTACCCAGACTTCCAAACTTCAAAAAGTTGAGTTTACAATCAAAGGGATGACTTGTTCAGGTTGCGAACATCCCGTTAAAATGGAAGTTAGTAAACTAAAAGGAATTGTGGAAGTTGTGGTTTCTTATGCGAAAGGTAATGCCATTGTAAATTTTGATAACAAACAAACAAGTATTACAGAAATCGAAAAAGCAATCAATTCGACTGGCTATAAATCACTAAAAGTAAAATTATATCATAATGGAAATTAAATTACAATCAACTATAACCTGTCCAAATTGTGAATACGAAAAAGAGGAAACAATGCCCACAAATGCTTGCCAATACTTTTATGAATGTGAAAATTGTAAGACAAGATTAAAACCGTTAAAAGGCGACTGTTGTGTATATTGTAGTTATGGTACTGTAAAATGCCCGCCAATACAAGCAGGAAGTATATGCTGTAAATAAGGGAGGCGGCTTTAGAGTTATGGATATAGTATAATCCCTCCGAATTGTCAAAGGGATTATTTATTACCTGTTTAAATTTTGTAACATCCTTCCGACTTCAATATCCATTCTCGAAAAGGCAAACCATTTTTTGCCCAAGTCTTTGAGTGATGCCCCGATATGGTAAAGTTCTGCACCGTCAATTATCAAAAAACGGTCGTGGGCATCGGAAAACACTTCAATGTCTATCGGAGTGTAAGTACCCCTTTTCTCAGACAGCTCAGACTGGACTTTTCTAATTTACAATATTATGCGGTTATCGGTTGATCCTGTAATTTTTTTGCTAATTCCGCAGGAGTGAGATTACCAAGGCTTTCATGTGGTCTCCTGTGATTATACTCCTCCATCCATATTTCAGTATGTTCCTGACTTCAGCCAAGCTAAAAAATAGGTATGCATCTAAAATCTCCTTGCGATAACTTCTATTGAATCGTTCTATGTAACTATTCTGAGTTGGCTTACCTGGCTGCGTGTATTGTATACTGATGCCTTGATCCTTACACCAGAGTTCAAAATGGTGACTGGTAAACTCAGGTCCATTATCTACACGCAGAGAAAGAGGTTTGCCTCGCCAGTCTATGATCTGTTCCAATGCACGGGTAACTCGTCGTGAAGAGATCGATGTGCCGATATCAATTGTTAACACTTCGCGAGAGCAGTCATCCATTACGTTAAAAGTCCGAAACTTGCCGCCCGAGGCCAGGCTGTCGCTCATAAAGTCCATACTCCATTTTTGGTTAATACTTTCTTGCTGTTCTAACGGAATTCTAGGACGAAGTGGTAATCTGCGTTTCCACGACGCTTTTTGTTCATCTTAAGCAACTTATACACTCTATATACTTTTTATGGTTCCAACCTTTACCAGCCCTGCGTAGATAGGCGTATAACTTACGAAAGCCATAGACCGGGTGCTTGGCAGACAGTTCATCCAAAGCCTCAATTACAGCACTGTCATCCTTCTTGCTGGTATAATAATATTGTGAGCGGCACATGCCTGTTAGCATGCAGGCTCCGGTGATACTTAAGCCGTGATCCAGAATAATCTCCTGGGTTAACTGCTTTTGTTCCCGGAGCCCCAACCTTTTTTGTGATGACTTCTTTTAAAATTTCGTGGTTAAGACTCAAGTCGGCAAACATCTTTTTCAAGCGAGCATTCTCTTCTTCAAGCTCTTTTAGCCGTTTGACATCAGAGGCTTCCATACCTCCGTAACGGCTTTTCCAGTTATAGAAAGTCGCTTTGCTGATTTCAAGCTCTCTGCAGATGTCTTCTGTTCTTCTGCCTTCTTCACCCTCTTTGAGGGCTTTCACAATCTGTGTTTCGGTGAATCGTGTCTTTTTCATTCCTATTTAAAACTAAACATTTCTGTCCAGTTCTAAACTGTTTGATTTTTAGGGACACTTACAGGAGGATATTGGCTATTGTAGCGTTGTAAATCTAATCGTAGCTGATTACTGATGCTTTTGGTAAGGATTGTAGCGGTTACAGTAGTCTTACGCTTACCCAACAAAGTAAGCACCGTATCATCCACATAATTATCAAGCAGGATAATAGAACTTTTGGCACTTCGGATAATATCAGAAACAAAGGCGTAGGCATCAAACACCTGCCCATTGTAAAAATACCTTTTTCGCTGTGGAGCTTGTCGCTTTCCAAAGCCTTAAAAATCTCTTCAAATTTTTGGTCGGCTTCCAGTTGCTTTAATTCGATATTATCCAAACGATGAAACAAAGAGGCGTTGCTGATGAGCATACGCCGCATTTCTACAAAGGCTTCCATTATTTCCACACTCATTTTAACGGCTATATCAGAACGGAGTATGGCAGATGCCATTGCAACGCCTTGTTCGGTAAAAACATAGGGCAAATAACGTCTGCCGCCGTAGCTTAAACTTGAGGTTCCAATTTGGAACCTCAAGTTTTCAACTTCCTCTTCGGTCAGTTGAAAGCAGAATGATACAGGGAAACGCTCAATATTTCTTTTAACGGCTTTGTTCAGGTTCTTTGTTTCTACCTGATACAAGGCAGCGAGGTCGCTATCCAACATTACCTGTTTACCTCGAATGGTATAAATCAGGTTCCTGATTTCTTTGGGTACGATTGACGGTTTATTTTCCATTGCGTTTACTGCTTTTGTTTTTCTCAAACTCAAAGGAACTTTCAGCGTTTTCTTTCAGAATGATGTAAGCATCGAATTTCTTTCCAGCTTTGCTTGTCATTCCTTTGATAAGAGAAGTTTTGCTTTTATTGATAAGGCTTGTTACATTTTCGATACTGATTTGTACACCGCAGACAGTGCGGAACTGTACCCAGTTACACGCCTCATCAGGGCATTTCACAATCTTGTCACGGATAATGAGCTGCTGACTTTTGCATTTAGGACAGGTCAGTTTCGGCTGATTGGTGCTTGCAATAGCGGTTTGCAGTAATTCATCGGTAATGGATTTGGCATAGGTTTCCATTTCCTTTTGGAATGTTCCGGCATCCGCTTCGTTGTTCTCGTTTTTTCTGCAATGCCAATTCCCATTCGGCAGTCATCGCCACATCCGCAATTTTCTGGTCTTTGACAAGCCCGTACACCTGTAATCCTTTTTCGGTAGGGATTAAGGAACGTTTATCCCGTTGGATATAATTGCGGGTAAACAAGGTTTCGATAATGGCGGCTCTTGTTGCAGGAGTACCGATACCGATATTTTTGAGAGCTTTGCGCTCTTCCTCATTCTCGATTTCTTTCCCTGCGGTTTCCATAGCGGACAAAAGCCCGGCTTCGGTATAAAGCACTGGAGGTTTGGTCTGCTTTTCCAAAACGGTGGCTTCCTTTATTTTGAGTTCATCGCCTTTGTGCAGTTCAGGTAGTTCCTGCACTGGCTCTTCACCGTCATCGGTAAAACTTCCTTTAATGGAACGCCAACCCGCTTCCTGAATTTTACAGCCTTTTGCCGTAAAGTCGTAATGCAATACCTGTAATGATACATCGGTTATTTCTTTGACACAGGCTTGTGTGATATGGCTTCGAGCAATCGAAGCGCAATCATATTGTAAATCTTGTTTTCGTCTGCATTGAGTACCGACGGCACTTTGTCCGTAATCAACAAACCGTGATGGTCCGTTACACGGAGGTCATTCACGATACGTTTGTTGAACCGTCCCCATTTGATTTTCGTAAGGGCTTGTTTGCAATCTTCACGGTTCTGCAAAGCCCGCACAAGATTGGGAATTTCTGCCCACATATCTTCAGGGATATATTTGCTTCCGGTACGTGGGTACGTGATAAACTTCTTTTCGTACAGGCTTTGGGCAATATTGAGCGTTGCTTCAGCAGATAATTTCAGCCTTTTGTTGGCTTCCTTTTGCAAGCCTGTCAGGTCAAAAAGCAAGGGCGGTTGTTCTGTAACGCTTTTGGTTTCTACCGATGTAACGGTTGCCGTTGCACCACGCTGAATAGCTTTAAGGGTATCATCGGCAAGTTTCTTTTCATCCCATTTGGTAGCGGAAATACTTTTGAAATCAACCTGTGCTTTATTGTGCGTTAATTGTATCTGCCAGTATTTCTTTACCGTGAAATTCTTATTGGCGAGGTAGCGTTTGCATATCAAAGCCAGTGTGGGCGTTTGAACTCGTCCGAGCGAATAGATACCGTTACCTGCGGCAATGCTCAATGCCTGCGTAGCATTGATGCCTACAAGCCAGTCGGCACGGCTTCTGCCTTGCGCTGCCTGATACAATCCGTCAAATGCTGCCCCGTCTTTCAGGTTGTCGAAGCCTTGCTTTATTGCCTTTTCGGTAAGCGAACTTATCCAAAGGCGTTCAAAGGCTTGTTGCATTTCAGGTATTCATAAATGTACCTGAAAATGAGTTCGCCCTCACGACCTGCATCGGTAGCAACGATGATGCTGTTGCTTTGCTTAAAAAGTTGCTCAATGACTTTCAATTGCTTTAATGCGCCAGTATCGGCGGTGTATCCTTTATCTTTTTGACCTTGCGGACGGTCAATAAAAACGGGTTGGGCAATATCGGCAGGGATGCTTTATCAAATCCCGAAATGCCATAATCTTCGGGCATTCCCAGTCCTATTAAATGACCGAATGCCCACGTAACGAAATAGCCGTTACCTGTCAGGTAGCCGTCCTTTTATCGGATGCTCCCAACAAGCCGGCTATCTCTCTTGCTACGCTTGGTTTTTCTGCAATAATTGTTTTCATACTGTATTACATTTTTCTGCCTTTAGATTTTGCAGACTTATTATCCTGTTGCTCCTGCTGCTTTTCATTTTTCGGTCTTTGCTGCCCGGACTTTAAAGGCTCTTGGACGTTCTTGGTTGCTTCGTTGGTTTTGCCCTCCGAATTAACGGCAGTCTGCGTTTTATGGGTTTCGGCAGGCTCTACCCGTGCTTTATACTGACCGGGGAATTCAAAGTTGGTCTTTCCGGTATCTTTGTCGAAAGTGATATAACCTTTATACGGTTGGTCTTTTTTGTCTTTCAGTTCAACGTATATGGTTTGTCCGGCTTTAAACTTGTTGTACTGCTCATCATCCAGTTCTTTACCCTGAAAGTTCTTGGAGCTTCCTGCGGTTGGCTTTGCTGATTGCTTTGTTGGGTGTTCTGTTGGTTCGTTTGCGCTTGCTGATTGTTGTTGCCCCTGTCAAACAGGAACTCAACATATCGTTTGTCCGCATTGAATTGTACGGTTGCCGAAAACTCCGTTCCTTTCGAGGAAATCATACCCTCTAAATAGAGTGGTTTGCCCTCCATTAGCGTTTGCTTTTGTTCCTCATTCAGCTTTACACCCTTTATTTCATCGGGAATTTTTATAAACTCCGTGCGCAGTGCAATCACATCATTGGTCAGCCTGTCAATACTGATAATAGACGGCATCAGTTCGCCCGTTTTGGAATTTACCAAATTAACGACACGCCCCATATTGCCCGTTTCGAGCAGGTTTTTCTTGTCTTCGTCCGTAAACTTATGACCGAAAAACTCAAAGTGTAGGTTAGGTTCTCTTTTGATACCGTGTATTGCCACGATAACATTGCCGTCTTCCGCTTGCTGTAAAGACAGGCGGGCATCTGTGCGGAGGATAGAACCACCGAGGTTAATACCTATCGGTAAAAGTTCATTGGTTTTGTAACCTCGTAACAAAGGGTCGAGCAGGTTTCTTTTTCAAGATATTCTTTGCTTAATCCGAGGTTTTTCATTGTGTCCCAATCAATCTGCTCCGGCTTGTAGCGGTATTCGCTTGTTTCCGTTGTTGTTTGTGCTGTTGCCATATTATTTTGATTTTCTTGTTTTTTATCCGGTTGGGGTTCTGCTTTCACTTCGTGTTCTTTCAGCACTTTTTCGCCCTGTGGAGTGGGCTTATCTACGTGCTTTTGCAGTTCCTCCGCTTTTTCAGCAGCAATCGGGGCAGGCACTTTGAAGAAAGTAAAGTTTGTCGGGTTCTTTAACTGGCTGAAAAAATTGGAAAAGAAGTTGGAAAAGAAATCGCCGCTTTTGTCCACACGCATAAACTGGTTTTGGTTCTTCTTGGTAGGGTCAACGGTTTCCATTTTCCCGTTTTCGTCTATACTCTTTACTGCCTGGATTTTCATTTTCTCCTTATCCAGTACGAGTAAGATGTCCGAAAGCTGTTCGGGCATTTCCTGCTTATTGGTTGTTTCTTCACTCATAATATGAAATTTTAAAATTCACGGTCGAATGTAAAGGAAGCCTTCACTGATTTGCTTTAAGTGGCACTCAAAGGCAGCATTTGTCACTTATTGGCATCCAGTTTAGGCAAAGGCGGATTAAAACTTTCCCTGATGAACTGATGCACATCGGACAGTTTGTAATATAGTTTTCCGCTAATGGTATAATATGGCAGCTTGCCTATGGAGCGATACCGTTGCAGGGAACGGTTACTGATTTTCAGCATTTGCAATAAGTCCTGATTATCCAGTAATTCTTCGCCATCTATGCTGTTGCGCTTCTTTTGTAAATCGTCTATGTGGTTGCCGAGAATGTCCAGCCTGTCCATTATGCGTTCCATCCACGCCACAAATTCCATTTTGTCGATATTCATACGGGTACGCTTTTAATGATTACCTGATTTCAGTTTTCTGCCTTTCTCGATATAGCTTTTGCCTTTCGCCATAAGCTGCTCTACATATTCATCGGTGGTCTGCACAGCGTTTGCATTGAGCATATTTTTGATAGCACCAATGGTATAGTAATACTGCCCGTACATTTTTGAAAAGGCTATCTGCCCATTGGTACGCATACGCCACAATGTTTTTTCGCTGATGTGGAGATACTGGCAGACTTCGTGGTTGTTGAGCCACAAGCTATCGTAGCTTGTATCTTCCAGTTTGAGGATATATTCGCTAATGGCTTTCAACCGTTCGTTGAGGTGCTTCCATACTTCTTCGTCAACTGTTATAATGTTCATAGCACTGTTGTTTAATATTTACAGGACAAAATTCAGAAGTGTGGCAGTGTTTGTCCGCCAATGCGTACCCATTGGTTTGGCACTTTTTCAAATTTTTTACAATGAGAAAACCCTTGTTTAATAAGGGTTTTAGCGTGTTTTGGTTATTCTATGGTATCCTTTTACCAACATTTGCCAATTGGCATATATGGGCAAAGAAAAAGCAGTACATTTTGTGTACTGCTTTCAAACATCTGTATTGATATTGCTAAAGGTCTTTATCCATATACTCTTCGAGGGAAATTTTGAGTTGGTCTAAAAACACTGTCCGGGAGCCTGCCCTTGTTTTCATTCGGTGGAAAGAATGATGTATATCGTTCAGGGGCGTTCGGAAGAGGATTTGGAAAATCAATGCTAATTTTCTGATGCCTATTTTTCCGTATGCAATAGATTTTGAAGCATACAGGGCATAAATCAATTCTATCAGTGCATTTTGCGAGTTAGTCCACGAAATGTCTTTGTTTCCATCCCCATTTATTGAAATGGCATCAGGATTTTTTTCGGGGTTTATTTTGGTAAGCAAAAAAGTATAAAGTATTCATTTGCTATAATATGGGCAACTTTGTTATCGTAATAAGTAGAGAAGCTAAGGTCAATTTCAAATACATTACTTTTTAAACCATCGTGGTAATTAATTTTTCCGAGCCTGAAATAATTATGGTCACGGTCTGTTCTTCCTGCACGGTAATACCTGTAAAAATCTTCATTAGATATGCTTTCCTTGTATTCGGATTTCAGCATTTTCAGTTGGTTTTCAAAATAACTTTGGTGTATTCTTCCGGCACTTACGGGGCAGGTCGTTTCGATACGGAATACTTTATTATAATAAATAAGTTTCCCTAAAATCTGCGGTTTGATGTTCTTGAAAAAATTGATTTCCTGCTGTTCGTCCTTAAATCCGGTCTGTAAGACTTTCATCTTTATAGTAAACAGCATTTCATTTAGGAATAAGGTCATTTGGTAAGCCTCATCCGCAGTTTGCATCATTTGAGAAGACAGCTTGTCTTCCTGACGCTGAATTTCCGATAATATTTTGTTCAACACGATTTCCATAGCTTAGATTTTTAGAGATTAACACCATACGTTTCGGATTTACATTTTTGTTTATTTGTCAAAACTTGAAAATAATATCGGAACCAATATCACAGATTGCCCCAACTTGGGAAAGATTTTTTATTGGGAGCTTCAAAAATTGAAATGAGAAAGACGAAAAAAAGGGTAAAGTTCGAGTGTACTTTACTTTTTTTTTTATCTTTGCAGTAATGATTTACAAGGTAATCAAATGAAAGCGAGTGCAGTAAGCACCATTACTAAATCGTTACCGATAGCACTTTCGGTTCTTGTAAACTACTCTTTATTAGCCACTTTGGGCTATATTAATCTTTTTGTTAAAAACAGGTGTATCATTGAGGCAGGCCAAAACCTGCCTCAACTTTTTTATATCCTAATTGTTCTTTACAACATATATCCTATAAAAATAAAGTAATGAACAAAGTAAAAATTTCGAATACAGATCTGGAGATCGCTCCTCTGAATTTTGGTGGTAATGTATTTGGCTGGACTTTAAATGAAGAGCAATCTTTTGGTATATTAGATGCTTTTGTTGATAAGGGCTATAATTTTATAGACACGGCGGATACTTATGCCTGGTGGGTAAACGGTACCGGTGGCCAGTCTGAAACCATCATTGGTAACTGGATAAAAGCCCGCAACAACCGTGATAAAATTGTGCTGGCTACTAAAGTGGGTTCTGAAACCAAGGAGCATGGCTATGATATCAGCAAAGCGCATATATTAAAGTCGGTGGACGAATCCCTGAAACGTTTGCAAACCGATCATATCGACTTGTATTATACCCATTTCGACGATCATAAAACCCCGGTAGAAGAAACCTTATCAGCTTATGACGAAATCATCAAAGCCGGGAAAGTGCGGTATATAGCGGCATCCAATCTTTCTCCTGAAAGACTGGTGGCTTCGTTCGAGGCTGCGGAGAAAAATAACCTGCCACGCTATGTAGCCCTGCAGCCCCACTATAATTTGGTTGAAAGAGAAAAGTATGAGCAACAGTATGCTGCTTTGGTACAGCAATATAACTTGTCCGTTTTTCCCTACTGGTCTCTAGCAGCTGGCTTCTTAACCGGTAAGTATCGTAGCGAAGCCGATTTCAATAAAAGTGCGCGTGGCGCCGGTGCTGCAAAATACCTGAATGAAAAAGGTCTGGCTGTATTAGGTGCTTTAGATCGAGTGGCTGCAGCTCATGATACTACACCTGCAACGGTTGCCTTGGCATGGTTACTGGCGCAGCCGAATATTGACGCTCCTGTTGTAAGTGCCACCAGCAATCATCAGCTGGAAGCTTTATTTTCGGCCCCTGAATTAACACTTTCCGGAGAAGACCTGGATACATTGGATAAAGCAAGTAAATAATCTGACAGAAAAAGTTTTGAATAGAGCCTGGTCCGCCAGGCTTTTTTCATGGCATCAGGTCTTCACTTCAGTCATAAAAAAGATTTCAGGTGGTGCTCAATAAAAAATCGGGCCTCCTGTTTGCAGTAATCAACTAAATACCTATTTTTAATTGTATAATTAACAATTAAAAATGAATTGCCATGAAGAAAATGACACTGGCCCTGCTTACAGCAGTTTTGGGAGCCGGAGTGAATGCACAGGTTGTAACTACTACATTGAATACCGGAGAAGCTAAAACAACCATTAGTAAACATATATACGGGCATTTTGCCGAGCATCTGGGCCGGTGTATCTATGATGGTTTTTGGGTGAACGAGAACCTGGACGTGAAAAAGCAGGGGCGCATCCGGTTGGATGTAGTAGAAGCGCTGAAGAAAATAAAGATACCCAACCTGCGCTGGCCCGGCGGATGTTTTGCTGACGAGTATCATTGGAGAGATGGTATAGGTAAGCCAGCCGATCGCCCTAAAATGGTAAACACTAACTGGGGCGGAGTTTCTGAAGATAATAGTTTCGGTACCCACGAGTTCCTGGAATTGTGTGGTTTGTTGAATACTGAGCCTTATGTAGCGGGCAATGTGGGCAGCGGTACCGTGGAAGAAATGGCTAAATGGGTGGAATATTTAAATTCTCCCGCACAAAGCACGATGACAGAACTCAGGAAGCAGAATGGCCGCGAACAGCCCTGGAAAGTGACTTACTGGGGCGTTGGTAACGAGAGCTGGGGCTGTGGGGAAATATGACGCCTGAGTACTATGCCGACCTGTATAAAAGGTATGCTACTTATGCCCGTAATTACCCGGGCGCACCTTTAAAAAAGATTGCAAGCGGTGCTAATTCCGACGACTACAGGTGGACCGAAGTATTGATGAAGAATATCCCGCGCAACCAGATGTGGGGTGTGACATTGCATTATTATACATTGCCAACAGGCAACTGGAGCGGCAGTAAGGGATCTGCAACAGCATTTAATGAGCAGGAATATTTTAAAACCATGAAAAACTGTCTGCATATGGAAGAGCTGGTGCAGAAGCATTCGGCGATCATGGATAAATACGACAAAGAAAGCGCGTGTAGCACTGGTTGTAGATGAGTGGGGAATCTGGACGGATGTTGAGCCAGGCACCAATCCGGGCTTCCTGTACCAGCAAAACAGTTTAAGGGATGCATTAATTGCCGGAACAACACTCAATATATTCAACAACCATGCAGACCGCGTGAAGATGGCTAACCTGGCCCAAACAGTGAATGTGCTGCAATCTATTGTATTGACAAAGGAAAGGAAATGTTGCTAACGCCTACTTACCATGTGTTCGACCTGTTTATGGGGCATATGGATGCGAAGCTGATTCCCATGAGCTTTACTACGCCTGACTATACCAGCGGGAACGACAGGATTCCTGCAGTAAACGCCTCGGCTTCACTCGACTCTAATGGCAAAATGCATATTACCCTGGTAAATATCGATGCCGGAAAGGATATAACGTTAAATGTAGCTTTGAAAGGCAAAACGTATAAAAAAGTGAATGGTCGTATACTTACTTCCAAAAGCTTTACCGATATCAACACATTTGAAAACAAAAACAAGGTAGTACCCGCGGCTTTCAATGGCGCTGCAATTGAAAAAGAGGTGCTGCGTATTAAGCTTCCCCGGTTAAGCGTGGTTAGCCTTAGCTTGGAATAAAAAGCCTGCTGCAAGCTAATCAAACGTTTGAAATAATAATTTGTTAACGGTAAAACCGGAAATAGATCGTTTATCGTTATTATTGTTGCCGCCATTTTAAATTTTATACCCAAACGTTATGAACAAGAAGTTTTTTCTGTTATGCTTTATAGCAGGTATTTTCAGTTGCAAAACGGCGTCGGTACTTGCAGACTATGGCATCGATAAGGGAGATGAGTATGCATCTATAGCAGTATTACCCGATACCCAGTATTACACGGCTTTGCGCCACGGCGGCACAATGAGCATGTTTCAGAACCAGATCGACTGGCTGATCAAAAACTATCAAAAGGAAAAAATTGCCTATATTATTCATTTAGGTGATATAACGGATCATAATGCCCCGGTTGAGTGGGAACGCGCTAAATCGGTCATGTATCGTTTGGATGCTATCAATGTGCCTTATGGCCTGGCAGTAGGCAATCATGATCAAACACCTAACGGAACACCCTCCGCAGGTAGTGATACTACCCAATATACGCGTTACTTTGGAAAAACGCATTTTGGTAACCGTTCCTGGTACGGGGATCTCTGGGTAATAACAATAATAGCGACACGCACTTCGACCTGTTTACCGCCAACGGCGATAAATATCTTGTAATGTATTTCGCTTTTAATCAGCCTGATTATAAAGGTTATAATGAAGCATATGAAAAAAGATGCTTAGCTGGGCAGATAGCGTTTTAACGGCACAGGCCGACAGAAAAGCTATCCTGGTATGCCACAGCATGTTGGGAAAGCCTAAAGGAACCACCAGTGGCGATAAACCCGGAGCTGGCGATAACAGCCTGCAGAGTAATTTTACAAAGCAGGGTAAGGGTATTTATGAAATGGCCAAAAATCACGGTAATGTATTTTTAATGCTGGGCGGACATATTGCGGGGAAGGCTACAGGAAAGATACCTATAATGGTAACACCATTAAAACTTACCTTTCAGATTATCAATCAAGGCAAAGTGAGCCCTACGGCGGTGCAAAAGATCGTAATGGCGGCAATGGTACCATGCGGTTAATGCGTTTGAACAAAACAAAGCAAACCCTGAGTGTTCTTACTTTTATCCCGCAGGCAAATGGTGCTGTAATAAAAGAAACAGATGGTGACAGCCAGTTTACAGACGCCTTATATAAATAATTAATTAAAGACTAATAAAGGATTATGAGCAACAACAAGTTTTCTCTCGCTGGCAAGGTAATTATTGTAACCGGTGCAACCGGTGTGCTGGGGCATTCATTTGTGAAAGACCTGGCGGGCCAGGGAGCCATTGTGGGTGTATTGGGGCGTAATGAAAAAGTTGCGGAAGAAAGAGTTGCTGAAATTGAAGCGGCCGGGGACAGGCCCTTGCTTTAATCGCAGATGTTGCGAATCTCGGGCAGCTGGAAGCTGCTTTGAAAAAGTATTGGATAAATACGGCAAGGTAGATGGTTTGGTAAATGCCGCCGGGGGCAATCAGCCGGGTGCAGTGGTACAGCCTGATGGTAAGATATTTGAACTGGATATTGAGGCCTTGAAACAGGTAATGGACCTGAACCTGTTTGGAACCTTGCTGCCTACCCAGGTGTTTGGCAAAGCGATGGCTGAAACCTCTGAGAAAGGCAGTATCGTAAATATATCTTCTGTAGCTGCTCATGGAGCTGTGACCAGGGTTTTAGGATACAGCCTCGCTAAAACTGCTATTGAAGCATATACCAAATGGTTCGCCGTAGAAATGGCTAACCGTTATGGCGATAAACTAAGAATGAATGCGCTGGTACCCGGCTTCTTCCTGGCAGAACAGAACAGGCGTTTGTTAACCAATGAAGACGGTACTTATACCGACAGGGGTGATAAAGTAATTCGCAGCACACCTTATAAACGCTTCGGAAATCCCGATGAGTTAACCGGCGCGCTGATCTGGTTACTAAGCGACGAGTCTACCTTTGTAAACGGAACTTCCATTAAGGTAGACGGAGGCTTTACCATTTTTAGCGGTGTGTAGCGTATATTTACGCTATAACAAAAAATAGATCTTGTATGCCGGCAATAGAAAACGATGATATAAGGGTTGAGGTGGCTATGTTGGGAGCTGAATTGCAGCGCATCACCCACAAAGTGACAGGAGTGGAGTATATGTGGGACGGGGATCCCGCTTATTGGGCCAAGCATTCGCCTATATTGTTTCCTATTGTAGGCACTCTAAAAGATAATACGTATATCTACGAGGGAAAGGAATATCATCTGTCCCGTCATGGGTTTGCAAGAGAAATGGAATTCGAGCTGTATCAGCAAAGCGGCCACATGTTAACTTTCAGGTTAAGAAGCAACGAAGTTACTTTGGCCAAATATCCGTTTCCATTCGAATTATATGTAGAGTATTCGATTACCGGGTCTTCTCTAAATGTAAGCTATAGGGTGGTAAATACAGGTGAAAAGCCTATGTACTTCTCTATTGGCGGTCACCCGGCATTTAAAGTACCTCTGTTCGAAGGCGATACTTATAATGACTATATTCTTGAGTTCAATAAAGCAGAAAATGCCGGACGATGGCTTTTGGATAACGGTTTGCTCGAAACCGGTACTGTTCCATTGCTGGAAGACACCGATCGGCTGCCCTTGCGGAAAGAGTTGTTTGAAGCCGATGCTATTGTGCTGAAGCAATTAAACAGTACCAAAGTAAGGCTGGTGCAGGAGCATACACGTAGAGGCTTTGAATTTGACTTCAACGGTTTTCCTTATCTGGGGATATGGGCGGCGAAGGATGCGGACTTTGTGTGTATTGAACCCTGGTGCGGTATAGCTGATAGTGTAGACAGTAATCAGCAGCTGGTAGAAAAGGAAGGTATTCATATGCTGAATGCCGGAGTGTTATTTGAAAGAACCTGGAGATTTACTGTTATCAATTAGCAACGTTCTTCGATTTTAAAAATAACTTCAATAAAGGCAGGAATATTCCCTTCCGGAATGCCTAATATATTTCTAAAATTTAACATTTCAACTCTTACGTCTCGCGTTTATCAATTATCTTTCCGCCTGTTTAAATAATGAAACAGGCTTTTTGTTTATTCCTTTTAATAATAGGGACATCTGTTTGCTATGCGCAGCAGAAATTCACCCTCAGTGGTACTGTTCGCTCCGTACGAACCGGCGAAACCGTCATCAATGCCAGCGTCAGATCTGTTAACAGCCCAGACGGTGTAAGCAGTAATGAGTACGGATTTTATTCCATTACATTGCCTGCGGGCGACTATGAAATTGAATATAGCGCTGTTGGCTACAATGCGGTCGTAGAAAAAATCAGCCTTACTAAGAATCTCACCAGGAATATCTCGTTGCCCGACGAAATAAAGGACCTGGAGAATGTAGTTGTTTCTGCCGGCGGCAAAGGGCGAACTATTAGTGGTACGCAAATGGGTGTGGAACGACTTACGATGAAAGAGGTAAATACCATTCCCATGCTGCTGGGAGAGCGGGACATATTAAAAGCAATACAGCTGCTGCCTGGTATTAAACAGGCCGGCGATGGGAACAGCGGATTTTATGTACGCGGCGGAAGCGCCGACCAGAACCTGATCCTTTTAGATGAGGCCCAGGTATACAATGCCTCGCACCTGCTGGGCTTTTTCTCTACCTTCAATTCAGATGCGGTGAAGGATATTACCGTTTATAAAGGAGGTATGCCTGCTCAATACGGAGGCAGGTTGTCTTCGGTACTGGATGTTAAAATGAATGAAGGGAATAACCAGAACTATGAATTAAGTGGCGGTGTAGGGTTAATATCGGCAAAGCTGAATCTGGAGGGGCCTATCCAAAAAAATAAATCCTCTTTTTTACTGTCGGGGCGCAGAACCTATGCCGATGTTTTTGTGCCGCTGGCCAAAGACAGTTCCATAAGAAATAACAAGCTGTATTTTTACGATTATAATGCCAAGTTCAATTATAAAATAGGAGACAAGGACAATATCTACGTCTCGGGGTATTTGGGACGGGACTATTTAAAGCTGGATCAGCAGTTTGGTATCAACTGGGGTAATATTACCGGCACCGTAAGGTGGAACCATATCTTCAACAGCAAGCTATTTTCAAATACCTCGTTTATTTACAGCGATTTTGATTATAATATCAATATCAAAAACCCGAGTAACGACCTGGATATCTATTCCAAGATCCGAGACCTGAACCTGAAGCAGGAATTTCAATGGTATGCAGGAAGCCGGCATTCGCTGCGTTTTGGTTTTAATTCAACCTACCACAAAATAAGACCAGGCGATGTTACTTCATCGGGCACTACCAGCTTTAATAACTTCTATTTGCAAGACAGGTATTCATGGGAAAATTCTCTTTTTGCTACAGATACCTGGAAGGCCGCTCCTGGCTGAATATAACCTACGGAGCAAGGCTGACTTCTTTTGCCATCCTGGGAGGAGGAGATTTTTATGAGGTAGACGGAGATGGGAACGTAACAGACACACTCACCTACAGTAAAGGCCAGCTGGTGCATAACTATATAAACCTGGAGCCTCGCCTGGCTGCCAGCTTTATTTTGAATCCGTCATCATCTTTTAAGGCCTCTTATGTAAGAAATGTGCAAAACCTGCATTTAATGTCTAATTCTACTACCGGTTTCCCCACCGATAAATGGTTAGCGAGCACCAATATCATTAAACCCGAAATAGCAGACCTGGTGGCACTGGGCTGGTACAAAAATTTAGGGGAAACCAGTATGAGTTTTCTACCGAAGTGTATTATAAGCAAATGCAGAACCAGATAGACTACCGCACAGGTGCCGACGTGTTTACCAACGACGCTATAGAATCGCAGATATTATTTGGAATAGGCCGTGCCTATGGATGGGAAGTTTTTCTAAAAAAGAAAACCGGTAAAACAACCGGATGGGTAAGCTATACCCTGGCGAAAACTGAAAGGAAAATTGATGGGATCAACGATGGTGAATGGTATAATGCCCGGCAGGACCGTACACACGACATTGCAATTGTAGTGAATCATCAGCTCAGCAGGAAGTGGAACCTGGCCGCCAACTGGATCTATTATACGGGAGATGCGGTTACTTATCCCAGCGGTAAATATATCATAGACAACCAGGTGGTTTTTTACTATACCAGGCGTAATGCAGACAGGATGCCCTCTTATCACCGGTTGGATCTGGGAGCAACCTGGTTGTTAAAAGATAAAAAGAAGTTTAGGTCTGAACTGGCTTTTAGCCTGTTCAACGCTTATGGAAGGAAAACCCTACGCCATTACATTCAGGCAAAGTGAAGAAGATGCTACCAGAACCGAAGCCGTTAAAACTTCTCTTTTCCGTTTTGTGCCGTCCATATCGTATAATTTTAAATTCAAGTAGGATGTCATCACTTCTAAAATGCATAGGACTTATTGTGATCTCCTCTTTATTGTTCGTGAGTTGTGAGCGTGTTATACAGGTGAATATAAAAGACGAACCGCTCCGGTTTGTAGTGGAAGGCGTTTTGACCGACGACAGTACCTGCAGGGTACGCTTATCGCAAACCAGTAACTTTTATGACACGATCAATTTAACGGGCATCAATGGAGCCAGGGTAACCATTGCAGAAGATGGAAAATCACCTGTTTTGCTGAATCCTTCCGGTAACAGGGGAGAATACCGGGCAGCATTTACAGGCATTCCGGGAAGAACCTATCATTTACGTGTAGAGTATAAAGATTCTGTTGCGAACCATGTATTTACAGCCACCTCAACCATGCCACAAAAGGTAAAGCTGGATAGCTTATATATATCAGAGCGGATCTTCCTTGGAAAAATGCGAATGATAGCAGCGATAAGGTTTCAGGATCCGCCCGCCAGGGGCAATGCCTACCGGTTTGTTCAGCGTGTAGACGGAGAATTGGAAACAACCGTATTTGTAACCAAGGACGATTTGATCAATGGCCGCTCCGTAATAGAAGAACTTTTGATCTTCAATGATGAATATACACTGAAAAAATGTGACCAGGTAGATGTGGAATTACAAAGTATTGATCAACCCAATTACCTGTTCTGGTACAGCTTAAACCAGGGGTCACTGGGTTCGTCGCAGTCGGCGTCGCCGGGTAATCCTGCTACTAATATCAAGGGCGGTGCATTGGGCTATTTCAGCGCACATGCAGTGTCTTCGATGAATATTTCCGTTTTCCCCGATTCAACCTGCAGCTATTCTGAAGAAAACTCCAGGAGATGAAATGCGGAGCTCGCCATAAAACCATTGTTGGGAGCGTACTATCCGGCAGCTGCTTTGTTATTATTATAGCGATGGCTTCCTGCGAGAAAGTTATTAACCTGGAGATACCAGATGCCGAAAAACAGTATGTAATTGAAGCGGTACTTAGCGATGTAGGGTGCAGGGTGAACCTGTCGCACACGCTCAGCTTATCCGACTCCAACCGGCACCAGGTGGTTTCGGGAGCCAACATTACCATCTCAGAGGATGGTAAAACTCCTATAAAGCTAACTCAGATCAACGGGGATACTACCGTGCCAACTTGTTTGGACGATCAGGCCGTACTTACGCGCTTCGTGTGGAAGTGAACGGGAACGTGTTTACCGCTAATTCAACAGTGCCACCCAAAGTAGCAATAGATACCTTTTATTTAACCGAAAGACTTTTTTGGCAGAACCAGGAAGGTGGCTACCGTTGAATTTAATGATCCGCCTGGCCCGGGCAATGTGTACAGGTTTATACAGTATGTAAATACTAAAAAGATAATAATATATTTATAACCAACGATCACCTGATAGACGGGCGTAAGGCTGTATACGAAATGCTGGTTCTTGACGACGAGAAGGACCCGTTAAAGAAGGGAGATCAGTTGAGCGTTGAACTATTATCAATTACACCATTTATGTATAGCTATTGGTATAGCCTGAGTGAGAGTGCGCTGGGGCAAAGTCAGAGTGCTTCACCAGCTAACCCTGTTAATCCTTTCGGGGCAGGCGCTATCGGGTACTTTAGTACGCATATGGTTAGTTCACGTTCGCTTACTCTCAGATGATGGTTTGAAACGTAAAAAGAAAAAATGTAGTATATTCACTAAAGATAGACAAAAACGATTTTGCCTTCAGCAATTTGAATGTTTGTAGGATGAAACAAAGAGCATTGTTGACGGAGTTGGAAGAGTTATTGTATTTTCACTTCCCGCAATTGATTGCTTTTTTGACAAAAACAAATAACCGCTATTAGAGATCACTTGAGTATGAAACAACTATCAATTAAAGACATTGCCCGGATTGCCGGTGTAGTACCTTCTACCGTATCTTTTGTGATCAACGGAAAGGAGAAAGAGATGCGTATCAGTGAGGAAATGGCCAAAAAGATACGGAAGATTATTAAAGAAACAGGTTATGTTCCTAACAGGTCGGCAGCCAGTTTACGTACGGGGAAAACACATGTAATAGGATTGATTGTTGAAGATATTTCAAATACTTTTTTGCGTCGCTGGCTAAAGCTATTGAGGATATCGCTTACCAGGTAGGTTATAGGCTTGTATATTGCAGTACCGAGAACGATGATAAAAAGGGTGCCGAGCTGATACGTATGCTTCATAAGCAGGTAGACGGTTTTATTGTAACACCTACCAGCGGTATGAAGGAGGAAGTGCTGAAATTGAAGAAAGCTAAAAAACCTGTGGTATTATTAGACCGGTATTTTACTGATGTAGATATACCCTCCGTATTGGTAGATAATAAAAACGGTATTCAATCGGGTGTGCAGTTACTCGTGGAGAAGGGATATAAAAAAATTGCTTTTATTGTAACGGCATTGGAGCAAATGCAAATGCAGGACCGTTTAAACGCTTTTAAAACAAGCGCCAGGGGGCATCGTTTATTATTTCCCGAATGATACTGGAACTTCCTTTTGCGGCAGAGGAAGACGCATACGAGAGTGGGATCAAAGATTTTTAACCCGGCACCAGCAGGTAGATGCCATCTTTTTGCAACCAATTACCTGGCTATACAGGGATTAAAGGTATTACAGGAGCTGAAATGGAAAATACCGTCGCGCGTAGCCGTATTATCGTTTGACGACCATGAAATATTTAAACTGTATACACCTGCCATTACATCCATCAGTCAGCCTATTTCGGCTATAGCCAGGAAGGGATAGAGAACCTGCGGTTACAAATGAATGCCCAGAAAGTGCCTGCCGTGAAGGAGCTCCTGCTGCCGTCGGAATTGATAGTGAGGAAATCTGTTTAGGCTGGTCCATAAGTTTTTTTAATGTACTCCGATGGAGTCATGCCGAAATGCTTTTGAAAATTCCTGCCCAGCTGCGTTACCGAGCTGTAGCCAACCGCATCCACCACCTCATTCAGGCGCATATCTTTTGTGCTTAGTATTTCAATGGCTTTTTTAACCGGGTAAGGTTAATGATTTCGGCCGGTGAAAGATCTGAAAGCGAGTTTATTTTTCTATACAAACTGGTCCGGCTCATATTCATACGTTTGGCCAGTAACGGCACGTCAAGCTCGGTATTGCCCATATTCTCGTAAATATGGCGTTCCAATGTTTCCAGGAAAGATTTGTCTGTTTCGTTAGACGCCATGCTGGTGATATGCGCAGTGGGTGATTTGGCGAAGTAAGATTTTAACCGCTCCCGGTTTGTTAAGAGGCTTTTGATTTGTGCTGTTAAAAATTCCATGGAGAACGGCTTTTCCACATACACGTCTGCCCCAACATGTAAGCCTTCAATTTTGGATTGCAGGGTATTTTTAGCGGTTAGTAAGATGATAGGAATATGGCTGAATTCGTAGTCTGATTTAATTTTTTCACAAAATTCAAAACCATCCATTTCCGGCATCATTACATCACTGATAATAAGGTTTACCTGATGATCCCGCAGTAAGGCAAGCCCTTCAATGCCGTTGCGTGCGCAAACAACCTCGTAATCATTTTTAAGCGTGTCAGACAATATGAAGAGCATGTCGTCATGATCGTCTGCAATCAGTATTGTTTTGTTTTTATCACTCATAACTGGAGTAAGTATTGCTACCCGTAGCGCTGAATTTCAGGGGAAAGCTACAGAAAAAATATTCATATTGTTCACCACCTCGTATTTAAGATATCCTTTATGAAGAAGCGTAAGTGAATTCACGAGCGAAAGGCCAATTCCCGAACCTCCTATGCCCTGGTGATAAGGTCTCACAAATGGTTCGAATATATGATCCCTCAGGTTTTCAGGAACTGGTTTTCCATCATTCACCACGTTGCAGGTAACGATCTCCAGCAGGTGGTTACATTCGAAATTTATTTCTATATATTTTTCGCAATATTTGATGGCATTGTCAATAAGGTTACTAATGATTTTCGTCAATGCTTCTTTATCCGCAGCTATAATTATTTTTTTGCGAAGGCGGTATAAAGCGGAGCGTAATATCTTTTCCGTTATTGCTGTGGAAAAAGACCGAACAATCCGCCCGTTATTTCTACCATATCAATATCCGTAAGAAAAAGCTGGTAGTGCTCGGTTTCAATTTTTCTGAAGTCAAGCAACTGTTGTGTTAATGCCAGTAATCTTTCCGTATTGCTATTCATGATCTGGAGATACTGGTGCAGGTGAGGCATACCGCTTAAGGCTCCTGTAATACGCTCCAGGGGAAGTTTGATAAGCGTAAGGGGTGTTTTTATTTCGTGGGTAATATTGGTAAAGAAATCCATCTTGGACTGATATAGCTCTTTCTCTTTCGTTAGCTTAAAAATATTCATTTTATAAAGCTGCTTTTCCTGCTGACGTCTCACGTAAAAATTAAAAATAGCAACGGTAATAACAAGGGTAAGGAGTATATATAAAAAGTAGGCCAGGTGCGATTTCCAGAAAGGCGGTAATATTTCTATAGACAGGGTTTTGCTGTTAAGCATCCATTCGCCGTTGTTGTTGGTAGATCTGATACTGATATCGTACCTCCCCGGCGTTAAATTGGTAAAAGTTATTCTACGGCTGTTGCCAACCTGGTACCAGCTCCCTTTATTGATTTTATAGGCATACTCAATATTGATGGGATCGGTATAATTGAGCGCAACATAGTCAATGTTGAAAGTAGATTGGTTATAGGGCAGGGTAATAAGGTCCTTATTAATCAGGGTATTTCGTTTCTAGACCCGAATGGAGCTGTATCGCCCAGCTGCTGCAGGCTTGTGATATACAGCATAGGGGTATATGCCGCAGATCTGTAAAAAGCCGGATTGAATTTTATCAGGCCTTTAATACTCCCCAGGTAAATCTGGCCATCGGTATCTTTAAAAACAGACTGGTAGTTAAACTGGTTATTGAGCAGTCCGTTGTATTGCCTGAATGTTTTTATCTTTTGTGTCGTTCCATCCAGTAATGCGAGCCCCGGGAGGTAGGTATCCAATAGTTCCCGCTGTTATCTTTAATGATACTGTACACAATGCCGCTGGGTAAACCATTGTCCTGGTTATAGTGCCTGAAGGTTTTGGTCTTTAGGTTGATATTAAAAAGCCCGTCGATTGTACAAACCCAAAGGTGATGATCTGGTTCATGCATTAAGTATAAAATACGGGTACGTCTTAGCTGATCTTCTTTGTCTGACAGGAGTACAAACGATGAGGTATCCGTTTTATTTATGTAAAACAGGCCTTTGTTATGCGTTCCGGTCCAAATGGTACCCTGGTTATCCTGCGTAATCGCCGAATAAAACGCATCTGCCGGCAGCTTTCTAAACAGGTGAAATTGCCCCGTTCCGGGTCAAAACGGTATAAACCGTGCGACGTACAGGTTAGAATGACACCGTTACTGGCTTGAAATATTTTATTAATAAAGTTGCTTTTTAAATCGTAAGCGCCGGTACCTGCGTTGAAGTGCCGCCCCACCTTCCCGCTGTATATATCCATAACATCAAGCCCGTGCTCAAAGGTTCCTATAAGCAGCTGATTGCCGGTAGCGAGCAACCCGTGAATATTGGTGCTGGAAAGCTGGTTGGCTTCATCGGGTAAATGACGGGTAAACTCCTTTTTACCGGGTTATAGCTGGTAAGTCCGCCATCTTCCGATCCGATCCACAGTGTGCCGTACTTATCTTTTGTAATTTCCTGATGGCATTACCGCTTAACGAATTAGGCTGTGCTGTTGGGAAATATTTTTCGAATGTCAGTGCCGTATTGGCCAGGTAGTTAACCCCGCCAAAATAAGAGCCAATCCATATACCGCCTTCACTGTCTTTACATAATGCGTATAAAGCATTGTCAGAAAGCGAAAAAGGGTTCATAGGGTCTTTGTGTAGGTTCTGGTATTTACCGGTGACCGTGTTGTAGATATATAAGCCATCTTCAGTACTGATAAAAATAGTAGTGTCCGAAGCCTGGAGAATATTGCGTACAAAAACAGTTTGGTTACTGTTATTTTCGTGAATCAGGCTCCGGGTTACTTTTGTTGATAGATTCAGTTCCAGTAGCCCCTCTCTCGAAGACCCTATGATCAGTTTATTACTTTTATATGGGTAAATGGCTTCAATACTGTTTTGGGGAGCAGATGATACGGGATAAATGACCGCTTTATTTTCTTTGATGTAGGCCACCCTGCCATCAGGAGTGCCAACCCAGATGCCACCCTTTTCGTCTTTAGTAAGGACGGATACATGCTTGATGCCCGGTATGTATTTTTTATAAAGCTTTTGGGCCGGCATATTATAATAGTACAACTCATCTTTTAATATAAACCATAAAAGTCCGCCTGTATCATCGCATATGCTTCTTACCGTTCCGTTTCCTGCTGCTATCGGGTGATTAAACTGGTCATTACGCACATCATAGATGCCAATACCTTTCTCGGTGCCCACCCATAAGTTTCCTTTTTGGTCTTCATAAAGGCAGTAAACAGAATTGCTTCTCAGGCTATGTTGGTTGTGGGCCTGGTTGCGGTATACTTTAAAGTCATTGCCATCAAACCGGTTCAGGCCTTCTGAAGTACCCAGCCAGATAAATCCAAACCGGTCCTGCAGCGCGGTAATAACAGTGTTATTGGATAAACCGTCTTCCACCTCATAATGTCTAAAATAAAAGGGCTGCGATTTTACGGCAACGGTGCAGCAAAAAAGAAAGAGAAAAGCAGAATCTTATATTTTATCATTGGGGAGTAAATAGCTAAGTTCCAAAATTGGTACAAATTGATGAAATTTTGGTACAAAACGAAAAATCGTTTTTGCTGTGGGGGCTTAATTTTATGCCCTGTTTGCCTGATGAGTGAATTGATTGTAAACCAGAACAGGACCCATGTAGAAAGGCGTGCAAATATGCTGAGAACGATGCTTGGATGACCTGCAAACTTTAAAAACCGTGATCTGAAATCAAACAGGATGCGTTTGATAAGGGGAAAATATTGTGCCTGCCATGACCGCTCCCGAAGCAAAACGAGTTAGTTATCGAATTGTATTAATAAACAACTGTCATATGAAACAAAATGTCTTTTCGCATTTTAAGTGTTTATGGGCTATAATAGTTACGCTTTTTATTCTGATTGCCTGTAAAAGGACAATGAAACAAATAAGGAGCAGCCGGTTCCTTTGATCCTTCAAGGCCTGTAACTATTGAACGTTTTACGCCGGATAGTGGCGGCGTTACAACCCAGATGGTAATTTATGGGAGCAATTTTGGCACCGATACTTCTTTAATAAAAGTGTATGTAAACGATAAGCGCGCGCCCTTAATTGGTTCCTCAGGATCGATCTTATATGTGCTGGTTCCGTCAAAAGCAGGCACCGGCGAGGTAAAGGTAGTAATGGGGCGCGGAGCTGATACCAAAGAGGTAAAAGCTGCATCACCATTTACCTATATTTTCCGTCCTTCCGTGAGTACATTAGCCGGTTTTACCAACGAAAGGGGAGAGTCGTCAATTGTAGACGGCGATATAAAAAAGGCCCAGTTTGAGGAACCCTACTGGCTTTGTTTTGATCAGCATAAGAATATTTACTTACTGGAAGAGTCGCGGGGTTAAGGTTTATAGATTCTGCACTAACTACGGTAAAAACACTTTTCAGAAGCGGTAACGGACTGAGCCGCGTACGTACATTGTCGTTCAATCCTACCTGGGACACTTTATATGTGACCAACGATCAGGGTGATGACAGGGGCATCAGCTCAGTAGTGCTGACACCTCTTTCGGGTTTCACCCGTTGGAATGCCCTTACCTATAGCAAACAGTGTAACGGAGGTGATGTACAGCCGCAAACCGGTGATTACTTTATAAATTCCTATGCCAACGGGCAGGTATACCAATGGGATCGTGGTACTAAGTCTTTAAAAGAGCTATACCGGGTGGGAGATAACCAGTGGGAGTTCAATATCCAGTTTGCTCCCAGCGGCGATTTTGCATACCTGGTAGCGGTGAACAGGCATTATATTTTAAAGGCAGACTATAACAGACAAACAAGAACGCTGGAATCTCCCGTACATTTTGTGGGCCAGAGAAGCTCTGCCGGGTACCAGGACGGTGTAGGAACGGCGGCAAAGTTTAACGAACCGCACCAGGGAGCTTTCGATGAATTTAATAATTTCTATGTATGCGACCGGATGAACCATGTTATCCGGAAAATAACACCGGACGGCGTGGTCACTACTTTCGCCGGCCGGCCCAATCAGTATGGATACACCGATGGCGCCTTAAGAGATGCCCGTTTTGATCGTCCACATGGAATAATATATGACAAGGATATCGGAACATTTTATATAGCTGACCAGAAGAACAGACGTATAAGAGTAATAACAACCGAATAAAACCAGCCATAATGAGAAAATTACTGATCATCATTTTTTGAGTTTCTGGATAAGCAATCTGCTGGCGCAGGACGTGATTGTAACAGGTATCGTTACCGATCCCACAAATGCGCCTATGCCTGCTGTTAGTATCACAATAAAAGACCAGGCCGGCCTGGGTACTTCTTCCAACGCCGAAGGTAAGTATCAAATAAAAACAGATGCTTATAGCATACTGGTGTTTTCTTTTGTTGGGTACAAAACGCAGGAGATTAAAGTAGGGCAAAAGTCACTGGTAAACGTAACGATGCAGCCTGCAGACTCCAGCATAATGGACCAGGTGGTTATTACAGCCACCGGTATCAAAAAGAAAATAACCAATACAGGAGCCATTACCACTGTTAATATCGGCGATATAAGAGTACCGGGCGCGAATATTACGAATGCTTTGGCCGGTAACGTGGCCGGTATTATAGCCATGCAAACCTCAGGTGAGCCAGGTTTTAATAACTCCCAGTTCTGGATAAGGGGAATGTCAACTTTTGGAGCCAACCAGGGCGCGTTGATAATGGTAGACGGTTTTGAGCGGCCTTTCAATGAAATTAACATTGAAGATATCGAATCCTTCTCGGTATTGAAAGATGCATCCGCTACCGCGCTGTATGGATCTAAAGGGGCAAATGGTGTGATATTGATTACCACAAAAATGGTAAAGCAGGAAGAATTGCCATAGACGGGAGGGTGCAGGTGGGATATGTAACCAGAACGCGTACACCGGAATATGTAGATGGTTACGAGTATGCCAAACTGGTAAACGAAGCTCTTACCACGCGTAACAGGGAGCCTTTATATTCTCCTAATGAGCTCGAGATTATCAGGAATAACCTGGATCCCGACCTGTATCCGAATGTAGACTGGATGAACCTGATGTTGCGCCCCTATACCAATAATGTGAATGCCTCTCTTAATTTTAAAGGGGTGGATCTACAGCCAGGTATTTTGTATCGACCGCCTATTACAACGAAGGCGGGATGTATGAAAGTGATGCTTCATTAAAAGAATATAAAACAAATGCCAACCGGGAAAGATGGAACTATCGTACCAATTTCGATTTTGATATTACCAAAACTACTTTGCTGCGTTTAGGTGTGGCTGGTTTTTTAGAAAAGAAAAATTCGCCGGGTCTGGGTCATTTTATTTGGGAATCGCTGGTAGGTACCAATCCTACCGCAACTCCTGTTTTATATTCAAACGGCCTGGTACCGGCTTACGGTACAGGAGCGCAAACCAATCCCTGGGTACTTAGTACGCAAACAGGTTACAAGGAATTTTGGCAAAATAATATCAATACTAATGTTAATCTGGAGCAGCGGCTTGATTTTATAACTAAAGGCCTGAGAGCCGTTGCCCGTGTAGCATTTGATGCCGACAGCCGTAACGAGATATTCAGGCAGAAATGGCCCGAGCAATTTAATGTGGAGAAGCGGAGAGACCGGAATGGCAACCTGGTTTTTGTTCGGAAGTCAACCGAGTCGCTGATGTTCCAAACCAGCGCTGCCAGCGGTACACGCATTTTAGAGCTAAACGGTGAGCTGGTTTACAACCGTAATTTTTCGGGTCATAATGTGGATGCGTTGGTGAGATACTTTCGCAGGGAGTCGAGAAGCTCGGTAAACGTGGGCACAGATATTGCCAATGGTATCCCCAATCGTAACCTATCCTTTTCAGGTCACACGGGGTATGCGTTTAGAAATAAATATTTGGCAGCCTTCGATTTCGGTTATACCGGGTCTGAGAATTTCCGGGTTGGTAAGCAATTTGGCTTTTTCCCGGCCGTTTCCGGAGGATGGGTTATTTCCGAGGAAAACTGGTTCAGGAAAATAGCCTGGTTAGACCTTCTTAAAGTGCGGTATTCGCACGGCTGGGTAGGAAACGATAACCTGGGCAGGCGCTTTGCATATTTAAGTACAATAGCAACAAGTGGCAGTACCTTCAACTTCGGCGACCTGGTAAATCCCAATACTTTCGCGGCTTTAGGATACACGCAGGTGGCTTCAGATGAACTGACCTGGGAAACGGGGTGAAGAAAGATCTGGGATTAGAGATCAATATTCTTAAGAACATGTTTACATTTACATGGACCTTTTGAAGAAACCAGGGACGATATCTTTATACAGCGGAATTTTTGCCTGCTATAGTAGGCGTCACCAGTGCACCGTTTGCCAACGTAGGAAAAACACTCAACCGTGGTTTTGATGGAAATTTTTCATTTAGAAAAAGATTGGGCCAGGTAGATTTTACGGCCCGCGGCAATATTACCTATTACAAAAATGAGATTGTTGAAAGAGATGAGCAATATAATTATTATCCCTACCGCTCGCAGGAAGGCTTTAGAATAGATCAGAGAAGAGGCCTAATTGCGGAGGGCTTGTTTAAAGACTATGAAGAAATAAGGAACAGCCCCCGGCAAACCTACGGGTCTTATATGCCGGGAGATATCAAGTACAGAGATGTAAACGGCGATGGTATTATTAATGATGACGATATAGTGCCTATTGGAGCAAGCAACAGACCTGCATTGATATACGGGTTAGGTACGTCGGCCAGCTGGAAGGGTATAGACTTTAATATACACTTCCAGGGCGCGGGCCGTTCGGCTTATTTTATAGACGGGCCCAGTGTATATCCTTTTACAGCCGGATCCTGGGGGAATATTTTAACCGAAGCAGGAAACCCGGCTAACAGATGGATATCTTCAGCCATATCGGGCGATCCTGCTACTGAAAACCCGGATGCTAAATATCCCCGGTTGAGCTACGGGGAAATGCTAATAACTACCGCCCCTCCACTTACTGGCTGCGGGATGGCCAGTACCTGCGTTTGAAAACCCTGGAGCTCGGGTATTCTTTCCCCAAGTTGCAATTGCAGAAATTACATTTATCAGTTGCCCGAATATATGCGGTGGGGCAAAACCTGTTTGTATGGGATAAGCTAAAGATATGGGATCCGGAGCTAGCCAATGGCAATGGGATGGCTTATCCACCTGCCCGGACAGTAACCGTAGGTTTGAATATTACACTATAAATGTTTAAGAAAAGCTTTCATCAATTCAGGAGACGGTTAATTGTTGGGTAAGCTTTTTCAGACATCAAAAATAAAGAAATGAAAAAAAGCATTTTGGGAATAATTATTTCGCTATTGATGCTCCAGTTTGTGACCTCCTGTAAAAAATACCTGGATATGGAGCATTTTTTTAAGGACAGGCAGAATATCGACACTGTTTTTGCACGGAGAGATTATACAGAGCAGTGGCTGGCAGATGTATACACGCACCTCAGAGGACCAAACAGCGACGTGGGTAATAAGAATGATGTGTTATCTAACTTCCTGTCGGATGATATGTTTTTTGGAGACAGGATAAAAGATGGAAGATTTTCCAATTCCGAGTATAAAAATTTCAAAAACGGAGATTATAACGAAGCCAACTGGCAGGAGTCCTGGGCATCCTGCTACCAGGGTATTCGCAAAGCGTCTATATTTATCGACAATGTAGACAAGAACCGCCAGATGACCCCGACGAAATCATCGACCGGAAAGCGCAGGCCCGGTTTTTAAGGGCCTATTACTACTGGCTATTGATAAGGAAATATGGACCTGTACCGCTGGTGCCCGAGCATGGCCTGGATTATACCGAGAGCTACAGCGATCTTTCTTTGCCGCGTAATACGCATGATGAATGCGTAGATTTCATTACCAGTGAACTGGCATTAGCTGCAAAAGACTTGCCGGCTTCGCTCAGGGATTCCCGAAACCTGGTGCGCCCGACAAGAGGTGCTGCTTTAGCGGCCAGGGCAAAGGTATACCTGTATGCTGCCAGCCCTTTATACAATGGGAATGCTGATATGGCAGACCTGGTAGACGACAAGGGAAGGCAATTAATAGCACAGCAATACAATGAGGAAAAATGGGCCAGGGCGGCAGCCGCGGCGAAAGAGGTAATAGATATGGGCATTTACAAACTATACACTTATCCCTATCACGCTGAAAGCCAGGGGCCGGATTATCCGCCTACCATTGTTCCCCGTTCAACGCGAAATATTCCAATGCCAATTATCCCAATGGCTGGAAAGATATCGACCCCATGGAATCATACAGGGCTTTGTTTAATGGCAATGTGCCCTTCTTGGGTAACCCGGAAATTATATTCTCGCGGGTAACAGAAATAGGCAGTCAATTAACAACAGACCTGCCTATGCACCAGGCGCCTTATTCTTTGAATGGTTGGAATACTTATGGCCTTACACAAAAACAGGTAGATGCCTATGCCATGAATGATGGTAGCGATGTGCCTTTAAATCCGCGTGTATCAGGCTTTACTGCGAATAATACTTCTCACCTGCCGTTGCCGGCAAATGTTTCTTTGCAATATGCCAATAGGGAACCTCGCTTTTATGCATCCGTAGCTTATAGCGGAAGTATATGGTATCGCACCAGCATTAACTTGATATCGGAGCGGGAAAAACAAATATTTTATTATCGGGGACTTGCAGATGGCAAACAGCCTGCTTCTCCTGAGTTTTATATAAGAACCGGCATTGGTATTAAAAAGTATGTAAATACTCTTGATGCGGCTTTTTAGAAGTACGCCGGAAGGCGGCTATAATGTACCTAAAACAGAACCTGCTATCCGATATGCAGAAATATTGTTGATTTATGCAGAGGCTATGAACGAATTGAGTAGCGCCTATAATGTGCCTGCTTATGATGGTAATGGTAGTATCAGCGTAAGCAGAAATGTATCAGAAATGAGTAAAGCTATCAGCCAGATACGTATAAGAGGAGGCATACCCGATCATGAACCGGCAATATATGCATCCAGGGAAGCTTTAAGAAAAAGTATTAAAAGAGAATGGCAAATAGAGTTTCTGGCCGAAAATCACAGGTATTTCGATTTGCGCAGGTGGAAAGATGCGCCCGTTGAAGAAGCTACACCTGTTATGGGCTGCAATATGGATATGACTGCCAACCAGAGAGATCTGTTTCACACACCGGTGATCATAGCTTCTTTACCCACCATATTCGTCAAGAAAATGTACCTCTGGCCTATACCTCATGAAGAGTTGAGAAGAAATGTACGACTAACGCAAAACCCCGGCTGGACAAACCCTTATTAAATTGATAATTTTTAGTTATGAAATATTCATATTTATTAATACTGATCATAAGCTTTTTGAGCCTGGGCTGTAACAAAGAATGGGAGGATGAATTGTTTGTGAAAGATGTGTCTTTCGTAAAGAATGGCGTAGTGCCGGTATATGCCAAATATCTTTCTGCCGGCGGAGGTGTTACCCTCAAGGTACCGGTGATTTTGAGCGGAAGCACCAACAATACAGAAGATGTACAGGTAACATTGGAGCTGGATACCGACACGCTTCAAAATCTTAACTTCGACCGGTTCAGGAACAGGCAGGATCTATACTTTGTACAATTACCCGCAGCCAATTATTCCTTCAGCTCCACTACTACCACCATTCCTAAAAATTCTAAGCTGGGTTATTTTGATCTGAACCTGAAAATGGAGCATATGGATATGTACAACAAATATATATTGCCTGTTAAGCTGGTTTCTACTTCTAAGTATGGAGTGTCTCCGCGCAGATGGTATAAAAAGTCATTAATGCAGGTGATACCTTTTAATGATTATTCGGGAAATTACTCAGTGCCCGGCCAGGTAAAAAGAACAGAAGGTAATGAGCCTGCATTAACAGTGCCTAGTCGCACTGCATGGGTGGTTAATGAAAATACAGTGTTTTTTTATGCCGGGGTAATTGAAGAGGAAGCATACGACAGGTTGAAGTATAAAATTTCAGCGAGGTTTAATGCCGATGGTACAGTAACGTTAACTGCAGCCGACCCGGTTATCAAATTCAAACAGAATAGCGGAACTTTTACTGTTTCCAAAAAAATGGATGATGTACAACCCTATTTGCAACGGACCATTACTACAATGAATCTCGATTATGAGTATGAAGATATCACACAGCCGTCATTCCCGTTGAGGTACAGGTTTACAGGTGCAATGGTATTGGAAAGGGTGAGAAATACACAAATACCCGATGAGGACCAGCAGGTGGTAATTGATAGTGATATGTTTTAATGCACCCCTTATATGAAGCATTAAGTAATAACAATGGTACAAAATGAATAATTTTTGAGACAAATTGAAAAATCGTTTTTGTTTATAAGGTTTACCTTTACAAGAGGCGGAAAAATGGCTTGCGGCCGCGCCGTATATGCTTGCTGCTGTTATTTTTGTTAGTGTACTACCTGTTCAGTATATCGAATGCTTCCTTCAGATAAAATATAAAAAGTTTCAATGATTAAGTATTGTTTAAAGTTTGTAAGCTGTTTCGTTTTTTTTTTTTTTTTTGGCGGGGCACGGCCAGGATCGTAAAGCCCCGGCATACCCGCTCATCACTCATGATCCTTACTTCAGTATCTGGTCTTTTAGTGATGAAGCCATGGCATCGCCTACCAAACACTGGACGGGTACCGACCATTCTTTAACCGGCTTTGTAAAAGTGGATAATAAAGTGTACCGGTTTTTAGGAAAAGAAGCTAAAACCTATAAGGTATTGCTACCGCTTCGGAGGATAAAGCTTTCTCAGTAAAATACACCGAGCAACAACCATCCGCAGGCTGGGAACTGGGAACAGGTTGGCTACAATGAGAGTGGCTGGAAATCGGGCCAGGCACCTTTTGGTGACGAACCAGTGGCAGTGAAAACTCCATGGCGTTCAGATGATCTTTGGGTAAGGCGGGAGTTTACCATGCTTAATCATAATGAAGAAGACGTATACCTGAAATTGAATCACGACGACAATGTAGAAGTATTTCTCAATGGCAAGGAAATATACAATACACAGGGATGGGTGCATAAATACATTTATATACCTGTTAAAAACGCCTCTTCTGTTTTAAAAACAGGCAAAAATGTTTTGGCCATACATATCAAAAATACTGCCGGCGGGCGTTACCTCGATTTTGGATTGGTGAAGGAAGAAAAAACGGCTGCTACCAAAAATGTGGTAAACGCCGTGCAAAATAATGTTGATGTGAAGGCTACACAAACCATTTATGATTTTACCTGCGGCCCGGTTGATTTTAAGGTAAGTTTTGCATCTCCTCTGATATTAACGGATGTAGATCTGACGGCGAGACCCGTGTCTTACGTAACTTTTACTGCTACATCCAAGGATGGCCGCGCCAGAAATGTAGAAGTATTATTAAACACGTCTACTAACCTGGCCGTAAATACGCCTGCGCAGGAAGTGGAGGCAAAAAAATATAGTTTAGGTGGTTTATCTGTATTAAAGGCGGGAACCGTTGCACAGCCTGTGCTGGCCAAAAAAAGGAGATGATTTGCGTATCGATTGGGGCTATGTACATGTGGCGGTTCCTCAGTCAGCTACTTCTCAACAGTTTATAGCAGGTTCTGACGAACTGTCTTTAAACATATTAAATAAAGCTGCCAAAGCCCCTGTAGTAACCAGTCAAAAAGGAAAACAACTGCAGCTGAGTACTATCCTTCAATTAAATACGGCGAAGTTGGCCAGCTCCAGGCTATTGCTTGCTTACGATGATATATGGTCTATACAATATTTCGGAAAGAACCTGCGCCCCTGGTGGAACAGGAATAATAATACCACAATCGACGCACAATTGCAGGCGGCTCACGCAGATTACGCGGCAACTATTGCAAAATGTAACGAGTTAGATAAAACCATTTACAATGATGCATTAAAAGCCGGCGGAGAAGACTACGCCAAACTTTGCGAAATAAGCTACAGGCAAACCATAGCCGCTCATAAGCTGGTGCAAAGTCCGCAGGGCGAAATGTTATGGCTATCTAAAGAAAATTATAGTAATGGTTGTATCAATACGGTAGACCTTACTTACCCTTCGGCACCTTTATTCCTGGTATATAATCCCGACCTGGAGAAGGGCATGATGAATGGTATTTTTACTACAGTGAAAGCGGCAAATGGAAAAAGCCTTTTGCTGCCCACGACCTGGGTACTTATCCATTAGCTAACGGGCAGGTATACGGTGAAGATATGCCGGTAGAAGAATCAGGCAATATGGTTACTGGCCGCGGCCATTGCAAAGGCGGAAGGCAACGCGGAGTATGCTAAAAAACACTGGGCTACATTAACGACCTGGACGGATTACCTGGTTAAAGAAGGATTTGATCCTGCCAACCAATTGTGTACGGATGATTTCGCAGGCCATCTGGCGCGCAATTCCAACCTCTCGTTAAAAGCCATTATGGGTATCGAAAGCTATGCCATGTTAGCGAAGATGTTAGGTAAGGATGACGTATACAATAAGTATCATAGCATCGCAACAGGCATGGTACCTAAATGGATGGAGCTGGCTGCAGACGGCGATCATTATACATTAGCGTTTGAGAAAAAAGGCACCTGGAGCCAGAAGTATAACGTGATATGGGATAAGGTATTGCAGTTTAATATTTTCCCCGACGAAGTATTCAGAAAAGAAATGAAGTTTTACCTGGCGCATCAAAATAAGTACGGGTTGCCTTTAGACAGTCGTAAAACTTATACCAAAAGCGACTGGATATTATGGACGGCATGCCTTACAGGCAACGACAGCGATTTTAAAGCCCTGGTAAAGCCTGTGTATAAATATGCCCTTGAAACGCCTACAAGAGTGCCGTTAGGCGACTGGCATGAAACTACCGATGGCAAGCAGGTGGGCTTCCAGGCCAGGAGTGTAATTGGTGGTTACTGGATGAAAGTGCTGGATATGAAATTGAATAAAAAATAAAGGTGCTTGCATACGCGGGTAGTACAACACACTTATGAGTTGTGCTACCCGTGCCGCAAGTAGCTATTGTTTTGCTGTGCTCCGATGGGGCAATAGCAAAACCTGGTTATCAATTATAGTAAACAAATGAAGAAGCACCTAATGATATAAAAGAAACGCCCATAACGGATGAACCACACGTTCATAGGGTGAACAAACCTTAACCTGCTAACTCCTTGCGGGGCGAAAAATTTTTACTTAAGCCCCGGCTGTACCATTCTATATTTTTAAATATTATTGTTTTAATTCCACTAATCAGGTTTTCTATTCCGGTTGGGCCAGGTAAATTCAGGGCTAAATAATTTTTATCAACTAATTTTTTTAGTAAATAAAGTTTATTACTTTAGTGTTGCAAAAACGATTTTTCTTTAACAGCTCAGTGTTAGAATCTAAAGCCATATGATTTCTTCACGAGGTCACGGTTGTATTATGCTTGTCTTTTAATAAACCAATTATTAATTTTTAAAGTGTCATTTATGAGAAGTTTAGTCGGGGTACTTAACAGGGGCCTATGCTTTCTTCTGTTGCTTATTTATATAAGCCCGGTAGAGAGTTATGGCCAAAGCGAAACACAAAATATCTCCGGTTTGGTGAGAGACAGGGCCGGGATATTTATTGCGAATGTCTCGGTTCAGGTTCAGGGCACAGACAGGGTACTGTTACTGATGCCAGGGGTGAATTCAACATCCGGGCATCCAAGTTTGACAGCCTGGTTTTTTCTTCTGTAGGATATTTACCTATAACGATGGTGGTAGGTAATAACCGGGTATTGAATGTGGTGCTTGAGGCCGAGCAAAATTCCATGAATGAAGTAGTGGTAGTAGGTTTTGGACGACAGCGGAAAATAAGCGTTGTCGGAGCCCAATCTACAGTGAATCCGGAAGAGTTGAACATGCCGGTTTCCAATATCAATACGTTGTTAGCAGGCCGCTTATCGGGCGTTATAGGTGTACAGCGCGGCGGCCAGCCCGGGCGAAGTAGCGCGGATATCTGGATACGTGGTATATCTACCTTCGGTGGAGGATCCTCGGCACCGCTCATCCTGGTAGATGGTGTTCAGCGTGATATCAATAATATTGATCCGCAGGATGTAGCTTCATTTACGGTTTTAAAGATGCCGCCGGAACCGCTGTTTATGGAGTTCGGGGCGCCAATGGTGTGATCCTGATTACTACTAAAACCGGCAAAGTGGGGAAGCCTCAGGTTAATATAGATTTTAGCCAGGGTGTTTCGATGTTTACACAAATACCTAAAATGGCGAATGCCACCCAGTATCTGGAGGCGGCCAATGAATCATTTGTAACCCGGGGCAGGCAGCCAAGTACTCACAGGAGTATATTGATAATACCTTGAATAATAGCGATCCTGAGCTGTATCCTAATGTAGATTGGTTCGACGCTTTATTTAAACCTAAAGGAAGTATCAGAACCGCTAACGTAAATGTTAACGGCGGCTCTGATTTTTTAAAGTACTATGGTTCTGTTTCTTATTATGATGAGACGGGCTTAATGAATACCGATAAATTGCAGGATTATAATGCTGACCTCAAATTCAGAAGATTTAATGTTACTACCAACGTAAATATGAATATTACCCGAAGTACTAAGCTGGATATAGGTATCAGGGGATTTTTTAGTAATATTAATCAGCCCTATATCAGTGTTACTGATATTTTCGGGTCTGCCATGTCTACTCCGCCTACCGAATACCCGTTGGAATATACGGGAGGTTTTGTTCCCGGAAAGAATCCCAACGGAGGTATCGAAATCCGTGGGCTGATTTGACAAGGAGAGGTTTTAATACGGAATTTAATAACCAGCTGTTTTCCAATCTCAGATTGACGCAGGATTTTGGCTTTTTTATTAAAGGACTTAGTGCTACTTCGATGTTTGCTTTCGACGCTTCTAACAAAAGAATCCTGGCCAGGGGAAAAAGAGAAGATACTTTTTTCCCGATCCGGCAAAACCACGTAATGATGATGGCTCCTTAAATCTTACCAGGACATTTGTAGGATCGGGCAACTATCTTTCATACGAACGCAGTAATGAAGGTAACAGGAGATTTTACTGGGAATCTTCTTTAAACTACGACAACACATTTGGCAAAAGTCGTATAGGCGGCCTGGCACTGTTTTATACACAGGATTACTCTGATGAATTTGCGGGAGATTTCACCAGCGCTATTCCCCAGCGCTCCGTTGGTCTTGCGGGAAGAGTTACTTATTCGTACGATGACCGGTATTTTATCGAGGGAAATATGGGCTATAATGGTTCAGAAACTTTCGCCCCTAAAAACAGGTTTGGTACTTTCCCAGCGTTCGGTGTAGGCTGGGTACCCTCTAATGAAAAGTTTTTTGAACCGGTTAAAAAGTTATCAGCTACCTGAAATTCAGGTATTCTGATGGTTTAACAGGTATCGGCGATATCGTAGGCCGGAGGTTTGGTTACCTGACTATTGTTGCGGATAATGTTCAGGGTACAGGTTTGCCCGGGATTACAGCTATACCTCGGGTATTAACGTAACCGAATTCGGGTATGACGTAAGATGGGCAGAAGCAAGAAAGCAGGACCTGGGGATTGAAATAAAAACGCTCAGCGACAGGCTTTCTTTGATTGTCGACTTTTTTAAAGAAACGGGAAGGTATTTTCCTCAGGAGGATCGCTGCCTTTATTTATGGGGTTAAGCAATCAGCCTTTTGGTAATCTCGGAATTACCAACAATAAAGGCATAGATGGTAGTATTGAGTATAATGGTAATATCGGGCAGGTGGAATTTAACCTGCGGGGCAATCTCACTTATAACAAAGATGTGATGGTAGAGAATGATCAGCCTAAGCCTCAATATCCGTGGATGGACAGGCGGGGGCATAATATTCTTGCCCGCTTTGGCTACGTTGCGGAAGGCCTTTTCAGAGACCAGGCTGAAATCGACGCCAGCGCGGTACCGGGTGACAAATCTCTTGTGTTGCCTGGTGATATCAAATACAAGGATTTAAATGGTGATGGTTTGATTAATAGCTACGACCAAACCTATATAGGCTATGGCGATGTTCCCTCCATGGTATATGGTTTTGGCTTTGGTTTAGGTTATAAGGCATTTAAGTTTAATATACTTTTTACTGGCCAGAAAGGAGCCGATATTTACCTGGGCGGAGATGCTATTCAGCCTTTTGCAAATGGCGCCGGTATTTCAAATGTTTTTGCCAATATAGACGATCGCTGGACGGAAGCCAATCCCAGGCAGGATGTATTTTATCCCAGGCTGGCTAACGGAGAAGATAGAAACCGCAATAATACGCAAAACAGCTCCTGGTGGATACGTGATGCTGATTTTATGCGTTTAAAAACTGCCGAGCTGGATTATATAGTTCCGCAACGTTTAATTAAGGGAGTATTTAAAAAGCAATCGTTTATATCCAGGCGATTAATCCACTGACATTCAGCAATTTTAAGTTTTGGGATCTTGAAAGCACCGTCAATGTAGGTAACGGTACGCGGTATCCTAATATTAAATCATATTCGCTGGGAGTAAATCTCAATTTTTAAAATAGCTTAATCATATTGCCATGAAATATATAATCATCATAATTGTTGCCGCTCTAGGTTTTACAGGGTGCAAGAAATACCTGGACCAGGTGCCCAATGACCGGCTTACTCTTGAAGAAACTTTTAGAAACAGGTCAACTGCAGAAAGGTTTTTAGCCAGTGTTTACGCTTTTGTACCGCGCGAACATAGCCAACGCTTTGTGGGTAACCAACAACTCAGGTCCCTGGACAGGCGGATCGGATGAAGCCGAGTACCTGTGGGGCTTTGTGGAGTCTAACCAGATTAACCTGGGCAGTTGGGATGTAAACAGCGGTTTTACCAAAGCTTTTTGGCGCGATTATTATAAAGGAATAAGAAATGCTACTTTTTTATAGCCAACATCGATAAAGTAACCGTAGATATTACCGATGTGCAAAAAAGACAGTATAAAGCAGAGGCCCGGGCATTAAGAGCTATTTACTATTTCTATCTGTTCCGTATATATGGCCCGGTTGTGTTACTGGGAAATGACGTAATGCCGGTAGACGCACCATTTCAGGAGCTGCAGTTGCCCCGTAATAGTGTGGATGAATGTATTGAATATATTGCGTCTGAACTGGATGCGGCGGCGGCCGACCTCCCTATTCGCCCCTTGAACGATGCCAATATTGCACGTATAACGAAACCTATAGCCTTGGGTATAAAAGCTACAGCGCTGTTGTATGCAGCCAGCCCTTTATTCAATGGCAATACAGATTTCGCCAGTTTAAAGAATAAAGATGGAAAACAGTTGATCCCCAAACCTATGATGCTTCTAAATGGACAAAAGCAGCTGCTGCCTATAAAGATTTCATCACCCAGTTTGTGCCCAGCGTTTTCGATTTATATAAGGTTAATAAATCCGATGGAAGCATAGATGCTTTTATATCCTGCCGGGATGCGATATTGATAGATTGGAATAAGGAAACAATTTTCGGCAGACCTGATGACGATAATGCCAGAAACTATGAAGTAACGCCCTATCATAATGGGTACGCTTCCGAGGTTAGGGGCAGCGGTGGTCTTGGTGCAACACAGCGCCAGGTAGATGCTTTTTTATGGCTAATGGCCGGCCAATAACTGATCCTGCTTCAGGATATGTAACTTCTGGTACGTCTAATTTCCGGGCTCCGGACGACAATGCAAATAGGGAAACGTTTAATCAATGGACAAACAGGGAGCCTCGGTTTTATGTGAATATAACTTATGACAACAGGCGATGGCTGAATACAAATTCAGGCGAAGCAATTACCCGCTTGTATTTCCAGGGTAATTCAGGTAAAGGTACCAGTAACGACTATTGTCCCACCGGATATGTTGTAAGAAAAGGCGCTACCACCAAAGACTGGCACCAGGGTAATAGCGTTATTATATTGTTGCGACTGGCAAATATTTACCTCGACTATGCGGAAGCACTGAATGAGTCAAATCCCAATGATCCGGATATTTTGAAATATCTGAACCTGATAAGGGAAAGAGCCGGCATTCCTTTGTATGGGTCTGCCAATTTACCTGCGCCTGCCAACCAGGCTGCTATGCGTGAAGCCATCAGGCAGGAAAACAGGTAGAACTGTGTTTTGAAAATGTAAGATATTTCGATACAAGACGCTGGAAAATTGCACCCCAAACTGATAATGGTCCGGCTATGGGCCTTGATATTGACGCTGGTATTCCTGGCTTTTATAATAAGAAGCCGTTTGAAACCAGGGTTTTTGCAACAAGGCATTACTTCTTTCCTATACCCATTGAAGACGTGAATAATGATTTTGAGTTAATCCAAAATCCAGGATGGTAACAATGAAGAGATGTTTAATAATTGGTTTGCTGGCTTTCATATGGAGCGGTATATATAGTCAGTCCATAGCCACGCCCGAACACCGAAAAGAAAAAACAGCTTTTCAGGTAGCTGCCCCGTGGAGCGAAGCATATGACGTGAGATCAGATATCGCCATAGTGTATGGGATAAATGATGCCGGCGGCCAATTTGAAGAGCGGGTAAACGGCTGGCGTACTAAAGGATATCAGGTGCATTTTATGACGGGTATAGCCTGGGGCAGTACCAGGATTATTTTTGGGGCAGTACGACGGTAAAACCCATTTAAACGAAGGGCAGGTAGACAGAAATGGCGACACAATATGGCACGGTAAAAACGTGCCATATATTGTGCCTTCCGCGGATTATCTTAAATATTTAAAAACACATTTAAAGCGCGCTATCGATGCGGGAGTTACCGCCATACATCTCGAAGAGCCGGAATTTTGGGCAAGGGCGGGATATAGCGAGGCGTTTAAAAAAGAATGGAAGAACTTTTATAATACTGCCTGGCAGGCTCAGCATGAGTCTCCCGAGGCAACATACCTGTCTTCCAAACTGAAATATCAGCTATACTATAATGCTCTCAAAGACTGCTTTGCATACATTAAATCTTACAGTAAAAGTATAGGGCGGGAAGTGCAGTGTTATGTACCTACTCATTCCCTGATCAATTATTCGTCCTGGCGGATTGTGAGTCGGAAGCAAGCCTGGCCTCGATCAGCGACGTGGATGGTTATATTGCGCAGGTATGGACGGGAACATCCAGGGAGCCGGTCTATTTTAATGGTATACAAAAAGAAAGGGTTTTTGAAAATGCTTTTCTTGAGTATGGAACAATGATATCAATGATCCGGCCTACAGGCAAGAAAATATTCCTGCTTACTGATCCTATTGAAGATTGGCCAAGAACCTGGGACGATTATAAAAGAAACTATCAGGCAACTTTTACGGCAAAGCTTTTATATCCTTCAGTTGCCGACTATGAAGTGATGCCCTGGCCCAATCGTATTTATCTGGGAAAGTTTAAACTCGAAGACAGGGATGAACGGCTTCCTATTTCCCCGGCGTATGCTACACAGATGCAGGTAATGATCAATGCATTAAATGAAGTGCCGGTTTCGCAAAATAAAGTAAGCGGCAGCCACGGCATTGGAGTTCTGGTATCTAATTCGATGATGTTTCAGCGATTTCCTACTCATGCAGGTTACGAAGACCCGCAGTTATCTAATTTTTACGGTTTGGCAATGCCTCTTTTAAAAGGGGCATACCGGTAGAAACGGTTCATATGGAGAACTTGCTAAATAAAAATACATTGAAGAATATTAATGTATTGGTAATGAGTTATTCGAATATGAAACCTTTAAGTGAGCGCTATCATACAGTGTTGGCCGAATGGGTCAGGGGCGGTGGAGTGTTAATTTACTATGGAAGAGATAACGATCCTTTTCAGGCTGTTCGGGAATGGTGGAATACGGAAGGGAAAACTTACAGTGCGCCGTCCGAACACCTTTTTCGCCAGTTGGGTTTAAGCAATATATCAGCCAATGGTGGCGAATTTGTTAAAGCGGGTAAAGGTATGGTGTCTGTTAATAGAAAAGATCCAAAAGAGCTGGTAATAGAACCGAGGTCAGACTGGACGTATGTAAGTAAAGTTGGAGACGCTTATCAAAGGTATACAGGTAGCCGGTTAATTCTGAAAAATAATTTTGAAGTAAAGCGTGGACCATATATTGTAGCTGCTGTAATGGATGAAAATGAGAATAAGACGCCACTTAAAATACCAGGCCCTATAGTGGACTTATTTGATCCCGGACTTCCTGTATTAAATGCAAAGGAAGTGCAGCCCGGTTCTCAGTCATTTTTATACGACCTCTCGTCTCTTACGTCGGATCAGCCTAAAGTAATAGCGGCGGCAGCAAGGATTTATAACGAAAAAATTACTTCTGGTACGTATAGTTTTGTAGCGAAGAGTCCGTCTGAAACAAATAATGTTATGCGCATAAGGCTACCTAAGGAGCCTGTATCTATAACCGCAACTACATCCACAGAAGAGGCTATTGCAACTTCCCGTGAATGGGATGGAAGAACCAGAACTCTGCTGCTTCGCTTCACTAACAAAAGCGCAGGAGTTCGGGTAAACATTCAATGGAATTAATGTTCTGTAAAACTAAATTTAATTACTGTAAACTAAAACCTTTTTAAGATGAGAAATTATTTAAAAACAATAGTAATGTGTATCAGTTTATGCATACTCATTTTATCCTGTGATAAAAAAAAAGGAGATTACCAGCGAAGAGGGTATCATATATATGACGCAGGCTATAGATGCCCGTAGCAGCGTTAATCTGTTAATTGCTGATACCGCACAGTCCTTCACCTTTGGAGGTGCTTATGGAGGACAACTCTACCCGCAGCAGGATGTTCAGCTCAATTTTAAAATAGACACCGGATTAATTGCGTCGTATAACGCCAGCCATTCAACCGCATATAAAAATCTTCCTGTAGATAAGTATACTATATCGGGACTAAACGCGGTAATAAAAGCGGGTAGAACCACTTCGGATGGTATTAAAGTTACTGTTAGTACCAAATCCCTGCCCAAAGATGCCGAATATTTACTGCCGGTTATATTGCAGAGTGCTTCTTCAGGAGTAATAAATGAAGATCTCCGCACCGCCTATTTTAAAATAAAAATTTCCCGTAAGGAAACCGATCTTACAGAATCAGGCGCTTTATCTGTCTCCAAAGACAATGGCGGTGGCCCTGATGCGGGAGAAGGATCTAAAAAGCTGGTGGATAACAACCTGGGTACTAAATTTCTTACAGACGGGTTTCCTATTGTATTATGGATGCAGCTGAAGTTTCCACAACCTATATCCATACAGGCATATAAACTTACATCTGGTAATGATGCTTCCGAAAGAGATCCAAAAAGCTGGAAACTTTTGGGATCTAACGACGGAGCTACATGGACAGAGCTGGATAAAAGAATAAATCAGTCGTTTAGTGGCCGTACCCAGACAATCATGTATGAATTTAATAATGACGCTTCTTACAGCTATTATCGCTGGCAGGTTGATGAGAATAATGGTAATAATTTATTCCAGATAACAGAGTGGAGATTGATTACATTTAAATAATATGCATTTAATGAGTTTGAAGTTTTTGATGATAGCTGTTACGGGCACTATTGCAATTTCGTTACCGGCGCAGGATTTAGTGCAGTATGTGAATACTTTGCAGGAACCAATTCCAGCTTTGAGCTAACAAGAGGTAATACCTATCCTACAACGGCCTTACCTTTTGCTATGCATACCTGGACGCCACAAACAGGTAAAAACGGCGACGGTTGGAAATACCAATACACGAAGAAGAAAATACGCGGATTTCAACAGGCTCACCAGTGTAGTTCCTGGTCTAATGACTATGCAGTTTTTTCTTTAATGCCCGTAGTTGATAACCTGGTGGTGAACGAGGATGACCGTGCTGCCGAGTTCCGGCATGAAAAGGAAATAGGCAAACCTCATTATTATAAAGTGAGTTTCGAAAATAATATCACTACAGAAATGTCGCCTTCAGAAAGGGGCGCCCACCTGCGTTTTAGTTTCCCGCAAGGTAGAAAGGCTTACCTGGTGCTGGATGGCTATACCGGTTTGAGCGGCGTTGAAATTTTCCCGGAACAAAAGATGATTACGGGCTTTGTAAATAACGGGCATGGTTTTCAACGCGGCTGGAAAAATCATTTTGTGCTTTACTTCGATCAGCCTTTTACATCCTATGGTACCTGGGAAAATGAAAAGAATCAAATTAATGCCGGTAATAAAAAAGCTGAAGGGAAGGGCAGGGGCGCTTATATCGAGTTCAAACCCGGTGTAAAGGTTCAGGTGAAGGTAGCATCTTCTTATATTAGTCCTGAACAGGCGCAGCTGACTTTGCAGAAGGAGTTGGGGGCTGATAAGAGCCTGGAGGTTACTAAAGCAAGAGCAGAGAAAGTGTGGAACCAGCATTTGAAAAGAATTTTAGTAGAAGGAGATTCCGAAGAAGATAAAGCTACTTTTTATTCCTGCTTTTTCAGGGCCAGTCTTTTTTCAAGAGCGTTTTATGAAATCGATCAAAATGGCCAACCTTATTATTTTAGTCCTTATGATGCTAAAGTGCATAAAGGATATATGTTTACCGATACAGGGTTCTGGGATACTTTCAGAGCGCAGTTCCCTTTAAATATACTACTGTATCCCACACAGCATGGCCGCTACATGCAGGCGTTGCTCAACGCGCAGGAGCAATGTGGCTGGCTGCCATCCTGGTCATTTCCCAACGAGCAGGGTAGTATGATCGGTAACCATGCTATTTCTTTGCTGGCAGATGCATGGGCAAAAGGCCTGCATACCTTCGATCCGCAAAAGGCATTAGATGCTTATTATCATGAAGCCAATAATAAAGGTCCATGGGGACCTGCCAATGGAAGAGATGGTTACAAAGATTATAATACGATGGGTTATGTGCCGTATCCTGAAGTACGAGAAGCTACGGCCAAAACACTGGAATATGCTTACGACGATTTTTGTGGCTATACCCTGGCAAAAGCAGTCAATCATCAAAAATACCGGGATGCTTTTGCAGGGAAGATGTTTAACTATAAAAATGTATTTGACCCGGCTACGTTATTTATGCGAGCCAAAGACAGGAGCGGGAACTGGGGCAATAACTTTGACCCGGTGGAATGGGGCGGGCCTTTTACCGAAGGCAATGCCTGGCATTGGGTATGGTCGGTATTTCATGATATGAAGGGTTTAATTAACCTGGTAGGAGGAGATGAAAAGTTTTGTGCCAAGCTGGATTCAGTGTTTACGGTTCCCAATACCGTAAAAGTAGGTACGTATGGATTTATGATCCATGAGATGACTGAAATGGTGATGGCCAATATGGGACAGTATGCGCACGGCAATCAACCCATACAGCACATGCCTTATTTATATAACTATGCCCGCCAGCCATGGAAGTCACAGCAACGAACAAGAGAAGTAATGAGCAAACTATATAATGCCACAGAGAATGGTTACCCGGGAGATGAAGACCAGGGGCAAACCTCTTCATGGTATGTGCTAAGTGCCATGGGATTTTACAGCGTTTGTCCCGGAACAGACCAGTATGTATTGGGTAGTCCTATGTTTAAAAAGATTACGATCTCATTAGAGAATGGGAAGAAGTTTGTGATCAATGCTAAGGGTAACAGCAGCCAGAATGTTTATATAGCGGACGCCCGTTTGAACAATAAGTTGTACAATAAAAATTACCTGACTTATAGAGATATAACAAAGGGAGGCGAATTTAACCTGCAAATGAGCGCTACACCCAATTATAAAAGAGGAGTAGAAGATGCAGATTTGCCATTTTCGGTGTCGAGGTAGAGACCGCTTGTTGAAGCAAGCATTTTAAACGGGCAGATTTACCACGAAGACCCAAGGGCGCAGAGAAATGAGATTTACTTCGACTTATACTTTCTGCCTTCGCAACATCCCGGTTAATTTAATAGTCTTAATTCTCCATCAATTCCATAAAATCAGAAAGAGGCCGATGGCCTCTTTCTTTGTCTCCAGGTTTAGGTCCCTGAAAACGCTTCTTGTCAGGGTCAAAAACGTATATCAATTTATTGGATACCTGCTTTGTCAAATGCCGCTTTGGCTTCTACCATCATGCCAGCGCTGGCCTGGGCGGTTAGCTGCGCCTCGCCTGCTGGTGGGGCAATCCATGAAGGACCGAATAATAAGGAGTTTTTGAAAGTAGCTTTGCTCCATACATTGACGGCATTGTTGTTAAAAAGTTGATGAATTTTTTCCTGTAATCTTCATTTAACCCCGGCTCCTGTATCAGCATTAAATAAAACCGGATAAAGATGCCTTTAAATAAAGCATTGTCGCCGGTCCCTTCATCGCGCAGCACATTGTTGCCAGAGTCGATACACTTGGTAATAGTATAGTTGGCACATTTCTGCGCATCGTTCAGGTAGGTGACATCGCCGGTTATTTTATGCAGCTCTACAGCCGCACCTACAAAAGTACCAGTGTTGTAGGTTAATACTACTTTATTAATGGCGCCGCTCTCCCCGTTGATGTTATCATAAATGCCTCCGGTTGCCCACTCGTACAACGTGTTCTTTTCCCAGTTGTATATTTTAATGGCCCATGTTTTAAACAACTCTTCTTTGGTGATATTATACAACCTTGCAGCGAGAATCGCTGCGGGCCCGTTAGAGCAGGCGTTTTTGCTGTACAGCATATCCTTACGCCAGGCTACGCCGCCTTCTGCATAAGTGTCGTTCCAGCCCTTTATGATATCGTTCCATAAATCCCTTGCTGCGGCCAGGTATTTATTATCTTTAGTTACGTCGTAAAGCCTTACAAAAGTAAGAGCATTCCATTCCATATCATCATAGAATACGTTATAGTAAGTATTTCCGTTTTTGGCTTTAACGCCCGTGAACCACTTATCAAAATAGCTGCTGTATTGCGTATTACTGGTGCGGATAAAAGCGTCAATCACTACGTCCATGGCATGGGCATTGGGCCAGTACTGAAACCCATTGTCCGACCCGTTGCTGCCGTAATTAAAGTAGCCTCCTTCGTTCCAGAACTGGCGGATCAGCGAATTCGTGGAACTGTCTGCAGCGGCGCTCCAGTTGATTTCTTGTCCATTGCCGTATGTATATACATCTTCATACTTGGAGCAAGACCCAAGCAGGCAGGCAACTATTGTTATGATCAAAATATTATTTCTCATTTTGTTATTAGTTTACTTGTACAGAATGAGTGTAAGGAGCAGTGCCTTGCATTGATACCGTGATGGTAGTTGATTTGCCATCAACAGCCGGCATGAACTTCCATTTGTCATCCCACTGAGAGGTGTTGGGTAGTACCCTTAAATAGTAATAAGATGCCGGGGAAGAAGCATTGGGCGGACTATCAGTACCTGTTACGGTACCTAGTTGCGCTACTACATTTGCCCCGTTCGACACAGTTTGCATCTGGAACTTATAACGTTCATCTCTTCCCCACGATTCCTGCCTGAAAGTTATAACGCCGGTTCCTTTCCATATGCCTTTGCCCTGGTAGGGTAGATTGAATAATACCCTGTTTTCAGGACTAAAGAAGAGGCCTATAGATGTGATCTCGGTATAAGCAATAGTAGCGGTATTAAAGTCTAGATTAATGCGGTATACAGCCGTTTTTGACGCCGTAATAGCACCGGTTTCCGCCGCTTCTTTTAAAGAACTACCATTGTCTGAATAAAAGATGCGCGGCTTACCGTTATTGCGGTCGGTAAAATAATAGGCTTTGCCCGCTTCCAGCCTGGTATAGATCTCAAACTCTCCAGGTGCATTTAATTTGAACGGCATGGCTTGTGCAAGATTAGTACCGGTTTCAGAGCCTTCGCCTGTAATGAATACTTCGTCAGGAAGGTCGGCAAAGCCTTGCAGGGCTGTAATGCTGAGTGCTGATGATTGATCGGATTTGGCGACATTGATACCGCGTGAAGCGAATACCGTCCATTTTACCTCACCGGTACCTCCCGGAGCAACGCCCGCCAAACCAGCGATCCGGTTCAGGATCTTATGGGTGATGGTAGCGCCATTGGAGAAACCGTTATTGTCGGAAACAATTTTATATAAAGGATTGGAAAAATCTCCGCTAACCTTATCAAATACCACTTCATAAGAAGCGGCGCCTCCGTCTTCTGCTTTTACTGCTTCCCATTCAAAATACAGTGAAGCAGAAGCCGAGCTTAATAATTTAACCGAACGGTTGTTAACAGGAGAATACAAAGTTTTAACCGCGGTAATATTGACATCTTTGTAATTCATGTCCTCCTTTTTACAGCTAAAGAATAAGGCTGCAACCAATAGTGAGTAAAGAGATGTTACAATTATATTTTTCATCTGTATGTTTTTTTTTTTTAATGGTCGGATGGAACTCCGCATATACATTCCCGCTGTGTGAGAAATATTTATCGTGCTCCGTTTCATTTGTGAAGAATTTTGTAGTAATGTTTTAGTTTCCGTATCCCGGATTGTTGGGCAGTAAATTTTTGTTCAGGTCAATTTCCGACCGGGGCACCGACCATAAATAGTCCCTGCCTTCATCAAATTTCCGGGTGTCTAATACAATATAAGCGGTGCTGTTATTGGCAAATTTTGCGCCATGCGCCACACCGTTTAAATACTGTAAACCCGCTTTCCAACGTATTATATCAAAATACCGCAGCCCTTCCAAAGCCAGCTCGCTCCGGCGTTCGTTTCGTATAGTATTACGCATCTGAGCTGTGGATAAACTTCCGGGGTAATCGAGGGCCGAAGCCTGTGTAAATCCTGCCCGGGTGCGAATGGCTTTTATGGTTTTGTCCCAAACAGTTGCGTTCATCTGACCCAGTTCAAACTTTGCTTCTGCATTCATCAGCAATACATCGGCATATCGAAGCATGATAATGTTCAGGCCCGATTGAAAAGTGGCGTTAGCTTTTACATCATAGTACTTTTTGATATAATAACCGGTAGAAGTAGAGTTTGATGCCGCGTTCACATAGCTGTCTGGTGTGTTTGTACCGGGTCTGGTACGGATAGTAGTGGTAGAGCCATCCAGTTTCTGTATGGTACCGCCATCATATACAACGGTGGCCGCTAAACGGGGGTCGCGACTAACATATGGATTGTTGTCGTTATAGGATGATTCCTCTGTAATGTTCCGGCCATTCAGCATTACATAACTATCTACCAGTTCCTGTAAGGGCGCATAAGCATTTAAGCGCGCGCCCAGCGACAGGGGAGCAGCGTCGTAGTATTTAGACCAGGTTTTTTATCGATCAGGTAACCATAGTCAAAAATAACTTCTGAGTTATACTCATTGGCCACCGTAAATAACCCGGCATAATCGGGGAAGAGGCTATAGCTGCCAAATTTTTCGGGGTTGTTAATAAGACTGTCGGTATAAGTAGCTACTTCCTGCCAGTTGCTTTCGTACAGGTAAGCCCTGGCTTGTAAGGCACAGGCCGCGCCTTTACTGGCCCGGGCTTTGTCCAACCCCGAAAGATTGTTTTTGGAAGGAAGTATTTGCATTACCTCATCCAGCTCCTGGTGAATAAATGACAGGATCTGTGCTTTGTCTGTTCTGGGTATGGTACGCGACTCCGCGAGGTTGATATCGCTGGTAGAGAAAGGTACTGCACCAAAGAAGTTAACCAGCCTGAAGTAAACGTATGCTCTTATAAAGCGGATCTCGGCTATACGTTGTTGTTTAAAAGTGGCAGACATATTGGGCACCCGGTCTACATTGGCTAAATAAATATGACAGGTTTTTAAAGCCTCGTAGCCTTGCTTCCATTCGTCGCGAAAGAGCGCCAGTGAGGGGTCTGCATTACCGTTGCGGATGATACGCTGGCTCGTATTCGATCTTCCTTCAAATACATTGTCACTTAATGCTTCATCATTCCACATTTTGTCGGCAGAGTACATCTGGCTATAGGCCATATTCACCATAAGGTCGGAGTTAGCTGCAGATAGCCAGTAGTTATCATCTGTATATTCACCTACCGGCTGCAGGTCCATTTTATTGCAATTGCTGAACAGGATAGCCAGGAAGAAAGCGGCTATGTTCCATCTGAAATTTATATGCTTCATACCTAATTATCTTTAAAATTGAATATCTAATCCAAAACCATAGTAACGTAATGTTGGGTAATTACGACCGCTGTTAGCGGCGCCATCCATATTAGAGTTGAATTCTGATGACTCAGGGTCAATCCACGATTCTTTTGACAACGTAATAAGGTTTTGGGCGTTTACATATAACCTGGCTTTCTGTATACCGATCTTTTGCGTTAAACTGTTGGGTACGGTATAACCCAGTTGAATATTCTTAAGCCTTGCATAAGCGCCATTAAATTGATAGAGGTCTGACCCGCGGCCATAATTGTTTTGACGGGATGGAGACCCCGTTGCTGTTAGCCTTGGCCAGCGCGCTCCGGTATTGGTGGGCGTCCAGTAATCCAGTTGGTGCTGGTAAATTACATAAGAGTAGTTTTCGTGGAAAGGTTCTACCAGCTCACCACGTACAAACATATCCCTTTTACCCACTCCCTGCCAGAACATGGAGAAGTCAAGACCTTTGAAACTTACATTGTAAGTAAGACCAAAAGTGTACCGGGGAAATCCGTAACCCAATATATAACGGTCTTTTGAGTCGATTACGCCATCATTATTCCGGTCCACATATTTTACATCGCCTGGTTTAAGATCGGAAGCGCTCAAGCCCACAGGTAAAGCAGCCGTTTCTATCTCCTGCATCGACTGGAAATAGCCATCAGTTTTTAATCCATAATAGGCATTCAGCGGTACTCCTACGCGGGTAAGTTTGTCGATATTGTCTGCAGTACTGATCTGTTCAAACCCGTCAAATTTGGTAACCTTATTCCATGAGTCTCCTATATTGCCTGTGATGCTATGAGCAAATGCACCCGTATTAAAGCGGTATCCGATATTGAGCTCCCATCCCTGGTTGGTCATCTCACCCGCATTAAATTCTTCCAGCTGGGTACCAAATGCAAGCGGGATGGCTGGTGGCACAAGGATATCCTTGATTCTTTTATGGAAGTAATCGGCAGAGATGGTCAATTTGTTGTGAAGGAATGTTGCATCGATACCAATATTGCTGTTATGAGTGGTTTCCCATCTCAACTCTTCGTTGCCGTATACAAAACCAGCACCCGCAAGAGCCGAGTCTCCCACTATATAAGTATTAGGGAACAGGGTATATCGTGTGATGTATTTGTAATCGCCGATAGCCTGGTTACCCAGCACACCATAGCTGGCCCTTATTTTCAGGTCGCCTACAGTATTTTTATAGTTTTTTCATAAAGGCTTCGTTGGTCAATGTCCATCCCAACGATGCAGAAGGGAAAAAGCCCCAGCGATATTTCCTGGAAAATTTCGATGATCCATCATACCTGAAATTTACTTCGGCGGTATAAGTGTTTTTGAAAGAATAACCTACACGTCCAAATACAGAATTCAGGCTGCTTTGTAAGGTGCGGCCCGGGTTTGTGGTCAGGTAAGTATTATCGCGGTTTTCGTCAATGATTGTGCCCGAAGTAGGGATGCCTAAAGAGAGTCAGTATACCAGTAAGTAGTTCTGCTTTCGCGACTGGTATAAGATTCGTTCGACGCGCCCAGCAAACCAGTGATATTATGCTGGCCAAATTTTTATTGTAGTCCAGCATCAACTGGTAGTTCATCAGGCTGATCTTCCGGTTGTAGTCAGAAGTTTCTCGTCTGGGGTTCATGGTTAGTGAAGGTACTGCCGCATCTGCGCTCGGATAAAGCGGGAACTCCATCCGGCGGCTAAACTGTGTATTGCCATACACATCAGCGCCCACCACCTCTGAGCTTTAAGCCCGCAAACAGTTTTAGCTCTGCATTGAAATTGGCATTGATATAATCATTCTTGTCATCAATAAACCCACCCTGCCTCAGTTCTCCCAAAGGGTTCTGATCGGTCAGCGCATTATTCACCAGGTATTTACCGTTCTCTGCTTGCATACGATAGTAGTAGTAGGGAGGAATGCGACTGGAGTTAATAATAGCATTGCCGGCTGTGGTGTTATTGGAGTTGTTGCGGGTATAAGCAATAATGGAAGTGAGCTTAAGTGGACCGATCTCCGTAGTAATGTTAGACCTAAGGTTGTAGCGAGTTATACCGTAATTGCCTATGAAGTTGCTTCCCTGGTCGAAAAAGCCCCCGAAAACATATATGTGGTATTCTGACTTCCGCCCGATACGCGCAGGTTGTAAGTTTGTTGCAATGCCGGTTGCAGTATCTGGTAGAAATTCCATTCCTCTTCATTCCGGTGCTGGTACAGGTCCTGTATCTGCTCAGGAGTAAACTCGGGCGAAGAGCCAATATTTGTTAAAGCCAGGTTTTTTAACGTCGCGTTTTGGTATCCCTGTACCGGTGTAAACAATATCTTGGGATCCTGCCATCCCATCTGTCCATTTAAGCTTACCGTGGGTTTTTGGTTTTGCTACCCCGCTTGGTAGTAACTAATATCACCCCGTTTGCCGATCGGGATCCATAAATAGCAGAAGTACCCGCGTCTTTTAAAACGGAAACACTTTGTATGTCGGTTGGGTTAAGCTGGTTCAGGCTGGCTCCATCGGTAATAAGGCCGTCAATCACAATTAACGGCGCGTTGTTATTCATGGTAGAAATACCACGAACATTGATATTCATATCATTCCCGTTGGGATTCATACTGCGTTGCTGTATCACCAGGCTGGGCGCCGCACCCTGCAATGCCTGCGTAACGTTACCCACCGGCCTGTCTTCAAATTGGGAAGCTTTGATTTGGTCAACAGCGCCTGTTACATCTTTCCTGGTAGTGGTTCCGTAACCAATCACAATTACATCTTCAAGTTGCTGAGTAGCTGCGGTAAGCAGTATAGGGCCCAGGTCGTTTGCCGTAATGGCTATTTCTTTTTCATTATAACCTACCATAGAAATAATGAGCGTGGCGCTTTTGCTGGCTACCGTCAGTATAAAGCTGCCGTCCGATTGCGTGGTGGTGCCATTACTGGTTCCCTTCTCCAGTACACTGGCTCCGGCAACGGGCGCTCCCGTTGTGTCGATGACTTTACCCCTTACTTCATACTCGGCTTTATTTATCACACCGCCCGGTGTAATCGCTACAAGGTTTTTGTTGACTTTTTGTAAGTGAATCCCGTATTATCCAGTAGCTGGCTCATTACTTTTTCGATAGAAGCGTCTTTTACATCAAGGTTTACTTTATATCGGCTTAAAGCCACGCTATCGCTGTAAACAAACCGGTACGAATATTTGGCTTCAATCGTTTTCAGTACCTGGGAAAAAGATTTGTTATTAACCCGCATACTGATCAGGTCCTGCGCTGTTCCTGTAAAGGCAATGGACTGAAAAGAAGTTAATAGAATAATGATAAGAGAACATTTCATTAGCAGCAGATATTTAATAAGACAATACCGCTCCCCCGCATGGCAAGGCGATCATTTTTTTCATACTTTCGTTATCTATTTTAGATGATGGTTTTATTGCTTCTCAGGCAAGTTTAACTGTCGTTTTTACGGCGGAAAATGTTCCAGCATTTTCTGCCATTTTTTTATAGTCGCTTTTTTATTTCATGTGTATTTTTGGGTGAAGAATTTATTTATATATTTTCAGGTTATTGCCGTCGATGGTATACCGGAATCCGGTAGCCAGTTTAAGAGACTCCATTACATCGCTAAGGCTTTCGTTTTCGTAAATGCCGCTGATCTTTCTTGTTAAGATCGCCGAATCCTTAACGGTAATCGTTACCCCATACCAACGCTCCAGTTCAGGGAATACCTCGCTGTACCGGGCCTGGTCAAAGGCCAGTTTGTTTTTCGTCCAGTCCGTTTCAAGTATACTCGAATCTTCTGCATTCGTTTTGATGGTCATCACCGAAATATCTGCAACTGGCCCCTCATCCGCTTTTAACGGAACTTCATGCCCCGGATGGTTATTCACCACTATCTTTTCATGAGGCTTTAATACCACCAGGTTGCGCTCATTTCTTTTATTCAGTATTACTTCTACCGAGCCTTCCAGCAAAGTAGTTTGTGTGTTCTTTTCATTGTGGTAGGCCCGTACGTTAAAAACGGTTCCCAACACCTTTATATCCATTGCATTGGTATGTACGATAAAGGGATGCTGGGCATCTTTTACCACTTCAAAATAGGCTTCGCCTTCCAGTGTTACCTCTCTTGCCTGCTTTCCGAAAGACTGGTTATAACTCAAACGTGTGTCCGAATTGAGCAGTACCCTGGTACCGTCCGGTAATACCAGGTTTGATTTGGAACCCTTCTTGGTAGTAAGGATATTTTTAGAGTGATCTGCCGGATCGCTATGGGTAAGTTGGATGTATATGGCTACGCTTCCCAACGCCAAAACTAATGCTGCAGCAACAGCCCATGCCATTTTTTTGAAGCTACCTTTAGGTTTTTCAACCACGTTGGCGGTATTGTCTTCCAGCCTGATTTGCTCATGTAATTTTTGAAGGCGTTTGGTAAGATAGGTGGATTCAACGCTTTCCTGTTGATGAAAATGGCCTTTCAGTGTTTTACCTAACAGGTCTGCTAACTGGCTATCATCCGGGTCCCCTTTCAAATGCTCATTAAGCTCCCTGGCTTCAGGTAAAGTAATAATGCCCGATTCCCTTTTTGTAAGCAACTCAATAAGCCTGTTTCTGTCCATTTTTAACCGCTATACCGGTATAAGTCGGTTTTAAAACGATCAAACCCCTAAAAGGTGTAAAAAAATTATGCTTTTTTTTCTTGGAAGCTGTTCCGCCATGTCCGGAAGCATTTGCTGAATGGCAGCCGTTAGCTTCTTAATAGCAATAGTCATCTGGCTTTCAATGGTTTTAACGGAAAGTTGCAGTAGTTGGGCGACTTCATCATATTTTAGACCTTCTTCTTTTATTAATCTGAAGATCAGCCTGCATTTGGGTGGGAGCTGGTTAATAGCTTCGTTAATTCGGGTAATGTTCTCGTTACTGATATAGTCAGACTCGGGGCTTGAGTAGGTTAACGCTGCATCGTCCGAATAATCTTCGTAAAAGATGATATTTTGCTTTTTTAAGGCGCTAAGTGCCGTATACTTAACTGCGGTATAAATATAATGGGAGGGGCTTTTAATGGATACCATGGTTTTTCTGTTCTGCCATAGTTTTAAAAATACATCTTCTACCACCTCTTCTGCCTGCTGCCTGTCTTCCAGAATATTAGACGCAAAAGAAACCAGTCCGGGGAAATAAAATGTAAACAGCTCATCAAATGCCCCTGATCATCGTTCCCGGCAATCATTAAAAGCAGGTATCGTTTGCGGTCTTCATTCATGCATCATGAAAATATAGTATGACAAAAAAACGAATCGTTATACAGGCAAGGCCTGTTCTTATTGAAGAATAATTTTATTTTCTCCTCATCAAATATATATCTTTATCGCAAAAACGATTTTGCCTTTTCAATATTTTTTTAAATTTGGCTTTTCGTCTGATGATTGCCGGCGATTGATTACTCATTCCTCTATTAAAATGCCATGTTCGGAAAAATAAGATTGATTTTAGTAACAGCTGGTTTGTTGATAACCGCGATTGGTTTTGGACAGGCAGGTACGAAGCACCTTACCGATTACGTAAATACCTTCATGGGTACTACTACATTATGGGATAGTGCGGACTTAGGCTATAAACCTACTCGCAGGGCATGGGGTGGTGAAACCTACCCCGGGGCAACCCTGCCTAATTCGATGGTGCAGGTAACCCCTGTTACCATGTGGCGTAGCGGCTCGGGATACCAATATGAAGATACGGTAGTATATGCTTTTGCACATACCAGCAAAGGTCATTGGAATCTTTGCTATGTGCCGCTGATTGCAGTAAGCGGAAACGTACAGCCCCAAACGTATTACTCTCCGTTTAAACATACCCGTGAGTCTGCCAGGCCAGGCTATTACCAGGTGTATCTCGATAAATATGATATCAATGCGGAAGTTACTTCAACGCTCCGGTGTGCTTTTTTCATAAGTATACGTATAAAAACGGGCAGGGTAAGAAGCTGCTGGCTGATCTCGCGCGTTCGAACGAAAGGGTGAATGCCTGGAAAATTGAAAAAAATGACAGCGTTTTTACAGGTAATCAGAAAACGGGTGCCGATTTTTATTTCTATGCCATCTCCAATTATAAGATCCGTAACATAGAAACGGTGAAAGAGGGCGATGCCGAAGTAAGCGTTGTTAATTATATAGATAAAGAGGTAAATGATCCGCTTGAGGTAAAAGTGGCTTTTCCTACGTAAGTATAGAAAATGCCCGGATGAACCTGGAAGCTGAAATGGCGGGTAAAAGTTTTGAACAGATTCATACAGAAGCTACGAGTACCTGGGAAACGCTATTGTCAAAAATTCAGGTATCGGGAGGCACCGAAGACCAAAAAGAAACCTTCTATTCAACTTTATACCGGTCTTTTCTATGGCCCATTTTGTTAAGTGATGTAAATGGCGCTTTTAAGAATGCAAAAGGAGAGATCGTAAACAAAGGCTTCAGGTATTTTAGTGATCCTTCTTTCTGGGACGACTATCGGAATAAACTCATCTTACTGGGTATGCTATCTCCTGATGTGGCTACTGACGTTATCAAATCTATTACCGACAGGGGAGCAATAAGAGGTTTTATGCCCACCTTTTTCATGGCGATCATGCTGCTTTCGTTGCAGGCAGTTACCTCAGGGGCATAAAGGACTTCGACGTGCAAAAGGCATATCAACTATTGTTGAACAATGCTTTTGTAGATGGTAAGGGTGGCCGCCCTCACCTGAAAGAATATATAGAAAGGGGATGGATCTCGGAAATGGATGTAAAGAACCTCGCCTGGAAACCGTTGCTAAAGCAGCCGTTACCAAAACACAGGAGTATGCTTATGATGATTACGCTACCGCTTTGTTGGCTAAAGCTTTGGGAGATTCCAAAAATTACCAGGCTTTAATGAAGCGTACAGATAGCTACAAACATCTTTTCGATCCTGTAACGCAACTGATGCGTGGCCGCCTGGCTAACGGTGAATGGATAACTCCCTTTAACCCCGAGCAGCCTTATTTTGAATATATGTACCGCGAGGCAAACGGGTGGCAATCTACCTTTTTGCGCCGCATAACCCCGAAGCCTTTATTGCCTTATATCCCGGAAAAGCCGCCTTTGAGAAAAAGCTGGATTCTTTATTCACTATTCCATGGAAGGGGTATGAAGCGCATAATCTTACCACATTTATCGGTCAGTATTGCCATGGTAACAGCCGGGGCATAGCACTCCTTATTTGTATTATTTTATAGGCAGGCAGGAGAAAGCACAAAAGATCTTAAACCTCATCATGAGTAAATATTATAGGATGGGGCCGGAGCGGTTAGCGTATTCAGGTATGGATGATGCCGGCGAAATGTCGGCATGGTACGTTATGAATGCGTTGGGGCTATATACCTATTCGCCCGCAGATCCGGAGTACCTGGTAACAGTACCTTTGTTTGATAAGGTTCGGTTTGATCTGCAGGGCGCACAACCGTTTACAATTACGCGGAGAGGTAATGGCGAGCGAATTCAAAAGATTACCTACGGCGGCCAAAAGATTAATGGCTATCTTATAAAACATAACCAGTTACAGCAGGGAAAAGACCTGGTGATAGAAACCCGGTAACAGGAAGCTAAACGATAAATAAAAGAAATATGAATATTTGGGGTATTGACCTGGGAGGAACCAAAATTGAGTGTGCGGTTTTAGACGCAGCAACCTTAGCAGTGGTCAGGCGTGAAAGAATTTCCACCGAAGCTGAAAAAGGATATGATCATATTCTTTCCCAAATCAGTAAGTTGATTCAGCAGGTAGCTCAACATGTTGGCGAAATGCCGACAAGGCTCGGTCTTGCAACGCCAGGGTATTGGAACCCGAAACGCAAACTATGAAGAATTGCAATACCACCTGTATGAACGGACGGCGAATGCAGGAAGATCTGGAACGGGTATTAGCTATTCCTGTAAGGTTGGCTAATGATGCTAATTGTTTTGCATTGGCTGAAGCCATGATGGGTGCCGGTAAAGATTATCCTGATGCAGAAGTGGTTTGGGGTATAATCATGGGTACCGGCGTAGGTGGCGGCCTGGTGGTAAACCAGAAAATTATTAACGGGCATCATGGTATAGGAGGAGAATGGGGCACAATATATTGGAAGAAGGTGGCGAACTTTGTTATTGCAGCAAACGGGGCTGCGTTGAAACAGTTATATCCGGACCGGCATTAGAACGGGCTTATGAGAAATTAAGTGGCACTCCTTTGAAGCTGAATCTTATTATTGAGAAACATCTGTCTTCTTCGGATGAACATGCAAGTGCAGTGGTAGAACGCTTATTGGAATATTATGGGAAGGCAATGTCCTCGGTAATTAATATAATAGATCCTGGCCTGATAATAATCGGTGGTGGAGTAGGTAATGTTGATTTGCTGTATACAGAGGGGTTTGAACGCATTAAAAGTATATTTTTAATAACGGGCAACTTACAACGCCAATACGTAAACCCGTTTTAGGTGATAGCGCAGGTGTATTTGGTGCAGCGTTACTCTGGAACTAATTACTAAAAACAATAACCGATAAAAAGATCAATATGAATCGAAAAACATTTCTTCAAAATACAAGCGTATTAGGCGCTGGCCTTGCGTTGAATAAATTTTCCTTTGCGCAAACTTCACAAAGCTTTCCGGAAGTGCGCTGGCCGGTATCCAAAAGACATTTTAAAAGCGATGTAATTGAAAATGCGATTAAAGCATTTCAGTCTAAAGTAGCTAATAAAGAACTGGGATGGTTGTTTAATAATTGTTTTCCCAATACCCTGGATACGACTGTTTTTATAGCGAACAAAACGGGAAGCCGGACACGTATGTAATAACGGGTGACATTGATGCGATGTGGTTAAGGGACAGTTCTGCGCAGGTGTATCCTTATCTTCAATTTGCTAAAGAAGATTCAAAGCTACATAAGCTGATCGCCGGCGTAATTAATAAACAGGTGCATTTTATTTTAAAAGACCCGTATGCCAATGCTTTCTATAACGATGATGCCAAGATCAGTAAATGGAAAGAAAGCGACAGAACCGACATGAAGCCGGGTATTCATGAAAGAAAATGGGAAATCGATTCTTTATGTTATCCTATTCGTTTAGCCTATCGCTTCTGGAAGCTAACAGGCGACACCAGCCCGTTTGATGCCGGTTGGAAACAATCTGTAATCGCCACCTTAAAAACATTTAGGAGCAGCAGCGTAAAGATAACCTGGGACCGTATAAATTTGAACGGGAAACATCCTGGGCCACGGATGGCATACCCATGGCGGGTTATGGCTACCCGGTTAAGCCTAATGGATTAATATGTTCTATGTTTCGGCCCAGTGACGACGCTACTATTTATGCGTACCTGATCCCGTCTAACTTTTTTGCGGTGATCAGCCTGCGCCAGGCTGCAGAGATGGTAAAAGCCATATCAAAAGATAATAGCCTGGCAGCCGAGCTGGATGCGCTTGCCCATGAAGTAGATGCGGCGTTAAAAAATATGCCACTACAACACATCCGTCTTTTGGTAAGATCTATGCTTTTGAAGTAAATGGTTTTGGCAGTTATAATTTAATGGACGACGCCAATGTGCCCAGTCTGCTGGCCATGCCCTACCTGGGCAGCGTTGCCACATCTGACCCGGTTTATAGAAATACGCGGAACTATGTATGGTCCGCCGAAAATCCATTTTTCTTTAAGGGCAGCCAGGCCGAAGGTATCGGCGGTCCCCATATCGGACTGGACATGATCTGGCCGATGAGTATTATTATGAAGGCATTGACCTCCAATGACGATAAAGAAATAAAATGGAGTATCGATACGTTGAGAAAGACCCATGGCGGTACAGGTTTTATGCATGAGTCCTTCCATAAAAATGACCCTAAAAAATTCACGCGTGAATGGTTTGCTTGGGCAAATACCTTGTTTGGCGAGTTGCTTTGGAAGACCTTTAAAGAAAAACCGCAATTATTAGCATAAACAACATTTAAAGCACATCTTAAAAATTACCTGATGAACTGGTCAAAGGCATTAATAGCTGCAGCAATTTTCGTTGCAACAGGCACGGTAAAGGCCCAGGAGCCTGTCAGCTACGTAAATCCGTTAATGGGTACTTTATCAAAGTTCGAACTATCGAATGGTAACACGTATCCTGCCATTGGAAGGCCCTGGGGAATGAACCTCTGGACGCCGCAAACAGGCAGAATGGGAGATGGTTGGGCATATAAATACCAGGACGATAAAATAGTGGGCTTTAAACAAACGCATCAGCCTTCTCCCTGGATGAATGATTATGGCTATTTCGCTGTCATGCCGGCAACCGGTAAAATGCGCTTTAAAGAAGAAGACCGGGCAAGCTGGTTTTCTCATAAAGCGGAAGTGGCCCAGCCACATTATTATAAAGTGTACCTGGCCGATGCCGACGTTACCACAGAAATCACACCTACCGAGCGAGCGGCTCTTTTCCGTTTCACCTTCCCGCAAACAGACAGCGCTTATGTGATTGTAGATGCGATCGACCGCGGCTCTTATGTTAAGATCATTCCGTCAGAAAACAAAATAATCGGTTATAGTACCCGCAATAGCGGTAGCGTGCCGGAGAACTTTAAAAACTATTTCGTTATTCAGTTCGATAAGAAATTCGACTATAAGGCAACCTGGGATGAAGATAAGTTTACCGGTAAAGATGAAATGAAAAGCAAGCATGCCGGCGCGGTAATAGGTTTTAAAGGATTGAAACGGGGTGATGTGGTGAATGCAAAAATCGCCTCTTCCTTTATCAGCTTCGAACAGGCAGAATTAAATTTGAAATCCGAAATCGGTACCAAAGATTTTGAAGCAATTAAAAACAGCGGTGCCAATGAGTGGAACAACATACTCGGCCGAGTGAAAGTGTCGGGAGGAACTGACGAACAAATGCGTACCTTCTATTCGTGTCTTTACCGCATGGTGTTCTTTCCTTTGAAAATGTATGAAAAAGATGCAGCAGGCAAAATCGTGCATTACAGTCCGTATACCGGCAAAGCAGAGCCGGGCTATAAATTCGCAGGTACGGGCTTTTGGGATACCTTCCGGGCTTTATATCCGTTTCTTCATTTCGTTTATCCTTCCATTGCAACAGAAATGCAGCAGGGATTAATCAGTGATTTTAAAGAAGGGGCTGGTTGCCCGAATGGTCATCACCCGGATATCGCGCGGTAATGGTAGGGAACAATTCTGCCTCAGTTGTATCAGAAGCGTATTTGAAAGGGCTACGGGGTACGATGCTGAAACCTTATGGCAGGCCCTCGTGCATGGCGCTAATAACGAAGGACCCCAGGCTACAGGAAGACGAGGGGTGGAGTATTACAATCGCCTGGGTTATGTTCCTAATAATGTTAAGATCAGTGAGAACGTAGCGCGCTCGTTGGAGTATGCTTATGACGACTATGCTATTTATGCTTTTGGAAAGGCGCTGGGTAAACCTGCAATTGAAACAGATGTTTACAAAAAGCGCGCAATGAACTATAAGAAACTTTTCGACCCGCAAACCCTATTAATGCGCCCGAAAACGAAGATGGTAGTTTTCATGCTCCTTTCAATCCTTACTCATGGGGAGGCGCTTTTACTGAAGGGAATAGCTGGCATTATTCCTGGAGCGTGTTCCAGGATATTGAAGGCTTAAAACAGTTAATGGGCGGGGATAAAATGTTTGTGCGCATGCTGGACTCAATATTTATTATGCCCCCGACTTTGGAGATTATTCTTACTACGGTTCAGTGATCCATGAAATGAGGGAAATGCAGATTACCAACATGGGACAATACGCGCACGGCAATCAACCTATTCAGCACATGACTTACCTGTACAATTATGCAGGACAGCCCTGGAAATCGCAATACTGGATAAGGGAAGTGATGAATAAGTTATATAACCCTTCGGCCGATGGCTATTGTGGCGATGAGGATAATGGGCAAACTTCGGCATGGTATGTATTTTCTGCACTGGGTTTTTACCCGGTTACGCCTGCCAGCACGCAATATGTTTTAGGAACTCCTTTATTTAAAAAAGCCGAGCTGACTTTTGAGAACGGCAAAAGCTGGTGATTAATGCGCCGCAAAACAGTGCATTCAACCGGTATGTGCAATCCGTTTCAGTTAACGGGAAAGCCAGTACAAAGAATTATCTGGATCATTTTGAGCTGTTAAAAGGAGGAACAATTAATATAGGCATGGGTGCGCAGCCCAACAAAACTAGAGGTATCAGCACATCTGATTATCCGTTTTCGATGAGTACGTCCGACTGATCCTCCGGGTTATTTCGCAAAAAGATACGGAGCAGGATAAAGCCGATTGCCCCGATACAAGGGATGCAAGAAGGATAACCAGCTTGGTGTTATTGATAATGTCGGGTTGCTCAAACGCCAGCAGCGCGATAAAGATAGACATCGTAAATCCAATGCCTCCCAAACAACCGGCACCAACGATCATTTTCCAGTTCAGGTCGCTGGCCAGGTGGCATATCCTGCTTTTTACCGCTATAAAAGACAGTGTAAAAATCCCCAGCGGTTTGCCAATGATCAGCCCCAGGGCTATGCCCTGGCTATAACGTTGGTTTACCAGGTTCGTAAAATCAGGACTTATATAAATGGCGGTATTGGCTAAAGCAAAAACCGGGAGGATAAGAAAGGCTACAGGCTTGTGCAGAAAATCCTGCAAAATATAAGAGGTCGATTTTTGTCACCTTTTCCGAATGGAATGGCAAAAGCAAGCAGCACGCCGGTAATGGTGGCGTGTACACCGGAGTGCAGCATAAACCACCACATTATAATACCTCCCAGGAGGTAGGGAATAAGATTCCTGATTTTTAACCGGTTAAATAATAGCAAAACGCACCAGGTGCCCATTGCAATGGCGAGGTTAGTCCATAGTATGCCTTTTGAATAAAATAATGCAATAACCAGGATGGCTCCTAAGTCATCAATTACCGCTAATGCTGTTAAAAAAACCTTGAGCGACGCTGGTACCCTTTTACCAAGTAATGATAAAACAGCCAGGGCAAAGGCAATGTCTGTTGCCATTGGTATTCCGGCGCCTAACTGTGTTCCGGTGCCATAATTGAATAACAGATAAATGCCGGCGGGTACCAGCATGCCACCCATGGCGCCGAATATCGGTAACAAGGCATTCCTGATATTGCTGAGCTCGCCGATATAAACCTCCGCTCCAGTTCAAGACCAATCAGCAAAAAGAAGATGGTCATCAGCCCGTCGTTGATCCAGTATTCAATTGACCCTCCTCCTAACTGCGTCTCCCAGAGATGATGATAAGCCGCTCCGAAAGAAGAATTAGCCAATACAATAGAAAGTATGGTACAAACAATGAGTACCAGCCCACCGGATTTTTCACTGTGAAAGAAACTACTAAACAATCGGGTTAATCTCATGCCTTCAACGCTTAAATGATTCAGAAAAACTGCTGGGCGAAAATAGCTCTTTTAAAACTAAGGCTCGCCCGGATGATGATACCCGGAAGGCGGTGACGAATTTTATAACAAAATAATTTCGTAAAACATGGGGCACTATCATTTGTCAGATTTCAATTGGCTGCCGGTGAAACCACCGGAATGCCTAAGTCTTTTATTTGCGCACGGTGACCGGTAGATATGCATCACGAAGCATTTCACTGTCCATGATCCGGCATAGAAGTTATACTTTATACATCCGGTTAGCAGAATTAATGTACTCCAGCGGATCAAAGGTTTTATCAAAAGACTCCTGCAATTCCTTCATTTTTATTTCAAGGTCTTTAATGCGTGCACCCAGCTGGGGATCTGCTTTATACTTATCAAACAGCTCCTTATATTTTAACAGGTTCTGGCTGATCCTGAAAGTTACCTGCCCAAAACGTTGTTTTAACGATTGCACGTCATTCATCTGTATATACGCCTTTTGACGCCAGTCTTTAGGATTTTTTACGCGTTCTTCGCTTACAAATTTGGCAGCTTCGTCCCTCAGTTTTGTCAGATACTGGTATCGTTTCTCCGCATCATTTTCTTTGGAAAAATTGGATTGAAAGTCTGCGGGTGAAGTTTTAATGATAGCCAAATTCTCCTTTAACGACTTATCATATTTATTTTGAAGATCCTGTAATTCAGCTGTGATCGATTCCCATTCGTTTTCAATACGATCATTGTCGTAATTAAACTGGCTGATCTTCATGGTAAGGGTCAGCATCTGTTCGCTTTGCTCTTTGAGGGCTTTTTCCTTTTTCCCGATATTATCAATATAGGTTGTCATGCTCGAAAAAAGCGCAGAAGTAATAGGTCCTGTAACAGGGGCGCCTTTGGTAAAATTACCGGCAAAGCTTAAAAGGTTGCTGGTGACATTTAATACCGGGCTTTCCGCTTTTTTTTTCCTTTACATAAGCGGCATACTGGTTATACCATTTGGTATAGCCGTCGTAGTTCATAGGGTTACCGGTTTCGCTCAAGGCATTGAAAAAGGACTTGGTGGAATTGAAAAGCAGCAAAGGCTTTATTCCCTGTCCATAGAAACCAGGTTCACCATGGCCGATTGGTAATTGGCCTGGAAAAGATTGAGTTCGTTTTGCTCAATAGCTTTTTGTTTTTCTTCTACTGCCTGTACACGTTCTTGCAGCTTATCGGCTTTTTCGTTGGCGTTTTCGATTGAGCAATCGATTTATCCAGCGAGGAAAGCCTTTGATCCAGCGTCGTAACCGTTGAGTCCAGTGTTTTGTTCCTTGTGTCGAAGCTTTTCTGTATATCGTTCAGCACCTTATCACGCAGGTTCATTTCACGCTTCAGGCTGTCTATTTGCGCAACGCAGGTTGTAGCCAGTAGCATCATTAATGGTAAGAGTAGCTGTTTCATGTTTGTCTTTAGTTTTTAATTTAGTTGCATGCCTCATTTTTAGAAGCAAACGTCAAAAATACCATAGCCTCAAGACATTTTAAGAGAGCATGCATTCAACAAGCAAATAATTCGCCAGTTTTGTGCATCATAGGGTTAATACCAACTTTTATGAGATATGTTTCAGCCACTTGCAGCGAATATTTGCTTAATAAAGAAGTAAAGTTTTCTTTTACCGCTACCTTTGTTTTTGTAAAACAGCGTAGTTATGAGCATAAAAAGACCTTTTGAAAGCCCCGACTATTTTAAAGTAGATGAATTGCTGAGCGAGGAGCAAAGAATGATACGTGATGCTGTACGGTCTTATGTAAAAAGGAGATCACTCCCGTTATTGAAGACTATGCACAGCGTGCTGAATTCCCCGGCAGATTGTAAAACAGTTGGGCGATTTGGGCTGTTTTGGACCTACTGTGCCAACAGAGTATGGTGGAGGTGGGTTAGATTATATAAGTTACGGGCTCATGATGCAGGAGTTGGAAAGAGGGGACAGTGGCGTACGTTCAACGGCTTCTGTACAGGGATCTTTGGTGATGTATCCGATTTATGCTTATGGTAGCGAGCAGCAAAAACAAAAATATTTACCCAGGCTGGCCAGTGGTGAATGGCTGGGCTGTTTTGGGTTGACGGAGCCCGATCATGGCAGCGACCCCGGCGGCATGTTGACGCATTTTGAAGATGCGGGAGACTTGGTGGTCTTAAACGGGAGTAAAATGTGGATCAGCAATGCGCCCTTTGCCCAGGTAGCTGTGGTTTGGGCCAAAGATGAAAAAGGTGAGGTACATGGGCTGATTGTTGAACGCGGGATGGAAGGCTTTAGTACGCCCACCACTCACAATAAATGGAGCTTGCGGGCATCGGCCACCGGCGAATTGGTTTTTGATCATGTAAAAGTACCTAAAGAAAACATTTTGCCAGGAGTTAAAGGCCTGAAGGGACCATTAAGTTGCCTCACTAAAGCGCGTTATGGCATTGCCTGGGGTGTTATTGGAGCCGCAATGGATTGTTATGATACAGCATTACGGTATGCCAAACAAAGAGAGCAATTCGGCAAACCTATCGCGGCCTTTCAGTTACAGCAAAAGAAACTGGCCGAAATGGTAACTGAAATTACCAAGGCGCAGTTATTGAACTGGAGGTTAGGAGTATTGATGAATGAAGGAAAAGCAACGCCACAGCAGGTGAGTATGGCTAAGAGAAACAGTTGTGAAATAGCAACAAATATTTGTCGGGATGCGCGCCAGGTTTTAGGCGGTATGGGTATTACCGGCGAATATCCTATTATGCGGCATATGATGAACCTGGAAAGTGTAATTACTTACGAAGGCACGCATGACATACATTTGCTGATAACAGGGCTGGATATTACAGGTGAAAATGCTTTTAAGTGATATAGATACCAGATATTAGATGACAAATGCCGGACAAGATAGTAAAACCGTATCCCGGATTGGTCAATCATATTAAAATTATAGGACAATGCGCATTTATTTAATAGGTTTTATGGGCGTCGGAAAAACGCATTGGGGAAAATTACTCGGTAAAAAGCTTGGCATTCCTTTTTTGACCTGGACGAGTTGATAGAGAATGATGAAAGCAGGTCGATTGCCGAAATATTTGAAGACAAAGGAGAAGAGTATTTCAGGATGAAGGAGGGAAATATTGCATTTCGTGAGTGAAAGCCACGAGTCGATGGTCTTGTCGTGTGGTGGTGGCGCCCCTGTTTTTTTAATAATATCGATTATATGAACGAAAAGGGAGTAACGGTATGGATCGATACTCCGTTCGAAATACTGTTGGGCCGGCTCAGGCAGGGGAAAAATCAACGCCCGTTGCTTAAAGCCCTTGATGATGAACAATTAAAGGCCTACATTGTTAAGAAAAACGGCGACCGGCGTATTTTTTATGAACGTGCCCGCGTGAGAATTGACGATCGCAATGCGCGGCTCGAAGATTTTATAAAGCCCATTTTTGAGCAAACGGCAGAGGAAGATTGACAGATAAGATATATTTAAATATAATATTTCATGCATAAATTGTATCTCACACTAGGCGGTATTATAGCTGGCCTTGGTGTTGTGCTGGGGCGTTTGGAGCCCATAAGCTAAAAGAGCTTGCTCCCGATTCAGTGCCTACCTTTCAAACCGGCGTACAGTACCAGATGTACCATGCCTTTGCATTATTGATTGTGGGCATTCTTTTCGAAAAGCTCCCTTTAAAATCAATGAGTTGGGCCGGTACTTGCTTTCTTATCGGTATACTTTTATTCTCAGGCTCTTTATACGTTTTGTCGCTCTTAAAGGCAACGGGTAAAGTTGGTCTTGGCGGGATCGGTATTATCACACCAATTGGCGGGCTTTTCTTTATAGCGGGCTGGATCTGTTTTGTTATGGCCTTGCTGAAAAAATAATAGTTGCCTGGTTGATAAATGAGGTTTCCGGCACCGTGCGGAGAACCGGCCTGCCCGACTTTTCGATATTTTTCCGAAGGAGTCTGCAAAGGAGTTCTTTGAACCTTCGGACAACTTTCCAACCTTCCTTATCTTTGCTCTTATGACGAATAAGAGTAAATCGAAGAATAAAAAACCAATAGCTAAGGTCAAAGATTCTGTTTCACCATTTGTTGCAGAAAAGGAGGAAAAGATACAACTGAAGCAACTGGCTAAAGACGAGCGTACCTGGAAAATAGTGGGCCTGACTTCCTTTTAATATCCATATTCCTGATCATTGCATTTGTATCTTATTTTTTTACCTGGAGGCAGGACCAGGCAAGTGTTTCGCGCGGTATTGAAATTCTGGGAGATGTAGATACTACGGCTAATAATCTTTTGGTAAGACCGGAGCCATGGTGGCTCATTTATTTATTTTTAAGTTATTTGGAGTTGCTTCTCTTTTGGTATGTACATTTTTCTTCGTAGTGGTGTAAATCTGCTGTGGCGCAGGCGCGTTTTTTCGATATGGCGTAACCTAAAGTATGTTACCCTGGGCATGTTGGCCGTTTCCACCATCCTGGCGTTTATTTTAAGACGGGAAGAGTTTAGTTGGGGAGGTGGTGTTGGAAATGTGATCAGCGACTGGCTGTTGGCTTCCTGGGAGTCATTGGTGCGTCTGCTATATTATTATTAATTGTGGTAGCTTACCTGATTTGGCAGTTTAACCCGGTATTTGCATTTCCTAAAAAACTATCAAAACCTGTTACCTCACCTGTTGTTGCCGGAGCTCAAGAGATGCCCAAAGATGCACTTCCGTTGGCAGAGCATGATTTTGTGAAGGAGGAGCAACAAGAAACGGTTAAACAAAAAATAAGTCCGTTAGATGCAGCTACTTTAATTATTGATGAAGATGCAGAAAAGCCCAAGCATAAAATAGGGCTGATTGAGAAAGAGGAGACCGCTGTTAAAGAGGAAGCCCAGGGATTTGAGGGAATTACTGTACTGAAACCCGAGGCAAGAATCCATTTTGAAGAGCCGGAACCCAAAAAAGAGCCGGAAGCGGAAAACCGAAGCCTGCACCGAAACCGTCTGCCGCAGCCGATGGCCTGAAACTGGAGATCAATGATGCCCCGCTGCCAAAGTCGGAAGAAGAAGAAAAGGTGACTGCACCGGTTGAAAAAACTAAAGCCTACGAGCCAACGTTAGACCTCAGGGATTATCAATATCCTACCTTGGATCTGCTGGCCTCTTACGGTTCTGAAAAGGTAGAGCAGGACCCCGAAGAGCTGGAGAATAACAAAAACCAGATCATTACCACGCTTCGCAACTACGATATAGAAATTCAGCGTATCAGTGCTACTATTGGTCCTACGGTTACACTTTATGAAATTGTACCTGCAGCAGGGGTGCGTATTTCACGCATTAAAAACCTGGAAGACGATATTGCTTTAAGTCTTTCTGCATTAGGTATCCGTATTATTGCGCCAATACCGGGTAGGGGTACCATTGGTATTGAGGTGCCCAATGCCAAGAAGAGCATTGTAAGCATGAAAACTTTGCTTTCCTCAGATAAATACCAGAACAGCCCGCACTCGCTTCCCATTGCGTTGGGCAAAAAAATAGACAATGAGCTGTTTATAGTAGATCTGGCAACCATGCCTCACCTGTTAATGGCTGGTGCCACAGGGCAGGGTAAGTCGGTAGGTATAAATGCTATCCTGGTTTCATTATTATATAAAAAGCATCCATCACAGCTCAAGTTTGTGTTGGTAGATCCCAAGAAAGTAGAGTTAAGTATTTACAGCCATATTGAACAGCACTTCCTGGCTAAATTGCCTAACGAGGAAGAAGCTATTATTACCGATACCAAAAAGGTGATTAATACGCTCAACGCGCTTTGTATTGAAATGGATAACAGATACGACCTGCTGAAAGAAGCAGGATGCAGAAATATTAAGGAATACAATGCCAAGTTCACATCACGCAAACTCAATCCAGAAAAGGGGCACCAGTTCCTTCCTTTTATCGTTTTGGTAGTGGATGAGTTTGCCGACCTCATTATGACCGCAGGTAAGGAGGTAGAAATGCCCATTGCACGTTTGGCGCAGCTGGCCCGTGCTGTGGGTATTCACCTGATCATAGCTACGCAAAGGCCTTCGGTGAATATCATCACTGGTACCATTAAAGCTAACTTCCCGGCCCGCGTAGCCTTTAAGGTAAGCAGTAAAATTGACAGCCGAACGATTCTTGATGCCGGTGGTGCAGAGCAGCTGATTGGTAAGGGAGATATGCTTATTAGTTTAAACGGTGAAATAGCGCGGCTACAGTGCGCTTTTGTAGATACCCCTGAAGTTGATAAAGTAGTAGAGTTTATCGGCTACCAGGAGGGTACCCCAGCCATTCCTTTTACCCGAATATGTTGATGAAAAGGAATTGGAGAGCGGCGATTTTGACCTGGGAGACAGGGATTCGCTATTCGAAGAAGCTGCTAAATTAATTGTAGCCAATCAAATTGGTTCCACTTCTCTTTTACAGAGAAGAATGAAGCTGGGATATAACCGTGCCGGTCGCTTGATGGACCAGCTGGAAAGTGCAGGTATTGTAGGTCCTAACCAGGGCAGCAAGGCAAGAGAAGTGCTGATAAAAACAGAGTCAGACCTGCAGCAGCATTTAGAAATGTTGGGATAGATGATAATTTCGCTTCAGCTTATGACATTTCACCCGCGTTCAAACCAGTAAAACGTGTCCTGGCATCCGGCTTCTACCGGCATCTTCTGCGAATTGTTAATTAATGTTAACCACCGCACCACGGCATGAAAATTGGCGTCTTACTATAAATAAATAAAACAGAAAAAAATAAAAATTGAATATGAAGAAATTGTATATCACCGGAGCTGCCCTGTTAATGTCTGTGTTTTCTTTTGCTCAGCAAAAGATCCCAAAGCGAAAGCAATATTAGACGAGGTAAGCGCCAAATTCAAAACTTATAAAACAGTAGTGGCTAATTTCGGATATCAGATCACCAGTGCCGCCGGTAAGGTGCTAACCACTAAAACAGGTACTGTGCAAATGAAAGGGAATAAATATGCGATCAACCTGGGCAGTAATAAAATTATCAGCGACGGAGTAACAATATGGAACTATGATCCGGCCGCCAAAGAAGTGACCGTAAACAGGGCCAGTGCATCGGAAGGTACGATAACCCCGCAAAAATTGTTTACCGATTTTTACAACAAAGATTTTATGTATGTAATGGATAAAGACAGTAAAGTTGGCGGAAAGGCGGTAAGTAAAATCATCATGCAGCCGATCGATAAAAACAAACCGTTTGCAAGAGTATATGTAGCCGTGGACAAAGCAAGTAAAAATATTGTAAGTACTACCGTGGTGGAAAAAACAGGAAACCGGTATGTTTATAATGTGAGCAATTTTAAACCCAATACGGCAATACCGGATGCCACTTTTACTTTTGATAAAGCCAAATATCCTGGCGTAGAGGTTGTGGATCTTAGATAGTCTGCAAATCATATTGTATCGGAAGCTCCCGCTAAAGGAGCTTCTCTTTAAAGCATCCAACTTATTAGGATGTGGTTTGTTAACTTTAAGGTTGAAAGAACTATCGTTACGGGCGGGAGGCCGCTAAAGCATTAAGTATGGATTCAGTTATTTCTCCAGAAAATGTTAGACAGCAATTTCGCGATTACAAAGTACTTGCTGATAGAACATTGCTCCGCTTCTAAGAAAAAGACATGCATGGTAATAGGCTGCAGGGCCAATTGTATGTATAGGTAAACTGAGCTGGGACTATCAATGGTAAAGCTTATCGATACGGGAAAGGTGAGCCTTGCTTTTAGGAGCAGATGAAAAATTAGCAATTTTATAAATAGATAACAGTGGCAGAAGATTTATCAATAGCAAAAGGAACGAAAGAAGAGCAGTACCAGTCGTTGCTTCCCCAGATAACAGCTTTATTGGAGGGTGAAGAAGATGTTGTGGCGAATATGGCAAATATTGCGGCTGCATTAAAAGAACAATTTAAATGGTGGTGGGTTGGTTTTTACATTGTAAAAGGAGATGAGCTCGTGTTAGCGCCTTTCCAGGGGCCAGTTGCCTGTACCCGGATTAAAAAGGAAGGGGCGTGTGCGGAGCAGCCTGGGAACGGCAACAGACATTAATTGTACCGGATGTAGAACAGTTTCCTGGGCATATTGCCTGCAGCAGTTTATCCAGGTCAGAAATTGTAATACCGATTTTTAATAGCGGGACAGTGACTGCCGTTTTGGACGTAGATAGCGAATTTTTAAATTATTTTGATACGGTAGACCAGCTGTATCTCGAAAAGATAATCAGCCTTCTTAAATTTTAAGACTATGGTTACAAAAAACATCATAGTAAAAGGAAAAGTACAAGGTGTTTTTTTCAGGCAGTCAACACAAAGAAAAGCCGAGGAGCTGGGCATAAACGGCAGCGTGGAGAATTTAACAGATGGGTACACTGTGAGCATTCTGGCTACCGGCGAAGAACACCAGTTGGCTGAATTTATTAGCTGGTGCCAGCAGGGGCCTCCACGTGCTGAGGTGCAACAGTTAGAAATTTCGGATATGCCTTTGCAGAAGTTTGAGAAATTTTCTATTTTGTAGCAGTTATTATTAAACCCATTTTTCATAAAGGATCAGCTTGCCGGTGTCTTTTACAAACGCAGGTGATAAGGTTCTGTATGATACTATTTTAAAATAAAAAGCAGTACATGAAAAAATTAGCAGCATCGTCGTTAGTGTTTTTAGCGTCGCATCCTCTTTCGCTCAAAATAAAGATCCACGGTTAACAGAAATCTGGCAACCCGAACCCAGGGTAGTTACACGGGTAAAACAGCTGCAGATGCACCGGCAGATGCGGTGGTGTTGTTTAATGGCAAAGATTTAGATGAATGGCAAACAGAAGATGGAAAACCTGCCAGATGGAAAGTAGAGCAAGGGATTGTAACGGTTACCAAAGGCACTGGGGTTATAAAAACCAAGAAAGCGTTTGGCGATTGCCAGTTACATGTAGAATGGCGCACACCTGCAGAGGTAAAAGGTGAGGGGCAGGGAAGGGGAAACAGTGGTATCTTCCTAATGGGTTTATACGAACTGCAGGTACTGGATAGCTATAATAACCGTACCTATAGTAAACGGTCAGGCAGGCAGCATTTACAAGCAAACAGCTCCTTTAGCCAATGCTTCAAGAAAACCCGGCGAATGGCAGACCTACGATATTATTTTTACAGCTCCCCGGTTTAATAAAGACAGCAGCGTAAAGTCGCAGGGCCGGATTACGGTATTACATAACGGGGTATTGGTACAAAACAATACTGCTATCTGGGGAGCAACGCAATATATCGGAATTGCTACTAACACCTGGCATAAAGAAAAAGAACCTATTATTCTGCAGGATCACGGAGATGCTGTAAGTTTCCGAAATATTTGGGTAAGGGAACTGGAGTAATATCAATTTATTTTTATACAAATCATAATGTTTTCTCAAAAGCTCTCTGAATATAAAATAGAGCCATAAAGCTTCTATATTTGCATTCTTAAATCAAAATGGATGAAGAAAATATACCTGGTTTTAGGCCTGCTTGCAATTATAGCAACCACCTCTTGTAGCAATAATGACCCTAAAGAAGAGCCGCAAGCCGAAAGTGCTGCCACCCCGATAGCAACCGGGTAGGCACCGGTAACCCAACTGCTGTTATAGAAGCTTATGCAAACGATAAATCCAGCATCAGTACAGTCAATATAGATCCGAATGATACTACTTTTACAACGCGTATTAAAACTCTTTATGTTTCTGACGAAAACGGGAAAAAACTGGCAGTTGTTTATGGATTTAAAGCTAATCCCAACGGGGTGGCAATAATTGAAATAGAAGGTGAAAAACCTATAACACTTAAGCAAGTCGAAACAGCGCCGGGAGCACAATATGAATTTACTAATGGTACAATTACATTGAAGAAGATCGATAAAGGAGTAGAGGTTAATGAGAGTGGAGAAGTAGTGACATACAAAGAGATTTTGTAGCCAACCGTAATTTTTTTTTGAAAAAAGCCAAATATATTTTTTTAAATAAAAAAACGTCTTATCTTGTTCTTTCTCAATGAAGGAGAAGGAGCTTAGAGTAGTAAATAATTAAGTTTTTGAAGCAGCTTGAAAAAGCTTTTTTGTGCCACTACTGGTTTAAATATGGAGAACAATAGCAAGACCGTTTATCTGTTTTAGTGTCTTTTTACTTAATAAATCAATTTTTTTACGCTGTATTAGCCGCAATGACGGTTGATTTGTAAATTAGCGTGATATTGAGGATGAGCCAAAATAAGCATATAGTAGATCATACATTCGTAATCCCTGCCTATAAAGATTCCCCACATTTAGAGGCTTGTATTAAGGCGTTAAAAGAACAAAAAAGCCAACGAATATCTTAGTTGCTACATCAACACCATCCGCTTATATTCAGTCTATAGCGTTGAAATATGATGTTCCGTATTATGTGTCTGAAAGAGGTGGAGGAATAGGAAGAGACTGGAATTTCGCAATAGCAAGCGCATCTACCAGGTATGTTACCATAGCGCACCAAGACGACATATACGAAAGTAATTATACTGAAGAGATACTTAGCGCGATAAGAGACAATCAAAGCCGGAAACCCTTAATAGCTTTTTGCAATTACACCGACGTAGTAAATGGAGCGGAAAGGAAAAATTCTTTAAATGCGATGGTTAAAAACATTTTATTATTTCCGTTCCGGATCAAAAAAGCAATATCCTCCCGGCTCGTTAAAAAGCAATACTTTCGGTAGGCGATCCCATCTGTTGCCCCTCTGTAACCATTGACCGGGTGAATACAGGCGATATTCGATTCTCCGAACAGCATAGCTGTGTATTAGATTGGGTAGCCTGGTTGGAACTGTCCAAAAAGAAAGGCGCTTTCATTTTTGTAAACAAAAAGCTGGTGAAACATCGTATACACATTGACTCTGAAACCACCAATCAGATACAAAATGGAACCCGTTACCAGGAAGAATTGGAAATACTTTCAGGTATTTGGGGAAAAAGTATTGCGAAATTATTATCGAAATTTTATAGTAAAGGGTACACAGACAATAAGGTTTAAATAGCCTTACCTTATAATAAGGCCTGTCTTATTTTTACCATTTGCTCCAACAGGTTTTCCAACTGGTTTAACGGCAACATATTAGCGCCGTCGCTTTTCGCAATGGCAGGGTTAGGATGTGTTTCTATGAAAATTCCATCCACGCCGCTGGCTATTGCAGCTTTAGCAATAGTACCAATCATTGTAGGGTTGCCTCCGGTAACGCCGCTGCTTTGGTTGGGTTGCTGTAAACTGTGTGTGCAGTCCATTACAACGGGTGCACCATGTGCCTGCATCCAGGGTATGTTGCGGTAATCGACCACCAAATCGGTATAGCCGAAGCTATTACCTCTTTCTGTCAGTAAAACTTTGTTGTTTCCTGCATTATTGATTTTTTCAACAGCAAACTTCATGGAAGGTCCGCTAAGAAATTGCCCTTTTTTACATTAATTATTTTCCCTGTTTGGGCCGCAGCTTCGAGCAAATCGGTCTGCCGGCACAGAAAGGCCGGGATTTGAAGAATATCTGCATATTTTGCTGCTATAGCAGCCTCGTCGTGGGCATGTATATCAGTTACTGTAGGAACTGAAAAGGCCTCACCGGTTTTCTTTAGCAGTTCTAAAGCTTCATGATCTCCAATTCCGGTAAAAGAACCGGCGCTGGTGCGATTAGCTTTTCTGTAAGATGATTTAAAAACATAAGGGATACCCAGCTTTCTACACATTTCTGAAACTGCACCAGCAACTTCCATAACGATCGTTTCACTTTCGATAACACATGGACCGGCCAGCAGAAAAAAATTATCTGGATTGTAAACCTGTTGCTTAAATAATGTTTCTAAAAATGCTTGCATGGGAGCAAAAATATTAAAAGACTTTTGGAGAAGCAGAAAATTCTCTAAATGCTCCAGTTAACCGGTGGAAAATCGATTGCGCACCATCTACCGGCAAATGCATTATTTCAATATGTTTGTGAACAATTTTTTATATGGTAAAAGACAAAATTCTGGTAATCGGCTCCTCGGGTCAGATAGGGGTAGAGTTAACCCTGGCATTGCGTAAAATATATGGTAACAACAATGTAATTGCCTCTGATTTAAGAGAGGAAAATGAATTGTTGAAGGGGACTGGGCCCTATGTTAGCATTGATGTGATGAACAAGGAAATGCTGCATGTACAAATCATAAGGCAGAATATTACCCAGATCTATTTATTAGCAGCCATACTCTCTGCAACAGGCGAAAAAAACCCTGGCCTGGCCTGGCATTTAAATATGCAAGGCTTGCTGAATGTATTGGATATAGCCCGGGAAGAAAATCTTAAAAAAGTATACTGGCCGTCATCTATCGCTGTGTTTGGTCCTACGTCGCCCAAGCAAAATTGTCCCCAGCAAACTATTATCGAACCAACAACAGTGTATGGTATCAGTAAGTATGCCGGCGAGTTCTGGTGTAATTATTACAATATTAAGTATGGAATAGATGTCAGGAGTTTACGCTACCCCGGTTTAATCTCCTATAAATCTGCACCGGGTGGTGGCACTACCGACTATGCAGTTGAAATATTTCACGAAGCATTGGAAGAAAAAAAAAGTATACCAGTTTTTTAGCAGAAGATACTTACCTGCCTATGATGTATATGCCGGATGCCATAAGGGCAACTATAGAATTAATGGAAGCGCCCTCAGATAAAATATCTATACGGACGTCGTATAATGTATCGGCGCTCAGTTTTTCGCCAAAAGAAATTGGCGCAGAAATACAGAAACATATACCCGATTTTACGATGAGTTATCAACCGGATTACCGGCAGGCTATAGCCAATAGCTGGCCGCAAAGTATTGATGATAGCGTTGCTCAAAAAGATTGGGGATGGAAGCCGCAATTTGATTTGGCAACTATGACTGACGACATGTTGAGAAATCTTAAAAAGCCTGACAGGCTTAGTAAAGATGTTCATAATTTAATCAGAAACAGGCCACAATCATTCTCAATTACAAGAAGCTGCTTTTCAAAAAAGTGGCTTTTTTATATCTAATAAACCGGTGTTATATATAGCTAACTGTTTTTTAATAATTAAAATTTGTTGGAAATTTTTTATTCACCTTATATTTGCTATGCATTAACATTTTGTTGTATAACCTGAGATAAACCCAAAAATATATGCCATAAATTAATTATTGAAGGACTAACGATATAAGTGAGACTGGATAATTGAAACACCACAACCAATTAACTGTTCGCTACTAGTGAAATGAAAACAAAGCCATGGTAACCAAAGTTCAGATTATTGAGGAAAATAAGACTGCCTGGGATTTAGTCAAATACAAAATAGAGTCTTCTACAGAGAAAAAACTCGATTTTTTACCTTTTCACCCCTCGGTAGAGGAGTCTATAGGTGCATTATTTCTGCATCGCCCCATATACTTATATCAGACTTGAAAGCACTGCATAGTTATGATCTTGATGTAGTTGAAAAGCTGCTATACCAAAGCATTGCCAGGCCCAAAGTGATAGTTCTGGCGGCTTCCAATCAGCTGGAAGGAATTCAACGGATTGTTGAAATTGGTATTGCGGCTCTGGTAATCAAGCCATTGAATACCGATAACCTTGGGCGAGCTATTCAGCGGGTAATGGGAATGATCGACACAGATAAAGATGTGCAAACCGACGATCATTTTATTACGCTTAAAGCAAACCGGTCGCTGTTATACCTGAATCAGCAGGATATTCTTTTTTATTGAATCTAATCGTAATATCTGCACCGTCACTGTTAAAGACGGGAACCATAAAACCGTTAATGAAAGCATCAGCAGTATCGATCAACGCATTTTGGCGAAGGACCTTATGAGGATTGACAAAAGCACCATCATCAACCTGTCTAAAATAGTATACCTCGGAGGCGATAAGTACAACAAAGAGTGTCGTTTACGATTAGATAACGGCAACGAGATTTCCAAAACGCTTAGTAAAATTGCTATGAGCAGACTGTACAAAATTGTATCCAATAAGGTTAAAAATAAGGGACAAAACATCGTTTTATAACGTTTCGTCCTTCAAAATCCACTTTATTTCCTCTTTGTTAATTAAAGTCAAATAAAATGCTAATCTTGCCCAAAATATATTCCTGCGGTAAGCCGAAAAGCAGATGAAAGTTAGAGTAGGCATCATTTTTAACAAAAACATAATTAATCAATTAAAAAACTTAATTACTATGAGACGATCCTTCTTATCCGTTCTCGTTCTAGCCTCACTGATCGTGGGAGTAGAATCTTGTAAAAAAGGGGACACAGGTCCTGCGGGTCCTGCGGGTCCAACAGGTGCTGCCGGTGCTCCTGGTGCTGCTGGTACTAAAGGTGCCGATGGTACGATTATTAAAGCTGGTGCTACTGCTCCAACTGGTAATGTTAACGATTTCTGGTTAAACACAACTACTGGTGTGCTTTATGGACCAAAAACAAGTGCTAATGGTGATTCTAATTGGCCTGCTACTGGTGTTAGCTTAAGAGGCGCAACTGGTGCTAACGGTACCAATGGTACCAATGGTGCAAACGGCGCAACTGGTGCTGCCGGCGCTAACGGTGCAACTGGTGCTACAGGTGCAACTGGTGCCAATGGTACTAGCTTCTTGTCTGGCCCTAACGCTCCTACTGGTGGACAAGGGAACCTGGGTGATACTTATTTTGCTACAACCAGCTCTATGGTATACGGACCTAAAACAGCCGCTGGTTGGGGTTCTGGTGTTGCAATTGGTGTTACTGCAACTCCACGTGTATTTTTCTTAGATGTAACTTTAAATGGCGGTACTGAATTTGGTAAAATTTCTACCTACAGTGATACTGCTCTTGTTATTGACACAGACAGAGGTATTATCGCTTCTTCTGATGCCTTAAACAGAATAGATATTGAGCAAAGAATTGCTCACTACCCAGGTTGGTCTTCTTTCAACGGAAGGGAAATTCTGTTCAATGATGTAGCGTTAACCAACACAAACCAATTGTTCATGGTACCTACACAGGCATCTGATCTTAACAACACAGTTGGTCGTACTTTCGTGTACACTAAAGATCCTAGAAATGCTAAATATGTAGCTATTATCAGAAGAGCTGGTGAATTAGCTGGTTTAACAATGACTACAAACCCTGCAAATCCTCTTCCTGCTACAGCTCAGCCTAATCCTGTAACTATTCCTTCTTCAGGCGTACCTTACGGTGGCGGTGGTTTAAGATTTGGTATTGCTTCTCCAGTTTCATCAGCAGCCGTTCAAGCTCAAATTGGTCAGGCGATTATCGATTTAGGTTTAACTTCCTCTGATGCACTTCCTGTTGTGAGCTACACTTTCTCAGTTGACGATTCTATTCGTTTAACAAGAAATGCTACAACTGGCGGTCCTGGTACTTATAACTCACTTTGCTACTGGATGTATGCTGAAGCTTCACATTCAGACGGTACAGGAACAGCTAATATCAATAACAAGACTTTTGCTATTGGAAGCTTAGTTGACTTCTTCACCGTATGGAAAAAGCTGCTCCAACTACTGCAGTAGAGTTCTCTGACTTTGATGTTAAGAAAACAATCAATCTGAACACCTTAGCTGACAACGGTTTAGGTAGTGCATGGACTGCAGCAAGAAAATCAGGTTCTATTGACTTTAAATTTATGTACGCTACACCAGCCGGACATGGTGCTACTGCAGGATTAGCTAGCCAAAGCTCTATTAATCCAGCTTTAACCCACTCTGCTGGCTCTGCTACATTAGTTCCTGGTGTTACTGGTGGTCTTGGTGCAAGACAATATGCTCCTGGTACAGTAACTACATTAGGCCCTTGGGCAACTAACACAACAACCGGAGCTCCAACTGTTACTCCTGCTGCTTCTTTCCCTGCGTACAACGTACAAAACCTGTACAACACTTGGATCTCTTTAGATGATGCTGGTGTGTCTGGTAACCCAGGTGCGACTATCGGTGGCGGTACAGGTAGCGGTGCAGCTAATGATTACAGCTTGGAAAATGGTGCTCACGGAGATGTTTACTTCTTAACTCCGCCTGCATACGAATTCGGTACTTTCACTGCATACAATGGTGGTGCTCAGTTCTCTGTTGCAGATCCTGCTTATGGTACTTATAACGTGCCTGCTCCATCTACAACTAATGCTTACCCTTACACTGGTATCTGGTTGCAAAATGGTTATCTGCAAGTAAACTATAGAGTATACAACGGTGGTACAACTTTACGTAATGTTACTGCTGTTCCTGCTGGTGTTGTATTTAATGGTACAACCGGAGCTGATGCTTACTCTTACAACTGGACTGGTCCTAAAGGTTACATTGGTGGTACAGGTATTGTACCTACTCCAACATGGCCTGTTGCAACTACTGGTGGTAGCTACTTTGATGGTCCTTGGCCTGGTAACCAAAATACAGCTTGTCAAGGATACTATTTCTCTGGTAAATTCATCCCTGCATCTACTAAGAGAAATGATGTTATCATCAAATTGAAAATTCAAACTATTCCTTCCAACAATCCAAATGATGCTCCTATCATTTTGAAAGCTGGAAATCAAGTTAAATAATTTGATATATTTTCAAGTAAAGAGAGGCCGTCTGTAGATGGCCTCTCTTATTATTTTTATACTTTTTAGTTTTTATGAAAAAAGAAATTTGAGCGCTGCTTATCTCAATGCTTTATTTTTTCTAATTGCAGGCTTACTTGTTGCCTGCGGAAGTGGTAAAGGGGAGCAGGAAAATGATAAGGTAGAACAACAGGTTAAAACTGTTCAGATTGAAAAGCCCATTGTGGAAGATTCTATAGCCAAAACCAGCATTAGTTGGATAGATTCAACATTTAAGGATATTGGTGTAGTGAGAGGTAAGGATTCGGCTCTAATAACATACAAATTTAAAAATACCGGCGATAAGCCATTGATAATTCAAGCCATTAAATCGAGTTGCGGGTGTACCGTGGTCGATTCTTTAAAAGAGCCGGTATTGCCGGGTAAAGAGTCTCTAATTAAAGTGAAGTTCTATGCCGCCGATCAGGCGGTGGCTACACATGAAAAACATGTATATGTTATCACAAATACTAAACCTCATCACGGCACAACGCTTAGTTTTAAGGTTGAGGTAAAAGAGTGAGTTAAGGGTGGTCAATTATAAATCCGAAATTTTATATATTCGCGAACAAATATTTTTAGGATATGAAAATGAAATTAACCGCAGGCGTTGTTTTGTTGCCTCTTTTTTCTGCTTGTAAAAGCAACGATAATCAGGCAAAAGATGAGTATATTAAAAGAATAGCGATCATGTTGTTAAAGAGGCTATAGTGCATGGTTACGAGGATAAGGACACCGGAGTTATCAATGCTTATTTAAACGATAAGTCTACTATAACCATAAATGACATTGATCCCAAAGATACCTCGTTTAAAACACGGATTAAACTTCTATACAAGTCAAATTCAGACGCTAATGGATTAGCCGTTGTTTATGGCTTTAAGGACAATGGAAATCCGGGAATTGCTGTCATGCAAAAGATTGGGGAAAAACCAATAACCTTAAAGGAAGGAAAATGGAAAATGGAGCAAGGATTTATTCAAATGGCGATATTACACTTCAAATGACTGGCAATTTTGCCTTTTTAAATGGAGTGCAGTACGAAGAAATCAAATAATGATCCTGTAAATATCAGAAGTGCGGCTTTAAAATAAGCCGCTTTTTTTTTTTTTTTTGCCAATTGTGATTTTACCCCTGTTAATACTTAGCTTTGCTAACCGCTATGATGAAAAGGCTTTTAATTGTCATACCTTCCTACAACGAGGAAGCCGCACTACCAAAACTGCTAAATGAATTAAAGACCACTGCTTTTTTAAATTCATTTATAGTGGTGCCGTTAGTAGTTAATGATTGCTCCAGGGACAGAACAGAGTCGGTGGCTAAAGATTGTGGTGAAACAGTTATCAGCCTGGTAAATAATTTAGGTATTGGTGGTGCCGTGCAGGCAGGAATTAAATATGCCAAACGTAATCAGTTTGATTATGTGCTGCAAATGGATGGCGACGGACAACACCCCGGCTGAAGTAAATAAACTATTGCAGGCAGCTATTGAAACTAACGCCGATGTTATTATAGGCTCCAGGTTTATCAACAGGCAGGGATTTCAGACATCTTTTACCCGTCGTTTGGGAATAAAATACTTTCACTGGCTTAACCGGTTGTTGACGCACAAAAGTATTTATGACACCACCTCGGGTTTTCGTTTATTAGGATCGCGTGCTATCAACCTCGCCGCCACTTATTACCCTGATGATTACCCCGAGCCTGAATCGCTTATTTTCTTTTCGCGTGCCGGACTTACTATAAAAGAAGTAGCTGTAGTGATGCGGGAGCGCCAGGGAGGCAAGTCTTCGATTGCAGGTTTCTCCACTTTATTTTATATGACAAAGGTTACGCTAAGTTCCATTCTTTCTTATGTTAGAAAAATATAAGCATTATGACAAAGATCCAGATAATTGCTATCGCTATTAATTTTTTCTTCCTGCTATACACCAGCCGTTTAATTGTAAAAGGAAAACTAAGGGAAGAGTATGCAGTAATCTGGTGGATTTGTGCCGGAGTGCTGTTCCTGTTTTCAATCTGGTCTGAGGGGTTAGGCATCATCTCCGAATTTTTAGGCGTACAGGTACCTACCAATCTTATATTTTCCGCACTTATATTTGTAATATTGATCTACCTGCTTCATCTCTCTCGTGTAAACTCCAAACTTCAACACCAGGTAACAAGGCTTACACAGGAGCTTGCTATTTTAAATCAGCGCCTAGAAGCGTTAGAAACTGAAAACAGAACTAAATAAAATGTCTGCCAACAAAAACTTAAAGTATACCGGATGGGTTTTATTAGCTATTCTTATACTGGCTTATGCCAATCATTTTAATAACGGCTTTCATTTTGACGATAGCCATACCATCGTAGAAAATGTTAACATCAGGAACCTGGAAAATATTCCCCGGTTTTTTACTGATGCTACTTTGTTCAGTGTAAGCCAGAACCACCGGGGACTTCGCCCGCTGGTTACTACCTCTTTGGCAATTGACTATTGGATTGCGGGAGGGCTTAATCCATGGATGTTTCAACTATCCACTTTCTTATGGCACATTGGCCTCTGTATTATGCTTTACTTCATGTACAGGCAGCTGTTGTCTAAAACCAATACTCACAAATGGATACCATTTATAGCAATGTTTGGTGCGGGGTGGTTCGGCATTCACACCGTTGGTGCCGAAACGCTTAATTATATTATATCCCGCTCCGATGTGCTGTCAACATTTTTCATTGTGGCATCTTTTTTAACCTACGTGGCTTACCCTGAAAAAAGGAAATATCTGATATATGTATTACTGGCTGTTATTGGAGTCTTTGCTAAAGAAACGGTACCGGTGCTCCCCATTTTATTATTCTTTTATATAATTTTATTTGAGAAACAGTTATCCCTCAGGGATATTTTCAGGAAAGAAAACATCGGAAAAGCAGGGCATGCAATATGGGTGTTGCTGCCACTCGTAGTTGCGGTTGCCTGCGTACAGTTATATACGCTCTCAAAAATGGAGGCGCAGGGCGCTGCCTATGGAATGTCTAACCCCCTCGGATATTATTTACTCACACAAACCTATGTGTGGTTTCACTATTTCCGGTCATTCTTTTTGCCTTACGACTTAAGTGCAGATACTGATCTGGGCGTTTATACTGATCTTTCTGATCCCAAGCTGCTGATAGGAGTGGTATTTGTAATAATGCTGGTTGTTGTGATTTTCAAAACCTCGGGGAAAAAGAAACACGCCCTGTTGCGTTTGGTCTTATTTGGTTTGCAGTGTCATTATTGCCTACGTCGCTGGTACCCTTTGCTGAAGTAATGAATGATCACCGGATGTACTTTGCTTTTGCAGGTCTTACATTAAGCGTAGTTACCACACTTGGTTTGCTCGTGATTAAAAACAACAGTATTTTGAAAAGAAGAAAAATTACGAATACCTGTTAATAGCAGGGTTTTTAATCATCGGGCTTAATGCTTACGGGGTTTACCAGCGAAACCAGGTATGGAGAACGGAGGAGACATTGTGGAAGGATGTAACAGAGAAAAGTCCTAAAAATGGAAGGGGATGGATGAATTACGGGCTTTCCCTGATGGGTAAGGGTGATTTCAAAGAAGCCATCGAAGCATATAAAAGAGCCGAAATAACGAATCCTTTCTATAGTTATTTATTTATAAACTTTGGCATTGCCTACGGAGCGCTGAAAGACAGTATACAGGCAATAAATCATTTCGAGAAAGGTAGAGCGTTGGCCCCTAACGACTATAATGGGTATGTTTATTATGCAAGGTATTGTTTTGAAGAGCAACAACTACAAAAAGCTCGGGAGCTGGCTGAAAAAGCCATCGAGCTCAATCCCAGCTCTTATATGGCAAGAGAGATTTTAATGGGCGTTTACCAGGCATTGAAAATGTGGCCTCAACTTGAGAGCCTGGCCGGTTCAACCCTGGTGCTGCTTCCCGGGGATACGAAGGCAATGCAGTTTATGGAAGCGGCAAAAAAAAAAAGCATTAGTAATAAGTACGCCTTCGGGGAATACGCCGCCCAGCACGGTTCTGATTAACCTGAGTTTACAACAATACAACGAAGGAAAGTATGAAGATTGTATTGCCACCTGCAACCTGGTTTTATTGAACGATCCCAACAATGCCGATGCATACAATAATATGTGCGCAGCTTATAATATGCTTAAAGAGTGGGAAAAAGCTAAGGCTGCCTGTACGAAGGCGTTGCAATTAAATCCCCGGCATCCCAACGCCCCGGCCAATCTTCAATGGGCTATTAAGCAGAAGCTTTAAGCAAATGTTTTTAGTTAAATGGTAATGCACCAGCACATATTACCCGTTACTGCGTCCGATACTTACGAATTCATTGTATTTAAAAATGCGCCCGGCAAAACGGGGAAATGGAAAGGAATATTGTTTGAGGGTTTGACATCCTAAAGCATTAAATACAGTTCTTACCTTTTCGAAATCCATAAACTCCACATGGGTATCGTCTGATTTAAAGCCTGCTTCCTGAGGGGTGATCACAATGATTTTACCGTTTCTTTTAAGCAAGGGACGATATTGAGCCAATAATTCAATAGTGTTTTTTTGAGTCATGTGCTCGGCTACATGCGCTAAAAGGATAGCGTCAAATGTTCCGGGCGAGCTATATTCTGTTTGTTCGAAGTCGGTGTTAGTATAAGCCGTGAGTCCCTGGGATGTACATATTGCTACAGAAGTGGGATTATGATCTATACCTACGCCATTGCCTTCTAAATGAAGTAAGTTCCGGCCTACTCCGCATCCGATATCCAGCACAAACCCGGGAGCAATACTTCTGATATTTTTTTGTAGGGATATTGTACATTCAGCAGCTTTTTCCACCATTTAGACTGGCGGGTCATCAACGAACGGGTGTAATTTTCTTTATCGGTAGGGTTTCCTTTCAGTATCTTATGCTTGTTCATTAGTTGAGGTTGTAGTAACAACCGAAGTTAGCGAAAAACAGGTTGTGTTACGCCTGCTGCAGTTTCGCCAGCGCGTTTTGAGGTAAGGCAGCTATTTTTTTAGCAGTATAATCAAAACAAACCATTCCTGTTTTGGCAATTGCAATAGTTACAGTGTTATTATCTTGCTGCTTTTCCAGCAAATATACAAGATCGAAGCCGGCCCGGGTAAAATCGCTGGCGGTTACCGATACAAACAGGTTGTCGCCATAAAAAGCTTCAGCCTTAAATTCAATGGCAACATCCGCCATAATAAGTCCGGTTCCGTCCATATTCATTTCAGTATATCCAAGTGAATGAAGAAACTGCATACGGGCTTCGTGAATAATACTCAATAGCGCATCATTACCCACATGTCCCCATAATTAACATCGGTTATACGTATGCGTATATGGGTTGAGAAAGTAAAATGTTGGGGAAGAATTATTTTAATGCGCGCCATTTTTAAACAAAAATAAGCGTTAGCTTCTTATCTTCAGAAGAAGGCCATTACATGTTAGGAGACGGGCCGCCCTCGGTTGCATCGCCACTGGCCATATCTAATATATCAAGGAAATTATCGGGGATGATGCAGCATTGCTGCTGGCCATTTCTTTTTGCCATTTGGAGATCTGATCGTCACAACTATGATCTTCGCCTGCAATACAATCTGCCATGTTACTTACTTTTTTGACATTCTTACGATGTTGCCATCCTGGGTCATTAAAATAATATAACGGTTTTGCAGATCGGAATTCCTTTCATTAGAGGCGCTGTAGGCGTTACCTAATTTGGTACGAATGCCCTTCAAAGCCTGCTGCTGACTACTGCCTGCATTAGCCTGTTGCGTACCGGCTTGAAGAGCGTTTTTTACATTGGGTGTGGCGTTGGATTTTATATTGTTGTCCGCGGTATAGCTGGTGTTGCTATTGCTATCTGTAAGAATAAAAAACGCACTGATGCTAACAATGGCAATAAAGCAAGCTGCTGCAGCATACTTTAACCAGCCATGATTCATGGGTACCACTAAAGCAGGCTCCCGTTTCTTCCCTTCCAGTTCTTTAATAATATTAACCCATGCTGCATTAGGCGGCGTAATTTGTATGTTGGACAGTTTTTTCTCGATTATATCCAACGCTTTTTGGTCATCCAGTTCCTTCGTTATAGAATCCCACACCATTGGAGGTGGTGTAACCTCTGTATTATATAGTTTCTCTGCCAGTTGCTCTTCCTGGCCGGCTACGTCTAATGCTTCAGATATTTTATCCCATATGGGAGCCGGTGGTGTAACTTCTAATGTGGTTAGCCGTTGGGATAATGCCCGGTTGTTTTCCAGATCGTCTAATGCGCGGGCAATATTATTCCATGCTCCAACCGGTGGAGTAACTTCAACATCATATATTTTTTTGAGGTTGTTCATGGTATATTTACTTCGATCTGTCTTCTATGTGTTTTTTACTAAATCCTGCAGGAGTGCTTTTGCTCGGGACAGCTGCGATTTGCTTGTTCCTTCACTGATGCCCAGCATATCTCCGATTTCCTTGTGAGAGTATCCTTCCACTACGTACATATTAAAAACGGTCCGATAGCCGGGAGATAGCTGCGTTATCAAGTCCAAAATATCTTTTTCTGCCAACTCGTCGAGGGCGGAGACATATTTTCCTTCAATTGTATTTTCCTCTTTTTCTGTAACCGGCTGCAAATATTTCTTTCTTCTGAAATATTCGATAGCTGTATTAACAAAAATTCTTCGTACCCATCCTTCAAAGGATCCATCGCCTCTAAAACTGTCGAGCTTTTTGAAAACTTTAATAAATCCGTCCTGTAAAATGTCCTGTGCTTCATCAGCATTGGAGGCGTAACGCAGACAAACTGCATACATTTTAGGAGAGAAGCGCTTATAAAGTTCTTCCTGCATCCTTCGGTCGCCTTCCATGCATCCTGTAATTAAGTCGCTTTCGGGAATCGTATGGTTGCGTATAGGTTCCAAATTCTTTAAAATATTAAAAAGTTTTTTTCAAATATAGGGAATAGTCGATAGTGAGTGGTCAATGGCCAACAGCCATGGGCTACCGGTTATCCGTTCCGTTGACATGCTCCTTTAACCAATCTGTTAGTTTTGCCAAAGCCTTGGCCCGGTGGCTATATCGCCTTTTTTTCATCCATAGTCATTTCTCCAAACGTCTGGCTGGCCCCTTCTGGTATGAAAACCGGGTCGTAACCAAATCCACCGTCGCCTATGCGCTCCCGCGTAATGACACCCTTACAAATACCTTCAAATTGTTGTTCTTCACCGTTTATAATCAATGAAATAATAGTTCTGAACCGGGCATTCCGATTGGCCTGGCCGCTCATTCTCTGCAGTAATTTGTCTATATTATCAACAAATTCAGGCTCGTTATCGGCATAGCGTGCGCTTTTTACACCAGGTTCACCTTGTAAAGCTTCCACTTCCAGTCCGGTATCTTCACTGAAGCAGTTCATACCTTTCAGGTTGAATATTGTTATAGATTTTTCTGTGGCATTGGCCTCCAGCGTATCGTGAGGTTCAGGAATATCCTGGTTGATGCCGGCCTCCTTCAGGCTGATGATCTGGAAACGATCGTTGAGTGCATTACGTATTTCCTGCACTTTATTGTCATTATTTGTCGCAAAAATGAGGGTCATAAACCAAATATATTTTTAAAGCAGCCCAAAGCAACCCTTTGGCCGGTTTATCATTTTGGAGATCATGCAAAGCCGGGGCATGCGTAATGGTATAACCTGAAAAAGATTGTACCTGGTAGGGAGGAGTTTGAAATGGAAAACCCCACTCCTGTACGGTTATGCCAAAAAGCAACACCACTTTTGCGTTAAAATGGTTTAAAACTGAGGTATGCGCCACTCCCGGATAGTTATTCATGTTAATAAGCGCTACGTCATTTAAGCTCAACTGGCAGGCTTTTAATAACTGCATTAAAAATTCGAGCTGAGAATCGGGTAAATTGGTAATGTTTTCATAATTAACGGCAACTAATATCCCTTTTTGATTACTGCCCAGCGACCTCCATTCAACGGCGGGTTCCTCTTCCGTAGAAGGTAGGGGCGCAGAGGCTGTTGAAGCGCTTTTTCTACCCTCTCCAACAAGCGACAAAGGATATAGTTGTGTAACCAGATAGGGGGAGATTCATTTCATTCAAACTCATACATGCCACAATTTAACGAGAGTGTTCGTATATTCGCAATAACAATAATAGTCAAAAATAACATTTTATGGTAGAGGCAGTTCAAATACCTGTGGAGCGCATAAAAGAAAGCAAGTTAGGACAGGTAGATTTTAGCAATTTGGGTTTTGGAAAGTATTTTTCTGATCATATGCTGGAGGCAGATTATGTTAACGGAGCGTGGACCAGCGTCAGGATCAGACCCTACCAGGACCTCGGATTTCTTCCTGCCTTATCTGTACTACATTATTCCCAAACTATTTTTGAAGGACAAAAAGCACATAAAGATGAGAATGGTAATATTCACATTTTCAGGCCGCATGAAAACTGGAAAAGGCTGAATCGTTCGGCCGAGCGCATGGCCATGCCGCATGTGCCGGAAGAGATATTTATCGACGGTATGAAGCAGCTGATTGAATTGGACAAGGAGTTTATTCCTTCAGGCTACGACGAATCGCTCTACATCCGTCCTTTCCTGTTTGCAACGGAAGAAACTTTAGGGGTAAAGGAATCAAGCTCTTATAAATTTTTAATTATTACGGGCCCTGTAGGCTCATATTTTGCTGCACCTGCCCGTATTTATGTTGAGGAAAAATACACCAGGGCTGCCCCTGGCGGTACAGGTGCTGCTAAAACAGGAGGTAACTATGCCGCGTCTTTACTATCGTCGGCTGAGGCAAGAAAACAAGGCTACGACCAGGTGTTATGGATGGATGCTATTGAACATAAATATGTGCAGGAAGTGGGTGCTATGAATATCATGTTTGTAATTGATGGGAAGATTATTACCCCGGATCTTACAGACGGCACTATTTTAAGCGGGATTACACGGATGAGCCTGATTGAACTGTTTCAGGAAAAAGGATATACTGTAGAGGAACGTAAAGTGTCGATTGATGAAATTGTGGAAGCCTATAAAAATGGCAGCTTAAAAGAAGTGTTTGGTTGCGGAACCGCGGCTACCATTTCGCATGTTCGTGAATTGAAGTATAAAGATTTTGTAATGAAATTTGATGTGGAAAGCATGACCATTTCTGCAGATATGAAAAAGTATCTGCTGGACTATAAAGAGAATTTACACGGTGATCCGCATGGCTGGTTAGAGCGGGTTTAATCTTGTTTGATTTTTTGTTCAGAGGTCCGGATCATATCCGGACCTTTTTGTTAAATAACAAACCCTTGCATTTTCATTAATTCCTTTGTAACAATCGGCCGGTTATTTTTGAATTAACTATTGATTATTCACCTTGCAAACAAATTGTATTATGAGAACTCAGCTAATAAGCTTAAGAGAAGCAGGAAGACATTGGTTAGCCGCAAGTATTCTCTTTTCACTAATTCCGTCAGATATTGAAGCGCAGACAGGTGATCACAAATCAGAGGTAGGCATTCTCACTGATATGGGCCGGATAGATGATCCCTGGTATTAATCCTCAATGGGGGTTCGTGAAGGCTGTCCCGGCATAGCAGCCTGTAAGCTGCTGTCAGGCCTGCCTCCCGGTATGAGCAGCAGGGGATAGTCTGAAATATCAAATATTTCAGCGGCTGGTGCTAAACCAGATGACAGTAAGATGGAAGCCGGCGAGTCGCGGCGCCGGATCAGGAGCTTCGAAAAACCTTTACTAGTGAGCTGATTACCATGTGTAAAGAAGGAAAGTTAATCCGATTCAAAGATCATTTTGTGTTTAACCGGAAATGGGAGTATCGAAAAGCATTACTTTAAAAAGCCTGTCTGGCAGCCGAATGTAGCTTTAAAGCACAAACTATATTATATCAATTTTTTAGGCGAAAGTTTGATCCCAAACAAGTAGCTTTTTCAGGCACCGGGAAATTCCACCAAAACGTAGCAGCTCCTAATAATCCTGGTGTCCTGTTTTTAATACTGGCGATTTTTACGTGTGAGGCGGATACACATTGTTAAGTGCGGAGAATTTCGTATCTTGTATAATCGTCATTCAATCAGTTGGAAAATATGGAAAGATAATTTTTACCAATTTATTTTTGTTGATTCGAATTCTTACCTTACCTTTGCCGTCCAAAAATTAAAGGACAAGGAATGCCTACAATTAACCAGTTAGTACGTAAAGGAAGACAAATAATTAAAGCAAAGAGTAAATCAAGGGCTTTAGATCAGTGCCCTCAGCGCCGTGGCGTTTGTACTCGTGTATATACCACTACACCTAAAAAACCTAACTCAGCACTTCGTAAAGTAGCTAAGGTTCGTTTAACTAATAAAATTGAGGTAATTGCTTACATTCCGGGAGAAGGGCACAACCTGCAGGAGCACTCAATTGTATTGATTCGCGGTGGCAGGGTAAAAGATCTTCCAGGTGTACGTTACCACATTGTACGCGGTAGCTTAGATACTGCCGGCGTAAAAGATCGTAAACAAAGCCGTTCTAAATACGGTACAAAAAGAGCTAAGAAGTAATTTCCCCGCGAGGTTAAATTATAATATATATCAAAAAGGCTGAGTAAAGTTTTAATTCTTGAAGAAATTCAGCCGATACTAAAAATTAAATAAAATGCGTAAAGCACAAGCCAAGAAACTCCCTTTAGCGCCAGATCCTAAATTTAATGATAAGCTGGTTACACGTTTTGTAAACAACCTGATGTGGGAAGGTAAAAAAGTGGTGCATTCACTATTTTTTACGATGCATTAGATAAAGTAGCCAAGCAAACCAATGAAGATGGGTATGAAATCTGGAAGAAGGCTTTGGCAAACGTAACTCCTGCTGTAGAAGTACGCAGCCGTCGTATCGGTGGTGCTACTTTCCAGATTCCTTCAGAAGTACGTCCTGACAGAAAGATATCTTTGAGCATCAAATGGTTAATCCGTTACAGCCGCGATCGTAACGGTCGTAGCATGGCTGATAAGCTGGCTAACGAAATCGTAGCGGCAAGCAAAGGCGAAGGCGCTGCATTTAAAAAGAAAGAAGATACACATCGTATGGCTGAAGCGAACAAAGCTTTTGCCCACTTCAGAGTATAACTTATATAGCAACTAGCTTTAAAAGCCCGTTCCGAAAGGAATGGGCTTTTTCATTGTCAGAAAAGAAAGTTTCGAACGGGTAACTCTTCTGAGGGCAGAAAACTAAAGAGCTCTTACGACAATAGTATATATGCGTAAGTTCATGTTGCCTTTAGCTTTTCAATTTCTCAACCAACTCTACATACTCCTGCATCGCCGCTTCCTTCGATTTTCCTTTTAAAGCCTCCCAGGCATTATATTTTGCCTTGTTTATAATGTCGAAAGGGTTGGAGGGTGGATCTATGTTGATATCTCCAACAGATCCCTGTTTGTATAAAGAATAGAGTTGTAATAAAATCTCGTTAGAAGGTTTTTCGCTTAATGTTTTGCTTTCTTCAGCCGCCTTCTCAAATTGTTGCTGCAGTCCCATTTTTTTGATTTTATGTGAAAAATAATCAATGTGGGGATTGATCAATAGTGCTTCTCAAAATCTTGTTTGCCATCAATAAAAAAATGCCACCCGTGAAGATGGCATTGTAAAAGGTTCAATTTATTGCTTTGCTATTGGGTGATCTCTGTAATAGCGTGACCCACGCAACCGCTGGGCATTTGTATACGCAATAAAGCTGCCAAGGTCGCTGAAATATCTGTCATATACACTTCGCGGTTGCTCTTGCCGGGCTTAATGCCCCAACCCATCCATACCAAAGGTATATGGGTATCGTACGGGTTCCAGGTGCCGTGGGTGGTGCCTGTTCCATTATAGCCGCTTTCAAACCATCCGGCAAAGGGGATGAGTTGAACAGTACCCGAACGTTTGGCATTATAACCGTTGATAGTGCGTGTTTTTATGGCTTCGGGAACCGGCTCAGCACCAATATTCTCAATATCAATTACAAACTGTAATTCAGGAACTGCACGCAGGAACTTTAAGGCAGCTTGTTTAACAGCTACATAGTCTGCTTTGCTTTCTTTTATTTTAGCATAGTTAAAGTTGATCTGGTAGTTTTGTCAGATAAAACCAGTTTTTCAACTCCAAACTGGCTTTTTAGCTCGTTATTGAGGTCGGTTACAATTTTATTAAGCTGCAGGAAGTCGGCTGGCATTTTATATTCTTTCATGAAATTGATAGAATGGGCAGCCCCATGGTCTGCGGTAAGAAATACCAAGTAATTCCCCTTTCCCAATTTTTGATCCAGGTGTCTGAAAAAATTACCCAGGTCTTTATCCAGGCGCAGGTATACGTCTTCTACTTCGATAGAGTTGGGACCATATTTGTGCCCTACATAATCGGTGGAAGCGCAGTTGATCGTTAAAAAGTCGGTAGCAGTGCCTCCCCCAGGTTATTGCCGTCTACAGCGGCTTTGGCAAAATTAAGCGTAAGGGTATTGCCGTAAGGAGAACTGCGTATAACATCTTTATCCGTTTTATATAATTCAGATAGGTTGTGCGGGAACGTGGGCGCCGTTTCTCCTTTGAATTTACCTTCCCATTTTACATCGTCGGCGGTGCTTTGTTTGTAAGTATTGATAGGGTAGAGGGTGGTCCAGGGCGTTGCGGTTAGCCTTGATGGTTCATCTTTTGCATTGAAGTCTTTTACCCATTTAGGCAGCTCATTCATATACCAGGTGCTGGTAATAAAATCGCCCTGTGCATCATCAAACCAGAAAGCCCCGGTAGGATTATGCCCTGCAGGCAGAATAGAAGCCCTGTCTTTTAAAGATACGCCAATTACTTTAGACTGGAAATTGGTGGCCATTCTTAACTCGTCGGTAATTGTGGTGGCCAGCAGGTTCCTGGGCGACATTTTACCTGCTTTTGAACTGCTTCCCACGCCCTGCACCGTTGAATCATCAGTACAATAAACACCTTTACCGGTAGCTTGATCAATCCACCCGTTGCCGGCAATGCCGTGAATAGCGGGAACAGAACCGGTGAATACGGTGGTATGACCTACGGCTGTGTAAGATGGTATATAATTAATAAATGTATTCTCGCAGCTAAATCCTTCGTTGAGCATGCGTTTAAAGCCCCGGTGGCTTCGTAGCGGTCATAGTACCGGTACAAATAGTCCCAACGCATCTGGTCAATAACAATGCCCACTACCAGCTTGGGTCTTTTTACGGGTTGTGCCGTTACAGCAGCACTAATGAATATCAAGAAAAAAAAGTAACATATCCGGTTCATTATAAAACTATTTTGTTCAAAAATAGCAGTTAGAATTGTGATGCCGAAAACAAGAGCGGATTATTTTAATATTATTGCTTTACAGCACAAGCCCCTTATACAGCTTTACAGCGTAAACTTCAACGATGATTTTAATGAAAAAAGTGAAAAAGAAAGCCACCTCAAAAATGAAGCGGCCTCAGTATTATTACCCGGGTATAAAAAAGAAGCTACTGAGTTTAGTAAGTAAATTGCTTTGTATAATCTGAGCCGTCTCCTGTAAGTGTCAGCACATCGTTATTCACCACTTTCCCATTAACTTCGGCTTTATAAGTTACTTTTAAAGGGGCATCGTCGTTAATTACCTGTACGGTGGCGCCCGCGGCAGCCAAAGGCATAATAGACTCGATTATGTAAGTTTTAGCGGAACCCGAAAATTCAGAAGCGCTAAAGTTGATGCCTGTTTCATTGTTTCGCGTAGCGCCATTTACCTTCCATATAGTACTTTCGGTGCTATTTAAGGTGCCCCGAAAAGCTGAATGATATAAAATCGCTTGTTTCCACAGCTCCTTCTATGGCAATTGTGAATTTTACATTTTTACTATTTCCTCCATCAGGCCCGTCGCTTTTGGAGCAGGCATTAAAAGTAAGGAGGCAAGAGGTTGCAACGGTCAGTAATAAAGTAAATCTTTTCATACAAATTGTTTAATAAGGTTTCGGAATATGCAGAGGCAAAAATGCGATGCCTGTATAAAACAAACAATACCGGAAAACCAGTAGTTTTTTTACCCGATCGTTGGTATTTTTATTTTTAAATGCGCATAACAATTTTGTACATCATAAAAATGAGCCATCACACCCACCCCTGCATTTGGGGTAACAGGCACAGCAATCCGAAAGGGTATTTACAGGCTATTATTTGTTTTCTGCTTATTGCGCAAACCACTTTTTCACAAAACTATAAACGCACCGCCGACAGTTTAAAGGATTTGCTGAATAAAACTACCCACGATACTGACCGTATATTGTTATTAAGCAGGTTATCGGGAGTATACAATTATATAGATCCTCCTGATCAACGATTTAAACTGGCCCGCCAGGCTTTACAACTCAGTAGTAAGCAGGCGTCGCCCTATTATGCAGGACTTGCTTATTACAGATTGGCAAATGCGTATCATTCTATATTTTCAATGGATAGCGCTTTAAAATATTCGTTGCTGTCTACCGGTGCATTTAGTTCAGATACAACACCCAGGGCTAGAAAAATGTATGCCTATGCTATGATTAACCAGGCATTGATTTATGATGATAGCGGGATTCCCGAAAAATCTGCTGGTTTGCTGATTACACTTTTGCCGGTTTTCCAATCTTTAAATGACACGCTGGCCTATTTTACCACCATTCATAACCTGGGCGCCACACTTATTACCCAAAAACAATATACTAAAGCGCACGACTATCTTTTAAAAGAGATATCGCTGGCAAAACAAATGGACAATAAAGAAGATGCTAAAGTGGAAATTGCATTTTTAAATGGCGCTTTGCTTATGTATTATATGGATAATCCGGACCACATGAAGGCATATCTAGAGCAGGCCAGGCAACATTTACGCATCCGTGGAAAAAGTCCTTTAGAGTCGAGATACTATAGCTACCTGGCACTTTATAATATCAAGACCCAAAACTATATGCCGGCGGAAAGAGCGATTGCGGAGGCTTTTACAATAGCCGAAAAATTTGAAGACCGCCAATGTTTATATGATGCGTATGATGCTCAACAGCAACTGGCTGCAGCGCAGAAAGATTATACTATGGCAAGGAATGCCGCACATATACTATACAAAATGGGCAGCGAAGATGCATTGCCCTCTTATGTTGAAACGTCTTTAAAAAGTATCGCCGATTATTCTAAACAATTAGGCGACTTAAAACAGGCTTACCTGTATTTGGAAAAATATACAGCGTTTAAAGACAGCATAGACAAAAAGCAAACAGCATTTAAAATAGCTGAGGCTGAAATAAGATATCAAAGTGCAGAAAAGCAAAGCCAGATTGCCTTGCTTCAAAAACAAAAAGTACAAGCCGAGCTGGAGCTTAAAAATAAACGGTTGTACAACTGGTTATTGGGCGCTGGATGTTTGATATTTATGATTGTGGCATTGGCTTCCATTACACTTTTCAGAAAAAACAAGAAAATTGTGCAACAGCAATTGCACGATGCGCGGCAGCAGCATACATTAAACCTTACACAAGCCATGCTCGAAGGCGAGGAGCGGGAGCGGCAACGTGTTGCGCGCGACCTTCATGACGGGCTGGGAGGTATGTTAGCCGGCGTTAAAATAAACCTTTCAAGGCAGTCAAGAATGGAAAACCAGGATCTCGACCAGGCGATTGATCAGCTTGATCAATCCGTATTTGAGCTAAGAAGGATTGCGCGTAATATGATGCCGGAGAGTTTACTGAAATTTGGATTGGAGGCTGCGCTGCACGATCTTTGCGAGTCATTTTCCAGCCCTGCTACCTCAATTGAATTTCAGGCTTATGCTATAAAAACGAATATACCGGCCGGTACCCAGGCAAATATTTATCGGATTGTACAGGAAATACTTTCCAATGCTATCCGGCATGCACAGGCCAACGAAATTATTGTGCAATGCAGTCAAAACGATTACATGTTCCTGATTACAGCCGAGGATAATGGCATAGGCTTCGATACGGCAAAACTGGATGCTTTTACCGGGATAGGTTTTGCAAATATAAAGAGCCGCGTAGCTTATTTGAGCGGCCATATGGATATTCACTCGATAATTAATGAGGGCACCACAATCAATATAGAATTATATGTTGGATGACCATTTAACACTTGCCATTGTAGATGATCACCCCGTGGTAATTGAGGGGTTAAAAGCAGTGCTTAAAGAGCGGGCATATATAAATACACTGAGTTTTACCGCCGGCAAAGCCTTTATAGATTTTATAAAGGAGCACACGGTTGATTTTGTATTGCTGGATGTGATGTTGCCGGATATCAGTGGTATCGACCTTTGCCGGGAAATAACGGGTATCGCCCCGGACACAATTGTGTTAGGTCTGAGCAACCAGGCTGAGCGCAGTATCATACTACAGATGCTTCACAACGGTGCCAGCGGCTATCTTTTAAAAAATGCATCGGCTGAAGAACTGTTAGGTTGTATAGAAGAGGCCCAGGCCGGTAAAATTGTTTTTAGCAACGAGGTTAAAACAATTATGGCCAAACCATCGAGGTTTGATCTAAGGGGAATGCCGTCACTTACCAGGCGGGAAAAAGAAATTTTACGCTTGATAGCAGACGGCAAAACGTCTCAACAGATAGCTGCTGTGCTATTTTTGAGTGTGTTTACTATAGAAACACACCGGCGCAATATTTTCCAGAAACTGCAGGTTAAAAACGTAGCAGAACTGGTAAAAGTGGCTGCCGGCAACGGGTTGTTGTAATATGATCTATGATGGGAAGAGATTTAGAGGAATTTAAAAAGGCCGGGAAGTAGGATTAACAGTTGCCTGCCAAAGATGATTAATGTTGGATGATTTAGACGTGTAAAGGGGCGCCAACGCATCTTTTTCGGCTAAATTGGCTGTTCTGTGAAAAATTGTTTTAAAAAATTAGATTATTCAAATTCTTCAATGTACATTTGCACTCCCATTTCAAAAAGGGTATCTAACAATGTCGCAAAGAATCAGAATAAAATTACAGTCTTACGATCACAATTTAGTTGATAAATCAGCAGAGAAAATCGTTAAAACTGTACGTAGCACTGGCGCTGTAGTAACAGGCCCTATTCCTCTTCCTACACACCGTAAAATATTCACTGTTCTTCGCTCTCCACACGTAAACAAAAAGAGCCGTGAGCAGTTTCAGTTGGCTACTCACAAAAGACTGTTGGATATTTATACTTCTTCTTCCCGTACTGTAGATGCATTGTCTAAGTTAGACCTGCCAAGCGGTGTAGAGGTTGAAATTAAAGCATAAGCTTTCCGAATCCTTTGAGATTCAAAAATTAGTTCTTACAATATAATTGTCATCTCTCAACTCCTTTAAGGAATAAAAGAGCTCTGATTAAAAATATTCTCAACGATAAATAGTTGAGAGCCAACATAAAACAAGCCGTTCAGGGTTTGTTTACTATCAGTACTTCCCCAGAAAGGAAAAGGTTGATAGCAAACGGGGATCGATTAAGGTATTTCATGCCTCCAAGTCCCAATAATCCTGTAAGGCGTAAACTTTAAAAAGATGAAAGGTATTATTGGAAAAAAACTAGGAATGACCAGCATCTACGATCCCACAGGTAAGCAAACAGCCTGCACGATCATTGAAGCAGGTCCTTGTGTAGTTACACAAGTAAAAACGAAAGAAACAGACGGTTACAATGCATTACAGGTATCGTTTGGCGACAAGAAGGAAAGCCGCACTAACCAGGCAGAAAAAACCACTTCGCAAAAGCTAACACTGCAGCAAAAAAGTTTTCAACAGAATTTCGTGATTTTTCAATAGAAAAAGCCCTTGGCGAAACTATAGGCGTTGACATTTTCTCTGAAGGAGAAAAAGTTAGCGTTGTTGGTACGTCTAAGGGTAAAGGTTTTCAAGGGGTTGTTAAACGCCACGGTTTTAGCGGGGTGGGTGAGCAGTCTCACGGACAGCATGATCGTCAAAGAGCTCCGGGTTCTCTGGGTAACTCTTCTGACGCAGCCCGCGTTATGAAAGGTATGCGTATGGCCGGCCGTATGGGCGGTGACCGCGTAAAAATGAAAGGTTTGAAAGTGGTTAAAATTTTCGCTGAAAAGAATTACATACTGGTAAGCGGATCTGTTCCCGGGCATATTGGTTCTATCGTTTTAATTCAAAATTAATATAACCCAAACCTTAACATATAAATTAAAGAAAATGCAAGTTGAAGTTTTAAATATACAAGGTAAGGGCACCGGTCGTTCGGTTGAATTACCCGATGATATCTTTGCAATTGAGCCTAACGATCATGTTATCTATCTTGCAGTTAAGCAATATTTGGCTGCACAGCGCCAGGGTACTAACAAAGTAAAAACCCGTGCTGAAGTAAAAGGTTCCAGCAAAAATTACATAAACAAAAAGGTACAGGTGGTAGCCGTAAAGGTAATATCCGTAATCCTTTATACAAAGGTGGTGGTACTATCTTCGGTCCTAAACCCCGCGATTACAGCTTTAAACTGAACAAGAAGGTAAAAGATCTGGCTAAGATCTCTGCGCTTACTTACAAAGCAAAAGCTAATGCGATTGTTGTGGTGGAAGACCTGAACCTCGAAACTCCGAAAACAAAGACATTTACCGGCGTATTAAAGGCCCTGAATGTAGGAGAGAGAAAAAATTAATGTTCGTTTCTGACGTATTTAACGATAATGTTGAATTGTCTTTACGTAATGTACCTTCTGTATTAGGTGTATCGTTGAGCGACTTAAATACTTACGACATCGTTAATTCTGAAGTATTAGTACTTACTGAAAGCGCTGCAAAAGTTTTCTCTGAAGAGGAAGGAGTTGTAGCAGAAGCATAAGCATATTATCAAACGTATCAAATTAAAAGAAGATGAATCCTTCTCAAGTTTTAATAAAGCCAATTTTAACCGAAAAAGCAAATGCACAGCAAGAAAAATTGCGTCGTTATGCTTTCAAGGTTGATAAAAGATCGAACAAGCTGGAGATTAAAAAAGCTATCGAAACTTTTTACGGTGTAAACGTAACAAGCGTAAATACTGTAGTTGCTCCAGCTAAAAATAAAACCCGTTATACTAAAGCTGGTTTTATTAAAGGTCAAAAACCTTCTTACAAAAAAGCTTACGTAACTGTGGCTGAAGGAGAAGAAATTGATCTGTACGCAAATTTGTAAATAGTTCATAGTTGATCGTTCATAGCAATGAACCATTAACAATGATCCATTAACTAAAAGAAAGGCAATCAACCGCCGCGAAGTGTTGCAATAAAAAATTGTTAGAAGAAACAAAATGGCAGTAAAAAATTCAAACCGATGACAGCAGGTACCCGTTGGAGAATCGGGAACGCTTACGCTGAAATCACTACTAACCAGCCTGAAAAAGCTTGTTAGAGACTAAAAAAAAGCACTGGTGGTCGTAACTCTTCTGGTCATCTTACAATGAGATACAGAGGTGGTGGTCACAAGAAAAAATATCGTATCGTAGATTTTAAAAGAGATAAGCATAACATAGAAGCTACTGTGGTTTCTATTGAGTACGATCCAAACCGTACAGCTTTTATCGCTTTGGTTGAGTATACTGATGGTGAAAAGCGTTATATCATCGCTCCTCAGGGCTTAACCGTAGGAACTAAAATTATCAGCGGTGATGCGGTAGCACCGGAAATCGGTAACGCGCTGAAATTGAAGAACATGCCTTTGGGTACTAACGTTCACAATATTGAATTGAACCCCAGCCAGGGCGGTAAGTTGTCTCGCAGCGCAGGTTCTTCTGCACAGCTGACGAACAAGGAAGAAAAATATGCGGTATTAAAAATGCCTTCCGGCGAGTTGAGAAAAGTATTGATTAACTGTTTTGCTACAGTTGGTGTAGTAAGCAACAGCGATCATAGCCTGCAAAGCATGGGTAAAGCTGGTAGAAACAGGTGGAAAGGTATTAAACCAAGAAACCGTGGTGTTGCCATGAACCCTGTAGATCACCCAATGGGTGGTGGTGAAGGCCGTGCATCGGGAGGTCAGCCTCGCAGCCGTAACGGTCAATACTCGAGAGGTCTGAAAACAAGGACTAAAGGAAAGGGTAGCGACAAGTTGATTATTCAACGTAAAAACGGTAAGAAGCTTTCTAAATAATTAATAACTAGAAATTAGAAATTAAGATATGGCTCGTTCAATTAAAAAAGGTCCTTATATAGCTACTCACTTAGAAAAAAGTGTTAGCAATCAATGAAGGAAGCGCAAAAAAATCGGTGATTAAAACCTGGAGCCGCCGCTCTACTATTTCTCCTGATTTCGTAGGCCACACATTTGCAGTACATAACGGTAATAAATTTATCCCGGTTTATGTAACAGAGTTTATGGTAGGTCATAAGTTAGGTGAGTTTGCGCCAACACGCCAGTTCAAAGGTCATGCTGGTGGTAAATAATAATAATTAGTAAAGAAATTTATAAAAGTAAGGTTTAAGGCTAAAGATTCTACTTAAAACCTTAAACATCAAACTTATAAAATGGAAGCAGTAGCAAAACTTAGAAATTATCCAACATCGCCACGTAAAATGAGGCTGCTTGCAGACCTTATCCGCGGCCAAAGGGTGGACCTGGTATTGGCTGAATTAGAGCACAATCCCAAACATCCTGCAGTACCTCTTCGCAAGCTGGTTTTGAGCGCTATCAGCAACTGGAAACAAGCTAACGAAGGTGGTGATGAAACCGGATTAGTTGTGAAAACTATATATGTTGACGGAGGCAGAACTTTAAAGCGTATGCGTCCTGCACCTCAGGGTCGTGGATACCGCGTGCGTAAGCGTAGCAACCACGTTACGTTGATTGTTGACGTGAAAAGCGAAGACGCCAAAGCTTCTAAAAAAGCTAAAGCTGCAACTAAAAAGACAAAAGAAACTAAAAACGCATAACCAATAAATATGGGTCAAAAAGCAAATCCAATTGGTAACAGGTTAGGTATCATCCGCGGATGGGAATCTAATTGGTATGGAAGCAAAAGAGATTTCGCTTCCAAGTTAATCGAAGATAACAAGATCAGAACTTACCTGAATGCTCGTATCAATAAAGGTGGTATCTCCAAGATCGTTATCGAAAGAACTTTAGGAAAATTAATCATTACGATTCATACATCTAAACCAGGTATCATCATCGGTAAAGGTGGTGGAGAGGTTGACAGGATTAAAGAGGAGTTGAAAAAATTAACCGGTAACGATGATGTTCAGATTAACATTTTAGAGATCCGTCGTCCTGAGACTGATGCTATGATCGTGGGTGATACTATCGCCCGTCAGATCGAAAACCGTATCAATTTCAAACGCGCTACTAAAATGGCTATTGCTTCTGCGCTTCGTATGGGTGCTGAAGGTATTAAGGTTAAATTGAGCGGTCGTTTAAATGGTGCTGAGATTGCCCGTAGCGAAGAGTTCAAACAAGGTCGTGTTCCTTTGCACACTTTCCGTATGGATATCGATTATGCAAACGTATTTGCTCAAACCGTTTATGGTAAAATCGGTATCAAAGTATGGATTTGTAAAGGAGAGGTTTTGACTAAAAGAGATCTGAATCGAATTTCATTTCCGGAAATGATAAGAACACCGGTGCTGGTGGCGGTGAGCGCAGAGATCGTCGTGACGACAGGAGAGGTGATCGCCGTGGTGCAAGAGAAAGAAAAATTAAGTTTTAATATGACCATTTGAAGATTTGAGACTTTGATTATCTCAAATCTCGAATCTCAAATCATAAATAAATAGCAATGTTACAACCGAAGAGAACAAAGCACAGGAAAATGCAGAAAGGTCGCATGAAAGGCGATGCTAAAAGAGGTACTACTATATCTTTTGGTTCCTATGCTTTAAAAGCGTTAGACTCTCATTGGATTACCGATCGTCAGATTGAGGCAGCTCGTCAGGCACTTACCCGTAGCATGAAAAGGGAAGGTAATGTATGGATCCGCATATTTCCTGACAAACCTATCACTAACAAACCTGCAGAGGTTCGTATGGGTAAAGGTAAAGGTAACCTTGAGTATTGGGCAGCTGTTGTACAGCCAGGCCGTATCATATTCGAAGTAGATGGTGTTAGTGAAGAAGTTGCGCGCAGAGCATTACAGTTGGCTTCTGGTAAACTGCCAATTAAGACCAAGTTTACAATGCGCCGGGATTTAGTTACTAATTAATTCGCCATTCTCAAAAATATAGTCATGTCAAAAAAGAAAGAATTCTTAGATAGCGTAAAGGGATTGAGTGTAGAAGACTTGAAAGTGCAGTGGAGCAATCTAAACAAAGGTTAAAAAAGCTGGAGTTTGCTCATGCAATCACTCCGCTTGAGAACCCAATGTCTATTCGCAGCCTGCGCCAGGACATTGCCCGCATCCAAACTCTTATCAGCCAGAAAACAGCGGTTGAGCAAGCATAAACGTCAATACGTCAAACGACAAATTATTAAAAATGTCTGAAAGAAATTTAAGAAAAACAAGAATAGGGGTTGTTACCAGCAATAAGATGGAGAAAACCATAACTGTTGCTATTGAAAGAAAAGTTAAGCACCCTATCTACGGTAAGTTTTTGAAAAAAACAACCAAGTTTCATGCACACGATGAGAAAACGAGTGCAGCATTGGTGATACCGTTAAAATTATGGAAACCCGTCCGCTCAGCAAATTAAAACGCTGGAGATTGGTAGAAGTAGTAGAAAAAGTGAAGTAATTAGAATTTAGTATTGAGATATTAGTATTGAGCTTTTATCATAAAATACACTACTAAACTTTAGTAAATATTGTAAAGGAGATGATTTTGGATAAAGTGCTTCATCTAACATCTAAAATCTAACATCTAAAATCTAAAAAATGATACAGCAAGAAAGCAGGTTAAATGTAGCAGATAACAGCGGCGCGAAGGAAGTACTTTGTATTCGTGTATTAGGCAACAGCGGCCAGCGTTATGCAAGAATTGGCGATAAAATAGTAGTTACCGTTAAGGATGCAATGCCTGCAGCCGGTATTAAAAAAGGTACAGTGGCTAAAGCCGTTATTGTACGCACTACTAACAAATTACGCCGTAAAGATGGTTCTTATATCCGTTTTGATGATAACGCGGTAGTGATATTGAATGCGGCAGATGAACCAAGAGGTACACGTATTTTTTTGGCCCGGTAGCCAGGGAATTGCGTGATAAAGGATACATGAAAATTGTATCATTAGCACCAGAGGTACTTTAAATGCAAAGCGCTTAAGGCTAAAGGCTGAAGGCGTAACGATAAAAGATTTTCTCGAAAAGCTTTAAGCACTAAGCGAAAAGCGAAAAAGCATTAAGCATATAACAATGAGCAACAGATTTAAACCCAAGTACAACATTAAAAAAGGCGACCAGGTGGTTGTGATTACCGGTGCAGATAAAGATAGAACCAAACCACGCCTTGTAAAAGAAGTATTGGTTGAAGAAGGTAAAGTTTTGGTGGAAGGCGTTAACATTAAAACACGTCATACCAAACCTTCTGCGCAAAATACTAAAGGTGGTATCGTTAAAAGCGAAGCTCCTATTAACATCAGCAACGTAATGTTGTGGGATGCAAAAGCAAAAGCTCCATCTAAAGTAAAGCGTGAGCGCGAAAACGGAAAAACTGCCCGTGTATTTAAAAAATCGGGAGAAAAAATTTAATCCCTGTCTGCCGCCAGGCAGGATGATATCGATTAAAACAACAAAAGATCATGAGCACAAATACATATACTCCAAGGTTGGCAGCAAAATATAAAAGCGAAGTAGCGCCTGCTTTGGTTAAAAAGTTTGCTTACAAAAGTGTAATGCAGGCCCCAAGCTTGAAAAAATTTGCGTAAACCGTGGTGTAAACGGTGCTGTTACCGATAAAAAACTGGTAGATGTTGCAGTAGAAGAACTGACAACCATCACTGGTCAGAAGGCGGTAATCACACAGTCCAAAAAGGATATCTCCAACTTTAAACTTCGTAAAAACATGCCAATTGGTGCAAGGGTAACTTTGCGTGGCGAAAAAATGTACGAGTTTTTAGACAGGTTGATTTCTGTGGCTTTACCTCGTGTACGTGATTTTAAAGGTATCAATGAAAAATCTTTCGACGGCCGTGGTAACTATACTATGGGTGTTACCGAGCAGATCATTTTCCCTGAAATTGATATTGACAAGGTAAACAAGATCACTGGTATGGATATTACTTTCGTAACTACAGCTCAAACAGACGAGGAAGCTTACGAACTGTTGAAAGAATTAGGCATGCCTTTCAAGAATATTAAAAGAAACGCTGAGTAATTAATAAAACTGAATAATATAAAATGGCAAAAACTTCAATAAAAGCCCGTCAGCTAAAAAAGAAAAATTAGTTGAGCAATATGCGGCTAAAAGAGAAGAGTTGAAAAAAGCCGGTGATTATGCCGCTTTAGATAAGCTTCCTAAAAACTCATCTAAAGTACGTCTTAAAAACCGTTGCCAGCTTACCGGTCGTCCTAAAGGTTATGTTCGCTACTTTGGTATTTCCAGGGTTGCTTTAAGAGACATGGCTTTGAACGGAAAGATTCCAGGACTTAAAAAAGCCAGCTGGTAATTTAAACGAATATTGAATATTTATATTTAATATTTACCGACCAATAAATAAATATTAAATCTACAATAAACAGATTATGGTAACAGATCCTATAGCAGATTTCTTAACAAGAATACGTAACGCGCAAATGGCGGGTCACCGTGTGGTTGATATTCCTGCATCTAACCTTAAAAACGTATGACTGAAATCTTGTACAGACAAGGTTACATTCTTAAATATAAATTTGAGGATGACAGCAAACAAGGCGTTATTAAAATAGCATTGAAATATGATGCAGATACGAAGCAGCCTGCTATCCAGAGCCTGGAAAGAGTAAGCCGCCCCGGTCTTCGTCAGTATGCAAAGCCAGCTGAGATCCGCAGAGTAAAAAATGGTTTGGGTGTAGCTATCCTGTCTACTTCTAAAGGAGTAATGACAGATAAGGAAGCAAAAGCTCAAAACGTAGGCGGCGAGGTTCTTTGCTACATTTACTAATTGTAAATGCTAAAGATGACCTGGAATGAAGAAAATGGTTTCAGGTTATCTCTAAAATTAAAATTGAGTGACAATATAAGTTCTCTATACGGAAACTGAACACGGTCAATCTACATTTTCAAAATTGTATAACTAATTTTCAAATTGAAATTATGTCACGTATAGGAAAAAAATCATCACTGTTCCGGATGGCGTTACAGTGCAGGTGGGTAGCGATAATGTAGTTACCGTTAAAGGAAAAAAAGGAGAGCTTAAACAAGCGGTTAATCCTGATATTAAAGTAGAAGTGAAAGATGGCCAGGTTACTTTAAGCCGTCCTTCCGACCAGATCCAGCATCGTGCCCAGCACGGTTTATACCGCGCTTTATTGGCTAACCTGGTTCAGGGTGTAACTGATGGTTTTGAGAAAAAACTGGAATTAGTGGGTGTGGGTTACAAAGCTACCAACCAGGGAAATCTTTTAGATCTTTCTTTAGGTTATTCTCACAATATTATTGTAGAAGTACCGAGCGAACTGACATTGGCTACAGAGCAATTGAAAGGTCAGAACCCGATTATTACTATTTCTGGTAGCGACAAGCAACTGGTAGGAGCGGTATGCGCTAAGATCCGCAGCCTGCGTAAACCAGAGCCTTACAAAGGAAAAGGTGTTCGTTTTGTAGGTGAAATTGTAAGGAAGAAAGCTGGTAAATCTGCTGGTAAATAAGTTTTAAGTTAACAGGTTTAAAAGTTGGCAGGTTTGAGGCAACAATTTCTTATCAACTTTTAAACATTTCAACATATCAACTCAACTCCTGGCAGCATCAGGAGAAAATTATAAAAAGATGTCAAACGTAAAATCATTAAGAAGACTAAAAATCCGCCACACTATTCGTAGAAAAATCAGTGGTACTGCGCAAAAGCCAAGACTGGCTATTTTCCGTAGCAATACTGATATCTATGCTCAGCTGATTGATGACAGCAAGGGAGTAACTATTGCTGCTGCTTCTTCAAAAGATAAAGATATTAAGGCTCAAAGCGGTACTAAAAGCGATAAAAGCAAATTAGTAGGTGCAGCTTTGGCACGCAAAGCAGGTGAGCTGAATGTAAAAGAAGTGGTTTTTGATCGTGGTGGTTATTTATATCACGGCCGTGTTAAAGCGGTAGCTGAAGGTGCAAGAGAAGGTGGTCTTCAATTTTAATAAATACTATAATTCTAAATAGATATAATGTCAACAGTTACGTACAACAAAGTAAAAGCAAACGATCTTGAGTTAAAAGACAAGGTAGTAGCTATAAACCGTGTGGTAAAAACTACCAAAGGTGGCCGTGCTTTTAGTTTTTCAGCTTTAGTAGTAGTGGGCGATGGTAATGGTGTTGTAGGCCATGGCTTAGGTAAAGCCAAAGAGGTTCAGGAAGCTATTACAAAGGGTATAGAAGACGCAAAAAGAACCTGATCAAAGTTCCTATTTTGAAAGGTACTATTCCTCACGACCAATGGTGCAAGGATGGCGCTGCTAAAGTAATGATCCTGCCTGCTACACCGGGTACCGGAGTAATTGCGGGAGGTTCTATGCGTGCTGTTTTAGAAGCTGCCGGTGTGCATGACGTATTAGCAAAATCTTTGGGTTCTGCTAACCCTCATAACGTGGTAAAAGCTACATTTAAAGCTTTAGCTATGTTACGTGAGCCGGTAACTATCGCTAAAACACGCAACTTAGGTTTAAAGAAAGTATTTCAAGGTTAATTTTGTTTGAAGTTAAATGTTTAAAGTTCAATGTTTTGCAACAACTTTAAATGTTCAACTTTGAACCTCAAACATACTCGAAATGAAAAAGTAAAAATAACATTAGTAAAAAGCCCTATCGATCGCCCGGAAAGACAAAAGCTTACTTTGCAGGCCCTGGGTTTAAACAAAACTAATAGCAGTAAAGAAGTTGAAGCTACACCGCAGGTGCTGGGCATGATCCGCAAGGTAGAGCACATGCTGAAAGTAGAAGAAATCTAATATTTTCCATAGTAAATGTAGAATTTGAAGTGTAAGTGTTATACATTTGCATCCTTAAAATTCTACATTTATCATTTTAAGAAGCGAGCCTCCGCTTTTGAGCGCAAGTAAAAAAAAAAGCATAGCATGAAATTACATGAATTAAAACCTGCAAAAGGTTCTACGCACAAAGAAAAGAGAATTGGTCGTGGTGAAGGTAGCGGCTACGGCGGTACCTCAACCAAAGGTAACAAAGGTGGACAAAGCCGCGCTGGTTACAAAAGCAAAATGGCTCACGAAGGTGGTCAGATGCCCATCCAGCGTCGTGTGCCTAAAAGAGGATTTAAAAATCCCGGAAAAATTACTTATAAAGTATTTAATGTAGGTCAGTTTGATCATTACGCAGAAGTATATGGCCTTACTGAGTTTACTTTCGACAGCCTGTATGAAATCGGCGCAGTAGCTAAAACCGATAAAATCAAAGTTTTAGGAACCGGCGAATTAAAAGGCAAGTTCGGCTTTAAAGTGCATGCAGTAAGCGAAAAAGCTAAGTCGCTTATTGAAGCAGCCGGCGGAACTGTAGAGATTTTAAATTAATTCGATAATCAGATTGACGCACCTGTCGGGTGCGTCAATTGATTTTGACGATTGTTATGTAAGAAGGAATTTCTTCGAAGTTCCCGGTCCAAATGCCAGCCCGAGGGAATTGTTCTGGCGGGGACTTTGTCCGGGCGGGCTCCTGACAGGTATCAATAAAAAATATTCAAGAGAAATCAGGTGAAAAAATTTATACAAACATTAAAGAATATCTGGAGCATTGAAGAGTTAAGGAGTAAAATTCTTTTCACTTTATTGCTTGTAGCTGTTTACAGGCTGGGTGCGCATATCACTTTGCCTGGAATCAATCCAATTGCTTTAGAACAACTGAGCAAATCTCAGTCTCAGAATGGTATCCTCGATCTGATCAATACTTTTGCGGGTGGCGCTTTTAATATGGCCTCCATTTTCGCGTTGGGTATTATGCCTTACATTACTGCTTCTATTTTCGTACAGTTAATGACGGTACTGGTGCCTACTTTCCAGAAAATGCAGAAGGAAGGAGAGAGCGGCCGCAAAAAAATCAACCAAATAACACGTTATATTACGGTAATAGTTACCGTGGTACAGGCTTTTGCTTATGTGGCTTATTTACGTCAAACTTCGGGACCGGCTATTGTACCAGGTTTCGGAACTACTTATTTTACCATTACTACGGTGGTAGTATTAACTGCTGGTACCCTATTTGTAATGTGGTTGGGCGAAAAGATCACAGACAAAGGTTTAGGAAACGGTACATCGCTGATCATAATGATGGGTATCCTGGCACGTTTGCCACAGGCATTTGCGCAGGAGCTTTCTTTCCGTTCGCAGCGTACCGGCGATATCCTTATTTTCATCATAGAAATCGCATTATACATTGCCATCAATATGGGTTGTATATTGTTAATCCAGGCGGTTAGAAAAGTACCGGTTAACTATGCCAAGCAAATAGTTGGTAACAGGCAGTTTGGCGGTGCACGCCAGTTTTACCGTTAAAGGTAAACAGTGCGGGTGTGATGCCCATTATCTTTGCTCAGGCTATCTTGTTTATCCCTACTTTATTTACCTTAGGTAAAAACGGTGGAGACCTGGGGCGGATGTTTACTGATCATACCAGTGGCTGGTATATGCTGATTTACTCTGTTGTGGTAATTGGCTTTACTTTCCTTTACACAGCACTGATATTTAACCCTAAACAAATTTCAGATAACCTTAAACAAAATAACGGTTTTATCCCTGGGGTAAAACCAGGTCAGCCAACTACTGATTATATTGGTAGCATTATGGATAGAATCACTTTCCCGGGCGCTGTGATGTTAGCCTTTATTGGTATTCTTCCCGGTTTGATCCAGTTATTGTTCGGAATGACGCAGGCTTTTTCCATGTTCTTCGGTGGTACATCATTGTTGATTATGGTAGGTGTGGTTTTAGATACGCTTCAGCAAATCGAAACCCAGTTGATGATGCGCCAGTACGATGGCTTAATGAAAGGTGGGCGTATTCAGGGAAGGCAGACAACTTCTGCTGTGCAGATTTAATCTGGCACTTAATTTATTAAAATACAAACCCGGTTTTACCGGGTTTTTTTATGAACTTTGCAGGCTATGACAATTATCAAAACAGATGAGCAGGTAGAGCTGATGCGTAAAAGTGCATTAATGGTAAGCCAGACTTTAACCGAAGTGGCAAAAATGTTAAAACCCGGCATTACTACCTTGTCTTTAGACGAATTTATCGGAGGTTATATTAAAGATCATAATGGTGTTCCGTCTTTTTTGAATTATCACGGGTATCCTTTCAATTCCTGCATTTCCGTAAATGATGTAGTAGTACACGGATTTCCTAATAAAAACGAATTAAAGGAGGGTGATGTTGTTTCAATTGATGTAGGCATCATCTTAAATAAATGGCATGGCGATCATGCCTATACATTTGTGATAGGCGAAGTAGCTGAAGATATACAGCAACTGGTAAGAGTTACCAAAGAATCGCTTTACAAAGGTATTGAGAAGGCCGTTAGCGGTAACCGCATGGGTGATCTGGCTTTTGCTATCCAGGAGCATACAGAGAGAAAGTATGGCTATGGGGTGGTAAGGGAGCTGGTAGGACATGGACTGGGACAAAGTATGCACGAAGATCCACAGGTACCCAACTATGGCAAGCGGGGCAGCGGCGTAAAACTAAAAAAGGGAATGGTACTAGCCATTGAGCCGATGATAAATATGGGTACTAAAGATGTATTTACCGAACCAGACGGATGGACGATACGTACTAAAGATGGAAAACCCTCGGTACATTTTGAACATGATGTATGCGTAAGAAAAGGCAAAGCAGATATACTTTCTAACTATGCGCCTATTGAAGAAGCGGAAAAAAATAATCCCAATTTATTTGTATGCGCCTAGTTTAAGGTTCATGGTCGGTCAACTACGAACCATCATCCTTATCCATAAATAAATTATCAATTATAAAAGCAAAATCGCTCATAGTAATAGGCGGCGGTGCCGCAGGTTTTTTTGCGCTGTAAATGCGGCGCGTTTGAACCCGGGGTAAATGTGACGATCGTAGAGCGTTCGAATAAATTATTATCGAAGGTTAAAGTAAGTGGCGGTGGCCGTTGTAATGTAACCCACGCCTGTTTTGATATTACAGAAATGTCTAAACGCTACCCCGGGGTAGCAATTTTGTAAAAAGCTCTTTCACCAGTTTTTTACGAATGATACCATTGCATGGTTTAAAGAGCGGGGTGTAGAGCTTAAAGCGGAAGCAGATGGCCGTATGTTTCCGGTTACCGATTCTTCACAAACTATTATCGATTGCCTGCTAAGAGAAGCCGATAAATACAATGTGCACATCAGGATGCACTGTGATATTAAAAGCATTAATGCATTTGAGGAAGGATTCAGGCTTGTTACATCCGATAATGAACAACTAACGGCGTCGCATATATGCATAGCAACGGGTGGATTTCCTAAAGCTGCTATGTTCGATTGGCTGGAACAAACAGGTCATAGCTTTTCAAAACCTGTACCCTCCTTATTTACCTTTATTTACCAAAGCATCCCATTACACAATTGATGGGTGTAAGCGTGCCTAATGCTTTGGTAAAAATAACGGGTAGCAAGTTACAGCAACAGGGTCCGGTATTGATTACCCACTGGGGATTAAGCGGGCCAGGTGTATTGAAATTGAGCGCTTATGCTGCGAGGGAACTGGCAGAGAGGAACTGGGAGTTTGACGTTGTTGTAAACTGGCTGCCTGACTATAATGAACAAACCTTAAAGGAGCGATTCCTTCAGCTGCGTAATGAAAATGGCTCCGCATTGCTGTATCATAAAAACCCTTTTGGGTTACCTCAACGTTTATGGGAGTTTTTGTTGAAAGAATGCCTGGTACCCGAAAATTCCCGCCGCGCTGATTTACAGGCTAAACCGCAAAATGAACTGGTAAAAAAGCTAACCAATTATCTTTTTACCGTGAAAGGTAAAACAACTTTCAAAGAGGAATTCGTAACCGCCGGCGGTATAACATTAGGCGAGATCGACTCCAACACCATGATGAGTAAAAAGCAGGAAAACCTTTTTTTTCGCAGGCGAGGTGATCGATGTTGACGGTATTACCGGTGGATATAATTTCCAAAACGCCTGGAGTACGGGCTGGGTAGCGGCCAATGCCCTAAAACTGAAATAGGATATTGCGTTATCACTTCTGTTAACAATATTCTGGTGTAATATTCCCGTTAAATGTCTTAAGATTCTTGCGGTTCTATACTATTCACGTTTCTTTTCTGAAATGGATTGGCGCCGCTTAATTCCTTTGCGGATTGTAAATCAACTTTAGCGAATCGTAATAATTGCTGTTATATTTTGCCTGTTTAAGTGAAGTTTGTCTTGTCAAAACACATTATCAACAAATTTTAAAATTTATGATCATGAAAAAGAAAACATTAGGTATTTGCATTGCCGTTGTTTCAGCATTTACGGGGCTGTTGGCTGTTATAGCTCCTAAAGCAGAAGCAAAAGCCCTCGGTCAATGTAACCTTGTAGTAAGTTTTACAAGCAAGGACAATTTGTATCGCAACAGGTATATGTAGGTTACTCAAACGACTGCGGAGCCTGGCAAAGTAATATGATGCAGAGAATCAATAACCTGGTAAACTATAATGGCTCTATAATGGATAGTAATGCCATATATTAATATTTACTGGCTTGTTGTTGCAGCAAAAGTAAAAGAGGATCTCAGGTGATCCTCTTTTTACTTTTTATAGAATGATCTTATTTACTGGCGATGCGGTAAACTGTTTTTGTATAATACTGGTCTCCCGGTCTTAATATGGTATCAGGGAATCCGGCCACCCTTATAGCATTCGGGTGTTTTTGCGTTTCATAACAAAATCCTGAGAACGGTTTGTATTGCGTGCCATTTTTACCTGTGATCACAGGAGAGCCTACCGCATTGTATAAATGAACCAAAGGTTCGGTGGTAAATACCTGCAATTTAATGTCCTGCTCATCACAATAAGCCTCAGCCGCAACCTTATCCAGCGAAGGGTTATCAAGCGGAAAGCTGATATCGATGCCCTTCTCAGGATCTTCAATATTACCTGTTTGATTGTAATTGCGAAAATCATTCCGGGTATTTTCAACGCTTAGTATATTACCTGTTGTGCAATAATTGGCATCCTGCTCCAGGTAATTACCCGCATTGATCTTAAGATAGTGATTCTGTATATCTCCTTCCCCGTTATTCAGATTGAAATAGCTGTGATGTGTGAGGTTTACAGCTGTTGGTTTGGTGGTAGTGGCTTTGAACTCGTAGCTTAATTCGTTATTGTCGTTAAGCCTGAAAAGTATTTGCGTTGTTAATTCACCGGGAAAGCCTTCTTCACCATCAGGGCTTATATACTGAAGCACGAGCTCGTTTGCCAACGATGGAACTCTTTCCCATACCTTTTGTCAAATCCCTCAACGCCACCATGTAGCTGAAAGCCCGGGCTGGAGCTGTTCAGTTTGTAATCGGTTCCATCGATGGTTATTGACGCTTTATCAATACGGTTGCCATAACGGCCAATCACAGCGCCGAAATAAGGATAGTTGGCGAGGTATTCCTTGCTCCAGTATTGAGCCGGGGTATCGAAGCCCAGAACAATATCATTGTAAGTGTTGTCGGATTTCTTTATTTTTATCGCCATGATGATGGCTCCATAGTTAGTTATCTGTACAATGGTTCCCGCATCGTTTTTTAAAGAATAAACAAAAATGTCTTTCCCGTTTGGATGTTTGCCATGCTGTTGTTCTGATATTTCGACCATACATTTATTTTACATAAAAATATAGAATTGACATGACTATCGATAACCTGAGGCTTGAATTTGAAAAGAATTTTAACAAACCTGCTCAACATATTTTCTTTTGCCCCGGCCGTGTAAATCTTATTGGAGAACATATAGACTATAATGGAGGCATGGTAATGCCTTGTGCGATCACGATGGGCACTACATTACTGGTGGCAAAGAATGACGATAACATTTTCCGGTTTCGCGCCGTTGATTTCCCGAAACAACAGATGTTCCACAACAAAGCAGCTACAGCAAAACGGGGTATGAGTGGTTTAATTATCCGATAGGCGTAATTCACGAATTCACCCAGGCCGGTGTAGAGCTGGCAGGGCTTGACTTTCTTTTTAGCGGCAACCTGCCTATCGGTTCAGGGCTTTCATCTTCTGCCTCTGTTGAGGTTTTGACAGCTCATGCGTTAAATGAATTGTTTAACGGTGGTATGAGTAAGGTAGAACTTGCTTTACTCGGTAAACGGGTAGAAAACGATTTTATGGGTTTAAACAGCGGTATTATGGACCAATTTGCGGTGGCCATGGGTAAAGAGGCCAATGCAGTACTGCTGAATTGCGATACGTTGGATTACGAATACCTGCCTTTTGAAATAGGCGATTATGTATTGGCAATCATCAACACCAATAAACCCAGGAAACTGGTAGAATCGAAATACAACGAACGGTTTAATGAATGCCGAACAGCTTTAAAACAGCTGCAGCAGGTACTTTCTGTAAACCATTTATGCGAAGTGAGTATTGAAGACTTTAACAGGCATCGTTCGCTGATTAATGATACTGTTGTAGAGAACCGGGCGTTGCATGTGATTTCCGAAGATCAGCGGGTAAAAGATGCAAGACAAGCCCTGGTATCGGGCAATATCCAACGTTTCGGGAGTTAATGTATGCTTCTCACGCCTCCTTGCAAAGCCTGTATGAAGTATCGGGGCAGAGCTGGATACCATTGTAGATTTTTGCAAAACCTTTGACGACTGTATTGGCGCCCGTATGACCGGAGCAGGCTTTGGCGGATGTGCGATAGCGCTTGTAAAAAAGACAGCTTTGACGATTTCAGTGAGCAGTTAACCCAATATTATAGTGAAAAGATCGGCTATAAGCCAGGTGTTTTCTCTTCGGTGATAGCAGAAGGTGTTAGAACGATCGTATGATCTTCTTAACGAATTGTAAAGGCCGCAGCAATCAAATCCGGTTGCTGCGGCCTTTATTTTTTAGCGGCCTCATCGCCTATTGTTTTATCTTTTTAAAAGGGAATCCTTCTTTTCTTTCCTGTCCTTTAGTCACGCCGGAAATCTCAGCGTACAAAGAGTCACTTCCGATTTTTGTATAAGTGATCTTTGAAGGGAAATCATGTGCGGGGTTTTCGAAAATCAATTTAGAACCATCAGCAGAGACAAGTTTAAAACTCACGGGCGCCTCGTTGTTTTGCTCCTTTACACTTACCACATAATGAATGTTTCTATTACGTGCCTGCAATTTTACTGATTCATAAAATACCGTGTCTTCTCCTGCAATGACAAAACTTTCGGCACTCAAAGTAGAGTCATTCAATTTTTTCCATATTTCTGTTGCTGCGCCATCCTTAGAACGATGGAACCAGTTGCCCAACAGCCATTGAGCGCTGTCCAGCTTTTTATATTGAACAGCCTTAGCCTGCGCCTCTCTTTTCTTTTGCTGTGTTATTACAAGCTGTTATGCAAACGCCAATGCTTATTGTTATCAATAGTTTTGGATTCATATAAGAGAATTTTTATAAACATCGTTAAGTGCGGGCTCAGGTATATTCCGTTACCCCATTTTTATACCATTTCTGCCAGCATTTTGCCCATCATGGGTGCCAAAGCCACGCCCATACCGCTTAACCGCACGCTGCAGAAAGTGCGTTCTGTAAGCTGCTTTAAAACAGGCGACTTATCTGGTCCCATAGCCATGATACCCGCCCAGCGTTGTTGAATGGCCACCCGTTGCCCGGGTAATACCACCTTGCTTAAAAAATCTTCCAGCGCCTGCTGTATCGGTAAGGTGGTGAATGCATCCAATGTATATTCAGTTTCAATAGATGTATTCCGCGCACCGCCTAGCAGGATCCGGTCGTTCAGGTTCCTGAAATAATAGAAACCTTCGTCATAATGAAAAACACCGTTCAGCTTTAAACCGGGGATAGGTTCAGTCAGCAACACCTGTCCCCGCGCTGGTACCACCGCTATCTCCGGTAGCAGGGATTTACTGAAAGCATTGGTGCAGAATACCAGCTGTTGTGTAAATAGCGTTCTTTTATCACTGGTGTGCAAGGCTATCTCATCATTATTCTCTTCAAAGCTTTTTAACTCTGTTCCAAACATTACCTGTACATCCATAGATATTACCTTTTGCAGTAAAGCCCTGAGCAATTTTCCCGAGTGAAGTGCTCCTTCGAAACGGTTCTCCAAAACATGAGTAATCCCGGCAAAACCAAAATCATTTATACAATTATCTTTTTGTACAAAAGTTTCGGTTGCATTGGTGATAGTATAAAGAAGACCGTTGATATAGCCTAGTTGCTCAAGCGGCGCATTGTTATTCAGCAGCTCGTATCCTCCTGTGTTATAGTAGTCAAAATCGATATCATTGAAATGCTGGCGAATGATCTTTAACCCTTCAAAACGCCAGCTAATCAGCTGCAGCGCCTTATCGGCGCCCATTGTTTCTATATCGGACAATATTTCTGAGACTACCAAAGCAAGCGAAACCGGCATTACGAGGCGAAGCGCCCGCTGGTGTGGCTCCCCGTTCTATGATAGTTATTTTCTTTGAGGGATATTTTTGCTTTAAATGCAGCGCTGCCCATAAGCCGCTAAAGCCAGCGCCTACGATTACAATATCCTGTGGAGCATAAAATGTTTCTGCCTCCCAAATGCTTAATTGTTGCAAATGATTTCTACTTTTATGAGTATAAATTTATCACTTAATATTTTTCATTCAATATTTATTATTTTTTATCATGGCTTATTGGTTGATTAAATCAGAACCGTTTAAATATAGCTGGGACCAGTTAGTGAAAGACAAAAAAACCGTATGGGACGGTGTACGTAATTATGCAGCAAGACTGAACCTGAAGGCTATGAAAAAGGGCGACCTGGCTTTTTTACCATAGCAATGAGGGCGTAGAAATTGTAGGTATTGCAAAAATTGTAAAAGAGGCGTTCCAGGATCCCACCACCGACGACGAACGTTGGGTAGCAGTAGAAGTAGCCCCTCATAAAAAACTGAAGAACCCCGTAACTCTTGCCCAGATAAAAGCCGAACCTAAATTAGCTGATATGGACCTGGTACGTTTGGGAAGACTGTCTACCCAGTCGGTAAAACCGGACGAATGGGAGCTGGTATTAAAGATGGCCGGCGAACAATAATTTGTGGGATGCATAACATTTTTTTCAGCCACATGGCGCCCTTCGGGTTTTCTATGCATGCTTCGCGTTTAAAAACTTACAGTTGTTAGTTTTTGTTTAATATTGCACTTTGCAGTGCTGTATGAACAATTATAACAATGCTATAATAGATCGCTTACCCAATCATTTGCGGCAATATGTTGTGCCGCAGCATTATCATCATTATACACCGGTAGACCATGCCGTATGGCGTTACGTAATGCGGCAGAATTACAATTATTTAAAGGATGTTGCCTATTACCCGTACATACCAGGGTTGAAGAAAGCCGGGTTAACCATAGTATATTCCCAATCTGCAAACAATGAACGATCATCTGAAGCAGATTGGTTGGGGAGCTGTAACGGTAAACGGCTTTATACCCTCACAGGCTTTTATGGAGTTTCAGGCTTACCGGGTTTTAATTATTGCTGCTGACATAAGACAGATAGAACATATTGAATATACCCCGCACCGGATATCATACATGAGTCTGCAGGGCATGCACCCATTATAGGTGAACCGGAATACGCCCGGTATTTGCAATTTACCGGCGAAGTGGGCACCAAAGCCATGAGTTCGAAAAAGACCACGAACTGTTTGAAGCTATCCGCAAGCTTGCTGTATTAAAAGAACTGGCGGGTACCGATCAACAATTAATCGCCCGGGCAGAAGAAGAATTGGCGTATATACAAGCTAACATGGGCGCCCCTTCTGAAATGGCTTTGCTGGCCCGGTTACATTGGTGGACCGTAGAATACGGATTGATAGGCGATTTGGATAACTATAAAATATACGGAGCCGGACTCCTTTCTTCGATAGGCGAAAGCGTAAGCTGTATGAAACCCGATGTGAGAAAAATTCCATACACCCTGGATGCGGTTAACTATGCATACGATATAACACAACCCCAGCCCCAGCTGTTTGTAACGCCTGATTTTGAGAACCTGGTGCGGGTGCTGGACGAATTTGCCAATTCGCTTTCATATAGGAGGGGCGGCGTTTGGGGTTTAAGAAAGGCCATTGAAAGCGGGATGCCGTGCACCGCGGTGTATAGCTCCGGACTACAGGTGTCTGGCGTATTTGTCGGGAACAGAAAGGAGGAGCAACTAACCTATATACAAACAAAAGGGGCTACTGCATTAGCTGTTGGTAATAAGGAACTGGAGGGGCATGGTAAAGGCTATCATAAAGCAGGTTTCGGGTCGCCCGTTGGAAAATTGAAAGATATGGATACGCCCATTGAGGAATGTTCTTTGGATGATCTGAAACACCTGGGCATTGAAGAAGGCAAAACTGTTACATTGCATTTTGGGAGCGGATTGGATGTAAAAGGCCGGGTAGAGGCCATTGTACTAAACAACAATAAGGTCATTTTAATTCGTTTTACTACATGTGAAGTAAAAGACACACATACAGGACAGGTATTGTTTGAGCCCTCCTGGGGATGCTATGATATGGCTGTTGGGGAGAGAATTGTTTCCGTGTTTGCCGGCGCAGCAGACAAGGATGCTTTTGAGCAGGTAACCCTGCTTCCCAGGGAAATGCCGGTCTCTTGTTACAATGCAAACCGGCTTGCATTGCACCAACTGTATCTGCAGGTACGTAACGTTAGAGAAGGGAAGAGTATGGAAAACGAGCTGGTAGAGGTATGGGAAAATATAAAAGCCAGCCATACCGGTGACTGGCTTTGTGCCCTGGAGATATTAGAAATTGTAATTGACAGGGACATATATCCGCAATTGAAAGAAGGAATAGAACAATATTTACAGCAACTACAAATAAAAAGACCCGAACTTTCCAAATTAATTAACGACGGATTAAATACATTACAGCAAATAAATATTTTACCTGGTTCGCATAACGTTAGATCATAACTTTAAACATTTAAACGATTCAATGTTCGGGTGCCTATAACACCTAGTTATTTAAAATGGATTATTTAGAGATAATTAATGTATTTAAAACCATCGGTGAAAAACTCACATACAATAAGAATGAGTTTTTGGTAAAAGAAAACCAGGTTTGTAATTTTTTGGGTGTTGTTGAAACGGGTTCTTTAATATCGTATTTTGAAGATGATAATTGTGACATTATTATAAATGAGTTATATAGCACTGGTTTTATTATTTCTTCGTATCGGAGCTTTATAACAGGTGTACCGTCGTCGGGGTACATTAAGGCTTACACCAAGTCGGTTATTTATACCATCAATAAAGAGCAGTATGTTCTTTTATGCAAAGATCTAAAATGGCTTTCCATTTTTAAAGATATTGCTGACAGCTTGTTCGTAAATAAATGTTCTAAAGAAACGTCGTTGATCAAATTAAAAGCAAAGGATAGATACAAAGAGCTGATTGCCCGCCGTGCCGATATTGAGCAAGCATTTCCCCAACACATTATAGCATCCTATTTGAAAATAAGACCAGAAACATTGTCCAGGCTTAAAAAGCCTTGATATAGGTCAATATAAAATTTAATGCAAACAGTTCAACTTTGAATTGACAATTAAATTTTATAGTTATGAACCATCTGATTACCCTTGCCACAACCCGGAAGAACTCTTTGAAAATTTTATTATGGATTATTTTTATTTCGCTAACACGTAATGGCATAACGCAGGATAAAATAAGCAGGAAGCAATTACTGGTAGCTCACCTGGCGCAACAGCCTGTTAAAAAGGTTGATGTGCAGGAAATAAATTTTGAGCCGGGGCAAAAAGCAGGCGCTCATAAACATCTTTGTCCTGTGGCCGGATATATTGTTTCCGGTACGGTTCTTTTCGAAACCAATGGCGACAGTTTGAAAATTTTAAAGGCCGGCGATGCTTTTTCGAACCTGCAGGCATAATAATAAACAGGTTTGATAACGCATCCGATAAAGCGCCATTAAAGTTTATTGCCTGCTATCTTGTTGGTGATGAAAAACAACTCATTCAAATGCTAAACGATAAAAATAAATATAGATAAGACTGCTTGAACATTCCAGGGGCTTTGCAATATCACGGGTTATGGGCTCTATATTTTAGATATACTTCCTCTGCAAATAAAGATGGGTTAGGATATAAAGAACGGCTGTCAAAATTTTTTAAGGGGCGGTTCTGCTTTAGTTTGTTAACTAAATCCGGGTTGGCAAGCGCCGCTTTACCAATAGCAAACAGATCTGCCTGTTTCGTTTGCAAAAGATAATCGGCTAAGTCTTTATCATGTAAGTTCCCATTGGCAATTACAGGGCAGTTAAGTATCATTTTGCCAATCCGGTCAGCGACATTCCATTATTATATAAACATTCATTTGCCCATCCGGTGCTTTCGGCAGCTACGTGCAAATAGTCGATAGGTAATTTACTGAGTATCTTTAAAATAGCTATAGCGGCATGATGCCCCTCTTCCCAGCGATAATCGGGGTTATTCACTTTCCCTTCTGATATTCTTAGTCCGATTATAAAGCTTTCAGGCACCCGGCGCTTTATGGATTTAATGATGGTAGCAACCAGCCGTAGCCTGTTTTCCCAGTTGCCGCCGTATTCATCATCGCGGGTGTTGGTATAGGGCGTTAAAAATTGGTCTAATAAATAACCATTGGCATTATGTAATTCAATACCATCAAACCCAGCTTCCAAGGCATTCAATGCACTATTGATAAATCCATTTTTTACATCTTCAATATTTTCTTTTGTCATCATTTCGGGCATGGGAAACCTGCCTGGTTTGCCTCCGTAATGAGCCATTTTTTCACCTAAGGGCCGTATTGCAGAAGGGGCCCGGGTTTCATCAAGATGTTGCGAAATACCTCCTGCATGCATAAGCTGCGCTATTGCTATTGAATCATGCCGGTGTATGCTGGTTACTATTTTTTTCCACTGTTCAATTTGTGTTGCGTTAACCAGTCCGGGTTGGTTAGGATAGGATCGGGAATGTAAATTGTCTGTATAAATTCCCTCTGTGATTATGCCCCGAAGCCCCCTTTTGCAAAGTTTGTATAATACGCCTCCATTTCAGTAGTAGGTATACCGTATAGGTCGGCGCTTACTCTTGTCATAGGAGCAACCAGAAACCGGTTGTTCAACTTTCTCTTTCCAATAGTTACTTCATCATATAACGTTTTCATGCTTAGTATATTTAAAGCATAAAGCTATAATTAAGCAAAATCGAAATTCTTCAACTAGTTGAAGAATTTTATTGATTGATTCTTATTTAAGTTGACTTAAATACTGGGGAGTAATATTAAGGTACCCGGCAATTTGCTTCCTGTTAAGCCTGTTTACTATTTTCGGATATTTTTTTAGGAAGCTGTGATAATTTGTTTCCGCTTTTGAGGAAAATAATTGTATCAGGCGGGTTTGCAAAGCAATAGCGCTGTTTTCATTGAGTATGCGAAAGAATCTTTCGAATACAGGAGACAGTGTATAAAGTTGTTCCAGCCTGTTTTTAGTTATTTGTAGCACCACCGAGTCCTCAAGTGCAATAATTTGTAAGGTAGCTGGTTCGATATTTCTAAAGCTTTTAAAATCGCCGGTCCACCAGTCTTCATGGGGAAATATAATATGTGTTCTTCCGCATTTTCATCAATAAAGGAAGTTTGAAATAATCCGCTAACAATATAACTCTCGTGCCTGCATATTTGTGGCGGGCGTAATAAATGCTGTTTGCGCTTTATCGTTCTTATCTCAAAAAACGACTCCAGGTCGGCAAACTCAATATTGCTGGTATTCACCAACCGGCTTATATGTTGTTTAAGTTGCTCAATGGGGCAATACTCATGCAATAAACTTATTGATGCGAATGTAAAAATAATATAAAGGTTTGCAGCGCTGCGCCACAAACCTAAGATATTACCAGGGCCGAATTTTATTATTCAGCCCAGCTCATAACATAATTATCATTTTCTATATCCAGCGCCTGTTGGGTAAGCATCAGTGGCCGGAATGTATCCACCATTACTGCGAGTTCCTTTGTTTCTTTTGCTCCTATGCTTTTTCAACAGCTCCGGGGTGTGGTCCGTGTGGAATACCTGCCGGATGTAATGTAATCATACCGCGTGTTACATTTTTGCGGCTCATAAAATCCCCGTCTACATAGTAGATCACTTCATCGCTATCGATATTGCTATGGTTATAAGGCGCCGGAACGGCTAAAGGATGGTAGTCGAATAGCCTCGGTACAAAGGAGCATACCACAAAGGCGTTGGTTTCAAAAGTTTGATGCACCGGTGGTGGTTGATGCACGCGGCCGGTAATCGGTTCAAAATCGTGGATGGAGAAAATATAGGGATAACAGCAGCCATCCCAACCTACCACATCAAAAGGGTGCGTGCCGTAATGTAATCCATACAACATTCCTTTTTCTTGGCTTTAATCATGAAATCGCCTTTCTCATCAAATGTCTGCAGATCCTGTGGCGGGCGTATATCCCGCTCGCAGTAAGGTGCATGTTCCATCAATTGTCCAAAGCGACTCATATACCTTTTGGGAAAACGTAAAGGCGTAAAGGATTCTACGATGAATAAGCGATTGTTCTCATCATTAAAAGATATTTGATAAATGGTGCCGCGGGGCAGCATAATATAATCGCCATAACTAAAGAGCAATTCGCCATATTGCGTATGCACGGTACCGCTACCTTCATGTATAAAAATAAGCTCGTCTGCATCTGTATTTTTATAATAGTAATCCCGCATGCTTTGTTGGGGCGCGCCGCCAGCACAATGTGACAATCGTTATTGACTAACACGGGTATACGGCTTTGCAGATAGTCTTTTACAGGTTTGATGTTAAAGCCTTCAAAGCTGCGGTGCTGCAGCATTTTTCTTCAGCTATCTGAGGACTTACATCCACCTGGGGTCGGTCCTGATAATTTGCGTAGGAGGATGACAATGGTATAGCAATGAGTAGTCATCGCTAAAACCTTCTGTAGAAAATAGCTGTTCGTTATATAGCGAACCATCAGGCTTTCTGAATTGTGTGTGCCGTTTATGAGGGATTTTTCCCAATGTATAATAATGAGCCATGTACCATAATTTAAAATGTAAAATGTGGAATGTAAAATATAGAACGGTTTGCTTTACATTCCCTGTCAAATATGAGTATTAAACATTTCGGCTCATCGCGCCATAGCCAGGGTAGCCAAAAGAAAACAGTACTTCCATTTTCTTTTATCAATCCAGTAGGTAAAGTTTCTAAAGTATGGCATCGTTTGTAAAGTACTTTTTATAAGTAACGCATTACATCATTGGCAGTTTAAAATTACAGATAAAATCATTGCATTAAAAAAATAACTATCTTTGTATTACCGATGAGGCCTGATTATCCATATAAAATTTTTACGGACAAGCGCGTAAATTACGTATTGCTTGTTGAGGCCCTTGCTACTGATCACCGTATCTAACCTATTCCCGTATTTTCCTGTAAAGGAATTTCCCTTTCTGTTTTTTTTTCTTTTAACGATTAAAATTTTTGTTATGTCTAATACATTACAGTCAGCGCAAGCTGTAGCTGATGTTGTTGATTTTTTACCGCTTGAGGGCACTGATTACATAGAGTTTTATGTGGGCAATGCCAAGCAGGCTGCACACTTTTATAAAACCGCATTTGGTTTTCAATCCCTTGCCTATGCTGGTCCTGAAACCGGTGTTAAAGACCGTGCCAGCTATGCGGTTCGCCAGAACAAGCTCACTTTTGTTTTTACTACTTCCCTTAAAGGCGATAATGAAATAAGCGCGCATGTAGCCCGTCATGGAGACGGGGTGAAGATGCTGGCCCTGCGCGTACAGGATGCTACAGATGCCTGGAGACAAACCACACAAAGAGGTGGCAGAAGCTTTATGGAGCCTGTGCGTTTAACCGACGAAGCGGGTGAAGTGGTGATGAGTGGTATACATACTTATGGAGATACGGTGCATCTTTTTATTGAACGTAAAAATTACCGGGGAGCTTTTTTGCCCGGCTATAAAAAATGGGAGTCATCCTATAATCCATCACAAACAGGGTTGTTATATGTCGATCATTGTGTAGGTAATGTAGGCTGGAATAAAATGAATGAATGGGTGAAATTTTACGAAGAGGTAATGGGTTTCCGTAATATCATTTCCTTTGATGATAACGATATCTCTACCGAATACTCTGCATTGATGAGTAAGGTAATGAGTAGCGGTAACGGCTTTGTTAAATTCCCCATCAATGAGCCCGCCGAAGGAAAAAAGAAATCCCAGATCGAAGAATACCTGGACTTTTATAATGGTGAAGGAGTGCAACATGCAGCCCTGGCTACCAATAATATCATAGAAACCGTTACGGAACTGCAGAACAGGGGGTGTTGAATTTTTGAAAGTGCCGGCATCTTACTATGATACGCTGCTGGATAGGGTAGGCGAGATTGATGAAGATCTTTTGCCTCTAAAGGAATTAGGGATTTTAGTAGACCGTGATGATGAAGGCTACCTGTTACAGATATTCACAAAACCTGTTGAAGACCGGCCTACTTTGTTTTTTGAAATTATACAGCGTAAGGGAGCAAAGAGCTTTGGTAAGGGAAACTTTAAAGCTTTGTTTGAAGCGATTGAAAGGGAACAGGAGGCGAGAGGGAATTTGTAGTTAGGTTGGCTGGGTGAGTGGTTGACCGGTTGAGAGGTTGATAAGTTGACTGAGAGGCTTACGATAAGCCTGCTCATTGCACAGTCAATCAACAATAATCCATGATGCATGAACTATGATCTATTAAATATTTGATTTTTTTATTCATGAAACTTTCACAATTAGCAGAAACGATGCCGGCCCCCGCGCCACTGGCTATAGGTAATGCCATCAGGAGCGCATCAGCAGGGGAGAGCAGATCTATAATTTAACCATTGGTGATTTTTCACCTTCCCTGTTTCCAATACCTCAATTGCTGGAGGACGCGATTATAAAAGCTTATCAAAATAAGCAAACGAATTACCCGGCTCCTGAGGGCAATGCAGATTTAAGAGAGCAGCTCTCTGCGTTTATACGTCATTTTCAAAACCTGTATTATGCACCTGCTGAAATATTGGTGGCATCAGGAGGACGACCGCTGATTTTTGCAGCGTATCAAACTATTGTTGACAGGGGCGACAAAGTGATTTACCCGGTTCCATCATGGAACAATCATTACTATGTACAGTTGAGCGGGGCAAAGGGCTGCGCTATCGAAACTGCTGTAGATAATAATTTTATGCTGACTGCCGAAGACATCCGGCCGCATCTGAAAGACGCTGTTTTACTGGCTTTATGCTCGCCTCAAAATCCAACAGGAACCTGTTATACACAGGAGCAGATGAAAGCAATAACGACCTGGTTGTTGAAGAAAATAGCAGGAGGGGGATAATGAAAAGAAGCTGTATGTTTTATACGACCATATTTATAACCTGCTGGTACAGGCATCAACGCAACATATTGACCCTGTTTCTGTTGGTCCGGCAATGAAAGATTATACCATTTTTACAGATGCTGTAAGCAAAAATTTTGCTGCTACCGGTGTGCGTGTTGGTTGGGGATATGGTCCTCAGGAAATAATCAATAAAATGAAAACGATTCTAAGTCATGTTGGGGCCTGGGCTCCCATGGCTGAGCAAAAGGCTTTGGCAGCTTTTTTAAACGATTTGCCTGCTGTAGAAGAATATCTGTATAACTTTAAACGAAAGATCGCCCGCCGTCTTGATGGTTTTTATGCTGGTCTGATGGCATTAAAGCAGGAAGGGCTTCCTGTTGAAGCAATTGCTCCGCAGGCTTCTATTTACCTCACTGTAAAAGTAGATATCCCCGGTGATATTTTCAACGGGTTGCTGAACGAGGGTATTGCTGTAATACCATTTTCGGCTTTTGGTGCAAAGAAAGCTGATCAATGGTTCAGGTTAAGCGTGGGTAGCTGTAAGCTGGAAGATATTCCTGCAATTCTGCAGAAGTTCAGAAAAGTGTTGATGGGGAAAATAGAAATGGTTCATTAAAATACATGAATATGAAACTGGTCTCTTATATACATAATGGGAGTGAGCAATGCGGCATATTGCTGGATCAATATATTTATCCGACAAGCGGGATGGCAATGCCCGGTACTATGTCGGGCTTATTGAACCAATGGGAGGAGCTGTATCCGCGCCTGATGGGTGTTCATGAGGAAATTATAGCAGGTAAATCATGGGGCCGGATCGGTTGGGATGATGTGCGATTGTTGGCGCCGGTGCCGCACCCTACTTCCTGCCGGGACGGTTATGCTTTCAGGCAGCACGTAGCTGCCGCGCGTCGCAATCGTAAAGTACCCATGATACCGGAGTTTGATGCATATCCCATATTCTATTTTACCAATCATAACAGCATTCAGGGGCCGGGAGCCATCAGGTGCATGCCTGATCATTTTCAGAAGCTTGATTTTGAGCTGGAAGCTGCAATCGTTATAGGAAACCCGGTCGTAATATTAAAGCAGCCAATGCCGATGCGCATATTGCCGGTTTGATGATCATGAATGATTTGAGTGCCCGTACTTTACAAATGGAGGAAATGCTATTGAACCTGGGACCTGCGAAGGGAAAGGATTTTGCTACAGTTGTCGGTCCCTGGCTGGTAACATTGGATGAGCTGAGCAACTTCGAAATTGCACCCAAAGAAAACCACACTGGCAAAAGCTGGAATTTGAAAATGAGCTGTAGTGTAAACGGCATACAGGTTAGCGAAGGTAACCTGGGTGACATGGACTGGACCTTTGCGGAGATCGTTGAAAGAGCTTCTTATGGTGCAGACCTTTACCCCGGCGATATAATTGGAAGCGGCACTGTAGGCACTGGCTGCTTCTTGGAGTTGAATGGCACGGGTAAGCTCAACAACCCGGAATATAAGGAACAGTGGCTACAGGACGGCGATGAGGTGGTAATGGAAATAGACGGCCTGGGAACTTTGAAAAATACAATCGTTGCTGAGCAAACGGATTGGAGTATATTAGCGTTGAAGAAGTGATGATTGCCTAACCGAAATGACGCGATGGCGCGAAGAAACACCATGGATCAATAATAGAAGAGTTAGCATTAAGAAATACAATCGTTGCTGAGCATACCAGGATTGGAGAAGTCATGATCGATTAACCGTAATGGTGCAAGGCCAAGGAAAGGAAAGTAGGGAGGAGCCTGAGGATTTTAAGAAATATACTTATTGTTGAATGTCCGGATTGGAGTATTTTAGCATTAAAGAAGTCATAAATCGTTTAACCGCGATAATGCTAAGAAAAACACCATGGATAAAATAAGATATGAGTATCTGGCCAACCAGATTTTTATTGCATGTCTGGAAGTACATAAGCAATTGGGGCCCGGGTTGCTTGAGTTCGTTTATGAATTTGCATTGGTAAAAGAATTACAGCTTAGAGATATATTTGTGCAGTATCAGGTGAAAGTTCCACTTATGTACAAAGGTCACGAAACAGGAAAAGATTTCTATATAGATGTATTAGTGGAAAATGAAATAGTTATAGAAGCCAAGGCTGTTGATCTGCTTCATCCTGTTCACCAGGCACAGCTGTTATCTTATCTTAAACTGTCTGATAAGCGACTGGGTTTCCTGGTGAATTTTAATGTAGTATTACTGAAAGATGGCTTTAAAAGAATGGTTAACAATTATTAATTCCTTGCGGCCTTGCGCCCTAGCGGTTAAGTTATGATCTTAGATTTACAACAACTCAGCACAATTGATAAACAGTATTACCTGCAGCATATTATCGCGCCGCGACCTATATGTTTTGCAAGTACCATTGATAAAGCCGGCCGGGTCAATTTAAGCCCCTTTAGCTTTTTTAACCTGTTTTCTACCGACCCCGCCATAGTCGTATTCAGCCCATCCCGCAGGGTACGGGATAATACTATCAAGCACACTCTGGAGAATGTGCTGGAGGTTCCGCAGGTTGCGATCAATATAGTCGATTACGATATGGTGCAGCAAACTTCTCTTGCAAGTTGTGAATATAGTAAAGATGTCTCGGAGTTTAATAAAGCAGGTTTTACCATGCAGCCCGCTCAATTAATACAACCGCCGCTGGTTAAAGAGAGCAAGGCAAAAATGGAATGCAGGGTACTTGAAGTAAAGCCCCTGGGGAATAAGGGAGGAGCAGGCAATCTCGTTATATGCGAGGTGTTACGCATACATCTGGATGAAAATATTATAGATGGTAACGGCAGGATCGATCAGCGGAAATTGAAACATGTAGCACGCCTTGGAGGTAACTGGTATTGCAGGGTTGATCAAACCAATCTTTTTGAGGTGGAGAAACCTAATGTGAAGCTCGGCATCGGCTTTGATGCATTGCCCGAAGCTATTCGAAATAGTAAGATTCTTACCGGCAACCACCTGGGTATTTTGGCCAATGTTGAAATGCTCCCGCAGCTACAGCCCGACTTTTCCGATACCGGGTTTGATCAAATACCTGTTGATGCCGCTAACAGGAGTGAAGCTATACACCAATATGCAGCCCATCTTATTGAAGCCGGAAAAATAAACGAAGCCTGGCAGGCGCTGCTCAGGTCTTAAGCCGTATAGCCTTTGAACTACATGACTTATTGAAGCTATATACTTTAATATGCCTGTTTTTTACTTTATCACTGCTGCATGACGGGTAGTGTTTGCCTTACATCTTTTACCAATCCTTAACAAATTGAACGGATTACCATTTTCACAGAAACGGTATTAAGAAGTATCTGATCAAAAAGTCAGATAAGCCATTAGCATACTGATGTGAATATCCGGAGTTGACATCAATATTGCTTACTGCCTGAGGCTGGCCACAGCTTTTAATCATTAAAAACTTACATAATGAAACGCTTATTTTTTGCAATAGCCATATTGCCCTGGCTGCTTATTGCCTGTAATACCGTAGTATTTGAAGAACCACAACCTGCGATGAATGACACTTTAAAAGAAATTCCAAATAACCTGACAGGTCGTTATTTTGACTATGATAATGCAAGGGAATTGTTTATTACACCAGAGCTGATTTTTACCGTTAAGTCAACCGAAGATACGGTAACGGCAAGCCAATTACATACAGGAGCAGCGATAAAAGGAGATACCTTATACGAGGCTAATCGAAAATATAAAATAACCAGGATTACCGATTCGTCATTTACCGGGTACAGGTATATTGATACTGTTTTTAACCTGGCCGATCAACACCAACTGCTAAAAGCAGAAGGAGACGATTATTACCTGAATTATAAAATGGAAGACAATACGTGGTGGGTTACCCGTCTTTCATTCAGGGATAATGTAATCAATCTTGCCAATATAGAAACTGCCAATGAAGTGAAGGTGATGGAGTATATTACCCAGGTTAAAAAGGATGATGACAAAGCGTTGCTCGTAAAGCCCGATAAAGAGCAATTTAAGAAATTCGTCAGCCAGCACGGTTTTACAAAAGGCAACACCTATTTAAAAACAGATTCAATCATTAACAATATACTTTAATAACCAGTTAATAAAAACTTTATGAAACGATTCATTTTTGCAATAGCAATATTGCCCTGGCTGGGCTATGCCTGTAACCAATCCTATAAAAACAGGACTTCTGAAATGGCAGTGGAGACGATGGCGGACCAGGTGGCTTCACCGGATCCGGTTGAAGATTTTAGCGGGGAAGGCTATGCCCATATCACCGAAAATAGTTTTACTACGGCCTTTGATCAACCACTATCTACTTTTTCAGTTGATGTAGATAAAGCAGCTTATAGTAATGTAAGACGCTTTTTAAATAACGGTCAGTTACCGCCGGCAGGTGCGGTTCGCATAGAAGAAATGATCAATTATTTTGATTATGATTATCAACAGCCCTCGGGCAGCGCTCCCTTTAATGTGATAACAGAAGTAGCTGGTTGCCCCTGGAATGAAAAACATCAACTCGTACATATAGCTCTTAAGGGAAAAGAGATAGAGAAGTTAGAACAGCCTTCTTCCAACCTCGTTTTTCTGATCGACGTTTCAGGATCTATGCAGGATGAAGACAAGCTACCGTTGCTGAAAAAGTCATTACTAATGCTTACCCGGAATTTACCGGAAGAAGACAATGTTTCCATTGTTACTTACGCAGGTAGCGCTGGTTTGGTGCTGCCGTCAACAAGCGGTGCTGGTAAGTCGGATATCGAAGAGGCTATTGATAATCTCGAAGCCGGAGGCTCAACCGCGGGTGGCGAGGGCATTCAGCTGGCATATAAGATAGCCCGCGAGCATTTTAAAAGAACGGCAATAACAGGGTTATTATAGCAACCGATGGAGATTTTAATGTAGGAGTGAGCAGCGAAGATGAATTGGTGCGCCTGATTGAAAAAGAAAGGGAAAGCGGCATCTTTTTATCGGTGCTCGGATTTGGGACAGGCAATTACCAGGACAATAATATGCAGCAGCTGGCAGATAGGGAAACGGCCATCATTATTATATTGATGGACTGCAGGAAGCAAAAAAGTATTGGTAAATGAATTAAGTGGTACGCTTTTTACCATAGCCAAAGATGTTAAAATACAGGTAGAGTTCAATCCTGCTAAAGTACAGGCCTACCGGTTGATTGGATATGAGAACCGGATGCTGAACAAGGAAGACTTTAACGATGATCAAAAAGATGCCGGCGAAATAGGAGCCGGGCATACGGTGACGGCTTTGTATGAAGTAATCCCGGTTGGCGTGAAAAGCGATTTTGTAAAAACGGTAGACCGGTTAAAATATCAGAAGACCGGTAGCTTATCAGAAAATAACTCAGATGAATTATTTACGGTGAAGCTCCGATATAAAAAGCCCGATGAAGAGGAGAGCCGGAAAATGACAATCGCTGTTCCTGATAATGATGAAGATTGGGAGGATGCCAGTGAGAATTTCAGGTTGGCAGCTGCTGTAGCTGAGTTTGGTATGCTGCTCCGTAATTCTGAATACAAAAGCAAAGCAAGCTATGAGCAGGCGCTGGCTATAGCCAAAACCGCCCAAGGTATTGATGAAAATGGATATAGGTCGGAGTTTACAGATCTTATAAAAGCGGCAAAGAATCTTAGTGGAGGGCTTGATGATTAACGATAGTTTTTATATCTAATGGCAATATGCAAAGGTACAACGAACAGTACACAGCATTTTCTAAATCCAAAATGAACCAATGTATGTTAGGGGAGATCTTCCTTGCTTTTGTAACTGCCTGGCCCTTATGGATCATAATGATAACGATCATTTTTATTGTTAAACGAAAGCCGCAGGCGCTGGAGATCTGAAAAGAGCAATCCATAAATACCCAGACATTTTTATTGCAATATGCTATGGTCAATAGACGGACCGTTATAGCAGCTTTCTCAGGGTTAGTTTACAGCAGTCAATAAAACAGCCGGTACCATAAGTTAGGCCGGCTGTTTTTTTATATTTCTGTTTACTTATTAGGCAAAAGGGCTATTCGTTCTTTCAACAGTTTCCATACAGTGCCCGAATCTTCGGGATCAGTGGCATTGTCTGTTATCATCCAGATGATACCCTGGGCCGAATGATCCTCGTCCTTGCTGAGGTCTTTGTTTTTAAGCAGCTTTAGCAGGTATGTTATAGCTGGTGCATTACATATTGGTCCGAAGGTATAACGGGATGTGTAACTGGATGGGTGTTTGGACGCATTGGCGCAGTACGCATTTAGTTTTACAATACATGCGGTACCCTGCGTTATACTAATATCGTAGCCATCGGCTAAAATACCGTTCTGGTCTTCACCACTAACCGATTTAAGTGTTAAACCCGCAGGGAGTGTAACTTTGATAGCAGCTGACGCAGTGTTTTTAAGCACAAGGTAAACGTCAACAAATCGGCCGGTTCCTACTTCTTTACATACCGGATTGAGGCTTTCGCCTGTAATAGCGCCTTCGAGTACAACACCCTCGGGCAGCACAAAGGCTGTGCCGCGTATATCGCCGGCGACATTACCCAGGCCGGGTATGGGGTCAATCCGGGGTTCATCAGTGTCGCCAATTTTGTCTTTTTTCGAACAGGCGAGAAAGGAAAGGCCAACCAGGGCCATCATTAAAAGTTTTCGCATTTTCATTCAGTTTAAGGGTAATAAATTAAACGGGGCAAAAATAAAAGTTAACCAGGTTTATTTTTATACTGAGAAACCAGTATTTTTTTGAGCATAACTTTGCTGAATGAAGAAGAAACTGGTGGTATTAACAGGAGCGGGCATCAGCGCAGAAAGCGGTATCCGTACTTTTAGAGATGGTGACGGTTTATGGGAAGGATACGATGTTACTGAAGTAGCCTCCCTGAAGGATGGAAGAGAAATCCTTCTTTGGTGCTCGATTTTTATAATATGCGCCGCAGGCAGGCCCTGGAGGCCTTGCCTAATGCCGCCCATAAAGAACTGGCAGAATGGGAGCAATGGTTTGACGTACAGGTGATAACGCAAAATATCGACGATCTGCATGAACGGGGAGGCTCGTCTCATGTAATACATTTACATGGCGAAATTTTTAAGATGCGCAGCATAAAATCTTTGTCACCTTCTTTTTTGAAATAAAAGGCGATATAAAGCTGGGAGATCTTGCAGCAGACGGGGGCAGTTAAGACCCGATATTGTTTGGTTTGGAGAAGCTGTACCTATGATCGAAACAGCAATAGCCATTACGAAAAAGGCCGATATATTCGTGGTGATTGGTACCTCGTTGGTAGTATATCCTGCGGCAGGCTTAATTGATATCGCTCCTGTTCATAGTCCTAAATTTGTGATTGATAAAAATATACCTCCTGTAAAATCAGCATTTAATTTAACTACTATAGAGAAGCCTGCAACAGAAGGCGTAAAAGAACTAACCGGCATATTACAAACATTATTGTAATATGCCGGCTTGGGGTAGATGAGTTTTTGTTCAATCACGTCGGCTTGCTGTGCTATAGCATCTGTCACGTACTGTCATACAGGATCGCTCTTTCTCCGTCATCAACCGGTATGCTCCGGAGCTGCTGCGAATAAACAGCGTCAGCTATAAAAATAATGAACAGCAAATAGCTTTGGTCAGGGTTAGGCAACGGCATATTGTCGGTTTAAGTTGTTTTTGCAGGTTGAGGACTATGTTTGTTTTTTGTCATCCAGGTAATATCATGGCCTATTTTCACAAATGAAAGGTTTTGTAGTCAGTATTGTCTTTTTCCATGTCAACGGTTCCTTCAATGCTTGAGATTTGTGTAAACCTTCCGGAACAGGCATGGGCTTGGTAGGAAACTTATGATCTTTTTGAGCCTTATTTTTCCATAAGTTGGGAATTTCACCGGGCATTGCTCTTTTTGGGGCTGCATTAGGAATAGCATTAACGGGCGCATAGGGCATGATACAAGGCATATTGTCTTGTGTTAGCCTGGCTACCGGGCCATACCTGCTGTTATACATATTGGTAGTATCCAGCCAGTTTTCTGCCTGCGGGGTAAGGGAGGGAGCGGTATGAGGAAATATTTGTGGCTGGCTTTTTTGAGCATAAGAAATAACCGAAACAAAGCAAAAAAGCAGGAAAGTGAGTATTTTCATATACCAGTTTCGAGCATGATGCAGGAATGTTCGGGATTACATAAAACTTTAAAGTTTTTTAATAAAAAAGCTGGTCACCGCGGGGTAACCAGCTTTCAAGAGATCAATGACTATTTATCTTAGTTTTTGTATAAATTGATCAACGCATTGGTGCTGCTGTCGTGACTGGTTACTTTGTCACTGTTTTGCAGCTCAGGCAGTATTTTATTAGCCAGTTGTTTACCCAGTTCTACTCCCCACTGGTCAAAGCTGAAAATATTGAAGATAACACCTTGCACAAATATTTTATGCTCATAAAAAGCAATAAGCTGACCCAGTGTAAATGGTGTGATTTTCTTAATTAAAAAAGAATTGGTAGGTTTATTGCCTTCAAATACTTTAAAAGGAGCCAGCTTACTAATTGCTGCTGTATCCATACCCTGCTGCTTTAATTCAGCTTTTACTTCAGCCAGGTTTTTGCCGTTCATTAAAGCTTCTGTTTGCGCAAAAAAATTGCTTAACAGCTTTTCGTGGTGGTCGCCTATGGGATTATGTGTTTGCGCAGGTGCTATAAAGTCGCAGGGTATGATTTCAGTGCCCTGGTGTATCAGTTGGTAAAAAGCATGCTGTCCGTTGGTGCCCGGCTCACCCCAGATGATAGGTCCGGTTTGATAAGATACTCTTTTACCGCTACGGTCTACGCTTTTACCATTACTTTCCATATTGCCCTGTTGAAAATAGGCTGCAAAACGGTGCAGGTATTGGTCGTAAGGCAAAATGGCTTCCGACTGTGCTCCCTGAAAGGTGGTGTTCCAAAGTCCTACCAAAGCCATAATAACGGGAATATTTTTTCGAGTTTCCTGGTAGTTTTAAAATGCTCATCTGCATCATGAGCTCCTTTCAGCAGTTCTTCAAAATTGTCATAACCGATGGTTAAGGCAATGGATAGACCGATGGCGCTCCATAAAGAATAACGGCCTCCTACCCAGTCCCAGAACTCAAACATATTATTGGTATCAATACCGAATTTTTCAACCTCCTTGCTGTTGGTGCTTAAAGCCACAAAATGCTTGGCCACATGCTGTGGATCTTTTGCTTTTTTAAGAACCAGTCGCGGGCCGTTAAGGCGTTTGTCATCGTTTCCTGCGTAGTAAAGGTTTTGGACGCAATGAGGAATAAAGTAGTTTCAGGATTTACTTTTTAAGGGTCTCTGCAATGTGGGTGCCGTCTACATTGGAAACAAAGTAAGCTTCAATGCCTTTTACGGTATATGGCTTTAAGGCTTCCGTTACCATTAATGGCCCGAGATCACTACCTCCAATGCCGATGTTTACAATGGATTTGATTTTCTTACCGGTATAGCCTGCATGTGTACCCGAATGAACGGCTTCGCAAAAGGTTTTCATTTTAGCTTGAACGGCTCTTACCTCAGGCATTACATCTTTGCCGTCGCTTTTAATGGCTTTATTACCGAAGTTTCTTAAGGCAATATGCAATACCGATCTGTTCTCGGTTTGATTGATCTTATCGCCGCCAAACATAGATTTAATCGCAGCCGGCAATTCAGTTTGTTCTGCAAGGGATAATAATAGCTGTAAGGTCTTTGCATTGATCTTGTTCTTGGAATAATCGAAATAAATGTCGCCATGCTGTAAAGAAAAGCTGGCTGCGCGTTGAGCATCTGCAGAAAATAACTGCCGCATATTCCATTGCCTTGCTTCTTCAGCATGACTTAATAATTGCTTCCAGGCTTTTGTTTTGGCCGGATTGATTGTTGGTAGCATATAAATAGTTTGTTTTTATATTGAATGAAGAGTTGAGAGATATTTTGATATTAGTTTAGGCCTTTAAATAGTTTATTACCTCGATAGTCCTGCTCACCATCTCCTTGTAATGTCAAGGTGTAATACCAGCCTTACTTTGGTGGGAGCAATGGCATAGGCGAGAATATGGTGGTCTTTCAATTTTGCTACCAGGTCTTTGGCGCTGATCCCTTTCGTTTCAAAAATGACGATATTGGTTTCTACCGGCATTACCCTTTCTACATAGCTCTGTGTTTGCAATGCAGCTCCAATCGTTTTAGCATGTGCATGATCTTCGCTTAGCCTTTCAATATGGTGTTGCAATGCATAAATGCCCGCTGCGGCCATGTAACCCACCTGGCGCATACCACCCCAAACAGTTTTCTTACACGCTTCGCTTTTTTATAAAGCCGGCGTCTCCCAGCAACAGGCTGCCCACGGGGCACCCCAGGCTTTTAGACAAACAGATCGAAATACTATCAAACAAATCTCCATATTGACGGGGGTCATTTTTGCTACCAAAGCATTGAACAGCCTGGCTCCATCTATATGAAATGGTAACCTGTTGTTGTCACAAACTTTTTGAATTTTTTTCAACTCATCGAAATCGTAACAGCTGCCACCACCCCGGTTACTGGTGTTCTCAACACAAACCAGGCTGGTACGCGGGCGGTGCACATCATCGGGCTGAATAGCCTCCTCAACCTGCAATGCATTGATACGGCCCCTGTCGCCTGGCAACAATTTTACAGAGGCGCCCGAATTAGCCGCAATTCCTCCTCCTTCATATTGGTAAATATGGGCATCGGCATCGCAGATCACCTCATCGCCAGGCTGCGTATGACATTTAATAGCGATTTGATTGGTCATAGTACCGCTGGGACAAAACAGAGCTGCTTCTTTACCGAATAAGGTGGCGGTCATTTGTTCCAGCTCATTCACCGTAGGGTCTTCTCCAAAAACATCATCGCCCACCACGGCTTTCATCATGGCTTCTAACATGGCAGGGGTAGGTCGGGTAACGGTATCTGACCGGAAGTCTATGATCATATGCTTATTTGTTAGGGATTCAAATTTAGTAGAATGCATTCATTTGCACGAAGTTTGTACTGTATCTTTGCCCACCGGCTGCCATTATTAATTTTAAAAAACAGGAGCAATTTTATGCCATCATTTGATTTTGTAAGTAAGGTAGATGCACAGGCGTTGGATAACGCTGTAAATGTTGTAAGTAAAGAGATCGCCAATCGTTTTGATTTTAAAGGTTCTCACTTAGTAATAGACCTGGACAAAAAGAATTACACCCTGAAGGTAGAAACAGAGGACGATATGAAAATGAAGCAGTTGATTGATGTTTTGGTGAACCGTGCTCATAAACAGGGTATTGCTCCGGAAGCTTTTGATTTAAGTAAAGAAGGAAGTATGATCGGTAAAGCCTGGAAAAAAGAGATCCAGGTACGGAACGGCTTAAAGCAGGAAGATGCCAAAAGATCGTTAAGCATATTAAGGATGCGGGGTTAAAGGTACAGGCGTCTATTAATGATGATCTGGTGCGGGTTACCGGTAAAAGATTGATGATTTGCAGGAAGTGATACAGGCTTCTAAAAGCTGGGGCTTGAGCATTCCTTTGCAGGTAGAGAATATGAGAAGCTAAGGGAGAGTAGTGAATGGGGAATAGGGAATAGGCTTTAACCAGTGGTGAGCAGGTAATAGAAGTGGGGAATGGGAAGTGAAAGATCGCCGATGAAGAAGCGTAAGGGTAAATTTCAAATCTTAAATCTTAAATCACAAATTTATCGTACCTTTGCACTCCTTTGAGGCAATTCAAAGGATAAATTTATTAAATAATTTGTACGGCAAAATCCGTACAACCTTAAAAATCATACAATTATGAAACAAGGTATCCATCCTGAAAATTACCGTTTTGTGGTATTTAAAGACATGAGTAACGGTGATGCTTTTTGGGAAAATCTACTGCACATTCTAAAGAAACCATTAAATGGGAAGATGGTAACGAGTATCCGGTAATCAAATTAGAGATTTCCAGTACTTCTCACCCTTTCTTTACCGGTAAAAACATGCTGGTTGATACAGCAGGTCGTATCGATAAATTCAAAAAGAAATACGCGAAGAAATAATTTTTCCACAGGAATTTATTTACTGAGAGCCCCGCAGAAGCGGGGTTTTTTCTTGCAGTTAACCGACGGATGCTTCGTAGCAAATGCTTATCTTAGAACCCTCAAATGAAACAGGTTATAGCATTTGCTCCCGCGTATTGCGAACTGGCTTTTCTCCAGCCGTTTATTTTTACACGAAAAGTGCAGGATTTCAGGGTTGGTGCATTAACTATCCGTGAAAAATGGGAGCACCTCCTGGAAATGTCTTCTGTAGATTTAAAGGATAACCGGCTTTCGGATTTTTTCACATCAGTGAGTTGGGAGGAAATAGGCGGTGATGTTGTAAAGTATATCCTGGCCGCTAATCTTCTGCCTGAGGCAGAACTGGTGGAAAAGATAAAAACACTAAAGCCTGGCCAGTCTATTGTTTCAAATGATAATAAGATACTGGCCGGGTGCATTACGCAGCCAGATGATTGGGATCATCTTCAGCCTATCGCCAGCCTGGAGGCAAAGGATGTTAAAATGCTTGAAGTTGTTACACAGATCAACGCATTTAATAGGGAGGCATTATTGTATGATTTTGAGATGCTGGAACAAAAACCATTGCCCAGCCTATTGATCCGTCTAACAGGTTGATAGCTGCGGAAAATATTTTTATTGAAGAAGGTGCGCTGGTGCGGCATGCTATACTTAATGCGGAAGAGGGCCCCATATTTATTGCCAGAAACGCGCAGGTTATGGAAGGGGTTTGCCTGCGCGGACCCCTTTACATTGGCGAGAAAGCAGTAGTGAAAATGGGCGCTACGATCTATGGAGCTACTACTATTGGCCCTGGCTGCGTGATAGGAGGAGAGGTGAAAAATGCTGTATTCTTTGCTAACTCCAATAAGGGGCACGACGGTTATATAGGAGATTCGGTAATTGGCGAGTGGTGTAATTTTGGCGCAGGCACCAGTAGCAGTAACATGAAGAATAATATAGGTAATGTTGATTATCAGCTGGTTGATACATTTCTGGTAACGGGGCAAAAAAGGGTGGAGTAATAATGGGAGATTACAGTCGCACTGCTATTAACACATCCATCAACACCGGAACGATGATTGGTGTAAGCGCGCATGTTTTTGGCACAGGCCTTACGCCGAAAATAATTCCTAATTTTAGCTGGGGATTTGAGCCGCGATCAGGTGAGTTTCCGCGTCGTTACACCAATGAAAGTGTACCCGGAAACTCACCGTGTTTATATGATCTTGATAAAGCGCTAAGAGATGCCGATGCCTGGAAGCAATTAAAAGGTGATGCCTTAACCGGGATTGAAAAAATATATTGACAGAACTTTACAATAAACGATAAAAAACAATTTTTAAAAATGAGAAAGCAAATTGCAGCAGCAAACTGGAAAATGAACCTTACCTATACAGAAGGCCAACAGTTGCTGGCAAGTATTTTAGAAAATGACCTTGGAAGCAAAGAAAACCATGAAGTAATTTTCGCCGTTCCTTTTCCTTACCTGATCATGGCGAAAGAGAAAACCACATCATTAAAAAACTACTATATAGCGGCGCAAAACTGCAGCAATAAAAAATCAGGTGCGTATACCGGTGAAGTTTCTGTAGATATGCTGGATTCTATCCATATTAAGCATTGTATTGTAGGACACAGCGAAAGAAGAGAGTACTTTGGCGAAACCAACCAGGTATTGGCCGAAAAAATAAACCTGTTACTGGAAAAAGATATCACTCCGATATTTTGCTGCGGCGAGTCTTTAGATATCAGGAAGCTAACACACAGAACAGCTTTGTAGAAACACAACTGAAGGAGTCTTTATTCCATTTATCTGCTGAAGATGTTCAGAAAGTAGTTATTGCTTACGAACCCATTTGGGCAATAGGCACAGGTAAAACCGCTTCTACCGAGCAAGCCCAGGAAATGCACGCACATCTTCGTTCGGTACTGGCGGCTCAGTATGGTGCTGAAGTAGCGAATGAAATATCTATTCTATATGGTGGTAGCGTAAAAGCTAGTAACGCCAAAGAGATCTTTGCTTCTCCTGATGTAGACGGCGGTCTTGTAGGTGGCGCTTCATTAGTGGCTTTGGATTTTATTGAGATCATTAAAGCGCTGAAATAAGTTTACTTATATAATAAGTGGGCCGGGTTTGCACCCGGCTTTTTTATTGTCAAAAAACAAAAAGTCGTCACCCTATCTGGCAACGACTTTCAGTATTGTTTAAATCGTGTTATCTAAAACACCAGGTTGTTTAAATAAGCTGCTCCTTCCTTCACACAATCCAATGGTGCTTTTTCGTAAGCTTCCTGCTCTAAAATATAACGCTGCATACCCAGGCTTTTGGCCTGTGCCAATATCGATTTGTAGTCGATAGAACCTTTGCCTACGATGCAGCTTTGATTAGGCTCACCCTCTTTAAAAGGCGTATCTTTTTGCGGTCTTTGATATGGCAAAGCTTAAACCGCCATTTATACTTTTTCATCCATTCGATGGGGTCTTGGCCTGCAGTAACCACCCAATACATATCCATTTCAAAATCTACTAATGCGGGATCGGTATTCTTCATCATTATATCCTGCGGATATTGTGTGTCCTGCACTCTGAAAGAGTAATCGTGGTTGTGATAGGCAAAACGAATCCCGTTTTTCTGGCAGATCTCACCGGCCTTATTAAAATCATCGGCTGCTCTTTTATAATCATCCAGCCTGCGTTGCTTACCTAACCAGGGGCAGATCAGGTACTTCATACCAATGGCGCTCGCCTCGGCGGCTTTTCTTTCAAAATCTTTTTATAATCGCAGTGGCTGCTTACAATGGTTAATCCCAGGCTATCCATATATTTTTTAAAGTCGGTATTAGACATGCCCCAGAACATACCATTGGCGCCTTCATAACTTTCAATTTCTTTATAGCCAAATGAAGCCAGCTTTTTTAATACGCCTTTCGGGTCCTTCGGTAAGTCGTCACGCAGCGAATATAATTGTATCCCGAGGTTTTTGATAGTGCCACGGTTGCTTGTAGATCTGCCGCCGGCGCCACAGGAGGCTAATGCCATACCTAAAGCTGCGCCGCCACTCATTTTTAAAAAATCTTTTCTATCCATTTTGCAAAGTTTAATAGGTTCTTCTTAATACTTATGTTTTCGATGCGTTGCAGGTATCGACTTTTATTTCTCATCCATAAACCATTTCCAATGATCCATAAACTTGCCTTTACACATCGCAAATCTGTACTGCCTGCTCCAGCGCTTTAAAACGTTCCTGGTCAGTTTTTCCTGTTGGAATGAACTCCTGCGCCACATGACCTTTAAAGCCTGTTTCCAGGATGGCGTTCATAATAGCGGGGTAGTAGAGTTCCTGCTTGTCGTTCAGCTCATGGCGGCCCGGAACACCTGCGGTATGATAATGAGCAATGTACTGGTGATTGGCTTTTATATTCGCAATCACATTGCCTTCATCTACCTGCATATGGTAAATGTCGTATAACAGTTTAAAGTTTTCACTGCCTAATCTTTTACAAAGCTCTACACCCCAGGCTGTATGGTCACACATATAATCTTTATGGTCCACCTTACTGTTCAGGAGTTCCATTACTAAAACTACTTTATGTTTCTCGGCAAGAGGCAGTATCTTTTTAAACCTTCCACGCAGTTTTTCAAACCTGTTTCGTCATCCATGCCGCGACGGTTGCCGCTAAAGCAGATCAGGTTTTTGTAACCGGCTTTGGCTACAAGGGGATGCCTTCTTCATAATCTTTAACCAGCCCGGCATGAAATTCTGTGCCTGCAAAACCGTCTACCAGGCTTACTTTACCCGGTATATAGCACATGCTGCAGGTGATGCCGTGCTTTTGAATAACAGGCCAATCTTTAGGCGCCAGCAGGTCGATGGCGTTAAGCCCCATTTTTTTACGGTCACGCATAATTCTTCCAGGGAACTTTACCAAAAGTCCACTGGCATACGCTATGGTTGATATTTCCTTTTAGCTTATACATTGATTTTTCTTCGTTCGCAAATGTAGTTAATGGAGAGAGGCCGGCGGCAACAGAGCCTGCAGCCAGTGTTTTAAGCATATTTCTTCTGCTATGCATTAGTAGTTGTTTTTTTATCGTTTCTGAAAATTACTGCAAACAGGAAGCAAACAATTGCGGCGATGCCGGCAGGTACCAGCCAAACATGTTGCCAGAAATCGCCTATGGATATAGATGCAAGATCTTTGTATTTATTACCTATATAGCCTGCTACCCAGAAGCCAATTAATTGTCCGATTCCATAAGTAGCAAGCGTTATAAGTCCCTGAGCCGAACTTTTATACCGCTCACCGGCTTTAGCATCTGTGTAAATTTGTCCTGACACAAAGAAGAAGTCGTAGCAAATACCATGAAGCGCAATTCCAAGAATCAACATAAAGGAAAGCTCACCTGCGTTTCCATATGCAAATAACAAATACCGCACGGCCCAGGCCAGCATGCCTATTAAAATGGTATTCTTAAATCCGAATCTTTTAAAAAGAAATGGAATCAATAATAAAAATAATACTTCCGATACCTGGCCAATGGCCATCTTTGCTGTTGGATTTTCCAAACCAACATCCGTTAGAAATACGTTCGCGTTAGCGTAGTAAAAAGCAAGCGGGATACATATAAGAATAGAAGAAATAAAGAAAACCAGGAAGTTTTTATCTTTTAATAACCGGAGCGCATCCAGCCCCAGTATCTGGCTGATGGAAGCGCCCTGTCCTGCTTTTTTAGGAGGTGTTTTGGGAAGCGTAAAACTAAATAATCCTAATACCAGCGAGGCAATAGAGGCCATCAAAAACGTGTTCCTCAGGGTGTCGTTAGTGGTGTTGTTTTGCTCGTTATCCCAATGGAAAACATAGCTGATGATAACTCCTGCCAAGATCCAGCCAATAGTGCCGAAAATGCGGATGGAAGGAAATTCCTTCTCGGGGTTTTGCATTTGCCTGAAAGAGACGGAGTTGACCAGTGCCAGGGTAGGCATATACAATATCATATAGGACAAAACATACGGGTAAAACACCGCTGTGTTTTCCGACTTAAACATCATATACATCAATGCGGCACCAATCAGGTGAAGTATCCCTAATATCTTTTCGGCATTAAAAAAACGATCTGCAATCAGGCCAATGATGAAAGGCGCAATAATGGCTCCCCACGACTGGGTAGAAAATACATTAGCTTTTTCGAATTCGGTGGCATTTAAATTTTTAGCCAAAAAGGTTCCTAAGGTTACAAACCAGGCTCCCCAGATGAAGAACTCGAGAAACATCATGAAGGATAACTGTACCCTGATAGTAGGCTTCATTGCTATATTTTTAGTTGACCAATATTTATGATCCGGCCTGATTATTTTTTACAAGGCCAGCTGTCTTCTTTACGCATGTACAGGTTGAGGCCAATAAACGCTGCGATTAAAATAACCGGAATGATTAATGTTGTGTTGATGATTTCGGGTCCTGCGGCTTTATTTGCTTCATTCAGGGCAATTTTCATTTCTTCAGTAGCTTCAGCCGAGTTGTAAAGCTTCATGTCGGCACCCGGAGGAAGTTTCTCGGCAATATATTTATCATAAACGCCGCCCATAAACATCATATAAATAGATACGGCGAACATACCGGCTCCTCCCATCAGGTTCAATCCTACCGCGCCGGTTTTAGGAAGGTATTCTGCCACAAATCCCAGCATGGTTGGCCAGAAATAACAAACACCTGCGCCAAAGACCAACGCGCCTGCAAAAATCATATTGCCGCTGGTATTACCTAAAAGATAAAGCCCTATAGTGGCTAATATGGAAGACATTAATAACACGCCCTGCGGCGCCAGCTTTTCTACAATGGGCCCTGCAAAAGCCCGGCCTATTACCATCACGCCGGTAGATACCGTTAGCACCAAGAGTGCATTATCCGTTACATTTCTAAGCAAAACATCGATCCACTGGCCGGTAAATAACTCGGTGATTGCAGTTCCAAACATGCAAACGATCATAAATATAAAAAGCGGGTTGGCAAGTGATTTATACATTTCACCGGTAGAGATACCGTTGGCAACTCTTTCCGTAACGGGAAAATCCTGCTTTGCAAATAAAAAGCCATAAATAAGTGCAGGGATGATCATGATAGCTACCTGAATCTGCCACCCCAGTGCTATTTTATCGAAGAAGTAAACGATAAGGGTACCGAGCACTATACCCCGGGAAACCACAAATGGAAATGGTTGAGCTTGGTGGTTTTGTTTTCGGGAAAAAGGGCTGTAACCAAAGGATTACAGGCAGCTTCTACCGTTCCGTTAGCAATACCAATCAGCAGGGTTGAAAAAACAGGGACCAGAAGGGGTTACCGAATTTACCGGCGAAAATGGTGAGCAGGATGCCTACTACGTGAAATAAAAAGGCAAAAACCAAGAGCTTTTTCATACCCAGCACATCAACAATCAAACCGCCGATTATTACGGCGAGGGAAATCCCAGAACGCTGTTGCGGCAATGGTACCCAGTTCGGCCTTATCCAGCCCAAAGTCTACCCCAGTTTATTTAAAATACCCGCCCGTATACCGAATGATAGAGAGGTTACTAATAATGCCAGACAACTTGCCGTAAATAGCTGCGACCTGTTAATTGTTTTCATGCTTGCTTTCGTTATAGTTTTGTCGGTAAAAAGGAAAAACGATTTTATCGATAAATGTAACAATTTAATCCATACAAATATAACGGCTGAGGCTTTAATTCTTTGCCTGTAAAAAACAAAAGGCCCCGCAGAGACCTTTTGTTTTAAGTATGTAATCAAAGTATCGGTTAGATATTTGCCATTTCCACCTTACGGTCTTGCGGGTTAACCACGCTATAAGCCATTGCTGCTTTTACAAAGTGTACAAAAATAGGCTGGGGTTCTCCACCGTGCTTTTCAATTCGGGGTGATACTGTACGCCAATAAAGAACGGGTGGGTGGGAAGTTCAATTACCTCAACCAATCCGCTATCAGGGTTTTTACCACTGGCAATCATGCCAGCTTTTTCAAACGCTTCCAGGTATTTGTTATTAAACTCCCAGCGGTGCCGGTGTCTTTCTGTAATCGTATCTGAGCCATAGATGGCATGCGCAAGGCTGCCGGGTTTAACCGAGCAGGTGTAAGAACCCAGTCTCATGGTTCCTCCTTTTTCCGTAACCTGTTTTTGCTCTTCCATTAAAGCAATAACCGGTTCTGAAGCGTTTTCATCCATTTCAGTAGAGTTTGCTTCCTTCAGGCCTAATACATTCCTGGCGAATTCGATAGCCGCCATTTGCATACCCAGGCAAATGCCAAAGAAGGGCAGACCGTTTTCACGGGCATATTTTACAGCGGTTATTTTCCCTTCCACACCGCGCAATCCAAAACCAGGTGCAACCAGTAATCCTTCCAGGCCCGCCAGTTTTTCCTCTACATTTTCATCAGTAATATATTCGCTATGTACGTTCACAATCTGCACCTGGCATTCGTTTACTGCGCCGGCATGTACAAAAGCCTCTAAAATTGACTTATAGGCATCCTGGAGTTCGAGGTATTTACCGATGAGGCCGATACGCACTACAGTTTTGGGATATTTTAATTTGTCAAGGAATGTACGCCATTTAGAAAGTTCAGGTTCGGGATAATCTGTCATATTCATTTTTTTCAGACAGGTTAGATCCAGTTTTTCACGCAACATTGCCAATGGTACTTCGTAAATCGTAGACTGGTCGGTTGCTTCGATCACGGCTTCCTGCTTTACATTACAGAACAGGGCGATTTTTCTTTTTAATTCAGGCGTTAACGGCTTTTCCGTTCTGCATACAATAATATCCGGACTTACACCTTCCTGGCTCAGCATTCTTACGCTGTGCTGGGTAGGCTTGGTTTTTAATTCCTTTGCAGCTTTCAGGTAGGGAATGTAAGTTAGGTGAATTACCACCGTATCTTCTTCGGGTAGTTCCCATTGCAGCTGGCGGATAGCCTCCACGAAAGGCAAACTTTCGATGTCGCCGATAGTACCCCGATCTCGGTAATCACAATATCATACTCTCCGGTAGTACCCAATTCCATCATCCGGCGCTTGATCTCGTTGGTAATATGAGGTACCACCTGTACGGTTTTACCTAAATAGGCGCCCTCTCTTTCCTTATTAATAACGGTTTGATAAATGCGGCCGGTGGTCACGTTGTTGGCCTGGGAGGTGAAAATATTCAAAAAACGCTCATAGTGACCAAGGTCCAGGTCTGTTTCGGCACCATCTTCAGTAACATAGCACTCGCCATGTTCGTAAGGGTTGAGTGTTCCGGGATCTATATTGATATAGGGATCAAACTTCTGGATGGTAACCCTGAAGCCTCTTGCCTGCAACAGCTTGGCTAATGAAGCTGCAATAATTCCCTTACCTAAAGAAGATGTTACGCCACCCGTAACAAAAATATACTTGGCCATAAAAAGTTGTTTACACTCAAATAAAATATTATCAAACAAGTATATAAGGTACTTGCAGATAAAGTATGATAGAATTTAGTATGAAAAAGGATCTTAAAATGACCAGCAGAAATACTCCGGATAATGGAAACTTATGGAGGTCATGCAAAGATAGGAATTAATATGCCATCTGCGATCGAAATGATCGCGCGCGGTTCTTATTTTTTAAAATCTTGTAAATGGTCAATCGCCCGCTTACAAGTCTTTGGCTATTTTCTTGTAACTGGTAATTACGCCACGTATTAAAGAAGAGCTGAAGCCCCTGTGCTCCATTTCATTTAAACCTACAATGGTACAGCCTTTTGGAGTAGTAACCTTGTCAATCTCCTGTTCGGGGTGCGTATTATTCGAAAGCAGTAATTCTGCGGCGCCCTTTACGGTTTGGGCCGCAATAAGGCTGGCAGTTTTAGCATCGAAGCCTATTTCTATGCCTCCCTGTATGTTGGCTCTTACATAGCGGAGTGCGAAAGCAGTGCCACAGGCGCCTAATACGGTAGCGGCATCCATCAGCTTGTCATCAATAACCGCAACCTTCCCAACTGTGTTGAACATTTTAGTTACCGTTTGTACCTGCCTGTCGGTTGCATTATCGTAGCTGATGCAGGTCATGCTTTCCTGTATAGCAACAGCCGTGTTGGGCATGGCCCGGAAAACGGGTAATGCTATCTGGGCCATTTCTTTCAGGTCGCTCACCGTTACACCGGTAATAACAGAAATTAGAAGCTGTTTTTTATTAAGTACCGGCGCAATGGTCTTCATAACGCCTTCTATCTGGAAGGGCTTTACCGCAAGAATGATAACATCGCTGCCTGAAGCGGCTTTCACATTGTCATCAGTGATCTTCACGGTTTTCGGAAGTTCTCCTTTAAGCGTTGAAAATATTTCTTTTAGTAATGGTAATATCTGCAGGATTGCAAAAATCGCTTTTAATTAATCCCTGGGCTATGGCGGTACCTAAGTTTCCTCCGCCGATGATGGCTATTTTTGAGACACTGATATTGTTTTAAGAACTGTTGATGCTGCATCGGTGCGTCCGATGCAATAATTTTAACAAGGTAGCAAATCTACAAAACAGGCGAAACTTTCCGGCATTTTCATTTGCCAACATTGTTTAACGCACTTAAAAGGTCACAAACCGTTTGTTGAATCCGGGGTGCTTTAAACAGAAATTAAAACCGGTCCGTGAACGCATTAGTAAATTAGATAATGTTATAAAAAGGCGAAAAAAATAAGAATAATTATATTTTTGTAATAATTACAAATATTTTTAATAAAAAAATCCCTCAAATCGTATATTTGCACTCAATTAAAACAAACTTATCACGATGTCTTTAAGAATTTCTGCACTTTCGAACATTCCGGCTACAACAGATGAGTTGGGAAAAATTACGCCAAAAATTACTACGGTATTTGGCTCGCATGTATTTAACCTTAAAACTGCAAGAGAGTATTTAAGCGACGACGCTTATAAAAGCATTGTTGCTTCAATTAAATCGGGGCAGAAAATCGACAGAAACGTAGCTTCTAATATCGCGAACGGTATGCGCGCCTGGGCAGAGAGCAAAGGTGTTACCCACTTTACACACTGGTTTCAGCCACTTACAGGTACAACTGCTGAAAAGCATGACTCATTTTTACGCTGAAAAGCGACGGCACCCCATTGAAGAATTTGACGGTGCTGCATTAATTCAGCAGGAGCCTGATGCGTCTTCTTTCCCTAATGGTGGCCTGCGCGCTACTTTTGAAGCAAGAGGATATACTGGTTGGGATCCTTCTTCACCTCCTTTTATTATTGAAATCGGTCATGGCCGTACACTTTGTATCCCTACCATTTTTATTTCATACACAGGCGAGTCTTTAGATTATAAAGCTCCTTTATTGAAATCAATCGACGCTTTAAACAAAGCCCAGTAGATGTTTGTAATTATTTCGACAGAAATGTAACCAAAGTTTCTGTAACACTTGGCTGGGAGCAGGAGTATTTCGTAGTAGATGACGGCTTGTTTAAAGCAAGACCAGATCTTATTATGTGCGGACGTACATTGTACGGTCACAACTCTGCTAAAAACCAGCAGTTGGAAGATCACTATTTCGGTTCTATCCCTGAGAGAGTGTATGCTTTCATGCGTGATTTTGAAAATGAGTGCTATAAGTTAGGCATTCCTTTAAGAACCCGCCACAATGAGGTGGCTCCTGCACAGTTTGAGTGCGCGCCTATCTTCGAAGAGGTGAACCTGGCGGTGGATCACAACACTTTATTGATGGATGTAATGACGCGTATTGCATTAAGGCATGGATTGCGAGTATTGTTGCATGAAAAACCATTTGCCGGTATCAACGGTAGCGGTAAGCACAATAACTGGAGTATGTCTACTGATACAGGCGTTAACCTGTTAGCTCCCGGTAAAACTCCTAAAACCAATTTGATGTTCCTTACATTCTTTGTAAACACCATCAAAGCGGTACACGACTATGCAGATGTATTAAGAGCTTCTATTGCTTCTGCGCCAAACGACCACAGGCTGGGTGCCAACGAAGCGCCTCCTGCTATTATTTCTGTATTCATCGGCGAATACCTTACTAAAGTATTGAACGATATTAAACAGCGCGTAAGCGGTGATATGGACGAGCAGGATGAAAGCATGCTGAAGCTGGATATCCATAAAAACATTCCCGACCTGTTGCTGGATAATACAGATCGTAACCGTACTTCGCCATTTGCATTTACAGGTAATAAGTTTGAGTTCAGGGCTGTAGGTTCTACAGCCAACTGCGCCAGCCCGATGACTGTTTTAAACACGATCATGGCGCAAACACTGAAAAACTTTAAAGCTGATGTAGACGGATTGATCGAGAAAGGAGAGAAGAAAGAGATCGCTATCATGCAGGTAATTAATGATTACATTGTAAGCAGCGAAAAATATTGTTTGAAGGTGATGGCTATAGCGAAGCATGGGAAAAAGAAGCTGAAAAAGAGGCCTTCCCAACCTGAAAACCACTCCTTTGGCATTAGATGCTATGGTGAACGAAAAAAATACCAAGCTGTTTGTTGAAAATGGCATTTACAGCCATTCTGAGCTGGAAGCAAGACACGAAATAGAGCTGGAAAAATATATTAAAAAGTACAGATCGAAGGTCGTATCATGGGCGAAATGGCTACCAGTATGATCCTTCCTCCGGCGATCCGTTATCAAAATCTTTTGGCTAAAAACATCAAAGGCCTGAAAGAAGCCGGTTTGCCTGAAGAAGCGTATGCTAATCAAAAGCAAATCCTGGATAAGATCTCTGAGCATATCAACAAAGCCAGCGACCTGGTTGAGAAAATGATCGAAGCGCGTAAAATAGCCAACGCTATCGAAAATACGCGTACCAAAGCAATCGCTTACGAAAGCCAGGTAAAAGCAGCTTTCTTCGACCAGATCCGTTACCATGCTGATAAGCTGGAGTTGTTAGTTGACGACAAAGAGTGGTACCTCCTAAATACCGTGAATTATTATTCTTACGTTAAGGATCAATTCACTGATAAGTTTAAAGTCGCTGTAGGGATACAGCGGCTTTTTTTATAATTTCAGTTTTATTATGATCAGGCCACATAGTCCTGCAGGTAAGAGAAATGTTCGGTTAGTTTACCTCCTGAAGCAATGGTTGCTCTTTGTATTATTTTATTGCCGCCGTTCAGCAAGTCATTCCAAACATATTTGATCAATTGCTCACCGAAGTAACGGCTGGCGTCCCGGGGTAATTCATTAGGCAGGTTGCTTACAGCCATAATGTCTATTGAATTGCTTTCATAGGGGGTGTTTTAGCAAACGATAGTTTATCAACTCCATACACGGGCTGATCGATGGTGCCGCTACCCATATTAACGGGTATAGAGCCTGCCTTATCGTCCGAAATATCTGCAATGGTTTGAATAATGAAATCGGGTTGTGCTATATCTTCTTTCCTGAAAAGCCTGGGAATACCTTCTTCCCAATAAACGCCGTTTAATAAAATATCGGTCTGGCTAGCGTAAGGCAGGAATTTGCTTTGGTAGTTCCCGGGATTTTGGTGAAAATCTTCACGGCTGTAATTACCGGTGATCTCATGCTCATAGAGGTCTTTACCTTTTAGCTGTGTGTATACGGGATAAGCAAACCTCCTTTTTAAGTAATCGTCAGGTTCAACTTCATGTAATCCCAGCAGGTTCATAATTTCTATCAACCCATGTGCAACGCGGCCGCTGCCGGTCACGGCAACCTTTATATTGGGAAGTTTTAAGCCAAAATAACTATGTATTAATTCCTTGAAATTTTTCTGTTTAAAAACCCTTTCCAGGTGATACAAGCCAGTTCTTTTGCCGTAAGCCATAATACCGTTATGAGCACCTACAATACCTGCAAAAAAACCAAACCCTATAATACGCTGGCCATCGTCATGTTCGAGGCATTCGTAGTCAATCAGTGTAATTTTTTTATTTAAAATGGCTTTGAGGAGGTCCCGGTTATGAGGTTGTTTTTTCTTGGTATGAGAGAAGAATAGAGGTTTTGCCTTCCAGGAGGCTTTCGGCAGCCGCTTCCTTAATGCCTAAAAGAACCGAGCAGCCTGATAAGTCCTCAGATAGCATTACACCCGCCCGCTCGTACTCTGCATCCTGGAAGCATCGTATGGCTGAAGGTTGAACAATAATCGATAAATTATTGTTTTGAGAAAGAAGCCACCGGCATTGGTCGGGTGATAAAGCCACGCGGTTGTCGGCAGGAATCTTTTCTTCTTTAATGATGCCAATTTTAATCATATAACTTTGCAGCAAGGTTTGATGCAATTTACTTTAAAGAATTTTGAATGATCACATTAAAAAAGTGTGGAAATTTATCCTAAAGATGGTTATACCCAGGAAAAGTTGTTGTAAATAGGCGGAGCAAAATAATAATTTTTGAACAGGGTATTTTTTGATAATAATTTTCGTAATATTGCACCCCGTTTCGAAGTGAAGCCCAGATGGCGGAATTGGTAGACGCGCTAGACTCAAAATCTTGTTTCGGCAACGGAGTGCAGGTTCGATTCCTGTTCTGGGCACCTGAAAGCCTTGTAGTCAATTGATTTACAAGGCTTTTTAATTCCCGCCTGTCAAAATTTCTGACACATTTTTACGCTTTCTGCTGCATTTTTGACAGGCACTTTTTGTAACTCGTCGTGTAACGAGCTTTGCTCTACACCAATTTATAGATGCCGCATAGAACTCTTTTTGGGGTTACCTCCCTAATATACTGTATCCTTCAATAAAGTAGCCGCCCGTAACACGATATGGGCAAAAAGGAATCACCTCAATAATCATCAAATTTTGTTTTTTTGAAAGAGTGAATGAGGTGGGTTATTAACAATGAAAAACGATGATGATGAATTTTATCAAAATTCCTACCAGAAAAGGTGATAAGATATATTACCATTAGAGTGCACTTTTTATTTCATCAAGCAATATGGTGCAGCTCCTAAATCATTTTATGTATTAACGCTCGTTGCGGCATCATTTAAATGCGAGTATACAGTTTCTGTTTTAAAACGGGAAAAATACCCTGTTTTGACTAAATCGGAGGTAATATGTTTGTCGCGACGCAATTTGTAAAAACAACGTACGGGGATTATCAAAATAAAAGACATCAAGACTATGAAGTACAAACTGAAGCTAACTATTGGGATGATTTTGCTAATCATTATCACTGTTGTTGCCTGTAGAAGGCAAGAAGTATTACACAAACCGTATTCAATAAGTGCCGTTGGAACCCAAGCCTGGTTTCAAAAGAATGGTGGGGTGTAAGAGGTAATCCATACTTTGATGATCTCAAAGGTTGTGGAAATTAAAAATTTTTCGCGGCAAATCTATATTTCCTTGGGCATTATATTGGCCATAGGAAGTAGTTGTATTCCTGCAAACGCACAAATAAAGAAAAAGATGAATATAGCAGACATTGTCTTGCAACCGTCAAAAATAGTTACGTTTATAAATGCGGAGTTTGATAACTACACTCAACCAAAGAAGTTGGATCTGCTCAAGCAGTCGCATTTCCTTTATACTAAAAAATTTAATGCAGCTCCCCGGCGAGATATCCAGTACTGTATTTGGGACTTTCCCATCAAGGATATTTTTGCATACCAATCAGAGAAGCAATATGCTCTGTATCTTAATATAACATTTCAAAAACGGATGCTTGATTCTTTAGTTCACTCTTTGGGCAACCCCAACAACGTTTTGGAAGAGGATTTGTTAAGCGGGGATTTCGACTTCCTCCATTGGGGCAAGAAGGATGCTTTTCAAGTGTGGCTAACCTCAAGCCGCAGCGAAGAAAACGATGTTACACTGATTATTACTAACATGCCAATCGATTCTTTGGCTAATTTAGAGCCGATTGCTCCCGATTAGCTTAAGATGGCTGTTATAATACTTAGGCCGGCTTAAATTGCCAGCTATAACAAATCGGTAAAGTAAACTATAAATAGACCAAACTTCAAAACGAAATAATGAGTAAGTGCAGGCGAATATTAAACGGTGCCTTTTTAGTGGTTCTCGTTATAGCCTCTATGGCTGCAATTGGACAAGAAAAAAATGAGAAATTTGTTTTAGACTTTGATAGGAGTAGACATGGAACCGGAGATATGAACGGAATTATCGTCAATTTACAGTATAGCAAAAGATTTGCCAGGAGATTTGACTGGTACGGCGATCTCGGGTTTTCGATACACGATTTGGTACGTTTAAACGACAATCCAAATAATCCGGCTAAAAATGAAATTTATGAACGACGTTATGTTACGGCCGGGCTTCAACTTGGAGGTGGTATTGCCTTTAGGCCAATAACAGGTAAAAATGAGTTCTCTATCCAACTGGGCCCTCTGGTAAGGTATCAATCAAGTTCGCTTCCTGTTAGCTCAGGTATTCTTTATCCCGAATTTACCAAGCTTCCGTTTATGGTAGAACAAGTTCAACACATGGACGAACCATTTAGAACATTTAACGTTGGTGCTCGATTAAGGCTTGCTTATTATTACACATTTAGCAGAAATATTATTATAGGCGCTAATGCAAATTTACAAACTGACACCTATGGAGATGTAATACACGGCTATGGCCTTTCTGTGGGGAAACGGTTTTGATGGGCCTTACGATAATTGATTTGCCTTTCGGGGTTCAATTCAAAGCCACCGTGACAATCGGTGGCTTTGTAATACAAAACTGAGCGGGTATGTAAAGAACTTGACATAAAGTTACTTTACGTTAACAGCCGGGATAAAAACTGACAGGGGCGCTGGCTGTTTACAAATGAACTTTAGCCTTTTTCTCACAGAGCCGACTATCAATTTATTCCGATATTTTATGGTTGCCGTATATGTGTTAAGACAGGGCGTATGGCCGCAGCGCATTCAGCAGTTTGCTTCAATCCACTATCGATCAGTAGCTTTCCGCTCCTAAAAAGCCTGTCAGTTAAAGGCCTGACGAAACTCCAGCGGCGATACATTCGTCTTCTTTTTGAAAAGCGTGCTAAAGGATTGCGCATGCTCAAAACCGAGGGCATAAGCAATCTCGCTGACAGAAAGACTGGTGGTGGAGAGCTTTTCTTTGGCTTTTGCGATCAGTTTCTCATGAATATGTTGCTGCGTGTTCTGCCCGGTATGAACCCGAAGCAAATCACTCAGGTAGTTTGGAGACAGGTTCATCCGTTCAGCAATATATTGTACCGTGAGCAAACCGGGTACATCGTTGTTATAGTAGTCGTCGATCAACTGCTCGAACCGGGTAAGCAGGGCCGAATTATTATTTTTGCGCGTAAGAAACTGTCGCTCATAAAATCGGTTAGAGTATTTCAGCAGGCTCTCGATCTGCGTCAGAATGATATCCTGGGTATACTTATCAATATACCGGCACTCCTTATCAATTTTATGGAGGATCGTGATCAGGTCATCTTCTTCCTCGGCCGATAGGTGCAGCGCTTCGTTGACCGCGTAGTCGAAAAATCCATATTGGTGAATATTGTTGGCCAGCGGATGCTGTAACAGAAAGTCCGGGTGAAAGATCAAAAGATAACCAGACCCGCACTCCATATTTTGCAGGTCCAGTTGCTGTACCTGGTTAGGCGCGGTAAAACTCAATACGCCTTTGTCGTAATCATAATGCTGCTGCCCGTACCGGATTTTGCCTTTGGCTTCCCGCTTGAGCGCTACGCAATAAAAGCGGTTAACAAACCCTTTCCATATTTCGTCTTCTAAAAAAATACTTTCCGCCAGGTTAATCACGCTCACCAGCGGGTGACCGGGTTGGGGCAATGACAGCAACCGGTGAAATTCTGATATGGAGTTAATAGCATTCATAAATAAAATTAATCAATTAAGCCCATACTGAACTCGTCATAAGGTGCGCCTGTGTCTGTACCCAAAGGCACGATGCTTTCCAGTTGGTACAGGTCTGTCTCTGTCAACGCAATGGCAGTCGCGGCAAGGTTTTGCTCCAGGTACTTCCTGCGTTTCGTTCCGGGGATCGGCACAATCCCTTTGCTAATGATCCAGGCTAAAGCCAGCTGCGAAGAAGTGACGTTCTTTGCTTCGGCCATCGCTTCAATTGCCTTCACCAGTTCAATATTCTTATAAAACATTTCGCCCTGGAAACGTGGGATCGCCCTGCGGAAATCGTTCTCCGGCAGATCATCGATGCTTTTGATCTGTCCTGATAGAAAACCCCGGCCTAATGGAGAGTAAGCAACAAACCCGATACCCAGTTCATTTAATGTCGCCAACACCCCACGCTCTTCCACAGTTCGTTCAAATAAAGAGTACTCGCTTTGTACTGCGGTGATTGGGTGAACGGCATGCGCCCGCTTAACGGTTTCAGACGATACTTCGGACAGGCCGATATAACCTACCTTGCCTTCCCTGACCAGCCCTGCCAAGCTTCAACTGTTTCCTCGATAGGTGTATTTTTATCCAGGCGGTGCAGGTAATACAGATCGATATAATCCGTATTGAGGTTCCTTAGCGAACGCTCTAAAGATTTCTTTACATAGTCTTTTTGCCATTAATGGCCCAGGTCACTTTATTGTTGTCATCTATTTCCCAGCCAAACTTGGTCGCCAAAATAACCTGATCGCGTTTACCGCTGATTGCCTTAGCAATGAGCTGCTCATTTTTCAGCGGTCCGTACAGGTCGGCTGTATCCAGAAAATTACCGCCCAATTCGAGCGAACGGTGAATCGTCGCAATGGCTTCCTGCTCATCCGCGGGGCCATACATATGTCCCTCTTCAAAGCCTGTCATACCCATGCAGCCCAGGCCGATCACCGGCACAACCAATCCCTGGCTGCCCAATGCAATTTGTTTTATTTCCATAAGCCAAAGGTCGGTAAGCAAAATCGCGCACATGTATGCAAACCCCGAAGCTTGTATGCAAATCAAGGAATGCTATTATTTAGACTTTAAGTAGGGCTGGTTGCTAGAGTATTTTTCTTCAACCGCCTGGTACACTGTCCTTACCGACGGCTGAAAGCCTAAGCTTCGCGCGAGTGAACTGTCTGCATGGAAATACCAGGGATTTGCAAGGGGACCGGATGATGACGCCATAGGTTGCCCGACAATTTTTGAAAGCTCATAGAGTGACGTTGGCGCTTCATCGGATATATTGACGATGCGGCCATCCAGCATCCCGTCCAGCGCCATTTTCATTGAAGTGTAGATGTCGCGGTGATGGATGGTGCTCATCCTCATCGCCGGATGAAAATTAGCTGCCGCTACATGCTTGGGAAGTTCTTCCAGGTGGCCGTCGCCATCGCCGTATACAAACGGGAAGCGCAAAACGGCCCATTTCAACCCGCTCTCACGCAGCACATTTTCAGCCGCGACTTTGCTGGCAGGATAGGCGTGTTGCGGGTTGAGCGCATCGTCTTCCCGGCCGGGATGCGGATTGTCCGTATTGTACACGTGGCTGGTACTTGCCATGATGAAGCGCGCATCGGGCGCATTTTTCTTCACGGCGTCGATCAGGTTGCGTGTTCCATCCAGGTTGCTCTTCCAGATCAGGTCGGTGTCAGCTGAGCGGAACACGGCTGCAAGGTGAATGATCGCCGTTGTGTCTTTCACCGCTTGTTCCAGGCTTGCCGCATCAAAGAGGTCGCCTTCAATAGCTACTGCCCCCGCTACAACGTCCTTTCCACGCACTAATGCGGTGCAGGCATAGCCTGAATCTACCAGTCTGCGCAGTAACCGCGACCCAACAAGGCCCGTTGCGCCTGTCACCAGAATTTTACCAGATTGTCTGTTCATAATTGTAAGATTTTTATGAACATAAATGTCTGATTATTCGGTTGGCGGAGCCCGCACAAAAACCGTTTTTATGCGGACAAATCCCGGTGAAAGGCTGCCACCGTCTTGCCAGTGAATTTCTTAAACAAGCGGGAGAAATAGCCGGGGTCGTTAAAACCCAGCTCATAGGCCAATTCCTTCACAGAAGTATTCTGACCGTAGTGTATCCGGCGCATCGCCTCCAATATCAGGCGTTGGGTCATAAACTCTCCTTCGGCGAAAGGCCCGAGTGTTTTTTACAATACGATATAAAGAGTCGTCGCCGAGCGCCATTTTCTCTGCAATGGTGGTAATGGCAGGCTGACTGGCAAAATTGGATTCAACAAACACCTTGAACTCGATGAATTTATCTATTTCTTCACCGGTTGGCTTCTTTTGCGACCTGAAATAGGCTGAATTGATTTCTGTGAGCAAGCTGTTGAGGTATGCTAAAATAAGGTCGGGATCGCCATCAGTGGTACGCAGCAAATCTGTAAGGATTTGAAATATGGCCTGCAACCGGTTTGCAGTGCCGGGCAAGAAACTGATCTTTTGCTGGCCGAGGGGATTTAATAGGAATGGAAATTTCCCCGGCAGCCGGTAAAGACATTCATCGTCAAAGCCAAGCTTATAATAATCCCTTCCATGTAAGTTAGAAGGAAGCTCCTGAAACTGGTGGGGCAGCGAGAACAGCAGTTCATTCTTTCCCACTGCGAATTTTTCCCCGTCAACTTTATATTGACAAGAACCTTCAAAGACGAACAGGAAGAAATAGTAGGATAGCCGCTGGCTGCTTTGATAATTTTTAGACGCTTCTTCTGATAAGTGCCCAAACGCCGGAGACACCACCCGGATGGGTAGTCTGCTGTTCTGACTGAGATTCGTCGGTAGCCGATGTTTGTTTGCCCTGTCCACGATCACTGGTTAATTGTTGTTATAAAAATACAGCTTCTATTTTATTCCCGTCTCTTAACAGGCAGCTCAGCGCTAAACATTATTGATATTAAGAGCATCATCTTTTTAGGATGCATGACATGGCTTCAGCAATGGAAACATATCCTGCATCCTGGTATCGGAAACTTTTTGAAAATAGTATTAGTTAAACAGTTTGGTGTAACTCCATATCTTAAAGTGATCAGGGTGTCAAAGCTCTTATCATATTAAAACGAATCTGAAGAATTGCTGTTCCTAATTTTAGGGCAGGCAGGTATGTCGTGACATTATCTCAATATATACCTGTTATTAACGGAATCAACCGTTAATGAAAGATTGTTCATCAAAGCAATATCTTTTAAGACTTTTCTGACTTCAGTGTTTTTACTGAAGGAACCAATAAAGTTGATCGTTGCAACTTTATCGGTTGGATAAATTATCTCTACCTTATGATGCTGAGCCAAATGATCAAGAACAGATGTTAATGGTTGGTTCTTGAAAGTGAAGGCAGATTTTTCTGCAGTTTTTGAAACTGTTTGCCCGTTGCCGGCATCTGCCATACGACCTGTACTTATATTCCCGTCAGGCTCAGCAGTGGCATAGACATTTTTATCGCCAGGTCTTTGATCTTCTGTAGTTAAGTACTTAAATGACTTTCGCAAATGATTATAGGCTATCTGATTGCCGGGTAATAGATAATAACTTTTTTATCTGAAGCACTGTCTTTAGACTGAACCACAATTTTTCCCTCCAGCAACAATACAATGGTTTCGCTTGTAACGGTACGTTGTGAAACCTTGAAGATGGTGCCGAGCGCAGTAGTAGCTACATTACCGCAAAAAACGGTAAAGGGCCGGCGGGTATCTTTAAAAACTTTAAATAAGGCCTCGCCTGTTAATTTAATGTCCCTGCTATTGGTTGTAAACCCTTTCGGGAAGATCAGCTTTGCTCCGGGTGAAAGAATAGCAACTGAACTGTCGGGTAAGATAACGTGCTTTGAGATCGGGGTTGTGTTTATAATCTCTGCCAACTCTGCCCCGTTGGCTAAGGTATCAGGCACCGTGCTCAAAACCGGCCGGGAAGTTGATCGGATAAGATAAATGGAAATACCACTCACAATACATAAAATAACGGCGGCTACTTTTAGTGCTGTAAGAAGCCGTGTCCGCCGATGCTTTCCCGAATCTTCCCGGCAAACTTGTAAAATAAATTTTTCTGCATCCGGGTGTCCTTCGTTGAATGATTCGTTTACCTCAAATGATTCCCATTCCTCGTTTGAAAAAGGTTCATGCTTACCGTCGGTGGCTGGAGGTGGCTTGTCTGTGCTTTTCGCTTTTTTCATTGAGAATAAATAGAACTTTCTGCTATGGCCTTAGTCGTTGCATTTAAACGCCGTTTTTTCAAAGTTATTACCAGACCACGAAAATTCAATATTAGCTTTCACTGGTTGATTTTTATAGGTTAAAGTAAATGGGTGTAAACCCGCTTTGAGGTTCATGGTACGGCTTAGTTCCGTTCCCGATTGATATCCTTTATCTGCATCTATAGCGGCCGCGTCATGTATTCTCAGAAATGCATTGCCATTACAACGTAAATAAAATGTATAAGGACCGTCTTTCCTCACATTGATAAAGCCTTTATATTGAATAACCGTAGCATCCTTGTGTTGCAAAAAAATATTATTATCAATGGTCGTGGCAAATCCTTCTTTAAGGGGTTTGAGATTGTATGTTGACGGTACCCATGGAAAATTTCCTTTAAACAATTTGTACTGCAATTGGTTGGGCTTTGCTGGTTTTCGGGTGAGGGCGGGTATCATGGCTGTATCGTATGGTCGCGGAGCGCTCATGTCTGGTATGCGTGCCTGTAAAGCTCTGGCCTTCAGTTCAGACTGTAAGCCGGGCATATAGGCGGCAAGATTACTGCTTTGCTTCGGATCCTTCATTACATTATAAATTTCAAAGTCATCGTCACTACCTTTAATATCATACCGCACTCCTACAAAGTTGCCGGAGCGAATGGTTTGCATCTGATTACGAACTTTATTGGTACGGGTTGGCTCAAATTCCTGATAATTCGGAGTTCGCCCGTTTTCATAGTATTCAATGTAGACCAAACCTTGTTGCTGCTTGCCAGTTCCGGTTAGCGCCGGTAATAGCGAAACGCCATCCATACGTGCAGGCGAAGCTACCCCGGCGGCCTGCAAAAAGTAGGCAGCCAATCTGAAAGCATAGAAGGCTGATGTACTTTCCTGCCGGCAGGAATGGTGCCGGGCCACTGTATAATGGTAGGCGTTCTCAAACCACCTTCCCATGTATCTCTTTTAATACCGTCAAAAGGCCCGTAACCATCGAAAAATTGAGGCGTATAGTTTTCAGCGAGATAAGACTCCGCCGAAGGACCATTGTCCGATGCAAAGACTACGATTGTATGCTCATCAATATGCAGATCCTTAAGTAATTGAAGTAAATCACCTATTTCCTGATCCAATCTTTGCACCATAGTGGCATATCGTTTATGCACATTTTTCCATGGTTTACGTTCACCTGTAGATGCATCGGTATACATCGCATTTTTGAAAAGCGGGTGCATCCATGAATCGATATCACCTGATGCTGTGTTGATCATTTGTCCCGGTATTCCCAGCCATTGCAAGCCTCCATTCAATCCGCTTCCTTCTGGGTATTCCTGCGTCGGTAGTTCTATAGTGGCATGCGGTGTATCGTATGCCAGGTACATAAAAAACGGTTGATCTCTATTTGTTTTTACCATTTCTGCAATCCAATGCTTTGCTTTAGCAGTCCACAGGTCTCCGGTATAACATTTGTCGAGCAGAGGTGTGATATTGGTGGTGTTATCGTAAACTTCCTTGCTTTTTCTGTATAATCCTTCCTTGGGATAATGCTCATGGCCATCGGCGTGCCTTATATAGCCAAAATAGCTGTCGAAACCTCTTTTGAGCGGATGAGCTTCCCACGGTTCACTTAATCCCTGTAAACCCCACTTCCCGATCGCTACCGTTGTATATCCCGCAGCTTTTAATGTAGATGCCATTGTGTGGTTATCTTCCAATGCTTTGTCAAACTGGTTATTCCTTACGTTTGAGTGGCCTTGCGTAACCCCGCTTAAAAAAGAAGAGCGGGAGGGTGCGCATACCGGTGCATTTACATACTGTTGCATCATGGTTGCTCCATTGGCAGCCATTTTGTCCAGTGACGGAGTAACTAAATAAGGCTGGCCTTTGGCTTTCCGGGCATTTTGGTTAAAGATCCCCACATCACCATACCCCAGGTCGTCTACCAGAATAAATAGTATGTTAGGCTGTTTTGAACTCTTTTGAGCATTTACAGTTAAAGCAAGTCCTGGTATTAAAACTGTTAATACGATGCCTCGTAGCCAGTTATTTATATTCCTGCACTGTTGCTCCATATATAATCTTTTAATCTGTTTGCTATATTTCTTTCAAAATCGGTTTGATCGCACGAAGTGCGAGCTGAATATGTTTCTCAACGGTTTTGACAGAAATGCTCAGCTTGTCTGAGATTTCCTTATGTGTCAACTCTTCATTACGGCTTAGCTGTAAAACCTTTCTTCTGGTGGGTGGTAATTGTTCGAGTGCATCATTAAACATCCTTTGTGTATCTTTTAAGTTCAACTTGTTGTAGGTGTTATCGCCATTGTTGCTATCAAATAAATTTTGTTTGATAATTAATTTTTTCAGATTTAATTGAAGCCTTCCTTCCTTACGTTGCTCGTCTATCAGCGTGGTTTTTGCAATCTGAAAGATTTGTGTGGAAATTGAAACCTCTCTATTAAGGTTCTGACGATATTTCCACAACTTAATGAACGTGATTTGTGTAACCTCGTTGGCCAGGTGCTGAGAGTTTGTTTTCGAAAGAATATAATAATAAAGCTTTTTGCTATAGTTATAAAACACCTGTCGAAAAAGACTTTCGTCCATCAATTCAGTACTATTTTCCATATACAAACAAAGCAGTTTTTAAATGCCTCATTATCCTTCAAAATATATTGCGGAGGCAATACTACAAATGTAATATTTAATCCAGCTGCTCTTTTTGCATAAAGAAGATGTGTGCAATCGAATGCGCAAATTCTCAAACGAATAGAGTACCTCAATTTATTGCATACGGTTTTTAATAACTGTCTGGCCTTTTAATACAGGCAAAAATCTGTTGCCTTGCCCGCCCGGTTCGTCCTACTTGTTAGTCCATCCCGGGTTTTGCGTAATCTTCGGATTCAAACCAATTTCATTGGTAGGTATAGGATATAAATAATAATAATCGGGAACGGTAGCCGGTGGCTGTGGCTCATAGCTGATATAGCCTTCGGAGGACCCGTTTTGGATGGGGATTATTGAATTAGCCGGTACGTCGGTGCCCTTTTTGATCCATCGGCCTAACTTACGCCTGGTCAGGTAATCCATTTTTTCCATCTTCTCAAATCATCAAACCTAAAACCTTCACCCATCAGCTCCACGGCTCTTTCTCTGCGAATTTCCCAAAGTACGGGGTCTACAGCGGGGTCACGGGTTGGATCATTAGGTATGGCTGATATATTGAGTGGCGCCACTTCTCCCCGTGCTCTTGTTTTATTGATGGTGGCGTTGGCTATAGCCTGGGAAAATTGTCCAAGCTCAAATTGGGCTTCGGCATAGTTCATCAAAATTTCTCCCATCCTGAAAACCGGGCAATCATTGATATCAGCGCTTTGTTGATCTTTCACCATGTGGTTCACATATTTGTAGAATCTATAGCCGGTGTAGGTAACGCAATAGGGTTGGCCATTCTGAAAGTCCTGATAGTGCGGTTCCTGCCTTACTACAAATCCATTCCAGTTTATTGTGGGAAGTGTTTTCTCTGAGTATTCGATATCCTGTTCATAAGGGCAAAGTACATGGTATCTTCAGGTACGTTCGTATAGGTGAATACCTGGCTTGGCGGTGTAGTATTAACTTTATAGGGTGGAGGCACTGTGAAATATAAACGCAGGTCACGATTTTTAAATTCTTCGTTTGGAGTCTTGTCATTTGTAAACAGGGGACTGGTAAAGCGAGGTTGCCCGTCTTTAAGTAGATACATATCCGCTGCTGCTTTTGTAAGATCCCATCTGCCCGATGAATTACGCCCGGAAGATGATAGCGCATGCATAATCTGGTTGGCTACATATTGTTTGTACAGGATGATACCCGCAACGCCTGCCAGCGATTCGCTATTGAAATCATCATCATAATTTGCAGACAGGTTGGGAAATGCTGTCATTAATTTTTCCGACGCCGCAACACTGGCCTCTAAATATACCTTTGCATTGGCCAGGCCGTGATATTTACGCCAGGTGCCCTCTCTTAATCCGAAACGTGAAATAAAGGCCTGAACTACATACTTGTTTACTGTGTTGGCACCGTCGCCGTTTGCTTTTATATTTTGTTCGGCGTATTTCAGGTCGTCGAGAATATGCTGCGCTACCTCGTCCCGTGAAGCCCGTGCTGTATATAAAGCACTATCTGCATCATTTAAAGCACGATCAATATATTGTACGTCTCCAAAGCGGTTTACCAGGTTGGCATAATTAAATGCGCGGAAAAAATAGCCTACGCCTCTCCAATGTGCTTTGTCTGCATCCGTTAACTGGGATTTATCAATGTTATCCAACATAATATTAATGTCCCTGATATTGGTATAGCTCCCGGTGTAAGTGGCGTCGGTAGAGGGAATGGTAATAGTTTGAGCCACCCAGGCCGACTGACCATTAGGGTTGGCATTTAAAAAAGATCTCCATTGAATTCAGAGTTAGGAGCTGAACCATCATATCCCGGAAATACGCTATAGAATTTCCAGGCGTAAGTTCTAAATCCGTCATACGAAACAAAAGTTGTATTCACGGATAACTGGTCTTTAGGAAGCAATGTTTTTGCACAACCCGGAGCTATTATTAAAACCGAGGCCGCTATTGACAAATTTAAAAACGATTTCATCATTTTATCTTTTTGTTTTAGTAGATGTGTGATCAAGCCTTGCCTGCTATATTCTCTGAGAGGTGGGGTATCAGGCTCTGTATCATTATCTGTTTATGTCTCTCGATGATTATTAAAAACTGATATTTATTCCGAAGCTGAATTTTTTTCAGGAAGGGATAAATACCTCCACTTCCTAAATCACTGGCCTCAGGGTCGAGTCCCTCAGGCAGGTGGTCGAAAGTGAAAAGATTTTCTCCCGAAAAGAATAATCGCGCCTGCGTGAGTTTAATTTTTGTAACCATCGTTGAGGTAAGCTATACCCGGCGCCTATGTTCTTCACCCTAAAATAGGCTCCGTTAGATAGATACTTGGTTTGTACATTTCGGCTGGTACCCGTGTTGCCGGATGCATTGCCATACATGCGTGGGTAATATGCGTTTGTATTCGTTACTGTCCAATAGTCTAACTGGTGCTCAAAAAGTCCTGCAAACTGTTCAAGATATGGCCAGAATACCGCATTACTAATCCATACATCTCTATTCCCGATTCCCTGCAAAAAGAAGGACAGATCAAAATTTTTATAAGAAATACTGCCGTTAATACCATATTGAAGGCGGCGCGTACTATTACCAATAATCATTCTGTCACCCGGATCGCCTACAGTATTGGCGCCCGCATTAATAACAGAATCTCCGTTCCTGTCAATAAACCGGATATCCCCGGATTTTGGAAAACACCCTGGAAGCCGGCTATTCCGGGTAGCAATCCGCGATTGGCTGCTATCGTTCTGTTATTGACCTGGTTAGCGTCTAATGCTCCGCTTACGAAGTTATCTGGTGTGTAATAGCCATAGGTGGTATAGCCCCATATTTCATTGACTCTTTGCCCTTCATAAAAATCACTCAATAATTTATTAGGATTGTTATACTTGGTGATCAGAGGAGCCTGCCTTCCCATCAAATTGATGCCCAGTGAATAGCTAAAGTCTTTACCTGCCCTGTCTTTCCAGGTCAGGCTCATGTCCCAGCCATTAACTTTCAGATCTGCCCTGTTTTGCTTAGGTGGTGCTGTGCCTAAAACAGCAGGTAAGGAGGAACCCGCCACAAGCATGCCCTTGGTTTCTTCTTTATAGAGGTCAAAGGTGCCGGACAGCCTGCTTCTCAATGTTGAAAATTCTATACCGGCATCATACGTGCTGATCCGCTCCCAGGTAAAAGAACTGCTCACCAGCCTTGGAGATTGTAGCGTGATATAGCGTATTCCTGTAGAAGGATCAATCCAGTTGGCATTGCCTACTGTTAACCCTGGAATGGCAGGGTAGTAGTCAGGAACTGCTGAGCCATCAAACACTGTTACCTGATTGCCAATTTCCCCATATGACGCTCTTAATTTAATTTGAGAAAAGGCATTTTTTACTTTTTGTAACCACGGTTCTTCTGTCAACACCCATCCGGCCGAGGCGCCGGGAAAAAATCCGAAACGATCTTCTTCGGGAAAACGGGACGATCCATCGTAGCGACCGGTCAGTTCAATAAGTACCGGTTTTTGAAGGCATAATTAAACCGGTAAAAATAACCTGATAGCCCATATTCATTGAAATCGTCGTCATTGGTTGCAGTGCCTGTACTGGTAGAAAGCGATGGTACTACAGATGTGATAATTCCCTCTCTTCTTGCAAAATATCCGCTCTGTTTATAGGCCTCCTGGTTAGTTCCCGCTACCACTGCGAAATTATGCCCGCCTGAAACAGCCAGATTGTAACTCGCATAAAGGTTCAGGGCATTTACATTAGTTGCAGAGGTATATTTATAATAGGAGGATGTTGGATTGGTAATATTGAGCTGGAATGTTGTAGGATCAACGTAACGGTTAGCGTTTCTTATTTCTATAATCGAGTTGTTATTTTGAGTAAAGGTATATTCTCCTGTAATTTTAAAACCTTTAACCGGTGCAAACTCCAGCTTTCCAAATAAACGGAGATTGTTGGATTTATCTTCCTGGGGCGTTTCCATTGTGGCGAGGTTGTCAGGGCTCGAATACGGCAACGATTCATTGGTGCCCGGTAACGTTCCGAAGCCGGTAGGTACGTAAGAGCCATTATACACTACGTTGCGGAATATTGAGCCGTAATTCAGCGGACTATTCCTGAGGTCATTATTGTAAAAAACACTGACACTGGCTGTTAATGCTCTTGTTAAGGCCGTGCTCAGGTAAGTATTGAAATTGTATCTTTTATAAGTATCGTTCTTACCTGTCACAATACCATCCTGGTTGGTGTAGGCCAGTGAAGTACGGTAGTTGGTTTTTTCGGTACCCCCGCTGAAGGATAGGTTGTGGAGTTGCTCAAAACCACCTTCGAACAGTGCTCCATACAAATCGGTTTGAGCCAGCGGATATCTGACACTGTTAACGGTGGTGAAGCCGTCAGGAAATTGCGAAGGATTACTTTGATAGGCGTTCAATTGTTCCAGCCAGGTTTTAACATCCTGCCCTGCCCAGTAATTAGTGGTGCCAAAATCATTTAACGCGCTGACCAACTGCAGGGGGCTGACTTTTTTGGGCAAAGTACTGGCGCGGGACACTGCCAGGTTATTCGAATACTGAAATCTCGGCTTTTGATTTCTTACACCTTTTTTGTTGTGATAACGATTACCCCGAATGCCGCACGTCCGCCATAAATTGCGGCTGCAGAGGCATCTTTTAATACGGTTACATTCTCGATATCAGCAGGATTTACATCGTCAATATCCATGGGCACGTTGTCTACGATAACAAGCGGCGTGGTATTACCAAACAGGGTGGTATACCCCTGATATTAATGCTCGTTCCGGATCCCGGTTGCCCCGAACCATAGGTGATTTGCAGGCCGGGAACAGCTCCCTGCAATGCCTGAGAAGTACTGGTCAGGGGCCGGTCGCGCAATACATCATCCATTTTTACAGAGGCTACAGCCCCTGTAAGGTGCTCTTTTTCTGGGTACCATAACCTACCACCACTACTTCGTTAAGTGCGTTTTCAAGGGCTACCATATTGATGAGTACTGAGCTCGTCTTCCTGATGAAAACTGATAGCCCGTCAACGTTTGCGGCTCAAAACCAACTCTCGAGAAAGAAAAGCTGTAGATTCCCGGATTGAGGCCATGGAAGCTAAAAACTCCCATGCTATCCGTTATTGTGGTTTGTATAGTCTTCTCGTTTTGAAGCAGACTAACGGTTACACTTGACAGGGGAACACCTTTATCATCATTGACCAGGCCGGTAACGTCAGAGAGGCGCGTCTGTGCGTACCCCAGCAACGTCGTGACAACGAGAAGCAATGTAAACATGCCATAAATCATGCGTCTTTGTAACATCTTTTTCGATTTACAGTTAGAGATTAAAATAGTAGTACGAAATATTACATCGGTATCCCGTAAGGGGCAGCAATCTTTTTCATTTTTTTCTCCCGATCGATCTTAATGTAAGTAGGGGATATGAACGCAACTAATGGCTATCTGAAGAAGTCGATCTTTTAGTGTCAACAGTGATCGGCCGTTTTAAAACAACAGCATACCAGCTCTGCTCCATTTACCTTATGCTTGTACAAGAGATGGGTGGAATTAAACCCGGGGGCAGGATAAAAATAGAAGGTATTACATGGATTAAGTTGATATAAACTTTTACTTATCTTCGCCGCACTTTGCAAAAGATAGTAGCAGCGATATTGATTTTTGCTTTCCTTGGACAAAGCTTCAACCAGTACTGGTATTATCTGGGGTACCTGGTTGAGAAAAAGGAATATATGGCCCGATGCGAAAACAAAGCCCTGCCCCAGATGCATTGTAACGGGAAATGTCAACTGATGAAAAAAATCAGGGAGCAACAGGAAAAAGAGCGCGGTAGTGCCCCTGAATTGAAGTTGGCTGCCAAATCTGAAGTACTGCCACCTGTAACAGAATTGATTGTACCAGCTTTTGTTGAGAATGTAGACAGGCAATTTTTCCCATCCTACAGGGCGATCTTACCCAAAGGTCAACCATCCTTGCTGTTCCGCCCGCCTGCCATTTGCTGATGTCTTTTATTTGTTTTAGCCTGACTTTCGCTAGTCAGTGAATTGATCTGTAAGCAACAATACAACCCTTTTAGGTCTTTGCTTTAACAGATCGCGATCTCTTACATTTTAATCAGTCAAATGAAATTTTTTATACTCTGTGTAGCAATGCTATGCACCGGCTTCTTGCGTGCACAAACTATCATCCGGGAAAAATAACCGATCAGCAAACAGGCGAAGTACTTCCCGGCGCAACCATAAAAGCAGGAACAAAAGTGGCCCTGGCTTCAGCGGATGGGAACTTTACCATAGAGCTTCAGAAAGGAGTTAAATATGTAACGGCCTCCTTTACGGGATATGAAGCCACGCGTGTACCATTGTCAATAAATCAATCGTTCCTTTCTATAACACTGGCAAGCAATAACGTTAATTTAAGCACTGTTTCAGTTACCGGCTATCAAACCAACCGCAAACTTTTAGAAACTGCCGGATCAATCGGTATCCTGAACGCTGCAGCGCTTCAGCGTGGCGATAATATAGACATTATGGCTGCCTTGAATACCATTCCCGGCGTAAAAATGGAAGCGTATACGGCAGGTAATTACAGGATTTCCATCAGGGAAGTTTAATTAATAATCCCTGGGGAATCAGAAACCTGCGTGTGTACTGGAATGATATACCGCTATCTTCCCCGGATGGTACCGCACAAAAAAGTATCGATTTCGATCCCGCAATAATCGGTTCTGTAGAAATATTAAAAGGACCATCCGGAAGTATGTTTGGCGCCGGTAACGGTGGCGTGCTGCTTATCAAAAATGCTAAAGCGGCTATAGGTCAGAATACGCTGGAAGCGGGGTATACAGCTGGATCTTATGGGTTCAGCCGGCTCGAAACATCTTATAAAGCTGCCGATACGAATTTTAATATTGCTGCTAATATCATCAGGCAACGCTACGATGGATACCGCGAAAATAACTGGGGAAATAAGGATGTGGTTAATATTTTCTCCGAGTACATTCCTGGTAAAAGCAGGAAGATCAGTTTTTTGTTACACATGCCCGGGGTAGCCTCGGTATTGCCGGTGGGTTAACCAGGGCCCAGATGGATTCAATGCCCCGGCAAGCTGTAAGGTATAATAAAGATAATAAAACTTCTGTAAAGCGGTTTGATGCAACAGCGTTGGGCGCGTCACAAACCTATAATTTTAGCAGCCGGTTTTCCAACACTACAAGCGTATACGGTGATTTTCAAACCTATGATCACCCCTTTGGTTCCGGCGTATATTACAACGGTTACCTCAAGGAAAGTTTATCAGGTTATGGCGGTAGAACAAAGTTCCTGTATGCGGCGGACCTGGGTAAAGTAAAAAGCCGTTTTAGTCTCGGTGCAGAATATCAGTACCAGCACCAGCTGGGTAATACATTTGCTGTTATCAATGATGTTCCCGGTACCTGGCCCGAACCTGGAAACCTGCGCCAGAATGATATTGTTGTGTCAAAGTCAAATTCATTATTTGCGCAGGCAGAGCTGGATCTCCCGTTTAATATATACCTTACGGCCGGCGCCAGCTTCAACCGTTTATCCTACGACATCCTGGATCTTTTCAAGGACTCGGCGCACGTGAATTATTCCGGATTATTAAAGTTCCCGGACCGGGTTTCCCCAGGATCGGACTTGTAAAGAAAATTACACAAACTGTGTCGGTTCATGCCAGTATGAGCTACGGTTATTCTCCTCCGCCTGTATCGCAGATTAATAATTATGACGGAACGCTTAACATGAACATCAAACCGGAAGATGGGCGTAACTATGAGCTGGGAGTGAGAGGCGGAGCGTTTAAAAGCCGTTTTAATTTTGATGTAACCACCTACCAGATGCATCTGAAAAACGCGATTGTACCGGTAGCAAGGCCTAATGGTACTACAGCCTATCGGAATGCAGGAGCTACTAACCAAAAGGGAATAGAAGCATTACTTTCCTATTTAGCTGTAAGTAATCCTTTACAAGACTTGTCTTTTATGAAAGCCTGGATAAGCTACACTTACAATGACTATACCTTTACCGACTATAAAACCCAGTCCTTTGATTGGACTTCTTCCTCTGTAATTACTTTGGATAATTCAGGCAAACATGTTACCGGCGTGGTGCCACATAGTTTATCCGCCGGAGTTGATATAGACACGCGCCCTGGTTTCTTTGGTAATATTGTTTGCTATTATTACGATAAAATACCTTTAAATGACGCCAATACCTATTATGCGGATCCTTACTCCCTGCTCAATATAAAGCTGGGATACAAAAAGATCATCGGGCCTTTGGGGTGCGAGATATTTGCCGGCATCAATAACGCATTTAATGCCCGGTATTCGTCTTTGATACTCTACAATGCAGATGCCAACGGAATACCTCCGCAGTTCTTTAACCCTTCACCAGGCGTTAATTATTACACCGGATTAAAACTAAAATATAATTTCAAATGAAACCATATATCTTTTTCGTAATAATTGTAATCCTGGCGTCCTGCCATAGTTGTAATAACAGGGAGCATGCATCATCACAAATATTGCTTATTTCTGATTCGTTAAACAAAGCGAGCTGTGTAAGCTTTACCAGCGACGAAAATAACCGTCTCGTGGTCAGCTGGACTGAAATAGAAGCAGAAAATGAACAAAAGCATTTTTACATGGCTTTCTTCGATGAATTGACTGAGACATTGTTACCACGGATTGCCATACCCATTGAACAGAATGCGGCGTTGCATGAAGAAGGGATGCCGAAACTTGCAATAAAAAATGACGGGACAATTATTGCTGTTTATGAAACCTCCGTACCCAGCGAAAAAAACAGGTTTGCAGGGGATATTAAATATATTATTTCACCGGATAAAGGAAAAAGCTGGACAGCTCCGGCATATCTGCATCAGGATACAACAGCGGATAAGAGTCATTCTTTTGCAGCTATTACCAGGTTGGCGGATGGTGAAATAGGCGCTTGCTGGCTGGATGCGTCGGTAAGTAAAACCGGTAAAGGAAGACCTGTGAAGTTTGCAAAAACAGGTGTTGCAAATAAGTTTGGTAATGAGCAGGTTATTGACCCGGTAGCGTGTGAATGTTGCAGGATAGGGATCAGCAGTCATCCCAATGGCCGGGTAGCAATAGCTTTCCGCGATATTATTAATGATTCCGTACGTGACTTGTCTGTAGCGGCTTCCACCAATAATGGCCAGAGCTTTTCCGGGGCTGTGCCATTCAGCGGAGATGGATGGGTAATCGATGGCTGCCCGCACAATGGGCCTTCTGTTTCATTAGATAATAAGAATATCTATGTTGCCTGGTTTACCGGCGGCTCGGGGAAAGGAGTGTATTATGGAATATTAGATGACAAGCTGCAGTTATTAAATAAACGCCTTGTAAGCGGGAATGGCCGGTTTATACAACTGTGCTCTTTGGCAGAAGACACCCGCCTCTTAGTGTACAATGAAAGTCGCAGTGAAGGAGATAGGCACTATAACAGGATCGTACTGAATAAAATTACAAACGGACAAACTTACAGCTTTGAAATTGATGGTCCCAAATCTCTTGCTACCTATCCTGTTATAAAAGCCTTGTCTGCCGCTAAAGTTATCGTAGCCTGGAGCCAGGATGATAAAATTTATTGCCGGGTAGTAGACGTTAATTTGTTCAATCAACCAGTGCGCCGGGTTCAGCCCGCGGCGAGCATATTAACTTCACATCCGGCGGCTATTAAAACGGTTAATCAGAAAGATCCTGTGTGCGGTATGGATATAAATGGACGCGCATCAGTAACATGCAATCATAAGGGCGCTGTTGTTGGATTTTGCTCAGATATTTGCAGGGATAGGTTTATAAAAGACCCGACCCTCCAGGAAGCGGTAAAGTTGCACTAAGAAGCGTATTAGCATATTCTGATGCAAAAGGAATGAAAACCTGCCTTCAGCTGACTTTAATTTTAAACATAAACCAGGGGCCTGAATAGGGTCCTCTGGTTGATTTACACGTATACAAAATTGAAATACGTTATTTGTTTAAGCGTCTATTGCTGTAAGGCTATTCCTTTTATGGCAAGACGTTTAGATCCCGGTACGGATCCAGGGTCTTAATATAGCCATTTTCATCGTATTCAATTTTTGCAACTTTAATGCTGCGTAAGTGCGTGATGCCTTACTTAAACTGCTGTCGTGATAAAACAGATACCAGTTTCCCTTATACTCGATGATAGAGTGATGAGAAGTCCATCCCACTACAGGATTTAAAATACGTCCTGCATAAGTGAATGGACCGTAAGGGTTATCGCTAATTGCATAACAGATATAATGTGTATCTCCGGAGGAGTAGGAGAATAATACCTTCCGTTATATTTATGCATCCAAGATGCTTCAAAGAAACGTCTTTCATTATCGCCCTGTAGTAAGGGCCGGCCGGTTTCATCAACTATTAAAACGTCTTTAACAGGCTCGGCAAACTCCAGCAAATCATCTGTAAGCCGGGCTACTTTTGCGCACAAAGCAGGTTCATTGTTATTAGGTAAATGCGCAAAAGGACTCTCAGGTTCAGTAGCATTAAAGCTGCCGGTGCGCCAGCGCTGTAGCTGTCCGCCCCAGATGCCGCCAAAATACATATAGTAGCTTCCATCATCATCCTTGTATACTGCGGGGTCAATCGAAAAACTATCTTTAATGGCTTCCGGCTGCGGTATAAAGGGACCTGTTGGAGTATCGGAAATAGCTACGCCAATTTTGAAAATGCCGTCGTATCCTTTTGCCGGAAAAAACAGGTAATACCTGCCATCCTTTTCATGCGCGTCTGGCGCCCACATTTGCTTCTCAGCCCAGGGCACATCATGTACATGCAGGGCAACCCCGTTGTCTATGGCATTGGCATCAGGATGATCCATTGATATCACATGGTAGTCTTCCATGGCAAAATGGCTGCCCAGGTCGTCAAAGGCATCGCCTGCGTCTATGTCATGGGAAGGATAAATGTATATTTTACCGTTAAACACGTGAGCAGAAGGATCGGCAGTATAAATATGTGAGACCAGGGGAGTTGAAATGGCTTTCTGGTTCAATTCGTCAAAATTGATATGTTGTATACTTTCTTCAGGCATGATGAGGAGTGGTTAATGGTTAATAGTTAATAGTGAATGGTGAATGGTTAATAGTTAATGGTTAATAGTTAATAGTTAATAGTTAATGGTTAATAGTTAATGGTTAATAGGGAATAGGGAATAGGGAATAGTAAATAGGTGACAATGATATCTGCGTTATAACAGGTATCAGGATCTATTTTTTTTGCTTTCAGGGCGGTCTCTATCTGTATTTCCATTTTTTTGTTGATGGAGTAAAAAAGCAATAAGCCGCAGGCCAGCAAAAATGGAATAGCAGGAAATACGCTTACCAGCATTTTAGCACCGGTGGCAACGGTTTCCGGTTGTGTTACCAGCTGTGCTCCACCGCTGGAAATATATCCATAATGCCCGATTATTGAAGCTACCAGGGCGCTACCTACGCTTAGGCCAATTTTTAAACCAACCATCATAGCCGAGAAAATGATCGCCGTTGCTCTTCGGTTATTTTTCCACTCCGAATAGTCGGCAACATCGGCAATCATAGCCCATAGAATAGGTGTGCTGATGCCATAAAAAAGCCGTGCAGTATTTGCGACATAAATATGATGCCTACTGATTGTGGCGGATAAAAAACAAAGAACACTACAAATAGTGTGGAAGTAAACAGGAGACAAGGAATACATCTCTCTTGCCATACTTATCGGCCAGTTTTTTCGAAAAGGTAATACCAACGATCATCATAATAATACCCCTGCATTGAAAAGACCAAATCCGGCAGATTTTGGATCTTCTCCAAAAAAATTCATGCCGATTGAACTAAAAAAGCCGGTAACAGGAGCTATAAAACGCTTCAGGCTGTTTTCGTCAACATAATTGTTGAAATAATATACATAGGAGCCGCCTTTCATGGCCAGTGTTATAAATATCAAAGTAGTAACCAACAGCATGATCACCCAGGGGCGGTTGCCTGCCAGGTCTTTCAGATCATTTTTCAGCGTAGACTCTTGTTCTGCAGTTGGTATTACCCGTTCTTTAGTGGTAAAAAAGTAATCAGTAGCATTAGTGTTCCTATGATTGCCAGCCAGGTCATTACTATCTCAATGCCGGCAGCTTTATCGCCTTGTCCTGCCGATAAAATAATAGGAAGCATAAATACCTGCACGAAAAACTGGGCAAGCATTACGGCTACAAAGCGATAGGATGAGAGACTATTCCTTTCACCCATATCACCCGTAATCACGCCACTTAAGGCCGCGTAAGGCAGGTTGTTGGCGGCATACAGGAGCAGTAATAAGGAGTAGGTGGCTGCCGCATAGATCATTTTACCTTTATAGCTGAAATCCGGCGTGCTAAAAGCCAGCAAGGCACAAATGCCCAGCGGAACAGCAGTAAACAAAATCCATGGACGAAATTTACCCCATTTAGAACGGGTTCTGTCTGCAAGGGCGCCTACAAAGGGTTAAAGCCAAACCCGGCTATTAAACCCACTACCAGCGTGATAACCGACGCATCCTCCGGCTTAAGCCCGTATATATCTGTATAAAAGAAAGCCAGGTATGTTACTAAGGTCTGGAACACCAGGTTCGCTGCTAAATCACCCAGGCTATAACCTATTTTTTCTATTACTGACAGCTTCGCAGAGCCCGATCTCATAAAATGACATTTAAATAATGATGACTAATTCAGATGTTATACTATTTCTTCAACGGATTATTTTTTTCCTCTAAGCGCTATAACACTATAGAAGGCCGGTTTGGGTTTGCCCTGCCGGTCGAATAACAGCGGGTGATTGGTACGTCCCCTGATGGGCCATCCATTTAGCCAGCTTTGCCCATCGTGTACCCCCACATGGTAACGCGGGAAATTTTATCCCGGTATTTTAGGAAAAGCTTAAACAGGTTGGCGTAATCGTCTGCCAGTTGTTTTTGCACACCATCGGGCAGCCCGTTTACATAAGGATTAGATTTTTCATCAGATTGCATACGCTGGCTTACTTCAGCACCCGAGAAGTTACGTGGCAAAACTTCTATATCCAGCTCGGTAAAAGCTATTTTTACACCCAGTGCTGCATACTGCTGAATGCTTTCTTCTATTTCTTTAAAAGGCACTTTCCCCACATGCCAGTGACCTTGTATACCAACGCCATCTATTTTTACGCCGGCAGCCTGTATCTGTTTGATAATGGCTATACAACCTGCCCGTTTTTAGGTTGCTCATTGTTATAATCATTATAATAAAGATCGCTGTGGGGGTCGGCTTCGGCAGCCAGGCGGAATGCATCAACAATATAATTGTCTCCGAGTTTATTGAGATAGGTAGATTTGCGTAAAGTACCGTCTTCGTTCAATGCTTCGTTTACTACATCCCACGATTGTACCTTGCCTGCATAACGGCCTGCAACAGTTTTGATATGTTCATTAAAAAAGGTTCTTAAGGAGTCGGCACTTTGTATGCGGCGCGTGAAGGCGGGCATCTGGCTATGCCAGATAAGGGTATGAGCGTTAATAACGATCTTGTTTTTTTACCATATTCAATCAGGGCATCAGCCTGGGCAAAATTGTATTCTCCCCAGGAAGGACGCAATTCTTCAGCCTTCATCAGGTTTTCGGGAGTAGCTGCATTGAACTGTTGAGGCACCAGTGTAGCTGCGATCGGATCGCGACCTTGTATCTGCGGCCAGCTTAAGGCAGTTCCTATTAAAAAGTCGTTTTTGAAAATTTCTTTTAATGAAGGTACATTGTTGCCTGTTGTCTTTTGGGAAGAGCTGCAACCCGTTAAAGCTAAAACTGCGCACGCACCTGCGAACAAATAAGTGGCTGGTTTTTTTAAATAAATACTCATTTTTTGATGATTAAGTTATTTTTTAAAGAGTGTTTCCTCGGGGCCTAAATAGCTTGGCTTAAGGCCTCCCAGGTTGATGATTATTTTCTGAAACACCACTCCCGGATCCTGCGTATAAATCCTGATGATTTGTTTGCCGGCCCGTGTAAAGCTGTGCTTTGTGGTTTTTGTGATGATATTGCTGGTGACCCATTGTGACCAGGCTCTTGAATCAACTGCTTCAGGGTTGATGGAAACATACTGGGGTGTATCGTCATTTACCTGTATCGCATATTGTAGTCCTGTTTTAGTATTTTTAAAGTTAAGCGATGGAGAAAGTAATACCTGAACTTCAACATCATCTTTACCTGAAGTGTAAACTTCATATTCCAGATAAGGCGCCTGGGTAATACTGCTAAAGTGGGCCTGTGCCAGGTCGGAAATAATGCAACAGCATCGCCCTCTCGGGCAATACCGGCAATACGTTTCCATTTTGAATTTCCTATATCCTTCTTGCGCGTGTAATGGACTGCGTTAATAGAAACATAACCGTCCCTCTCATAAAATATATTGCCTTTGGCTGTTGCCGGTATTTGTGAAGTAGAAGTGGTAGACGACCTGGCGGGTAATAAAGCCTGGTCAGAAGCCGGATTTTCTACATAGACCACCTGTGGCATTCTTTGTACACGTGGTTCAGCCCAGGAAGTATATCCAATGCGCTTCTGGTCCATCATATGGTTCCATTTACCACCATTCAACCCGTGATATTCTATATTAATCAAGGAGTCTTTAATGTATAACTGTTTTACTTTGTCTGCATACCCGTTGGCTAGTGCATTAATTTGTTTGGCATAATATTGATTCCATGCCAGTGCTATGTACATATTTTGCAGATTGCCGTAGGCTTTACAGGATGTAATACCAATTGATAGAAAGCATCTTTATATATATCCGGTACTTTTTCGTAAAGTTGCTCAGCTTCTTCCAGCAGTTGGTTCCAGTCGTTTGCTATCCTGTTTGCTTCGTCATAGTTTTCTATGCTATAGGTTCTCGCTTCTAATAATTCCGGTTTTCTTCTTGATGAATATACGGCATACTTTTTCATGATCCGGCCTATTTCTTCGGCCCGGCTATTTCCAAACTGTTGGGCTGCCCATTGTGTGTAATAGCCATCAAGGTTTGCTGTATTCCATTTTTTTACGTTCCAGGCAAAATCTAAAAAGAAAGAAGTGGGCAGCTCCATTGGCTTAAGGTCTCCAACGTTTACAATCCAGATTTTGTCTACGCCATGGCTATAGGCAAGGTTCATCTGTTCCCAAACCCGGGCAATATTGTTGGTATTCAGCCAGCGATAGCTTCTGGGACCACCTACATAATCGAAATGATAATAAATTCCGTATCCCCGGCTCTTTTAGGAGCGTTGGCAGGGGCAGGCGACGGACATTTCCCCAGTTATCATCGCACAATAATAGTGTTACATCATCGGGTACTTTCATGCCCATATCATAGTATTCCTGTACTTCTTTATAGAGGGCCCACACCTGTGGCGTTTCCTTAGCCGGCTTTCCGCTTACTTTTTCAATAATATTTCTTTGGTCTTTGATAATGCCTTCCAGCTGTTCATAGTTGGCCTTCATGCTACCCATATCGTGCATCGCTTCATCTCCATCGCCTCTCATACCGATGGTAACTAAATTATCAAAGTTGTTGTTGCGCCGGAGACCATCTTCCCAAAACCTGGTTAAACCTTCTTTATTGGTATGGTAGTTCCAGGCGGCATTGCCGTATGCTTTCCGATGTGTGCCCCATTCTTTTTGGGCTCTCATCATAGGCTCATGATGAGAAGTGCCCATTATAATGCCAAATTCGCTGGCCAGTAGAGGGTTAGCTTCATCATCTTCATTAAAGGCCTTTCCCCACATGGCAGGCCATAAGTAATTCCCTTTTAATCTTAGTATTAACTCAAAAGATGTTCATACATTTTACTGTTAATCCCACCAAACTTTTCTCTTGCCCACCCGCCAAAGGCAGGCTCCTCGTCATTGATAAAAATACCACGATACTGAACAGAAGGCGAAGGGTAGAAGTAGGAGCCATTTTTGAAATACGCGGTAGCCTTCTTTTTACAGGTACGTCGGCCCACCAATACCACGGAGATACCCCAATTGTTCTGAGAGCTCAAACACGCCATATGCTGTTCCTCTCCGGTCGCTGCCAACTATTACCAACGCGTTTTGCACACCTGCGGCAGGTCTGGCAACTGTTTGTAAACAGAACGCTTCCCACTGGCCCCGCATGTTGCGGATATCAATTTTCTTTTTGGCAGCCAGGTTTTTATGGTAGCAGAACCGGATAACGATCCTATTATGATCACCTGCTTCTCAGGCGTGGATAATGAGTTAATGATTACAGGTTTTTTACCAGTAACCGCTTCAATATCTCGTTGCAATAGCAATGCTGCTTTATGTACCAGCTTTTCGTCGGCAGGATCTACAAATATAGATGTGGCTTTAACAACATCGGCAACAGGAAAGCTGGAACCGTTATTTTTTCGGTGATAAAATGCTGTGCCCTTATCATAAGGCAGGCAACAAGTGCAATGATGGTTAAAAACTTCTTTTCATCTCTTACTTTTCCTGGTTGAAGCGGGGTAAAGCTGTATATGTTGTCGTTTTTAAATGATTCAATGGTGATTCGGCGGTTGTTATTATAGTTACAGATTTCCTCCTATTCCCGGGGCAAAGGGGAATTTTAATGATTGATAATAGCTAAGATCTTTATCAGGTTGTTCTAAACCACGGGGAAAGGGCATTTTAGAGAACGTTTGGAAGTACAGCAGGCATGCATTGCGCCACCAGATGGCCTCCTGTTCATGAATACCCAATAGCATTTTTACATGTTGAAATTTTTCTTTATCTACCAGCTTAGCCAGGCGATCCCATGTTTGCCTCATCCATCTAACGGTATCTACGCCTGAGTTGTAGCGGTAGCATAGCTCGTTCCAGAGCGTTCTTCCCGTGTTGATTTTATAACTCCAGGGTACATGGTGAAACCATAGCAGGTACCTGTAGTCGCATGAATTTATATGGCTCCACTGCTGTTGTACTTCGGGAGCATATTGAGCCAGTGCGTTGCTGCCGCTTTCTGTTCGGTTAAAACCAATTCCAGTCGAATCAGCCTTATGGTAATATACCGGGTTCCAGTCCGCTCTTCCTGCATCTTTCACCCACGGAGCGGGTCCGTAGTGATGACTGGTTGCCATGATATGGTTAAGTCCAAGAGGTGTCATGTAGTTCACCACCGCTTCTTTTGAAGCCAGCATGATCTTTTTACCGGGTTAATAACGGCCTCATCGTTATCGAGTGTTCGCCGTATCCATTCTTCGGCAATCGTTTCAGCAGATAGATCATAGTTCCAGGCTAATCTTCCAAACGCATACCAGTTGGCCTGTCCGAAAAGATGACCGGTCCAGTTTCTTTCATTACCTATATTGGCCACCCCGGCAATACCACTGACGGTATGTTGACTCACACTGCCGTCGATAATTTTTGCTACTGTTGAACCTTTGCCCCTGGCATAAGTGTCTGCGTCAAGACATTCCTTGAACATTGGAGCGAGATAGGCCAGAGTAGTTGACTGACCTAAGTATTCCTGTGTGATCTGGAACTCCATCATCAGCGGCGTTTGAGGCATAGACCCAAAAAGCGGGGAGAAGGGCTCTCTTGGCTGGAAATCGATAGGCCCGTTTTTTACCTGTACCAGCACGTTCTTCTTAAACCTGCCATCGAGTGGTTTGAATTCGGTATAAGCCTGTTTAAAGCGATCGCCGGAGGCGATAGTTTGGGTATGGGTGCCTACAGAGCCTTCAGTAAAATGTTCATCTTCTTTTTGAACACGCACATCATACACGAAAGCACGCCACATAACGATACCGCCATAAGGTTCCAGCGCTTCCGCAAACATATTGGCGCCGTCAGCATGGGTTTTACCATAACCCTGTGGCCCGGGCTGGCCCTCAGAATTTGCTTTGACCAGGAAACCGCCGAAGTCGGGGATCAGGCTGTATATTTCCCGGCATTTATTCTTCCACCATTGGGTTACCTCTGCATTCAAAGGATCGGCTGTTTTTAAACCTCCTATCTCAACGGGGGCGCTGAATTTAGCCGTGAGGTATACTTTAATTCCATAAGGCCGGAATACGTCTGCCAGGGCTTTCACTTTTACCAGGTACTCGCGGGTTAATACCTGCGAATTAGCATTGACATTAGTAAGCACAGTACCATTAATGCCAATGGACGCATTGGCCCGGGCATAGTCGGTATATCGCTGATCTATATAGCCGGGTAGAGTGTGCCAGTTCCAAATCGAAATACCCGCATAGCCTCTTTCTACGCTTCGGTTCAGGTTATCCCAATGATTTAGTACCCGGTGTTTGATTTTCGGAACGCTGATAACAGATAAGTTGCCGATTGGCTGATGTGTTTGTATTAACTGAATGAAAGCAAACACACCATATAGCACACCTATATCTTTATGGGCAGCAATGACGGTAGTATTCACATTGTTCACCTTCCGGCTTTGTATAATAAAGCCTTCGTTACCTGGCTTAAGATCAACGGAAGCAATGAGCGCCTTTATTTCGTCCGAGCTTTCAGGCGTTCCGAGTAAAATAGCATTATTTACAGGTGCTTTTAAGACGGGGACTCTTTTATCCAACATCCTCTCCAATGCCACGCGAAGCTCATCTTCAGCTATTTTTAACGTGGCCGATTTCCGTTTACTTACAATACCGGAAATGGCCCGGTTGTATTGCTTGGCCAGCGTAGGTACATTCACTTTTTGATATCCCAACCACAGCTGATAGCCATCATCCGCTTTTGAAATGATGAATGAAAAAAGTATAAGAAAAGTAAAAATGCTTTTTTTCATAAATATTACAAGGCCAAGGAAGATTTGGCTTTTTGATCTGCTTTTTGGGAAGACTGGCGTACCACTAATTTAGAGCTGATGATAACGGTATTGATCTGGTTGATATTGCTGATGCCTTTCAAATGATTAATGACAGACCTGGCCGCAACTTCACCCATCTCAATGCCCGGATAGTTGATCGTAGTGAGGGTGGGGTCTATTAAATGGGCAATGGCGTCGTTGTTAAAGCCCACTACCGCAATATCTCTAGGTACCCTGATCTTATGCTCTGTAAGCGTTTTCATAAAAGCAGCGGCAACAAAATCATTGGTGATAAAAGCGCCGTCTGGAAGCGGCTTTGTTTTGATAATCCTTTGCCGAATGAATACCTGCATTTTCGCTCAGGTCGTTGATGATCACAAGCCGTTCGTCCAGTTGTATATTGTGATCGAATAAGGCATCTTTATAGCCACGGTACCTGTCTGCATATACATTCCTGGTAAGACTGGAGGTTACGTGGGCAATTCTTTACAGCCCTGGTCAATTAAATGTTTGGTGGCTTCATAGCCGCATTTGTAGTTGTCAATTACCACAACAGTGTAATCGTTATTCCTTTCTACCCTGTCGAAGAAAATTATCGGAATACCCCGGTCTGTAAATTGCTTGAAATGATCGAGATTGCGTGTTTCAAATGCGAGGGATGCTATAAGGCCATCCACGCGTTTATGGAAGAGGTTCCGGGCGTTAGCAACCTCCTTATCGAAGCTTTCAGAAGAATGGGCGATGATAAGATCGTATCCTTCCCTGGCTGTCACTCTTTCTACACCGGCCAGCACTGCATTAATAAAGTTACTGTTGAGCTCATGAATATAAAACCGATTGTTTTGGTTTCCCTGGTTCTGAGGCTGCGCGCAAATAAATTAGCCTGGTAACCCAGTTCGGTAGCCAGGTCCATGATTCTTTTCCTTGTTTTTTTATGAACGGCAGGATCATCCTTTAAAGCTCGGCTCACCGTTGCTACAGAAACATTCAGCTCTTTGGCAAGATCATACATGGTAATGTCTTTACCCTTATACATATGGCAATAAATATGTGATTTTGGTAAAGATATTAAAAAAGTAATTGCAATCGGTTGCTTTTTTATTTTGTATCGCGCTTTCATTGTAAACTGGTACCCGCTTCCTGTTCCCGTGCATATGATAATGCAGCATGAAATGCTTTGAAACCCTTATGAAACCTGTATTCTAATCATTTTTTGATATGTAACATTAAAAGAAATCGTGTTCAATCAGATAATATAATGAGCTGTAATTGTGGCAGCAGAAGGAAGAAATTTACTTTCTTCGTCACAATATAGGCACCTAAGGCGCAATCGATTTTACTTTTTTTCAACAACAAATGCTTGCTATAAAATCCCGGTCTTGATTTCGGCGGGAGATTGGGGTTAATTGTTTGTAAAGAACTCCGGCCAGCTAGCGGGAGAAGGGGCATAGGAGGGCACATGGTTCTGTTACTATGCGTAGTGCGATGCATGAAAGATACACGGAGAGTATCAGAACTGCCAGGTAGCTTATTACCCAGTGGTGGGGTTGGCGAGCCATAGTTAATCAATAATATTCTATGAAGCATTACTGTTTTTTATACAATCGTTTTTATCATTTGTAGGTTATATGTTTATAATTATACTTTATAAGTTATTTAAAATCAATTTAAATATTTATTTTTAGGGAACTTTTATAGGTGTGAGAGAATTTTTTTAAAAATAAATACAATCGATTGTATTTTTTACAAAAATACCCTAATTTAGCAGTATAATTGTTTTGTTGACATTTATACGTAACGGTTGTTTTAGCTAGATATAGCTGCTTGTTCAAAGGAGAAAGGTACAACGAGACTGTGATACCAGAAATAAACAGTTAGGATTGGCTGTAATAACGAGCCTGTAAATAACAGTTTATAATAATTCAATAAAATATTAATAATAAACGATCATGCTTTTCCATCTTACCGCGAATGAAGTGGTTCTTCTTGAATTATTGGTTCCCATATAAGTGGCCTTGTTAACGATGTCGATATCCAGAATATGTTTCAATACAAAATTTGATATGAAAAAATACAATTCTAACACGTCTCAGAGAGATTGGGGCCGAAATCCCTTACTTAAAATTTCGACGCAGGTATTATTTACACTTCTGCTTATTGTTATAGGCGCATGTTATGCAGCTGCTCAAACCAAGGTGACAGTGACGGGTAAGGTGTTGGCTTCGGGAAATAATGAACCCATTGCCGGAGCGAGTATTAATGAAGAGGGAACTCAGACAATAGTGGTTTCTAATTCCAAAGGAGAATTTACGATCTCCGTTTCAAAAGCCGATGCAACCTTAATAATAAGCCATGTTACACATGCTACTAAAAAGGTGCCGCTTACAGGTGTATTTAAAGACCTGATCGTAACGCTCGACGGTAATCAAACCTCTTTAGACGATGTAGTTGTAATTGGCTACGGTAAAACAACTAAAGAGGGCAATGTTGCCGCTGTGTCCCAGACAGGTTTTAAAGAGCTGGAACGGGCAGGCGGTGTAACCAGCCTTGGTGCTGCAATGACCGGTAATCTTCCCGGTTTAATTACCGCGCAGGGGACCGGAACGCCGGGAGAAGAAGATCCCCGGTTCATCATACGTGGTGTAAGTAGCCTGAACGGATCGGATCCGTTGGTGCTCGTGGATGGCGTAGAACGTACCATAGCAAATCTGGATATTGCTTCTGTTGAAACAGTAACGGTTTTAAAGACGCATCCGCTACCGCGGTATTCGGTTCACGGGGCGCTAATGGTGTAATACTGGTAACTACAAAAAGAGGCCGGACAGGCAAAGCTGCTATAAGGGCTACATTAAATACTATAATGAAAGTTCCTTCCAAGTTACCCCAAAAAATGGATTCCTATGACGCATTTCGCATAAGAAATGATGTGATTGAATACGAGTTGGCCACTGCCCCGGAGGCCTGGGCAGATTATATGCCCTATGCGATCATGCAGAAGTACCGGAATCCACTCAACCTAGAGGAAGCAGAGCGTTATCCCAATGTGGACTGGGTTGATGCTTTATTTAAAAAGCATACATGGTCATCTAACGCCAATTTAAATATACAGGGCGGCACCCGGTTTGTAAAATATTTCTCAAGCGTTGACTTTGCGCATGAAGGAGACATATTTAAAATTTATGAGAATAACCGGGGATACAAACCTGGTTACGGGTTTAACCGGATCAACTTTCGCACCAATCTCGATTTCCAGTTAACGGGAACTACCATATTTAAAGTAAACCTGGCCGGAACTTACGGACAAAGAAAAAGCCCCTGGTCTGGTGTCAACGATTACAATACCTGGAGTGCTGCTTATTTTGCTTCACCGGCGGCTTTCCTGCCGGTTTATTCCGATGGGTCGTGGGGCTATTATGCGCCTAATGAAGCAACTTATATGAACTCTGCTATGGCCTTAGCCAGAAGCGGTATCCAGTATAATACCAATGCCCGTGTAGCCACCGATTTTACTTTAGAGCAAAACCTGGATATGCTGATAAAAGGTTTAAAGTTTAGCGGCACCATCTCTTTTGATAATACTTTTTCTGAAGGAGGGCGCGGCTTAAATGATGCAGATGATGTGCAGCGTAAATGGATCAATCCGGTAACAGGAATGGTTCAGTACCGGTTTGCCAATGACAACTCTACAAATTTCGACTTCCAGTCTTTCGATAAATGGGCTGCAACCGGTGGTGGTACCGGCGGCGCTTATCGCAGGATATTTTACAACCTGCAGCTGAATTATGCCAAGAGAATCAATAAGCACAATTTTACATTAATGGGGTTGATGAACCGTAACCAATTTGCCACCGGCAGCGAAATACCGAGCTATCGTGAAGACTGGGTATTCCGTACTACTTATGCTTTTGATAGTAAATACACCGTTGAATACAATGGCGCATATAACGGCTCTGAAAGATTTGCCGCTGATAAACGGTTCGCTTTTTTTCTCTTCGGGTGGTTTAAACTGGATTATATCGAAAGAGAAGTTCATGGAAAATATCCAGTTTATAGACCTGTTTAAATTCCGTACCTCAATCGGAAAAACCGGAGCAGATAATGTTGGTGGCGGACGCTGGGCCTATCTTACGGAATGGCAGCAGGGAGGAAATTCTGTGATGGGTGTAGTGAATGAAGGCGCAGAAGCCAGTCCCTATGCCTGGTTCAGAGAAACAAGGGTAGGTAATCCGAATGTGCAATGGGAAGAGGCGTTAAAGTATAATGTGGGTGTTGATTTTGAACTTTTCAAAGGACTGATTACCGGTAAAGCAGACTTGTTCTGGGATCATCGCCAATATATTATTACAGGGTGGCGCACGCGCGGTACCTAGCTATTTTGGAACTGCTGCCCCGTGGTTAACCAGGGCGAGGTGAAAAATAAAGGTTACGAGATTGAACTGCATATCAGGAAAATTTAAATCGCAATCTGCGTGTCTGGTCTGATTTTATTATGACGCATGCAAAGAACAAAGTTATTGAGGCAGATGATCCGTTATTGCGCCCTTCTTATCAAAAAACGGCAGGCTACGAAGTAGGAACCTGGAGAGGAAAAGTAAGTAACGGGTATTACAATACATGGGATGCGCTTTACGGCAGCACCATGCACAATACTAATGATGCCGCCAAGCTTCCGGGTAACGTTTATATTGTTGACTACAACGGCGATGGGGTTATAGATGATTTTGATAACGCCCCATGGGGATACAGCGATTGGCCTTTAAACAGCTATAATGCCAACTTTGGATTGGAATGGAAAGACCTCTCTTTATTTGTTCAGTTTTACGGTGTGAACAACGTAAACCGTGATGTTGCTTTCAACAGCCTGAATAATAAAAACCTGACAGTTTATGATGAAGGTACTTTCTGGTCACCTGCTAATCAGAATCCTACGCAACCTTTACCCAGGTGGTCTACGGTACCGGCCGGATACTTCAGAGGTAATTTTAATCGTTATGATGCTTCTTATGTACGTTTAAAGAATGCTGAAATAGCCTATACTTTCAGAAACAGCAATTGGAGCTTTGTACGGAGAGCAAAACTGGATAATATACGGCTCTATTTAAACGGTAATAACCTTATTACCTGGACAAAAATGCCGGATGACCGCGAGCAGAATATAGGTGGAGCTTCTTACCAGGAGCATACCCTACTATGCGACGTTTCAATTTGGGATTCAACCTGTTTTTCTAAACTATTATCATCAGAATTATGAAAAAGAATTATATCAAATCTATTTTCTTAATAGGAATAGTTATCGCTATTGCTGGATTGGCATCCTGCAAGAAGTACCTGGACAGAGAGCCTGGCTCGATCGTTGCCCAGGAAGAGGCATTCAAAAATTTCTTCAATTTCCAGGGCTTTACTGAAGAATTGTACCAGTGCATTCCGGATTTTACCAATGCTTATTGGACGAATTCATGGAACTGGGGTGATGATGAAGTGCAATCGACCTCCCAGGCTTTTCATTTCATTGTAAAAGTAGATAACGGCGATTTTTGGGGATGGCAGCGTGGCTATGATAGCTGGGGCGCCGGTTTTATGGATGGAGGAAATTTTAGTACGAATAATGATCGTATGACCAAAAAGCTCTGGCCCGGTGCATGGTATGGTATCCGGAAATGCAATCTTGGCCTGGAGAATATGGACCTGCTGACGGACGCCACTCAGGAAGAAAAAACCTCATCAAAGGGCAGTTGTTATTTTTCCGGGGCTGGTTTCACTTTATGCTGATCCAGTACTTTGGAGGGCTGCCGTATATTGACAAGGTTTTACCAAGTGATGTGAAGCTGACTTTGCCACGCTTGTCTTACCAGGAGTGCGCCAATAAAGCGGCTGCAGATTTTAGGAAGCAGCCAACTTGCTGCCTGTTGAATGGGATAATACGCTGGCCGGCAGAAGAACGCTGGGAAAAAATGACCTGCGTATCAACAAAATCATGGCTCTGGGATACCTTGGTAAAAACTATCTGTGGGCGGCCAGTCCATTGATGAATGGAGAGTCAACAGGCAACCAGAATTATAATACCGATTACGCAAAAAGGCAGCGGCTGCATTTGGCGAATTGCTCAATATTATTGATGCCGGCGGAACCAAGTACAAGCTGTTGCCTTTTCAATACTACTATAAGAACTTTTATACCAACTTCGAAAACTGGGCAATGCCTGGTGGAAGAGTAGGCGGGCCCGAGCAGGGACAGGAAGCCATCTTCAGAGGTCCCTATTGGAGCGCTAATAGTTCTAATTACGGAACCAGCCGCCAGTACCAGCCCCAGTTCCTGATTGGAGAGGGTGAGGTGAAATTTTTCCCGACCGCTAACTATGTTAACTATTATGGTATGGCTAATGGATTACCTATTAACGCTGCCAACAGCGCTGCTGTGGCTGACAACGAGTCGGGTTATAATCCCAGTCAGCCATGGAAAGACCGTGATCCCCGGTTTTACAATGATATCATTTACGATGGAAGAAAAATGGTTGAAGCAAGTATACCCAATGCGAATGAAGAGAAGTACAGGTATGCTACGCTTTACTCAGGGGCGACTACCGGGTTCCGTAACCACCAGCAGCCGCAGCGGCTACCTGCTTTTTAAATTTATCCCTCCGTTGAGTAATAAATATGATTTAGGAACCAGTTATAACAAATCGCTTAATGTACATCTGCCTTATATGAGACTGGCAGACATTTATATCATGTATGCCGAAGCTGCATCAGAAGGATATAATTCTCCAATGGGTAAAGATCCTAATTATAGCAAAACTGCGGTAGATGCAATCAATTTCGTAAGAGACCGTGCAGGTGTGGGACATGTGGCCGGCAAGTTTACAGGTTCGCAGGATGCGTTCAGGAGTGAGTACCGGCGCGAACGTGCCGTAGAGCTTTCGTTTGAAGGACATCGGTTTAATGATCTGCGTCGCTGGCGGCTGCTCATTCAAAAACCTTATACCGTTAAGACTTCTCTTGAATTTGATCGGGCGCCAGGCTTTTCAACTACTAATCCAAAAGAAAACAGGGTCGTAAATCTTAGAGAACAGGTGATACTGGAGCGGAATTTTTCTGAAAAGCATTATTGGCTCCCCTGAGGAATGTAGATGTTATGCTTTATACAGAGTTCCCTCAGAATCCCGGATGGTAGGGTGAGTATGGTAAAATTGATCATGTAATTATTTATTAAACGAGTAACTAATGAAATATTTAAGAATAGGATGGGTTCTGATTACTGCATTAGCACTTTTTCCCATTATGCTAAATGCGCAGGCAACCTCTGAAGTTACCATAAAGGCTGTAGTTTATGGTTCGGGAAAGTTCCTTTACAAGGTGCTTTAATAAGCAGTGTGGATGATGATGACAACGAAGTAACCACAGACGAAAAAGGGATATTCGAAATTAAAGTGCCTTACAACACTGAACTGGGTGTAGCCGCTGCAGGTTATAAAACAAGATACGTAAAAGCAGCGCCGGGACTCACTGAGATCGAGTTGACATCTTCGGATGTTATCAATGACGTGAATGTGCTCTTTCGCGTAAAGGCCCAGAAAGACCTTATTGGCGGTGTTAATGCCGTTGATATGAAGGAGCTGATAAAAAGAATTACACCACCTACAGCCTGGATCATATGGATGCCCTGGTTCCGGGTTTTAATGGAAACAGCATGTGGGGAATGGGAAGCTACTTTACATTAATTGATGGCGTACCCCGCGATGCCAATAATGTGCTGCCTACTGAAATTGACCAGATTACATTTTTAAAAAGTGCAGCAGCCGTAGTTTTATACGGTACCCAGGCAGCTAAAGGCGCTATACTTATTACCACAAAAAGGGGAGAAGCCAATAATCGTCAAACAAATGTGACATTGAATACCGGTGTGAATGTGGCCAAGAGCTTTCCTGAATACCTGGGGTCTGCAGAGTATATGACCTTATATAACGAAGCACGCCGCAACGATGGGCTGGCAGAGTTATTTACGCCAACAGAAATTTATAATTTTTCCTCTGGTAAGAATCCTTATCGTTATCCCAATCTGAACTTTTATGCTCCTGAATATGTAACGAGGTCTTTTAACAGGCATGATGTTACGGCCGAGATATCAGGTGGTAATGAAAGAGCGCGTTATTATACAAATATCAACTATTATACGGCTGGTTCTATGCTGAATTTTGGAGAAGGTAAAAAGAATGACCGAACCAATCGTTTTAGCGTTAGAGGTAATATTGATATAACGATCAACCCGTTTATATACAGCAAAATAGATATGCAGGCCACTTTCTATGATGATCGTAGTCCCAACTCCAATTTCTGGGCTGATGCAGCTACCGTTCGTCCCAACCGGTTCTCACCTCTTATACCGCTCAGCTATATCGAAGAAAATGATATGGCATCATGGGGATTATTAAAGAACAGCAATTATCTTATTGATGGTAAGTATTTCCTGGGTGGTACACAGTTGGAGCAAACCAATTCATTTGCTGCCATGTATGCAGGTGCCTATAACCAGTTTGTCAGCAGGCAATTTCAATTCAACCCATCCGTGGGGGCCGATTTGCGCAATATTATTAAAGGTCTGAAGTTTCAGACAGATATGGCTATCGACTATCGTACTTCTTATAGCCAATCATACAACAATACCTATGCGGTTTTTTCACCGGGAGGAACCGGAGCATCAGGTACCCTGCCTGGTTGGTATACCTACGAAGGAAAAGACTACATAACCATGCTCACACAGTACGGCCAGGACGTGGCCAATGGGGTACAAAATGTAAGTGGTACCGTTTACAGGCAAACGCTGGCATTATCTAGTTATTTCAATTATGATAATGTGGTAGCCGGCGACCATCATATAACAGGTTTGCTGGTGGCTAACGGTTTTCAGCAAACTACTTCCGGTCAGTACCATGCATTAGGTAGCGTGAACCTGGGCTTACAGCTGGGATATATTTTCAGGGATAAATACATGTTTGACTTTAGCGGCGCCCTGGTTCATTCAGCCAAGTTGCCTGAAGGAAAAAGGAAGGCTTTTAATCCAACATTGTCCTTAGGCTGGCGTCTTAGTAAAGAAGAATTCCTGAAGTCCTCTTCGGTTATTGATGATCTTAAATTAGTGGCAAGTGCGGGTTATATTAATTCCGATATTGATATAGCTAACTATTTTATGTACATGGGATATTATCGCCTGGATGACAACGGTCCCTGGTGGGGTTGGGATGGTGGTGGCTACTCAGGCCGTATTACCGAAGCGCGGGGCGGTTCTAATCCGCAAATGACTTTTCCGAAACGTTATAACCTGACGGCAGGTTTTGAGGGATCATTTTTCCGGCAGTTACTTAAACTGGAAGCCAGCTATTTTACAAACCGGATGACTGATATTCTGGTAAATGCTGCAACGATGGCTGCAGTAGTTAATCCTAATTGGTTTAACGCCGGCAATTCTGTTTTTGGCGCTAATGTTAACAGGGATATAGAAAGCCGCTCAGGCTTTGATTTTGGCGCAACTTTTAAGAAAAGGCTCGGCGAAGTGAATATGACCTTAGGACTTAACGGAACGTATTATGTAACCAAAGCTGTTAAAAGAACTGAAATCCAAAATGAAGATTACCTGTACAGGCAGGGACAGATACTGGATGGTATTTGGGGATATGAAAATGCAGGTTTTTTCAAAGATCAGGAGGATATAAAGAATTCCCCTGTGCATTCTTTAGGAGTTACCGTAAAGCCGGGTGACTTAAAGTACAAGGATCAAAACGGAGATGGCATCATTAATGTAAACGACCAGGTTCTATTAGGCAAAGGCGGTTGGTACGGGGCTCCGTTTAATCTTGGAATGCATTTTACCGCCCAGTGGAAGAAGCTTACATTCTTTGCTTTGGGAACAGGCAGGTACGGTGCTGATGGTGTTAAAAACGGATCCTATTTCTGGGTAGGAGGAGAGGATAAGTACTCGAAGGTAGTAAGAGGCCGGTGGACGCCAGAAACTGCAGATGTAGCTACTTATCCAAGGCTAACTACGCAAAGCAAGGCTCACAATTTTGTTACCTCCGACTTCTGGATGTATAAGGCCAACCGTTTTGATCTGGCAAAGGTGCAGGTTACTTATGATCTTTCAAGTGCCATTAAAAAAGCAATTTCATGAAAGAGTTGAATGTTTATTTAAGTGGTGCCAATTTGCTGACAATAGCCAAAGAACGCGAGCTGATGGAGATGAATGTAGGCGGCACTCCTCAAACCCGTTTCTACAATTTTGGCGTTCGGGCGTTGTTTTAAAGAAAATTAATGTTAGTAAAAGTTAAAAGCAACTTATTATGAATAAAGTATTATTAACGGCTATTGTAACGGTCCTTTTACTCGGGGCAGGATGCAAGAGGGATTTGTTTGAGCCTGCAATTGAAAACAACCGCCAGGTAGATGATCCGAATGCGTTAATGCCAAGCCAGGCCAGGTTTATGTACGGGCTCATTGGAAATGCATATACGCGTATACCTAACACCGGCTGGTACCATTCTGATGTGGCAACCGATAATGCGGTTTCCAATGACTTTAATAATGAATATCTCAGGATCACCCAGGGCTTATGGTCGCCGTTATTTATTCCTTTCGGATTTAATCGCTGGACCAACGGGTATCATGCGATACAATATATTAACCAGATGTTGGAGAAGGTAAATGAGGTGCAGTGGGCGGTGGATCCGAATATTGCTGAATTGTTTAGAAGACGTATTCGTGGTGAAGCATATGGTTTACGCGCGGTATTTTATTCTGACTTGCTTCGGTTATTTGGCGGGGAGGCTGCAAATGGCCAGATGCTGTGTGCCATTGTTTTTGAGCTTCCAGGACCCGTTGGCGAACTTTAACGTTCCACGAGCTACTTACGAAGAATGTCTCCAGCAAATTTATAAAGACCTGGATTCTGCATCCTTTCTTTTGCCCTTCGATTACGGTGATATTGCCGAAGGAGGGACGGTTCCTGCAAAATTTGGCAATGTGGCAAGAACAGATTATAACCGGGTTTACGGTAATAACTTCAGGGGAGGACTTCTGAGCGGCAGAATTGCAATGGCAGTAAAAGCAAAAACGTCCATTATCGCCGCAAGCCCTGCCTTCAGTTCGGGTAATACCACAACCTGGGAAAATGCTGCTCATGATGCAGCAGCTATTCTCGACCTGATTAACGGACCAAGCGGCCTGGCGGCAACAGGGTTAGAATGGTACGGAGGAACGCCAGCAATTGCCGACCAGATCAATGGCTTATCTGTAGGTGTGAATCCCCGGAAATACTTTGGAGAGCCAGCTGGGAGGACAACGCCTCGGGTTTGGAAAGGGATAATTATCCGCCTACGATGTTCGGCAACGGCCGCATCAACCCTACTCAAAACCTGGTAGATGCCTTTCCTGCTTTGAACGGCTATCCTATTACGGATGCTACAAGTGGTTACAATCCTTCAGATCCTTACAGCAACCGCGACCCACGCCTCAAAATGTTTATCCTTGTTAACGGAGGTACTTTATCGTCTAGTACCACCGCCATTAATACAGCTGCAGACGGGCCCACCAACGATGGCCTGTTGAAACAGGCTACTTCCACACGTACAGGATACTATCTTAAAAAGTTAATGCATAGCCGGGTGACATTTACCTCTACTACTACCAGCGGCCAGCGACATGTTAAACCTATTGTTCGTTATACCGAGATTTTTTTGAACTATGCTGAAGCCGCTAACGAAGCATGGGGACCTCTGGGGAACGGAGGGCATGCTTACTCTGCTTATGATGTAATTAAAGCTATACGCAGAAGGGCGGGTATCGGCCTTGCTAATGGCGACGCATACCTGGAGCTGGTTAAGAACAATAAGGATGAAATGAGAAAGCTGATCAGGAATGAACGCCGTTTGGAATTGTGTTTCGAAGATATCCGTTTCTGGGATTTGCGTCGCTGGAAAGAAAACTTAACGGAAACCGCAAAAGGAGTGAGTATTACCGGCGGTGCTTACAATTATATCAATGTAGAAACCAGGGATTTCGCAAGCTTCATGACTACTAATCCCATACCTAACAGCGAGATGCTGAAATTTAACGCTTTAATCCAAAATAAAGGATGGTAGTAAAAAACAAAGAATGTGAAATGAAAAAGAGTTTCCGAAATCTAAAAAAGAGCATATGAATAAGAAAACTATAATACTGCCACTGATCTTTCTACTCGCTATGTTGGCAGGTTGTAATCAGGACAGGGACTTTCCTGATTTCGATTATCAGACGGTTTACTTCGCGTACCAATATCCGGTTAGAACAATAACCCTTGGGGAAGATGTATCTGTTGATAATACTTTGGACAACCAGCACAGGTTCCAGATTTTTGCAGCCTTCGGCGGAGGATATAAGGCCAGGAATGATATTAACATAGGATATAGCATTGACAATACTCTGCTTGGAAATGGATTGTTGTTTAGCGCGGGTGGCAGCGAAGTGTTGCCTATGCCGGCCAGCTATTATACAACCGCAGCCAACCATATCATCATTCCATCCGGGGCGTCTGCCGGAAGCGTTGATGTTCAATTAACGGATGCTTTCTTCAACGATCCCAGGTCGGTGAATAACACTTATGTCATTCCTGTAAAGCTCACTTCTGTTAACGGTGCAGATTCGATTCTGTCTTCTAAAAATTTCACGCTGTATGCGGTGAAATTTGTAAATCAATGGCATGGTAATTACCTGCGCAGAGGTACCGATGCCATGACGGGGATGTAAATAAATCCGTTACGCGTCATGCCCAGTACGTGGAGAGCGATCAGGTAAATAAATTGTCAACCCAGTCTTTAACGGAGCTGGCATTCCCTGTGGTATTCCAGGATAATAATAACAACAACTTTACATGTACACTGCTCCTTAAGTTCGATAATTCAGGCAACTGTGCTATTTCTTCATCAACGCCGGGCTTTACTGCAACCGGCACGGGATCCTTTGTAAAAAGAGGGAAAAAAACAGCTGGGGTAATAAAGACAGGGATGCGCTTTATTTGAACTACCAGGTAACTTATAATAGCATTACCGTTGGTACTGGAGCGAATACCAGGCAGATTAATGGAAGTGTCACTACTAAAGATACCCTGGTAATGCGCGACCGTGGTGTAAAAGCTGAATGGTTTACGCCGGTAAGTAAATAGTTTATTTGACCTCTTATTTAAATATCATGTTTAAAATAAATAAAACAGTGGCACACTCTGTTTCCGCAGTAATATTGCTGGCTTCATGTGCCAAATTTCCATCCGACGAATATACCTCGGTTGATAAGCCTGAAAGTGTGGTAGTACAGGAGGAAATTAATGCCTACCCCGAATTGAAGTCGATTAAGGCGGCTAATGCCGGCTTTAAGCTGGGGATGGCACTTGCTTCAGCAGGTTATGTTAACCAGGACGTAAGCTACCGTATTGCCGACAGGAACTTTGATGAATTGGTTCTGGAAAACGAGATGAAACATGGCTCTGTAGTATTGTCCGATGGTTCTCTTGACCTAACTGGAGTTAAAAGATTTTTGACGGTGGCCAAAAGTGCAGGCAAGTCTGTTTACGGACATACGCTTACCTGGCATTCCGGACAAAATTCTACCTATCTGAATGGCCTGATAACGGGAGCCAGCGGTGTCACTACCATCAACTTTGAATCTGACAACATTGGTAAAGTATACCCTATGACGGGAAACAGCACTTCAGTTGTGGAGCTCGATCCTAAAGGCGGTGGTAGTAAAGTATTGCATATAGGTAATGCGGCTACACCTGCCAACCAATCCTTTCCTAAAATAGATGTTACTCTTCCTGCAGGAATTAAACTGGGAAATTGCTCGCAGGTGGCATTGGATATACTGGCCCCGGATCAGGCGGTTTATTCGGTTCTGGTATGCGGCTCGGTATCAATAACAGGGCTTTAACGGTATACGGCTCTCCGTCCAGTTTTGGTGCCGCAGATAACCAGTGGTTAACCGGCGGCAAGGTTATTCTCCCCATCGCCAATATGAACCTCACCGCTGAAGAAAAGGAACTAACCAGTTTTACATTGGTTTTTGGTTCAGGAACCGGATCGGGTAACTACTATATGGATAATATTGTTATTTCCTGGAATGCCCAGAAAACGGCAGCAGAGAAAAATACGATTATCACAGGCGCTTTAAATGCATTTATAGCAGGGATGGTAGATACCTGTAAATCGGTTGTCAGTGCCTGGGATGTAGTGAATGAGCCAATGGATGATGCCAATCCTGCTCAGCTTAAAACAGGAATTGGAAAAACACTGGCCGCAGGAGAATTTTATTGGCAAGACTATATGGGGTACGACTATGCGGTTACTGCTTTTCAAATTGCGCGGCAGCACGCAAATGCTACTGACAAGTTATTTATTAATGATTACAATCTGGAGAACAATCTTGATAAGTGCCGTGGCCTGATCAACTATATACAGTATATTGAAAGCAAAGGTGCTAAAGTAGATGGTATCGGCAGCCAAATGCATATTGATATTAATACTAATAAGGAAAATATAGCAACGCATTTCCGCTTGCTGGCAGCTACAGGCAAATTGATTAAAATTTCTGAACTCGATATTGGCTTAGGGGTATTAAAACGCCGCAGGCAACCGATGCCCAATACACAGCCCAGGCCCAGATGTACCAATATGTACTTGAAAAGTATTTTGAATTGATACCTGCCGGTCAGCGTTATGGTATTACTTTTTGGAGTCCGTTCGATAGGCCTACTTCTTCCTCCTGGAGATCTGGCGAGCCCGTTGGGATCTGGAGGAAAACCTCTCCCGTAAGCTTTCTTACAAAGCAGTGGCAGATGTATTAAAAGCAAAAGCAGGACAATAAGTTCTTCCGGCAAGGATTCGGATAAATAATTGTTGTTTTAACTAAGGGCCCCGGTAGCGTTTTGGCCGGGGGCTATTTTTTATAACATTATAGTTTGCTATACATGAAAAAAATAGTTGCAGCCGTTTTGTTTTGGAGCTGGATGTGTCCGGCGAATGCACAAAGCGTTCAAGGTGAAAATGCCATACCCTTTGAAAAACAGGCAGCCTTTCAAAACTATTATCAACAATATATGGGTGCGGAAGCTCCGCTTTTCAACGGTGCTTTGTATGTAGATTATACGCATACGGTGTCAGGTAGTTTGCCTTTTGGAATAACACAAGAGATTTTGTAAAAGGCAGTATTTTATTCAATAATATTTTGTACACCGATGTGCTGATTAACTATGATGTTTATAAGGATAAATTGCTTATTCAGCACCCGGTTAATTATAAAATTTTTGAGGTACAACTAAAGGATATTACCTGGTTCGATCTTGCTTCATACAGGTTTACAGCAATTCATACTCCTGAAAAGGGATTACGTCCCGGATTTTATGAAGTCGTTTATAGCGGCCGGAACAGTGCTGTGTATGGAAGGCATAGTAAAGAATTATCGCAGGACTTAAGCGAAAATACCGCACGGCACAGCTTGACAGGCAAATGTGTTTATTATGTATATCGGGGTGGGCAAAGTTTTAAAATAACCACTATAAAAAGCCTGTTACAAGCTTACAAAAATGATGAAATAAAGAACTATATAAAAAGCAGCAAGCTTAATGTTAAAAAGATATGCAGACGGTTTTGAAATCCGTTGCCATGTATTACGATCAATTATAGCCGATAGTAAACCAGATGCAGAAAACGTATAGACGATTTTTAAAACGGGTGCGCCTGGTAATAGCATTAATGTTATTGTCAGTAATAGTAAAAGGCCAGGTAACACCTTTGCCCGTTGTGTCGGGCGCCTACACCGATATTGACATCCGTACCTTCCTGGAAGCGTTGGAAAAGCAGAGCCGGTACCGTTTTTATTATGATACACGGAAGCTGGGTGCCTCAAAAATTACGGTAACATTTAATAATGAGCCTTTGAATACAGCTTTGGAAAGAGGGCTGAAGCATACCTCTCTTGTTTATTCCATAGATGGCCGAGGATATGTATATATTTCACAGGGGCAGATGGTACAAACTAGCTTGCCCGACTGGTTTTATAACGGGGAACAGCCATTCACCCAGGTGTGTTTTCCGTTGGAGATACCAGCAGGTCATTTATAAAGGACCAGGAACAACTGCATGTCGTCGGCTCAGAAAATGGATATACGGGATCAGGCAGTTTTTCAATTCGGGGCTATGTACGGGACGTTCGAAACGGAGAGCCGGTGGTTGGAGCATCTCTTCAGGTTGAAGGAAACAATATCAATACTGTTACAGACCGGTTTGGCTTTTTTACGCTGATGCTTCCCAGGGATACCAGCATACTGAACGTACAAAATATAGGAATGGACGATGTTCAGTTAAAACTCCTGGTATATGGCAATGGAACATTAAATGTAAACATGCAGCCCCGTATCATGACTTTGAAGAATGTAATGGTGTCTGCTCAAAAATGAGCAACCTGCGTACGGCACAGTTAGGGGTGCAGAAGCTGGATATTAAAACAATAAAGCAGGTTCCGGTGGTCTTTGGAGAGGCAGATATCATGCGGGTGTTACTCACAACTCCGGGTGTGAAAACGGTAGGCGAGGCAAGTACCGGCCTCAACGTAAGAGGCGGCGCTGCAGATCAGAATCTTATATTATTTAACGAAGCCAACGTTTATAATCCTTCTCATTTTTTTGGTATGTTTTCGGCTTTTAATCCCGAAGTGGTTAAAGATGTAGAGCTTTTTAAAGGAAGTATTCCTGCCAGGTACGGTGGCCGGCTGTCATCTGTAGTTAATATAAACAGCCGCGAAGGGAACAAAAAAAAGTTTGAAGGAGCCGCAGGCATCGGCTTGCTTACAAGCCGCCTGCAAGTTGAAGGCCCTCTGGCTAAAGATAAATCATCTTATATATTGGCTGGTCGCACCACTTACGCAGATTGGCTGTTGAAGCAATTACCTCAGGAATACAAAAACAGTAAGGCCTCTTTTTATGATCTTAATGCTATTGTTAACCACGAGTTTAATGATCGTAACAGCATCCATCTTACCGCTTATATGAGTTGTGATCGCTTCAATTTAAATACCGATACGTTCTTTCATTACAGGAATCAGAACATTTCATTAAAATGGAAGCATACATTTAATCCACGGTTCTATGCTGTAATCACAGGCGGTCACGACCGTTATGCATATAGCATAGAAGGTGGGGAGACCCGCTTAATGCATATACGCTTGACTTCAATATCGTACAAACTTATTTCCGGCCGCATTTCACCTATACCATCAATAATAAACATACCCTGGAGCTGGGTGTTAGTGCCACCCTGCATAAATTGAATTCGGGAAACTTCCGCCCGGCCGGAAGCGAGTCGTTGATTGCAGCGGTCTCCATGCCTGCCGAACAGGCTTTTGAAACGGCACTTTATTTAAGTGATAATTTAAAAATTACGCCACAACTCATGCTTGATGCCGGCTTGCGCTACTCTTTGTACGGATATTTAGGCCCTTATACCGTCAATAATTACCCGGCCGGCGTTCCCAGGCGCGAAGAAAATATTTCGGGCACTACTGTTTACTCGAAAAACAAAATAATCAACACCTACCAGGGCCCTGAAGTAAGGGTAGGGCTCAGGCAATTAATTACTTCAACATTTTCAGTTAAAGCGGGCTACAATAGCTTAAGGCAGTATATTCACATGCTTTCCAATACAACGGCAATGGCTCCTACTGATATATGGAAGTTAAGTGATCCTAATATCCGGCCGCAGTTTGGGGATCAGTTTTCAATAGGGGTGTACAAAACCCTAGCCTCGAATACAGTAGAGCTATCTGTAGAAGGGTACTATAAAAGAATTAAAGATTATCTCGATTTTAAGAGCGGAGCCGTTTTGATACTAAACCCCATGTTGAAACAGATGTTTTAACAACGATGGGTAAAGCCTATGGACTTGAGTTCTTAGTGAGGAAAACTGCGGGTAAGTTAAACGGATGGATCAGTTATACCTATAGCCGTATTTTATTAAAGGCAGATAATCCGATGAATGGGGAAGTGATCAATGAAGGACGGTATTACCCGGCTAGTTACGATAAACCGCATGATCTTACTTTTGTAGGCAACTATAAGGTTTCCCACCGGTTAAGCTTTTCTCTAAATACTACTTACAGCACCGGCCGTCCTATTACACTGCCCATAGGCAGGTTTTATTATGATGGCGGTATGAGAACTTTATATGCAGATAGGAATGCCTATCGCATACCCGATTACTTCCGCACAGATTTTTCAATGAATATTGAGGGTAATCATAAGGTGACTCAAAAAACGCATAATTCATGGACAATTGGTGTTTATAATCTTACGGGAAGGCGTAACCCGTTTTCTGTTTATTATGTATCTCAGAACGGCGTAGTTAATGGCTATAAGCTTTCCATATTCGGAACGGCGATCCCGTTCATCAATTTTAATATCAAATTTTAACAGGTCGATATCGCATAGCCTTATTCAAAAATTATGCACATGCTCACAGCAAAAAAATAGTGATCCTTCTTTTTAGCGCTGCCCTGTTTTATGGATGCAGAGACCGGTATTTTGCGAACTATACCATGCCCGATACAGGATACTTGGTAGTAAGCGGCTTTATCAGTAATGGTGAGGCTCCAACAGAAATCAGGTTGTCGCGTACCACCCGGCTAACCGAAACTCCTTCAGAGATCATGGAAAAAGATGCAATTGTTTCAGTTCAGAGCGATGCTAATGAGCATTATCCTTTACAGGAAGTATCGGAAGGCGTGTACATTGCTTCCTACATTCAGATTGATCCAGAAGAAATATCGTATAGCGATCCGGGCGAAAGGTAAACAATATGAGTCGGCTTACACAATAGTGCAGCAAACGCCCGATATAGATAGCATCAGCTGGCAACAGGGCAGCAACGGTATTGACTTTTCTGTACATACACATGATGAATCCAACGCGTCGCGGTATTATCAATGGATGTTTGAGGATACCTGGGAAACTCAGTCGCGTTACCTGCCCACGCTGCAATATTTATATGACGGGCAGAATCGCATTACAGGCGTAGGTTATAAGTTTGCTGATGAACGGGCCGACACCACCATGCGCAGGTGCTGGGCAACGGGCCGGTCCAGGACGACGCTCTTGGGGTCGACCGAAAAATTAACCAAAGACGTGATCTCGGCGCCTGTTCATTTCGTACAAGCAGGTTCCGAAAAGATGCAGGTAGTATACAGCTTGTTGGTAAAGCAATACAAATTAAGCAGGGAGGCTTATAATTTCAGGCAAATGATGAAAAAAACTCTGAGCAACTTGGTTCTGTTTTTGACCCGCAGCCGTCACTTTTGCGTGGTAACATTCGCTGTGTAAGTAATCCTGCCGAAACGGTGATTGGCTTTATAGAAGTGACCCAGCAAAAGGAAAACGTATCATACTAAAAAGAGAGGAATTGAAAAGTTGGGATTACATGGACCTTTGCTATCAATTGGTAATTGCCAATAATCCCGATAGTATTGCAAAATATGGCGCTGCTTTGGTACCCACTACTGTAGATTCTGTTCATCCGAAAACTCTTGAAATAAGAAGGTATGCCGCGGCGCCCCAGCAATGTGTCGATTGTCGTTTAAATAATGCAACTACTACTAAACCCGCCTTTTGGCCCAACTAAATAAGCATTCGTACCCGCACTTTGAAGGGTTATTTCTTGAAAATATCTATAAAATGAAAAAGTTTGTTTTTACCAGCTGCTTATTCGTCGCTTTTATTTTAATGGCACGGCAGGGAAGGTCACAGCAGGCGACGGGTGATATTGCAAAGCTCCTTCAAAATTATTCGGATAGTACGCTTACTGAAAAGCTGTTTGTTCATACTGATAAAGAATACTATTTAAGCGGCGAGCTGGTGTGGTTTAAAATATATGCAGTTGATGGCGCAACCAACCGGCCGTTGAGTTTTAGTAAAATCTGTTATGTTGAGATTTTAGATACGGCTAACAAACCTGTGTTGCAGGCAAAGATTGCTATGAACGGGGCTACCGGTAATGGCTCTTTTACATTCCGCAATCTGTTAATTCAGGTACTTACAAATTACGCGCATACAGCCGCTGGATGAAGAATTTTGATGCAAACGGATTTTTCGAAAAATGTATCTCCATCCTTAATATAAATAAGTTACCCGCCGTTAGCAGTGCTGAAAGCGGTCGTCGCCCTACAATCAAAGTCGGCCTTTTTCCCGAAGGGGGAATCTATTGTCGGGAGTAGATAACAGGGTTGCATTTAAATTGTATGACAATGCCGGCTCCGGGCTTCGTTTTACAGGTTACCTGATTTCGGGGCCGACACTATACAGCAATTTGCCCCTGTTCACAATGGGGCAGGAACGTTTAACTTTACGCCGTTGGAGGGGCAACATTATACAGTTGCTATAGTGCCTCCTTCCGGAAAACCTTTTATCCGGGAATTACCGGCCATATATAATGAGGGGTGGTAATGCAGGTAACAGATAAGGAAAGCAGCTTTAATATACAACTACGCTCAAGAGGCAATGATAAGTTATACGTTCTGGTTCATTCAAAAGGTATTCCTCAAAGCAGTAAGGTGGTTGACATTCGAAATGGTAAAGTTGATTGGGTTATTGAAAAGTCTTCGTTACCCGGTGGTGTATCAACCATAACAGTCTTTAATCAGAACGCCGTACCGCTTTGTGAACGGATTGTATTCAAGCGCCCATCGGTGCTAATGGATCTAAAAATCGAAACAGATCAGCCGAGTTATCCTACACGAAAAAAAGTTGATATTTCGATATCTGCTGATAGCGGTTTGCCTTTTCAAGATAGCGCTTCCTTATCAATGACTGTTTTTAAGCTGGATTCCCTTCAGCACCTTCCGGATTTAAATATAGCATCTTATCTCTTGCTGGGTTCTGAAATAAAAGGGCAACTCGAGAATCCGGGATATTATTTTTCGGCAAATGACGACCGGTCAAAACAGGCGCTCGATCTCTTATTGCTGACACAAGGTTGGCGCAGGTTTAATTGGGACATTGTGTTAAGTGCGAAAAGACGGTCGCCTGAATTTGTTCCCGAATTGCAGGGGCATATTATTACGGGCAAAGTACTCCATAAAGGCACAAGAGCGGCAGCTCCTGCCACAACGGCATTTATTGCCGCACCCTCGCCAATTACGTTGTTTAAGACGGCTTTGAGCGATAAGGATGGTTATATCAAAGCCGATATCAATAATTTCTTCGGCAGTAATTACCTTATCGTGCAGGCGCAGGATGCCGCGAATCTGGCATTTACGATCGATGAACCTTTTAGCAAAAATTATACTAAGGCTCCGTTTAGGGAATTTTTGAATCCTTTAAAGTATGCTACAACTATTTTGGATCAGCATATTGGAATGCAGGTACAGAATATTTACAATATAGAATCATTACAACGCTCAGTGTTGCCTGCATTTATTGATTCGTCAGCATTTTATGGCAACGCCGATTACAATTATAACCTGGAAAAATACACCCGGTTTACAACGTTGGAGGAGGTGATGCGCGAATTTGTATCAATTGTGGATGTGCGTATGAAAAATAAGCAAGTGCATTTGCATGTCATCAATTCTCAAAAAAAAGAATACTTTCCCAATGCGCCTTTAAATCTTTTAGACGGCGTCCCGGTGTTTAATTTCACCCGTTTTTTTGACCTGGATCCTTTAAAGGTATATAGCCTGGATGTAGTAGCGCAGCAATATATTCTGGGCAATTCGGTGTTTGACGGCATTCTGAACTGGAAAACATACAAGCCCGCGCTTACAAATTATGATTTTGCAGAAAGCACGCTTATAATCAACTATGAGGGCTTGCAGCTGCATCGTGAATTTTATACTCCCATTTACGAAACCAATGATCAGTTTGAAAGCCACCTGCCCGACTTCCGGAATGTACTGCAATGGGAGCCCGGTATCTTCTTAAACGGAAAACTGCTTTTAAAAGTAATTTTTATACTTCCGATTTGCCGGGGCGATACGCTGTGGTGGTACAGGGCTTTCTTCGGGAGGAGCTCCGGGCGTTGGAATAACATACTTTGAGGTGCAGTAACATTGAGTTAAACCGATTACTTTAATGATTGGTTTTAAATGAAGAAAGGACCCTTTGCTGCTTGGGTCAGCTCAATATCTCTTCAGACAAAAAAATAATGCAACCGATATCATTTTTTCGGCTATAATCGTTATTTTAGCATTATAATTGTCATTTTGATAATTATTGCATCGATTGCTGATTTCGCTGGGTGTTCCAGTGGTTCACGTGCTTATTGAAACAAGCAAAAGTGTTGCCTTAAAATTTCTTAATGAAAAAGTATCAGGAAAATAAAGATCTTAAATATGCTTTGGCTCAGGGGCTACAATTGGGTTATTGCTGTTTTGCTGCGGGCTTTTCTTTTGGGCCTCATGCACCAAGGAGAAAGAGGCCAAAGAAACAGGAGCCGGGAAATCATATGCAACTTTTGTTAATAGCGCCATTACAGCGGGGCCGACCAGGATAGTGTAAGCATTGGAATACGCTGGTCGGGCACCGATTGAGTGTTACAACACAGCCAGGTGGCTTTATCACCGGTTTTTCCCGTGATAGCGGTGGAAGTGCCAATGATCGGTCGATAGCCGGTAGCCTGTATGTACGACTCAAAGCTCACTTAGGCGAGCAGGCGCGTTATCAGGATATTATTCTAAAAGATCATACTACCGGAAGAGAAGAAAAAATGGTGCTGACACAAATGCCGCTTTCCGGGGTGATAAAGTAACCATTAACCCGGGTGTTAAGTACCAGAAAGTGACGGGTTTTGGCGGGATGATCAATCCGTCCTGGACGGGTAATACACAATTATCGTTACAGGATATAGATCAGCTGTATGGCCCGAACGGGATAGGCTTAAATATAGGAAGGCTCATGCTTTATCCGAATGCCGCTAACTGGAGCCGAGAGGTGGCCGTTGCAAAAGAGCCCGGCAACACGGGGCTATTTTGTTTGCCTCTCCGTGGACACCACCAACCCAGTTAAAATCTTCCAATACCAACGGCAATCAAAACGGGGAATATCTGTTACCCGAAAACTATGCCGCTTTTGCTGCACACATCAAATCATATGTAAACTTTTATAGGGGGAAGGAATAGAAATCGAAGCTGTGTCAGTGCAGAATGAGCCAGACTATAAAGTAGGGTATGATGGTTGTTCTTACAGCCCCGAACAAATGCGGGATTTTGTTAAAGGGCATGGTCGTTCGGTGGGTGCAAAATTAATGGCCGGCGAAACGGTTCAGTTTAGGAAAGATTATACTGATATCTTATTGAACGATCCGCAGGTATCGAACAACTTTGACATTGTTGCCACGCATTTATATGGTTTCAATTTCAGAACAATGGTTTCCAATTATCCGCTGGCAAAACAGCATAACAAAGAAGTATGGGTTACCGAACACCTGTTTAATGAAGAATTTGACAAACAGCCCACTAGCAGTGAATTGCGCAACTGGACCTTTTCGTGGAAGTACGACTGGGAATGGTTGCCATCATTGAAAACAACTTTGGCAGAAGAATTACATGATTGCATGAGCAATAATATGAATGCCTATGTGTACTGGTATCTGAAACGATATTATGGATTTATTGGTGAAGATAAAGATGCCAATAACCCTGCGGCCTGGTACATGCACGCCAACGGAGAGATTACCAAAAGAGGTTATATTATATCTCACTATGCTAAATATGCAACGGGAAGAACAAGGATTGAAGTGAATCCTGGCAGCAATATCGCATCGGCGCAATACTGCAGGTAAGCCCAGCTTCCTGATTACTGCTTATGAGGGCACAAATGATATAACTGTAGTATTAATTAATAGGGAGCTTCCGCAAAAATAATTGATTTTGCGGTTCCTTCAGTGATCTCCTCGGTTTCGGCTGTTGAAACAACTTCAGTAAAGAACATGACAGCGCTGGACAATAGCATCAGCAATGATAAAAAATCTGTCAGGGTTCGTATTTCGCCCGAAAGCATCTCATCATTCAGGTTATCTTTTTAAAAACAAAATAATGAAAAAAATAATCATTTCTTTTTTCTGTTTAGCTACAATTGGCGGCAACTCCTTTGCCCAAAATGCAGTGCAGCCCGCCTCGCCGGGCTTTGATGTGGTTCGCCCATCCGTAGCTAAAGGTAAAGTGGAAACAATAAGCTATCCGTCAAAAACGGTTGGCGTAGACAGGAAGGTAACTATTTATACCCCGCCGGGCTTTTCAAAAGAGAAGAAGTACCCGGTACTTTACCTGCTGCATGGCATTGGAGGCGATGAGTTCGAATGGTTAAATGGCGGCACACCGCAGGTGATCCTGGATAATTTGATAGCAGACGGGAAAACAGTGCCCATGATTGTTGTAATGCCCAACGGCAGAGCTATGAAGGATGACCGGGCAGGCGGGAATATTATGGAGCCGGCAAAAGTGCAGGCATTTGCCACTTTTGAACGGGACCTGATTGATGACCTGATTCCCTTTATAGAGAAAACTTATCCTGTGCTGGCCAACAGGGAAAGCCGTGCTATTGCCGGCCTGTCAATGGGCGGCGGCCAGTCATTAAATTTTGGCCTGGGTAACCTCGATAAATTTGCCTGGGTAGGCGGCTTTTCATCTGCTCCTAATACCAAACCCGCGCAGGAATTATTGCCGGATCCTGAGAAAGCAAAGCAGCAACTAAAGTTGTTATTTATCTCCTGTGGTGCCAGTGATGGGCTGATTGGCTTTAGCAAGCGTACACATGATTATTTCGAGGAAAAAGGGTGCCCCATATCTACTACATTGAACCGGGCAACCACGATTTTAAACATTGGAAAAACGGCCTGTATATGTACTCGCAATTATTGTTTAAGCCGGTTGACACTGCAAGTTTTGATGCCTACCGGAAAATGTCAGTAGAGCCGGCAGTAAACCCTAACGGTTTTGGGGCAGGCCTGGGGAGGAAGACCCCAGCAGTAAGCGTATCAAAATAGTTATGAATTGAAATACTTTTTTATACCACACTCTAATAATGCTGCAATGAATAATATCAGGCGGTTATCATTTGTATGCCTCGCTGTTATTGCCTGGGAGCCTGCTGCTGCCAGACGGTACTGGAAGATTTCAAGCCTTCTGAAACCACTCAGAGCGGCTATAAATTTCCACAGGTGAATAGTGAAGGACGCGTGCGCGCCGGTATTATGGCGCCGCAAGCGCAGTCGGTTAAGCTTGATATAGGAGGTAAAATGTACGATTTGAAAAAGAACGCCGACGGGTCCTGGACCGGCGATTCTGACCCCAGGATGAGGGCTTCCATTATTACCAGTTGAACATTGATGGTGCTGCCGTGCCTGATCCGGGAAGCCTGTATTTTTATGGTGCCAGCCGTTGGGGCAGCGCCATTGAGGTGCCGGCAAAAGACAGGGCTTTTTATGAGCTGAAACCGGTACCACATGGGCAACTGAGAGAGCAGCTTTATTTTTCTGATCTTACCAATTCATGGCGCCGTTGCTTTATCTATACACCTGCCGGATACGACAATAATAGAACTAAAAGGTACCCGGTATTATACCTCCAGCATGGTAGCGGAGAAAATGAAACAGGTTGGCCGGTTCAGGAAAAGCCAACCTGATCCTCGATAACTTAATAGCAGAAAAAAAAAGCAGTGCCGATGATCGTTGTAATGGATAATGGTTATGCTACATTGTCGGGCGACAATAAGCCGTTTAATTCCACACCTACGGGCCCATTCCCGTTTGAGCAGGTGTTGATCAACGAGGTGATCCCGATGATTGATAAGAGCTACAGCACAATCGCTGATAGAGACAACCGGGCAATGGCCGGACTATCAATGGGTGCTAACCAAACGATGCAAATTGTTATGAAGAACCTGGACCAATTTGCTTACCTGGGCGCTTTCAGCGGTACCGCTAATTATCCTAAGACAGATCCAATCGATGTGTCCTCCTTTATGAATGGTGCATTTAAAGACGCCCATTCACTTAACAGGCAATTGAAGTTGCTTTGGCTGGGTGCCGGAACCAAAGAGCCGGTGCCTTTTCCCGCTTCGATCGGCGCTTTTAGATCGATGCTGGATCAGACCGGTGTGAAATATCAATATTATGTGTCAGAAGGAACCGCGCATGAATGGTTAACCTGGCGCCGGTGCCTCCATCAATTTGCATCATTGCTTTTTAAATAAATCAAACAGGCCATTATGAATAAGAAAATGACATCTCTGCTTTTAGCAGCCACTTTTTCCGGTGGCTTGTTAATGGCTCAGGCAATAAAAGAAGATTTTAAGCCCTCCCGTTTTAATCAACCGGGGCAGGCCTATCCACAGGTAAACTCCCAGGGCTATGCGCGTTTCAGGGTGCATGCCCCGGCAGCTGATAGTGTTAAAGTGAGTTTGGGATTAGGTGGAAGAGGAGGTACTGTTTTGACAAAAGGAGCTGACGGTTTTTTTACCGGAACCACCGAGGGACCCATGGATGAAGGGTTTCACTATTATAATCTTACGGTAGATGGAGGTAGGTTTAATGACCCCGGCGCGTTGAACTTTTTGGATCAACACGTTGGGAGAGCGGTATTGAAATACCCGCCCGGGACCAGGATTTTTACGCTTTGAAAGAGGTGCCACATGGCCATGTTTCTCAAATTCTTTTTCCTTCGAAAAGCACGCAAACTTCCCGCCGGGCTTATGTTTATACACCCCGGGTTACAACAAAGATCTGAATAGCCGTTATCCCGTATTGTACCTGCAGCACGGTTGGGGAGAAGATGAAACCGCCTGGACCAACCAGGGCCTGGCTCACCTGATTATGGATAACCTGATTGCCGAAGGAAAAATCAAACCCTTTATTATTGTTATGACCTACGGTATGACCAATGAAATTAAATGGGGCGCATCAGGGATTTTAAAATAGACTCATTCGAAACGGTATTGGTGAAAGAACTGATCCCTTATATAGATGCCAATTTCCGTACGAAGGCCGACCAGCCCAACAGGGCGATGGCTGGCCTGTCAATGGGAGGCATGGAAACTAAAATGGTTACCCTGGCTAACCCCGATGTGTTTTCTCATTACGCCTTATTGAGTGGGGAACCTATGCACCTGCTGATATAAAAGATAAATCAAAAGTGAAATTGATCTTTTTAAGTTGCGGCAGCAAAGAGAATCCTGACGGGGTAAAAAAGGCAGCGGAAGAATTGAAGGCGGCAGGTTTCAATAGTGTTTCCTATATATCTCCTAATACCGCGCACGAATTTCAAACCTGGCGCAGAAGCTTAAAGGAGCTGGCGCCCCTGTTGTTTAATAAATAACGTATACCAACTTCCAGTATCTTTTAATAATATAAAAACTCGCCCGTGAATAAAAAATATTTTCCCTTTTAATGGTTGCGGCATTGGCCGGTACTTTTGTAACTGCGCAATCGACTACCGGGGACTTTAAAGTGTCATCGACTACACAACAGGGCAAGCAATTTCCCCAGGTAAATAGCCAGGGTGTTGTGAGGGTCAGTATTGCTGCTCCGCAGGCCAAACTGGTGCAACTGGATATCGGCGGTAAGAAATATGATCTCCAAAAGATACAGCGGGAATCTGGACAGGTGAATCGGCGCCCCAGGATGTAGGATTTCACTACTACCAGTTGAATGTGGATGGAGCTTCGGTTCCTGATCCCGGGAGCCTGTACTATTACGGAGCCAGTCGCTGGGGCAGTGGTATTGAAATACCGGCTGCTGATTCTGCTTTCTTCGCGTTAAAGAATGTACCGCACGGTGATCTCCGCAAAAGCTATTATTTTTCCAAATCTTCCAACCGCATGCGCCCGGTTTATATTTATACACCGCCCGGGTACGAAAAGGAAACGGCCAAAAAGTACCCGGTATTGTACCTGCAACATGGTATGGGGAGAACGAAACCGGGGGGGAGCCAGGGCTATGCCGGGCTAATTATGGATAACCTGATAGCCGAAGGCAAGGCGAAGCCCTTTATTATTGTAATGGAAAACAGCAGCGTAAATCTTGGTGGCATGCGTCGGCCGTCGGCTCCTCCTGCGCAGCCTCAGAACGCGCCAGGTAACACACCCAGGCCTGGCGGCGGAATGAACTTTGCCGCTGAATTTGAGAAGGTATTGTTCAACGACCTGATACCTTACATAGAAGCGAATTATCGGGTTATAGCCAATACGGAGAACCGTGCCATGGCCGGCCTTTCGATGGGCGGTATGCAAACCCGTTCTATTGTTATATCTAATCCTGGCAAGTTTGCTTATATAGGCATGTTTAGCAGCGGCACTTTTGTGCCTTCTGAAATTACCGATATCAATGCATTTAAGAAGAACGGGAAGCTGGTGTTTATGAGCTTCGGTGGTAAAGAAGGTGGTGCGTCCCGTATTCCGGCAGCGGCTGAAGAATGGAATAAAATAGGTATCAAAGGAGTGTCTTATGTATCGCCCGAAACCGGCCATGAGTGGCATTCCTGGAGAAGAAGTTTATACGAATTCGCCCCTTTGTTATTTAAAAAGTAGCCCATTTCAATGAAGATCTATATCACTTTTTTATTATCGCTCGTTGCCACCGGGGCGTTGGCACAGGTTACTTATTCAAAGGTATATAGGGATGTAAATTATGCAGATGATGGTAAGTTCTATCATGATCTGGATATTTATATACCGCAGGCAAAAAGAAATCTTACCCTGTTGTCGTAGTGATTTACGGAAGCGCATGGTTTGGTAATAATTTAAAGAATGCGGCTATCCAAACAATGGCCAAGCCTTTGCTGGACGCTGGTTTTGCAGTAGTGGCGCCTAACCATCGGTCGAGTAATGAGGCAAAATTTCCGGCACAGATTAACGATATAAAAGCTGCGATAAGGTTTATACGAGGCCAGGCGCAACAATATAACCTGGATACCTCTTTTGTTGGAATTACAGGATACTCTTCAGGTGGACACCTGGCAGCGCTGGCCGGTACTTCTGGTACCGTTAAAAATTTTACCGTTGGCAAAGTGACACAAGACATAGAGGGCGGCCTGGGTAATTATACCGGGTATAGCAGTAAGGTAGATGCAGTGGTGGATTGGTTTGGACCTACAAATTTGTGGATGATAGACTCATGCAGGGGTAAATATACCCGTCAGCCCAATACTCCTGAAGAAGTGCTTATTGGTGGAAAAGTAGATGATAATTATGACAAATGTGCATTGCTGGATCCTGCTATTTACATTGATAAAAAAACACCTCCTTTCTTAATTCTTCATGGAGACAGGGATGTGGTGGTGCCTGCCTGCCAGAGTGAATGGTTATACCATGCATTGCAAAAGGCCAAAGTGCCATCACAATATGTTTTGGTAGATGGCGGCCATCATGGCCTGGGAATGTTTACCGATCAGTATTTCAAAATTATGACCGGTTTTTTCCTGTCCCGGCTGACAACAAAGCAGTAGAGAAATATAAGATAATTCAACACTATGAGGCATATTATAATAACATGCAGCATTTTTAAAAAATATATAGTATCAGTTACCATTCTGATAGCATCGTCGGTTGTACGGGCACAGGATATTGAATTGACGGCGCCTGCCGGATTTGACCAGCTAAGGATTAATCAGCCCAAAGGGAAAATAGATACCATCATCTATCCCTCCAGAACGGTGGGTAGTAACCGGCGGGCCCTGGTGTATACCACTCCCGGGGCCTCAAAAAAACAAAAGCTGCCGGTGTTGTACCTGCTACACGGAATAGGAGGAGATGAAAAAGAATGGTTCAACCAGGGTGTACCTCATATAATACTGGACAATCTTTTTGCCGCAGGGAGGATACAACCTATGATGGTGGTATTACCCAATGGACGTGCCCTGAAGGACGATCGCTGGAATAGTACAGAAACCTCTCAACAGGAAAAGTCCGCTTCATTTGCCGTTTTCGAAAAGGATCTGTTGAATGACCTGATTTCTTTCATTGAAAAGAAATATCCGGTACTAAAAGACCGCGGGAACAGGGCATTGGCAGGCTTATCCATGGGCGGCGGACAATCGCTGAATTTTGGTTTAGGCAACCTCGATCAGTTTGCCTGGATAGGCGGCTTCTCTTCAGCACCCAATACCAAACAACCTGAGGAACTTTTGCCTGATGCTGATAAAGCAAAGCGCCTGCTGAAGCTGCTTTGGATATCCTGCGGCGATCAGGATGGTTTAATACGGAATTCCAAACGAACTGCAGACTATATGAAGGCGAATGGCGTACCCCATATTTATTATATAGAACCGGGTGGGCACGATTTTAAAGTGTGGAAGAACGACCTGTATATGTTCTCCCAGTTTTTGTTCAAACCGGTGGATCCATCAATGTTTCCTAAATACACGGTTCTGGGTGAGAGGGCTGCAACCAACATACGGTCTGCATCCTATCCGCAGGTGATGGCAGACCGGCGTGTTGTATTTCGTACCAAGGCCCCCGGCGCCCAAAAAGTACAGGTGGATCTCGGACGGAAATACGACATGGTCAAGGGTGCAGATGGCGTTTGGTCTGTTACTACAGAGCCGGTAAATCCGGGGTTTAATTATTATTCGTTATTAATAGATGATTTGCCCGTTGCCGATCCGGCCAGCGAAACTTTTTACGGGATGGGGCGCATGGCCTCCGGTATAGAAATTCCTTTTCAAGGCGATCACTATTATGCATTAAAGGATGTTGACCACGGTGATATCAGGATCAAAAATATTTCTCCCCAATAAGCAACAGCTGGCGGCAATTATACATCTACACACCACCAGGTTACGATCAAAATGTAACCGCAAAATACCCGGTTCTTTATTTACAGCACGGTGGTGGTGAAGACGAACGGGGATGGGCTACCCAGGGCAAAGCCGATTTAATCATGGATAACCTGATTGCCGAAAACAAAGCACGTCCTATGTTAATAGTAATGGCTGATGGTAATTTCAATACTGGTGCCGCTTTCAATGATCGTGCTTTGCGAACCTTCGAAAATGAACTGATGCGTTCGGTTATTCCGTTTATAGAAAAAAATTACCGCGTTGCCGAAGGCACGTCCAATCGAGCATTGGCGGGATTATCGATGGGCGGTCTGCAAACCCTGCATACGGGTATCAGGAATCATGATCAGTTTGGATATATCGGTGTATTCAGCTCGGGATGGTGGGCCAATCAGCCGGAGTTGTCGGCACCGCAGTATGATTTTATGAAGGCCAATGCAGCCGCCATCAATTCAAATGTTAAGCATTTTTGGATCGCTATGGGTGGAAAAGAAGATATTGCTTTCAATAATTGTAAAGCTATGTTGGCGCGGTTCGATGAGCTGGGTATCAAATATACCTATAGCGAGCATCCCGGTGGCCATACATGGCCGGTATGGCGTAACAATCTGTATCAATTTTCTCAGTTATTATTCAAATAAAAACAATGAAGACATTCTCAAAAAACAGCAAAAGAGGGGTATTCCTGTTGACCTTACTCCTAGCAGTAAATGTTTTAACAGCACAGGATAAAAACTTTCATATCTATTTATGCCTCGGGCAATCCAATATGGAAGGGCATGCCCGGCCACAGGCTGAAGACAGCGCAGGTGTTAGCGACAGATTTAAGGTGCTGGCTGCCGTAGACTGTGATAACAGGGGCAGAAAGCAGGGGAACTGGTATACTGCTTTACCGCCGTTGGCACGTTGTTATACAGGGCTCACGCCGGCTGACTATTTCGGAAGAACGATGCTGGAGCATTTACCTCAAAATATTACCGTTGGCGTCATTAATGTATCTGTTGGCGGCTGTAAAATAGAGTTGTTCGACAAAGATAATTTTCAGTCTTACGTGGATGGTTCGCCTGATTGGTTAAAGAATACCGTTAAAGCATACGACGGTAATCCTTACCAGAGGCTGGTAGATATGGCGCGCATCGCCCGGAAGTCGGGAGTGATCAAAGGAATTTTATTACACCAGGGAGAATCTAATACGGGTGATACCCTGTGGACTAAAAAAGTGAAAGATGTTTATGATAATTTGCTAAAGGATCTGGATCTAAAACCTAATTCAGTGCCTTTGCTGGCGGGTTACCTGGTTTCAGAAGATCAGAATGGAGCCTGTGCCAGTATGAACAAGATCATCTCTACCTTACCGCAGGTGATTCCCAATGCTCATGTTATTTCATCTGTGGGTTGCGAAGGGGTTAAAGACAGGCTGCATTTCAGCGCTGCCGGGTACCGGAAGCTGGGCAGACGTTATGCTGCCACCATGCTGGCCTTGATGGGCAAAAAAATTACGGTTGAATAAATTACTACCTTATCAAATGATTAAACCTACAAGGAAAATATTAAGCGCTGTTGCAGTATTCATGATATGCGCGCTGCTTTGGTCATGCAGCAGCAGCCATCAACACAGTACATTTAAAAATGTGGACCGGGGCAAATGGGTAGGTACCTGGGCTACAGCGCCCCAGTTGGTAGAGCCTAATAATATGCCGCCCCAACCAGGTCTCAACAATAATACCATAAGGCAGGTGGTACGGGTTTCTATTGGCGGGAAAAAGCTGCGTCTTCGTTTTTCCAATGCTTTTAGTAAAGAACCGGTAACTATGAAGTCAGTTACTGTTGCTGTGACCAAAGAGGGAAGTGTAATTGATCCATCCACGCAGCAGATCCTTAAGTTTAATGGAACGGAAGCCGTAACGATGTCACCTTCCGGCGAAGTGTATTCAGATCCATTGAACTTTACGCTAGCCCCGGGATCAACGCTGGCTATTACGATTTATTTTGGCAACACATCGCCTACCACCACGGGGCATCCCGGTTCAAGAACCACCTCTTATATACTTGCCGATAATCAAATAGGGTCCGTTGATTTTTCAGGCGCTGTAACAACCGATCACTGGTATGTAATCAACGGTATCGATGTGATGGCAGATGCTGAATCCTTTGCGATAGCGGCTTTGGGAAATTCTATAACAGATGGTCGTGGTTCCGGAACCAACAAGCAAAACAGGTGGACCGATATTTTGTCGCAGCGGTTATTAAATAATAAAGATACGAAAAATATCGGTGTATTGAACCTGGGTATCGGCGGTAACTGTGTGCTGCGTGGGGGATTGGGGCCTACCGCCTTGAACCGCTTCGACAGGGACATTCTATCGCAAAGCAGCGTAAAATGGTTGCTGATATTAGAAGGTATTAATGATATAGGGGCATAAGGAATGCTGAGAGTGCTCCTAAAGTAGCGCGGGAGCTGATCGAAGCCTACAGCCTTATGGCAGACAAAGCTCATGCCCGGGGAATAAAGGTATACGGTTGCACTATCCTGCCGTTTGAGAAATCGTTTTATGATACTCCTTTTCGTCAGCAGGCGAGGGATACTGTCAATGAATGGATTCGTACTACGGATAAATTTGATGCAGTGATCGATTTTGATAAGATCATGCGCAATCCGCATGATATAAAAAAATAAATCCCGATTGGCACGACGGAGATTGGTTACATCCCAACCAGGCCGGGTATAAAAAAATGGGTGAGTCCATTGATCTGAACTTATTTACTAAATAGATAACCGACGCATTGTTTTTGGATATGAAAAAATTTTTGAACCTCTTACTATGGTCAGTCCTGGGATCGCCCTTAATACTCTGGGCACAGACAGGCAACAAACCCGCAAAGGATGCTGCTATTGTAACCGGTAAATACCGCAATCTTTTCAAAGAAGCGGGCTACCGGCAAAAGATATTGATGCCAAGGTAGCCAAAGCCTATAGCGATCTTTTCGAAAACCCCAACGGCATTTACTTTGAAGTGGAAGATTCTTTGGCCTATGTATCAGATGTAAAGAACAGGGATGCCAGAACAGAGGGGTTGTCCTACGGAATGATGGTGGCAGTTCAACTCAATAAAAGGAAGTTTTTGACCGCATCTGGCGTTGGTCAAAAAGTATTCCCAGCACCAGGACGGGCCCCGTAAAGGATATTTTGCATGGAGCATTAATCCGAAGACGAATAAGCCAAATTCACCGGGCTCCGCTTCAGATGGCGAATTTTATTTTATTACCGCCTTATTGTTTGCTTCCAACAGGTGGGGCAATAATACCGGTATCAATTATTATAAAGAGGCTCGTTTTATTTTGGATGAAATGTGGAAGAAAGACGGAACGGGTAATATCTATAACCTAATCAATACAGAACACAAGCAGATTAGTTTTGTTCCAGAAGGGAATAACTATAACTGGACAGATCCATCTTATCACCTGCCGGCCTTCTACGAAGTATGGGCGCAGTATGCAAAGGATGGGCATGAAGATTTCTATAAAGCCTGTGCCGATACATCGAGAGCTTTTTTAAGAGGACTACGCACCCGGTAACCGCACTCAACCCGGATTATGCAGAGTTTAACGGAGCGCCTCACTCTACGAGATGGATGCCTGCTGCATTTCGATATGATTCTGGCGGGTGCCCATGAATATTGCTATGGATTACGTTTGGTATGGCAAAGACAGGGAATGGCAACGCGGCTATGCACAACGATTCCAGAACTTTTTAAGATCAAAGGGTATCAACAGCTTCGATGATCAGTTTGAGTTAGACGGCAGCCGCCCTGAATTTATTTTGCAGGCGGGCCCGGTTAAGAAGCTAAGGCACTCCATAGGGCTGATCGCTACAGCCGCATCAGCTTCATTGATGAACCCTGAAAAAACAGCCTCGACTTCGTTCATAAATTGTGGAATGCAAAACTGCAGCCCTTTGAGGACGGCTATTACGATGCCTATTATGATGGATTGTTGTATTTGTTTTGCCTGATGCATTTAAGTGGTAAATACCAGATCATTCATGCGAAGTAGTATCGGGTAAATTTTATAAAGTATAAATAAGCGTATAATGATAAAGTTTAGTTTTTCCCAATTACAATCAGTGGCAATGGCAGCTTTGCTGCTGCTTACGTTTGAAGCGGGTGCACAAAAAAAAAAATGAAAAGCCGGTGCCGGCAACCAATGTTCCGGTTTTTACTCAATTCTCGTATACAGGAAATGACGCGGTGTATGCTAACCATCCTTTAAAGGATGATGAGTTTTATAACCCCATTCTCCAGGGATGTTATCCTGATCCCAGCATGATTCGACGCGGTGATGATTATTTCCTGGTGACCTCCTCCTTTTCTATGTTCCCGGGCGTGCCCATTTTCCACTCAACTGATCTGGTGAACTGGAAGCAGATTGGCCACGTGCTGGACAGGCCTTCTCAATTAAAAGTAGAAAAGTCAGGTATCTCTGCAGGTATTTATGCGCCTTCTATAAAGTATAATAAGAAGAATGAAACCTTTTATATGATCACTACCCAGATTGCAGGCGGTATCGGTAATATGGTAGTTAAAACCAAAGATCCCTTTAAAGGATGGGGTGAAGTAAAAAAGCTGAATTTCCCGGAATCGACCCATCTTTATTCTTTGATGAGGATGGAAAAGCATATGTGGTTCACAATGATGAGCATGCCGACCGCTCAAAGATCCTGTATAACGGGCATCGTATTATCAGGCAGTGGGAGTATGATCTGGAGAAGGATGAGGTGATTCCGGGTACTGATGTGGTGTTGGTAGACGGCGGTGTGGATATTTCTCAAAAGCCTATCTGGATAGAAGCGCCGCACATGTACAAAAAGGATGGGAAATATTATCTCATGTGCGCAGAAGGAGGCACCGGCGACTGGCATAGCGAGGTTATATTTATCAGCGATTCCCCCAAAGGTCCATTCGTACCGGCGCCTAATAACCCCATTTTAACCCAAAGATATTTCCCGGCTGACCGAAAAGATAAAATTGACTGGGCCGGTCATGCAGACCTGGTTGAAGGAAAGATGGTAAGTATTATGCGGTATTTTTAGGCATCCGTCCCAATGCCAAAGATCGTGTAAATACGGGCAGGGAAACATTCCTGATTCCAGTGGATTGGTCAGGTACATTTCCTGTTTATCAAAACGGCCTGGTTCCTTGAAGCCTAAATTGAAACTGCCTCAGGGGGTAACGAACCAAACCGGTAAAAACGGTTTCTTCCCTTCGGGCAATTTTACTTTTACGGATAACTTTACGGCCGCTGATCTCGATCACAGGTGGATAGCCATGAGGGGACCCCGTGAGGAGTTTATCACTACATCTCCCAAGGGTGGCGTAAGTATCAAACCTTTTGAAGCCAATATTAAAGCTGTGGCCCCGGTCTCCGCTTTGTTTCACAGGCAACAGCATTCTAGTTTTGAAGCGGTGGTGACCATGAATTATATACCTGGGTCTGGCAAGGACTTAGCAGGAATAGTTTGCTACCAGGGAGAGGCATTTAATTATGTATTTGGCGTTACAAAAAAGATAATGATTATTACCTGGTACTTGCCAAAAATGCAAGGGAAAGACAGGCAGGTCCTCCCCGCCAGGGTAGCGTGGTGCCCTCGACTATTATTGGGAGTACCAAAATTGATATAAAGAAACCTGTTCGGTTAAAAGTGTCTGCTTCACAGCAGGATGAGTATACGTTTAGCTACTCGACCGATGGGGCCAACTTTCAAACTGTTGGTGGCGCTGTATCAGGCGATATCCTCTCCACCAATGTGGCAGGAGGTTTTACCGGTGCTTTAATAGGCTTGTACGCCACATCAGGTAATGATATACAGCCATAGCCGATATCAAAGAAGCTGCGGGTAGAAAGATAGCGCCGGGTTTATCCTGCATCTTCACATACCATTGTTTCATCAAAAGTAATGAACCGTTTTTAGTCTCTAATTATAAAGGTCAACGAATGAAATTCTATATATTATCAGCCGCTTTGAGTATGCTGTTAGCGGCAAGTAGCAGGGCACAGGATGCAACAGTGATGAGTCCTGATAAACAGTTAAGCGTAAGTGTATCCGTCAATAATGGGAGGGCCGAATATGCCGTTACCTACAAGGGTAAAGTGATGCTGGAAAACTCTCCGCTGGGTTTTAAAACCAATGAAGGAGATTTCTCAACAGGTATAAAATACTTAAGTAAGGAGGAGGGTGTTGTTAATAAGAGTTATACCCAGGATCGTATTAAGAAATCGGAAATTCAATATCATGCTAATAAACTTACGTATTCAGTTGAGAACGCCAGGCAGCAAAAAGTGAACATCGTTTTCCAGGTAAGTAATAATGATATCGCTTTCAGGTATGAGTTGCCGGTTTGGAAAGATCGCCAGAGCTGCGTCATAGAGTGGGAAGCTACAGGTTATAAATTTCCTGCCCAAACCACTACCTTTCTTTCGGCTATGATGGGTGCCATGACCGGGTTTGCCGCACGGCGCCAAGTTATGAAAGCGCTTATGAGGCAGACGGGCCGTTGGGAAAGCCTACACGTAATAATGACGGGTATGTCTTTCCGGGTTTATTTCGTATCGGGGCAGATGGCTGGGTATTGCTTTCCGAAACAGGTGTAAGCAGTTTGTACTGCGCCTCGCATTTGAGCGATGGTACTAAAGAGGGTTTGTATACCATCCTTTATCCTAATACAAAACAAAATAATGGCTTTGGCAGCACGGGTGCCGCAATAGGTTTACCGGGCGTAACGCCCTGGAGAACGATCACCGTGGGTAGTAACCTTAAACCTATTGTAGAAACCACGATACCTTATGATGTGGTTGATCCGCTCTACGAAGCTTCTCAGCAATATAAAATGGGCAAATCTACCTGGAGCTGGATTGTATGGCAGGATGCCAGCATGAACTATAACGACCAGGTAAAATATATAGACCTGGCGGCTGCCCTGGGTTATGAATATATCCTGATGGATGCTTTCTGGGATTCCAACATAGGTAAGGAGCGCATGAAGGAGCTGATCCAATATGCGAACTCTAAAAAGGTGGATGTTTTTTTATGGTATAATTCTAATGGCTCTTTTAACGATGCTCCCCAGGGGCCTAAAAATAAAATGAATACATCGGTTGCCCGTAAGCATGAAATGAAATGGCTGAAGGAAGCCGGAGTAAAGGGATTAAAGTTGACTTTTTGGGCGGCGACAAGCAGGAAACCATGCGCCTTTATGAAGATATATTATCTGATGCCAATGACTACGGGCTGATGATTATTTTTCATGGCGCTACCTTGCCCCGTGGATGGGAAAGAATGTACCCCAATTTTGTAGGGGCAGAGGCAGTAGTTGCATCTGAAATGCTGATATTCTCGCAGGGCGTAAGGGAAGCCGAAGCTTATAACGCATCCCTGCATCCCTTTATTCGCAACACCGTTGCCAGTATGGAGTTTGGCGGAACCCTGTTGAACAAATACCTGGTGAAAAGCAATGAGGGGCGTAATAAGCGTTTGACCACAGATGCCTTTCAGTTGGCTACAGCAGTGTTATTCCAGAACCCGGTACAGATGTTTGGTTTAACACCTAATAACCTCACCGATGTGCCTGCATTTGAAATTGATTTCATGAAAACCGTTCCCACTACCTGGAATGAAACCCTGTATATTGATGGATATCCGGGTAAATATGCCGTTATTGCAAGGAGGCACAATAATCAATGGTATGTGGCCGGTGTAAACGGGCAAAAAGAGCTAGTTAAAATAAAAATTCAATTACCCATGTTTGCAGGTAAAAAAGTGAGCATGTATAATGATGATAAAGAAAAAGGGACCTTCTTAAAAGAGGTGGCCGTAAAGAAAAACGGTGAGCTGGAAGTTGAAATGCAGGCAGGCGGAGGCTTTGTGTTGAAATAAATAATTAATCAGGGATTCATTCACTACTTAAATAACTATAATGATTCAGGTTATGCCATCGTTATTATACAAAAAACATAGCGATAATAAAAGTTGCTTCTTGAGGCTCAAAATAATGTTGGCTTTATTTTTAATCATTGGGGCAGCGAACGCGCAGGATCTGAAGCTTTGGTACAATGAGCCTGCCAAAGCATGGGTTGAAGCGCTGCCTTTAGGCAACTCGCGGCTGGGAGCCATGGTATATGGCATACCGCAACGCGAAGAGCTGCAATTGAATGAAGAAACCATCTGGGGCGGTGGGCCCCATCGCAATGATAATCCGAAGGCTTTGTCAGCGCTCCCGGAAGCCCGGAAGCTGGTGTTCGAGGGCAAAACCCGTGAAGCCGACAAACTGGTAAATGAGACTTTTTTACCAAAATACATGGTATGCCTTTTCAAACTGCCGGAAGCGTGCTACTTCAATTCCCGGGACATGAAAATAATACGGCTTATTACCGCGAGCTGGATATCAACCGGGCTGTGGCATTAACGCGTTATACGGTTGATGGAGTAACCTACACCCGTGAAACTTTTTCTTCTTTTGTAGATAACGTAGTTATCATGCGTATTACAGCCGGTAAAAGGAGCGGTTAATTTTCAGCTCAGCTATACCAAACCGGCGCCCTACAAAGTATTCGCTAAAAATAATGTGTTGGTGATGGAAAGCAAAGGGGCCAGCCATGAAGGTATTGAGGCCAAAATTGCATACCAAACGCAGGCTGCTGTTAAAACCAGTGATGGTAAGGTATCTTTAAACGATAGTACTCTTTCGGTTTCGGGCGCTACAGTGGCAACGCTGTATATTTCTATAGCTACCAATTTTGTTGATTATAAAACAGTGGGAGCCGATCATGAGAAAAAGGCAGCTGCTTACCTCGCAGCAGCTATGACGAAGGATTATAACACTGCGATCAAAAATCACTCGTCGTTTTACGCGAAACAGTTTAACCGTTTTAAGTTAGACCTGGGTAAAAATCTCGAAGCATCAAAATTGCCCACTACGCAGCGGATCATCAATTATCGGTCGACTCAGGATCCGTCATTAGTCACACTCCTGGCTCAATTTGGCCGTTATCTTTTGATATCTTCTTCACAGCCTGGCGGACAGGCTGCCAACCTGCAGGGTATCTGGTGTAATGCTATGTATCCACCCTGGGATAGTAAGTACACGATCAATATCAATGCAGAAATGAATTACTGGCCTGCGGAGGTGACCAATTTATCGGAAAACCACCAGCCTTTTATACAAATGGTAAAAGAGCTCAGCCAGAGTGGCCGTGAAACAGCTAAGGTAATGTATGGCGCTGATGGATGGACAGCGCATCATAATACCGACATCTGGCGGGTGACAGGGCCCATCGATTTTGCTGCCGCAGGCATGTGGCCAACAGGTGGGGCATGGGTAAGCCAGCATCTGTGGGAACATTATTTATACACGGGCGATCAAAAATACCTGGCTGATGTATACCCTGCTATGAAAGGCTCCGCTGATTTTTTCCTCAGCTCATTAGTCAAACATCCTGCAAATGGATGGATGGTGGTGTCTCCTCGGTTTCTCCTGAGCAGGGACCGCTTTCAGCAGGAACTACTATGGATAATCAACTGGTTTTTGATATCCTTACAAGAACAGCAGAAGCCAACCGGATCCTGGACGGCGATGCGGCTTATCGTACTAAATTGTTAGACATGGTGAAAAAGCTGGCGCCCATGCAAATTGGTAAGTACACGCAATTGCAGGAGTGGCTGGAGGATAAAGATGATCCAAAGAATGAACACCGCCATGTATCGCATTTATACGGGTTATACCCGGGCAACCAGGTATCTCCTTATACCCATCCGAAACTATTTGAAGCTGCCCGGAATTCTCTTGTATACAGGGGCGATAAAGCTACCGGCTGGTCTATTGGCTGGAAGGTCAATCTTTGGGCACGTTTACTGGATGGTAATCATGCTTACACGATTGTTAATAATATGCTTACATTGGCAGGCGGAAATAATCAGGATGGAAGGACCTATCCCAATATGTTTACGGCACATCCCCGTTTCAGATCGACGGTAACTTTGGCTTAACCGCCGGTGTTGCTGAAATGATCCTGCAAAGCCATGATGGGGCGGTACATCTTTTACCAGCAATACCAGATATATGGAATGAGGGTTCCGTAACAGGTATTGTAGCCCGTGGCGGATATGAATTTTCAATCAAATGGAAAAACGGCGAAGTGGTTGAAGCCTCCGTATTGTCGAGGTTAGGGGGCAACCTGCGGCTTCGTTCCTACAACGAATTGAAGGCCGCCAACCTGAAAACAGCAAAGGGGAACAATCCGAATATTTTATTTGCGAAGCCCGGGATCGCCGATCCTTTGATTGCCGATCAGGCATCCTTTAAAGGGACCGGCTTAAAACACGTGTATGAGTACGATCTCGCTACCAGGGCAGGCGGCAGGTACACGATATAAAAAATAGCCAGGCAAGGGCAAAGAAGATACTTGTATCGGGTTGATTTTGGTCTACTACAGGCTAGTCAGATCAAAGCCGTATCAATAAAGATATTGCACTGGTGCTTTCAATAAATTTCTAAATAAAATTTTTCAAAGGACGGACATAATAATTAGCTGAAAGGCTGCAACCGATTGTAATTTTCCCTATCTTAGCTTATAATTGTAAAAATGACAACTATTATTTGCCAGGTATTTGTCAGTTGCGCTTGCGGGTTGTTTCGTTAATTCAGGATGGTGAAGGTACAGGTTTCGCTTTACAGGAGCAGGTAGTTAGTTTGTCGAAGATCGAGATTAACATCTGTAACATGCCAAATAAGGTATTGCAGCTGTTAGAGATAACTGCGAAAAACAATACCGGTATTACAGCAGCATCGAAACTGTCAGGAATAGGATCGTAACAGCCAGGTCGCCAATAAGAGAAAGTAGCAGACGTATCTAAATGTCGGGAGGATGATTATTAGCTTGTATATCATCGAAACAAAAAAGTATGAAGCAATTAAAAGTATCTGCAGTGATAAAGCAAGCCGGTAAGAGAGGTATCAGGATGGGTTTGATTTCCTGTGCAAGCGCTATATTGTTTTATAATAGCGCCATAGCGCAGGACAAGCTTTACGGGAATGCTTTTTCATTAAATGATGTGAAAGTAGCTGGGGTATTTTTAAACATGCGCAGGACCTGAACATAGAGGTGCTGTTAAAATATGATGTAGACAGGTTGCTGGCCGGATATAGAAAAGAAGCCGGGCTTCCGGCCAAGGCAAAGATCTATCCGAATTGGGAAGGCCTGGATGGTCATGTAGCCGGTCATTACTTAACAGCACTGGCCATGAATTATGCATCTGCCGGAAACCCGGAATGTAAGAAGCGCATGGATTACATGATCACTGAATTAAAAGCCTGTATGGATGCCAATGGCAAATTGTATCCCGACTGGGCAGTAGGCTATACAGGCGCCGTTCCGGACGGAAAAGCATTATGGCCTAAAATTAAAGCCGGTGATATTGCTCCTATCTGGAAATACTGGGTGCCCTGGTACAATGTTCATAAAATGTATGCGGGGTTAAGAGATGCATGGATGTATACAGGAAGTACGGAAGCACGAAAACTGTTCCTGGCCTTTTGCGATTGGGCGGTTAACATTACCAGTGGTTTGACAGATGCGCAGATGGAAAGTATGTTGGGTAATGAGCATGGAGGTATGAATGAGGTACTTGCGGATGCTTATCAAATGACTAACGATACCAGGTATCTTACAGCAGCTAAAAGATTTTCACACCGGGAGTTTTTAGACCCCTTGTCAAAAAGTATCGATAACCTGGATAATAAACATGCCAATACACAGGTACCTAAAGCAGTTGGATTTGAGCGTATCGGCGAATTGAGTGGCGATGCCCAATACTTACGGGCTGGTAGCTTTTTCTGGGAGACGGTTACCGGCAATCGTTCACTGGCTTTCGGTGGTAACAGCCGAAGGGAGTTTTTTCCCAGTGTTCCTTTTTACAGGGAATATATAAGTGATGTGGAGGGCCCCGAAAGTTGTAATACCTATAATATGCTGAAGCTATCGCAGGGACTTTTCAGGCTCAACCCGGATGCAAAGTATATGGATTTTTATGAACGGGCATTGTATAATCATATTTTATCTACACAACATCCGCAGCATGGAGGATACGTATATTTCACGCCGGCGCGTCCGCGTCATTACAGGGTGTACTCGGCGCCTAATGAGGCCATGTGGTGTTGCGTAGGCAGCGGTATGGAGAATCATGGTAAATATGCCGAGCAGATATATACACATGGGAAAGATTCCTTATTTCTTAATTTATTTATAGCATCTGAATTGAACTGGAAGCAAAAGGGAGTAAAGCTGAAGCAGGAGACATCATTTCCTGATGAAGCCCAAACAAAGCTTTCGGTTGCCGGTGGTAGCGGCAGGTTTACTTTGATGGTGCGCTATCCCTCCTGGGTAAAAGAAGGCGCTTTGAAAATTTCGGTTAACGGGAAACAGGTTCCCTATCAGCAAAAGCCTTCCTCTTATATAGCTATCAACCGGCAGTGGAAAAAGGGAGACCTGGTATTGATTGATTTGCCCATGCATACAACCATAGAGCAAATGCCTAACGTGCCGGAATATCTTGCTATCATGCATGGTCCGCTTCTGTTAGGTGCTAAAACCGGAACTCAAAATATCAGGGGTTTGATTGCCGATGATGGCCGGTGGAGCCATATTGCACATGGGGAAAAATTACCGGTGAACCAGGCGCCTATACTGATTTCAGAACAGATAGCGCGATATCGCAAAAGCTGGTTCCGGTAAAAGGAAAACCATTGCAGTTTACGTTTGCCGGCAATTTAAATGTTATTAACAATGCTGATTTGGTGCTTGAGCCTTTCTTCCGTATACATGACGCCCGTTATATGATGTATTGGATGGCCTTAACGCCTGTGCAGTATAACAATTATATGGATTCGATCGCTCATGCTGAAAAAGAAAAACTGGAGCTGGAGAAAAGAACAGTAGATTTTGTGGCGCCGGGCGAGCAGCAGCCGGAAGTGGACCACCAGATGCAGGATGAACGCTCGCGCAAAGGCAATGCGCATAACCAGGCTTTCAGAGAAGCTGCTGCTGGCGGCTATTTCAGCTATAGCCTTGCTACGAATAAGGAAACTGATCTTGCTTTAAGAATCCGTTACTGGGGAGCAGAGAATGGTAACCGCAGTTTTGATATTTATGTAGACGATCAAAAACTGGCGACAGAAAATCTTAAGGATAAGTGGAACCGCCCTGATATGGCAGAGGTGGAGTATGCGATCCCGGCTGGTATGTTGGCAGGAAGACCTATATAAGGGTTAAGTTTCAGGCATCGGCACCCAACACAGCCGGCCCTGTTTATTATATCAGGTTGGTGAAAACCAGGAAGTAGCTATTGAGATAAGCTATTGGCAGGCGCAGGCCCTAAAACCGCTGGGGGCAATGGTAGAAATGGTGGGGAATACCATGAAATACTATTCACTTGCCATCCTTTAGTGTTGCGTATGCTTCTAAAAAATATAGAAATTCAGATTTTAAATATACACTGATGATAAAGTCCAGACTTTTTGCTTCCTGGTTTTAATGTCGCTATTGACCCGTCTTCACGCGCAGCAGGCTCCAAAAGCACAAAACCCGATCATATTTGCCGATGTGCCCGATATTTCCATTATTCGTGTGGGAACCAATTATTACATGAGCAGCACTACCATGCACATGAGCCCGGGTGTGCCTGTCATGAAATCTACCGACCTGGTAAACTGGAAGCTTATTGGTTATTGTTACGATACATTGAATAAAGTGGGTGTAGACGCTATGAACCTGGATAACGGCAAAAGTACCTATGGCCGAGGCTCCTGGGCTAGTAGCATTCGCTATTATAAGGGCACTTATTATGTTTCCACATTTGCGCAAACTACCGGTAAAACCTATATCTATACCACAAAGGATATTGAAAAAGGGCCGGAAAGCAACCGAATTTAAGCCGATGATGCACGACCATTCTCTGGTTTTTGATGAGGATGGTAAAGCATATATGTTGTATGGTGGCGGCAAATTACGATTGGTAGAATTAAAAGAAGATTTGAGCGGTGTTAAAGAAGGTACAGATCACGTGGTAATTGAGAACGCTACACTGCCCACTACCCCGAAGGTAGCCGTGGCGGCTTACCCGCAGAAGGCTCACAGGTGTTTAAAGTAAATGGTAAATTCTACCTGTTCAATATTTCATGGCCCCCGGCGGACAGCGTTCTGTAATTATTCATCGTGCTGATAAAATTACGGGTCCATGGGAAGGTAAAATAGGCTTGCAGGACAAAGGCGTGGCCCAGGGTGGCTTAATTGATACGCCCGATGGCCGCTGGTTTGCATATCTTTTCCGGGATTACGGGGCAGTAGGCCGCATTCCTTACCTGGTTCCGGTAAAGTGGGTAGATGGATGGCCGGTAATAGGCGATGAAAATGGTAAAGTGCCCATGGAGCTTGATCTTCCTGCCAGTAAAGGGTTGATACCCGGTATTGTAGCTTCTGATGAATTTACACGTACAAAAGGCCAACAGGCTTTGCCGCTGGTATGGCAATGGAATCATAACCCTGTAAATGAGCTGTGGTCGGTAACAGCGCGAAAAGGTTATTTGAGGCTAACCACCGGGCGTATCGATACCAGCTTGCTTCTGGCACGTAATACGCTTACACAACGTACGGTAGGACCCACATCTTCGGGGACCACTTCGATAGATGTATCTCATATGAAGGATGGCGATTTTGCAGGCATCACCTTACTTCAAAGAAACTATGGAGTATTAGGCGTAAAAATAGAGGGCAACAAGAAATTGCTGGTAATGATCAACGCAAGCGACAACAAACCGGTAGTAGCTGCAACGGTTCCCCTCGATCAGCATGTTGTTCATCTGAAAGCTACCTGCGATTTCACCAATAAAAAGGATGTAGCTGATTTCTTTTACAGCCTCGATGGCAAAACATGGACGCCCATTGGTACACAGTTGAAAATGGCCTATACTATTCCTCACTTTATGGGATATCGCTATGGCTTATTCAATTATGCAACAAAAAGTACAGGAGGTTATGCAGACTTTGATTACTTCCGGATAACAAATTAAGCGCAATAAAATATCATCCGGAAAATATATAAGGTCGTTCTCTATCCGGCCGTTTGAAGCAGAAGTGAAGGACTGGTTGAACTTCATAACAATAACAACAGGAGAGAAAGTTGAAGTGGACCGGATAAGGTTTGGATAAGATCAATCATTTCATGGTATATCGATGTTTCAATTTTCAATCTATTAATAAAACAAAAACAAATTGTATGAAACAAACATTTACACGCATTTTGCTGGTAGCTATGGTAACATTTATTACTTCCTCTTTGTTTGCCCAGCGTGCGGCGCTCTCCGGGAATGGAAGCTGGATGAGAAAAAAAGTGAGCTGGGAGAATTTGCGAGGGCTGCCACTTCTATAAAGGCAGATCAAAAGGACAATGCTATTACTATAACAAGGGTAACTCCCGGGTTTAACGGCGGTGATCCCATGACCAACACTATTACGTTACCCTTTGATGGTAAAGTAGTAGAGTCTGAAGGCTTTCGTGGATCCAAAAGAAAATCAACTGCAAAATGGTCCGACGATGGTAAAACGCTCGTTGTTAGCAATACGATGAGCTTTGAGCGCGATGGACAAACCTCGGAGTTTAAATCCACAGAAAGCTGGAGTATTACTAAAGATGGCCTGCTGTCAGTAGTTACCCATTCCAATTCACCAAGAGGAGAAAGTACCGTAAAGGCTATTTACTCCAAATAAAGCAATTACTGTTGTTTATGATATCAGCAAAGAAAATATTAGCTGCGTCGCTTACCGCCTGCCTGTCTGTTTCTTATGCAGGTGCGCAAAACCCCGTTATTCAAACCAGCTACACACCCGATCCAGCTCCCATGGTTTATAAAGACCGGGTATACCTGTATACCGGTGATGATATACCCGGAACTGATTTTTATTATATGACCAAATGGCGCCTGTTTTCTTCGGGCGATATGGTTAACTGGACGGATCACGGTGTTCCCATTTCGCTGGAAACCTTTTCCTGGGCAAGAGATAGGGCATGGGCGGCGCAATGCGTAGAACGTAATGGTAAATTTTACTGGTATATCTGTGCGCAAACCATCAATAACGACATGGCTATAGGAGTAGCAGTAGGAGATAGCCCCACCGGTCCTTTTAAAGATGCTATCGGTAAGCCTTTGATCAGCACAGGCAGCTGGTCGAATATAGATCCTACAGCTTATGTTGATCATGATGGCCAGGCTTATTTATACTGGGGTAATGGTACTCTTTTTTATGTAAAGCTGAACAAAGACATGGTATCCTATTCAGGAGATATTGTTGAAGTACCGCAAACATTGGAAACATTTGGAGGTGTAAGAAGACCCAGGGGAGGACAGAACAATCAAAATGCCCAGTCCGGGCCTGCAGTACCTAATAAGGATATGTTTGTAGAAGGTCCCTGGTTTTATAAACGCAACGGCATCTATTACCAGATGTTTGCCGGCATGGACAAGGGAAAGGAAACCTTATCTTATTCTATTAGCAACGGCCCGACAGGCCCATGGAAATACCAGGGAAGAATAATGGTGGATCAACCCACTAACAGCTTTACCAATCATGGCGGCATTATTGATTTTAGAGGAAAGTCTTATTTATTCTATCATACTGCGTTGCTGCCGGGTGGTGGCAGCTACGGTCGCTCTACCGCTATTGAAGAGTTTACATACAATGCTGATGGAACAATCCCTAATATCAATATCTCTAAAGAAGGACCAAAAGCAGCCGGTACCCTTAATCCTTATAAACGCACAGAGGCCGAAACCATCGCCTGGGCAGCTAAATGTAAAACCAGTACTGATGCCCAAACCGGTGTATATGTATCGGATATAAAAAAGGAGGCTTTGTAAAGGTAAAATCAGTTGACTTTGGCAGCGCTGCTCCCAAAACCTTTACAGCATCTTTAGCAGCTGGTTTAGACGGCGGTATCCTGGAAGTTTACGTGGATAGCATAGGTGGGCCGAAACTGGCAACCATCGACGTGCCACGTACCGGTGGCTGGAGTACCTGGAAAAAAATCACCGTACCGGTCACTACGCCCGTTACCGGTGTTAAAGAGCTCTATTTCGCGTTCAAAGATCATAACCTTACGGCCGGGCGCAATTTGTTCAATTTTGACTATTGGCTGTTTGATAAATAACCCGCAATTAAGTTTGCAGGCAGTGAAATATTTAATGAACTAAACTGCCTGTAAACTTCTCTTTAAATCGCTATGGCAATACTTTATAGCCGGCACTGGTTACATAAATAGTGCTCAGCTAACCAGATAAAGTGCCCGACTCTTTCAATAACGCATAGACTTTATTCTACAAAATGTTTTATAAGACCAAAACCTTAAAAGCGATAAGATTTTTCAATAAGGGGATGCTTGCTGCCCTTTTAGTATTTGCTGTAACAGGTACCAACGCTCAAAACCCCATTATACAAACCATGTACACGGCCGACCCGGCGCCGATGGTTTATAACAACAGGCTCTATGTATATACTACGCATGACGAAGATGCGTCTACCTGGTTTACAATGAATAACTGGAAGGTTTACTCCACGAATGATATGGTGAACTGGACGGATCATGGCGTTATCCTGTCTTACTCAGACTTTGAATGGGGAAAGGGGATGCCTGGGCTGCGCAGTGTGTCGAAAAAAATGGGAAGTTTTACCTCTATGTACCGATGATCTCGAAAACCAATAACCGGGGCGCCATAGGCGTAGCGGTAGGTGATAGTCCGATGGGACCCTTTCATGATCCCCTGGGTAAGCCTTTGGTACAAAGTGAGTGGGGTGATATCGATCCAACTGTTTTTATTGATGATGACGGGCAGGCGCATATGTATTGGGGTAATCCCAAACTGAAATATGTAAAGCTAAACGAGGATATGATCTCCTATTCGGGAGACATAGTGGAAGTACCTATGACGGAAGCTTCTTTTGGAAAACGGGACGGCGATCCGAAGCGGCCTACAAAATATGAAGAAGGTCCGTGGCTCTATAAACGTAATAGTCTCTATTACCTGTTTTGGCCGGGCGGCCCTTTGCCCGAGTTCATCGGTTATTCCACCAGCAAAAGCCCACAGGGGCCCTGGACATATGGAGGTATTATAATGCCTGCTGAGGGAAAGTCTTTCACCAACCATCCGGGAGTCATTGATTTCAGGGTAAAACCTATTTCTTTTATCACAACGGAGCGTTACCGGGAGGCGGCGGCTTTACCCGATCGGTTTGTGTGGAGGAACTGAAATTTAATAAAGACGGGACTATAAGCCCCTTTAAAATGACGGAGGGCATTACTAAGGGTATTGCAACCTTAAATCCATATCAAATGGTACAGGCCGAAACCATATCCTGGTCTGAAGGTGTTAAAGCCAGCCAGAATCAGAAGGTGGGCGTTTTTATCACTGCAACAAAAGACGGTGCTTACAGCAGTGTTAAAAACGTGGATTTTGGATCGAATGGGGCATCATCGTTTGCTGCAGGGTAGGCACCACCCATAATGGCGGTGTTACAATGGAGATAAGGCTCGATAAGCCTGACGGACCGTTAGCCGGAACCTTAAAAGTGCCTATGACCGGTGGTGATGATCGATGGGGAATAACAGAATTAAAGCTGGAGAACAAAATTTATGGTATCCACGATCTGTTTTTTGTCTATAAAGGCAAGGTGCCAACGAACCTCCTTTACTTCGATTACTGGAGGTTCGCAAAATAACTTATCGCGGTATCATCGTCAGCAGCTAAAGTGCAGAATGGTTAATGATCATCAAAGCGATATTATTTTCTAAGGAGCGATAAGGTGATAAAATAACGAGGCACCGTTATTTTTTAGATGTTTTCTAAAATTGAAACCGATTAAAAATATTGTGGGTTAACTGGCGAAGGGTTAGCGCGGTTTAAGCGTCAAACCCGGCTAATATACATTTTATGAGACTAGCTGGATTTTTATTTTTTATAATGCTGAGCATTACCGGGTACACACAATCCATAAAAGGCACTTTAATGGATCCCGTAGAAGGTATCGTGGTAAAGGGGGTAACGGTTCAATTGCTGAAGGCTGCAGACAGTAGTGCATTTAAGACGACAGTCTCTGACTCTTCAGGCACCTTTCTTTTTCTAACCTGGAAACCGGTAATTATGTGTTAAGGGCAACAGCTATTGGTTTTGAAACTTTTTCAAAAGCAGTTTCATTAACAGCCGCCGAGCCATCGGTTGATATGGATGATGTATATATCCCTAAAAAAACAACGACCCTGGAGGGAGTGGTAATAGTGGCAAGCGCGCCGGCTGTCAGTCAAAGGGCGATACTACACAGTTTAGCGCTTCCCAGTATAAGGTTAACCCCGATGCAACCGCCGAGGACCTGATTAAAAAATGCCGGGTATAACGGTGGCAAGAGATGGTACGGTTACAGGCCAGGGCGAGCAGGTTAGAAAAGTTACAGTTGATGGTAAAGATTTTTTTGGTGATGATGCCAATATGGCTTTACGGAACTTGCCCGCTGAAGTGGTTGATAAAATACAGCTCTTTGATCGTTTAAGCGACCAGGCCCAGCTTACCGGGTTTGATGACGGCAATACCATGAAGGCAATCAATATTGTTACACGCGGCGGTATGCGTAACGGACAGTTTGGGCGTATCTTCGCCGGTTACGGAACTGATAATACTTATTCGGCAGGCGGCAATACCAGCTTCTTTAAGGGCGACCGGCGTATAACGCTCATCGGTAATTTCAATAATATAAATGTTCAAAACTTTGCACAGCAAGACTTACTCGGCATGATGAGTGGTGGCGGACGTGGTGGTGGCGGACGTGGCGGATTTGGCGGGGAGGCTTCGGTGGCGGTGGTTTTGGCGGTGGCGGAATATTCTTCGGGCAGGCAGGCGGCATCAATACCACCAACGCCTTTGGACTTAACTACTCTGATAAATGGGGTAAGAAGATCAATGTAAGCGGATCTTATTTTTTTCTCGAATGGCAGAAATGTAAATGAGACTGAAACGTTTTCACCCTCCATTACCAGGAATGATAATAGGATATTGAATCTAACTACAAGAAATACCTCTGTTTCCAATACCAATAATCACCGTTTTAATATGCGGTTCGAGTATAAATTAGATTCAAGCAACACCATCACGTATATACCCAGCTGGAACTTTCAGAATAACAGCAGCAGATCTACCAACTTTACTTCGGCGATTTATGCCGACGGGGATAGTTCCTATATCAGCGATGCCTCCGGCAGCTCCAATCGCGATGGGTTCAATATAGGTAATAACTTAATGTATCGCCGTGCGTTCAGGAAAGCAGGCCGGAGTTTTTCACTATCATTACAAGCCAACTTCAGCAAAAATGATGGAGAAAGTTATAATCTTACGAACATTGACAAGTACGAAACGATTAACCTTCCCGATGTGCGCAACCAGTACCGTACCAACCCCACCAATAGCCGCAACTATTCAGCCAGGATGAATTTTACGGAGCCATTGGGTAAAAACGGTATCCTGGAATTAAGTTATACGCCAGCCAAACGTATCAATAAACGCAACCAGGAAACTTTCGATTATGATGGTGCCGGCTATACATTACCTAATATAGCACAATCTAACCAGTTCGAGAATACAGTGGTGACGCACAATGGCGGTTTCAATTACCGCTTAGGCAGGGGAAGGGATAACCAGCTTTCCGCCGGTTTTGATCTGCAGTATTCTAATCTTTACAGCGAGAGAACCAGGCCTACAGTGGGTAAGGTAGATCAAAACTTTTTGCTTTTCTTCCCAACCTGATGTGGAATAAAAGGTGGGACGTTATGGCAACGCACGCATCTTCTATCGTTCCGGTACTGATTTCCCATCAATTGATCAGTTGCAGGATGTTATTGACAGTTCTAATCAAACCAGCATTGTTGTGGGTAACCCCAATCTGCAACAGGCATACAATCACAGGAGCTGTCAGGTATATATATGCCAATACCAAAAACAGCAATAGTATTACCGCTAATGTAAACTTTAATCTTATAGATAATTATATTTCTACAGACGTGGTAAACGATAAGGGTATTACCAATACCACCTATATTAATCTCAACGGGTACCGGAATTTTTCAGGCTTACTGGTATATGCATTTCCCGTAAAATTGATCAAGTCGAATTTTAATATTACCACCAATTACAGCTATGGAAAAACACCGGGCAAGTACAATGGCATAACCGGGTTTGTAACACGCAATACTTTTGGCGGCGGTATCGTGTTAAGCAGTAATATCAGCGAGCAGGTAGACTTTACAGTAAATTATGACATTAACTATACGAAAACGACCAGTACATTAAATAATGCAAGTGCCGGCCAGAACTATCTGCAGCAGAGCCCCGGCGCCAATCTTAACCTGTTGTCCAGATCAGGATGGTTTTTTAATTCGAGTATTGCTTATCAAAATTATAAGCTCGAAAACGCCGATGGGGTAGAATATACTTTATGGAATGCGGCAGTTGGTAAAAAGTTTTTAGCAAAGAAGCAGGCCGAATTAAAGCTTTCTGTTTTTGATCTGCTGAAGCAAAACAATAATTTCAGTCAAACACTTAATAGTTTTAACCTTATCCAGACAACAACCACGCGTGTTTTACAGCAGTATTTTATGCTCACTTTTACCTACAGCCTGCGCAATTTTGGTAAGGCCAACAATTCTTTCCCCGGAGGAGAGTGGAGAGGTGGAGGCGGAGCGTTTCCCGGAGGAAGGCCGCAGGGCGGACCTCCGTCATTTTAATATACGCAGGGCAGGATATGCCTCTGGCTGCTAAAGCTCGGGCTACTCTGGCGCAATAAGATCGCTTAACTACAAAAGCGCCTGTAAATCTCTTCATATAGCAAAGCAAAAGGGCCGGCGATTGTCTAATCAGCGGCCAATTTTTGCACATTCGCAATAGGCTATCATTAATATAAACAGTGAAAAGAAAAAATACCCGAAATAATGCAATCGATTGCATTATTGTCTTATCTTTATTTGTCTTTAATACAATTAAAGCTGGCCTGAATCAGGTAACGGGTGGTGTAATGCTTGCAGCAGGCGGGAACAGGGCTTGCGTAGGGATATGAACAAAGCTTGTCTGTCACTTTTACCGGAATGTATCAGGAATTTGCTTCCAGAGCGCTGACAGAAGCCGGCAGGGATCATTAAGATAATACGATATAATATATATGAAAAGATTCAAATTCCGATTAATAAACTCAGGTATAGGTTTTCTTTTTGTTGCAACGGTACTCTGCTCCATATCAGACGCCAACGGACAAAAAGCAGCAGGCTCCAAAATAGCTCCTTCCAAATTTGTGCATAAAGCAGCCGGCAATCCTTACCTTCCCTTATGGGAGCATTTGCCTGATGGCGAACCGCGTGTATTTGAAGACCCCGATAACCCCGGAAAGTTCCGGGCCTATATTATAGGGTCGCACGACCTGAGGGTAAGTAGTTATTGTGGCCCGGATATCAGGATATGGTCGGCACCGGCAGAGGACTTAACCAGCTGGCGGGATGAAGGGCCGGTTTTTACCTATCCGATCGACGGGCAGTGGGATGTAATGTATGCGCCCGACCTCGTTGAAGTGAAACGAAAAAACGGTACTAAAGAATATTACCTGTATCCACACAGCCGTGGTCGCAACAGGGAAGCGATGGTTGCAAAAGGAAACCGCCCCGACGGACCTTTTACGCCCGTTAACTTAACGCCTGATGGAAAGAGCACCGTTCCAGGAAGTATTTTAGGGTTTGACCCGGCTGTTTATATTGAATACGTCACCGACCCTAAAGACCCTGATTATGAAATAGGTTTCAGGGCATATGGTTATTGGGGTTTCCAGGGGTCATCGGCTGCCCAGTTAGATCAGAATACCATGTATTCGCTGAGACCTGGCACTACTATTTCCAAACCTTTTTACCCGCAAGTGTAAGGTATGGAGGTCCCCTGCGTGAGCCTGCCGGTACCCAGTATCCTCATATTTTCCCAGGGAAGACCTGGGAACCTTCAATTTTTTGAAGCTTCCTCTATACGTAAAGTGGGTAATAAGTTTGTTACCGTATACAGCGGGTACTCTGGCCCGGATTACGGTATGGGAAGCTCTAATTCTACGCTACGTTATGCTTACGCCGATTCACCTTTAGGGCCCTGGAAGAGCGGCGGTGTTTTGTTGATTCGCGGGCGCCTGTACTGAACCAGGATGGTACAGCCATACAGGGAAGCAATGCCGGTCATAATACCCATGGAAGTATACAGGAGATCAATGGCCAGTGGTATGCATTTTATCACCGGCCTCCGAGAGGATTTGGTTTTGCACGCCAGGCTATGGTGGCCCCTGTAACCGTTACATGGGATGAAAAAAAGTAGCCGATGGCGGTACTGTTTCTATCAGGGCCTATGATCCGTATACGAAGGATAATATCTGGACCGCAAAAGATAAACAGGGCCGGGAATATAAAGGCGCAGAAGTAACTTCTGAAGGGTTCCATTTTTACGGGCTGAACCCTTATCAGTATTATTCTGCAGGGTATGCCTGTTATCTTTCTAATATAGGGCTTCAACAGGATTCGTGGGATATATGGGACAACCACATGCCGGTTGATAAAGTTAAAAACGGCCATATAATAGGGTATAAGTATTTTGGATTTGGCGGATTAAAAAAGGATAAAAACGGGTTAAAAGCATTTGAAGGAACCAAGGCCGGAAATCAAACTGCCTTCAACCTGTTTCTGACACCTAAAACCGCCCATAGCTTTAAGGTAAATGTTTGGCTGGACGGGCCATGGGATAATGACACCTGGAAAGGCAAGAAAATTGGTGAAATAGTAGTTCCGGCCAATGCCAGGCAAGAGGTAACCCAATTCACGATAGATGTTGCCAGGCATGTGGACCACCTGGATAAGAAACACGCCATTTACCTGGTAGCGGAAGGAGAGGGAACCGCTGAGCTTTTTGATTTAACTGGTTTGGGGTTCAGCTCAATAAAAAGAAAATAAATCGCCCGGTGATTCCGGCAGTTAAGATTGCTGTTAATGGAAAAGAGATCAGCCTGCCTCTTACCCCGGTACGGTCTACTAATGAAAATGGTATTGTTGGATATGATGTGTATGAAGCAACTTATAAAGCTCCGCAGGGTACGAAAGCATTGCCTAAGGTAACCGCCTGGTGCGATAACCGTGGCGTAAAGATTACAGTTACGCAGCCAACATCTGCGTCAGGGAAAGCAATTGTAAAATTTGACTATAAAGGTGTCGTGAAGACCTACAATATTGTACCGGCTTCAGAAGGGTAGAGCCATGAAGTATTACCGGTAGTATATGATCTTTTCGTATAGCAAAGCAAACAGGGCGGCGATTGTCTAATCATCCGCCCTTTTTCAGTTAACAAAATTGTTTTTGCTTTAAAATGCTGCATGGCAGGAATTAACCTTTCAATTTCAATACAAATATCTTCAAATGATTTCGATTGTAATAATGTGTTCTGCGGTGATATCAGTTACTTTTGTGCTGAACTGGGTTATTAGAACAATTATCAAATCAATCGCTTAAGCTTTTGAGATACAGGAAATATGAAATCAATACTGCTTATTAAGTCTTTTCTGATTATTATATTAAGCCTGGTATTGTGCCGTCCTGGTTTTACGCAGCAATTTGTTTTTTCTTCTTTTGAACGCAGCGCTGATTTAAATGAAGATCAGATCAGGTTGGTGAATCAGCTACCCGACAACCGGTTGGTGATTTTAACGGAAAGTTCTACCAACTTATACAATGTAGGATCTGTAAAAAATATCCCGCTCGATACGGTCAATTTCCTGCCGGTTAATGATTACACCAGTAATCACTTTTGTTATGTTGATGATCAGTGGGTTTGGATCAAAAATCAAAGAACTTAAGTGTAATCAATATTGCAGCTGAGAAGTATGAAAGCAGCCCGGGAAAATTATTACAGGGTTTAGGCTTTTCAGAAAAACCTAAAAACATTTTCCTGGATGAACAGAAAAATATCTGGCTGATATCAGTTAAAGATGATTTGTACTGCTATGATCGGAACAGCAGGAAAGTAAGTTTGGTCTTGCCGGGTATTAAAGTTCAGCATTCTAAAGATCTGGTGAATAGTATTGCCAGTTGGGGCGAACAGGTTTTTCTCGTGTATAACTCCGGCATGGTAAAGTGTTTTACACGAGCTACAGGTAGGGAACTATACTCCGTCAATATAAATGAACAAAAGTCAACGTCCTCAACCGTGAACGTGGTTGTAACATCCGGGCAGTTTTTATACATAACTACAAACGACTACGGCGGAGGTGGCAGTCTTATAAAATTTGATGCCCTAAACAGGCAACAGTCTGCTTTAATCAATAATCATAAACAACGGATAAACTATTTGTCGTTCGACAAACGGGGCGGAATTTGGGTTGCAGGTGCAGAAGGCTATTGGTATTTCGAGCCTGATACTGATTCCGGGAGTTTTTTTCCGGCATCCTGCTTAACGATGGGCAGCAGGTACATAGCGGTATCTCAAATGTCTTTTGCGATAACCAGGAAGGGACATGGATGAGTACTAATAAGGGGCTGTATTATTACAATCCGCATCGTTTTAGTTTCTCTGGCTTTAACACCTCTTTTTTAAGTTTAGAGGAACGGATGATCTGAAAGTTTTTTGTTTTGAAGAGTTATCCGGCAGGCTGTTGATCGGTACGCTGAACGGAATTTATACGGAAGAAACGGATCAGGAAAACCAGCCAAAAATAAGGCTGCTGGTCCCTGGTTTAAAATGTCATACATTATTCAGGAGTAAATCGGGCATTGTTTGGATTGGGGCTGAAGATGGTTTGTATGCGATGCGTTCCGGCGGTTCGGTAACCAAGGTGCTGGATGTATATGCCTATACAATCATGGAGCCGGTGCCGGGAACGCTGGTAATGGGCACATCTAATCACGGGTTATTACAGCTGGAAGAAGCCTCACAACGTGTAACAACGCTGTTTGCTCATAATCTTTTACCCGATATAAGGCAGGTTATTAGCTGGAACCGGTATTGGGTGGGCTTTTGTAATAACGGGTTGTTTTTTATTGATCCATCAAAGCAGGTATTGAAATATGCAAACGAAGATCGGCGCTATATGGCTGCGAATCTACCCCGGATGTGCGCGTTATGGTTTGCTTGTTTGCAGATAAAGAAGGTCTTTTATGGTTAGGCACTTACGGCGGGTTATATGTTTGGGACCCGGTAAAGGCACACATGTACAGGTTGGGTACATCGGAGGGACTGGTAAACAACAGCGTTAAGGCCATCATCCAGGATGCAGATCATTCCATTTGGATCACCACGTCAAAAGGGATCAGTCGCATTGAAAAGAAGCGCTCGGGCACCGACTATAAATTTACGATCCATAATTACAACGAAAATGACGGCGTCAGCAAACATGCTTTTGTGGGAAGAGCCAGTTACCTTTCAAAGAACAATCAGCTGTATTTTGGCAATTTGGACGGATTGAATTACTTAAAGCATTCGATTCAGCCAGGTACACTCCCCGTCCCGGTTATGATCTTTAATTTTAAGCTTTTGGGCCGACCGGTTGAAGAAAATGCATTGTATGACGGGAAAGTTCTGTTAAAAGCACCCTTATCGCAAACCGGTTATATTAGGTTAAATCATCGTCAGAATTTTATTAATATCCAGTTTTCGGGATTAAATTATATAAATCCGGAAAAAACATATTTCAGATACCAGTTATCGGGAGTAGATAAACAGTGGAGGGAAGAAATGCCGGGGCAACATTTCGGGAGGCAATTTATACCAATCTGCCACCGGGTGAATACAAGTTCAGTGTAATGGCAAGTTTCGACGGGCATCATTGGCCGGTTGCTGCCAGGAGCTGGTCATTTCCATTCAGCCACCGCTTTGGGCCACTATTTACGCTAAGATATTATATACGCTGCTGTTGGGCGCCCTGTTGTACGGGCTGGTTAAAATTTACAATGCAAGGCAAAAAAGATAAGGTTGCAGCAACAGGCGGAAGCTATAGAACGGGAAAAGTCGAGATTTCTTACCAATATCAGCCATGATCTAAGAACACCATTAACATTAATTATAACCCCTTTGCGGTCTTTGATTCAAAAAATGCCCGATAACGAGGTAAAAGATAATTTGCGACGTATTGAAAGTAATGCCGACCTTTTGCTGGACACGGTCAATCAGCTCCTGGAGTTCAAGAAAATAGACGAGTCGGGCGAGCTGCTTCATGCAGCGTATGTAGGCGATCTGTCATTCCTGTCCGAAATCGCATTGAATTATGGTCAATTGGCGGCAGAGAAGCAAATCGACTTTAAAGTAAGTATAGCTGACACGGAGGGGTTTGGCTGGATAAAAAAGGTGATCCGCATTGTGATGAACCTGCTTTCCAATGCCTTTAAATTTACACCGGGCGGAGGAAGTATTGCTTTAAAAGCATTTATGGGGCACCGATGAACTGATAATAACCGTAGCTGACACCGGCATAGGTATTCCTGCCTCTGAAAAGGAGGCAATATTTGACAGGTTTTATAAAGCCCATAACCAGGATGAGGCTAATACGGGGAGCGGTATCGGGCTTTACCTGGTTAAAAAATATGCGGAGTTACATGACGGATCTGTAGCAGTGTATGACAATGAGGTATATGCTACCGTTTTCAAGGTTGTTTTAAATGTTGGGCGGCTGGAGCAAAAGGTGAATGAGCCGGGTTCGGGTACTAAAAAGTCTATTCTTATTGTAGAAGACAATACCTCCTTCCTGGAATTTTTGGAGGCCGAATTGGCCACCTATTACACTGTTTTTACCGCGAATAACGGTAAAAAAGGATTAGAGCTCGCGGTAGACAAACAGCCGGATCTGATCATTACCGACATGATGATGCCCGAAATGAACGGTATTGAATTGTGCGCATCTATAAGAGGGGATATTAATATATCGCATACGCCCATTATTATGCTCACGGCCCGTACTTCTGACGAAGCTCAATACGAAGGATATGAGGCAGGAGCAGATGCCTATCTGGTCAAACCTTTTGATATGGACATGCTCAAATTGCGTATTCGTAAATTGATGCAAATGTTTTTAGACAGGCAAAAACTGTTCAGCACCGGGAAAGAAGTAAAATCCGACACCATCACTACCAACCCGCTTGATAAAGACCTTTTAGAGCGCGCCATGAATTGTGTGAACCGGAACCTGGATAATACAGAATACACCGTAGAAAAATTCAGTGCCGAGATGCATATGGACCGTACCGGCCTTTACAGGAAACTGATGGCGCTAACCGGCCAGTCTCCAAGAGACTTCATCAGAACCATCAGGCTCAATAGGGCTGCCGAGTTATTAAGCCGTCCGAACGCGATAGTAAGTCAGGTGGCTGAAGAAGTTGGCTTTAACAGCGTTTCTTATTTTTCAAAAAGCTTCCAGGAAAAATTCGGCGTTTCTCCGAGCCAATATGGTCAATAGCCTGGTTTTTAGGGTGTTTAAGTGGGAAATCAACGTGCGTTACAATTGTTTCAACATGGGTTTTTAACTTTCTGGCGCATACATGCACTTTTGCTGGCAACAAACGATTCAACATGCCACGCAAAAGCCATATTATGCACCAGCCTAAAGTTGCGGTTTTCGATATTTTCAATCTTGCTTTTAGTGGAAGCAGCGAAGCAATAAGCAGCGCATTTCAGTCAACCAAACCTGGTCGGCGTAAAAGAAACCGCAAAGTAGCTTTGCCAGGTAACGTCCAGTCGGGCACCCATGCTACTACTGATACGCCATTGATGCAGCGATCGGCCAGAATTGCAGTATTAGTTGAAAGCCTTTCAGATCATTACACCAATAAAATTATTTCAGGCATTGAAGCAGCGGCCGATAAAACCGGGTATGAAATTGCGATCTTAAATATACTGGGTAAACAATTGTCCCTGGTTGGTCTCGATAGTTTTGAGGGTTTATTGCTTGTTGTTCAGATGGGGCATCTGTTGATCCCCGCTTTTTCGAAGAGCTGGGTAAACCGGTTATTGTAGTGGGTAATGTAGAAAATGTAAACGGGTATCACTGTGTAAAACCGATTACCAAAAAGGGGCTCAGCTGGCTGTTAATCACCTGATCGACCAGGGCTGTGAGAACATTATGATGATCAATTCGGCGGTTGGAAATACAGCAACCGAGCTGGATCAATACCTGGGCTATCGCGATGCGTTGAAGAAGTCGGGGAAGAGCTGGCAGGAACCAGTAAGGGTCAGCGAGGCCACTATAGAAGCCGGGATAAGCATTGCTGCTCAAATGTTCGAAAACGACGATTTGCCAGACGGCGTATTCATCAGCAACGATTGGGTAGCAGCTGGTTTTGTGAAGTATTTGAAAAAAAAAGGAAAGCGGTCTCAATAAAAAAACCGTCGTGGTGGGCTTTGGCAATGATTCATTATGCGAAATGATCGAGCCTGCCCTATGTACAATAGATTTTCGTAAAGAGTGGGCCGGCTCGGCAGCGCTGCATGTTTTATTTGAGCAAATAGGGGGCGGCATCTGCCGGCGGGTAACGGGTTAACGATAATTGAACCGGCATTAGCAGCCAGGAGTGGAGAGAACAATAAGTAATTGGTGTTTTAAACGGTGAAACGGTCTTTGGGTAGCGTATCGGTGCTAATTGGAAAAAACGTGGTTACCGCATGGAAGATTCTCTGACAATCAAACGGGCCGGCAAAACGGTTTTTGAGATCTTGGGCATTTCGGGGTTTTCTATCTGCAGCAATATGTTTTGAGCAGCAACCCTGCCAATCTCATATCCCGAGTAAGTGATACTGGAAAGATTAGGCTCTATCAGCGTGGCAATGGGCTCATCGTTAAAGCCAACAATTGCTATATCTTTTGGAATATTTAATCCCGCTTTTTCAACCCGGCTATGCAACCGGCTGCGCAATGATCATTCTCAAAAAACAGTCCGTCAGGCAGCTTGCTCATTTTCAAAATATGAGCAGCCACATTCTTGCCCGATTCAATACTGCTCAAATCGTCAAACACTAAAAGTTCTTCTTTAAGTTTTTGGTTACTATCCGACAGGGCTTTTTTGTACCCTGCGTATTTGTCGGAATAAATACCATGGCTTACACTGGTTGTAACATGAGCTATTTTTTTACAGCCCGATTCAATTAAATGTTTAGTGGCAATATAGGCCGCCTGCGCATGATCTATTACGATCACCGAATTGTCTGTGATATCCGGTACCTGATCGAAAAAAATTAAAGGAATTTTCTTTTTGTTGATTGATCGAGGTGCTCGGGGCCCTTTATATGGTCGGCTAACGAAACCAGGAGTCCGTCCACCCGGTTATCCATCAACATTTTTAAGGCTGAGATTTCTTTATCAGGCTGGCCATAAGTTTGACCAATAATGATATTATAACCTTTAACACTCAGCGTATCTTCTATACCCGATATGGCAGAGGATACAAAATGGTTGGTAAGCCTGGGTATAATAATGCCAATTAAAAAGCTCTTTTTGTTTCGCAGGCTGCGGGCAAACGGGTTACTTTGATATCCCATTTTTTGCGCCATCTGGTGTACTTTATTGCGTGTTTTAAGCTTTACTTTTGGGTCATTTTTTAAAGCACGGCTTATCGTAGATGAAGCAAGGTCTAATTCCCTTGCGATATCGTATATAGTTACTTCTTTTTCTTCCATAAACTAATTATAAAAATACTCATTTTTTGATAGTTTTAGTTCAGAATATCAGAATGAATAGGCTGTGCCTGTAATTGTGGCTTTATCTTGAAACCAGTACGCAATATCTTATCAACCGTTCAAAGCAAAACTTCTTTTGGATGTAATTGGGGTGTTACCGGGTTGATTTACGAATGTTCAACGAAGAGGGCAGTACCGACTTGTAATGGTTGGTAATAGTATGCTTTTTCTTTTCAATAAGGGTAATCAGTATGTCTGCGGCGTGTTTGCCAATTTCGAAGGCGGGCTGTGATATGGTGGTGAGAGAAGGGTTCAGCAGGGGCGCAGTTTCAAGCGTCGAGAATGCAAGTACTTTTATGCGCTCCGGAATGGGAATATGGTTCTGGTCGCATACCAAAAGTGTTTGAATGGCAAGCTTTTCTACTGAAGCAACGATACCGTCAATCGCCGGGAATTTTTCAAGGATAGAGGCGATCTGACCGTAGATATTTATATCATTACTGCAATCGATAACAAATGGATAGGTAGCTATTTCATTTTGAATGCCTCCGATGGCATTCAGAAAACCCGAAAAGCGATTTTGACAGATGACAAGGGCATCAGAGGTAGATAAAAAGATGGGAAATTTACAGCCCTTTTCTAAAAGATGCCGGGCTGCTAGCTCGCCACATTCATAATCATTCGTTACTACTTTGGGCGCTTCGTATCCCTCCAGCTCCCTGTCGAAAAAGACAACGGGTATATTTTTGTTTTTAAACTTGAGATATGCGCCGTATCCCGGGTTTCGCTTGAAACGGAAATCAATACGCCGTCCACGCGGCCACTGTTGCAATGATTGATCGCTTTTTTTCGAGCTCAAAACTTTCGTGGGAAAGATAAAATAGCACATGATAACCTTTCGCCAGCGCTACCTCCTGGATACCGTTAATTGCAAGGGAAAAAAAGCTATCTGCTACTTCGGGTAAAACAACGGCAAGCGTTTTACTCTGCTGTTTCCGCAGGCTGCTGGCGTAGGGATTAGGAGTGTAGTTCAGCTCATTGGCAAGGCTGACAATCTTCTTTTTGGTGGCATCACTGATTTCATAACTGTCTTTAAGTGCTTTTGAAACGGTTGCAATAGAAAGGCCGAGCTGCTGCGCCAATTCTCTTATTGTAATATTACCCATGAGCCACCGTCTTTTTGTTCTTTTATGAAATCGGTACAATTTTACGAAAACGGTTTCGTAAATAAAGATTTTCAAAATAACAAAAATTACAGTTAAAACATTGACTTTTGAATTGAACTTCGAAAACGATTTGCGTAAACAATATATTAGTTCCGTTAGCGCTGTATAACTAACAGTAAAACCGATTAGCAAAGCGTTTCCTTCTGCCATTAATAAAACAATAATTTGCCAGTTATGAATAAAGACAAGTTTGAGGCGGTGCCTCTCAATAATCTCGATGAATGGGAAGATGACCTGTTACGGCGTTATCCCGATCCCGATGCTATTGCTACAGCAAAGGCAACTGATGAGTACAGGAATTATGAAACGCCTGCGCGCGATACTGTAAAAGAGTTTTACAGGCTTAATCATAAATACCAGACGTATGATTTTGTTCAGGAAAAGCGAAATGAATTTCTCCAATTCAACAAGCGTGAAATGCCTGTATGGGAAGCCTTCGATTTCTTAAACCAGTTGGTGGATGACTCGGATCCGGATACTGACCTTGACCAGATGCAGCACCTCCTTCAAACTTCCGAAGCTATACGCCGGGACGGGCATCCGGACTGGATGGTGCTCATTGGGCTGATGCATGATATGGGAAAAGTGCTATGCCTTTTGGCGAACCGCAGTGGGCAGTGGTAGGGGATACATTCCCCGTAGGATGTGCTTTTTCTGATAAGGTTATTTTCCCGAGTTTTTTTCTCAAAACCCCGACTATACCAATACAGCCTATAATACAAAATACGGTGTATACGAGCCTAATTGCGGGCTGAGAAATATTAATATGTCCTGGGGGCACGATGAGTATGTTTACCAGATGTTGAAAGATTATCTGCCCGAAGAAGGTTTGTATATGTTGCGCTATCACTCCTTTTATGCATGGCATAGAGAAGGCGGATACGATCATTTACTGGACGATCACGACAGGAAAATGTTAAAATGGGTGCAGCTCTTTAACCCCTATGATCTCTATTCAAAAATCCCGAACCACCTGATTGGAACCAACTCAGGCCCTATTATGAAGATCTTGTATCGAAATATTTGCCATCAACTTTAAAATTTTAATAAGCAACCTCGCTAATACTGTTCTAAACCTCAATTAATTTTTTTCAAGTTTTAAAAACTGCATATGATACAAACCTACAGGCGGTGCAAACGCACCGGCTATCTTTTCAGTGCCATAATGGTAACAACGCTGGTATTTTTAGGACTGTCGGCAATAGCACAGCAGTCGCAGATTTCAGGAAGAGTAACCGATGACAAGGGCACTGCACTTCCTTCAGTTACCGTAGCCGTTAAAGGAAAAGGCATTTCAACCAAAACCAATGAGGAGGGCGGATTTACGATTGCCGCCAGGAATAATGATGTATTGGTTGTTTCGGCAGTTTCCTATCTTACCCAGGAAGTAACCGTTACCAGCGCAACAAGTTATGAAATAGTGTTGGCCACTAATGCGGTGGCCATGAGTGATGTGGTGGTGGTAGGCTACGGCAAAATTCCAAGCGAACGCTTTCCAGCGCTATTACTTCTGTTAAACCTGAAGACCTGAACCGGGGCGCCATAGGAGATGTGGGCCAGTTGCTGCAAGGTAAGGTGCCCGGGCTAAACGTAACAGCCAGCGGCGATCCCAACCGCCCTGCGGTGATGATCCTTAGGGGCATTCTACTATCAACAGTCCGGGCGGCCCGTTTTATGTTATAGACGGCATTCCCGGCGCCGACATTAATGCTGTGGCACCGGATGATATTGCCTCTATGGACATTTTAAAAGATGCATCGGCAACGGCTATCTACGGTAACCGGGCTTCTAATGGTGTGATCATGGTTACTACAAAAAAGGAAGGGCCGGCAAATTGCAAGCAGCATATAATGGATATATAGGATTTGAAAATGTAAGCAGCAGCCTCGACCTGATGGATGCGGCGGCGTTGAGGGCCTATTCCCAAAAAAATAATTATACACCCAGCACCAATGATGACAAGGGCGCCAATACCAATTGGATGGAAGCCATTCAGAAAAAATCTGCTTTGTCACATAACCACAATATTTCGTTTAGCGGCGGAACTGAAAAAGCATGTACAGCGCCAGCCTGAACTACCTGAAAAAGAAGGTATTATACTGCAGAGCGACCTGGAGCGCGTTATCGGGAGAATCAGCGCAGAGCATCACGCGCTCAACGACAGGCTCACCTTAGGCTTAAATATCATGAGCAGTAATAGCAAAGCTTCCAATGTGCCCCTGCAAAATATGGTATTTCAGCAGGCGGTGAAGTATAACCCCATGTCTCCGGTATATAACGAAGACGGAACGTTCTTTGAGAACTTTAATAATACGCAGTACTTTAACCCCGTTTCTATCATTAAGAATGCAGTTGACGATACCAAGTATGGCTCTTTACAAGGTAACTTTACATTAGAAGCAAAACTACCCTTTAACCTTACCTACAATGCTAACCTGTCTTACCAGCGCGGTACCTGGCTGCATGGCGAGTATTACAATAGTTATTATTCTAATAACTACAGCACTGGTAGTTTTTATACCAACGGCGATCCGGGTGGTGGCAGAAGCCTGCGGAATTTTTATTCGAATGGACTGGCTTACCGCAATTACTATCAGAATACTTCCAAAACTTTTGAAACTTTCCTGACCTGGGGTAAGAAATTCGGGCTGCACAATTTAAAAGCCGTGCTGGGTTACAGCTGGCAGAAGAATACCAATAACGATGGTTTACAAACCAGCCAGACCAATTTTGTGAACGATTATACTACCTATTACAATCTTGGCCTGGGTAACTACCAAACGGTGAACGGATTTGCGGTCGACTATGGAGGATCAGTGTATGAGGAAACCAATTTTATCTCCGATTTTTTCCGTTTAAACTACGATTTTAACGAAAGGATTTTATTGCAGGCTTCTGTAAGAAGAGATGGCAGCTCGGTTTTTGGTAAGAACAAAGAATGGGGCTATTTCCCGGCGGCAAGTATTGCCTGGCGCATATCAGAATCGGAGTTTATTAAAAATGCCGGTTTTATCAGCGACCTGAAACTTCGTTTAAGCTATGGTGCAACCGGTAATGCATTTGGCTTGGGTGCTTATAATGCACAGCGTCTTTACAATAAATCAGGTACCTATTATAATAACGGTGTTTTTGCAGCATCCTTCAGGTCAACCCAGGGTTCCAATCCTGATTTGCAGTGGGAGGTGACTGCTACCAAAAACCTGGGGTTAGATTATGGCTTCCTTAAAGGCAGGATAAGCGGCGCCATAGATATTTACGAGAAAACCACGACTGATATGATATTTGCCTACAGCGTGGCGCAATCTATTGATCCGAGTGGGTCTCTATGGCTGAATGTTGGGAAGATCAGGAACCGTGGTATTGAATTTAATGTGAACGTTAATGTTGTAAACAGGAAAATTTTACCTGGAACACAGGCCTGAATCTGGCCAGCAACAAGAATGTGATCCTTGATCTGAAAGGACCTGAGCAATATAGCGTCAATGCCGACTCTACCTATTATACCCAAATTGATGGTCCCGGTACAACAGGGAGCCGTTTGCAGATATTGGCGGTGGGCGGACCCTTAGGTCAGTTCTATTCATTCAAATATGTGGGCAAAGATGCTTCGGGAATTCCCTGTTTTTAAAGGGCGACGGAACAGAAACTACTAACCCAACCCAGGTTTCAGACTATCATTACCTCGGCAGCCCGCATCCCAAATTGATGTACGGGTTTAACAATAGCTTCAGGTACAAAAATTTCGATTTAAATTTCTTTTTAAGAGGTGTAATGGGCAACAAGATCTTTAACGCTACCCGCGCCGATCTGTCGTACGTGGTAACGGCAGGGCAAACCAATATCAGTCCGCATGCGGCCGAAGATGCCAGAACAGATGCAAGAAACAATAATTATTCATCAAGATATGTAGAGGACGGATCTTACCTGCGCTTTGATAATGCTACTTTGGGTTACCGGTTAAATCTCAAAAATGAATATATCAGCAATGTAAGGTTTTATGGCACGGTAAACAACCTGTTTGTAATTACAAAATATAAAGGTATTGATCCCGAGATTAACCAGGGCGGTGCATCCCTGGGAGTAGACTACAATAGTTTTTATCCTAAAACACGTACCATTCTTTTTGGCGTGTCAGTTGGTTTCTAACGATTAAAAAGCATTTTATGAATAATAATATAAAGCATTTATTAATAGTGATAGCAGCGGGTTTTATAATGAGCTCCTGCCACAAAATAGAGGTAACTCCCAACTCTCTCTATACCGAAAATGTATTTCCTAAAACGGATGCTGAGTTCCAGTCAGTAATGGGTACCATCTATACCAGTCTCCGGGGCCACTATTCCCTGGCTTACTGGTTTGCGCAGGAGCTTAGTTCCGACGAAGCCATACTACCTGTATATGGTGGTAACTGGTTCGATGGCCAGGGTTATATACAACTGCACCGGCACGATTGGAATAAAGACCATGGATGGATCACCACTGTATGGAATGACGCCAATTCCATAGCGGGTTTGTGTAATCAAACCATGTACATATTTAAAAATGCGCCGGAGGGAGAAAGTAAAAATACCGCTATGGCTGAGCTGAAAACCCTGAGGGCATACGCTTACTGGGAGCTGCTGGACATGTTTGGAAATGTGCCCCTGGATACCATTTATCCCAGTCCCGGCGTTCAGGCTAAAGCTACAAGGGCCGAAGTGTATAATTTTGTAGTATCTGAATTAAAAGCAGCATTACCGTTTTTAAAAACAACTACGGGTAGTGCTACGTATGGGAAGGTAACCGCCTGGATGGCGAATGCTTTGCTGGCTAAGACTTACTTAAATGCCGAAGTGTACGCCGGTACTGCCAAATACAATGAATGTATTGCCGCCTGTGATGCCATTATCAGCTCAGGAAATTTTGCGGTAGAGCCGAGGGCTTCTTACTTAAGCCAGTTTTATCCTACCAACGGGCCTTCATTTAAGGAGTTTATTTTTGCGATACCTTACGATCCCTCTACCAATAACGGGTATTTATATCATGCACGTTATGATCTTAATCGTAACCTGGGCATCAAATACCGCTATTCAGGAAGTACGCCGGGTAGTTACTCCTTCAACCAGATCATATTAAACCAAACTACAGGTAACGGATTGATCAATGCAAGACCCAGCGGACCACGTGCTACGCTCTCCAGCTTTTATAACAGCTATTTTAGAGCAGATGCGGCTGACATTCGCAGGGATCAATGGTTAGTGGGCAATCAATTCTGGTCAGATGGTAGTCCGATGATGGTAAGAACAACGAAGAAGGGATACGATCAATTTTATACCGGAGCCGACGGAGGAGATGCTTATACTTACCAGCTGTACATAGACTCTGTTATTACTGCAAGGCAAACCTTGGTGTCTATAGACCTGGGAAATGATGAAATTGCATGGAATATGGGTATCCGTAACATCAAGTTTTACCCGGATGCGAATTCTTCCAGCAGGAATCAAAGTAATGACGCACCTATATTTCGCTATTCGGATATTTTGCTTATGAAAGCAGAGGCTATTCTCCGGGGAGGTACTGCCACTGCCGGTCATACGCCGCTTTCTCTGGTGAACATGGTGCGCAATAATAGAACTACTTCGCCGGCCTGGACCTCGGTAACGCTCGATGATTTGTATGCAGAACGGGCCCGTGAGTTTACCTGGGAGTGCTGGCGCCGTAATGATATGATCAGGTTTGGAAAGTATGAAAATGCTTACGGTTTTAAGAGCAATGCCGATACTTACCGTCGCATCTTCCCAATTCCTACCCAGGCTATGAACACCAATCCAAAATTGGTGCAAAATCCTGGCTACTGATTATAAAGCAGCTGTAAGAAGATCCCGGGAACTATGTACCCAGGGATCTTTCTATTGTTTATATTTATAACATGCAATCATTATTTCACAAGCCGGTATTCTTGCTGGCCCTTATAGGGCTAAGTATATTGGCGCAGGCACAGGTGCTTATTAAGCATACAGGAGGAAGCGCGCCCGTCGACCCGGTTTTGGCTAACCTCAAGAGATCCTTGCAGTTTATTGCTATGGGCGACTGGGGGCGTAATGGCGCCGATCATCAACTGCAGGTAGCCAGGCAAATGTCGGTGGCCGCTAATGCGGTAGCTTCGCAGTTTACGGTTAGCACAGGCGATAATTTTTATCCGAGTGGTGTTGTCAGCCAGTGGGATCCTCTCTGGAAGTACTCGTTTGAAGATATTTATACTGATTTTCGTTTACAATGGGATTGGTATCCTGTATTGGGTAACCATGATTATAAAAGTAACCCTGATGCCCAGGTAGCCTACTCAGCGGTTAGCCGGAGGTGGAAAATGCCAGCCCGGTATTACAGCAGGCTTATTCCGATTAACGGAGACACCACGCAGCAGTTGCTGATGGTTTTTATCGATACCAACCCGCTGATACCGGAATTTTACGAAAATCATGAGTATGGCCCCAACGTAAAGGGGCAGGATACTGCGATGCAGAAACGATGGATCGAAGAAATACTGGGTGATCCGTCGCCTTATATAAAATGGAAAATAGTGGTGGGACATCATCCCATGTTTACAGGCGGATCGCGTACTGAAACTTACGATACAAAGGCCATTCGCGCCACCTTGCTGCCTGTTCTGGAAAAGTATAAAGTAGATCTGTACCTGTCGGGGCATGAGCATAGTTTGCAGCACTTGCAGTCGGGCAATGGCCTGCATCATGTCATTTCAGGAGCAGCCTCAGAAAAAACACCGGCCCGGCTGGTAGATCAAAGCCTGATGGCGGCATCTGAGTATGGTTTCTTTGTTTTTTCTGTAACGGCGCAGCAAATGTTATTGCAGGCCGTAAATGATGCAGGAAGAGTGATCTATAGATACGAAATAAAAAAATAACCATTGATAAAAGCAAATCATAATAACGATCCATCAGCGGTTGCGGGTAAAAGGCTTTTGTCGCTCGATGCACTAAGGGGATTTGATATGTTTTGGATTGTTAGTGGAGAAGGAATTTTTCATGGACTGGCCAAAGCAGTACAGCAGAAATATGGGCTGATACAGGATCAACGCTCCTGGCAAATTACAGTTACCTATGAGGTATCCTGGCCCGGGAAAATAGTGGTTGGTATCAGTAATCAGCTGCATCATTCCGTGTGGAACGGGTTTACTTTTTATGATCTTATTTTTCCGCTGTTTATATTTATTGCAGGTATTAGTATGCCTTTTTCTTATGCAAAACAATTGGCTGCAGGTTCGGGAGCTAAGAAAAGATCTACCGGGCTCTTATAAAGCGTACCGTGTTGTTATTACTGTTGGGCATGGTTGTAAACGGGTTGCTGCAATGGAAATCTTTTGATGAAACCCGTTTGGCAAGTGTACTAGGACGTATAGCGCTGAGTTGTTTTTTTGCGGCGATCATTTATCTGAATGCATCATTCCGGTGGCGTATTACGTGGTTTTCATTGCTTCTGTTAGGATACTGGATGGCGATGACGCTTATACCCGTTCCGGGATTTGGCCCCGGCATATTAACGCCGGAAGGTAATCTTGCGGCATATATAGACAGGTTATGGCTGCCGGGAAAACTGCACCGGGGCGTTTACGACCCCGAGGGTTTGTTTTCTACTGTGCCGGCTATAGCAACTGCTTTGTTGGGCGTATTTACCGGGGAATTGCTGTTGAGTAGCCGGTATACCTTAATACAGAAAATGTTAAGCTTAACCTGTGGCGGCGTTGTTTTGCTTGTTGCCGGTATAGCCTGGGGCACGGTGTTCCCGGTTAATAAAAATATGTGGACCAGCTCTTTTGTGCTGTACGCCGCCGGCTGGAGTCTTTTATTGTTCGCCCTTTTTTACTTTGTTATAGATGTACGGGGTATTAAAAGCTGGATTGGGCCTTTTGTGTGGCTGGGCTGCAATTCAATATTGATTTACCTGGCATCGCATGGTCTGCTTAATTTCCTGTCCACCTCAGAATTTATACTGGGTGGTATCACCCGACGCGTGGATGCGGGGTGGCACGACGCAATACTTTGGACGGGTGTTGCACTCATCCAGTTTGCCGCGCTTTATGGCTTATATAAAAGAAAGATATTTTTAAAATTGTAACAACGATAATCTTTGCCGATGCATCAATTATTACCAGCCGATTATATTGTATTCTTTGTATACTTTATAGCAGTAGCTGCATACGGGTATTATATATACCACAAGAAGAAGTCGGGCGCCATGAGCTCCAACGACTTTTTTTTTAGCAGAGGGCTCTCTTACCTGGTGGGCCATTGGCGCATCGTTAATAGCATCGAACATCTCTGCCGAACATTTTATAGGTATGAGCGGCTCGGGTTTTGCTTTAGGCCTGGCTATTTCCACCTACGAATGGATGTCGGCGGCAACGCTTATTATAGTAGCTGTATTCATTATTCCGTTATACCTGAAGAATAAGATTTTTACCATGCCGCAATTTTTAGCCAGGCGCTACAGCGACAAGGTAAGTACTATTATGGCGGTATTCTGGTTGCTGGTATACGTTTTTGTAAATCTTACCTCCATTATCTACCTGGGCGCTTTAGCCATTTCTTCTATTTCGCCGGTTAGTTTCGAATGGAGCATAGCAGGATTAAGTGTGTTCTCCGTGATTGTTACTTTAGGCGGCATGAAAGTAATCGGATATACAGATGTAATACAGGTACTGGTGTTGTTGATCGGAGGATTAGTAACCACCTACCTTGCTCTGTCGTTACTGGCAGATAAGTTTGGGTTTGACGGTAATATACTGCAAGCCCTGGGCGTATTACGCAAAGAAGCGCCTGATCATTTTCATATGATATTTGATAAAAGCAGCCCGCATTATAAAGAGCTGCCGGGTCTTTCAGTTTTAATCGGCGGTATGCTTATTAACAACCTGGCCTACTGGGGATGTAATCAATATATTGTGCAACGGGCGCTGGGAGCCGATCTTAATACGGCTCGCAATGGAATTTTATTCGCTGCGTTTCTAAAGCTTTTGGTGCCGGTTATTGCCGTGCTGCCTGGAATAACCATGTATGTGCTGCATCAGAATGGTATGTTTCAGCAGGAAATGAAAGATGCTGTAACGGGCGTCCTTAAGCCCGATCATGCTTATCCAACACTAATGAACCTGTTGCCTGCCGGTTTAAAAGGAGTGGCATTTGCTGCACTCACCGCAGCTATTGTAGCATCGCTTGCCGGCAAAGCCAATAGCATCTCTACTATCTTTTCTTTGGATATCTATAAAAATATTTTAATAAAGATGCGTCTGACAGAAAAGTTGTTCGGGTGGGGAGATGGGCCGTTATCATTTCTATGTTAATGGCGGCTATGGTTACGCCTGCCTTAAAATCGCTCGACCAGGCCTATCAGTTCATCCAGGAGTATGTAGGCTTTTTTTTTCCCCGGTGTGCTGGCTATATTTTTATTGGGCATGTTCTGGAAGCGCACTACTGCAGGCGCTGCATTGGCCGGTGCCTTGCTTACCATTCCTGTATCTGCTGTTCTGAAGTTTTTACCGGTATGGACTAACGGTGTTTTTCCCGATTATCCTTTTCTCGACCGGATGACCATTACCTTTTTATCATAGCAATACTGATGATTGCTATAAGTTTATTGAAGCCCGCAAAAGAGAACAACAACACCATTGAGGTAGACAGTCGCTGGTTCAAAGTATCAACCGGGTTTGTAATTGGTTCTATATTGATTGGAGGTGTATTGATTGCATTATACACCGTTTTCTGGTAGTATTCACCTTCTTTTATAATAATGGTATGAAGAGAAGCAATTTCATAAAAATGGGCGCTATGGCAGTATTAGGCCCGTTGCTGGTAAAACCGGTACTGGGTACGACGCCTGTATCTATCGACAGCGATCTTTTTCAGCGGTTGATCCGGGCCAATGACAACCAGGTAGCGCAATTAATAAAGTTGGTTGAAAAAGACAAATTACGGTTTAGCCGGATGGTGGCCTATGATATAGCCACATTAACAGCGGCATATTGTGTAAAGGAGTCAGCATATTATCATCAGCCGGTACTTATCGAAAAGCTGAATATCCTGGTCGAATTTCTAGCAGCTGCGCAATCAGCGGATGGCACGGTGAATGTAGGCAATCTCGAATCGCCTCCCGATACTGCTTTTTTAATAGAAATATTGGGCCCGGCAGCTTCTATCATGCGAAATGATAATAGCAGCCACCTGCAACAGGCACAGCAACAGCTGAAGCAAATTATGTTAAAAGCTGGTGAAGGGCTGGTTACGGGCGGTGTTCATACTCCCAACCATCGCTGGGTAATTTCTGCAGCATTGGCTCAGATCAACCATTTATACCCTGATAAAAAATATATTGAACGGATCGATGATTGGTTGGGCGAAGGTGTTTTTACAGATGCCGATGGGCATTATCCCGAAAGAAGCGGCATTTACTCAGGTGTTGAAAATGCAGCGCTGATTACCATTGCCAGGTTGACCGGCAAAACATGGTTATACAAGCCGGTAAGAAAAAACCTGGCCATGTATACTTATTACATTGAAGCCAATGGAGACCTGGTCTGCAATGATTCAAGACGCCAGGATCAATATGAGTTTGCGGCAAAGCCGGCTACCATATTTTATTTGTCGTACAGGTATATGGCTATTCACGATCAGGATAGGAATTTTGCTGCTATGGCTAAAATGCTTGAAGCTACAGCATATTTTGAAAAAGACGTGCTGAGCCGCTCGTTGTTTTATTTTATGGAAGATGTAACATTGCAGCAACCATTACCTGCAGCAGCAGCTTTGCCCAACCGGTACGAGAAATTATTCCCGACATCCCATCTGTTAAGAATAAAGGACGGACATGCATCAGCTACATTATTTGGAGGCGTTGACTGGCCATTGACGATAGCGTCTGGCAGGTCTAATTCACCCGACTTTTTCTCTTACCGAAAAGGTAATGCCATTTTAAAATACATGCGCTTGTCATCCAGCTTTTTCAGCATGGGATATTTTTATAGCGATGGCCTGCAAAAGGACGGTAATAGTTACGTACTGCGAAAAAAGCAGGAAGTGCCTTATTATCAGCCACTACCTAAAGAAAAACGAAAAGCAGACGGCGATTATGTGTTGTCTCCCAGCATTGATGGCCGGTTTTGGAATAAAATGGATTTCAGTAGCCGCCCCGTTAGCAATGTGAAGATATTGGAAACCATCATCCGGCTCACTGAAAATAAAGGAACGGTACAACTCGAATATGATATAAAGGGAATGAAAGGGGTACCCGTTACGATAGAACTTTGTTTTAAGGAAGGAGGCCAGCTTACAGGCGTTACAGATGCTGATGCCAGCGGCAACAGCTTTTTGGAGCAGGGAACAGGAGCGTACCGGTATGGCAGTGACTTTATTAAGTTTGGCCCCGGCGCTGTTAGTCATAAACAGGTAATGAATCTCGAAGGAGAGCGTTACAGCACGCATTTCGGAACACTACGCACCCAGGGCGCTCATGTATATATTACAGGAGTTACTCCTTTTAAACATATATTGGTTTTCAGCTAAAGCTGATTAAAATATGGCGACTCCCCGGGCATTCGGTATGGTCTCATAAAAGCCATGCAATGGTACAATGCTTACGGCTATCCGGCAGGCAAATAATACAATTGCCAACGGTAGCAGTTTGGCTATCGTAAGCACGTATCTGCTTAAAGCGAATCAATATCTGATAAATAAATATTTGGTATGTAATTGCAATTCTGGGCCCGTTTTTGCTATTGAAAAAGATAGCGTTCACCGGCAATGACAGGAAAAATAGTTGAGAATAACCGCCTTAACAGGAGGCTGCGATCAGCTATATATTTTCAAAAATTGCCAGATGATTTGTTTTTGTTACCTTTGCCCTCTTTTTATGACAACATTTGAATCATTAGGGATCGAAGCTGGGCTGCTTCAATCTCTGGAAACTATTGGTTTCGTAACTCCAACCCCATTCAGGAACAGGCAATTCCCGTTTTATTACAAGGCACTAAAGATTTTGTAGGTTTAGCACAAACAGGTACCGGTAAAACAGCGGCTTTTGGGTTGCCCTTATTGCAATTGATTGATAAGGAACAACGTACGCCACAGGCGTTGGTGATTTGCCCCACACGTGAACTTTGTTTACAAATTACAACCGACCTCGAGCGCTTTGCACAAAAGGGAAGGATTTCGGTTACCGCCGTTTATGGTGGAACCTCTATTACACAACAGGTACGCGACCTCAAAAGAGGTACCCATATCGTAGTAGCCACTCCCGGCAGGTTAATCGACCTGATCGAGAGAAAGGCAGTACATCTCGAAGATATTAACTATGTAGTATTGGACGAAGCCGATGAAATGCTGAATATGGGCTTCAAGGAAGATATTGAGTTTATCCTTAAAGAAACTGTTAACCGCCATAGTATGTGGTTGTTTAGCGCCACTATGCCTCCTGAGATCAGGAGCGTAAGTAAGCGCTTTATGGATACGCCTGCCGAGATATCGGTAGGTAAGGTTAACTCTACCAATGTAAATATTGATCACCAGTATTTCTTAACGCAACATGTAAACCGTTATGAGACGTTAAAACGTATTATCGATTTTAACCCCGGCATATACGGTATTATTTTTACCCGGACCAAGGCTGACGCGCAACAGATCACAGAACAACTGATCAGGGAAGGTTATGATATTGATGCGTTACATGGCGATCTCACCCAGGCACAGCGTGATAAAGTGATGGGCCGTTTCCGTGAAAAATCGCTCGAACTGTTAATTGCAACCGACGTTGCGGCACGTGGTATTGATGTAAAAGGCATTACTCATGTGATCAATTATGAGCTTCCCGACGATACGGAAGTGTATACGCACCGCAGTGGCCGAACCGGAAGGGCAGGGAGAAGTGGTGTATCCATTTCGGTAGTTACACCGAAGGAAGTATATCGCTTAAGACAAATAGAAAAACTGGTTAATACCAAATTTCATAAAATGGATATTCCCAGTGGTAAAGATGTTTGCCGCAAACAGTTTTTCCATTTTATAGACAAAATGCTACAGGCTGATATCAGCCATGGCGAATATGAAACCTACCTGCCCGTATTAAAAGAAAAGTTTGAAGGAGTAGAGAAGGAAGAGATCTTACAGCGGGTAGCTGCTCTGGAGTTTGACAGGTTCTTAAAGTACTACGAAAATGCTGCCGATCTGAACCAGCGTACTGACCGCGATAGCAAGGCGCCGCGCGAGAGGCAGGGCGGTAAAGGTTTTTCAAGAAATGGTAACTACCAGCGTTTATTTGTGAACCTGGGTACCAAAGATGGTTTTTACAAGGCCAGCTTCCTGCAGTTTATTTTGGATATGAGCGGTTTGAGTAAAGACGTGCTGGGCAGTATCGATATGAAAGAAATGAATAGCTGGGTAGAAATAGAGCCTAATGCGGGTAAAAAAATGATCAAAGCTATCGACGGTAAGAATTACAGGGGCAGAAAGATCAGGATGAATGACGCAGCCTCAGGCGGCGGCGGGCGCAGACGGCAATAGTAACTTATATAAGGTTTTAACAGGATCGCTCTTCGGGGCGATTTTTTTGCACCTATACAAACAGGGCGGTTTTATTGTATTTTTAAACGGGGCCGGGAATTGCTTCCTGTCAACTTTTTAGCGAACTGGTAAGCTTTTTATATAAATCAATTACATTTATAAAAACGAAGCTATATGAATTTCGAACTCACCGAAGAACAATTAATGATACAAAAAGCAGCGAGGGATTTTGCTCAGCATGAGTGTTTGCCGGGCGTTATAGAGCGTGACGAGCAGCAAAAATTTCCGGAAGAGCAGGTGTCCAAGCTGGCCGATCTGGGATTTTTGGGTATGATGGTAGATGAGCAGTATGGCGGTGCAGGTATGGATACGATCAGTTATGTGCTTGCTATGGAGGAAATATCGAAGGTGGATGCCAGTGTAAGCGTATGTATGAGCGTAAACAACAGCCTGGTATGTTATGGACTGCAGGCTTTTGGAACTGAAGAGCAAAAACAAAGTACCTTACCCCGTTGGCCCGGGGCAAAAAAGACGGAACATTATATATCGGAGCTTTTATGTTGAGCGAGCCTGAAGCTGGCAGCGATGCCACCTCGCAAAGAACCACTGCCGAAGATAAGGGAGATTATTATCTGCTTAATGGTACCAAAAACTGGATTACCAATGGAGGAACAGCTTCTGTTTACCTGGTAATGGCTCAAACCGATATTGCTAAAGGAGCAAAAGGTATTAATACATTTATAGTTGAGAAAAACTGGCCCGGGGTTACCGTTGCTGCAAAAGAAAACAAACTGGGCATCAGGGCCAGCGATACACATACGGTTATGTTCAGCGATGTAAAAGTACCAAAGGAAAACCGGATAGGCGCCGACGGTTTTGGATTTTCATTTGCTATGAAAACACTGGCGGGCGGCCGTATTGGCATAGCAGCCCAGGCATAGGCATCGCCGGCGGTGCTTATGAGCTGGCAAAACAGTACGCCAAAACACGTAAAGCTTTTGGAACCGAAATTATGAATCACCAGGCTATTGCATTTAAGCTGGCTGATATGCACCTGAAAATAGAAGCTGCCCGGTTGCTATGCCTGAAGGCGGCCTGGGAAAAGGACCAGCATATGGATTATACGATCAGTTCTTCCATGGCCAAACTCTATGCTTCGGAAACTGCTATGTGGACGGCAATAGAAGCAGTACAGGTTCACGGCGGGTATGGCTATGTAAAAGAATATCATGTGGAACGACTGATGCGCGATGCCAAGATTACACAGATTTACGAGGGTACCAGTGAGGTGCAGAGAATAGTAATCAGCAGGGGCATACTAAAATAGCTCAGAGGGATAAACAACATTTGAGTAAAAGGCACTGGGTATGTCCAAAAAAACTCCAATCCTTTTGAGATTGGAGAAATAAAAAAGAAAAAAATATTTTATTTTACTTCGATATTGTTGTGCAATTCTTCGTCTACTAAAATACGGCCACAGTTTTCACAAGCAATGATCTTTTTGTGCTGTTTAATTTCACTTTGCTTTTGAGGAGGAATAGAATAGAAGCATCCGCCGCAGGCATCCCTTACAACAGGTACAACAGCCAGGCCATTGCGGAAATTACCGCGGATTTTCTCATAGCTGGTTAACAAACGAGGCTCCACTTCTTTTTAGCCTCTTCTGATAATTTCGCATACTCTTTTTCTTCCTTCTCGTTAGCCGAAATGATCTTTTCTAATTCAGATTTTTTTAGCTCGAGGGAACCTTCTTTAGTAGCAATATTCTTTTTGCCTTTTCTAAAAGCACTACTTTTTCTGCAATCTCTTCGTTCGCATCTTTAATATGCTTCTCCGCCAGCTTTATTTCAAGCTGCTGCATTTCGGTTTCTTTATTGATCGCTTCAAACTCACGGTTGTTCTTTACATTCTCGCTATCCTTCTCATATTTTTTTGATCAGCGCTTCGCTTTCTTTAATGGCATTTCTACGTTCTTCGATAAACTCAGTTACACCATTAATTTCTTCCTCTATTCTTGTTTGTCTTGCACGCAATCCCTGAAGCTCGTCTTCCAGGTCGGCTACCTCCATAGGCAGCTCGCCTTTTAAAATTTTAATTTCATCCAATTTGCTGTCTATTTTTTGCAAATTGATCAATGAACCTAATTTTTCTTCAATGGAAAATTCTTTTAATTGTGCCATATGTTTAAAATATTAATTCCTTTAAAATCTGAACCCTTCAGTTAAGACTCTAAAAGTACTGTACAGGATTTGTATTTACTCCTGTTTTAAGGACGGCAAAGTTAGGGAATTTTTGCTCTAAAAGATTCGCCAGCAGATCTATGGTAAAATGCTCGCTTTCGTAGTGACCTATATCGGCCAGTAACAACTGCCTGTCGGCGTCAAAAATTCATGATATTTCACGTCAGATGTTACATAAGCATCTGAACCATAATTTATTGCGTTTTTTAAAAGAAAAATACCGGCACCCCGCAAATGCTTACTTTTTTAATAGGCCTCCCGGTTAAACGGGTGTGCTTTACTACCGGGATATTAAAAATAGTTTTTAATTTTGCAGGAACTCCGTTTCCGTAAGCGGGGTTTCCCATTCGCCTGTAATACCGGACCCGATTTCCTGGTGCTGGTTGTTGAGCTGAATTACTTCGTAGGCCACTTCTTCATAAGGGTGATGGGCTTTAAGCGTTTGTACCACCCTCGATTCGAGGTAAAAGGGAAAAAGCATCTCTATTTTCAACTCCTCGTCCACCTGTCTTTTGCCAATTTCTCCGCTAAAAGGGTTTGCTGCTTCATTGGGCTTGAAAGTACCGACGCCATTAACCTGGAAACTGCACTCGCTATAGTTGCCGATATGGCCTGCGCCGGCTTCAAACAGCGCATTCATTGTTTTACCCGCATCCTGGGCAGGTATGTAAAAATAAAGCTTGCTTAACAGCCCTGTTTTCGGAGCAAGAATGGATAAGTTCGTGAGCCCCAGCTTTCGTGCAATTGTACCGTTTACGCCGTGTAATACGTTATCGAGGTTGGTATGTATGGCATAAATAGCGATATCATTTTTGATGGCTTTTATTATGGTGCGTTCCACATAATTTTTGCCTGTTGTTTTTTTTCAGGCCGCCAAACACTATCGGGTGATGGGCCACTATAAGATTACAATTCTTTTTAACGGCTTCGTCTACCACGTCTTCTACGGCGTCAAGGCAGCACAGTACACCCTTGCATTCCCACTGCGTATGGCCTGTTATTAAACCTGCATTGTCGTAATGCTCCTGCAATGCCACCGGAGCAACCGACTCCAGGTAAGAAATGATATGGTTAATGGTCATGATCTGACAAAAATAACTATTACCGAGCTATTCTATGGTTTGCTCTATGAACAGCAGTTGCCCCTTTTCCGAGACACCTTCTGCAACAATTTTAAATTTTTGGTACGGTCGGTATTGTAAAATTGAATAGGAATGTGAGGATTGTCAGAAGACACCACAGCTTCTGGCTCCCAGCTGAGGGTAAGCCGGTTGTCGCGATAGTCAACGTCAGGCGGGGTGGAATAATCGGGGCTGTAAAATTCTTTAATGATACTGTAGCCGTCGTAGTCAACAATATCGCCCGAGGATTCCATTTCCTCGTTCAGGTCGTCACCGCGTTTGGTATAAACGGCAATGGCAGCACCATTTCCTCTTGCCCCGATAAACTGCGGGTATATTTTAATCAATGCAATTTGATTGGGAGGAATAGTAGAAATAAAATTAGCATCCTGCATGAGCATTTCATCGAGGAAAAGCTGAACCGGTTGCTGGCGGAAATAAAGTTTGTAGTTATCAAAAAACTGGCTGTTGCGTTGTACTGTCAGGCTTGGAACCCGGCCTATCAACCATTCAAATATATTGAGCTGCGGAATAAACTGGCCTGTTAAGTTAATGGTTCGGGCGTTGATGTTGCCTGAGAAAAGCCCGCTTACGTATTTTTTTCCAGCTCTTCCAACGTGAGCCGGCGGCCTTCTATATTTACATTGTCTAATAAAACGCCGCCTCCTCTGGCGTAAGAGGCGTAGGCGCTTTGCATGTTATTAACCAGCGATGTGCTGGTGTTCAAGGCTGGCGGCATTTGCAGCGGAGGGAGGCTAAAAGTTTTGTATAGCGAGTCGGTATCCAGCTTTACAGTAATAAACCGGCTTTTGTTACCCATGATGTCGCTGAACAGAATTTTTGCCTTATCAAAAAAAAAAAACAACTGAATCCATTTTAAACCGCCCTTCCGTATCTGTTTTGATCAGCTGGAGTGTACGGCTGGAGTCTGAAGCAGCCACCCAAACCAGCAGCTCGCGTTCAGCAAAGCTTTTTTAGATCCGCGAACATTTACCTTGCCTGAAAGGGATATGTAACCGGGGTCGGTATAAGCCGGTTGAGGTAAAGTATTACTGGCAACCTGCTTCCAGTTAAACCGCCGCCATCCGTTGGTAAGCATTACCAGGTCGAGCGCCTCTTTGGCCTGGCCATTGTTGCTGAAATAAAAAGCCGGGTTATGCACATAGCCTGGAATATCGCTGGTTAACAGCAGCGAAGAAATAATATTATCCTTACGAGGTCCTGGCTCGTTATAATTGTCGTCAGTCACCGATACCGAAAAATTGCCTTTTACCGGTTCTTTAAAGCTGATGCTGTATTGATTTTTACCGCGCGCCCTGGTGTTAACGACTTGCCGGTTGAGGTTGGCATCCAGCATATATTCTTTATTATCCACAAAAACCAGGCGTTCTGCCAAAGGCATACCGTCTTTATTGAAAAAGGTTATTTGTAAAATGCCCGAATGAAGAGAAGCGGTGTTTATATTTCCGGCGCTGGTCCCGTCAAGGGTTTGTTTAATCACCACCTGGTGCTGCATCTGGCCGATTATATATGAAGGGGTAAACGCTGCTCCTCCCGACGCAGCATAGGAATAGCTGACTGCCCCGTTACTATTTTGCACACGTATAGCTACCCCGTTGGCAGAAGAGGCGGGCAAAGGAAAAGACCTTTCCTTCCATATCGCATGATAAGTGCGATCAGGGGCGGGGTAAAGGTGAAGGTGCCCATGCCGTCGTGCCTGCTGCTGATGGAAGCAACAGTTGCCCCGGTGTTGTCCTTTATCACACCGGAGACATTTTCCGGTAATCCTTCTGGAGAACCGGCTTTAAAAGCCACAGTATTTTCAACTCCCGCCAGCAGTGTACCGCCTTCTGGAAAAAGGCTAAAGAAGGGCTACCCGATACGGTTGCAGCACTTCTGCTGTTCTTCCGTAAACCCTTATGGCAGTAGAATAAAGAAAGTCTTTTTCATGATTCAGCATCAGCGGTGTATAAGCCCTCATTCTGTATGTTCCGGTAGAAAGCGTATCCGGTATATCCATTTGTCCGTAGGTGATACCATTAAATACCGGCAGCACTTTTTGGGCTACTATATTGCCCCAGCGGTTAACAAGTTCAACAAAAAGTGTTGAATTACGGGCCGAGGGCACAAAATCGGAAAGGAAGTACCCTTTGAACCAGCTGGTTTGCCCTGCGAAATAATCTTTTCTATCCAGGTGCAGGTATACTTTTTCTATCGGGTTGGATTGGTGCCACGCCTCCAATACTTTGTCCTGCGCCTGTGTATAGCTGAAGAAAAAAGGCAGGAAAAAATATAATATATGTTTGTGAGTCTTCATCGAGCATTGTTAAGTTACAAAAAAATGGTGAAGTGTATTACACCTTTCACCATTACAGGATGCATTTAACAGCGCCTTTGCACAAATAAAGCTGCCTGGTTAATTAGAACCCGGCTCAATAATTTTTTCAATCATCAGCATACGCCCGTCACTCGTAACACCTTCAGCTACTATTTTGAAACGTTTAGTTTGATCATTATTGTAAAATATAACAGGAATTACAGGATTCACTTCCGCTACAAATAGGGACGGATTCCAGCTCAGCGTCATTCTTTTATCTGCTTTGCTGTTATCGGGTTGCTTGTCATAGTCAGGATTGTAAAATTCTTTAATAACAGTATAGCCGCTATAATTAACGATATCGGTAGGAGATTCCATTGCAGCGCTGAGATCTGCTCCTTTTTGCGGTAAATGGCCAGCGCGGTGCCTCCGCCGGAAGCGGCTACTGAGCTCGGCATTAGCTTGATATAAGCCAGTTCGGCAACGGGTATGCCTTCAATCATTAGGGCATCGGTTGGCATTTCATCTAAAAATAGAGCAACATTGCCCCCTCCAAATCCACCTCCCCGGTAATTAAGTACATAGTTGCCCGGCGTACCGCTAACTGTAAGGCCCGGAACACGTCCCTGCAGGTATTGAAATATATCTCCGCCAAAAACTTCATTTCTCAGATCTATTGTACGGCTGTTAATACCGCCTGAAAAAGACCGCTGGCATACATATCATCCAGCTTTTCCGTTTCTGATTTTTGGCGTGCCTTTACTACCACATTTTCCAACACCAGCCCCTGGGCTTTGATATATTCGTCGAAAGCGTTTGCAATAGCGCTATTCTTTAGCATGGCGCTGCTATCCAGCGGTATGGCTATGGGGGCAACCTGAAACTTCCTGTTCAAAGAATCAGCATCCAGTTTTACACGTATAAATTTGCTTTTATTACCTCTTACTTCAGAGAACAGAATTTTATTGCGGTCAGAAAAGAACAGCGAGTCGAGTTTAAAATGACCTGTAGAGTCGGTTTGGAATAAAGTGGTATTGCCGCGTTTGGAAACCGTAGTATCCACAGGAGAACGCATCATAATAACATCGCGGTTGGCTAATGGCTTTTTGTGCCTTCCAGCAATATCTGCCCGCTCAATGTTATATACCCGGGGTCTTTGTATTTGGGTTGAGGCAGTTTGTTCTGCGCAACATCTGTCCATTTAAAACGGCTCCAGCCATTCGTCATCATTACCAGGTCTAACGCAGCCTGCAGGAGTCTGAGCTGTTCTGGAAATAATATGCCGGGTTGTGTATATAGCCGCGCAAATCGCTGTTCAGCAGGAACCAGGAATGAATGTTTTGCGACCTGAAAGGCTCTGCTTCACTGTCCGCATCGGTTATGGATACCGAAAAATTCCCCATAATGGTATCTGCCAGGGCAATAGAAAACCTGTTTCTTTTCCGGGCTTCCGTATTTAAAGTATCCACTTTAAAAGTTGCCGGCAGCACATAATCCTTATTGTCAATAAAAGTAAGACGCTCCGCCAGGGGCATCTCATCTTTATTAAACACAGTTAATTGCAGGATGCCCGAATAAAAATCGGCTGTAGGGATGATTCCTGATATTTCTTTTTGTCGCCGGCAATAGGGTGCTTAAAAAGCACCTGGTTCTCCATCTGACCCACCAGGTAAGCGGGCTTAAATGCTTCGCCGGTACCATTATATTGAATCCTGAATTGTTTGCCCTTGGCTGTATTTCTTACACTAAAAGCAATGCCATTATCGGTAGACTGCGGTAAGGGATATTTTTCTTCCGAGCCTTTAATGGTAGCGAAATAGCTGCCTGAAGGCAAAGGAATAATAGGAAAGCTGCCCATACCATCATGCAAACTTTTGAAGGTTGTAACCAGTTCGCCGGTTTCGCTTTTTATTTCGCCTTCAACAGGTAAAGGCATACCGTATCTGTCAACCGCTTTAAAAGCAATAATATTTAAAAGCCCCTTGATCATGTTGCCTCCTTCGGGGAAGAACAACAACTGTGGCTTACCGCCGGCAATTTCGTCATTTTTCTTTTTATCCTCTTTGCCCCATATCGAAACACGTTTATGAAATACAAACCCCGGTTGGTTGAGCATTACCGGAGAATAAGCTTTGATCTGGTAGGTGCCGGCAATCAGGTTTTCGGGGATATCTATTTGTCCGCCAATAGTAGTTCCGTAATAAACCGGGAAAATATTCGGAGCACCACCTGGTTTTGAGCGTTGACCAGCTCAACATAAAGTGTAGAGCTTTGATTGGACGGTATAAGCCCGGCCATGAAATACCCCTTTAGCCATATTGTTTGCCCGGCGAAATAACTTTCGCGGTCGAGGTGCAGGTATAATTTTTCAACCGGATTACTTTTTGTCCAGGCAGCCAGCTTGTTTTCAATGGTTTGTGCGTAAATGAATGAGCAGGTTGAAGCCCAAAGCAGCAGAGAAAGCAGGATTTTTTTCATACAGATAAATAAGTACATGAAAATAAACTAAATGACTAAAAAAAAAAAGCAGGAAGTTTATTTTTCGGTATGTTTTTTCGGGCATGACCGACATTTTGTCTACTTTTTTGCATTGGCAATATTCTTGTCATGCTTAGCTTTGCCAACAAATTAGAATATGATGAATCAAAACAGTGATAATTTTACAGAGCAGGATGGTTTGAACATTAATGCAGACGAAAATGTAAGCGGTACAGAGCGTCTGAACGACCCTATTGAAGAAACCCAGTTGAACACGCTGGAAACCGAATTAAACGAGAGTAAGGACAAGTATTTGCGTCTTGCGGCAGAATTTGACAATTTCCGTAAAAGAACAGCAAAAGAACGAATCGAATTATTTCAAACCGCTGGAAAAGACATTATTACAGATTTATTGGATGTGCTCGATGATGTAGACCGCGCATCTAAAGAACTGGAAGAAGCAAAAGATAGCCACCTGAAGCAGGGAGTTAGCCTGATTTTTAATAAGCTGAAAAATATTTTGCAATCTAAAGGCCTGAAGGCCATGGAGGCAAAAGGCGCAGCATTCGATCCTGAATTGCATGAAGCCATTACCGAAATCCCTGCTCCTACAGCCGATTTACAGGGTAAAGTTGTAGATGAAATAAGCAAAGGATATTACCTGAACGACAAGATCATACGTCACGCCAAAGTGGTGGTAGGTAAATAATTTGAAACTTTGAAGGGTAAGATTGGTTGTAGCATATGATTTTTCAGGTTTTCAAATTGAATATTTTCAAAAAATAATAGATGTCAAAAGAGATTTTTACGAGATATTAGGCGTGTCCAAAACTGCAACTGCGGAAGAAATCAAAAAGGCTTACCGTAAGGTGGCCATGCAATTTCACCCCGACAGAAATCCCGGAGACAAGGCTGCTGAAGAAAAATTTAAAGAGGCGGCTGAAGCCTATGAAGTACTGAGCGATACTGAAAAGAAAGCGCAGTACGACCGGTTTGGGCATGCGGGGCTTAGCGGAGCAGGCCGTGGCGGTTTTGGCGGCGGAGGTATGAATATGGAAGATATATTCAGCCAGTTTGGGGATGTATTCGGCGACGATATCTTTGGAAGCTTTTTTGGTGGCGGACGGGCCAGGAGCGGTGGCGGCCGGCCGCGTGGTATACGCGGGAGTAATCTCCGTGTAAAGCTGAAGTTGAATTATGAAGAAATAGCGAAGGGCGTTACCAAAAATATTAAAGTAAAAAAATATACTTCCTGTACTACCTGCGGTGGAGACGGGGCAAAAGATAAAGGAAGTGCACAAACCTGCCGTACCTGCCAGGGTAGTGGCCAGGTGAGGAAAGTACAGAACACTTTCCTGGGGCAGATGCAAACGGTAACTACCTGCCCTGATTGTAATGGCGAGGGTACTACCATAACCTCTAAATGCTCCAATTGTAAAGGGGCAGGCAGGGTATATGGTGAAGAAACCATTACCATTGATGTTCCTCCGGGAGTGCAGGCCGGTATGCAGCTAAGCATTAGCGGAAAGGGAAACGCGGGTGAGCGTGGCGGTGCCCCGGGCGATTTGATCGTATTAATTGAAGAAGAAGCACATGCAGAACTGCAGCGTGAAGGGTTGAATGTAGTGTACGATCTTCACGTATCGTTTACCGATGCCGTATTTGGTACCAATACAGAAGTACCAACTATTGACGGGAGAGCTAAAATTAAAATCCCAGCGGGTACGCAAAGTGGCAAAATATTCAGACTAAAAGGTAAAGGCTTTCCCAACGTGCATTCCAATTACGAAAAAGGCGATCAGTTGATACATGTAAGTGTATGGACGCCCCAACATCTTAACGAGGAAGAAAAAGCGGCGCTGGAGCGGCTTTCGGATTCTCCCAATTTGAAACCGCAGCCTGAAAAAACTGAAAAAGGCTTTTTGATAAAATAAAAGATTTGTTTAGTTAATATTTCCATCTTTTTTACCAAATGGGTCCGTACTTTGTGCGGACCCATTTGGGTTTATAGAAAACGCAGATTGATTTTTCTGTCTTAAATAAACGATAATCAATTAAGTAGTATATTGTTGCCATTAAAAAATCATCAATGTTTAAGTTAGAAAATAAGAAGGCGATTGTTACAGGCGGCGGAAGCGGCATTGGGAAAGCCGTTTGCCTTGTATTTGGTGCCGCCGGAGCGCATGTGTTTGTAGCGGACCTCAATAAAGATGCAGCGGAAACCACAGTTCAGGAAATTGAAGCCAAAGGCGGTAAGGCCACTGCATTACCTGTAAATGTAGCCAGCCAGGAGGAAGTGCTAAAAGCCTACACATCTGTAGGCGCTTTTGATATTCTGGTGAACAGCGCCGGGGTATCGCATATCGGTAAGGTAGAAACCACATCGGCAGAGGACTTTGACCGGGTTTTTGCTGTGAATGTAAAAGGCGTTTACAATAGCCTGTACGCGGGAATTCCGTTGTTAAAAGAAAACGGTGGTGGCGTTATTCTCAACCTGGCATCCATCGCATCCAGTGTTGGTATACCCGATCGTTTTGCCTATAGTATGAGTAAAGGTGCCGTACTGGCTATGACCTTATCTGCAGCAAAGGATTATATCAAAGACAATATCCGTTGCAATTGTATTTCTCCTGCCCGTGTACATACTCCTTTTGTAGACGGGTTCCTGGCTAAAAACTACCCGGGCAAGGAAGCTGAGATGTTTGAAAAGCTGTCTCAAACCCAACCCATCGGCCGTATGGCAAAGCCCGATGAAATTGCTGCATTGATTTTATATTTATGCAGTGATGAAGCTTCATTTATAACGGGCTGCGATTATCCTATTGACGGAGGATTTATAAAACTGAATAATTAAATACCCAATACCAAATTTCAAATTACAAAATGAAACTAATACGTTACGGCCAACCCGGCAGTGTTAAAACCGGGGTTATTATTGATGATGTTAAATACGATACCTCTGGGTTTGGAGAAGATTACAATGAGCATTTTTTTGAAACCGGTGGCCTGGCACGCCTGACTCAATATGTACAGGACAATAAAGATACCCTGGGAAAAATCAGTGACGATGAGCGCCTGGACAGCCCGGTGGCGCGTCCTTCCAAGATAGTGTGCATTGGTTTAAACTATGCCGATCATGCTAAAGAAACTGGTGCTGCGGTTCCTGCAGAGCCGGTGATTTTTATGAAATCGTCCACTTCGTTGTCTGGTCCTAACGACGATATTGTAATACCTCGTAACTCTGTAAAAACAGACTGGGAGGTGGAACTGGCTGTTGTAATCGGTAAAAAAGCCAGCTATGTGGAAGAAGCTGAAGCAATGGATTATGTTGCCGGTTATGTATTGCACAATGATGTAAGCGAGCGTGCCTTTCAGTTAGAACGCGGAGGTACCTGGGATAAAGGAAAGGGCTGTGATACTTTTGCTCCTTTAGGACCCTTTCTGGCTACAAAAGATGAGATCACTGATCCGGATAATCTGCGCCTTTGGTTAAAGGTAAACGGCCAAACCATGCAGGATGGCACTACTGCAAATTTCATTTTTAAATTACCCCATGTTATTTCTTATGTAAGCCAGTTTATGACTTTGCTTCCGGGAGATGTGATATCTACCGGTACTCCTGCCGGCGTAGGTATGGGCTTTAGTCCTTCTGTATATTTAAAGCCAGGCGACGTGATTGAATTAGGTATCGATGGACTGGGAACATCGAGCCAAACCTGCGTTGCGTGGAGCAAATAATATTTACCAGGTAGACAGAGGACGGTTGATTTAAGTGAGTCAGCGGTCCTCTGTTTTTTATAGTTTAAATAAATTGTTTATGGCTTTGAAAATAGATGCGCACCAGCATTTTTGGATTTTCGACCCGGTAAGAGATAGCTGGATCGACGACTCCATGAAAAAGATTCAAAGAGATTTTTTACCGAAAGATCTGAAACCGGTGCTGGAAGAAAATGGATTGGATGGTTGCGTAGTGGTACAAAGTGATCAGTCGGAAGTGGAGAATCTTTTCCAGCTTACCAATGCTATACAAAACGATTTTGTGAAGGGCGTGGTGGGATGGGTAGACCTGCAGGCTAAGAATATAGAGGATAAGCTGGCGCACTACAGCTATTATAAGAAGCTGAAAGGATTCCGTCATGTATTGCAGGGAGAGAAAGACAGGGCACTGATGCTGAGAAAGAAATTTATGAACGGTATCAGCTTGTTGCATAAATACAATTATACTTATGATATACTTATTTTTCCGGATCAGCTGAAGTACGCCCTTAAGCTGGCGGCAGCTTTTCCCCGCCAGCGGTTTGTAATCGATCATATCGCGAAGCCATATATAAAAGATGGCAAAGTTGATGGCTGGAAGCAGGATATGCAAGCCCTGGCACAATTGCCCAATGTTTACTGTAAAATAAGCGGTATGGTTACGGAAGCCGACTGGAAAAAGTGGAAGCCACAGGATTTTACGCCTTACCTGGATACGGTGGTGGGAGCTTTTGGCCCGAAGCGTATTATGTATGGAAGCGACTGGCCGGTTTGCCTGGTTGCCGGGTCTTATAAGAAAATGAAGGGTATTGTAGATGCTTATTTTTCTTCTTTTTCCGAAAATGAAAAAGCTGCGTTTTATGGCGGAAATGCTGCAAGGTTTTACAATTTATAAATCGTAACTTTATAGAAACAAAACCTGTGTCTACTTTAAAATTTCCGTTGTTGTATGCCGGGTCAAAAGGGGAGAAGCATTTGTATACTTTGTTTGACGGCGGGGCCAATTTATCCTGCGTTAATCCGGATAATATTGAAGATATAGCAGTGTTAGAACCGCTGGAACGTATCAGGAAGTTAGCAACAGCAAGTGAAGGACTTTTTATTGAAGTGAAGTATGCTGTGAGGCTGGACTTCTACATCAACGATGTCTTGTTATCGGATGAGTTTTTGGTGGTACCGAATCTAAGCTACGCTTCAGAAATGGCGTATTAAACTCAATTTTGAAGATGATATGGGAGAGGTGGATCCTAAAGTTGCAAAGCTGCAGTTGATATAAATTATGAACAGCGTAATGAACGCAATACCAAAAAGCCCGGCATCATTGAAATGCCGGGCTTTTCTATTAAGTAATGTTGAATTATGCTTCTTCTTCGCCACCCATTGCTTCCAGCACTTTAGGGGTTACACCGGTAAAGCTGAAGCCGCCGTCATGGAAAAGATTTTGCATGGTAACATATTTAGTCAGGTCGCTGAACATTACCGCGATATAGTCAGCACAAGCTTCTGCAGGCGCATTTCCTAAAGGACTCATTTTTTCGGCATAGTTAATAAAGCTGTCAAAACCTTTAACGCCGCTTCCTGCCGTAGTTGGGGTAGGAGACTGGGAAATGGTATTCACCCGCACTTTATTTTTTTCTCCGTAATAGTAGCCAAACATCCTGGTAACGCTTTCCAGCAGCGCCTTGGCGTCAGCCATTTCATTATAGTCTGGAAATACACGTTGTGCAGCGATATACGTCAGCGCAATAACACTGGCATGCTCACTTAAAGCATCCAGCTCCCAGGCAGTTCGCAAAACTTTATGCAGGCTTATAGAGGATATGTCGAAGGTTTTCTGATTCCACTCATAGTTCATTTCTGTATAGTGCTTGCCTTTGCGTACGTTAAGTCCCATACCTACAGAATGAAGAATGAAATCGATCTTTCCGCCAAAATGTTCCATTGATTTTTCAAACAGGTTCTTCAAATCATCCAGACTGGTAACATCGGCACCAATAACGGGCGCATTACCGCATTCTGCAGCCAATTGGTTGATGGCGCCCATGCGAAGCGCTACCGGGGCATTGGTTAATACGATTTCTGCTCCTTCAGCGTAGCATTTTGGGCGGTTTTCCATGCAATGGATTTTTCATCCAGCGCACCAAATATAATTCCCTTCTTTCCTTTTAAAAGATTATAAGCCATAGATAAAAATTAGGGGTAAATGTAAGAATGATTTTTGATTTGTAGAGAATATATAGCGGGGCCATTTGCGTCAATAAATGTTTGTAAGTTTAATAACCAGGTATTACATAAACGTTTTGGCAGGCCGATGCCTTTTTGAGTTCTGTTATAAACCGCTTTTGTTACAAAATGCCCCAGGGCAGCTCCTACCAATACATCGCTGGCCCAGTGACGATTATTATAAACCCGCGAAAGTGCCGTAAACGACGCAATAGAGTAGGCCACCGGAGCTACCCATTTTTATCGGGGAATTCCAGGGCAAACGCTGCAGCCAGTGTAAAGGCAATACTGGAATGCGCCGAAGGAAAAGAATTATATTTTGCTTTGGAAAACGGCAGGGCATAGTGGAAAGGAGTAGCTGATGCATCGGGCCTTTGCCTGCGAATAATATTTTTACCCGCAAAACAAATAACCGACGAAATAGCCATAGCTTTTCCTCCTCTTAATCCGATGCTTTCCACGTGTGTATTCTTTATCACTACACCGGTAGCGTAAATAGCAGGAAACACTAGCAAGCCGTATATATTACCCACAGGCTCCACTCCCGGGCCATACTACCTGTGAAGTTGTTCTGATTATGCAGGAATATGCTTTTGATCTCTTTGTCGAGAAGCATCAGGCCGCCTACACTGCCGGCGAATACAGAAAACCTCAACCAATCCTTTTTTTGCCAGTGTAAAGGGCTTGCTGCTATGGCGGCACCATCTTTTATACCGGTTACAATAAAATCTTTATTTAACTTCTCCAGTTGCTGACGAGCCGGTCGAAGGCTGTCTTCCGCAACAGATTCTTGAATTAAACTGTCTTGTGGTAAGATTTGAGCATGTATAGACGAGCTCCCAAAGTAAAGGAGCAGGGATAGAGAACAGCTGAATAGGAACCGTGTTAAGCGAATCACGTTTGTTATTTGGAGGGTATGTTAGATCGAAAGATAATCGTAAAGCAAGGCTATTGCTGTTAAGCCTCCGCCATATATAGCCGCCATAGCGCAAAACAAGGCGAGGGCATAAAAGACCAGCCCAAAAGTACTTGAACTGGATGTAAGCTTATTGTTTAAAAAACGGTAGGTATAAATGCCGCCGATCAGCATAATGGGTATAACGCATAAAATCAGCGTAAGCTTTAGTCCTGCCATTTATGAAGAGTTTAATTTTGAACCATTTCCTGGCATTTTCCAGCGCTGCAGCGGTAGGTTTTTCTCCGCTTAGCATCTGGGCAATGGCAGTAATACGTTCATCGGTGCTTAATTGCCTGATGTTGGTTTTTACCTTTTCGTTTACCAATTCTTTATATACAAAAAAATGAGCGTCAGCTTTCCCGGCAATTTGTGGCTGGTGTGTAATACAGATCACCTGCCGGTTGGCAGCCAGTTTCTTCATAATAATACCCACCTGTTTGGCGGCCTCGCCCGAAATACCGGTATCTATCTCATCAAAAATCAACGTAGGCAGGTCCATTTTTTCTGCTACCAGGCTTTTTACGCAAAGCATTAACCGGCTTAACTCACCTCCGCTGGCTACTTTATTAACGGGTTTAAACTGGCCACTTTTATTGGCATCAAATAAAAATTCTATTGCATCAATGCCGTTATTAGAAGGTGCCTGTTGTAGCATAGAAACCTGTAGCCGTGCATTAGGCATACCTACCTGCACCAATGACTGATTCACGTTTTCTCGAAGGCAGGCAGCTGCTTTTTGCGGGCCTGCGATATCTTTTCGCCCAGCAGCAGTACTTTTTGTGGTGGTTGGCAACCTGTGCTTCCAGGAAGCTATATTTTCGGCAATGTTAAGAACGGCATCCAGTTTTTCTTCCAGCTGTTGCTGAATGGCCAACAATTCATTGGTAGATTGTACCCCATGCTTTTTCTGCAATTTATAACCTGCCGACATCCGTTCATTCAATTCTTCAATCTTTTCCGCGTCATAATTGATATGATCATTCAACCGTTCCAATTCGGCTGCAATATCGCTTAGCTCAATCTGGGCGCTTTGAAGCCTGCTGTTAATCTCCGGCAGATCTTTATGAAAGCCCGTGTAACTGTTTAATAAATTGGAAAGGCTTTTCAATTGCTGTGTAATAGGTTGCTCGCCTTCGGCAAGCTCGCCACAAACACGGTTCAATGTTGTTTTAATGCCTTCAGCATTGGATAACATTTTTAATTCTGCCTCAATATTTTCCAACTCGTTTTCTCTCAAACTCAATGCCGCCAGCTCATCGTATTGAAAACGGTTATAATCGCTTTCTTTTTCAAACTGTAGTTGCTGCTGCTGCAACAGCGCCAGTTCCTTCTCTGTTTGTTTCCAGAGCTGGAAGCTTTTTTATAATCTGTCAGTGCTTCATGGGTGTCTGCCAGTGCATCCACCACATCTACCTGGAAGTTGTTGTCGCCAATAGACAGTGTATCGAACTGTTGATGTAAATCTACCAGCAATTCACTCAGGCTTTGCAGTTGTGAAAGATTAACAGGCGTGTCGTTAATAAAAGCCCTGCTTTTCCCATTAGGGGCTATTTCCCGCCTTACCACCAGTTGAGATTGGTCGTCCAGGTCGTTTTCTGCAAGAAAACATTTTACCACTTCGTTACCTTCGGCCAGGAAATGACCCTCGATGACGCATTTTTTTCCTTATTCACCAGGGAAGAAATTTCAGCACGTTCTCCTAATATCAGGTTCAATGCCCCGATAATAATAGATTTCCCGGCACCGGTTTCCCCTGTTATAATATTCATGCCACCGGAAAAATCAATCTCCAGCGCATCGATAATTGCATAGTTCTGTATAGATAAATGTTGCAGCACAGGGCAAATTTAGTGGATAAGCCCATTTCCCAAACAGGATGACGTATTTTTAGTTCTTTAATTATTTTTTATTGACTACGCAGATTCATATTAACGGCTATCGCATAAAAGTGCATTTGAAGCCATATTCTGTTCACCTGGTGAGCAATTACGATTTAATGGACGCGATGGGTGAGAGTTGGAGGAATATAGAAATGCTCTGCCGGAAGGCGCTTGATCTGCACAGGCAGCAATTTAAAACATCCCTTAAGCTGCCACTTAATTCCTTCATTATAGAAGTGTTAGGGCACGCATATGCGTACAAGATTTTGTTACAGTTAAGAAAGCGTTTTGATTGGCCGGTTTTCCGGAAATTTTCATTTAATGCCTGTAATATCGACTGCGGCGACCGGGCGCATGATAGCAATCGTTGGTTCTGGGATATGCTGGGCTTTTTAAAACCTGTTATGTTTTTACGTGTTCCTGAACATTAAGTAGGGGCTCCTGTTTTGACAGGGTTTCCGGTTGTTGCCCTGTAAAACCCCGGAGCGTATTAAAACGCAAGCGGGGAGCTGTGCCAGGGAAAACTGCTTGAGGGAACCTTTTAGTAGGATTTAACGATGTTCATTGTTTCCTTCGTCTTTCCAAGAATCGGAAAGCATCGCGCCCGGAGCTGCCGGTTTACAAGGTTACAGGGAGGCTTATTTTCCACCGTTTTAATATACTTCAAACAATTGGTATATATTAGCTTATTGTATTAAACTTTAACAGCTTTTATCGGTAAAAGATGAAGATAGCAATCATAAACGGCCCTAATTTAAACCTGTTGGGGCAAAGAGAGCCCGGCATTTACGGCGCACAGGGGTTTGATTCTTTTTAGAAACTTTAAAGGACCGGTTCCGGGATGTAGAGTTGCACTATTTTCAAAGCAATATTGAAGGAGAGCTGGTGGATGCGCTGCAACGTTTTGGAAATGAAGTTGACGGTATTGTATTAAACCCTGCTGCTTACACGCATACCTCGGTTGCAATAGGCGATTGTATTGCGGCCATTAAGGCTCCGGTTATAGAAGTGCATATCAGTAATGTACATGCAAGGGAAGAATTCAGAAAATTATCGCATGTAAGTGCGAAGGCCGCCGGAACTATTTGCGGATTAGGATTAGATGGCTATAGACTGGCTATCGAGCATCTTGTGCAAATACGATAATCTGGCTTAAAAAGGCCTGGTATAATCCCATAACATTAAAAAAACAACGATGCAGCCTGGTAGTAAACCTGTCTCTATTTTTAACCTTACGGTTATTGTAGCCGCGTTAGGCTATTTTGTTGATATATACGATTTGTTGCTTTTTGGTATTATCCGTATCCCCAGCTTGCGTGAAATGGGACTAACGCCCGACCAGATCACCACCGACGGTGAGAGCATCCTTTCCTGGCAAATGTTCGGGTTAATGCTGGGTGGTATTTTATGGGGCATTGTTGGCGATAAAAAGGAAGATCGAGTGTATTGTTCGGTTCTATATTGCTGTATTCACTCGGAAATATTGCCAATGGTTTTGTACAAACAGTAGAGCAATATAAGTGGATCCGTTTTGTAGCCGGCATTGGTCTTGCGGGCGAGCTGGGTGCCGGTATCACGTTAGTGGCCGAACTGTTGCCCAAAGAAAACGGGGATCGGCACTTCCATAGTAGCCGGTTTTGGAATAACCGGTGCGGTAGTTGCGTTTTTATCAAAGAAAATTTTCACTGGCGTACCTGTTATTTTATTGGGGTGGATTAGGCCTTGCTTTATTACTGCTCAGGGTATCAGTATTAGAGTCTGGCATGTTCCGGGAAATGAAAGAAAAAGCTGTAAAACGCGGGCAGATTTTTATGCTGCTAAACAACCGGGAGAGGTTGATTCGTTACCTGCAAAGTATCTTGATAGGGGTTCCTACCTGGCTGGTAATCGGTATACTGGTTACTTTTAGCAAGGAGTTTGCCAGGGAGTTTGGTATAGCAGAAGAAATAGATCCTGGCAAGTCAATTATGTTTGCTTATGCCGGTTTGGCTGTAGGTGATGTTACTATAGGACTGGTAAGCCAGTGGCTGAAGAGCCGTAAAAAGGCCCTGTATGTTTTTTATGCCATCACTGCGTTATTTATGGTGTTGTACTTTACCCTCCAGTGGAACGGGAGTGCTTCCATGATGTACTTTCTTTGCGCCGCCCTGGGCTTTGGGTCGGGGTTCTGGGCCATTTTTGTAACTATTGGTGCCGAGCAGTTTGGTACCAACCTCCGGGCCACTGCAGCTACTACTATTCCTAATATGGTTAGAGGAACCGTGCCGCTGATGCTAATGCTTTTTCAGTTTTTGAGAAGCTTACCTGGAGTAGGGTATATTAATGGAGGCATCTATACTTGTATTATTGTTTTTGCTATATGCAGCATAGCTGTACTTACCTCCAAAGAAACCTTTCACAAAGATCTGAATTATGAAGAGGCATAGGAGTGTGGAAAATAATGAATGGTGAATAGTAAATAGGGAATAGTAAATAGTAAATAGGGAATGGGGATAGGAGCTAGCCGTTACAAAAATCAACTATTTCTTTTTCATTGATATCGTTCATACACTTAAAATGACGGAGCGGACATTTTGCCAGGCCGTATTTGGAGCAGGGGCGGCAACTAAGGTGTACACCTGAGATTAAGGCCTTGTCAATTTTATAGGGTTGAACACCCAGTAATTCCGGAACTGTACTGCCCCATATTGATGCAATGGGTTTATTAAAAGCTTCTGCAATATGGGTGAGCCCTGTATCAAAGCCAATAATGGATGCGGCTCTTGATACCAGAAAAACCGACTCATCGAGGCTGGTTGCGCCACAGGCGTTGTAAACGTTTTTGCCAACAGCTGCTGCAACCATTGCTCCGTTTTCTTTTACATCATTTCCACCCAGCAATACTACAGGACGGTTCAACTGCCTGCAAACAGAGATGATCTTCTCATTGGGCATGCGTTTGGTAAAATGGGCAGCGCCGATGATAAAACCTACATACCCGTTATGGTGAGTTGCGGGCAAAAGCGTAGTGATGTCATAACTGTTTTTGATAAAGTAATCAATAGGCTTATTATCGTTCACAATACCCAGAGGGGCGGCCGCTTTCAAATACCGGTCTACCAGGTGTACCGGCGGAACCAGCTGCTTTCTTAATTTAAGACTTAACCACTTGAGTAAGGTTTGTTTATTATAGGTATAGGACCTGATACCAGTTCTAAGCTTAATAATGCGGGTTCTCAGGTTACTATGCAGGTCTATAATACAATCGTATTTTTCGGCTTTGATCTCAGCAATGGTGTCGTTGAGCTTTTCTTTTAATAATAGCAATTTATCGAGATAAGGGTTACCCTCATAAATATATTTAAACTGCGGCTTGGTAATGAAATGAACCTCGGCATCCGGTAATTGCTGCTTTAAACAACGTACTACGGGCGTGGTGTAGATGACATCGCCCAGCGAACTGAAACGGATAACCAGTATTTTTAGCGGGGAAGACAAGAGATATGGAATTTAGATATTAGATGCCGGACACTTGATGCCGGATGCCTGCTGCCTGATATTTGGCCCGGGTCTGGCATTTATTCATTCTTTATTTTATTAATGATGGCAGTGGTGGAAAGTCCCTGTACAAAGGGCATGATCTTTACTTCGCCGCCATTGGCTATTACTTCTTTAGCGCCTACTATAGTATCAATATTATAGTCGGCAGACTTCACCAGCACATCGGGCAATAGGGCTTCAATAAGTTTAATAGGGGTGTCGTCGTGAAAAAGAACCACCATGTCTACAAATTGTAATGCGGCCAGGAGCTGCGCCCTGTCGTGCTCGCCAATAATAGGGCGGGTGTCACCCTTTAATCGTTTTACAGAAGCATCTGCATTGAGGCCAATGATCAGCCTATCCCCGTTGGCGCTTGCATGGGTTAGTGACTTAACATGACCTGCATGCAGGATATCAAAAACGCCATTGGTAAAAACAACTTTTGTTTTTCTTCTTTCCATTTGTTCCGTAGCGCTACAGCGTCTTCAAGGGAAAGGATTTTGTTTGCAACAGCTGCTTCAACCCTGTTATTCGTGCTCATCTACTAAAGATAATATTTCATTAATAGTAACAGCTACACTTCCAACTTTACTTACAGCAATAGCTGCGGCATAGTTAGCGAGTTCGCAAGCTGTGGTTAATTCTAATCCGCAGGCTACAAAATATCCCAATGAAGCGAAAACCGTATCGCCGGCGCCGGTAACGTCAAAAACTTCCCTTGCTTTAACAGGAAAGTCCAGATGCGATTTCCTGGAGATAAGAGACAACCCTTCCTCGGAGCGGGTTACTACCAGGTATTGTGATCGGGTTTTTGTAATTAATTTCCTGGCTGCTTTTACTAATTGATCATTTGTTTCAATTTTTTCAGTAACAGTAGCTTCGGCCAGTTCTCTTTTGTTGGGTTTGATCAGCCATGCACCTGCGTACTTTTCATAATGTAATCCTTTAGGATCCACCATTACTTTTTTACCAGCCTCATGGCAAAGTTGCAGAAGCTTTTGCGTAAAACTATAGGTTAATAAACCTTTATTATAATCCGAGAGCATTACCAGGTCTGTATGCCTGAGTTGGGCCTTTAACTTATTCAGTAACCGGGTTTCAATAATTTCAGGAATCTCTGCGGTTGTTTCCCTGTCTACACGTAATAGCTGGTGGGTGCCCGCTATGATGCGGGTTTTTAAAGTAGTAGGCCTGTATTTGTCTGTTACTACCCCGCTGGTCTCTATCTTTTCTTTTTTAACTGGTCCAGTACGGTAGATGCAACGGGGTCGTTGCCGATGACGCCGCACATAGAAACTTTTGCGTTGAGTTTATACAGGTTTTGGGCAACGTTGGCGGCTCCGCCCAGGGTAATGGTTTCATTTTTAACGCTTACAACCGGAACGGGGCTTCCGGTGAAATGCGGCTGGCCGACCCCAAACATAGCGATCGGCCATAATATCGCCTATTACCAGGATATGTGGTTGCTTTTTGGCGCCTGAAAGCAACATTATTTCTTTTTATTAATCATGTTTCAAAATAGTGGCGCTAAAATACTGCTTTTGACAAAAGGCCCAATTCATAAATAAAAGATAAAAATACTCCGGAGTAAAAAGGAAAAGCTAATTTTAATATTCATAAATTAATATATGAGAATATTGATTGTTGCTATTATTGCAATTAGTTTCATTTCCTGTAAGAAAGACCCTGTTACACCCAAGCCTGATCCTGACCCAACTCCGAACCCACCCGTTAATGATACGAGATCTTATCAGCAGCGATTATCGGATTCATTGTTTAAGCTGGCTCAGCAGGTATATTACTGGAACACTCAAATTCCAGACAGTGCGAGTTTTAAACCTCTTGGGTATGCCAATTCGGATACCCTGAACGGGTTGAATGCGGAATTGCTGGCCATTACCAGAACCAATACTTTCGAGGGCACAGGTACTTCAGCCAAGTATTCGTATCTCGTAAAAACCTCTGATTTGTATGACGGTGGAAGCATTGCTAATGCCATAACCGACCAGGGTAAAGTGGGAGAAATGAAAATGACCCTGGATGGTAAAGAGAACGACCTGGGCTTTACGCTGGGTATTGTGCCCGTATATTATTCAGCAGTAAATACCGTAGATAGCATCCCTTATATAAAGCGTGACAGTTCGGTAGTATATGTACGGAAAGTAACCAATGGCTCTCCTGCCTATAAAGCCGGTTTGCGGCGCGGCGACGTAGTAGCGAATGCAGAGTTGGATTATGGTAAATATGGAGCTACTCCGTTGAACAATTTGCTTAACGGAAGTTCGGCTAAACTTATTGTTTATAAAACGAAAACTAAAACAAGAGACACTTTAGCCACTTTTACCAAGGCAGTATATACATTCAATCCTGTTTTGAAGGACACAGTGGTGACAGTGGCAGGCAAAAAAATAGCCTATATGGCCTATGAATCTTTCACAACCGGCACCAACTCGCAGCCTGCATTGGATGCCTCCTTCAGTAAATTTTCGGGTGCCACAGATATAGTAGTTGATTTGAGGCATAACGGGGGCGGATATGTGGATGTAGCAAAGTATCTCATTAATCTGCTTGCGCCCCAGTCTGCACAGGGTAAGATGGCGTTTGCAGAATATTATACAGCAACCATGGTGAACAAGCAGGCTACATTATTGAAAACACAGCCGGTTTATTTAAACAATGTTCGCCAAAACTATAGCTATTATGATATAGATTATTCAGTTTCGGAAAATACAACTAACGTAAATAAGGGGAAGTTTCAACAGCTCCAACAATATTCCTACCATTTACTTTATAGTAAGTAAAAGCACGGCATCGGCTTCAGAGCTTGTTATTAATAGCTTAAAACCCTATTATAATGTTGTATTAATTGGCGCAGCTTTCTCCGATAATGGCACCCTGACCTACGGTAAGCCCATAGGTTTTTTTGAGCTAAGACTGGGGAAATACAGTGTATTCCTTTCCAGTTTTGAAACGAAAAATGCACAGGGTACCGGCGGCTATTTTACGGGAATGTCCACTAACTACCAGGCGTTTGACGACGTAAGGTTTGATTTTGGCGACCCCAACGAAATTTGTTTCCTCAGGGCTATAAGGCTGATAACGGGCCTATCCACTTATCTTCCCGGTTCAACTTCAGCTTCGGCTTCAACCTCAACAGTAGGGAGATCTGTATACAGCAGCACCCCACAAAATATGACAGGTACAGCAATAGGCGATGTGAGTAGTGTTTCAGGTATGATTGCCACACCTCAGAAATAAAGAGGCTATCCGGCCTTTAGCTCAAATGTTGTTTTCTCTACTTTTTTTTTGGCTACTGTCTATTTTGGGGTCTTTGGTATTTCTCTCAGGTAAAGCTTTGTTGGCCGGCTGTTGTGTCGGCTTTTAGACGAACAGCAGCCTGTAAGGCAAAGGGTTAATAGGAAGCCGCTAATTATATGAGAAAAGCGATTCATGGTTTATATTTTTTTGCCGTGTTGAACAGTGTTGCTTTCCTGAACAACCACCGGGTGAGCTGAGTCTGTTTTTTTAATCTTGACCGTTTTGCGCCATTCATATTCGGATCTGTGAGTTCTCTTTGTTTGATATAATCTTTAGCTTTCTGTAAACTGTCGGTTTGCGCATTTACTGCAACACTCAGAAAAACGGAAACCAATATGGAGAAAATTTTCATCATCCTTGTCTTTTATTATAGATGATTGAAACTGCCAAAAGGTTTGCAGCTATACATCTACCGATACCGCCAGCCAGGCCATCATACCCATACCGGTTTCTATGGCATTTTCGTTAATATCGAAATGAGGGGTATGCACATTCCTGATATTTTCAGGATCGCTCATGACACCCAGGCGATAAAAACAACCTGGTATTTTTTGCGTATAATAGCCAAAATCTTCTGCCCCCATTCTTATTTCCGTTTCCTCCACATGATCGGCACCTAAGAAAGCAATTGCCTTTTGTTTGGCTTCTGTTGTTAAAGCTTCATTATTAAATACATTAGGATATCCCACATCAATGTGCAGGTCCAGTTCGCCGCCCATAGCAGCAACCAGGTTGTAAGAAATGGTTCTGATCAGCTCATGCGCTTCAAACCGCCAGTCCTCATCCATGGCCCTGAAAGTTCCCATCAACTTTACTTCTCCCGGAATAACATTGGTTGTAGTGCCCGCGTTGAACGCGGTAATGGATAACACCGAAGGATATAGCGGGTTTTTCCGGCGGCTGATCACCTGTTGTAATGCAATCACCAGGTGCGACGCAATCAGGATCGGGTCAACAGCCGACTGTGGTGCTGCAGCGTGCCCGCCCTTACCCTTAACTGTAAAGTATAGTTCGTCTGCACTGGCCATCACTTTTCCGGCCCTGAAACTTACTTTGCCGGTAGGCAACGCAGGGTGTACATGCAGACCAAATATTGCATCAGGCTTAGGGTGTTCCAATACGCCTTCATTAATCAGCAAACTGGCTCCCCGGGTTTTTTCCTCTCCCGGCTGAAAGATCAGTTTTACAGTTCCTTCCCATTCATCCTTTAACTCGCTTAATATTTTTGCAGCTCCCAGGAGACAGGTGGTATGTACATCATGACCGCAGGCATGCATAACGCCTTCATTTAACGATTTATAGGGAACCTCGTTTGCCTCCAATATAGGCAGCGCGTCCATATCGGCCCGTAATGCAATTATTTTCTTATCCGGGTTTTTCCTTTGATCAACCCAATAACACCGGTTTGAGCTTTTGTTTCAAAGGGATATTTAATGCAGCTAATTGCTCCTTTACGAATGCAGCAGTTTTGAACTCCTGGTAACTCAGTTCAGGGTTTGCATGCAAGTGGCGTCTTACCTGTATAAAGTCAGGCGCATATTGCTTTGCCAGCGATTGTATTTTTTCAACCATTTGGCAAACGTACATAAAAATTTAATGTTTGTTTAATATAGCTTCATTTCCAAAGCCTGAAGCATAGCCGGTACGGATAAAGGCAATCTGACGCTGTTGCAGTAAAAAGGGTTTATAATATTGAAATGACAAAGAAGAACGGTCATTAATAATGAAGTACGCGGCTGGCCCTGTCGTCGCATATTTTTGTTGACTCATGATATGAATGCTATCTGTACAACAAACAGGGATTGTAACGGGTTGTTGGCAGGGTCGTGCCTGCCTGTAGTATGGAGCGTATTTAGTCCTGCTGGTCGGCTTCTTCGGGTTTTACTTCTACAATATCATTCATTATAAAAATATTACCGGGAAACATGGATGCCATTCGTTTTTGATAGGCCTGGGCGTCGTTCCTTGAGGTGAAATTACCTGCCTTCACTTTATAGTAGGGTGATTGATACCACATATAAGCTTTTAGCTCCGGAAAGTTGGTTAACACTTTGGTACGTGCTGCCAGTGCCTCGTTCCGGTTATTACTGCTCACTACCAGTAATCTATAGCCCCTGGCGGTTCTGCGCTTTGATGTATTGCGGGTTGACAGGTCATTGGCCTCTGCCTGTTTCTTAAGCAGGATGTCGATACGCGGATCTTTATACACATTTACAGTTCCAGTTGTTTGGGCAAACAACCCGGTAGTTAAAAAAACAGGGATACGAATAAAAGAGTTTTCATTACTGATTCTATTTATTTTCCTTAGATTAGTTTTTTCAATAAAACGTTGCCCACAAAATTAGTATAACTTGTTTTAAGTTCGGCTATAAAAGCTAAAACTATCAGTTTATGAACGATACTACCGAAACAATAGGATACCTGGCCACCGTCCTTCTGGTTATTTCTTTTTGCCCCGGAACGTAAAGTATATAAGAAGTATTAATTTTTTTGCCTGCATTGCGTTTGTTATTTACGGTGTGCTGTTAGGGCTCAAATGGCCCATTATCATCAGTAACGGGTTAATTGCCCTGATCCAGCTGTATCATTTGATTTTTAACAAGAAAAGTAAGGAGCAACAACAGGTGTAAGTTTACAAGTTACTATTTTTGTTGCTTTACAGCATGCAGCATCCATTGGTAGCAATAGTTATTTTAAACTGGAATGGTAAAAAATACCTGGAAGAATTTCTTCCTTACCTGGTGTTGTCTACCTATGCTCATTACCAGATCATTGTTGCCGATAATCATTCCACTGATGATTCTGTGGCTTTTCTGCGGCGTGCCTACCCGCAGATCAGGATTATTCAGCTTGCAGAAAACTATGGGTTTGCCAGGGGTATAATCTCGCCCTCCAACAGGTTGAAGCCGATTATTATTTATTGCTCAACTCCGACGTAAAGGTTACACCCGGCTGGATAGAGCCTATGATAGATCTCCTTGAAAAAGACAGGCAAATTGCCGCATGTCAGCCTAAACTATTGTCTTATCACCATCCCCGCTTTTTTGAGTATGCAGGTGCTGCCGGCGGATGGCTCGACCACTACGGCTATCCGTTTGCTATGGGACGTGTATTTGATGTTTCGGAGGAAGACCAGGGGCAGTATGATAACAGTGTACCTGTTTTTTGGGCAACAGGGGCCGCCCTGTTTATAAGAGCGCCTATATTTCATGAAGCGGGTGGATTTGACAATTATTTCTTTGCGCACCAGGAAGAAATTGATCTTTGCTGGCGCATACAGTTGCTGGGATATACTATTTACAGTTGCCCGGCCGCCGTTGTTTACCATGTTGGCGGCGGCACATTGCCCAAGGAAACTCATTGAAGACCTACTTGAATTTTCGCAATAACAATATCATGATATATAAAAATATGCATGGTTTTCGAAAAGTATATGTACTGATAGCGCGGGGTTTTTTAGACGCGGTATCGGCATTTAAAAGTTTATTAAAAGGTGATGGGGCTACTTTATAGCGGTATTCAGCGCCCATCTTTCTTTTGCCAAATGGGTATTGCTGGATCAGAAAAAAAGTGTTTTTCCTAAAAACAGAGCCGCCCGGCTTAATGGTTATCTCCGTAAATGTGTTGCCTGGGCTCATTTTGCGAAGGAAAGAATAAGTTTTCAGACATAGTAAAAGACAATTACTATCGTCGTTAAAAAATGGATTAATTGCTTGCTTATTTAAGGTTGTTTCCTTTATTTTTGCATCACAATATTATTATTACATGGAACCATTTGATGTAGAAAAGCTAAAAGAACAGGAATATCAGGAGAGCTTACAGAATTATGAAAAGAAGGACTTTGGCCAAAGCTGGGTTAGGGCTTCTGCCTATATCTTTATTTAAGTATTGCCTGCTTTTTTTTGATGACATGGGGTGGTTGCTATAGATTGTATACAAAGAGGTTTGAAAAGCCTAAAGTGCACATTCAGGAGAGCACGTTGTATACTCCGAAATACAAATAATTTTTGAAAATTATTTTGTTATTTAAATCAGATCTCTTATTTTTGCATCCCGTTACGAAATACAGTAACACAAAAACAAAAGTTCTTTATAAGCGGAAGTAGCTCATTTGGTAGAGCACGACCTTGCCAAGGTCGGGGTGGCCGGTTCGAGCCCGGTCTTCCGCTCCGAAAAGTCCTCTCGAAAGAGAGGGCTTTTTTGACGAGTTCCGTCAGCCCTGGTGGTGGAATTGGTAGACACGCAGGACTTAAAATCCTGTGGGCAGCAATGCTCGTGCGGGTTCAAGTCCGCCTGGGCATTTAAAAGCCTTGTAATCATTTGATTTACAAGGCTTTTTATTTGGTCTGTGTCGCATTTTGACACCTTTTTTTTTCGCTTTTTGCCTCATTTTTTGACACTCAAATGACACTCAAAAATGGGTAAAATGACACACGAGCTTAACTGCTCATCCTGGAGCGAAATCTCATTTCAGGCTCCGAATTGCAACCATCTTACAACAAAAGAAAATTACCGGCACATCCCGGATTTGAAATGCGCATGGCCAGCATGCAATTCTAGTAATGGTGTTGTAAGCACTTTTTTCATTGTAACCACATCATATTGTGACGTGGTTGGAATTGTTGGCAAACTGTCACTGACAACTTATGCTGCTTATCAGTGGACAATAGATTTTAGCAAGACTTTAATCGGGTTTCTTTTTCACGCTTTTTCCCAGATATTATCGACTTTCAAAAATGTGGTTTTCTTGACTGTCGACACAAGCATGTCAGTTGGCATTGAGGCACACGAATTGAGCCTGTATTCTTTCACCTTTAAATCTTTGGTGATATGAACATTATTGAAAGACTTAATAAAAAGGGAGACAAGATTACCTTTTATTACGATTACGGGCGGGGTAAGGGGCAGAGGCCTTCTACCGGTGTTTTTATGTACGCCAATCCAAAGACACCATTGGAAAAGAGGCATAATAAAGAAGCTTTAGCGATCATTAAGGTGAAGCAAGCCGAAACTATAATCGAACACCAGGCGATCGGTACGGGCTATATACCTACCCATAAATTCAAAGAGAATTTTCTGGAATACTTTGAAGAATTCGTAAAAAACAACAAACGGGAGGGCAATCGCCATTTAGGGGTCACTAAAAACTTTAAACTCTTTATCAAAAAGGATATCGTTCATCCAATGGAGATTAACGAAAATCTCTGTATTAGCTTTCGCCGGTATTTGCTTGATCGTTTTAACGGAGAAACACCGGCTGATTATTTTTCTGAATTTAAAAGAGTTCTGAAGGCGGCTACTGCTGATCATTACTATAGGTCTAATCCTTCTGAAAATGTCGCCGCTAAGAAAAATCCTTCCACCGAGCTTAAAGATTTTTTAGAGGCGGACGAGTTCCTAGAGCTGGTGTATACACCTTGCCCAGATGAGCAAGTTGGCCTTGGGATGACATTTGCCTGCTATTCAGGATTACGCTGGGTGGATGTAGAACAAATGATGTGGTCAGATCTAAAGGGAAACAAATTGACTACTCGCATCATCCAAGCAAAGACGGGTCAACCAGTTGTGTTAACTCTACATCCTGTAGCATTAGCCATCATTAGGAAGAACTTTGAAATTACCTATAGGGAAGATCGGGATCAGCCAATCTTCTGCCTTCCGTCAAGAAGAACTGTTGGTATAGTTATGGACAAATGGGTTGCCCGAACTTCAATAGAGAAAAAAATTAGACCGTCAAGTGCTCGATTGACTTTTGCCATTCTGTTGAAAGATAAAAACGTGGATGACCCGACGCTCGCCTCTTTGATGGGGCACACGACGACGGAGCAGGTTCAAAAGATATATAAGCGCCATCGTCCTAAAAATGAAGAGGCAACTATCGCCTTGCTTCCATCTAAAGAAAGGCTCCCATATTTTATCCAAGACCATTCAAATTAGATCAAGAAGCCGCCTCAGGTTGCATACGAGGCGGCTTCTTTAATTTTCCAAAAGTGAGGGCGTTCGACTATTTAACCTTGTTGTATCCGGATGGTTTCTCAATCACGCCTTCCATCATCTTATCCAAATCTTCCTTTTTAAAGTATCCAGTCGAGCTTTTAAACACCAGGTGCTCTTCACATTTCTTGGCAAATTGAGTCCGCCCCCAGGTTACAGTATATCAACGCCTCTTCGGGTTTCAAGAAAGGCTTGAAACAAATTGATATTGCCTTGATGGCTACGAGATTTTCATTCTTTATCATCGTGAAGTAGAATTTTAATGTGTACAGTGCCGCATTAACGCTGGCGAAAAATATATGCCGCAGTTAAGGTATATATATACTACACGTTCGTTCTCTTCAGGGCATTTTTATTGCATCACTTGGATGCGATTGTCCGCCTAACTAAGTGTCAAAGTGGAGTTTCTGCTCTCGAGCCAGTACAGGAAAATTATCTAACCGAATAGTGCAAGACTTTGCTCTTTTTGTGAGCTAATAGGTAGATTATTAGTGATTTTTTGTAATATGATTTAAAACGCTAATTTAAATCGTTGCAGGACGTTTTTGGACACGCTCATTAAAGGCGCTAATGGCATGTAGGTAGAATACGTTTTCAGGTAATGCCTTTTCTTATCCTGCTTAGGGACGATTGAGTAATGCCTAGGTAAGATGCCAGATAGGAAAGTGGGATGCGATTGACCAATTGCGGATATGTTTCCATAAATGCCAAATAGCGGGTGGTAGCATCTTCAGAAACAAGGGGCTGCGCCTTTCTATTTTTTGGATCAAAGTTTTTTTGGTTATCTTATTTATTATACTGTCCCAACCTATTATGGTATCGGAAATGTCCTCCCAATCACGCTTGGAAAAAATAATGAGTTTACAGTTTGTAACGGCCTGCACATATCCTGAGGAAGGAATCTTGTTGTCAAAACTGTCCAGATCTACGACAAAATTATTTTCATCGATGAAATATTTCGTAACGTCGTTGCCCTTGTTGTCGTAGGCATTCTTTACAGTGTCGGCTAAATACGCGGAAGAACGTCTCAGCGCTATCTAACAATGCCGGTTCAATGTGCTTTTATCAAATTGTAAAATGACTGTTGTTTTGCTTGACTACTGTTTATACTATATAAGATAGCAGGTTTTTGTGGGTAGGCTGGCCGTGATTTTATGTTATGGAAATTTGTATATTTATGTATAAAAGCCCAAACACCATGCTACTTGCTGAACTACATTCAAGAATTTCTGCTGAAGCAGGCGGAGAAGTCGCTTGTGCGTTACGAATTGATTGGATACTCGAATCTTAACCCAACAGATCAGAGAATCGGTACCATCACAATACAGTTTTCCGACAATCGATTCTAAAATAAGAGCTGGTTTGGATTTCGGTGTTGGGAATATTCAATTGACCATGGACCAGGGCAAAGTAATGTTGTCTGGTTTTACACCGGTAATTCTAGTTAAGGAGCCACTAAATACCGGTGATAGGAGCTACACTACAATACAGTTAGAATACACCGAAATACCACTGACTTTGGCCATAGTAGATAACTGCCCAAAGTTATTTGTAGAACAATATGAAACAACGGGTCCTCCTGTTGTAATCGTTGGAAAAATAGAGACGAAGGTTTTGGACGATAATAAAATTACAGAACAAGAGTTTTTAGTTAAACTGGAAGCCTTTAAGTTTTCAATACCCTATTTAGAGTTACTCAATAGATTTGTCAACTCACTATCTATTCCTAATGTACTTTCGGCTTTGACCTTGTTCACATTGCAGCCTCCTTACAAATTTTTCAATATCGGCGATGAAAACAGTGACTACATTGCAGTTACCGGCCGGACCGAATTGTCAGAAGAGGCCTTTTGTGATTGTAAATCATCATCTGTTAAAAAGGCCAAGAGAATAAAACAAACACTGCTGTAAAAATCACGGGTGAAGCGTGTCGGCTCCCGTTTAGAAAGGATGCAGAGAATATGAACAATCCTGAAGCTATTTTCTATATTCCTAAATTATCTTTTGGTATTCTGTCAGATTCGATTGTGAGACCTGCAGTTTCCGCAAGCGATGAAGGCATGTTTTTGCTTTTCGATTGGAAATGGAATCTTACAGCAACGCTTGCTACGAATATTAATATTAGTTTTAATGTTGCGGCCAGGGAAATAGTAATTGAGACCCAGCATAAACTGTATGGCAGTGCAGAAGCTGGAATTACTTTGGCCTGTATTTATCAAAAACTTGTCGGGGCTGGTTTAGAAGGATCGATCGCTCCAAGCAAAGTAACGCTTCAGCTGTCACTTGATGAGGCAGCTAATGGGCAACTTTACAGTAAATATGAGTGTGATATCGATGTTGATCTTCATGTGTTGGCCGGTCTGGATTTGATATTGAATCCAATTTTTGATTCAATACTAGATAAGCTGATCAAGAATAAATTTGAAGCCAGACTTCAGCTGTTCAATAACAGATTTCTAGATTTAAATAAAATTCAATCCTCAACAACATTGTCGAACTGGATTATGTCAAAATCATTTGAATCCGAAAGTTTTTGCATAGGGGTGTGCCAAAGCAAAGACTGATAGTAGCAAATGCCAACTGGGTATTTTTCGACACAAACCTGAGACTTGAGAGGGTGTTTATTATGGATTATTCAAGTCCGGGCTAAGGCACGGAAGATCAGTAAGTAATCAATATTTTGTACAGCGACCATCCAAAATCGTACCTTTATTAGATATACCGGTTAAAACCTGACACTTCCAATGCATACGACCTGAACATAAACGGTGGGTACATATTCTTTTTATTGTTTATAACTATGGATACTATAAGAAGTACCAATACTACAGATACATTTTCCCCTTTGAACAGCGCTGCTGTTTATTATGATGAATTTTTCGGGCCGATGTATTTTGAACCCTATGCCGTAGAAGTAGCAAAGCGTATCGAAGCGTATCCTGTCTCAATCGCCTTGGAACTTGCCGCAGGCACAGGACGTGTTACGCGCCACATCCGTGAGCATATAGCACCGCTGTCACGACTTATCGCGTCCGATATCGATGAGAGTATGCTTGCTGTAGCGAAACAAAAACTAAGTCACCTTGATATTGAGTGGCAAAACATAGATGCCCAGCAACTTCCCTTTAAGGACGGTACTAACGACCTAGTAGTCTGTTGCTTCGGTTACATGTTTGTCCCTGACAGGCCGAAAGCCTTTGCAGAGGCTCATCGGGTATTAAAACCAGGCGGTATGCTGTTGTTCACCACCTGGGATAAACTGGAGCGTAACGGTGCATCCTACTCAGCCAGATGTATAGCCGAGCAATATTTAGGCGAACCGTTACCAAAATCATACGCTTTAGCGACGGCCATGAGTGATGAGAAGGAGGTAACCGCCGTGTTAAAGAACGCGGGGTTTGGAAAAGTACTTGTTGAAAAACTAAGCTTTTCTGCGGTCTGCCACACAGCGAAGGAGGCTGCGCATGGCTTCGTAGAAGGGGCCGTATACGAAGAAGTGAGGAAGCGATACCCGGACAGGATAGAAAAGGTAAAGCTTGACTTGGAGGAAGAGCTTGCAAAAAAATTTGGGACGACGCCTATGGTCGCGCCTATGAGCGCCTTAATCTGTCAGGCGTGGAAGTAAGATTGTTTGCCTACGAACTGCCCAGGAGTTTTGGGGTTGTTAGTGCTTGCCAAACTTTATCTTGTCCACATGGCAAAACGACCATCACAATACAGCTTTCGGACAATCGACTCGAAAATATTTTGAATTTGAAAGTTTTTCCATAGGGGTGTGGCAAAGTAAAGACTGATGGTAGCTAATGTCTAACTAGCTATTTTGTGACACAAACCTGACACATGAGAGGGTGTTTGTTATGGAGTATTCAAGTCCCAGCCTACGGCACGCACTATTGATCTGCCTTCCATTGATGTAAGCTCAATCAACGTCTCACCGAATTCTAAACCATAATGTCAGCTAGTAATCATCCAGTCTTAGATTTGAAATATCGCGTGAATTTGTCCAAGATTAGCTCATACATAATTTCTCTTAAGGTAAACTCATCATACAACTTATAAATGTCTTGCCCGGAAGACATGTTGAGCCGGTATTGTACGCCGTCAATAGTTATGTCCTCGTCAAAGTAGATAAAACTGTTTTCTCTCGCAATAGGGCATCCTTGCGAATTCAAATATATTTTTAGCTGTGGAGTAACACTCAAATTGCTTTTGAGGTAAAACAATTCTATTTCGGGAGATTCTTGATCAGATCCATGAATTTTACCGTATTTCACATTTACTATAACTAGATCACATGAAGAATAGAATTTAAGGTCGTCGAATAATTTTGGGAAAAATTCCTTAATAAAAGTGTCGTAGACTACAGGAAGAGATTCGTAAACGAATTTTAGTTTTTCGAACGCACTGTTCGGTGTATGAAAATCGAATATGAGCCCCGAATCACCATGTTGGCCCTTAGCCTTGAATGGTCGGGCTAAGTTCGTATAACCTAAGTCTTTTAGTATGTGCAAAGATGTTAATAGATTATGATAACGCATATCCTTGCCAACCTCTTTTATTAGAGGCGCCTTATCGTCGCCTTTTGCCAAACGCTGCCTAACTCTTGTGGTGATGTATCTTACATCTTCAGGGTGTAGATGCCAACGTAACTTTTCGACATCAATTAGTAGTTTGCAATCTATTATCGGCATGTGATGAAGCTTATTGTACTCTTCAAACCAAACAGGTAGGTATCGTTCTGCGACGTTTAGGTACTCAGCAATGGATACGCTGGTGTCAAATTTAATGGGTAGGATTCTCCCATAATAATCAAAAAAATCTGTTATGCACTCCTTTGCTAATTGTTCAGTATAGAGGATGAGACTTCTATCTTTTAAAATTTCAATCAGCTGCTTGCTCAAAAGCTCATTAGCATAAGCCACTGGTCTCGATTTTATGGGGTTGTCTCTGTAATGACCAAACATTGTACTTGCAGAGGAAAAGTCATTAAACGGGTTCAAGCCAATTGCTTCTCTGATGAGCAGGTCATTTTCTCCCCACCGAATAGGCACTAAGGCGTAGCTTAGACGATCCTCTTCAAACTCAGTGTAGGTGATGCTCAATTTCCAAAAGTCATGATATCGAACTTCCTTTAATGATAGGTACTCGTTTTCTAGCGCGTTGTTAATTGTGTCTATAAATAAAGTCACCTGCTTGAGATTTTCTTTACCAATTGTGTGAACTGGCCGAGGAAAATCTTTTAGCTGATTATAAAGCTCTTCGTACTTAGCTTTATAGTACTCTTGCTTTTCAGAATCTATTTTCGCGCAACGTAGCGTCTAACGATTGATGTCCACTCCTCGATATAACCTTTATCGGTGTAGGATATAATATTTTCTTTGGGAATGTGGAGCGTAATTGAATCGCCAGATAGTTTGCTGCTAAGTTCAGTGAGGGCCTCTCTGCTGAAATGGAACCAGTAGGCGATGTTATTCGCTGCATTTACTGCAATCAAAATTACCGGCAACAGGCTTATTTCGCAATGTTTTAAAAACGGACGGTCGCATTGGTATCTAGGTTTCTCTAAGTCCTTAGATGGCAGCGTTTTTATTTGCAGTTCGATTTTGCCAATTGGGTATTGTTGCTGATCGGTGATAGTTATTTCTCCATCAGTGTTTGGAAATTTATCAATGATTTTTGGGTCAGGCTTGATATATGTCTTATCAAGCATGTCCAAAAGCTTATATACGGAGTTCTGTTCCTCAGTGTTGTTGCTTGGAAACTTTGCTGGATTGCCTTTGAATAGTTCTTCCATGATAAGGAGTGTTTCAGATTAATTCCACTTACCTTTCTTTTTTGCTCCAAGTGCTAATACCTCATTGAAGTACTTCCATTCAGCAAGAAGCTGTTTCATGGACAGATCCTTTGGCGTAGTTCTATTGAGTCCAAATTTTATTCCCATTTTTCGTGCAAAAAAATGCTTTGTCTCGTGGAACGTTAGTATCTATGGTTTGATATCCAGAGGTGTTTTCCCTGTGGTTGCCGTTGTTGAAATGAAATGACTGAGTGGTTTCGTTATATTCAAATATGATTTTCGTATTGTCCATCTTGCTAAAGTATGAATAATACTCTTTTATTCAATATCAATTACTAAGGTTACTGGGGAGTATTGAAATCTGTATTACGGCACTTCCTCATCTTGAATAAAGCTGGAAGTGCATGCTTTCGGAACAGAACTGCTTGCTCCTGGTCAGTTTTTTGTTGTCTCTAATTCTATTCGCGACGCGTCCTCGTAGTTCGCATTAGATACCAGCAGCAACAAATTTAGGAAAACGGTGTGGTCTAAAAATGTAACCGACTCGGTGACCCCAAGTCGGGAAATTTAGCCGCTGCCTAAAAACAGGTGTTTCTACTTGATTTTTTCCATATGCTTGATGTATCTTTCTGTCCCAATGAGACAAAAATCATAGAATGGAACTTTACAAAAAGTGGTTAAAACCTACAAAACATCCTATCAAATCCGATGGCTTAGTCTGGATGATATCTGAAGATTCTTCCATGAGAGAAACAATGTCCGAGGTATTCTGCAATGCGGTGAGATCGCATTATGACGAGTTGGACAGAATCGGAGAAGATGTTGCTGATCTGGGATTCGAAAATGCATCTAAAATTTTCAAAGAGCGACTTCCGACTTCAAAGAAATCAAGATCGGGCGAGTTAGGCGAGATTTTAGCAACCGAGTTCGTCGAAGAGCAGCTTGGCTTTAGTGTTCTGCGTTATTGAATGCAGGTCAATCTGCCTATTTAGCGTAAGCAGCATCTGCAGTCAGGTATCGTGCCCAGGCTGGAGCACCTCTGGGGCAGAACGACCATTTGTTGGCATCAAAATTCCCTGTGGCGTTGAACTCTTCGGACCAGATTAGTTGAAAATTAGGAGTAGCGGGCACAGCAGCACGAGGTTTTGTATCAGTGATATTTTCTGTTACTGCAGCATTGTTTTGATTGCTGCCTTTAGTGCAGGCCAGTAGGAGAGAGAGTCCCATGGGGATCCCTAGCAAAGCTTTTTTCATGTGACTTTAAATTGGGTTTTAGAGGATTGTTTAAAAACTTATGAAATAATGGTAAGTTATTAACTGTCATTATAAATTAATATGACAGTCACAGAAGTTAGTAGTGTCATTTATATTGAATTGAAGTGAATAGGATCCAGCTCATTAGGGAAGTGTTTTCATTATTACTGATGGCTGACAGTGAGAACGTATTTCTGTACTTTTTTTTCACACGCTGGTTATGCCGCCAAGTAACCGGTAGCAATACCATTCCTGTCTGGGCAAATGAAATGGCCCTTTAAATAAATTGCCCTTGGCGGTTTGTGCAATGCTGCCATCCCGATGAAGGTAGCCGTACCATTCCCCATTCTTTTTGTCATGAAAGTGACTGTAGGAATAATCACGAACCTGATGATGCCACCTTGCGTATTTTTCCTCACCGGTTAAAATATAGGCAAGCAAAGTAGCTATGATGGCTTCGTTATGGGGCCACCAGAACTTCATATCCTGCCAATATTCCTGTACAGGTTTTTCATAAACATCCCTGAAATAGAAAATGCCGCCCTTCTCTTTATCCCAACCACGTTCCCACATATAATCAAGCATCCTGCAGCCTAAATTGATCATTCGGGGATCATTATTGCGATGTTGCGCCTCATGGAGAATAAACCAGGCTCCTTCAATAGCGTGCCCCGGATTAAGTGTACGACCGTCGATGTGATCAATAATACTTCCATCCGGGGCTACCTGCTCCATTACACATCGTAAATCATCTTTGACAAACTTTTCTTCAATATCCTTTATCCAACCATAGATGTAATCATCACAACGGGGATCGCCAATGGTTTCTCTTAATTGTTGTGCAGTGTTAATCATTATCATAGGCACTCCGATACCAATAGATGGTCGGGTTGCTGTGTATTTAGGTGGTAATTTTTTTCGCCGGTAGCATATTGTATACAGCTGGTGAAGAGTGATCTTGCCTTTTCCGCAACGACAGGGTCATTACTAGCCTTTGCATAGGCCGCATGAGCTATTACTGCAAAAGTCTCAGAAAAAAATACCTTCTTTTTCTAAGTGGCTTACCATCTCGTGTTACATGAAAGAACATCTGCCCGTCAGTGTCGAAACAATGCCGGTTAATAAAATCAATTCCTGATTTAGCCGCTTCCAGCCACTCTTTCCTTTGCTCAACGGTATTATATAACGTGGCTAAGAGCCAGGCTGCCCTGCCCTGTATCCAAACAGCCTTGTCATCGTCGATCAGCGTGCCATCCTGATCCCGCATTAATAAATATCCGCCAAACTCTGTATCCAGGCTCCTGGGAAACCAAAATGGCATGGTGTCATTTAAAAGCTGATTTTTGTAAAATGTTCGAAGTTGACTCAATTGTTCTTTATTCATTATATACATCATTTAAGGACATGATAAAAGTGCTGGCGGGAAGATTGCCGCTATTAATGAGATTAGCAGTTGTGAAGGGCTGCCAGGCATAAACAACCTTATCAATCTTGCTCCGTGGTGGTATTGGAATATAAACTGAATTATTTTTTATAAGTCCCCAACCGGGATAAAAGCACCTCTGTCGGTTACTAATTCAAATCCCTGTAGCGGCGCCGACGGAGCGTGTTGAGGCCTTGAGAATTGTTGAAGTCAATCCGAATATATTTTCCGCTCATTTTGGCGGATTTAACTAAAGGCCCTGATGCAACAATGCTCCTGCCATAAGTTTTGTTAAGTGCCAGCCTGGCCAGACGCTCGCCAACCGGAATTTTATCGGGAAAGTGAACATCTGTTGGATGCCCGAGATCGCTTGTTATTGCCATATAAGAGCCAGGCACCTGGCTCAGCAATCGACGCTGTGCATCTCTGAAATAATTCCAGGAGGGTCTTTCTAAGCTTGGAAGCTGGACGTAATAAAAGGTAAATTTGCCTTCCATTGCCGTCTCCAGTCTTGAACAAATAAAGGAAATAGTTTCTGGTACAATTCACAATTTTCGGTGTCGCTTTCACCTTGATACCAGACAATTCCTTTAATCGCATAAGGTACCAGCCTTGCAATAGCCGCTTCGAAATTAAAACAGGGCTCATACGTGTGTCTCTGAAGTGATGTTGTAGCGTTTTTAAGGTTGAGGTTTGCTCGTTCCCTGCACCAGGACATAATATAATCTGATTGACGCCAGTTTGCTAAGGCGGGCATGAAAAGCGGATCAGACAGCAGCCCTCACGGCTAACCCATGAAATAAGTGGTGAACCCCTACGGCAATTTGGATGAGTCCAACAGGTATTTTTTCATGCTGAAAAATACTATTGCCAAATGAATAGCCCACGGCAGAGAACTGCTTGGCCGCTTCCTTTGAATCCTGCTGCCAGCTGCCGGAGAAAAAATTGAGTTCGTTTGCTTTTTCCAGTTCTTTTTCCGTCCACGGCCGTTGATCTGTTGGTGCATAAACCTTGTAGCTGAAAAGCCTGATTGGTCTTGATATATCTGTCTTTGACAACAAACTACTGGAATTGGTACACTGAGACATGGGGAAATCCATATGGATTGCCCCGAACATACCCACACATCGCCTATCAGGATATCCTTGACTACGATATTCCTGTGCCCGTCACATTTGCAACACCAGTGGTTGAAAGCTTGCATTCATTTCAGGCAGCTCCACCTGCCATTTACCAGATACACCGGCAATCGTAGTCGATTTACTGAGGCCCAGCCCAACACTTACAGTATCGCCGGCGTTGGCTAATCCCCAGATCCTGATAGGTTGTTGGCGCTGTAGAATCATATGGTCGGTAAATAAAGGAGGAAGTTGCAGGCCTCCAAAATCACCCGACAGATGCCGGTATACACTCTGGCCAATCAGGTAGGTACCTCTTTGATCGGGATGAATGGTAGCTGCATCTGTAAACAGGTCTGGACGGTTATGAAGCGCTTCATTCAAATCAATGACCGGCAGATTCCGGCTCCGGGCTACTTGCTCTATTTTTTCCTGAAGTATTTTATACCACTCGTACGTACTGGACATGAATCTCTGGTGTCCTGTAAAAACGGGCGTCATCTTACAAATGAATATTTTAGCGGAAGCATTGCATGATCGAATGGTATCTAATAGCTTATGAAAGTCTGTCAAAAATTCATCACGGTAGTGGGGAAATTCCTGGGATCCGTATCGTTAAGGCCTAATTCAATGATTGCTATGTCTGGTTTGAAGGACAGCATGTCTCCGTAGGCTGCTGTTTTAATATAGGGATTGTGACCTTTGCCTAGCAACGTTGCACCACTATGCCCAAAGTTTTACTTCGTAGGCCGCGCCTAATTTATCTTGCAAAACAGCGGGATAAGAGCTCTGAGAACGATTGCGTAATCCCCACCCATACGTTATGGAATTTCCAATACATGCAACCCTGACCTTTTTTTTGTTGCGCGCCTGCGTTAAAAAAACAAATTAAGCTTAGCCAGCAAAATGCTATTTTATACATAATGCTATGTTGTTTTGATCAGAATAAAAACAAGTTAAAATGAATGAATGATTGTTTTTATAGGCACCCTGACAAAATTCAGGGATCTGACTCCTTCATAAAGTAAGCCTACAGTATCGTTATCGATTTGAACCAGAGAAGAATAGCCAAAAGATTTTCTTTCGTCAATCAACCTCTGATTTTTAATGTGCCAGGATAAGCCCAGGTCAAGGCTTGCCTTGATTGTCAGATCCTGCCTGGCATTAGTACTATTCATATTACTAAAGAACAATACTTCCCTGAAAGTATGGTTGATCTTCGTTTTCGCTTTAATAAGCGAGGCCATGCACACCGGATCCGGCAACGCATTATAGGAGCTTGGGTGCTCCAGCCAGGTCTTTCCCAGGTCTTGGGTAGTAGCTACACTTCTGTAGTTTCCCCTGTTGTCACGCATGTTAATCATCAAAACGCCTTTGTTTGTCTCAACGACCTGGCTTTCTGTAGTATTGAATTTAGCTCCAACCCCTGAATGCCAGGTTTTGCCATGGTCTTTGCTGTATATAATGGACGAATGAGGTACACCAGGTTTTTTAGATTCATCCCAGTACTGAGAGGGAAAAACAAGAGTTCCATCTTGCATAACAATACCATTGCCAGGTCCCTGAAAGTATAAATGCCAGATAGGGTTTTTAACCTGTGAGGTGATATTGACAGGTCCTGACCAGGATTTGCCATCATCATCGCTATAGGCAAGTACAAACTGTCCGGTGGTATCCGGCGATAACCCGGGTTCTGATCCTGCGATGGACCTGTTGCCTTTACTCCAGAGTGCCGCCACCCAAATTCTTTTTTTTATCGGGTCGAACAGAATAGCAGGGTCACCTATACCGCTATTTTGACCTATGCTACCCATCGACATAATGGCTTTCATAGGTTCCCAGCTTCGCCCGCCATCTGTGCTTCTACTCATGCCAACGTCGATATCAGCCGGCAAATCTCCGCTATGTTTATACCTGATATCATATACCGCTATTAAAGTCTTTTTGTCAGTAATAGTGATGCCCGGGATTCTGTAAGTGTGAACATTGTCGTCGCCTGGATTTCGTAAACAAGACCCGGTAAGCCATTCCGATTTCTTTTGAGATACTTCAGGCGGAGTGATACTTTTATTGTCGGACAACAGTATGTCTTTAATTTTATAGGTTACAGGTTTATCTATAGGGCTGCTTTCTTTTAATGACAAGCTTACCCACAGGTAATTGAAACCTGGAAGAATTTTACCCGAAAGAGATATTAATGTTCGGGTACTCACTTCTGTTGTGGTGCCGGCCAGTATCTTTTTGAAAACAATGGCTCGCTGCCCGTAGAATAAATATTGATTTGCTGTATGATTGCTGCGGATTGAGCATCTACCTCCAATAGCACACTCTTGAAATCGGCAGCAGTTTTAGTGGTATAAAGATTGATTCGCTGAACGGGGTTATCATTAACTCCCTTTAATATAGGGATGATAAAATCAGTTACCTTGAGCTCAATGCCATTTTTTTGTCCCCATACAATAGACGCAGGTAATAACAAGGTCAGGGTTGGAATAAATAAATAACGAACAATTAATCTTTTCATTGACAACGTATTTTTTTCAATTATTATAATCAGAGGTTTTAGGCTTCAAAATGGCTAGTTGTAAGACTACGGCGATAGCTACAATCACCGACATTAGTACAAAGGTTTTCCCAAGATTACCTTGGTCGGTCGCTTTTCCCAGCAAATTAGTTACAAAGGCGCCGGCAAATACACCCACCATATTCATGAGCCCATACGCCGTAGCGCGCAATCGTGGAGGTATAAACTGACAAAGAATTGGCATATTGTTGGCGTCGAAAATGCCAAATCCAACCCCAAAAAGATACCGGCGGCTAATATAACAATCAGGCTGCTTCCCGTTCCCAAAAAAATAAGGGAAGGAATGGTAAGCCCCAGTCCAATGGCACTTGTATATACACGTCCGTTTACATTCTTTTGAACCCAACGATCTGAAATGGTTCCACCCAGGATAACACCCAGAAAAGATGAGCAGGCAATCGTAATGGTGGAAAGCGGACCTGCTTTCGACATTGGAATCTGCAGAGTCTCTGAAAATAGGGTAGGTATCCATTTTTTTATTGCCCAGCCTGGAAGACTGGGTGCAGCAAAATAGAAGAGAACCACCCAGAATGCCATATTAGAAAGAAGTACAACCAAACCTTTTGCAAACCCTGCTCCGGCAACACTTTTTAAAGTTTTATCGGCGTGGTTTCGTTGATCTCTGAGGAAAATTGCTAACACAACTGCGTATGCGATACCTATAAATCCAAACCAGTGAAATGCGGCATTCCAGGAGAAAGCCGCCGCTATTGTAGCGCCAAAACCTCCGAGCGCTTGCCCGGCATATAATCCTGTCATATGTATACCAATTGCTAAAGATCTGGTTTTACCGGTGTGATAATCGGCAATCATAGCTAGCCCGGCCGGAAGATACATAGCTTCACTTACACCCATGATGCCTCGTAGCCATAAAAGCTGGTTGAAACTTGTAGCCATTCCCATTCCATAAGTAACTGCAGACCATATAAACAAACTCAAGACAATAAGCCATTTTCGGTTGATACGATCGGCAATAGAGCCGGCTACAGGACTCATGAACCCATAGATGTATAAAAATATTGCCATCAAAAAACCAAAACGTTCGGCTGTATCCAGGGCAGGAATATCCGCTTTCATGGCATCATGCATAGTGCTGAGCATCTGCCTGTCCATATAATTTAAAAGGGCCACCACCCAAAGTAATGCTACAACTGCCCATGGATACCAATCCTTATTCTTCTTTGAAATGTTTTGAGTTTTTACAATCATTTTACGCAACTTAGTGTGGTAAGAGTTAGGATTAAATGTTAGTCAACGGATGCCATCAGTACTAATGGAGATCTTATCCCAGGCTTAATTTCGCCGGTCGGAATCCAAATTCGTTTGCCTGACTTTACTGCGGTTGTAGTGACTCCGATGTTAAAAGGAGCAGCACCTCCTTCTTCCCACCCGTCTGTGAACAAATCATACAGTAATATACTATTACTGAAACCCGGATGTTGTAATTGCAGCCGCTCTTTTCCTTTGTTAAAAATCCTTTTTTAAGCTGTCGGGCTCCTCTTTTGCAGCTCGAAGCAATCGCTCTATTTGTGTAAATATTTGTCCTTTGTCCCCGCCAAACAGTGCTATTTGACGATTGTTAACTAGCAAGGCACTGGCAGCGCTTAGTGGATAAGGCAACCGGGCTTTTTCGATCCAGGTGTCAGATCCTGTATTGTACATAAAAGTTCGATTATACATAATACTGATGCCGGAAGTTGTTTTACATCTGCCACCCATTAGATATAAATCCCGTCCGTTGCCTGAAGACACAAGTGTCATATGGGAAACAGAAACAGGAATATTTTTAATGCTTGCCAGCCTGATGTAAGATCTTTTAAATCCAATTTATAAAAACGCGCTGAGGTACCAAGTGGTGTTTCACCTCCACCCGCATATACAATATCGTCAACAGCAGCTGCACTGGCATTGGTGATCGCTACAGGTAGTGGAGGTAATTTTGTGAAATTGACCTTTCCGTTAACCCAAGATGTCAGTAATACGTCTTTTAACGGCCCTGTTGCATTTTCTCCCCAACGCTGACAATGCCGTTGGGCACGTTACAATTACCTGCGTATGCTACCGGATAGGGCATTATGATCTTCGCCTCAATTTTGGCGCAATCCCCATCAATAACAAAAGCTTCGTTGTAGTAAGCCTTTTGTCCTCCTCTCAAGGCAGACCATTCGGGAAATTGGCTCCTCCGGCAATCACCAATTTTTGGTTTACCAACCCGGTGACCGGGCCGGCTAAGCCTATTGCCGCTTTTTCTCCGGCAAGGGTAAGTATGCTGGAAGCGCTCCAGTTCAAAACAGGCGTTTTCTCAGCAGCGAGAATACAAGTAATAGCTGATAGTGACATTATGGATAATAAAACGATGATAGTGAACGTAAACTTCATAGCCATATTGTGAAATTAATCCACTACAGTTTTGAGCAATATTTTTCAAATCCTAAGCTGGATACATCTGTCTTAAAGGCTTCAAATAAAGAAGGATTCATATTTTGAACCGGGAGACGAAAGCCGCCGCAATCCAGCCCGATTAGTTTCATATACGCTTTGCCTGTCGCTATACCCCGTATTTTCCAAGCAAACGGATTATTTCAATAGACTTGTATTGCAAATCTTTTGCCCTGGTTAAATCATTATTTTCAAATGCCCTAATAAGTTCATGATATAATGGAGCTGCGTAATTATAGGTACTTCCAACCGCTCCCTTACAGCCTAGTACCAGTGCTGACAGCATATTTTCGTCTCTTCCCCAAAGCATATCGTACTGCCCATTTTGCATATACATACAAGACAGGTAATCCATAAAATCTTCATGGGTATACTTAATCCCTGCCAGGTTAGGTATTTTACCATTGACGGCATTGAGCAGATCATACATGCTGATTGGACAACCTGTAAGCACTGGAATATGATAGTAGTAGAACGCCGTATCAGGCGCGGCCGATGCTATTTCACTACAACAGAATGCCAGAGCGTCGGCAGTGGATGGTTTAAAGTAATAGGGGCTGTAAAAGCGATGCCATATAATCCAAGTTGCTGTGTGTATGCTGCCTGTTGCTGGCTCTGAGCAATGGAGGTGCCACCTACAAGATTAATCACTTTGAAGTCGGCATCATCCGTGGTGGCCCCAGCCCAGGCTGCGGCTACGCGATACTTTTCATCATCGCTCAGAGATACACCTTCTCCGGTAGAACCATTTATAAAAGCACCTGCAATGCCGTTATTTTTGAGCATGTTGTAGTACTGAGGTATAACATCAAGATTTAATTTGCCAGATGAATCCAACGGTGCAAATGGGGCAGCTATGAGCCCCGAAATTTTAGTAAAATACATATTGAAAAACTAGATAAAAAATTTGATATGAATATGCGTATATGACGTGGTTAATAGCCCGGGGTTTGTGACAGTAAGGGGTCGTTATTGATCATGCTTTGAGAAATAGGTAATAAGAGTTTTGCTGTTGTTCCCGGAGCCAGATAGGCGGGTTTTATAGCAGCATAAACATAATTATCTCCTGCTCTTCTCAGCGCCCACCATCGACGGCCCTCTCCGATAAATTCCCGCAAATACTCATCCAGAATGGCGTTCATATTTTGTGTTTGTGAACCATTAACATATATGGGTGCGGCTGCTCCGTATGCCCTGCTACGAATCTGATTAATGTCCGCAGAAGGATCTTCTCCAAGCTTGGTTTTCGCTTCTGCAAGTAATAATAAAACGTCTGCATAACGATAAACTGGAAAATCATTATTGTAGATTTGATTGGTGCCAGAAGTCGAGCCAATAAACTTGGTCAATAATACCCCTCTTGTTGAAAATGGAGCCGTAGTTGCATACATAACTTTAAAGGAGTTGGCAACTCGTTGATCTGCAGCACCGGATGTTAGTTTGTCGATTGTAGCTTGAGACATACCTACACGGTTGGCTCCTCCAACAAATGGATAGACTGATGAAACTGTCGGTGTAGCTGCTTTGGCAAGAGACAACCCGGATGCCTGAATATTATTCACCAGGAAATTGCCATAGCTGCCTTGTGTTGCCTGGCCTAGTTCATAATTTAAAGCAAAAATTATTTCTGAATTATTACTTTTCTTGGTAGGGTCAAATACGTCGGCATAGTTGGCCTGTAGATTAAGCGATATTCCTGCAGATTTTTAACCTCGGTTAGAGCTGTTTTGGCAATGGTAAAATCACTGCTGCCTCCACCCATATGTGTGCCAGACCATATATACACATCGCCCTTTAAAACCAGACTGGCTACACGATTCCAAAACACTCTTTTGCCGTTACGGAAATTATTGGATGTTCCGAACAGTTTTAACGACTCCTCTATATCGCTTTTAATTTGCAGCATTACTGAATCAGGACTGCTGCGTGGTTTATAAGTTTCAGCGGCGTTATTAATAATCTGTACCGGTGTAATGGTTATAGGCACAGCTCCCCAGGTCTTCAGCATTGTATAATATATATAAGCACGAAGTCCATACATTTCTGCCATTTCAATATTTCGTACGGAGGCTTCAACAGTACTCTTAGGCAGCACGTCGATTACATTATTAATAGTATAGATCAAACTATAAAAGTTAGCCCAGCTTGCATAGGGCACATTGAGTGCGCTGATATTGTGTGTATATAATTGCTCAGCACTGCCGTCAACCGATTCTGTGAAAATTCCCTCTGCCCAGATGTCTGATCGCATTTCTCCCAGATAGAAAAAAACACCGTTGTAGTTCCTGAATACTGAATATGCGCCCGCATAAAGTGTTTGAGCTGCACCTGCATCTGTTAATGCCAGAGATTTGCTTATCCTATCTTGTGGTATTACCTCTTCCAGCATTTTTTTGCAGGATGCAAAGCATAGAGTAATACAAGCTAATAATAATAAAGATTTATGTGGTTTCATGCAATAAGTTTTAGAATGTTAAAGAGTAATCTGAGCTCCAAATGTTAGTCTCCTGGGAAGGGGATAGCGCCCGTTGTCAATACCGCCTACTTCCGGAAATACACCGCTGTAACCGGTGATATACATCAGGTTGGAACCGGTCAGCGTAAGTCTCAAACCCTTTATTTTGTTATGCAACCAGCTTCCCAAAACTCCGTTAGTTAGGCTGTAACTTAAACTTACTTCCCTCAACATAATATAATCGCCTTTTTCCCATAAATCGGCCGGGGATTATTTCCAGAACCATCTGTGGCAAAATTTCTCCCTGATTAGCCCAATAATACCTGGGAAGAGAAGCATTGGGATTGTCAGGTGTCCAGGTGTCCAGGACGTGAATCGTACCATTTTGAGAACCTTGTACCTGGCTTAATCCCCTTGCTTTGCTATTGTTGAGTACCATAAATCCATAGGCATAGTCAAATGCTGTATAAAGAGAAATACCTTTGTAGCCAGTATTCAGAAAGAAGTTTCCGGAAGCTTTCGGTCTGGATCTTCCGACGTATACAAATTGCCTGGAATCAATAGTGTCATTTTTGTAAACTTGTTGCCACCTTGCATCGCCAAGTTGCTTAAACTTCTTGTTATTGCCAGTATAAGGCAGGAATGCATTGTATACATTTGCGTCTGCTGCTATCATATCTGCAGAGGTATATATACCATTCCATTTAGGTGCCCATATCTCATCATCTAGTCCGATTCGTTGACCTTCAATCAGGCCGCCCACCTGCATTAACTGTCCGGGATTTTTGGGATCCCAAACCTGTATGGTGCTTTGCCGATTGCCAGGTAATCCGTTAAAAGGAAGTTTTATTGCGTAGTTTTTAACAGTAAAAAATGTAGCGCCAGCCTCTAGGCTAAGCCCGTTTTCTTTCTTCGGAACCAGTACTTTAGCGTTTAAACTTAACTCAAATCCTCGGTTCTGGAGTTGCGACAGATTAGTAGTATAGCTGGTAAAACCCGTTTGTGCGGAGATCGGTAGGTTTGCTAATTTGTCAAAAACATTTCTGATGAAATAGTCGGCAAGTATAGTTACCCGGTTTTTAATATACCAATGTCTGCGCCGAAATTGAACGAGTTAGTACGTTCCCAGGTTAGATTTGGATTGATGTAATTAGGAGCTACGGTAGCACCCAAACCGTCATAAACACTGGTATTGGCGTATACTTGTGATGTAGGGAAGTAGTTCTGATCGAAATACTGAAGGTTACCATTTTCACCGTAGCTTATTCTGGGTTTGATGCTGCTGATAAATCTTGAAATGCTACTTGATTTATAAAACTCTTCATTGTGTAGATTCCAGCCTGCTGATACCCCGGAAAAAGACCGTAATAGTTAGAAGGGTCAAGGCGGCTCGACCCATCCAGTCGCACAGTTCCCATTAAAAATACTTATCCCTGAAAGAATAATTTACTCTTACGATACCAGATGACAGGCGCTCCCAGTAAGGAAAATTAGACGAGGCGCTTCGTGGATTAACAATGACCCCATTTTGAACGGATGGGGTTATAGACGCAGCCAACCAGGGAATTAGATCAGTTGGAGCTCCTGAGCGCTTCCCGAAAACGTATATCGTCTATAATCCTGAAACTCTCCACCGGCCATCAAAGAAATGGCGTGTCCATTAAAGGTTTTATCGAATTGAAGCTGTGCACCGTATAAATATTGGATGTCCCTGTAATTATTGAAAGATGACGCCCTGTTTGTATTAATGGCACCGCCATTACCTTGTTGGAAAGCCTTAGTAAAATAGTTTTCGTTTTGATACTGCATATATCCGTTTCCATTAGCGATTAGCTTCAGATAGGGGAGTAACCTATATTCGATTCTTAAGCTTCCTAGGAATCGTTGTTGATTAGTGCTGTTAATATATATATTACCCCAGTATTCGGGATTTCCCAATGAAACATCGTTGGGGCCGGGTATAGCAACTCCCGAAGTATCATTATAATACCTTACCGTAGGTGCTACTCCGAGAAAACGTTGCATCAGCCCTCCTGTGGCACCGGTGCTTAAGGCTGCCCGGGATCAGAATAGGGAAGACCCTGATTTATGTTGTAGGCAGATGTAGTTAGATCTACTGTTATATTTTTCCCTATGTTTAATTGTCCGTTAAAGTTGAGATTGATTCGCTTGAGCCAGGAACCAATGATCACTCCATTATCTTTAACTGAATTTAGGCTAAGTGCGAAAGCCCCGTTATCATTGGCCCCGAAAAACTGAGCGAATGTTCGGTGGTAGCTGTTTGCCTCATAAGCATATCTTCTCTACGCCTTGTGCTTATTTCTCTATATAAAATGCTATCTACTGTATTGGGGTCAAAAGGGTTCGGGTCCACGAGTAATTTCCAGTCGGGATTGTCAAGATACTGGCGATTACTGCCAGATAATCTTTGCGTACTATACAAACCAACGGGGAGCTATTAGTACTTCCAAAAGCCCATCCCCACGCACCCGTAAGCTGCCCCTTGTCGCCGGTTACTCCGGTGCCTGTAAGCGAATCAGCAAGATATCTGGCTCTTAAACCCATCCTGTTCATGCGTATATAATCTGCTGCAGACATATAATCATCCGCAATACTTCTCGGAGCATTAAGCGTGTGACGTATAGAATATTGTACTTGAGATCTTCCTTTTTTTCCCTTTTTAGTAGTAATAAGAACGACACCATTAGCTGCCCTTGCACCATAAATGGCTGTGGATGCAGCGTCTTTTAATACATTCATAGATTCTATGTCATTCATATCTAAGCCATATAGCGTCGATAGCACCACACCGTCAACAACGATTAATGGGGAACCAGACCCGTCAAACCCTGTGCCTCCTCTAAAAATTATATTGGGAGAAGAACCCGGCTGCCCGGTTGTCTGTCGTACCAGAAGGCCAGGCACTGTTCCCTGCAGGGCAGTTGCCACATTTGAACTGGGGCTGTTTTGAAATGCAAGCGGGTTAACCGTTGAAGCAGCTCCTGTAAAGTCTTTACGTTTCTGCGTACCATAGCCAACCACTATTACTTCGTCAAGTTTTGAATTCTCAGCGGCGGTTAAAACAATTGATAACTGTGTTCGGGTGCCTACCATTTGAATGTTTTGAGTATAGCCTGTGTAAGATGTTTGAAGCGAGTCGCTGTCCAGGGCGACAATGGAGAATTTTCCGGCAGCATCTGTTATCACAGACTGGCTGTTGTTATTCAAGTTAATGATTGTTGCACCCTGAAGTGGCGCATTGGTATTTCCATCTGTTACGGTTCCTGAACGTACGGTTGGTTGTGCGCCCGCCTCATAGGTGCACAGCAGTAAAAGCAGCCCAATCAAGTTTCTGGTAAAAGCAAGCATAATTTTAAAATTTAATTGTATTAAGTATGACATAATAAAATTAAATCTTTATTTTGAATTATCAAATTTTATTTAGTATTGCCGTCCTCCTGTTTTTGACTCAAAAAATTATGTATGCTGCAACTGAACACACCGATAGAAATTGAATCTTTAGTTGATAGGGTTGAAACTTGTATTATAGATCTTTTGCACCAGCGTAAATTGAGAACAGGAGACAAGATTCCAAAACAACCTGAATTAGTAAAGGCTTTGGGAGTCAGCCGCACGGTGGTAAGGGAGGCATTATATAGGCTGCAGGTTATGGGTTTCATCGAAATGAAGAAGGAAGGCGGCGGAGTGATTACCAATCCGGATGTCTTTGCCAACTTGTCCAAAAGCATGCTGCCCTCTTTTCTAAGTATTGATACCTTAAAAGAGCTGTTCGAATTGAGACTGGTTTTGGAAATTGGTATAGCTGACCTGCTTTTTTCCAGAATAACCACCAAAGACATAGAGGATCTAAGACAGATCGTCAAACAAGAACCTATATCTACGGTAGATTATGTATTCAAAGCTTCCTATGAGATCCGGTTTCATTCCCGACTCGGTCATATAGCTGGTAATAAAACACTACAGAAATTTCAGAGCCTGCTAATGCCTGTTTTTGATTATGTTGAAAAGAGTTCCTTGTATGAAAAGATTGAGAAGGCAGATACTTTTGTTTCACATAATCAGCTTATCGACATACTAGAAACCGGCACGCCGCAGGAGTTTAGAAACGCAATGCGATCCCATTTGAATTTACATTTCCTGAAAATTACAAGGTGCCGTTTTAGTTAAAGTTTGTTGCTATCGGGAAACAAACTGTCTTAAAATGTGCGCATCATGTAATTTATATTGAGCAGATCTCACCGCTGTTCTGTAATGGTGTTTGTGCTTTTCTGATTACATTTTAAACATCCGGTTGATACATATTGAAATTCAATAGCAAGGTGTTTTTATGTTGAACAATCGTTCAATATAAAAATTTGCTTCGTTTTATTTGCGATTGCGATGAGCAATCGGTTGCACACAAAAAGGTGTTTTTGTGTTACCCAAATTATATCTTTGAATTGACAATGCATTAAGTAATACATAAAAATACTTTCATTATTTGCTTTCATATGTAACAGGTTTGTTATGAATGGTGCTGGAGTACGTTTCATAAAATAGGATGCAACCTGATCAATGTATTGCCAGTAAAAGGCGTCAAAAGCCTGTTGGTCTCCTTCCTGAGTCTTTCAACCATCGGAGTTCTATTTAAACAATTTTAATTTAATATTTACGTTCGGAGAAAACCTGCAATGACTTCGATCGAAGTGAAACCGATATTGGCCAATCTTTTCTTTCAATACCGCTTAATCATCAAAATGCGGATAAATATAAATAATATTAAGTATGTCATAATAATTTCTTCCTTAAAATTTTAATGGTGCAACGTTATAATCATATAGGCGAACTGTACAGGTTCCTGTTCGCCAGACGGAGGTAAAATAAGATGGAAATAGGCTGGGTGTTTAAATTTTGATGGTTATAAGAATCAGCCGGGTGGCAAAATGGTTTGCCTTAACGAAATATAGATGCCAGGGCACAGCGTTACAGGCAATATCTATACCTAGATGTCACTTAACCCAGATTTAAGAAGGATTCTAGTGGGTTGGGTTGTTACGTTAGAGGGGTGGAGCCGTAAGAAGTGATTTTCTAAATGTTGCCGCATACCATTTCTGAACTGTTCCGGTGTCCCCTTCTCAAGAATTGATACTAATTGCTTATGTGATACGAATTTTTTCAGATGTTTATTAGGTTTGAATAATTCACTCTTTTCAACATAGTCGAATATCGGTAATAGTAAATTCTGGAATTTTTTGAGTGTTTGGTTTTGAGAAATTTCGTAGAGTTTCCCATGAAATCTGATTTCATAAGAAGCTTCAAACATATAATCTTTGGTTGATTGTGGCTCATCTTTTACTATTTGCTTCAACTCTTTAATATCTTCGGCGGTTACATGGAAAAATAGTAAATCAGCCATTCCTATTTCTAATACAAGCCTTAGTTCGAAAATCTCTTTTAGCGTTTCTTCACTAAGCACATACGGATTTAAACTTTTGGCTAATGATTCAAATATATCCGGATTAGTAATAACCGCACCTTTTTTTCTTGCGGGTATCAATAAGGCCCATGAGTCTTAGTCGCATCAACGCTTCCCGTATAACTGTTCTACTCACCCCAAGTGATGTAGCCAGCTCTACTTCTTTAGGGATACTATCACCAACTTTAAGCTTTTGTTGATGAAGAAGATCTATAAGCTTTTTTTCAACTTTATCTACAAGGGTATGGTTTTCAACTGATTGAAATACGCTATTGGTTGAAATTGTATTATCTGACATGTATTATCGGTTCTTATGGAGAAGATACAAAAATAATCTAATTCAAATTTAATTTGTATGAATTTGTTCTGAATTCAGGCAGGTTCGAATACGGCGTGATAAAGCAACATGTCTGTAGTATAAAATAGGTTTCACTATTATCCGCAAACCGCTATAAGGTGTATAATCAGTGCTGAAGAGAAAACGGCACCAGAAAATTTGGTCTTAAAAAATACATTAACAGTTAGATCTGATACTGATTATCCCAAAATTTCAACTCTTATCATAATCGCGATTTGCAGCGGGGTAAATCTGATCACTATGATACAATGTCGAAGGCAACAATGTAAAATGGCGGCACATCGAAACGTTTTTCAGTCTTTGCGCAATCGTTTGCTCAGTTAAAAGAGATTCTTCTGACCGGAAGATAGAGGAATACCGGGCAATAATATTAAATTTGGCTTATGTATTACATAAAACATTCTATGTTCATTGGTTTATTTCGCCGTCCGTTGTTTTGGATAACTGCATTGCTTATGGGTGGTATGCAGCTGACAGGTAATGGCCTAATGGCTCAGGTGAAACGTTTTAATGATACATTGATATCGCCGTATTATCAGCAGCGAACTTCCTTGTTCAGACATCTTTCCCAAACAACGGACGATATTATATTTTTAGGTAATAGTTTGACAGATGGTAATGAGTGGACCGAAATGTTTAGAGATCTCCGGATAAAAAATAGAGGTGTCAGTGGCGATATTACAGAAGGTGTGATTCATCGCCTCGATGAAATTATTCGAAGAAAGCCTTTGAAGTTATTTATTATGATTGGCATAAATGACTTAGCAAAAGGGATATCGCCCGATCGTATCATTGAGAATATCAAAACAATTGTCAGTACCGTTCACAGCACTTCTCCAAGAACAAAAATTTACATCCAAAGCATGCTGCCTGTAAATCCTGGCTTTAATAGCTTTAAAGGGCATACTGCTAAGGGTAAAATGATTGAAGCAATCAATAAGAAATTGAGCCAAATGGCCAGCTCACATAACTATAGCTTTATCGATTTATATCACCAATTTGTAGATTCTATGGGCAACTTAAGGAATGATTTGACAAATGACGGCCTTCATTTGAATGGTGATGGATATATGCTGTGGAAATATTTAGTTTGGCCATCCATTTACAATCTTAATCCCCAACCATCCCTGATTCCTTTTCCAAGCCATTTAAAATGGCAGGAAGGCTTTTTCCCTATTTATAAATGCAGTAAAATCCTTTCCAGGCATGGTGATTTGCAGGCAGAAGCGCTCAAATTAAAAAGTTACCTCAATGATATCGGAATTCCAGCAGAGATTGTAACCCATGTAAAACCGGGTGATTTTTATGTTGCGTTAGTGCAAAGTTCCAAGATTGTTGAAAAGAATCCTATCGTTTAACAGTAGATGTCAAAAAGATAGAAATAGTGGCACATAGCCCCATGGAATATTTAATGGTTTGCAAACCCTTCGGCAACTATGCGGTAGCGGCACGTTTATTAATAGTTGTTATATAGAAGACAAGCCGGCGTTTTCGTGGAGGGGATACATGGTTGACGTAGGTCGAAACTATATGTCCATGGAAATTTTGAAACAACAAATTGATATTATAAGTCGCTATAAATTAAATGTCTTTCACTTCCATCCTACAGAAGATATTGCGTGGAGGCTTGCGATCAAACGTTATCCTCAACTAACAGCTGCTCACACTATGCTCCGAGATAAGGGTATGTATTATACCGACCATGAGATCCGTGAACTGATTAAGTATTGTAACGACCGCCATATTACATTTGTTCCTGAAATAGATATGCCTGGTCATAGTGGTGCATTCAAAAGGGCAATGAAAACTGATATGCAAAGCGATTCGGGTTTATCAATTGTAAAGCGTATAGTTACGGATTTCTGTAGCACCTATCGCCTGCCTTATCTGCATATTGGTGCCGACGAGGTTAAAATTACCAACAACCAGTTCATTCCAGAGATAAGTCGCTTATTGGACAAATTAAATGTCAGGGTCATTGGCTGGCAACCGGGGGCAACTTCAGTCAAAAAACTATTAGGCAACTTTGGATGACTGACAATGGACATGAGAACAGAAAGCGCGGTATACAATATATTGACTCGAGACACCTGTACCTTAATCACATGGATCCCCTGGAGGCCGTCGTTACAATATTTAACCGGCAGATAGGCGATCAATTGATGGGGATAGTCTTTTGCTCGGTGCAACCTTATGTACCTGGCATGATCGGGCAGTAAGCCAGGAAACTGATATTTTAAAAATGAATCCTGTTTATCCGGGCATATTGGCTTTTTCAGAAAGATTGTGGAAGGGTGGTGGCCAGGTAGGCTGGATAGCTAACATTATAGACGGTAATCAAGGTGCATTTATAGACTTTGAAAAGAGGCTCCTGGATCACAAAGAACGGTTTTTTACCAGGTTGCCATTCCCTTATGTTAAACAATCTGATATAACCTGGACGTTAACCGGTCCTTTTGACAACGGGGGGACAGTGCCAAAATATTTGCTCCGGAACTTGGAAAACTGATATTCAAATGGAGTCGGTTCAAGCCATAGGCGGAACTATTGTTTTACGTCACTGGTGGCCTTCCTTAATAAAGGGGTATTGAAATTACCCCGGGAAAATACTACCTGGTATTGCTCTACCCGCTTATGGTCGGAAACCGAAATGGAAAGAGATTTCTGGATAGGCTTTGGTAATATATCCGCTCCCAGGCTACTGATAGCCCTCCACTTGATAAATGGGATGAGAAAGGCAGCATGATTTGGGTGAATGGCCAGTTGATAGGTCCACCTCAATGGCTCAGAGCTTCACAGAGAGGAGATCTGGAAATTCCATTAACAGATGAAGGGTATGAATATAGGGTGCCCCAAACCATTAGCCTTAAAAAAGGTTGGAATGATATACTGGTTAAGCTGCCAATAACTACATTCAACGGCAGAGATTGGAATAATCCTGTAAAGTGGATGTTTACTTTTCTCCCGATAGATTAACTAAGCCGAAAACCTCAGAAAGATTAATTCATTAATGCCATCTCAGATCTTTTCACCAATAATCTACTATTAAAAAAACGAATGGATCCAGCATTTTTGAATCTATATATTATCAGCACTATGATAAACTGTTCACCGCTTTTTGGAAGAAAACACACTCGGAAGTGGTAGCGCAGGAACTAACCCAAATTACTTTTATCAAATTATGGGAGCATCGTCATTCATTTTCGTTGAACTTATCGGCCGAATTACAAATTAACAGGAAAGCTAAGCTGATTTGGATTGACTGGTTGAGAAAGGAATCTCACATAAGGGCCTATCGCAGTTATCTTACAACTTTGCCAAAATCTGCATCGATCCAATCTCAATTAGAGTATTCAGATTCATTAAACTTGGCAATTGACCAGCTTTCACCCATGAAAAAAAGTGTTTGTTATGGCCTATGTTGAAGGATTTACTTATAAAGAAATCTCAGAACAACTAAATATATCCGTAAAGACAGTTGATGCGCATCTCCAGTCTGCATTAAAACAACTGAATGGGATAAAGAAAAGAAAGATTAAGGTTGATATGCAAATGGTAGAAAAAACTGATCTTACAGTGGCCGGAACCCAACGTGCTGCAAGTAATCTGCTGAAAATAAAAAGAAGGCCCGATGCAATTATAAGCTTCAATGACTAGGTACATCATGATGCGGTGAAATTCGCACTGAATGAGGGGTTGAAATTAATAAGGATATAATATTTGCCAGCTATGCCAATATATCTTCTAATAAACACGCAGCTTATCCCCCGCATTGTCTGTTGATCAGTACCCATTCAGGCAAGGCCAGGCATCTATGGAACTGTTATTTGATATAATTAATAAAAGCAGGACATCGAAGGCAAAGGAAACTTCTTATAAACAGGTAGAGATTGCCGTGAAAGTAGTTGCATCGGGCGTGTCTTAAAAGTAATACAGCAAATGCGGTAAACGTTTTATATGCTTGTATAAGTTTATTAAAATTTTTAACAAACTGCTGCCGGTATCAAATAAGACGTAGATTTTAATAATTAGCTCTTTACTTTTGCAAATCTTTTATTTCCTTTTCCGTTAATATACGGTTATAGATCCTTAAATCGCTGATATAGCCACGGAAGCTGTGATGTGGTGCACCTATATATAATAACGGAAAAAATAAGGTTTGCACTTTGGACATTTTGTCCTTCTCATTGAACACATACATATTGCCTTCCAGTTTTTCTTTCAGGATGCCGTTTACATAAAGACTGGTACCTTTGTTATTACCAGTTATGGTAATACTTGTCCATGTATCAGGAGGGACAGTATAATTGAATTCATAATGATAGTTTTCTCTTGAGAATCCAATTTTGGATGTTCGCTGTTGTGTTAATTTAAACACTGCGTTGTCCGAGCTAAAAAGAATCGCATCGTCTGTGTTGTTTCTGTTAGGCTTGACCCGGAAGGACGCCGTATAATTATATCCAATTTCATTAATAGGGGTTTTAATATAGCTGGAACCGCCTGGGAAATAGGCAGCTTTTTCTTGGTTGTCTCGTTTCAGTCTTATATTTCTGGTAGCAATAGGATTTCTGTGATTACCGCTCTTGTCAACGACTTTTGAAGAACTGAAATCATAGTGTAGCACCAAGTTAGTTTCGCCAGCTATTCTTCCTGCTATATTCAGACCAGGGCCTTCTCCCAGGTTTTTGCCGATTTCGAAAAAGCATCAAAGGACGCCAGCTGACTACTTCTGGTTCCGTTCCACATTTTTGCGCCAAAACCTGAAACGCAGGAAAAGCGCGATCATGTACATCCTTTTCGGTAATGCCGTTCCCTACATGATCGTTCCATACTGCAAATGATCCTCCTTTAATCTGCGGATGTGATTCTTCAAATTCTTGATTACCTATTTTATTGGGAGTCCATTCCTGATATATTTTTTTAAGGTTCAGGTAATCATAATAATAACCGGCTTTAGGTACAATATATAACCATCCGTCTGGGGTGCTGATTACATTGTAGCCCAATTGGATCATTTCCTTAGGATCAGCATATCCATTGTACCAAAGGTTCATCGTCACTCCTTCAGATTTTACAGGAGTTGTACCAGGTGCATGAGTTAAAGCACCCCACAATCTGGCCTTTTACCATAGCCTTCAACTAATTTGATATAATGATCTGTAAAAGCTCTGAATTTTTCCGCATCTTTTTTGCATATTCGTCCGTTCCAATATGCACATCAGGGCCTGTAAACACAGGATTGGGGCCAGATAAATACTCTTTAAACACATTATCAATGACCTCCATTGTTTTGGGATGGTCTAGGTCTAGGTGATCCATGCCGTATTTCTTGCTTCCGATTTCAGGTATCGCCCGAGTAAAAGCCAGTGAATGGGCAGGTACATCTATCTCAGGAACGATATTGACGCCATAAGAGCTGGCAAGGTTCTGAAGTTCAATGAACTGCTTTTTGGAATAGCTACCGTCTTTTGCAGTCAACGTAGGATATGTTGAGTTTTCCAGGCGAAAGGCTGCATAGGTGCTATCCCAGTTATTTCCGAAAAATTGTTTAAAACCGTTGTCATTTAAATGGATTTGGAAGTCGTTCATTTTATAGTATGACATTAGTTTAACATAGTCGCGCAGAAATTGGATTGAGAAAATTTTCTGCCGCAGTCTAGTACGAAGCCACGTAAACCAAATTGCGGATGATCTTTAGCAATACCTTTCGGCAAACCAACATTCGATGTGTCAAGCGCCTTTAACTGCAAAATGGACCGGGTGGCCCAGAACGCACCCAGTGCGGTTTTTGCCTCAATGGTGATACAATCATCAATTGATAATATATAACCTTCATCTTTTAAAGAGGTGTCTTTGTTGTTTTTTTAATATAAATACTTCCAGGTTCGGCGGTTCCCTGGGTAACTGTATTTTTAATGGCAGGACGGAGGGATTTCATATCAGATGAGAAAGTAGAGGCATATGTTTTACATTCTTCGTAAAACAACGGATCAATAATGATTTTTAAACTGCCTTTCAATTCCAGGTTACCGGCCCCGCCTTTCCATTCTCGAAAAGAAGGAATGACTCCGGGTGATGGATTTTGACCTTGTGAGAATTTTGATAAAAGAAGGAGTATAAAAACTGAAATGAATGCGCGTCCCATGATTTGAATAGATGATTAATGACTGATATTGTAATGCTAAGATACTCGAGAGCCCGACGTTTTGGAGCATTCGGACAAACGATTGCGCATGCGGCTGCCTTTAAATAGGGCGATAATTTTTCAATTATTGCAGAACTGTATATCCAAAAAAACATTGATGAGAATACCGGATTATTAAATACAGCTGATGGTAGGGATTTTTTGCAGACTGTTACGGATATATAAAGGGAACCGACAGGCTTTTAGATTTGGAAGCTTAGGTTCACAGATTTTTTTAATCGCAGGAGAAACAGTTCTTATTGTATGTTTAAGTTAATAAAAACGAATATTTTAAACGCTTCAGTATCAGGTTTGGCGGTTGTAGAACGCGAGTTATCTTGCTTTAATACAGAATTTCATAGTCACCCAGCATACGAGTTGGTTTATGTTAAACGGGGTAGGGGAAGGCGGGTGATCGGGGCGAGTATGGAAAATTTTAATGATGGCGAGCTGATATTGATTGGAAGTGATTTACCTCATGTATGGGTTAGCGAGAAGGAAATGAAAGATGCAGACAGTTCCTCACTGGTTTTATATTTTAAGAAAGAAATATTTGGAGGATGCATTTTATAGTGGCCAGGTAGGCCAGAAAATACTGAACTTATTGGAGGCCGCATCAGAACCCGAAGTTATTGATAAAAGCAATACAATAGAGCTATTACTTACACAAATGTTTTTCATCAAACGTTAAAAAGCTGTGGCCACCTCTGGTTGAAGGTGGTCACAGCTAATTGAATATATGTAATGTTTAATTATTGATCCGGTTAACAACAACTACCTTACTATAACTGCGCGTACCGTCTTTGTCTACTTGGGCAATGCGGACATATACTTTTTCAGCTGAAGTTTGTAAAGCCCCGCCTTTTGTGCAACCTGCCCAAGTGATGGTTAAAGCTAACGCCAGCCCTGCCATCATTTTGCTTTTCCTGTATCTGCGCTGGCGCACCATTAAAAGTAAAGAGAGCAAACCTGCACCCATTAGAGCAGGCAGACTGTTCACGTCAAAGCTAATGCTATATTGCTGCGTTACAGTTGAACTGCCACCATCGGCTTTCGTTGGTACTTTAGCTATTGGGGTAAATTGATTGCCGTCCTTCGAAACTTCTACCTCAAAGTAATCATTATTAGTTTCCTGCAATGTGTGCCATACGAGTGTACAGCGCTCTGCCTTTCCGGTGGCACTGATATTACCGAATGTTACCGGCAGGGCTACTGCACTGGTACCTAAAGTGGTTCCGGTTGAGGTAACCCCTGTGCCATTATCATCACCTGACCAGTTGGCGGGATTCGTAATCCGGGCTAACCAGGTTGCTTTGTCAGTTTTGGTGGTAGGGCCATTATAGAAAACATTATCATACTGTTGTTCAAAGTTGGTCGCTGCTCCCGGGTTAGTTAGAATACCGAGGGCATTAACGCCGTTGGTCAGCATATTTAAACTGCCTCTTCCATCAGGAAACATGGATTCGACGGCTGTGGCAGTAATCGTTGTCTGCCAGAAATTCGCATTGAGGTTAACGTTACGGCTGGCATTTAAACCAAAAATAAAATAGGGGTTACTGTCATCCCCGCGATAGATAAAGACCTGTTCTCCATTTCCCAACATGGCCTGTCCCACAGTAAAGCCAGCAATACTAATATCTGCGGTCATATTTACAGATGTAGTAACATTGGTGAGATTCGTAGCTGGATTATTGTCAGATCCGCCAATAGTTAAAGTAAAGATATCCCCGCATTGATCTGCGTGGAAGTGGTCCATGTGATAATTCCATCCCCGGTGGGAGCAGGGCTGATAAAAGATTGGGTTGCATTGGTCCATCCGCGATCAGTAATTTTAATAACAGTACCTGCTGGGATACTCACCAGCGATGCAAAGGTGATTTTGTCATTGTCGTTATAAGCGTCGATCCCTAAAACGACCATATCCCCGGCATTGATTTGTGAAAAACTTTGGGATACTGATAAGAGTAAATAAAGACCTGAACAGGCCAGTAACTTGTAGATTTGGTTCATACATGGGGCTTTTAAAAGCGCAAGATAATGACACTGCTCATACATAGCAAGGAATTGCATTTATTTTCTGTTTATTGTATAAGCTTGGCCTGACATATTTGATCAGCCGGCGGTATGTGATGACGGTGTAGTAAGGCTGAAATTGAAAAACTCACCCGCAAATCGTCAATTGTCTTTTCCCTTTTTTAATTTGTGCAACGAAGGAGAACTTTAAATCTAACTTAGCACATCAATAAAATGAAGGAATTACTAAATCGGATTTTGAAGATTGAACATGGATTTAACCATATAATTGAAGCTGGGCAGGTTGTTTTACAAAATGAGCATCTTGATCATTTTCAGCTTGCAGAAAATTTTATTGAAAGCACACAACCCTATCAGGTTCGGATGCTTGGAACGTATTTGTTGGGTGAACTTGCCGTATTCAATAAAAAGGCTTTAGGCGTTCTTGAAAAGACGGTTTCAAAGGATGAAAACTGGAGGGTGCAGGAGATGCTTGCAAAGGCGTTTGACGCCTATTGTAAAAAAAACAGGATATGAAAAGGCGCTTCCCCAAATTGAGTTCTGGATAAAGCATAAAAACAGCAATATTGCCAGGGCAGTAACGGAAGGGCTGCGCATTTGGACGGGCCGCGATTTTTTCAGGAAAATCCTGAAATAGCCATTGCATTAATCAGTTCAAATAAATGGACAGAGAGTTTATACCTGAGGAAATCCATTGGAAACGCATTAAGAGATATCAAAAAAAAGTTCCCGGAAAAAAATTAAAAAGAAATTTCAAAATGGGACAAGCAAGACAATAAGATTGCATTCATTGTGCAATTGATCAACAAGTAGAAACTGCTGCCCGATGTTTTCACTACCTGTTTTTTAACGAATGCTCAAAAAAGAGCAGGCAATACTCTCCCAAATAAATGCAGGTTAATGATAGGCTGGCTGATATTGTAGTTCACAATAAATGGGAGAATAAAGGTATTAAGCTTTTGCCCGCTGGGTAAGTGCAAACAGTGCAACCTAATTTTTAATAGTGTTGTGATTGATTCTTTCAAACAAGCCAGGGTATAATACAACAAACCCATCTTTGTCTACCTGGATAGCTGCTGTAAAATCGTTCGGAACATTTTCATACCTGTATTTCGTTTCGGTTAACTTGCGATACCGCTGCCTAACCGGTTTTACATCGCCATTTAAGATGTCGATATAGATTACCGCAATTTCCTGTTCCTGGTCAATCGTCATGTTTAGGTTATTAATGGGCAAAGTATTAGTAAAAGGCGTCAGACTTATATCTATAAAATGGAAATTCCTGAAATGTGGATCAGGCGCTCCGTTTATAATCCAGTCACCATCTTCTTTTATACCGGTTATTTCTTGTTCACTACCATTTACGGCATATACAACCTGAAAATTAGCGACCTTCCAATCGCGGGTTATTTCAGCGTTGTACCTGACAATATAATTGTTGTTTTGGAACGACCCAATTATATCTGACTGTGCTTTGATCGTTTTCCTGCTTTCAGAAAGTTGTAATTGTTCCGTTGAATCATACAGGAGCCCCTTCCAGTTAAATGATTTCATATCGTAAATTTCTTGTAACCCCAAACAACTTCCGTACCATTGCCGTTCGGGTAACCCATATTTCTAAATGTGAACCGGGTTACGGCCGCAAAACGGAACCGGGGCGACCATTTAAGACGTAGTCAATAACTCCGTGCCATATTCAATAAATAGTAGAATAGTTGATCCGGATTACGATTTTGGTATCATTTTAGTAATGACTACGAAACTGAAGAGTATTGCCGGTTGGAGAAGTAGGATAGTTGGATAAAGTATCCGGCCAGTGAATCAGCAAATAAAATAAATCATTTTGTCATCTATTGTGAACCTCAACGAGCGTACCGACGGATTGAGCTTCGATTTGCTTTTCGGCGCATTGAATGCTTCTGTTTCGGGGATTATCATTACAGATAATCTGCAACCCGACAACCCGATCATTTACTGTAATCAAGCATTTGAGCGGATCAGCGGATATGAACGTTCACAGATCATAGGCCACAATTGCAGATTCCTGCAGGAAAAGATCGATCGCAAAGCGCAAGGCTGGAGATTGCACAGGCAGTGAAAGAGGGGAAGATATGCCGGGTAGAGATACGCAACTACAGGAAAAGCGGTGATCTGTTCTGGAATGAGCTCTACATGTCGCCCGTCAAAAATAAGCAGGAGTGATCACCCACTTTATCGGCGTTCAGAATGATGTAACACTTCGTAAAAAAGCAGAGCTGGATTTAAAGAGCAAAAAGCGCTGATGGAACAGCAGGTAAAAGAGCGAACCAGGGAGCTTAAGGAGAATGAAGCATTTTTATCGAGTATCATACAAACCGTCAGGGAAAGCTTGCTGGTGCTTGACCCGGATTTCAACGTAATCAGCGCCAACGATCATTTTTTAAAACCTTTAAGGTGAACAGCCAGGAAACCATTGGCAGGAAATTTTACGATCTGGGCAATCATCAGTGGAATATTGAGAGATTAAAAGAATTGCTTATTAAAATATTACCTACCAACAACCCGGTATTGGATTTTGAGGTGGAGCATGACTTTCCGCATATTGGCAAAAAACTGATGCTATTAAATGCTTATCGTGTTGAACTGGAAGGGCAATATAAAGATAGCATCCTGATAGCTATTGAGGATATCACCGAACGCCGTGAGATTGAAAGGAGAAAGGATGATTTCCTTTCTATAGCCAGCCATGAGTTAAAAACGCCGTTAACTTCAATCAAAGGCTTCATGCAAATGTTGAAACGCCTGGAACCGGCCGGTTTACCCGAACAATATAAAGTTATTTTTGAAAAGGTAAATATCGCAATTGACCGGCTGGGAAGCCTGATTACAGATCTTTTGGATGTGTCAAGGATTCAGTCGGGAAATATTGAAATTCATAAAGAACTATTCGATTTTGATAAGATGGTAAGTGAAACCATCGAGCAAATGCAGAGTACTACTCTTACGCATAAAATTATTGTAACAGGTGCAACAAACGCCAGGGTATTTGCCGATGAACAGCAATTGGTACAGGTATTAAATAACCTTTTGGCCAATGCTATTAAATATAGCCCGGACAGCAATGAAATCTTTGTATATATATCTACCGTTAGCGATTATGTAAAATTGTCGGTCAGGGACACCGGGGTTGGAATTAACCAGGAAGACCAGCAGCGCATTTTCCAGCGATTTTTCCGGGGAGCTGAATTTCAAAAGAAATTTGCAGGCATGGGGATCGGTTTATATATATGCGAGCAAATTATAAAAAACCATAACGGTACCATTTGGGTGGAAAGTGAGAGAAACCAGGGGCTACATTTAATTTTACCATACCTATAGAAACGCAGGATCAGTGAAAAATAAAAAGTAATTCTTTGCGACGATGATCAAAGCATCCTGGAGCTCCTCGAACTTGTGGCCGGCACCGCCGGCTGTGAGCCCGTAGCTGTTTCCAAAAGCCTTGATGTAATCAGGGCGATACGGCAAAATGATCCGGCTTTGGTTATCCTGGATCTTTGGATGCCGGTTATGTCGGGCGATATGATCTTGCAAACCATCAGGAAAGATGAAAGGCTCAGAGATTTGCCTGTACTGATCATATCAGCAAGCAGCGATGGTAAATCCATTGCCATGCAACATGGAGCAACGGATTACCTGGCCAAGCCTTTTGAAATAACCGACCTGATCCATGTATTCCAAAAATATTGTGTGGGTTAGTTTTGAACCCGAGCTTAAGAGTCCATCGTGTCAGTGACAGATCCATCAGCATTTTTCCGTACTACATCTACCATGTGGTCCAGGTCAAAAGGTTTCTGGATATAATCATCTGCTTTGCATTGACTGGCTTTTTTAGGCAGATCCATAGAGGTTGATGTCAGTACCGCAGGTAGTTCTTCAGTATCCGGATCTGTTTTTAAATCCTCGATTACTTCTGTACCCTTTTTGTCACCCTGGATATGTTCATCCACTACAACAACATCCGGATCGATCTCGCTGATTTCTTCAATCGGCTCGGTATTTAAGGATGAGGTGACATCAAAACCTTCATCTTCTAAAACTTTATCCATTATTTCCAGAATATCTTCATTATCCTGGATGAGGACCACCTTTTTCTTCATACTTGTAACTTTGATTTAGATTTTCTTAATAGTGGCGGCCCCGCTTGGCCAACCAGTTTTTCGCATATCAAATGTATTTATTTTAGCAATACGTTTCAGCTTTTCTATTTAGCTTATAAGTTAAAGTTGTTTCTAAACATGTTTTAATTCTCTGTTTAAAAGATCTGCTTCATTTACCTGTATACATAGTATGTTGCTTTGAATTACCGGTTGCTTATGATGGAGTGTGATGTCACTTCGGGGCAACCAACCTGGGCTGCTTTTGTAGTCTTCTGTAACCGTTGAAAAGGGATAATCCCTTTGAAAAGGATAAGGCATGCGGTACGTGATTGACCTGGTCAGTTACTGAAAATGCAAACGCGGATTATGGCTTTATATAATCAGATATAATGAGCTGCACAGGCTACTTATACACTTTGTTTGGCCCGCCATTTGCATTAACGATTTTTAAAATTAATAAAGCAATGTCAAACCAATGGATAAGAGCAGAGATAGCATTGCTGCTGCGCTTAAAGGATCAGAAAAGAAGATTTATTATCCTGGAACCATATGAGAATGCTGTAGAAGGGCAGGAAGGTGGCTGGAAGGTATTACTTTTAAATTACTATGAAGCGCTCATCAAAGCCCGCGGCTTCGCAAGCCGTATGAAAGGTAAATACCAATTCATTTTCGACCTGGAGAATCGCGGGCATTTCGATAAGTTAAATCAGATGTTGAATCAGTCAGCTGAGTATCGCGTTTATGTAGGTGGTCAGTTAGCGGAGACCAATGCAGCTTAGAAGCCATACAATCTGATTGACGGAAGATAGCCATTCCCGATTTATATTTTAAACTATGCCTATTTTTAAGCCGATCCTTCAAAAACGCGGGTAGTGTATGAAAAGTTGACCTAACTTCGCCCCTTGAAAATAATATTAGTTAGTGAACAATAGAATCAAAGATTTACAGGATGCCATTGAGCCGGTAAGACAGCAGATAATTAACCATAAAGTTTATACTGCTATTAAAAGCCTTGAAGATTTAAAGATTTTTATGGAGTATCATGTTTATGCTGTATGGGACTTTATGTCCCTGCTTAAATCCCTGCAAAATGGTCTCACCTGCACTTCTGTACCCTGGTTTCCAAAAGGTAGCGCTGATACCCGTCATCTGATTAATGAAATAGTTGTAGGAGAGGAATCGGATGTTGACGAGCATGGCAGGCGGATTAGCCATTTTGAGCTATATCTCGAAGCGATGAAGCAATGTGGTGCAGATACTTCAAAAATAGAAGCCTTTATTGCCCATCTCGAAAAGAATAATAATTTAAAAGAAGCCTTCCATTTTGCCCGGGTTCCCGCGGAAGCTCAGCAATTTGTACAATTTACATTTGATACTATTGAAAGCAGCAAGGATTATTTGCAGGCGGCAGTTTTTACTTTTGGAAGAGAAGATCTGATCCCGGCAATGTTCCTGTCGATCATTAAGGAAATTCATAATGATTTCCCGGAAGAGGTTTCTATTTTTAAATACTACATTGAGCGGCACATAGAAGTTGACGGAGACCATCATAGTAACCTGGCTTTACAAATGACCGAGCATTTATGCGGTGATGACGAGTTGAATTGGAGAGAGGCACAAGCAATGTCTGTAAAGTCGTTAGAGCACAGAATAGGGCTCTGGAACGGTATATATAAGCGGTTAATAGAAAAAGAAGAGCCGGTATCCGGTGCATAAAGCTTTAAAGCAGCCTTCGTAAAAATCGCATGATTATCCATGGAGGTAGAATCATTACCTTATTTTCTTCCAGCTTTATAAGGTGATGAAATGCAGGTAGCCCGGCAGGCTTCTCCTGAAAGTCGCCAAAATTGATGCCCCGGAAAGCGGGATATGAAATAATCAGAAAGATGTTTTTATCTGCGGTATTTTATTTCCCTTATTGTAGAGAAAGATACCAGTTTCCACACCATATACTAAATACATGGACTACTGGATTACCTGGTGGACTACTATCGATAGCGGCTCCCGGTATTATTGGTTTTGATTCACCTGGTAAAGATCAAACCTTTTCCACAACAATAGGAGCCATAACGATCCTGAGTAGTCCCAATTATTGGCCGGTTAGGCATCACCGGCTTGTACAGATGAAATTGGCTTTATCGTACGCTTAACAGGATTGATGTCCTGCCTGCAAACACATCATTGCTTGCCGGGATAGGAGGAGCTTTTGGGGACAGTTGAAAGAGGATGCCTGGATGGGGTATGTTGTAGAGCATGTGGCTTTAAAACAATTACTAAAGTTTAAGGCTGTCATGTCAAAGCAAAACTAAAGTTTAAGGCCAACACCAAATGTAAGGTAGAACAATTTAGCTCCTGATTCACCCTCCAGCAGATTTTGTGGTATTACATACGCCGGCACTACGGTTGCATAGAGCTTTTTGAAAACAGCAACAAGAGGTGTGGAAGCTTCATAAGACAGGATGTCAAACCGATTGTAGCTTTGCGTCCTTTCACTTTCAGACACAGGAATCCCCAGGAAGTTTTTTTGTTCTATATAACTTTTAGTAAACTGGTGAGTACCTGCATATAGATAAAATGAAGGATTTACTGCAAATGCCCAATGGCTGTTTTGTCTGTGGATGATAAAAATATGATCAGCCCCTAAAGTCGCTCCAACATCAGTTGGTCCTTTGGTGAACTTAAGATCACCCCGGCATTTATATTGATTACAGTACCGGTGTAAGCTATATTAACCCCGGTTTGTCCTTTTAGCGCAGACTGTGGCAACTGGCTCTTGTCTTTATATAATACCTGCGTATAAAAAATGTTACCATTGAAATGTTTTGATGGTTTAAAGCGGTATCCTCCTTCAACGGTAGCTCCGGCATAAGTAGTAGAAATAGCTTTATTCTGGATAAAAATGAAATTGCTTTGTATATAGAGCCCGTTTTTTAACTGATATCCTATATTAGGCACCAGCGCACTACTTTGTAAACGGTCTGTTCTTCCAAAATAATGCAGTTTTGTTTGGAAATTAACCCCAATACCCAACTCACTTTTCCCGGAACTGTCCTGCTGTCCCCAACAAAATATGGGACAAAAAAAGAAACTTGTCAAAGAGAAAAATATTATGCTTTTTTTTCATACTGTGTAATAACGTTGTGTTCGATTGGAAATAATAAAAAGCCCTTCGTCCGATACGAGGGGCATTACAGGGTGCATTCCAAATTGTCACCCCCAAACAAATACTCTTACAATACGTCACCCCGAGCGAAGCCGAGGGGTCTCCTTCTATATTGACGAGATGACTTTGCTGCGGTCGGCACGACGATAGCGGCAATTTGGAATGTACCCGTATTACAAATAATAACTACGGAGCTATTAATCTACCTTTATGTTGCCTGAAGTAGAAGTACTGGCTTTGGCCTCTACAGATGGTGTCAGATTATTAGCTTTTTCAACACTTTTTTGCCGCGGCTCTGGTTTTACGGGCGCCCTTCGCAAGGGTGCTTCTCGTTTGGGCATCTGCAGTCTCGGCATTTCTATTTATAGTATTCGATGTTTCTGTAACTGTAGTACCCGATACTTCAGCTTTTGTATCTGTGGAAGTGTTGACACCTGCGCCAACCACAGCAACGCCACTGCCGCCTACAGCAGAATTGGAATTTGAATGCGTTTGGGCTTTTTCGCTGGCTGTTGTACTTGCATGTACAGCTCCTTGTGAAGAGATCTCTGATGATGCATCACTTTTTACTCCTGCATCAACATTGGTATTTACATCTACCTTAGCTGCTGCTTCTGCGGTATTTCCAGCATGTATGGTATTGTCTGCCGCTGAGGTTGTTTTTTCAACAGCTATATTACCTGCCGCTTTGGTTTTATCGACAGCAGTTGAAGTGGCGGCGGAAACTTTGTTAACTGCATTAGTTGTTGCAGAAGCAACTTTAGCGGCGTTCACGGTGGATGATACAGAAGCTCCAACCGTGCTCTTGACGGCAGAACTTAAACCGACCTGGGCGTTGGCGGCACCAACAATAAATACACAATATGTTACGAATGAAAGCCTTACATTTTTGCTCATAAATACTGAATTTTAAAATTGAGGATACTTTGTTTAATAGTACGCCAAACATATTCGCCTAAGATGAAGAGAAGATGAAGAAGCATGTTTTTGCTTTCACGCCTGAAGGCTATCTAAAACCAGGACAGGCAAATACCGGCCTGTAGGACCTATTAATTTACGGTTGGCTAGTGTAACATGAGGTTTTTATATGGAGTATGCTCTTTTTCAGGGTACTTTTCACTTCCTTTTAAAAAGTTTCTGGCGAAACGCCTAAGCCCGGCCAGCCGCTATTTCAGGGATACCTGACAGCCGGGGAAAACAATGTTTCTCTCTAAGCGCTCACTATCATTTACATACGTTTCCCGGAAATTATTCTTCTTTATAAACCTTCCAAGCTATGCTTTTTCAAGCATCTGAAGAGAATGACTGCATTAACTTTATAAAAGGTCTCAGATCTGTTATAAAGAAGAAAATGATGATCTGTGCATACAATATTCGTGTTGTATATAACTTTGTAGCAGGGGATTTCCAGTAATAAAGGGTTTCCAGGTTTGAAAGTATTATTTTTGTTGGTAAGAAGCCCCAAAGCCATATTTTCATATGCCCTGTAGAAATAGACAATTAACTTAAATCAGCCATATTTAATGAATTATGATGTCTCCTCTCATTTTCTAGGTTTGGCAGCGGTGTTTGACGGAATGCAGGATGCCGTTTTAATACATGATCTGGATGGGAACATCTTTACTGTAAATCCTGCGATCAAAGATGTTTTGAATTATGAGCCCCAGGACCTTCTTGGGTTGCCGGTTTCTGTCCTTATTCCCGGCGATCTGCTGGAAGAGCAGGAGCGCCTATTAAGGCAGATATTAAATGGTGAGAGGGTCAGGCAGTACCGAACCGTTCGGCTGAACGCCAACGGTAACGCTATCCCGGTCTCTTTATCTTTATCACCCATAAAGGTTAATGACGACCGTATTATCGGCGCTTCTCAAATCGTTCATGATATTGCAAAAGAAATAGAAGCTGAAGTTGCGCTCAACCGCCTGGCGGCCATCATCGAAGGTTCGCAGGATGCAATTATCAGCAAAACCCTCGAAGGCATCATTACCAGCTGGAACCCGGCTGCCGAATCTATGTTTGGATATACAGATAAAGAAGCAATTGGCAGGCCCATTACGATATTGATTCCCGATGAGCGGTTGCACGAAGAGGAAGTTATTCTCGGCAAAATAAGGAGAGGTGAGAAGATAGCGCATTTTGAGACAATCAGGAAAACAAAGAATGGTGATCTGGTGCCGATATCGCTTACGGTTTCACCTGTTAGAGACCACGGAGGTCGGATAGTTGGAGTTTCGAAGATTGCTCGTAATATTAGTTCGAGACATCTGGCGGAAGAAAGAAAGGCCAACCTGGCTGCCGTTGTGGATAGTTCGGATGATGCTATTATTGGTATTACCGTTACCGGCCTGATCACGAGCTGGAATAAAGGTGCAGAGCGCATACTGGGTTATACAGAGCGGGAAGTGATCGGTAAAGACGTTGCATTAATTATACCGGAAGACCGGATCGACGAAAAAAGTATATACTCCAAAAAGTAAGGAAAGGCTCAAAAGTAGAGCATTTTCCAACCATCCGTAAAACGAAGAATGGTACTTTAATTACAATGTCGCTGACTGTTTCCCCGGTCAGGAATGGGAATGGTACGGTAATTGGCGCATCAAAAATGGCCAGGGATATTACGCGCGAACAGATTGGCCATGAGACTATGCGGCAGTACGCTGAGCGCCTTCAGATATTAAACAGTATGGCCAAAACGATCTCTGAAAAACTGGACGTTCGGGATATCCCGCAAAAGGTTACAGATGCAACCACGCAACTTGTGGGCGCCGAGTTTGGCGCATTCTTTTACAATATTAAGGATCAGAGCGGTGAGTCTTACATGTTATATACCCTGGCCGGAGCTCCACGCGAAGCCTTCGAGAAGTTTGGTATGCCCAGAAATACTGCCGTATTTCATCCCACGTTCAGTGGTGAAGGCGTTGTACGCGTTGACGATATAAAAAAGACCCCGTTATGGAAAAATGGCGCCGCATTTCGGGATGCCGAAAGGGCATTTACCTGTAACAAGTTACCTGGCAGTTCCTGTATTCACCGGCGGCGGTGATGTTATAGGAGGCCTTTTTTTCGGACATTCTGAAGCGGGCAGGTTTACTGTTGATCATGAAGATCTGGTAGTTAGTATGGCATCCCAGGCAGGTGTTGCATTGGATAACTCTTTGCTCTTCGAGCAGGTGCAGCTGCTGAGCAGAAAGAAGGATGAATTCATTGCGCTGGCTACTCACGAGCTCAAAACCCCGCTAACCTCTGTAAGCGGCTTCTTGCAAATTGTACATGCGCAGTTAAAAAATGATCCGGTCAATCAGTCGTTCGTTCAGAAAAGTATGAACCAGCTTAGGAGGTTGATTGTTCTGGTAAACGATCTTTTGATGTTTCAAAGATTCAGGCGGGCAAAATGCAGTTCGAGCTTCAGGATATGGATATGACGGAGGTGGCGGCAGAGTTAATTGAAATGCAGAAACAAACGGCTACGCATGAAATTACACTCAAGGCTGACGGGCCAACATACCTGCATGCAGACCGCATGAGGGTGGAGCAGGTACTGGCAAATTTCATCAATAACGCCGTAAAATATTCTCCTAACGGCGGCGCGATAGAAGTAATCATAGAAGACCGCGGGCATGAGGTGTGCGTTTCTGTTGTTGATCAGGGGCTTGGTATCAGCCCCGAGAATATAAAGTATATTTTCAGCCAGTTTTACCGCGAAGACAGGGTAAGTACAAGCATTTCTGGTTTGGGCCTGGGACTTTATATCAGCAAGGAAATTATCGAGCGGCATGGCGGTACGGTTCATGTAAAAAGTGAGTTGGGTAAGGGTTCAACCTTCACCTTTTGCTTACCAAAATTCCCTCGGCAAAGATCGTCTGACAACATTAAGTTTGCATAATAAGTAACCGTAGCTGATGCTGGAGACCGGTAGTAAGCAGAAGAGTGCTTAATCATGACAGTTACGCTGAGAACGCTGTTTCGTTCATCTAGTGCAGGATGTAGTGGCTGTTCTTTAGCCCGATCGTACCGGTGGCACAAATATTGTTTCTAACCGTTCAACTTACTCCCAGCTCCATGACTATTCATACCATCATAGGTGTTGCCGCCAGCGTTTGTACCGCTGTTTCGTTACTTCCCCAACTTGTGAAGATTGCCCGGGATAAAAAAGCTTCAGATATTTCTTACTGGATGCTGGCGATACTTATTTCGGGATTGGCCCTATGGGTTTGGTATGGCGTTATGGCGAAGATTATATTATAATAGTTTCCAACTCCGTTTCTTTGCTCATTAATATCAGTGTGCTGGTCTTAAATGTTTATTACAGCAAACAACGCAGTTCTTAACAGAAAGTAAAGCATACGCAAAAATTTTGTAGTGCCACGCTGCATGATTATCTTTCCTACTCAATAATCAGTTGCAAGTATGAAGTTGATCTCAGTGCTGCTATGTTCGGCATTGCCTTTTAGTATTGGGGCACAAACCAAAACCGACAATAAGAAATGGGACGTTTCCAATCCTGGCGGCCCTTATAAAGAAGTGTCGTTTACAGTAAAGGAAGGTACCTGGATGAATCTCGATGTTTCTCCCGATGGTAAAGAAATTGTTTTTGACCTGTTGGGAGATATTTATAGCATTCCCGCCACCGGTGGATCCGCTACGCTGTTACGTGGCGGCCATGCATTTGAAGTGCAGCCCGTTTTAGTCCCGACGGAAAAAATATCTTTTACTTCCGACGCAGGAGGTGGAGATAATATCTGGGTAATGGATAAGGATGGTAAGAATGCCCGGGCCGTTACCAAAGAAAGTTTTAGATTGTTGAATAATGCCGTATGGACCCCGACGGGCAATACCTTGTGGCCAGGAAGCATTTTACTTCAGGCCGTTCGCTGGGTGCCGGTGAAATGTGGATGTATCACCTGTCTGGCGGTAATGGCCTGCAGCTAACCACGCGTAAAAACGATCAGCAGGATGTAAATGAGCCCTGTGTATCCCCGGACGGGCGCTATGTGTATTTTAGCGAGGATATGTATCCCGGCGGGCTCTTTCAATATAATAAGGATCCCAACAACCAGATATTTATGATCCGCCGCTTCGACAGGGACAAAGGAAAAGTAGAAAATGTAACCGGCGGGGAGGAGGTGCAGTACGCCCCAGCTATCTCATAATGGCAAATACCTTTCTTTTGTAAAACGGGTACGTACGAAAACCGTTTTATACCTGCGCAACCTGCAAACCGGGGAAGAATGGCCGGTATATGACCAATTGAGTAAGGATCAGCAGGAAGCATGGACCGTATTTGGTATTTATACGGGGTATGCCTGGTCGCCCGACGATCGTCACATTTACATCTGGGCCAATGGCAATATTATGAAAGTAGAGGTAGAAGGGGTAAATAAAGCCACTACTATTCCTTTTACCTGCAATGTGAATCAACGAATCTATGATGCGGTACGTTTTAAACAGGATCTTGACGTCGCTAATTTCAAGGTAAACGTAATCAGGCAGGCGGTTACTTCTCCTGATGAAAAATGGCTGGTGTTTAGTGCGGTTGGCTATTTATGGAAGAAAAGATTGCCCGATGGAAAACCGGAAAGGATAACGAACGGCAGTGATTTTGAATTTGAACCTTCTTTTTCCGCCGATGGAAAACAGCTTTTATATACTACCTGGAATGACGAAAATTCGGGTGCTATCTACAAAACCAGTATTGATGGAGCTGCCAGGCCGGTAAAGCTTACCAAAGCAAAGCAAAAGGTATTTACCGCACACCGTCTTTTTTCAATGATAATAAAAAGATTGTTTTTATTAAAGAGGGCGGAAGTGATGCTTTGGGGCCCGCACATACCAGCCAGCCGGGTATTTACATAATGTTGGCTGATGGGGCTGACGAACAGTTTGTGATTCAGCGCGGCGGAACGCCTTTCTTTAATACTGCGGGCGACAGGATTTATTTTGAAACGGGCAGCAACAACCTATCCAGTTGCAAACTAAATGGCGAAGACGAAAAAGTACTGCTGAAAAGTACTTATGGAAATAATTTCCGGTTTCACCTGATGAGCAATGGATTGCTTTTACCGACCTGCACAAGGCATATGTGGCGGCTTTTCCAAAAACCGGGAAAACTATCGAGATCGGCGGAGGCTCTTCCGATTTTCCCGTAAAACTGGTATCTAAAGATGCCGGGTATAACCTGCACTGGAGCAGCGATGCAAAAAAGCTCCATTACACGTTGGGCAGCCAGTATTATACCATCAACCTCGATGAACGTTTTGAGTTTATTGCCAACAAGCCCGACTCTTTATTTAAAATTCCTGAGCAGGGAAAAGAAGTGGGCTTGCAGGTCGCAATGGACAAGCCGACCGGAACCATTGCTTTTACCAATGCGCGTATCATTACTATGAAGGATAACGAGGTGATTGAAAACGGAACCATTATAGTGGAAGGAAATAAAATTAAGGCAGTAGGTAAAACAGGCGAGGTTAATATTCCATCTACTGCAAAAACAATTGATGCATCTGGCAAAACAATTATCCCGGGTTTTGTTGATGCGCATGCGCATGCCGGTCATTTCAGAACCGGTATTACGCCGCAGAAGCACTGGCCTTACTATGCGGCCCTGGCTTATGGGGTCACTACGATCCATGACCCCTCGGCCAATAGCGAATTTGTATTTGCCAATGGAGAGCTCGTAAAATCCGGCGCCATTGTGGGGCCAAGGGTATACTCAACCGGTACTATTTTATATGGTGCGGACGGCGATTTTAAAGCCGTGATCAACTCACTCGATGATGCCAGGAGCGCATTGAGACGTACCAAGGCTTTTGGCGCGTTTTCTGTAAAAAGTTATAACCAGCCCCGGAGGAACAACGCCAGCAGATCATACAGGCTGCGCGCGAGCTGAATATGGAAGTGGTACCCGAAGGAGGATCATTCTTTTTCATAACACCAGCATGATACTCGACGGGCATACCACTATTGAGCATAATATGCCCATAGCGGTGTTACAAGACGATATTATGCAGCTGTGGAAAAGATCGCAAACCGCATATACACCCACTCTTATTGTAAATTATGGTTCGGTGAGCGGTGAGTATTACTGGTACCAGCATACCAATGTATGGGAGAAGGAAAGACTGATGCGCTTTACGCCACGGGAGGTAATTGACGCCCGCAGCCGTCATCGTACCATGTTGCCGGAAGAAGAGTATATCAACGGGCATATCTTATCTTCTAAAAACCTGAAAAGATTGAGCGATGCAGGTGTGTTGGTGAATATGGGCGCTCACGGACAAATACAGGGCATTGGTGCCCATTGGGAGATCTGGATGATGACACAAGGCGGAATGAGCCCGCATGAGGCGCTAAAGACGGCAACTATTAATCCCGCGAAAAGTTTAGGCTTAGACGGTAATATAGGGTCTCTTGAAATAGGGAAGTTCGCCGATCTGCTTGTACTTGATAAAAACCCGTTAGAAGATATATATAATACAGAGTTCATCCGATACACGATGGCTAACGGAAGATTGTATGATGCTGAGCAGATGAACGAAACAGGCAATCATCCTAAACCGAGAACGAAGTTTTCGTGGGAGCTGTATAAAAATGCTACGGCATTTCCTGGCACGATGAAACAACAGGGCATGGTTGCGGATGTGGGCAGCATTAATAAAACGGCCGGCTACCTGTTTCTTTTTCGAACTCCTCTTTGGTTACTTTTTGGTCATTGAAGAAGTAGTTCGTAAAGAGCACGCTTCCATCTGGTTTATACATACGCGAGGGGCCATGTCGTTTATCATCGGCATAATAGGCATCCTGCGTTTTTATTCCATTAGCGTACATACTGAATAAGCCATGCTTTTTGCCGTTTTTATACATGGTTTCCATTGCCGGCTGGCCCATGGCATAGGTGCGCGATAACCCGTCTTTTAAACCCTGTTTATAATTGGTTTCTGAATGAAGCTCGCCGTTTATATAGCTCCTGGATGTACCATCTTTCAGGCCGTTTTTGTAATTTTCTTCCGAAGACAGTTTCCCGTTAACGTAACGGGTGGCCAGCCCTTCTCTTTTACCATGTTTATAATGCGTAGTAGCGGTAGTGCCTGAAGTAACCATTTCTGTTACCCCGTCCAGCTTTCCATGCAGGTAGTTTTCTTTTAACCAGGGTTTTCCCTGCCCGTCGTAGTTTTCTTTTTTGCCATGCCGCACCCCGTTTTTATATCCCATCCGCGCAGATACTTTTCCTGCTGCATTGTACCATAACACGTCACCGGTGATCAGTCCGTTTTTATATTATACAGCCCGAAGCCACCGTCATCAAAGCGTTGTTTGTAAACACCGTTTAATGGTATGTTATTCAGGCTAAGCTCCATCCGTGAACTGTCGCTATTGTATTTTCTTCGCACCTGATTCCAGTTAATATCTTTAGTATCCTGGGCGTTTGTGCAAAGCACCAACAGGCTAAAGGGCAAAAGGGTTAAAATCCTTTTCATAATCGGGTCTTAAGCAAACTAATTTTTTGCAGCGGTGGTTGTTACGGATTGTCGCTGCTGTTGTCTTTCCAATATCGTTTGCAGGTGTGGCTGAATATAATGGGCAAGGCTATCTTGGGAATATCCAGTGCTTTCGGATCTTCTGCCACTTTAAACCAGGGCCTGGGTTCACCAAACGGGTATTGCCCAAACACAATTACAGGCGTTCCATAAGCTAATAGCTCACGATCGTTTTTCAATATCCATTGATCTGCCCAGCTATATAAAAATTGTGCGTCGGCGCCCAGTAAGCGCATGCAGCTATGAGAGGCCGGGTAGCCGGGTAAAGCGTATTCATGAAATCCTACGCCCCATTTATTATGTACATTAAAGTTCCATTTCAGCACCCACTCATCATCTACCGTGCTGATGGTTTTTTTGGCTTTCAATTGGTAAAAAATAAACCTTCAGGTGTTTTGGTTCTTTTTTTTTCCCATGTTGGTAGGTCCGGTTAATACCAGCTTGCCATTTTCATAAGCTGCAAAAACCTGTGTAGGGTACGAGAATAGTATGATCTTGCTAACGTCTTTTATCAGGTCTATACTTTCGGGAAACGGCAGGTACGTGCTTAAAGGCTTGGAGAAGTCGTTAGGAACAAGAATGCTGTCCAGCCTCCTAAGATGCGTGGTATCTACCCTGTTAATTGCATTCAGGATGTTTAAATGTTTTAAGCCCTCGAAAGAGTCTTTTAACGACTGCCATTCTTTTTCTTCATCCAATGGTAAGTAATAACCGGCTTTAAATTTTCCTTCTGAGGCGGCGCTATTTTCTCCACCACATTTTTCATGGTACTGTCTACTATTTCGGGAATGCTTTTTTGCTCTTTGTTTTTGCAGGAGAAAGCAGCAGCTGTTAATAAAGCCAGGGTGGATAAAGAAAATGCTTTTAAGTTCATGGTACGTGCAAGATGGGGAAATATTTTGAGGAAATGAAATTTTGCCGGCAGGCGGTAGCCATCATTTTGAAAAACGTATATTCGTAGCAGGCAAATACCTGCTGTTTTGGAAAGTCTGTTAAAAGAAACGATTGATTTTGTGCAACCGGGTAGGTTTACAGGTAATGCATAAAATGGCTTATAACAGGAAAAGGTATTTGCAAGGTTGTTCAATAAAAAGTAAAACAAAAAATACACGGATGAAATCTAAATTAAGGGCCGGCATGGTCGGTGGGGAAAGGGCGCTTTTATCGGCGCCGTACATCGTATTGCTTTGAACATGGATGGGTTGATAGAATTGTGCTGCGGCGCACTTAGTCAAAACCCTCAAAAAGCCAAAGAGTCAGGTAGGGAGTTGTTTTTACCCGAAGACAGGATCTATGAGAGCTTTGAAGAAATGATTCAAAAGGAAAGCAAATTGCCGGAAGATAAGCGTATGCATTTTGTGATTATTGTAACACCCAACTTTGCGCATTTCGAGCCCGCGATGATGGCTCTTGAGCATGGTTTCCATGTAATGATTGATAAACCTATGACGCTTACGCTGGAACAGGCAAAAGCGCTGAAGGCAAAAGTGGATGAAACGGGGCTTTTACTGGGGCTGACCCATACTTATTCCGGTTATCCTTTAGTGAAGGAAGCAAGAAAAATGGTGGCAGACGGGAAATTGGGGCGATCAGGAAGATCTATGTAGAATATCCCCAGGGTTGGCTAAGCCAGTTTAGTGAAGCCGATGGAAACAAACAGGCAGCCTGGAGAACCGACCCGTCGAAAAGCGGGAAAGCGGGATGTATGGGTGATATAGGCACGCACGCCGCCCATCTGGCCGAGTATATTTCGGGCCAGAAAATAGTGAAGCTTTGTGCCGATCTTAACATTGTGGTACCCGGCAGGTTGCTGGACGACGATGGTGCCATGCTGCTGAAATTTGATAAAGGCGCCAGCGGCGTACTCATTGCCAGCCAGGTAGCGGCAGGCGAAGAAAATAATTTGAAAATACGCCTCTATGGTGAAAAAGGCGGCCTGGAGTGGAGCCAGCAGGAACCGAACACATTACTGGTTAAATGGCTGGATGCCCCGGCACAGGTATACCGCACAGGTAATGGTTACCTGTCGCCCATTGCGCAGTTCAATACCCGTACCCCGGGCGGTCATCCCGAAGGCTATCTGGAAGCATTTGGGAATATTTACAAAAATTTCGTGCTGGCGTTATCTGCAAAATTAAACAACGAAACTCCCGATCCGCTTATTGATTACCCTACGGTAGAAGATGGTGTACGCGGCATGGCTTTTATCGATAACGTAGTAGCCTCTTCCCAAAGCGATCAAAAATGGTGGGATTACGTAGTTTGATCTGCTTAATATGTATTTTCCACACATTATGCCCAAGTAAAAATCTTAGTACAAACTTCAGGGTAAATTAGTTTATCTTGCCCAGCTTAAAATGATTTTAGATTATGAGTTTTCAAAACTATAATGTACCCTACGAAATTGATAATAATTATACAAAAAGGTCGCTTACTTTTCGATGGAATTTGCTACCCATCAACCTTTAAAGATATATAGCGGTGGTTTAGGTTTTCTTTCAGGGTCCCATTTGAGAAGTGCTTACGAGCTGGGACAAAATATGATAGGTATCGGTATTTTATGGAAATACGGATACTACGACCAGGAGCGCAACCAGGATCAGACCCTTGATGTGGCATGGAATGAGAAGATATACAGCTTCCTGGAAGATACCGGAATCAAATTCCAGATCGATGTACACGATCATCCGGTTTGGGTAAAAGCATGGTATCTGAATCCGGATACGTTTAAAACCGCGCCTTTATTTTTATTGAGTACCGATTTGCCCGAAAATGATTACGTATCTCAGACTATTACCCATAAGTTATACGATAGTAACGTAGCTGCTAAAGTAGCGCAGTTTATCCTTTTGGGTGTTGGCGGTGCCAAACTGGTGGATATCCTTAATTTTAACCCGGACGTATACCACCTTAACGAAGCCCACGGCTTATCCGCAGCCTTTTACCTGTACCAGAGGTATGGCCGCAATATAGAAGAAGTTAGAAAAAGACTGGTGTTTACCACGCATACTCCGGAGGAAGCGGGTAATGAAAAGCACGATATCTATCTCTGTCATAAAATGACTTATTTCTGTGGTTTAAGCATAGATGAGGTAAAGCAGCTTACACAGGATTACAGCGATTCATTCAATCATTCGCTCGTAGCGCTGCGATTTGCACGTCTTGCCAACGGTGTATCCCAACTGCATGGTGAAGTGTCGAGGGATATGGGGAAATATCCCAATATATGCCCTATTATTTCTATTACCAATGCGCAAAACTGGACGTACTGGGCCGATAAGCAGATGTACAAGTTTAAAGATGTGGGTGATGATTACGGCTTTGATGATCGTAAGAAATGGATGAAGAAACGTGCGTTTGAAATAGTAGCAGACCAGACAGGAAAGCTTTTTAACCCCGACGTATTCACCATTGTATGGGCGAGAAGATTTGCGGGTTATAAAAGAGCCGGTTTGATTGCCTCTGATCCACATCGGTTTTTTGAACTGATGAACAACCAGAAATACCCTGTGCAGATTATCTGGGCCGGGAAACCTTATCCCATGGACCACCCGGCTATCAGTGAATTTAATGAACTGGTGCATTTAAGTAAAAATTATAAAAATGTATCCGTTTTAGTGGGTTACGAACTGGGACTTTCCAAAAGATTAAAGCAGGCGGCAGATGTTTGGCTCAATAATCCCCGTGTGCCAAGAGAAGCTTCGGGAACCAGTGGTATGACAGCAGCTATGAACGGCGCGGTTAATTTCTCCACCGATGACGGATGGATACCCGAGTTTATCAACCACGGACATAACGGGTTTGTGATACCAAAGGCGGATTACGCAAATATGTCAACCTTCGATCAGGATCAGTATGATTTGAATAAACTGTACGAAATTCTAACGAACGAGATATTGCCGTTGTATTACGAAAATTATAATACATGGCGCCAGATTATGAAGAACGGAATGCAGGATGTGAGATTCCAGTTCGACAGTAACCGCATGGCACACGAGTACTACGAAAAACTTTATAACGCATAAAGAGCCGCGCGATCGGTCTCCTAAGGCTGTAAAGAGGACAAAATAACCCTCTTTTGCAGCCTTATTTGTTTTATGAAGCGGGGAAAAGGATGGGCAGCATGGCGTGGCTCATTATTTTTTTGATCCGGAAGGGTTGAGGAAAGTTGCAACCGCTACCTGTAAAGGACGCCCTATAGCCGCCTCTGCATAAGTATAGATGAGTGGTGTTGCTTGTTGTTATATTAAATAAATAATTTATTTGTATAGATATGTTTGCCTTAAAAAATGGACAGGGATTCAATGAATGGGTTTTGATTTTTTGAAAAATATGTATATGTTTCCTGCTGCAGTTATTATGCGCTGGTTTTCAAACCCGGCGTCGGGCACTATGATCAAACAAGATTAAAAGCGATTATATGGAGAGAAGCTGCGACATTCATTGAATTAAAGCATTTTCTAAATCGTATATTTTCTATAAAAATTAGGCATTTACTGCATATAACGGCCTGAATGAGGCCGAAAATTTGTATCTTTGAAGCATAGGGATGTTTTATTTAAAAAGAGATGCCTTCTAATTAAACTAATACATAATAGCCTCAAAAGCTATGAACACTAGACTTAAAATGGAAAACGGCTCTCTCTATTTAAAACAGCGATGCTTTATCCCGGTTGTTTATCACTGTTGTTATAATGCGCTCCTGACAGGTGAGCCTTTATGGGATGGCCAGGTTATAATAGAAATATGAATTATCATAAGCCAGGTTATTGTTGGTAAATATTAGTGAATACCATTAACTCAAAAGAAAAATATCACTTCATATTGAATTTACAGAATGCATGAATTTAACGAAACCGCAACTGCAGTTACCTGATTAATAAGAAGTTTTTATCTCCTGGGTATATCAGCAACCAGCGCAGGTATCGTTATATGCTGAATGAAAAAAATGAAAATGCAGAATCAGATGTATAAGCCGCTTCCGAAGGGCAGTGTGGTGGATTTGTTCGAATCGGCTGCGCATCAAAACCCTGATGGTATTGCCTTAAAATTCCGGTCAGATTCCTACAGCTTTAGGGAGTTAGATAAAATAATCAATAAATATGCCAACTATTTATTAACAAAGGGTGTTCAAAAGGGTAGTATAGTGGGCATCATTTTGGACCGCAGCCCCAGGTTATAATAACTTTGTTGGCGGTATTAAAGTGCGGCGCTGCTTATTTGCCGATTGATCCCGAATTCCCGGAAGACCGCATAAAGCTGATGCTAGAAGATTCGGAGGCGGCTTTTGTGATAACTGACAGTACTTTTCCGGGTAATCCTGAAACACCTTCTTCAAAGCATTTGGCCATTGAAGAGGTAGAAGCGGCATTAAAGGATGTTGATCCTACTGCCCCGCGCATAAAAGTATCAGGGGATGATTTGGCATACCTGTTATACACGTCTGGCTCAACAGGCAAACCCAAAGGGGTGATGGTGTCTCATAAAAACCTGTTGAATTTTCTTTTGAGTATGAAAGATATTTTTCATACAGATATTCATACTCGTTTATTGGCGGTAACCACGGTATCTTTCGATATAGCCGGGCTGGAGATATTTTTACCCCTGGTATCCGGCGGGGAGCTGGTTTTAGCTGACAGGAAGGTCACTAAAGACAGTAAGGCCTTAATAGATTTACTGAACGTTGAAGATATTAATATTTTTCAGGCAACCCCCGCCACCTATAAACTGATGTTGCAGGAAGACTGGCCTTCCAGGCAGTCGCTAACCCTGTTATGCGGTGGTGAAGCTTTGTCAAAAACAATAGCCGATTCCTTGCTGCAGAAATGTGGCCGCCTGTTTAATATGTATGGCCCCACTGAAACTACCATCTGGTCTACGGTAAAAGAGATAACCACAAAGGATACTTTTATTTCTATAGGAACGCCTATCCGTAATACAAGTGTTTATATTCTTGATGAGAATCACGCATTGTTACCTCCGGATGCCGAAGGTGAAATTTTTATAGGCGGCGATGGCGTAGCATTAGGTTATTATAAACGTTCCGAACTAACAGCTGAACGTTTTATACCCAACCCGTTCTCCGACGGGGAAGGAGACCGTATTTACAAGACCGGTGATTTGGGTAAGTACCTGGCTAACGGAGAGCTTGTTTGTTTGGGCAGGAGCGATAATCAGGCCAAGATAAGAGGATATCGTATTGAGTTGGAGGAAATAGAGCATTATTTATCAAAAATAGCCGGAGTAAAAGATACGGTAGTAAAAGTAGAAGGCGCCGACGGCCTCGAACCCAAACTGATTGCCTATATCATTCCTTCCGAGCTGGCTACCTTAAATGGCGGAGAAGTTACCCGTAATGAAGTCATGCACTGGCGCCGCGAATTAAGCAAAAACCTGCCGGATTATATGATCCCCAATGGTTGGGTGAAGATGGAATCATTTCCGCTTACACCTAATAAGAAGGTAGACCGGAAGGCGTTGAAATATATAGAACCCCGGGAGGGAGCCGAAGCTGCTTCCCCTCATCTAAAGAGCTCACGGCTTTAACAATAAAGTTAAAAACAATCTGGGAAAATGAGCTGGGGATTAAGGGCATTGAACCGGATGACAATTTTTTGAATTAGGCGGGAACTCCTTGCTGGCTCAAAAAGTAGTAAACATCCTCAAAAATGATCACGATATTGATGTTCCTATTACAAAATTGTACCAGCATCCTACTATCGACGCCCTCCAGAAATTCTTAAAGGGAGAAGAAAAATCTTTACGCAGGCCGGTTAAAAAAATGACCAGCGGGTATCTGACAATGCTATCGCGGTAATAGGGATGGAATGTAATTTCCCCGGTGTTACTACCATCGAAGGTTTTGGGACTTGCTCAAGACCGGGAAAGAAACTACCCGTTTTTTTTTCAACCGAAGAGCTGGATAAAACTTTGCCGGAAAATGTGAAGAACGATCCTTCTTACGTAAAAGCAAGAGGAGTGCTGGACGGTGTGGAGCTTTTCGATGCCGAATTTTTCGGTATCAGTCCGCGTTTGGCCGAACTGATGGACCCACAGCACAGGCTCTTCCTTGAAACCTCGAGAAACCTGCTCGAAAAAACGGGGTATCTCTCTGATAAAAGAACATCGGTAATCGGAGTATTTACCGGTTGTGGTCCTAATACTTACTTTAACAATAATGTTGTAGGGCATAAAAATAAAATCGATATACACAGCATACCGGTTCTTTCTGTTTCTGATAAAGATTATATAAGCAGCCGCGTAAGCTACCATTTAAATTTGTCGGGGCCTTCTGTAAATATAAATACAGCCTGCTCTACCTCGCTGGTAGCCATTGCTCAGGCGGTAGAGAGCTTAAGGGCCGGGCAGTCTGACGTTGCGATAGCAGGAGGGGTGGCTATAACTGTTCCGGTAAATAGCGGTCATTTATATGAAGAAGGCTCTATGCTGAGTGCCGACGGCCATTGCAGGCCTTTTGACGCAGATGCCAAGGGTACCGTTTTCAGCGATGGTGTTGGTGCTGTTTTATTAAAGCGGCTAAAAGATGCCGTAAACGACGGTGATACTATTTATGCTGTTGTAAAAGGCGTGGGGTAAACAACGACGGTGGTAACAAAGGCAGTTTTACAGCGCCGAGCGCTGAAGGGCAGGCAGCGGCAATATTGATGGCCCTTGAGGACGCTAAAATAAAACCGGCAGATATTTCTTATATAGAAGCGCATGGTACTGCAACTCCGTTAGGAGATCCTATTGAAATAGATGGATTAAAACTTGCTTTTGGAAAACAGGAAAAAAAGCAGTTCTGTTCGATAGGGTCGGTTAAAAGCAATTTTGGGCATTTAACACACGCAGCAGGCGTTGCTGGATTTATAAAAACAGTATTGTCTCTCTATCATAAACAACTGGCGCCCTCCATCAATTTCTCCAGGCCTAACCCGCATATTGATTTTGAGAACAGTCCCTTTATTGTTAACGATCAGTTCAGGGAGTGGAAAACCGGGGGAAAAGGATCGCAGGAGTGAGCTCATTAGGAGTAGGTGGAACCAATGCACATGTAGTGATAGAAGAGTACGAGCAACTTGTTGCCACTGCTGAAAAAAAAATCAGATAAGGAGCCACAACTGATTTGCTGGTCGGCGCAACATCCGGAGAGCCTGGCAGGGTATGCTCAGAAACTACATACATTTTTGGAGGCCAATCCTGCAATTGATTTAAGCCAGCTGGCTTACACTATTAACACAACAAGGCAGGACCTGGCAGTACGCAATTTTATAGTAGCCCGCAATACAGGTGATCTGGTGGCTCAGTTAGCGCAAACCGACGTTATTACCGCTGCCAGTTACCGGGTGAAAGAGAAAACCATAACATCGCGTTTTTGTTTCCGGGGCAGGGAAACCAGTATCCCAATATGGGCCGAGACCTATATGACAATGAAGAGGTTTACAGGGCGGCTGTGGACGAATGTGCTGAAATACTGGAGCAGATCATGCATGAAGATATACGGGATATCATCTTCGTAGATGACGCTGACGAGGTGGCCGCGCAAAAGTTAAAAAATACACGGTATGCGCAACCGGCTATATTCACTACATCTTATGCGCTGGCGAAGCTATATATGAGCTGGGGCATTAATCCCGTTGCATTTGCTGGTCATAGCGTGGGAGAATTTGTGGGCGCTCATCTCTCCGGTATATTTTCGCTCCGTGATGTTTTTTATATATCGTAGCAGAGCGCGGCCGGCTGATCAGCACATTGCCTGGAGGTAGCATGCTTTCAGTAAGGGCTTCTGAAGAAAAGGTGCGGACGTTGTTACCTCCCGATCTTTATATAGCGGCACAAAACGCTGCAGAACTCTGTGTGGTTTCCGGCGAAACAGAAGCTATCAACAATTTTGCCCGAAAGCTGGGCGAAGAAGGTATTATCAACAAACCGTTAAGAACAAGCCACGCTTTCCATTCAGCAATGATGGATCCGATCGTTCCGCTGTTAAAAGCGATTATCGAAACAACAACCATGCATGTTCCCAAAATTCCGATCATGTCAACGGTTACTGCAGGGTGGCTGAAAGATAACGAAGCTACCAGTGCCTCCTATTGGTCTGAGCATACCCGCGAGACGGTTCGGTTTGGACAGGCTTTGAAAAACATGCAGGAAGATCTCAACCCGTTATTCCTGGAAGCTGGACCGGGTACGTCATCAACTGTTTTTGTCAATCAGAATGGTATTGGTCCTAACTCTTTTGCCGCCCTTAGTACAGCCACGTTGCTTACCGGTGAAGCTGTTGCCGTAAGAAATGTATTGGGCAAATTATGGCAACGGGGCGTAGCAATAAACTGGAATAAGATTTATAGAGGCGGCAATTATAGCATTATGCACAATGTGCCCACCTATGCTTATAATAAAAAGCGTTTTTGGGTAGATCCCCGGAGCAGCCATATCAGACTCAACCGGTATTAGGAACAACTCCAACAATAAATGAAACAACGACTAACATATCCACTAACACAATGAGCAGGAAAAATATTTTACTCGAAAAACTGAAAGAAACAATTGAGTCGGCATCAGGATTATCTGTGGCAGACGCTAATCCCAACAGCAATTTTGCCGAACTGGGGTTAGATTCGCTTTTGCTTACGCAGCTAACCAGCAGCCTTAAGAAGGAATTTTCAATTCCTGTTACTTTCAGGCAGCTCAGCGAAAATTATGATAGCCTGAACAAGCTGGTAGAATTTTATGATGCCAACTTACCGGCATCTGTGTTTGCCGGCAATAGTACGCCTCAGCCGGCGCCCGCTGCGGCCGCTGTGATCCCCACCAGTCAGGCTCCTGTTTTCAACAGCGTTCCGCAAATCGGGGAGATATGCTTGGTTTAATGTCGTTACAGCTTCAATTGCTGACACAGCAGGTGGCGATGATGCAGCAAGGCGCTGCGGGAAACCATGCAATAGCGGGGAATGGTAACCTCTCAATAGTAAACCATACCGCCAATGTTGTTACAAATGTCAATGGCGCCGGTGCCGGAGCTACGGAAGAGTTAACAGCGGAAGAGAAGATAGAGCTTAAAAAGCCTTTTGGAGCCACTGCCCGCATTGAAAAAAAAAGTTACCGAGATCTCAGCAGATCAGCAAAAGTATATTACCGATTTTATAGCGGCCTACAATAAAAAAACGGCAAAGAGTAAAGAATATACGCAGAAGCATCGTGCTCATATGGCCGATCCCGCGTGGTTTCCGGTTTCAGGCCGTATACAAAGGAAATGGTGTATTCCATTGTCACCAATAAATCAAAAGGCTGTTACCTGTGGGATATTGATGGCAATAAATACATAGATGCATTAAATGGATTTGGATCTAACTTCCTGGGCTATCAACCCGATTTTGTGAAGAACGCATTATTACAGCAGGTAGAAGACGGATATGAAACAGGTCCGCAACATGTGCTGGCCGGGGAGGTAGCTGATCTTGTTTGTGAGCTAACCGGTATGGAGCGCGCGGGCTTATGTAATACCGGCTCCGAAGCCGTATTGGGAGCGATGAGAATTGCGCGTACGGTTAGCGGAAAAGATATTATAGTAGCCTTTGCAGGCTCTTATCATGGTATAACAGATGAGGTGCTTGTCAGGGGTAGCAAAAACTCAAAACTTATCCGGCTGCTTCAGGTATACTGGCCGGTAATGTTCAGAATATGCTGATACTTGAGTATGGCACCGAAGAATCTTTAAGAATTATAAAGGAAAGGGCGTCTGAAATTGCTGCTGTTTTGGTAGAACCCGTTCAGAGCCGCAGGCCCGAATTTGCGCCGGTAGCCTTTTTGAAAGAACTGAGGAAAATTACGGCAGCAGTTGATGTAGCCCTTATTTTCGATGAGGTTATAACAGGGTTCAGAAGCCATTTAGGCGGTACACAGGCGCTGTTTGGTATAAAAGCAGATTTAGCCACCTATGGTAAAGTTGCGGGTGCCGGTATTTCTATAGGCATTATAGCCGGAAGTAAAAAGTATATGGATGCACTGGATGGAGGTTTCTGGGAATATGGCGACAATTCAATTCCGGAAGTAGGGGTTACTTATTTCGCGGGTACTTTTGTTCGTCACCCGCTGGCATTAGCTACTACCAAAGCTGCGCTTACCTTCCTGAAGTCGCAGGGACCAGGCCTTCAGAAAGAGATGAATGAGAAAACTGACCGGCTGGTTGAAAGACTGAACCAGATTACCCAGAAATACAGGGTTCCTATATACATCGTTCATTTTTCCTCTTTATGGAAAATTAAATTTAAAGAAGAGTATCCTTACTACGAATTGCTGTTTGCGCTGATGCGCTTGCGCAATATTCATATCTGGGATCTGTTTCCCTGTTATTTAACCATTGCGCATACACCCGAAGATATAGATGCTATTTGCGTAGCCTTTGAGGAAAGCATTGCCGAGCTTTGCCAGGCAGGGTTTATTCCCAGGCAGCGCCGGAGGCAGCTGTTTCCCAAAGCGGATCGCCGGTAACCATTATAGATAATTCCGCGCCACCGGTTCCGGGGCGCGACTGGGAAAAGACCAGAATGGAAATCCTGCCTGGTTTGCGCCCGACGCAGATAATCCCGGCAAGTATTTGCAAATCTCATTGAACGATAAATAAATGATGACTGTAGAAAAGAGAAATAATACTGTAGTAGACTTCGACCCGTTTTCCGGAGATATAATTGAAAAAATTGTTCCAGCTATAGAATCTCAAAAGAGATCTTTGCATCTTGCATCCTGGGCGGGGAGGATGCCAACCTGGCCTATAACTTATCGTTATCTCTAAATTTTACAGGTAAGCTTAATGAAAACGCGCTTAGAAAATCTATCATTGAGCTGCACCGGCGTCATGAATCGCTGAGAGCAACATTTACTGAAGATGGCTCTCAAATGATTATTTATGAGTCAAAGGTTCCTCATCTGCATTTTCAGGACCTGGAGGCGTTCGATCAGCCGGCGCAGCAACATATACTGGAGGAATACCACAGTCAGAATGCCCGGTCTCCTTTCGATTTATTCAACGGGCCTTTAACAAGAACAGCGCTTTTTCGTTTAAGTGCCGAAGAGTACAGGCTTACCGTTACGGCCCATCACATTATCTGTGACGGATGGTCGCTGGGGTTCTCCTGGAAGACTTATCCAGGCTGTACAACGCCGAATCTTCGGGGTTAGTGCTTTCTTCAAAGCCATTGCCGTTCAGCGATTACGTGATGCGCTCCGTTCAATACGAGCAGTCGGCTGACTACAAAAAGTACTTAATTACTGGAAGCGTCAATATGAAGATGATGTGCCCGTTTTTGAAGTTCCGCCCGATTTTCCCAGGCCTGCGAGAAGAACTTATACAGCCGGCAGGGAAGATTTTGTAATGTCTGTTGAAACAGCCGAAAAAATAAAAAAGCTAGGTGCGCGGTACGGGTGTAGCTTCGTAAATACCTTGCTGTCTGTATTCGAGGTGCTTCTGTATAAGTATTCGGGAAGCGCCGACGTAATTGTGGCTTTACCTACCGCCGGTCAGGCATCCAACGAAATGTATGATTTAATAGGTCATTGCGTAAACCTGCTTCCGTTAAGAAGCCGCCCCAATGCAACCTTATCGTTTGCCGATTATCTGGTGGAGAGAAAATCGAAGATGCTTGAAGATTACGACCATCAGCAATTTACTTTTGGTACATTCCTGCAAAAAATAAAGATTGAGAGAGACCCGTCGCGTATTCCGCTGGTGCCGGTAGCATTTAATATCGATATCGGAATGGATGATCAGGTTAGTTTTAACAACCTGAACTATAGCATTAGCAACAATAAAAGAGCATCAGAAACTTTTGAGCTTTTCCTTAATGTTACCAATTGTAAAGAAGGATACGAATTCCAATGGTCGTACAACAGGCAACTATACCACTCTTCAACCATCCAGGGGCTGATGGCTTCTTTTAATTATTTGGTAAAGCAAATAATTGATGAGCCAGAAGTAAAGATCGGCATCCTCAGGATAGATGAAACCCGCGGCGCCTTTGATTTGTTACTGCAACAATATGGCGATGGTATATTGAATATGACGATGATCGAACTTTTTGAAAAGTCGGTGCAATCTTTTCCCGGTGCTACAGCTGTTCGTTTCGGAGATCATGCAATAACTTATAGCGAACTTGATTGGGAGTCCAACAGGCTGGCCAATTACCTGTTGTTTAAAGGCATCCACAAAAATGACCGTGTTGCAATTGTCCTGGACCGCGGGATTAACATTATTGTGTCTATACTGGCAGTTTTGAAATGCGGGGCTTCCTATATTCCTGTAGATCCCTATTATCCCAAAGACAGGGTGGTATTTATGATTGATGATGCCGATGCGCAGTTTATCATCACATCACTGGCTCATGTGAATCTTTTCGACAACGAGCGGGTAAATACCGTTGTGCTGGATGAAGTACAAAAAGAGCTGGAACAGTGTTCCGTGAACAGCCCCGCTGTTGAGTTTGGCCCTGAAACTATTGCCTACATATTATATACATCGGGTTCTACGGGCAAACCTAAAGGAGCTATGGTTACGCACCGCAACCTGGTGCACTTTTTAAAAGGCATGCAAAACGCCTTTCACATTACCAGTGAATCCAGATTTTTGTCTGTATCCAGCATTTCTTTCGATGCCTCCTGCTTCGACAACTACCTGAGTCTGGTAAATGGCGCGGAACTGGTGTTAACCAGCAATGAAATTATTAAAGATGGCCAGCTGCTGCTGAACGAAATTGAACGAAGACAAATCAGTATCATACTGGCCACACCAATTACATTCAAATTAATGCTGGCAGCTGAGTGGAATAAAAAATACCGGTTACATTGCTGTCGGCCGGTGAAGTGCTGCTTCCTGCCCTGGCTAAAGAGCTGCTTCCAAGATGTAAAGCGCTGTATATAATGTTTACGGTCCAACCGAAACCACCGTTATTTGTACACTCACCCGTGTATTGAACGACAGCAGGATTACGATAGGGGCAGCTATTGCCGATACCCCAATATATATACTGGATGAGCAGATGAAGCCGGTTGCGGATGGTGAGATGGGAGAAATTTTTATCGGGGGAAGGGGTTTCCAGAGGGTATTGGAAAAGGGAAGACCTGACAAGTCAAAAATTTGTTGCGGATCCTTTCGCCGCAAAGGCCGGTGCAAGGATGTATCGCAGCGGCGACCTCGGAAGGCGTAAGAAAAACGGCGAAATAAAATATGAGGGTCGTGTTGATAACCAGGTTAAAATCAGGGGATTCAGGATCGAACTAGGGAAATTGAATACCACCTGTCGCGCCTGAACCATATACAAGACGTGGCAACTGCTGTGCATGAAGATCAGCATGGTGAAAAGAATATCGTGGCGTATATTATATCTGATCTGGAAGAGGGGAAAGATGAAAGTACATTCAGGAAAGATATAATTGTAGGCTGGGGAAACCAGCTTCGCAATCATCTTCCCTATTTTATGATCCCTTCTTTTTGGGTACGGGTAAAACAATTTCCACTTAGCCCCAATGGAAAAGTGGATGTAAAGAAACTGGCGCCGCGGAAATGTATAAGCGCCAGGAAGCAGCACATGCGAATAATCAAACCGATAAGCAGGCCCCGCTCAGCGAAAATGAACAGCTTATTAAAGATATCTGGGAGTCGGAGCTGGGTTTGACCGATTTGTCGATTGAAGATAATTTTTTTTGAACTGGGTGGGCATTCTATGATTGCCGTGAAAGTGATGAGCCGTATCGGTAAACAAACCGATACAAAGCTGCCTATCGCTTCTTTATTTGAATACCCCACTATCGCTTCTTTGTCGAAATTGCTTGACAAAACTGCTCATTTTAAGTACAGGTCGCTTATACCTATTAAGCAAACAGGCTCCAAGCTTCCTATTTACCTGGTGCACGGGGATCCTTAAATATTCTTCTTTATAAAAATCTCGAGCCATTTTTAAGTGAAGATCAGCCGTTGTACGGTATTCAGGCATTGGGTTTAGACGGTGACTTATCACATTTAAGCACTATGGAGAGCATAGTAAAGAGATACCTGGAGGAGTTATTGGAACAAAATCCGAACGGGCCGTATATTTTGATCGGTTATTCTTATGGCGGTATTGTTGTTTTTGAAATGGCGCGGCAGCTAATGGCAATGGGAAAGGAGATCAGGATGCTGGGTATAATGGATACAAATGTAAGCGACCGGGCACGTGTAGAGGAAAAGCCGGGCAGGCTCACCAGGTTTCTGGGGCGGCAGGTCAAAAAAGCGATATTTTTCGGGGTAATCTGACGCATTCTCCCGGGGAAGTGATTAAGTATCAATGGAATGTTCTTCGCAGGAAGCTGGACAAAAATTTTGAGGAAGCAGAAGACGAACAGATTTATGATTATGATAAACCGGTGATTGAGGCCTATAACAATGCCTATTATAATTATGATTTAAAGCCGCTCGATATTAAGGTGCACCTTTTCAGGGTTAAAGAACGCACTTATTTTGTTGATGACCGTACCTACCTGGGATGGATGAAATATGCAAAAAAAGGGGTAGCGGTATATGATGTTACCGGTGATCATAAAACCTTTATTCTTCCGCCGCATAATGAACATCTTATTAAAAAAATTGAAAAGATAATAAGCACCCTTTGATTGCGCCTGTAAAAGAATGACTATATTTACGGGTTTTTATGCGGGTAAAAAGACTACTGAATGCAAGTTGTATAATAATCGCTGTTAATGTGACTGCTTAATACTTCTTTGTGCTTAAATTTGCTTAATAGAAAATTTTTTTTTGATGAAGAAAACAATTCTGATAGTTGATGATGAACCAACCATACTTAAACTTTTAGAGTTTGTTTTATCAAAAGACTACCAAACCGAGTTAAAAAGCAACGGGTATGAGGCAATTCAATGGTTAGAGGAGGAAACAAGCCTGATTTGATCATCCTTGATGTTAACATGCCTTATTTTAATGGAACAGAGTTTTTAAACTCTATTAAAATCAGCGGTATTTTTTCCAAAATACCAGTAATATTGCTTACAGGCACAGCTGATACCAAAAATCTCGAAGCTCAACTAAGATTTCCGGTAAACGAAATAATACAAAAACCTTTTAATCCAACTAAGCTTAAAGATGCCGTCAAATACCTACTTGCTGAACACACAAAACTCTTCGCATCTGAAAACTAATTTTTAAGTCAGACCGTTGGTATAGCGTATATAGGAAATGATTTTTTTGATGAGGTAATAGATGAGAAATTTGCCTCGGGGTATCAGATTGATACCTACCCCAGTTTAAAAAGCTTCAATAATTATCTGGCGGGATCTTCTATTACGCATGTTCCCTATGCGCTTTTAATGGAAGTGAAGAATGAAAGCAGCGTATTTAACGAGATCAGGGCGTTGCGTCAAAATGCAATTACAGCGGGCATGATCATTATTTTGCTCACTTCTGTTAATAATACCGAATTACATCAGAAGGCATTGGAAGCCAAAGCAAATGATATTTACTTCAGACCATTCAACAGCGAGCTTATTTTTGAGAGAATTAACTTTTTGATAAAATTTAAGCTGCTTAAACCAGATGATACTTCACAGTTCGCTACCAAAGGCATCGAATACAAAATGCCCGTTTACAAGCGACTATTTGATATAGTGGTATCTTCACTGCTGATTTTGTTACTGTGCCCTTTGTTTATCCTGGTAATCATTCTGATCAGATTGGAGAGCAAAGGCCCGGTTGTGTATAAAAGCAAAAGAGCGGGAACAGGATATAAAATATTTGACTTTTACAAATTCCGTTCGATGGTTACGGATGCTGATAAGAAGCTTGAGGCGTTGAGTAAAACCAATAACCAGTATAGTGCCGGTGAAGAGTCGGGCGGAACACAAAAGGCTTTCGTGAAAATATTGAACGATCCGCGCATTACCAGGGTGGGAAATATATTACGGAAAACAAGCATCGACGAATTGCCGCAGCTCTTTAATGTTTTGAAAGGGGATATGTCTATTGTGGGAAACAGGCCGTTGCCCCTGTACGAGGCCGAACAATTAACTTCAGACCAGTTTGCGATGAGGTTTCTGGGACCGGCAGGAATAACCGGTTTATGGCAAATATCAAAAAGAGGGCAGGCAGAGATGTCGGAAGATGAGCGTAAGGAGCTGGATAATACCTATGCTAAAAACAGTTCTTTTTTAATGGATTTAAAGATCATGTTAAAAACAGTTCCTGCTATGTTACAAAAAGAAAAAGTATAGTTCTCCCGATTCTATTAAAACAAAACTTCTTACAATGAAAGCGACTTTTTCCTGGTAATTTTATGTGTAACATCCTTTTCCCTGTTTGCTCAGGAATCAATTATGGATGATGTTGACGATAAAATGCTGGATAAATATATAGCATTGGCCAAACAGAATTTTCCCGCAAAAAAGCAGCAGACGCAAGGCTTGAAAGAGCCCAGATTGCCGTAAATACATCTAAACTCACCTGGTTCGATCTGTTTAATGTAGGGTACTATTATCAGCCACAGCGCAGCAAGCAGAGCGGGGAAAATGGCGGCGTAGGTATTAACAACCAGGGGCAAATCATCACCCAGGGTTTCTTGCCGGTGTGACTGTGAATTTGGGAAACCTCTTCTCGAAGCCATCGCTTGTAAAAACAGCTAAAGCCGACTACGTAATAGCTAAAGCCGAAAGAGACCAGTATGACGCCACACTGGTAAATGAAGTAAAATCGCGCTACTATAATTACCTGTTAGCTAGGAGAACGCTTGAAATACGCTCCCTTGCATCGCAAAATTATAAAGGCATTATGAGTGATGTTAAGGCCAAGTATGAACGTTCAGAAATTGCTATAGATGTGTATACACAATCCAGGAACGCAGCAACCGAAGCTGACGCGCTGGCCCTGGCAGCGGAAGTTGAATTTTTGAAGGCTAAAAACTTACTGGAAGATATCATTGGCAAAAAGCTGCAGGACGTTAAATAGCCGGTTTCAACTCCTTATAATAAGGCAGAAGCAATACGATATATTTTCTAACCACATAAAAGCAGATTGAAGGCCAACCTGTAAATATAGTTGTATGAATCTTAATCTTAACCTGAAGGAATTTATAAAATATGCCAAACGCTTTAAGTGGTTATTGATTTTAATACCCCTTATATGCGTAATTGCAACCTACTTCATGGTAAAAACGCTGCCAAGGCAGTATAAATCTGAGGCGCTTGTTTCACGGGCCTTACAAGCCAGTTTCAGGATGCGGCATTGAACGCCGAACAAAACATGGACTACTTTAAATTAAGTCAGCAGTTTGGCAATTTGCTGGAAATGATAAAGTCCAAAAAACGCATCAGCTTACTTTCATACAAACTTATTTTACATGACCTGCAGAACCCCGATGAGGCTTTTAAACCTTATTCCGACGAAATTAAAAAGCTGAGCCCGGACGAAATCAGGCAAGCTATTTCGGAGTATCAGGAGCGTTATCAGGCTAATACGCTTATCTCTGTAGCCGATAACGGTAAAATTAAACTATATGATATCTTAAAATCCACCGGCTACGACGATAAGAGTATTTCTGAAAAACTGGATGTTTTCCGCAACGGGGAGAGCGATTTTATAAAAATTGTATTTACATCGCCAAATCCACGTTTATCTGTATTTGTCGTAAATACGTTGTCTACCGATTTTATAAATTATTATACGGGCTTAACCCAAAATAATCAAAAGCAATCTCTGGCTGCTTTAGATACAATAGTGCGTGCCAAGCAGTCTGAGCTGCAGAAGAAAAATTCAGCCCTGATCAACTCTTCGATCAGTGCGGCATCGCGGGATGCCGGCGCATCCAGCGCACGTCAGCAGGCTGATTTTGTGAATCAGCAAATTTCCGAAGCGCAGAGTCAAAAAGCGGCAGTGATCCGTAATATCAGCTCATTGCAGGGCGCTATAGCCGAGGTAAATAATAAACTGAGTGGCAGCGGAGGATATGTAACTCCCAGCACATCAAAAGATAATAGTGAAATTATCAATATCGACAATCAACTGGCTGCTGCCAACAAGCGTTGGGTGAATAATAATTTCCGCGCAGAAGATAAAGCTACCATTGACTCTTTGCAACGCGTAAAATCCCGGATCATTGCCAGGAGGAGAACAATCCGGAGGCAATGTAACAGCTATCCGGCAGGGCCTTATCAACGATAAAATAAAACTGGAAAATGATCTTGCCGCGGCAAAACATTAACATTAACAGCCATTGAGCAGCAACTGGCTAATCTCGGTCCTGCACGAAGCGGGGGAAGCAGTGCCGGCGTTGTATTAGATAATGGTGTTCAGTCTGCCCTTGCCAGAGACGCAGAAATGGCTGCCAAGGAATATGCTGATGCCCAGGCAATGCTTGAGCAAACCAATATGTTAACCAAGGCCGGTATCAGGCTTAATTTAGCCGAGCCTGGGTTGCCGCAATTGCCCGAACCATCGAAAAATATACTGTATGTAGGTTTATCGGGTGTATCGAGCTTCCTGGTTTGTTTATTCACCCTCTTTGTGGTGTTTATGCTAAATACAACTATAAATGATCCCAAACATCTTGAGGCCGCAACAGGACAAAAGGTTATAGGCAGTTTAAACTTAATTGAGGAAGAAGATAAAGATTTAAGAACCATCTGGGAGGATGAGCAAAATGTATTAAGCTATTCTGTTTATAAAGATCTGTTGCGTTCATTACGCTTTGAGCTATTGGAAGAACTATCAGGAGATAATAATGTATTGGGTATAACCAGTCTTCTCGATGGGGAGGGTAAAAGCTTTATTGCAGGCGGGCTAAGCTATGCTTTTGCCATGATGGGTAAGAACGTGCTCCTGATCTCCAACGATCACCAGGGATTAACCAGCCTTGTTACCAACAAAAAGGAAAAAAATAACAATACCGGCGATCGCAACCAGGTTTTTGAATCATTTCTAAAAAAGAGATACAGATCGAGGATAGGATTACCATTTTAAACCGTAAAAACTCGAACAGCTCCTGCTTGAGCTGAAAGACGGGAATAGCCTGGTTGCCGGGTTTAATATCTTAAAGGAAACCTTCGATATTATCATTATCGATATCAATAGCGCGCAGGACCTTCATAATGTGAAAGAATGGCTAATGTTCACCGATAAAAGCATTGCCGTGTTCGGAGCCGGAAATAAAATTACAGAAGGCGACATGAGCTTTATTAAATATTTGTCTACACAAAAGGGTTTTTAGGATGGGTGCTGAATAAGGTCAAGATAAACAACACGAATTAAACCGGGGTAAATACTTTATTAGTATGAGGAAGCTGTCCGATCAGGTCAAGATGTCGACAAAAGAGTATTTGCTGATAGCATTTGGTCTTTTACTGGCATTGCTTTTGGGCGTAGCGGCTGTTTTTACCAAGAACTATATTTTACCCCTGGTACCGGTAATGGTGCTGGTTTTCGTTGTATACCTCATACTGCTTTTCAGGGAGCCGTTCATTGGCTTGTTGGTGCTGATCGTTTATTGTTTTATCCTGTTTTTCTTTTACCGGGAAATAGGAATGCTTCCCTATGGGGTAGGTATAGAGTTTTTCATGGTACTTACCTGGCTGAGCGTTTGGTATAATGCGGATAAGCTTGATTTTTCCTGTTAAATACGAACCTGGTATGGCTATACCTGGGGTGGCTATTGCTTTGTATACTGCAAATTGCCAATCCGGCCGGCGGAAGCGTGCGCGGATGGCTTGCCGAAATAAGGGGATGGGCATATATCCTATTGCTCTTTCGGGCCTGGGATTACTATTGATCAATACTAAAGAAAGGATCAGCCAGGTATTAAAATTATTGGTAACCCTTTCATTGCTGGGTGCGCTGTATGGAATGAAGCAAAAATATATTGGTCTCAGCGCCGGCGATCAGCGCTTTGTTCATGATTTTCCCACACACCTTATCTGGGGCAGCTGCGCGTGTTTTCTTTTTATATAGACGCGGGGCAATACGGTGCATCTATGGCCATATTTGTAGTAGTAGCGCTTATACTGGCTATAGGCCTTAAAAATACAAAAACCAGGCTGATGTTATTAGGCAGCGTTCCCCTGTTTGGAATTGCAATGCTGATATCCGGCACAAGGGGCGCTTTTTCGCATTGATAGCAGCAGGCGGCTTTGCATTGCTGCTAACAAAAAAATTTAAGATACTACTGGCGGGATGTGTGGTATTAGGACTATTCGTAGCCTTCCTGAAATTTACTGATATCGGAAGTGGTAATTACGCCATTTTCAGGTTCAGAAGTGCCCTGGATCCTAAGGACGCCTCTCTGAACCTGCGTTTTATCAACCAGAAAAAATTGGCCGACTATCTTAGCAGCCATCCTTTTGGAGGCGGATTAGGCGTTATTGGTGCTTTTGGTCATGAGTACAATGCAGATCAATACCTGTCTACGATTGAACCCGATAGTTACTGGGTTAAAGTATGGGCCCAAACCGGCATTATTGGATTTACATTATGGTTTTGTATGATTATGTATCTTTTAGGTAAGGGATGTGGCATTACCTGGGGAATACGGGATCCCAACCTGCGGGTAAAGCTCATTGCTTTAAATGCGGGAATTGCAGGTATATTTGCCTGTAGTTACGGCAATGAGGTTATCAACAATATGCCTTCCAATATTTTTGTAAACTTATCTTTTGCAATGATTTTTAATGCAGCTGCGCTCGACAAAGCCAGGCGGCAGGGTAAAACCATTTTATGCCATTTATCATTTTTATTATACCCGGCCTGCTATGCTTTATATGGGGATTGAGAAGGGGCATTAAAGTAATTAAGTAGATTATGATGTATGCTTGGTACATAATACAATTTCTTATCGGGTACAACCTGCTGTTGCCTGCATTCCTGTATCTTTTGTTTTTGCTGAGAAAGAAAAAGACGTACCAACCTGCAGATATAACCCACGAGCATCGCCCCGACTATGCTATTATTGTTACCGCTTACCAGGAGATTGCACATATCCCTGAAACGATTCAATCTATTATCAACTTAAAGTACACTAATTTCTTATGCTACGTTGTACTGGATAATTGCCCGGATATATCATCCCTGCAATTTGATGATGAACGTATTATTTTACTCCGGCCCGATCAGAAATTAGGGGAAATGTACGTTCACATTTTTATGCGATCCACCGGTTCCGGCGCCGGCACGACTACCTTACTATAATAGACAGCGACAACTTGGTAGAAGAAAATTATCTCGATCATTTAAATGTCTTTTTTTAGCCGGGGATTTAAAGCTGTGCAGGGTTTGCGTGCCGCTAAAAATCTCGACAGCCAATATGCCTGCCTGGATGCGGCCAGGGATATTTACTATCATTTTTACGACGGAGGTTTTATTTAACATAGGCTCTTCTGCTACTTTAGCAGGTTCGGGAATGGCGTTCAGCGTAAGCTTATATGAGCAATGCCTGGGAAGCAAAGATGTTTCCGGCGCAGGTTTTGACAAAGTATTGCAATATGAGATCATCAAAAGAAGCAATAGGATAGCTTTTTGCGAAGAAGCAATTGTATACGATCAAAAACAACCAAATCGTCGCAGCTGGTTAACCAGCGGGCAAGATGGATCAATACATGGTTTAAATATTTTGGATATGGCTTCAGGTTAATAGGCCTGGGTATTAAAAATGCAAGTATGAACCAGTTGATCTTTGGTATCGTTTTATTAAGACCTCCGTTGTTTATTTTTCTCTTGCTGTCTGTGCTATGCCTGGTAGTTAATTTATTTTTTGCTCCCGTTCTTTCGTTGTTCTGGGCGCTGTCTCTTTTTGTATTTGTTCTGGGTTTCCTGTTGCCTTTACGTGGCGCCGACGCGCGAATCGTAAAAGCCCTTAAACATATTCCTTCTTTTATGTTTTACCAGGTTCTTTCTCTTATGCATGCGAGGAATGCCAATAAACGATCGATAGCCACCAGGCATTTTGAATAAAAGTTTACAATTATGATCAGAAACAGGGATATAATCATTGTAGGGCAGCAGTCATGGGATACCGAGATCGGTAGTAATTGTAAGAATATAGCTATTGAATTCAGTAAACATAATCGGGTGCTTTATATCAGCACACCTCTTGACAGAAAGACGAAATACCAGCGGCCCAATGAAAATGCAACAAAGAAGCGCCTGAATGTGATACTAAAAAAGAGCCTCAGCTCGAATCAGTACATAAAAACCTATGGGTATGGTATCATGATGTAATGATAGAGTCGATAAACTGGGTAAAAGCAGAGTGGCTGTTTGATTTCCTGAACAGGAGCAATAACAGGAAGCTTGCCAAAAGCGTCAGTAAGGCTATCGATTCGCTGGGATTTACCAATTATATTCTTTTCAATGACGGCGATATGTTCAGAAGTTTCTACCTGAAAGATCATATAGCGCCCTCCATTTCTGTTTATTACTTAAGAGATAACTATTTTGCCACAGAGTACTGGAGAAAACATGGCACGGTATGGGAGCCCCGTCTTATCAGCCAAAGCGATGCCTGCATGGTAAATTCAGAATATCTCGGTGCTTATTGTGCACGTTTTAATAAAAATGTGCATTATGTAGGCCAGGGTGCGATCTTACATTATTTAAGCCTTTGAACGAAGTACCGGCAGATCTGGCTGACCTGAAATCCCAGGGCCGGCCCGGCCCATTATTGGATATGTTGGGGCATTACTGTCATCAAGGCTGGATATACCGCTTCTGGAAAACCTGCTGGAAAATAACCCTTCCTGGTCTTTTTTTTTGTGGGGCCTGAAGACAAGGATTTTGAGAAAAGCAAACTGCATCAATTACCTAACGGTCACTTTTTCGGCAGCAGAAAGCCGGAAGAACTTCCCAGCTATATTAATGCTTTTGACGTATGCATCAATCCGCAGGTAATAAACGGTCTCACCATTGGCAATTATCCAAGAAAAATTGACGAATACCTGGCGCTCGGCAAACCTGTAGTTGCTACCAAAACCGAGGCGATGGAGCTGTTTAAAGATTACGTATTCCTGGCAAAGGATTTGAAGGACTACCAGAACTTTTTGCAGAAGGCCCTGATACCTCAATCAGATGAGCTGGTGGCGGCCAAAATTAAGTTTGCCAACTCTCATACCTGGGAAAACTCTGTAAACGAGATTTATCGCGTGATGGCCGATACCGAAAAAAATAAAGCTTAATCTTTGTATTTCAGGCTCTTCATAAATAAAATATCGTAATTGTATTTTATTTGCCGGTAAACATCCCGTACAATCGAAATAAAGAAGTTATTGCTTTGCCGGAAGTTAGACCTGGTCATGGTGCTTGGCTCGGCCGAAGAGTTTTTCTGCACAAACAGCTCTGTAAAATGGTCATAAAGATTGCTTTCCCCTTATTCTGTAAAAAGGAGATACACATTTTATATTCTGTTAAATCGCCTTTAATACCTTCAGGATACCTGCCGAACTTATCAAAGAAATTGCTGCGTCGCAGATGTGGGTGATCCGAATAAGCATATATTTTTCTATACTTTAATGCAAGCGGTGGTACTATTATTTTGGAAAATCCTTCTTTAAACTCTTCAAGGTAGGGGTAGGGAATATAGGCATAAAACCTGGCAAGGTCTAGAGTTTGATCTTCCTGCATGAACTGATGGGCTGCTGTAAGAGCACCCGGGAATTTATCTGTAGCCTCAAAATCTTCCTGCACATACAAAGTGTAGGCAGTTTTACAGCGTCTTGCCCCTTATTAAGGTTTTTACCAAGGCCGCCGTTTTTAACGGCCGGAACAAGTGTAAACCCGAACTCTTTTTGCAGCTCCTGCAGCTTATCGAAATGCAATGGTTGACTGCCATCATCGGAAACAACTATACCACCAAAACTCAACTGACGTACCCTGAAAGACTGTAGCATGTTTTGAAGCGAAGCGCTACGGTTATAATGTGTAACCAATAAAGTAATATCGGGGAAATGATGTGTTTGCATGTTACAGCTTATTCATTTTTTGATGTTTTGGTATCGTGTGGCGGATGCGGGGTAAGCATAGATCCCAGTCTTTTGATCTCCTTCGAAATTCGTCCACTCAATACTTTAAAAAAGCTGCCTTCAAGCTGTAGTGTCCGCGGTGCTGTCCAGGGGCGGGCGCTGTCTGATTTAACCTGCCGAACCGTGCCATATTTCATCAGGTCAAAGCAAAGACGTCCGTCTTCTCCCCGTATCTGGTAGTTTACAAAACCTACCTCAAGTCCATACTTCCTTACATATCCCATGCTAATGCCAAAAGCGTTTAAATAGGGTCTTTTGAAGTGACGCACTTCAGCAATAACGTCTTTCATTCTTTCCAGCAGGAAAAGTTTCCATCTTGGATAACCCCGGTCAGGAATAAAGAATAACGGCCATATACGCAAACAACTCCGGGCCTGGTGAGCTGCGCCAGCATTTTATCCATCCATCCGCTCGGGTAAATACAGTCAGCATCTGCAAGGAGTATGTATTCGCCTCTGGCATTTTCCTGTCCCATTTGCCGGGCGGGCCCACAGCCCTGTATAGGTTGGAAAAAGATCTTATGTGTAACTTGTCGAGGGTTACCTGGGTTTTATCGGTAGAATTATTATTTACAACAACAATTTCAAACGGAACGGTGCTACTGGTATCTGCAAGGCTTGATATGCAGGTTAAAATGTTCACTTCTTCATTCCATGCAGCTATCGCAATAGTTACTTTTGGTGTTGATGAGGTTTTTGCATCCAGTTTTTTATTGATATCCTCAAATACCTGTACCGGAACTTCGTCGACACTGCCGTATTCATGTTTATATTTTGATATCCATGCAGGAGTTGAAAAGATGTACATGAAAGTTTTAGTTTTATGCAATAATAAATTGTTTTCGGAATTTGTGAGAAGCGCCGTGTATATTTTTAAGCGAAAATACTAACTTTATCTATAGTTTCTTTAGCGACGGGATTTAAGTGGTATTGATTACCGGCTAAAGTAGCAAAAAGAACGGCCCGGCGGTAATAACATTAAGTTTGTGAAATATTGATAACCTCGTTGTTAACACCGCATTTTAGAATTATCTACACTAAAACTATCTGGTTCAATAAAACAGGTGCGAAGACGTCAGATTATACAGGCTTTGGGTATTGGTGGAGTGGCCGCAGCCCTGGGGTATAAATGGTACGATTTATACCAGCCACCTGATCATACTTTCATAGAAAAAAAAACGGATCTGATAAATGAGATATCGGAAATGATCATACCTAAAACCGATACGCCCGGTGCAAAAGATGTAAATGTTGCAGCATTTGTAATTTATGCAGCAAAAGAAATTTTAGAAAAAAAGAGAGAAATACTTTTATAAACGGGCTGAAAAAGATAGACGCGTATTGTATAAACGTACATCACAAAGAATTCCTACACTGCTCTCACTCAGAAAGGCTCGATGCATTAAAATACATGCGTGATGATTTACATTTAAGCAGTTTTTGGAAAAAGGTACAACGCAAAGTTACCGGGCGGAGCTTTATGGATATTTTGAGAGAGCTGGTAGTAGTGGGCTACTGTACCTCCGAAGCAGGCGCCACACAGGGCCTTGCCTTTGATTTTATACCTGGTAGTTATACCGGTTGTATTCCTTTACGACCCGGCCAGAAAAGCTGGGCGACAAAATAAGCAATGGATAAGATGATTTATGATGCTATTGTAATTGGTTCAGGTATCAGCGGAGGATGGGCCGCTAAGGAACTTTGTGAAAAGGGATTAAAGACATTGCTTTTGGAAAGGGGGCGCGATGTTAAACATGGTGATTATCCAACAGCTTTATTAAAACCCTGGGAGTTTGCCGACAGATTATTAACTACTCAGAAAGATAGGGAAGATCAGCCCATACAAAGTCAGGCCTGTGATTCGGGAGCAAACACTTTTTGTTAACGATAAAGATCATCCATATGTGCAGGATCAGCCATTTGCATGGATACGGGGATACCAGGTGGGAGGACGTTCTTTGGTTTGGGGACGGCAGTGTTACAGATGGAGCGACCTGGATTTTGAAGCCAACTTACACGACGGGCACGGCGTAGACTGGCCTATACGATATAAAGATATTGAGCCCTGGTACAGCTACGTAGAGAAATATATTGGTGTTAGCGGGCAAAGCGAAGGATTGGCGCAGCTTCCCGACGGGGCGTTTATGGAGCCGATGCAACTCAATTGTATAGAAAAGCATTTGGCCCAGTCGATAAAGAAAAACAGCGATCATCGCTTGCTTACAATAGCCAGGGTTGCTAATCTCACAAAACCGATGGGTAACAGGGGAGCTGTCAAAACAGGAACCTTTGTATAAGAGGATGTCCTTTGGCGCCTATTTCAGCAGCAACAGCGCTACAATTCCTGCGGCGCTGGCAACGGGTAACCTCACACTGCGCCCTTTTTCCATAGTGTCTGAGATCATTTATGATGAAGCTACTCAAAAAGCCAAAGGTGTAAGGATCATTGATGCATTAACAATGAAGGATTACGAGTTCTTTGCTAAAATAGTTTTTGTAAATGCTTCTACTATCGGAACCACTTCAATATTGTTAAACTCCAGGTCAGGCAGGTATCCTGATGGATTGGGTAATGATAGTGGTGTGTTAGGCCATAATCTCATGGATCACCATTCAGCGGCAGGTGCATCGGGGCATCACGAGGGTTTCGGGGATATGTACTATAAAGGACGCCGCCCTTGTGGCTTTTTAATACCCAGGTATAGAAATATAGGGAGAAGGGGAACCATGATTTTGTAAGGGGTATAATATACAGGAGATGGCGAGCGTTACGAATGGCCCGACAGGATGTTTGAAACGGATGATTTTGGAGTTGCCTTTAAAAATAAGTTAACCACGCCCGGCAAATGGTCGGTTTGGATGGCCGGTTGGGGGAGTGTTTACCTTATCATGATAATAAGATCTATTTAAGTAAAACAGATAAAGATAAATGGGGCAGCCCCTCGTTCACATCGACTTTTCATTTAAAGAAAACGAAAAGAAAATGATGGAAGATATCCGGCAAACCTGTGGTGAAATGCTGTCTGACGCCGGCTTTAAAGATATTGACACATTTATTTATAGAAAAGCAGGAGGGCTCACCGTACATGAAATGGGAACGGCACGTATGGGGCGCGATCCCCAAACCTCTGTCTTAAATGCATTCAACCAGGTACATACTGTAAAAAATGTTTTTGTAACCGATGGAAGCTGCATGGCCTCTTCAGCATGTCAAAATCCTTCGCTTACCTATATGGCACTTACCGCCAGGGCCTGCGCTTATGCTTTTGACCAGTTGAAAAAGGAGCTCTTTAAACCGGCAAAATTATTTTTTCATAAAGGAAAGCATTGCTTTCTTTATCCTTGTACGTATTTTTTTGAATATTCTCCTGTTACCTGCTATCAGCTTTGTGCCTTTAAACGGGGTTTGGTTCAGGTAGTCGAAAAAGTATTTCTGAAACAGTGGTTGCGACTTGTAATTCTTAAAGATCGGTTTTATATCTAAAAAGTGTATGATGTTGGGGCGTTCGTGTTCTTTAAATGCGAACCAGTTCCAAAGCGGGTCTAATTCCAGCCATTGGTTATAAAGCAGTCCGTTCAGCCCATACTGGTCGGCATAGTTAATATACTTCCTGTTCTCATGCAGGAACTGAATGACTTTACCGGCAATTTGCTCTTCTCTCCATCGTTTAGCATTAATTAAGAGTATGCCCGCGTTAAAATATTTGGTGTCAGCCGGAATGTTCAGTTCCTTATAATTAGGAATACCTGCCCAGGAGCAGCTTACGGTCTCCTGCACATCCTGTACGGCCGCAAATAAATGCCCGCCCAGGTCGGTATGCCAGAGTTTCGAAATATCTTCCATTACAATGGTATCCACATCCAGGTAAATTACTTTGGAAGCTTCGGGCAAGGCGTGCGGACTGAATATTCTCAGGTAGGTTGTAAGCGGAAATGCAGAATTATCCAGGGGCAGTTGTACATTTTCGGGAATGAGGTCTTTCGATTTGATCCAGTTAATGCCAACCAGGCCTCCCTGCACCGATTGCGCTATTTTATCCCTATTAGCGGTACTGATACCATCATCAATAACCGTGAAAACGATCTTTTCAGGCGTTTTATGATTGATTTCTACCGACTTGATAAGTGCGGCTAAAAGTATTGCATAATGATTATCTGTAGCGGCTACAATATATATAGTTTCATTCATGAGGGGCGTATGGTTTTTAGTTTATAGATGTGTTTATCTGCTCAGTAAAGTGGGTTAAGAGGTTTTTTTAAATTTGCTTAATCCTTTCTTCAGGTATTTATGATAAAACTCCGGGTAGAAAAGCAACGCATATTTCCAGGGTGCCAGCGCATTGATGCCAAAAAGCCGTTTTAGTATGATTTGTGTAATTACAAATACGATAGCTGCGCAGGCAAGGGAAGCATAGGCTGCACCCATCACACCAAATTCTTTTATAAGAAAATAATTGGAAACAATTAATATAGTGGTACTGGTAAGTATAATATAAAAATTGATCCTGGTTTTCCTGCCGCTGCCAATATGGTACCGGCCTGCCTGCTGTAAGGACTAAAGAAGCATATAAGCAACGTTACATGTAAAAGCGGGATAGTGTCTTCGTAGCTTTCTCCGGCAATAAAAATAATGATATGGTCTGATAATAGGTAAACGAAAAGAATAGCCGGGGTGAGTATGCTTAATATAACACCGATCGATTTCTCATACAGGTATTTCAGGGCGCCCGGTCCTTCTTTTTCTACCCGCAGGGAGCTTTGGGAAAAACAATATTAGCCATTGAGTTTACGGGTATATCTGCCAGGTTGGTTACCCGTACCGCCACGTTAAACGAACCGCTTGCAGAAGTGGATAACATTGAGCCCAGCATCATTTGATCAATAGAGCTCGAAAGAACCGAACTCAAAGAAACGCCAAATGAATACTTTCCGAAATTGATGATCTTTTTACCCAGGCAAAGTCTATTTTTTAGAGTATTGAATAGCCGTACGCGTAAAAGGAACGCAACGCCGGTGGCAATAGCAGTTACTACTATCAGGCCAATGGTAAGAGATAGCAAGGTGATTTTAATTTTTGACAAAAACATATGACGATAAAAAGGAAAAAGAAAAACTGCCTTGCAACGGTTGCAAAAAATACGCCTCTGAATTGCAGGCGCGCCTGTTCTATACAATTCAGCTGGTTTAAAATACTGGATATAAAAAATACAATTACATACAGGTTTAAAAGAGGTACTATTTGTTCAGAATGCCAGAGCCTGCCCAGTGAAGGGGCAAAGATGAAAGTGAGAATAATAGCTATTACAGAAAAAAATAGTATTAATAGTAAAAGATGCAGTGATGATCTTTTTCCGGTTCTCTTCATCAGCGGCAGCCAGGTATTTTATGGAGGCTTCCTGTGTAAGTCCGTTTTTGGCAAACTCTACAATTCCTGTAAAGCTCATAAAAATAATCCAAAGTCCGTAGTCTTCTTTAGAAAGTATACGAACAAGGATAAAAAAATTCACAAACCCAAATAATACGCCACTCATGTTCTGTACAACATTGAGTATTCCGTTTTTTATCCAATAGCTTTTTAAACTCATCTAACCTTTATTATAATTTGTTTGCTGTTTAGAAGAAACTGCCTGGCGGGAGCGTATTTGGTAGTTGTGGTAAGTGGTTATTAAATTGGTTAATTCTGCAAATATAGGTACGAAACATCTTTTGGCTTCAACTTATTCGTTGATCTGGAGTTTCAGGCCGTTGAAGCGGGCGATTAAGGGAATAAAGGTATTTACGCGGGCTCAAAAACAAAAAGGTTGTTAGAATAAACAACCTTTTTAATGTTTTAACGAGAGGCGCTGGTGAAGAGATGCTACCGGGCGCCGGCTCCATTTACTTTAGAGGCAAAGGAGGTTGTATTTTCGATAGCGTCCTGCTCACGTGCCACATATACGTTGTTCTCATTTCTTACGATAACGGTACTTGACATATTATTTAATATCTGGGCGTCGTTGTTGTTGAATACTAAATTATTATAAACCTCAAGTGTGCCGTAAGTATTATAAACGTCGAGCAGCCTGCCGGGGAAGGTCATCTTTTCTATATTCATTTTACCTACAGTGTTATTATACACACTGGTATTGGCAGCTTTAAATACCGAACTTTGCTTCATATAATCAAGCACCTGTATTTCAAAAGCACTGTATTTGCGGCTGCTGTACACAATATTGTTGTAAATATTTACTGTAGAATTGTCGAGGTTGGCAACCGCGAAGATCCAGGCTCTCAGTGCATTACCCTCGTGGTTGGTAACTTTATTATTGTAGAATTTACCATTACCATGAATAAAGAAAACACCGTTATGATTGTCATTGGTCGTATTGATGTTATTCACGTAATTATCGTGGATATTAAAATTGACAGCACAACCGGCATAAACTACCGAGCCAAGGCCAGGTGAATTAATGCAGGTCATATTAGCTATTTCAGGCCATTGATAAGTCCTTTGTAGCCGTTGGAAGTAATATCGCCATTCAGCTGGATCAAAGGAGCCACATTTTCGGCGTCGATATTCAGGAAGGCTAGATTAGATATATAGGAACTGGGGTGCCGTTATAGATCATATTATCCAGCCCGTTGTACATTATTACATAGTCTGAGATATTTTTGAAAAACATATTCTGGAGTGTGAAGTTATTCACGGCTCCCGATAAAATAACGGCCCTGAAACTGTTATTGGTAAATACAAAACCGCGGCTGCTTGCCGATGCACCGGCTCCCGAAACCGTTACATTATTTAAGTTAGACAGGTTGAGCTGTTTGGTACCATCCAATTGTATCAGGCCATCATTTATAAAAGTAACACGGCCGCCCGAGGCAGGTACCGAAACATTTCTTATGGTAATGCCTGTATAAGAGCCGCCTTTTATCTTAACTACGTCGTCATTCTCAAACGTTACTTTAGTACCGTTCACGGTAAAATTGCTGCCATCAATGGTTAAGGTGCCTGAACCGGTTCCTACCTGGAATACCCTGCCCTTGGTGGTGGTATCTTTAGGCGGAGTAGTTGTTGTATCTTTGGGAGGAGTGGTTGTAGTGTCCTTGGGCGGATTAGTTGTGGTAGTGTCACCGCCAATGAATATGGGGGATGATTTGGTACAAGACGAATAGGATTGAACAAATAGGGCCGTGCAAAAGCAAAGGCTCAAGCATCTTAAAGAGCGGTAAAACAATTGGGGCATGTTGAGATTTTTATACAATTTGGGGTATGCGCTTCACAAAGAGTGAGGCAAAGATAAAGGGTTTTAAAGCAGGGCTGTCTGTTTATCAGATATTTATAAAATTTAATAATTAAAAAATATAATTCATATTCAACGCGAAATCAATTATCGTGCCATTGTGTTATTTTTGAAGATCTTTTAAAAGATAAATTTTAACTTCTTATGAGTTTTAATATCGGGACATCGATTTTGTCTCTACTGGTTATTCTTGCCGGTTGCGGAAACGCGCAGCCATCGCTCACCAACGAAGGTACGGGCACTTATTATGCCGGTCGTATTCTCGACTCAACCGCGCCAATTACAATGGACCAGTTTATAGGAATGAACGCGTTTGTTGACGATCCTCCCTCGCTGATAGGTGCCGCTGGTTTGGTAAGAGAATACCACAACTGGTCCTGGGAGGGGAACGGGGACGAATCTTACAGGGGTTTCCGTTTGGCCTGATGCAGTTTGCTCCCAGTAACCCGGGTTGGAGTTATGACGATTTTTATGGTAAATTGAAAAATTTGGGAATAACGGTTGCTCCTTGTATCCAGGGTTCGGTTCCCTGGCTGCAAAAAGGCACTTCTTTTCATGCGGCCAATAAACCCCTGGATATGCCGGGCATGGATGCCGCCAATCCTCACTCGTATCATGCAAAAGCTAATTTTATGTATCAGTTTGTTGCCCGTTATGGCAACAAAAATGTACCCGATAGCCTGCTTCAGCTCGGACCGCAGCAAAAAGGGTGTCTGGTTTGGGATATATTAAATATATAGAGGACTGGAACGAACAGGATAGAACATGGGACGGTAAAGAAGCAGAGTTTACGCCCGGCGAATATGCAGCAATGGCAAGTGCCGATTACGACGGGCATTGCGGCACGATGAATAGGTATAATAAAAGGTATGGCGTGAAAAATGCCGATAGCTCGGTAAAAATGGTTATGGGAGGGCTGGCCTTTCTCAGCCTGGATTATATCAAACGAATGAAAAGCTGGTTTGAGCTCAATCGCCCGGATAAAAAATTTGCTGCCGATGTCCTTAATTTTCACGTATATACTTTTCCCGAGGGGTCGCAATTTGGAGACAGCGGACCTGCCTTATCCCCGGAAGCCGGGCGGCTGAAAGAGCAGTTACGGGAAATTGTTGAGTATCGCAATCAAAATCTGCCTGGTAAAGAAATCTGGGTTTCGGAATTTGGCTGGGATCTTCATCCTGACTCACGGTTGAGCGTTCCGGAAATTGGCACTATGGACAGGCAGGAAGTGCAGGGTATATGGCTGGTGAGAGCCTATATGGCGCTGGCGGCTGCAGGCGTCGATCGCGCGCAGATGTATATGTTGCGTGATGTAAACCCTAACGATAAAACGCAATTTGCCAGTAGTGGGCTCGTTGGTCCGAAAGGCGACCTGACGCCCAAAAAATCCTGGTACTATATAGCTACGCTTAAGAAGCTTTTAACCAACATGCGGTTCTTGGGTGAGGAAAAATCCTCTGATCCGAATATCCTGGTGTATAAATTTAAGGATATTAAAAGCTCCCGGGGTGTTTATGCAGTATGGGCTAAAACCAGTAAAGATTATAAAGCGGATAATTTTCCTTTACCCGTTTCGCCAGGCGTTCAACAGGCGCAAATGGTATCTCTTTTAGCCGGCAGCCTTTCGGGGAGGATGTGAACCTGAAAATTAATGGGGAAAGGTTTTCCTGGATGTTTCTGAACGCCCCGTTTTTGTAACTGTTGATCGTATTAATTAAGTATCAGCGTTTCTATGGGTTTCTCTGAGCCTTAATAAACCGGTCCTTTCCCTGCATGTCCTTTTTCAAAACGGTTTGATATCCGTTGTTCTGAAACACCAATGCCGTCTCATTACCCAGTTCTTCAAAAACTTCAACATAAATGCTACCTGTTTCTTTCAGCAGTATTTTTCCCGCGTTTGCAATAGCAGTATAAAAAATAAGAGGGTCTTCGTCTGCAACAAACAGGGCCAGGTGGGGCTCGTAAGCCAGCACATTATTATGCATTAGTTCTTTTTCCTGCTGCGGTATATAGGGTGGATTACTTACCATGATATCTGCCCCGGGAAGTAACGGCCAGTTATCCTTGTTCAAAAAGTCGGTCTGTATAAAATCGATCTCGGTTTTATATTTACGTGCATTTTTTTGCGCTATTTCCAGGGCAGCCGCACTGATATCGCAGGATGTTATATGCGCCTGGGGATTTTCCTTTTTAGTATGACAGGAATGCAGCCGCTTCCCGTACCTATATCTAAAATAGAAAGCTCCTGTGCTGTTTTGTGATCCTTTATAATCCAATCTACAAGCTCTTCCGTTTCCGGCCGGGGTATCAATACTGATTTGTTTACAAAAAAGGTATGTCGTAAAACCAGGCTTCATTTAAAATATATTGTATAGGCTCGTTTTTGCGCAGCCGCTGTTCAATTTCTTCCCACATTTTCATAAAACAGCCGTCGGGGTAAAGCTGGCCGATTTATTATTCCTGACATCAATGCCGGTAAGATGTTCGATGGCAAGGTTAAACAGGTTATGGGCCTCATCCTCCGGATAAATGCCTTTTAAACTTTCGGCTAAGCCGGTTTTTAATTTTGCAGAGACATGTTGCAAACTTATAAAATTTGCAGGAGGCATTGCCGCATTTTGTCAGAGGCGCTTATAAATGAGAACAGGTGCTGGTAATTCATTTACATTTGCAGAAATGTACGAACAGGCACATGAGGTTTATATGCAGCGCTGTCTGCAACTGGCAAAATTAGCTGCGGGTAATGTAGCTCCCAATCCCATGGTGGGTGCAGTGCTGGTGTATAACGGGGCGGTTATCGCCGAGGGGTATCACCAGAAATACGGCGGCCCGCATGCCGAGGTGCATTGTATAGCCGAAGCGCTTAAAAATCATCCTGATAAAATTTCAGCTTCTGTCCTGTATGTTTCCCTGGAGCCCTGTGCTCATTTCGGTAAAACGCCGCCCTGTGCCGATCTGATCATTCAACATAAAATACCCAAAGTAGTAATTGGTTGCAGGGATAGCTTTGAAGAAGTAGATGGAAAGGGTATTGCAAAGCTCGAAGCCGCCGGGATTAAGGTAATAGTGGGGATTTTGGAAAAAGAAGCGATTGCATTAAACAAAGCCTTTTTACTTTTCATCAGTATGGCCGTCCTTATGTTACTTTAAAGTGGGCGCAAACTGCCAACGGCTATATTGCCGGGGCTGGAAAACCTAGGCTGATGATCAGTAATAACTATACGAACCGTTTGGTACACAGCTGGCGGAGTACACATGCCGCCATTATGGTAGGTGCCAATACCGTTATTAATGATGATCCGCTTTTAGACAACCGCAATTGGACAGGGCCAGGTCCCCGGAAAATATTATTTGATCCTAATTTAAAAGTGCCGCGCAATCTCCGGCTTTTTAACACGGAAGACGTGATTATTATTTTGAATACGGTTAAAGATGCGGTTTCGGGCAGCATTATGTACCTGAAGATCGATAAAAATAATATGATACCCGATGCGCTGCATCAGCTTCGGCAATTGAATATACAAAGCCTGCTGGTAGAGGGTGGGAGCTTTTTGCACCGGTCTTTTATAGAAAGCGGTATATGGGACGAGGCGCGCGTAATTACCAATAAAGAACTATTTGTGCATGATGGAATACAGGCCCCATGCTCCGGGATGCATTAAAACTTCATGAAATAACATTACAAAACGACGAGATCATCTATTTCAAAAATCAAAACAACTCATTTATTCATGCAGGTGCCGCATTATTTTAATACCATTGACACGACGGGTACTGCTGAATTTAAAGACAAAGGAGCCGGTTCATTGCAGTAGCATACCCGGTTAAAACCATTGCAGATTGCAAGCAAAAGTTGCTCGACGTTAAAAAAGAATACCCTAAAGCCAGCCATTACTGTTTTGCTTATCGCCTGGGTCTCGACAACAATCAATACAGGGTAAGTGATGACGGGGAGCCCTCGGGCTCTGCAGGGCGCCCTATTTTAGGGCAAATAGACAGCCGGGGAGTAACAGATATATTAATTGTGGTAGTTCGCTACTTTGGGGGTACATTATTAGGCGTACCCGGACTGATTAATGCGTATAAGTCGGCAGCAGCAATGGCATTACAGGTTACCCCGTTGATCAGGAAACCGGTATTAGTGCCTTATCACCTGCAGTTCGACTACACGCAAATGAATGATATTATGACAGCCGTAAAACAATTTGATTGCGAGGTTTTAAAGCAGGAGTTGCAGCTTTTTTGCATAATGGATATTGCCATACCTCAATACCGGCTAACAGAAACCTTAATGAAACTCGGTGATATACGGGATATTTCAATTCAGCCAATACAGAAATAGTAATCACTATCCTGCTAAAATAGCATATTTGCTACCTGTTTCCTGCATTTTAGTCATATTTAATGTGTTGAATATGACATCATTACATTAAAAGCCAGCTTGGATTTTGATTTGATAACTGAAGTATGTCTTTGAAATTTAAACTTCAGCGTGATTGTTGCTGTTAGGTATCAGGGACTCAACTTTTAACTACGAAACTTTAATTATGAATCTGGGAAATTTTACAATAAAAGCAGCTGAGGCTTTTCAACAAGCTCAGCAACTCGCATTTAATGCTCAGAACCCTAACATAGAAACAGAGCATATTTTAAAAGCGTTATTGGAGCAGGAAGACTCCCCGTAGACTACCTGTTAAAGAAAAATAACGTAACGGTCAACCTGGTTGATAATAAGCTCAACGAACTAATATCCCGGTTGCCCAAATCGTCGGGCGAGCCGGCACAGCAAATCAGCCGGGACGCTAATAATGTAGTATTGCGTGCAGGTGCCGCTTTAAAACAGTTTAACGACGAGTTCATTACCCCGAGCATCTGCTCTTAGCGATTGTGGAAGGCAACGACTCGGCAGGAAAATTACTGAAAGATGCAGGTCTTACCGCTAAGGGGTTGGTTACAGCTATTAAAGAGTTAAGGCAGGGAACTACCGTTTCTTCTCAAACCCAGTCGCAGGAGTTTAACGCATTAAACAAATATGCCAAAAATTTAAATGAACTGGCCCGCCAGGGTAAACTCGATCCTGTTATTGGGAGAGACGAAGAAATAAGACGCACGCTGCATATTTTAAGTCGCAGAACCAAGAATAACCCCATTCTGGTAGGTGAGCCTGGCGTAGGTAAAACTGCTATTGCTGAAGGAATTGCCCATCGTATCGTAAATGGTGATGTGCCGGAAAACCTTAAATCGAAAATAATTTATGCGCTGGATATGGGATTGTTGATAGCCGGCGCTAAGTATAAGGGGAGTTTGAAGAGCGCTTAAAGGGTGTAGTGAAGGAAGTAAGCGGAAGCGATGGGGAGATTATTTTATTTATAGATGAAATTCATACCCTGGTGGGTGCCGGCGGAGGCGATGGGGCCATGGATGCGGCTAACATATTAAAACCCGCTCTGGCACGTGGCGAACTAAGGGCCGTAGGTGCTACTACTTTAAATGAGTATCAGAAGTTTTTTGAAAAAGACAAGGCCCTGGAGCGCCGTTTCCAGAAGGTAATGGTAGACGAGCCTTCGGTGGAAGATGCAATTTCTATTTTGCGGGGATTGAAGGATAAATATGAAACCCACCACCATGTTCGTATAAAAGATGACGCAATTATTGCTGCCGTAGAGTTATCGAGCAGGTATATTACAGACAGGTTCTTACCGGATAAGGCGATTGACCTTATTGATGAGAGTGCAGCCAAGCTGAGACTTGAAATGAACTCCATGCCCGAAGAGCTGGATCGGCTCGACAGGCAGATACGGCAGCTGGAGATAGAAAGAGAGGCTATTAAGAGAGAGAATGATGAGGAGAAGCTTAAATTGCTTAATACCGAAATAGCTAATCTTTCTGTTGAACGCGACACCTTAAAGGCTAAATGGTCGGAAGAAAAGGAGTTGGTAGAGCAGATCCAGAGCGCCAAAGCGGGTATCGAGAGCTTAAAAGTTGAAGCAGAGCAGGCGGAACGTAATGGCGATTATGGTAAGGTGGCGGAGATCCGGTATGGTAAGATAAAGGAAGAAGAGGAGCGCATTGCGAAACTTACAAAAGAGTTGCAGGCCGATAGCGAAAAAGATTGCTTAAAGAGGAAGTTGATGCGGAAGATATAGCAGAGAGCGTAGCGAAAGCTACCGGGATCCCCGTAAGCAAGATGATGCAAAGCGATAAGGAGAAGCTGCTGCATCTCGAAGAGCACCTACATGAAAGAGTGATAGGGCAGGAAGAAGCTATTACTGCAGTTGCAGATGCTATCAGGCGTAGCAGGGCCGGGTTGAGTGATCCTAAAAAACCTATCGGTTCTTTTATTTTCCTGGGAACTACGGGTGTAGGTAAAACAGAGTTGGCAAAGGCCCTGGCTGAATATCTTTTCGATGACGAAAGTATGATGACCCGTATTGACATGAGTGAGTACCAGGAAAAACATACGGTGAGCAGGCTGGTAGGAGCGCCTCCCGGCTATGTGGGATATGATGAGGGTGGCCAGCTCACTGAAGCGGTGCGCCGTAAGCCATACAGCGTGGTTCTTTTGGATGAGATTGAAAAAGCGCACCCCGATGTATGGAATGTATTGCTGCAGGTACTGGACGACGGAAGGCTGACAGATAATAAAGGGCGGGTGGTGAATTTTAAGAACACCATTATTATAATGACCAGCAACATCGGTAGCCACCTGATACAGGAAGCTTTTGAAGACGTTTCGGAGAGAACGGTAGAAGAGGCCACAGAAAAGGCGAAGGTTCAGGTAATGAGCCTGCTGAGGGAAACAGTGAGGCCGGAGTTCCTGAACAGGGTAGATGAGATCATTATGTTCCACCCGTTATTGAAAAGGGACATTGCGGGCATTATTAAAATACAATTGGAAGGTTTAAAAAGCAGGTATTGCAAAACAGTGGTTTGCAGCTGCACTTCAGTGATTATGCATTAGACTTCCTGGCCGAACAGGGTTTTGACCCTCAATTTGGTGCACGGCCCTTAAAAAGGTTAATACAGAAAGAGATCGTAAACCAGTTGAGTAAACGGATACTCGCAGGTGATGTAGACAGAAATGTGCCTGTTTTGGTAGATGTTTTTGACAATACGGTAGTGTTCAGGAATGAGACGCATGAAAATAAAACTGTATAAATAACATCGGGAGCTTCTACAGGAGCTCCTGATTTTTATTGGCCTGGCTATTTGCAGGCTTACCGGCTGTGTGTTGTTGTTATTTTATAGGCATTTTTGTCGATATTTTGAAGAAAAAAATTTGTTAGTTCAAAAAAAAATTATCTTCAACCGCTTTTTAAAATAGCGTAGTTTTTCAGTAAAAAAGGAAGAAACCTGGCCAAAATAAAATTTAAATTTTATGAGTTTAAAGAAAGATGATGAACCGATAATAGAACCTAAAGATATTTTTGTAGGCAAGAAAGATGCCCCGGTTATCTTAATGGAATTTGGCGAGTATGAAAGTGAAGACTGTGCTAAAGCAAATGAAATTGTTAAGCAGATTCTTACTGATTATGATGGGCAGGTTAAATTCAATTTTCGTCACTTTCCGCAAACAAGAATTCATCAACGTAGCTTAAAGGCTGCTGAAGCGGCGATTGCTGCTGCACAGGAAGACAAATTCTGGGAAATGCATAATGTGCTTTTCCAGAACAGGAGAAACCTTGGAACAACCAGTTTGAAATTGCACTCAAAAGACGCGGGTGTAAAGAATAAAAATTTCCTTGAAGAATTGGTGAACGGAACCTATGGCTGGCAGGTGCAGGATGATCTTAAAGAAGGCTTGGACAGGGGTGTAAAAGAAGTGCCTACCTTCTTTGTAAACAATGAAGTAGTAAAGGGTAAACCTACCTATGCTTCTTTAAGCGCAGCTATTGATGCCGCATTAAAAAAATAGTAAAAAACTGCAGGTTCAAAAGCTAAAGCAGCACCTAAAAAAGCCGCAGCTTCAGCTGCAAAAACAAAGAAATAAGCATACAGTAATACTACTTATATAGTATATTTTATAAGTGTTTGTTTAAGTAGTTGTTATATAGCATCATATTTATTATATCTTGGCTGAAACCCTTTACTGTAAAGGGTTTCAGCTTTTTATGCCCTTTTGTATTAAGGCTTTCATACATTAAAACCTGTAAACAGAATAATTTTTCAGGAACTTCTTTTTATATTTTTTTGGATTGATTGTTGAATAATTTCGAAAGCATCAAGCGTAGAAATTTGAATTTCTATATCACGGAAAAAAATGTTTGTGATTATTTTTTTATGTTGAATAAATGTGGATATTCGCCGTCCGTCTTAAAATTTTTTTGTTGTATAGGAGTTGTGAAATTGATGACGTTTTTGGATGATTTTTTTAAATTGTAGCACCCCAATAAATTCGCTGTTTCAATGGAGAAAAATGCCGACAAAGTTTGGTCGAATTGTTTAAAAATTATAAAAGATATAGTAGAATGGCAGCATTACAAAACATGGTTCGAACCCATTAAGGCAATTTCTTTAAAAAGTAATGTATTAGTAATACAGGTACCCAGTCAATTCTTTTTGAGTATCTTGAAGAGCATTATGTAAATTTATTGGCAAAAACACTGAAGCGTGAGTTAGGTAAAGACGCCCGGTTGGAGTACAGGATAATGGTGGATAGCGGTAATAGTAAGAACAAGCCGCTTACAATGGATGTGCCGGGTACGGGTTATAAAACATATTCCAATAACGAAATGGATTTTCCGCTCGTGGTTAATAACTCTGTAAAAAATCCCTTTGTCATTCCAGGCATTAAAAGATGCAGATTGATCCGCAGTTGAATGCAAATTATACATTCGATGCGTATGTGGAGGAGACAGCAACAGGGTAGCCCGCAGAGCCGGTAAAACCGTGGCCGATAAACCGGGAGCCAATTCTTTCAATCCTCTTGTTGTATACGGGGAGTAGGTTTGGGAAAAACACATCTGGTGCAGGCAATAGGCAACGAAGTAAAGCGTTTGCACCCTAATAAAATAGTGCTTTACGTAAGCTCCGAAAAGTTTATTAACCAGTTTATGGACCATAGCCGTAACGGGGCTATTAACGATTTTATACATTTTTATCAATTGATAGATGTGTTGATTGTAGACGATGTACAGTTCTTCAGTAAAGCAGAAAAATCACAGGATGCCTTTTTGCTATTTTCAACCATTTGCATCAGTCGGGCAAGCAGCTTATTCTTACCTCCGATAAGTCGCCCAAAGATTTAGACGGGGTGCAGGAGCGTTTGCTAAGCCGTTTCCGGTGGGGGCTAAGTGCTGATCTGCAGATCCCTGATTATGAAACCCGCATTGAGATACTGGAGCGGAAGATGAAGGCCGATGGCCTGGATATGCCTAAAGAAGTAGTGAAGTATATTGCTTATAATATTAATAGCAATGTAAGGGAGCTTGAAGGAGCCCTGATCTCTTTATTGGCACAGTCATCCCTGAACCGCCGCGATATAGACCTGGAGCTGGCTAAAAAAGTATTGCGTAACTTTATTAAGTCATCCAGCAAAGAAATCACTATCGATACCATTCAAAAAATGGTATGCGATTACTTTGATGTGGCTTACGATAAGCTATTACAAAAAACCCGTAAGCGCGAAATTGTGCAGGCACGCCAGATTACTATGTATCTTGCCAAAGCCTTTACCAAAAACAGCCTAAAAACCATTGGTGAGCATTTTGGCGGACGTGATCATACCACTGTAATACATTCCTGCCAAACGGTTAAAGACCTGATGGATACTGATGCTTTGTTCCGCGAGAATGTGCTGGAGCTACATCAGAAAGTACAGTTGGCTGCAATGTAAAATCGCTCAAAAAAACATTTTTGAAGAGCGCGCAATCTTAAAACTTTTCCCTTATATTTGCATCCCTTTTGGTGAGGTGGATGAGTGGCTGAAATCAGTAGTTTGCTAAACTGCCGTACGGGTTAAACTGTACCGCGGGTTCGAATCCCGCCCTCACCGCCAAAAGTTGAAACACTCAATTAGCTCAAAAAGCCCGCAAATAATATTGCGGGCTTTTTGATGTTTATAAATGCTTAAGAAGTTGCAGTGACGTTATGTTAAGTGCGCTAATTATTCCTGGATATATTGATTTTTAAATATTCCAGATACTGTACGGTGTGGTCGGTATTCATTTCTACCCATAAAGGTAAATGATCGCTCATCTGGTAGGTTTTGAAGTCGTCAAACTTGTCGCCGGTTGCGTTGCCGTCATGTTTTTTAATTCTGGTTTCATACGCTTCGTAGGAATTGAAAACAGTTTGGTAGAAATCAAATGTTCCCGCATTTTTAAATGTAATATCATTAAACCTGTTGTAGTATAAAATCTGGTCATAAATCTTATCACCCTTAACATTAGTTCCCCTGAGGTTACTTTTCAATATTTTTTCCGGTATTTTAAATATGGACGAGGTGGCTGCTTTGTATGCATCGCTTTCTACATTTTCTATATTAAAATCTCCCACTAAAAATACATTGCTGATAGCTTCTTTATCAACGTAAGATGTTTTCATGTATTTTACAAGGTCTTTAATTTCGGTAATGCGACGCTTGTACTCAGGCGATGTTTTGGCCGCCTTTCCATAATAAATATGTGCGGTGCAAATGTCAAACTTTAGCCATCCTGCCTGGAACCTGATAAGATAAGGTGCGCGGGCGAATTGTTTATCCCCGGCATCGCTTTGCGGTAAGATTACCTGACCCGCAATATTTCTAAAAGAAACGGTGCGCTTATCATAAAGAAAGCATAACCGCTCCTTGTTTCCCGATCTGCCCTGTGTAACCAGGCTTGTAAAAATGCCCCAGTCATTACCAAGAATTTTGCAAACACTATTGATGTCTTTGAGATTGTCCCTTACTTCCTGAATAGCAATTAATCAAACCGGGAAATTATTTCCGCAATGTAATACAAGGACTCCACCATACGTCCATGATATTTTGTGTTGCCAAATTCCCGGATATTCCAGGTGCCTAAAATCAGGTTATCAGATAATTTTTTTCAGGAATGCCGGAGCTACCCGATAATGCAGCTCTCAACTTGATTATGTTATCGATTACCGATTTGCGATCGCTGTTGTCATTAATAAATAATGGCCTCTCTTTTTGGGGATTGAGGTAAAAGTAGTTCATGTCTGTTAGTTTTAAGTATAAACCTAACAATAAGCATTGAACTATTCAACGGGAAAAATACCCTTTTCTGTTTTGTTTTTTTACGGCACTTTTGAGGATGGGGGAAAGCTAACCGGTAATTCGACCATTTAAGTGCTTATTAACGTTAAAAACAGGATTGAATATCAAAACAACGGGATTCACAGGAATACAAATAGTGTGACTGCTATTTCCTTTATTCAACTCCGGCAACTCCTTTCTTTTAAACCTGACCGGCCGGAAAAGCTTACGGTTCATAGAGCGCCTTTACTATCTTACTATGTGTTTTTGTTCCGTCTATATCCACCTGTGTGATACGTATATACCAATCGCCTGAGGAGGTGGTTGTAATCTCATTCGAATTTTTTTACAAGAAACCAATATCATAACACCCCAAACAGCTGCAATGGCAAACAGCTTGCGGTTGTTTTGACATATAAGCAATGCTATTATAAACATACTCAAACATCCTGCGCCGGCCAGGCTCATTTTATCCATATCAAGGCTGAAGCGGTATTGCACGGGTGTGCCTGAATTTATCACGGCGGATTTCAACAGGCCTATTTCTTTAAACTGCACACCGTCTGTAGAACCTTCTATTATAAACCGGTCGTTATCTTTTTCCGAAAGACTGCTAAAGTTTACGAACAGCGTGTTGTTTTTAATAGCGGCGGTAATGGGTCCCATTATAACACCTAAAGAGGTTGAAATAGTGGTCAGTTGCATTATTTCAGTATCCTGTAAAGCGCGGTTATAAATTCGTACTTCATCAATTTTGCCATTACTATACTCATCCGGTCCACTCAGGCTACGGCCAATGGTATAAGAATTCAAAGGGTCTGGTGTAAAGCCTTCCTGGTATTTTTTGGAAGATAGTAGTATGCCATCTACGTAGAATTTTACAGAGTCGGTATTATTGTTATACGTAACTGCCAGGTGATGCCATACGTCGAAGTTCCAGGTATAATCACAACCTATATAATTAGTATTATAGCCCGATTCAAATAATATACCTCCGGAGAACCAGTTGGCTTCTAAAAGGATAGAGCCATAATCTGTAGCCGGATCGTATTGCTCAAAAACAGAAAAGACATTCCAGTTATTATACCAGTTGTGGATATTGATCCATGCTGCAATAGTAACTTCGCCTGACGTATAAATTTTTGATAAAGAAGTGCTGGCTGGTATTTCAATATAAGCGTCTGTGCCATTAAAGCTGTAGGCTTTATCAAAAATGTCTGACCTGTCTGTTGTGAGGGTGGCGTTGTGTATTATCCCGTTATTGCCATTACCGCTTGCATCATTTGCATTGCCGTTAAAAGGTAAATAAAGTAACAGGCTGTCGTTAATGGATTGCGCGTGGAGCATTGCCGACAAACAAATACTCATTGCAACAAGAAGTGGTTTTTTCATTATTGTTCTCATTAATTTGTGTTTAAATTTCAAGCAATAGAGTTTATATATTGTTGTTTTTCAAGACGGGAAAATTATAACCTGTATCAAATTCCTGCAGTGTATTGATACCGGTTAACCAATGTTTCCTTGGTCTCCGCGTTGCAGCTGTTGCAACTCGTATCATTTGGGCGGCCTTCAATATTGCTTTCACTACTCAAAAGTGCGTGTATTTAAAGTTGTAGTCAATCGTTAAAAAGATGATTTTTCTGAAAATCATTAAAAATGATGAGTAGAAAGAGGTGATTGCTGGCTTTAATTTGTACTGTAGAAAAAATGTAATTTAGTAAATGCAAAAACTATCGCTTATAATTATCACGCTCTTTGCAGGCTTTTTGGGGCAAGCGCAGCCAGTATCTAATAAAGAAGACTTGCTTCAAATGCTGAAAACGGCAAAAGAGGATACGGGCAAGGTATTGCTGTATCTGGATATTGGTAACCGGTACGAATCGGTTGATGCACAAATAGCGGGGAAGTATTATCTGCTTGCCGGCGGGCTAAGCAAACGCCTGCATTACAAAAGAGGTATAATTAAATTTATATCCAATTATACGGCTATATTGAACGGAAGAGGGACTTTGATAGCGCCCTTTTATTAAACAGGCAATCAATTGAAATTGCAAAAGAATTAAATGATAATTTAATAATTGGGAAAACGGCAGCCAATACCGGAAATAGTTTTAGCTACCTGAGTGAATATGATAGCGCCATTTATTACTATGAAACTGCGGGGAAATATTTTGAAGATATGAACGATGGCTATCTTCTTGCCAGAATGTATGAAATGGAGCAATTGGTGTATGAGAAAATGGGGCAGTATAAAAAGCGCTTCAGCATGGTGTAAAGGCAGTGACGGAATTAAGGACTTCTGGCGACAGTATGGATTTAAGCAGGAGTTTACTTAATCTTGGCAACAGCTATCAAAGTAGTGATTTTCCTGATTCTGCGTTGAGCTGTTATAAAGAAGCTTTATTAATTTCTAAAAGATAAGTTACCAGCAGGGACAAATTGCTAATCTTTTAGGTATTGGCAATATTTTTTTCATCGCTATAATGCGGATATGATGAAGCCCTACTTTGAAGAAGCCCTTACTTTGGCAAAGCAGTCAGGCGATCAGCAGGCAGCGTCAATTGCGTTGAGGGGTATGGCATTTTATTATCTTTTAAAAAGGAACTCGACAAGGCTAAAAAGTTTTGTGTAGCGTCTTTGCAAATGGCCGATAGCGCCGGCACTAAATATGATAAGTATGAGTCCATGCATGCACTATCATCCATACTTTATGCGCAGGGCAATATTATCGATGCAGAGAGGGTAAAAGATCAAATGAACGAGTTGGAAAACGAAATTAGAGGCGATGAGTTGCAACAAAAAACTATTTTAATTGAAAAGAAATTTGAAACCGGGAAAAAGGAGGCTCAAATAAAATTACAGCAGGCACAGCTTCAGCAAAAAAACACGCTTAATTATTTGCTGGGCGGCACTGCATTTTCTGCCATTCTTATCGGGTTTTTTGGGTATCGGAACTATCAGCACCGTCAAAAATTACAACAAGCAAAAATTGATGAATTAGAAACCGAAAAGCAACTTACGGTTACTGAAGCAGTGCTCAAAGGGGAAGAGCAGGAGCGTACCCGGCTGGCCAAGGATTTACACGATGGATTGGGAGGTATGCTTAGTGGTATAAAGCATTCGTTAAGTAATATAAAAGAAAATTTAATTGTAACGCCCGATAATATGCAGGCCTTTGAGCGCAGTATTGATATGCTCGACGGCAGTATACGGGAAATGCGCCGTGTGGCGCATAACATGATGCCCGAAATATTGCTGAAATATGGTCTTGATACGGCATTGAAAGAATTTTGTGCTGAGGTTGATCTTAGCGGAGCCCTGCACGTACAGTATCAATCTATTGGTTTGGCTAACAGTACTATTGATCAAACAATTTCGGTAACGATTTACCGTGTTGTTCAGGAGCTGGTGAATAATGTTATCAAGCATGCCGCCGCAAAAATGTGCTGGTACAGGTGCATTTGTCAGAGCAGTTGATGGCGCTTACGGTTGAAGACGACGGCAAAGGGTTTGATGTAAATGCCCTGCAACAATCGCCGGGAATAGGTTGGAGTAATATTAAAAACCGCATCGAATTTCTGAAGGGCAGGCTGGATGTACAGTCTGATAAAGATAGTGGTACCTCTGTTTGGATAGAAGTTAAAGTTTAAAAAGAATTAAAAAGTATAAGGATGAAAGCCGGTGTATTTATAGTAGATGATCACTATATGGTGATAGAAGGGATCCGCTCCTTATTACAAAATGAGGAGGACATTGACTGGCTGGGCCATGCCACCAATGCAGCTTCTTGCCTGGCTTTTTTGAAACAGCAGCAGCCGCATATTATATTAATGGATATTAATCTGCCTGATATGAGTGGTACTGATTTATGCAGAACTGTAAAAAGATTATATCCATCTGTTTTTGTATTGGGTTTAAGCACATTTAACCAGCAGGCTGTAATTCGTAATATGATGGAAAGCGGCGCTTCGGGGTATGTATTGAAAAACGCCGATAAGGAAGAATTAATTGAAGCTATTGAGATGGTGAAATACGGCGGTACTCATTATAGCCGTGAGGTAGAGGCTGCACTTAAAGACAAACAGAATGCTATGCCTGTAATTACCCGCAGGAAAAGGAAATATTATTGTTGATAGCCCAGGGGCTTACTAATGCCGAAATAGCCGCAAAATTGTTTATTAGTATACCCACAGTAAATACCCACCGTAAAAGCCTTCTTGAAAAATTTGATGCCAAAAATACGGCCACTCTTATTAGCAAAGCCATCCGGCAGGGGCTGGCGTAACCATATTTAATGCTATATTACTGACACGTACTGAGCAATACAATAGTTGTGGTAATGACCCGCGGCAGCTTTTATGTTTCGCCGTTGATGCAATTAACGACCTTTAATTTGACCTGATCTGTCTGCCCCCAAAAAAATAAATGAGATAAAAGTAGCTGGGTTGCTAAAACTAAAAACGGTATAACCAATTCAGAAGGAATTAATTATACCGTATCAGTCGCCCTGTCGGGACAATTTTCGAACCATTTCTTGGATGATTTGAAAAAATTGGTCAGTTCAAATGAGAACATTTTCAACTGACTATCAGTACGTTATTCAACGTATAAAGTTTTAAATTTAAAAATCAAATAACGCAAAAAATAAATGGTTCGAACTTTCATGCAAATTGGAGATTTTTGAATTTATGCAAATCACAGTCAAAGGCTATTCTATTATAAGCATGGCATTGAAAAACAACTGAGGCCCGACTCTGAAATTTGAACCAAATACGGAGCATAGCTATTCTTGGGTCACACGACGGGGTACCCCAAATCTCAACAGAAATGTTGGCACACTAAATGACACAGTAAATAGATTGCTTGAACTCATCCCAACTTTCAAAACAGAACATGGATCTACAACAATGAATGCCCTCATATTTTCAATTGTTTTCATTATTCACTTGCCACTACAAAGAAGTTATTCCCTGTCTTTTTTAATAGTAAATCAGTTGCTCCAAGTAATTTCAAATGTTCTGTCTCCTTTTCAACAATCTTTTTGAGATACCTGGTTGGACAACATAAATACTAAATTCAAGTTCGCAATAACCTGATGTTATCATATTCAATAACGTGTTCATTTCTTCATCCCCACCGGTTTCGTATCTAGTTGCTTTCCCTTGGTTAATACGTGAATTTTGACGTCTAACCATATGTTGCAGAAGCTCATAGGCGTTATGCCTCCAATGAAAGCTTCTTTGTGCTTGACCACACACTTCGTATAAGTCTTTTAAACGACGACCGCTTTGTGATTTTGATGAAAACTTACAATGATATAAATCTATTTTTATTCTGCTGTCTCCACCATCCCAAAATTTTATCGCTATAATATCACTCGCTTCATTGGCATCGTCGTCGTCAAATATTATTTTATAATCAGCATTAGATTTTAGCTTTTCGATAATATGAAATTGAATTGAGTCTGTTCTCTTTTCCAGTTTTTGTGATTCTTTCCGAATGTCTGTACCTGTCCACTCTAAGGGAAGTATTTTGGAGGTATCAAAAGGTTGATTTTTCCTTTAAAAGGAAAGAAGATATTATTATACATTTTGGAATTGTCATGAAACCAAGTCACCGGAGGAAAATCATAAAATAATTCAGCTATATCTATTTCGTCTCCTTTGTAGGTAATTACAAAAGGCATAGTTCCAACTAATTCATATTTATAACCACGTCCAATCTTGGGATCTAATACCAGTTTATAGTCAATGGCATTCTGATTCGACTCAATCGAGAATTCGACATAATCACGGCCATAAGAGTTCAATTTAATATTATAATCAACCACCGGAATGCCTCTGTGCAAGGACATAGAGGTATAAGCATATAATTCTTCGTTCCATTTCATGGCAACAGGAACTTTATTTGCGGGGAGTTCTGTAATCAATTCTGGTTTCTGAATGAATTTAAAAATGTCTTGTGTATCGATAGAATCATCTAAGAGCTTGTTGCCAAGACTATCACACCATTCACAGAAATCAGGAATACTTTTCACCAATTTAGTCCAAACTCTACCTTTCGAGGAACAACCAATAGTGACCTTATCTCCATTTTCATAACCGACACCGAAAAGATTTGAACTGGATTTAGTATCCTTGTCCAATTCGTCCAGACCACTTACAATAGAATTCCCTGCATACATAGTGAAACTGATGGGACCATCTAAAGTAGACTTTAAACCTAAGTTAAATAGCTCCAATTGAAATACTCCATCCAGACACTTATAGATATCAGCCTCATTAAACAAACTTTTATTGGGGCCTACAATGGCTTCGGCAATTTTATCATGTGTTGTTCCATTATTTGTACTGTTTATATAGAGTAGTTTCTGTTCTTCGTTCAAGTATATTATATAGAGATCATATTGACAGTTTAACAAATCGTCTATTTTTCCCCATTTTACAGGATCAATTTTTTTGCAACAATAACGAGTAGATTTTTTTCTTCATGTTCTACTGATACTGTTTCATATTTTTCGTCATTAAAACAAGATGTATAATTCTGTGGCTCCCAGTCGATCTCATCATCAAATAACCTGAAGACAACTGTGCTCATCGCAGGCGTTATATTTCGCAATGGAATTTTTGCCGGGATCTCAGCATCTGAAAAATTCTGAAAAAGTCTTGTTCTTCTTTTACTGAGCCTATTATATCTTCATTCGCCATACTGATGATTTTATCCCAGTCCGAATCTTTTTGATATAATTTTTTAAAGTCCCCTTAAGCTCCGGATCTGCAATATTGGCGACTATAGACGCATTGCCCAATTTTAATATTGATTCGCGCGTAAACCTTCCAAAGAACTGAAATGAGGTGGTGATGTTTTTATGCAAATCGTGCAATGCACAAATTTTTAACTGAGGAAGGTCAAATCCTTCTCCAAGCATATCTACACATACAATTATTTTATGTTTTCCCGCAATGATGTCGTCTAGTATTTTCTTGCGGATTGCCTGCTTAATACCGCTATGAATAAATACAGGGTTGTACTTCTGATATGGTTTGTAGATTTTTTCAAACACCTCTTCAGCTTTAGACATTGTATCCACCCTTGCCATCAGTATATGGTCGTATTTTTCCTCCATATCTTTTTCCAAAATGGAAATTGCCTTCTCTGCAATAAGTTGGTCAGATTTCAGTGGGTTAAATTCAAGAATAGGATGAAAAACAATTTGTTTATAGTAATTGTCTCTTTGAGCAAGTGAGAGGGATAATCGTAAATTACCTTACCTTGTAAACGTTTCTTGTCATTTCTAAATGGAGTCGCCGTGAATAACAAAATAGGTTTATTAAAAGTTTCAAGTTGTACTTTGATGTTATTCCACTCTTTTGCCTGACTATGGTGTGCTTCATCCATAATTAAAAGATTGCACCAATTCAGGAATGATGCCTTTATTTTTTCATCACCACTCAATATTCCTGTAATTATTTGCGGAGTGGAAACAATTACATTTGATTCGAACAAACTGTCTGCATCCTCTATGCTTTTTATACCCGTTTTTAGAAAACCTATAACAGGATTTTTGGCAGAGGAGGAAACAATCTGAAATCTACGATCTTTTAGAACGCCCAGAGATTTGAATTTATTGAAAATCTGGGTTCTCAACGAGGCCGAGGAACGATTACCAATAAGCCCTGACACTTTTCTGCTATAGTTAAGCACAGCATTGTTTCGGTCTTACCTGTTCCAGTAGGCATTACAACTACTGCGGGTTTGCTTGAAATGCTCCAATGAGAGAGAATGGAATGTAATGCACCAATTTGTGGAGGTCTAAGCCCAAATTGAGTGATATTACCGGTTTCATCTTTGACTTCCTTTTTGTAATTAAATTTCCCTTCCCAAGTCTGAAGGATATTTTTATGATCAGGAAGTTTTATATACTCTGCTTTCTTTTTACATTTCGAAAGAATTGCAATGGTCAGTTTTTCATACTCTTCAAGCAATGTGAATACGCCATCATAATTTTGTGGGATCTGGCTTTTAATTGTTGAAATAAAATACTTTGAACCATTTTCGGAAAGAAATTCATAACCTGAAAATGTACTTCCATTGAATTTTCTTATAATGCCTTGTTCAACTCCAATATAATATTCTTTTTATTGCCGTTGATACTTTTTATATATGTACAATTGAAAGTAATTTCAATTTTTTCTTCCGGGAATAGACTGTTCATATTTTATGTTATATATAATGCGACTTTGTATTAAAATAATTATTTACAGGACTCAATAGCCAAAACATTCGTGACCAACCGTCTCCCCTGTTTTGAGCGCCAATAACTACTATTACATATTGCAATAGCAAGCCCAGAAAGTAGTATAGGCTAATTGGCCATTGGCCTATTATTAAAACAGGTATGCCCAAGAATATCACAAACAGGACGCATAGTGATGTAAGGTCACGTGCCAACAAAAAGGCTCGATGACTATCGGATACTATCGTATTAGAACTGTTCTTTTTGTAAATTTTATACCATAGTTTATTCTGTTCTATTGGACTTTTAGGCAAGGAGCCATAAACGCTTTTCAATTTTGCTCGATCTATCCTTGTATCATTTTTGCTGAGTTTCGAAAACGCTTCGGAACCGGGTAATGGATTCTTCAATTTCCAGAAAACCAGTACAGCTTTTTGATGACTAGATATAAGCCCGTTTAGTAAAAATAGCAATAGAGGAGCTATTGAGACCCCAGCACTTTGAGTATAAAAACAATGTCAACACCAGTTGTTAGTGTTTTAAAATATGCAGGAAATATCAATCCACATAAAATCAATATGTTCGCTGCCAGGAAAACCCACAGCTGGGGAACATTCTTTATTTTTAAGTTAGGTTCTTTCTCCATTTATATAATCTTTAGGTTAAAAAATGTACGGGTGTAATCCATCGGGAGTAATGATAGACAAGAATACCGGAAGCGGAGGATTTAGTTGTTCAAACTCGGCTTTATGCTGATATACACTAATCATGTCTTGTTGACTAAGCATATTCGGGCCCTCTGGATGAGAATGCCATTCACCAATATAACCAATCTGCCCCGGAGTTATTTTTGATTTCCCCGATTTCATCAGGTAACCCTTCGTGTCCCCGAATAAAGTGGGTTGCATCTGCCTTACTGTCTATCGGTGCACTGATGCAACCTGTTACATAGATTGTCTTTGTTTTATAATTGCAAATTCCAATAAATACGCCTCCGGTTTCATTTCTTCCTGCCTTAGAACATACCTGGTCTATTTGTTCAACAATTCCATCTTTAAATCGAACCGTCCAGTTGGGGTCGTTCAATGCTGACAACACTCTAAAGGTCTTAACGGATATAACCTGTGTTTCAATTGTATAATCCTGGGCTTCTACAATGCGACTCAAATAGATTTTCCCATCCTTCGATGAAGCCATCATTTCTCTTTTTAGCACTCCTGAAAAGTAGGAGGCATGAGAAGAAATCTTGTCGTCGGATAAAACGGTTGTTTCTGAATTACAACCGACACCTACCCGCACCGTTATGTTATTGCCATTAATCGCCAACTGCTCTCGCTGAAGCCAATCACTTACTTTCTTATCATGCGCTGACAGGCTATATAAATACACTTGTAGATCATCGATACGTGGATTTCTGTTTTCACCCTCCTTATATAGTACGCCCAAGTTCCCAAAATCGGATATTGACGCACTACCAATATTTCGCTCATCCATACTTTTGACAATAGCTAATTTATTGAAGAAAGCGTCTGATGCGGTAAAGTCTAACACCCAGTTGTATTTATCAAAAGTCTCTTTCTTGTCGATCAGCCCGTCTTTGAATGAAGGCCCACTATAAATTTTTAGCGTCTCATAAGGGTATATCTTTTTTATTCTTTCTGCTAATGCAGTGGCTTTGTTTTCTCCCTCATCTTCACCAAACAAGGCATGACGTACTAAATTATGTGGAGATATTTGATCTGGGTCTATAAGGGTTAAATTTGTTTGTCCGGAACGGGCAAGATGCATAACCACTTTGGAGCCCAAGGCACCACATCCAAACACAGCAATTCTTGAATTCACATCTATTTTGCAACCGGATATATGGCCTGCTTGTTGGATGGTCAAAGGCTGATTGTGCGATAGTAAATCGATGGGTATATTGTTTACAATTTTGCCATCTTTTACATCATCAACATCGACCCGGAAGCGTAAGTTTATAAATTCGATGTTGGAAGGATATCCAATTAATGGCTTAGGTCGCCTTATACCAACAATTACGGGAAAGTGAACAAATGAATTTCCATCACTTGTAGCAATAAATTCTTCTAATTGACTGTAATTTAGGCTATAAAAGTCACAGAAGGATTTAAACTCTTTCCAATTCCTCGGTAAATTAACATAGTACCCTTTGTTTACAGTATCTTCCTCATTCCATAATACATAGGCGTAATGATAATTTTTCCTGGTAACGTCTTCCTTGTCTTTTTGCGTTCCTCATCAACTTCCTTGATCGTGGTCAAGACATTCCCAGCTGTAAGTGGTTTAATGAATTTATACGTGTACCTTTCCGCCTGCTTTGGACGTTCAAATAAAGCGACAGCAAGCTGTTCTTTAAAATGGAAGGCGTTATCGCCATTAACGATTCCCGTTAGTGTGTTATAGTCATAAATTATAGTACCGGTGTATCCCTCCAATCGCAACGGTTCAAATTGCTCACACCATTTTCTGTCAGTTCACCTGTAGCAGCATCCCTAAGCCAATTGCTAATACGTATGATGAGATCCTCAATTCTTTTATTCGCATACCATTCATCTGCGTTACCCCTTACATAACAAAATCCTGAAGGCCGATTATTGACTGCTATGTATAAATGCGCAAGGTTACTTTTAGGAAAATCAAGCCGATCTGTAAATACTTTAGGTGCCGATAATGGATAATTTATCAAATCGAAAACCAAAATGATGTGCTCTTTTTCCCTGATATCTATATCTTCAAAATTACCCAGACTTGGCAAGTCAACACTAATTTCATAAGGCACAGCAATTCTGCCATTTCCCCAATCTAAGATTTGAAGCTTATGTCCATAAACTAACTCCAGTGATTTTAGAGAATCCCTAAGAGCGGGATTCTCTATATCATCAGAAAATACAGGTAAGCTGATACTAAACCTATCCATTTCCATATTTTGAAGCAGAGTTAACAGCGCCTAAACCAGCACCTCCAATCACTTTAGCGGCACCCTCCGATTGTTTCGGGTTCACAATTCCTTGTGTGGTCACCTCGAACACAATTGGTTGAGGAACTCTACTGACCACATTGTAGATAGCCGTGTTAAAAAAGTTGTATTCGGTAACTTTCTTAACATACTCACGTTTTGCTTCATAATGTGGGGGTTGTCGTCATCGTCCACTATCTTTTTGCTTGAAGCAATGACCTTTGCGTTCCTTCTCTTGTAATCGAGTACTTCCAGAGAAGTTTTTTTAGGAATGGGATTTTCTTCCTGGGGTCTGTCATTAAAGAATGACCAGGAGCAATGGTGTGGTGAGAGAAATAAATCCCAATACAGCGCGTGCTCATTTTTATATTTCTTGGTTTTTTCTAAAATGATGCACCAAGACGTATGATCAGAGTCTCCTCCAAACATTGCAAGGGTTGAGAAGCCTTCCTGGTAAGGGCTATTTTTGAACCTCGCTTGGAAAACGATACTGGTGGAATTCTTTTTGTCATCACCAAGAGCTTCAAGGTGTTCTTTAAAAGGAGCGTGAATGAAAATCGAAAAGAGCGATTGATCTCTATCATTGAAACGTGTGACAATATCACCAGGTGTAGCTCTTAGGTGATCTAAATCCTTGTAATCGGCGTTTCCATCATACCCGATAATTTTGATCCTATTTCCCGGATTGTCTTTCTTTGGATCACCTTTCCGGTGAAGTGCAAGTCTACGTTCAGCTTCTTGCTGATATGCGTCTTCATCTTCATTTGAATGTTGCTCGGCAATCATTGGGGAGAACCACATGGTATCGACGCGGATTAGCCCTTCCTTTTGTCTGCTTCGGAATATTTTTCCGGCGCTCCTTGGTAGAAGTGCTTTTTGAAACCTCTACAGTGATCTTGGTCACCGTGTGTCAATATAAATACATCAACATATGGAATCCCATTGTTGTACTGTACACTCTTTAACAGATCCTTTTTGACATCATAAGTGTCCTCATTATCACAATTCCTGATATTACAATCAACCAGAATCGTAGTTTTGTCCTGTAACGTAATTAAGGACGTGTCTCCATTACCCACCGGGTAATACTTAAGAGTAGCATTATTAGCCATTTTTCTTTTAATTTTTGTATTAAAACCTTATTGTAATCAAACAACACTCTCATTCCTTACATGAAGGAATCAGCTCCAGCGGAAACATTAGGAAAGCTGGTTATTGTTGTTAATCCGCTTAGGTTAGAGAAAAGAAAAGGACAATAATGCTTGCACAAAAAAACAAGTTTGTTTACTTTTGTGTTGTCGAAATGATAGTTATCATCATTTATCTCGTCTCCAACCTCGGAGATTGAGTGATATTCTAAGTATAGTGTAAGAGGTAGCTACTCTTACACTATACTTTTTATACCACCTAATATTTTTTATTATTTTTTACCCCTTTCTCAAATATTCCACCTCCTTTTTTAAATCAATAATTGTTTCGGCTAATTCTTTCCCGGCTTTTAAATATTCGGTAGGGAACTCTTTTTAATTCTTCCATTAACAAGTAGTACACCGGTTTAAGCATTATCTTAAAATCGTCGTTTTCTGGCTTTTCGAAAAATGCTAAAGCTTCATGCAGTTTGTTTTGAGCGATTAACAATAAGAAATAGTCAACCAGCGCAGATAAAGCTTTTTGAAAATGCCTACTATTTCTTCCCTCGTCGGTAAAAGTTTCGAATAGCTCACGAGTTTTATTGATTATAATATTAATGGAATCGGATACCTCTCCGTTCCATAACAATATTTTAGCATACAAAAACATATAGCTAATACTTTCACTATTATCTTCTTTGTACTTTTCTAAAAGCTCTCTAACAAATAATTTCTTGTCCTTTCGTTTTGCGTTGTAAATACTTTCAATCCAGCAACCTACAACAGAATGTTCTCCCAACTCAACAGCCTTTTCAAACATTTGATCCGACTTTTCAAAATCTTCCATTATGCTGTAAAGATGCCCAAGATGATGAGCTGATTCTGGATCGCCAAGACTCAATCCTTCGTTAAATGTTTCGATAGCCTTGTCAAGCTCTCTCTTTTTTAAATATAATTTACCTAGCTCACTAAATCCATCGATCTGCTCCTTTTCAATCACCTTTTGAACTGTTCCTCTGCCTTTTTAAAACTAGGCCGCTTTTGCATCAAATAGAATCGTCCCAGGTTAATATTACTACCTTTCTCATTGGCAGCTACTGCGTCAATCAGTACTTTTTCAGTATCTTTAACCCTGCCAAGTCGTGTTAAAACCTTAGCCAGTTTAGTGAATGCACCTTTTTGATTGAATTTAATTGCTTCCTGTAATACTTCTCGGCATTTTCCAGATCTTTTAGTTTCAGGTAAATATTCCCTAAGGAAATTAACGATTGTTTGAAGTTCTTAGTGACAGCCAACTCATGGTATTTGATTGCTTTCTTATAATCTCCTCCTCTTCTATATATCTCTCCAAGTCTATTGGCAGCATAAGGATGTGGTTGGGGTAGTTCAAGGCACTTTTCGTATAATTCTATAGCCACTTCCTTATTCTCCAAATGAAAGTCATATATAATAGCGAGCGATATTAATGCAAGAGGATTTTGATTTTCCAATGCTAAAGCGGCTTCTGCAGCTTTCAAAGCCTTATTGAACTCTCCTTGCATAAGATATACTGATGTAGCCAACATGAAGTAATCAATATTCTTATTGTCAACATCATCTAACCTTTTGATAGCTTCGTCTAATTTCTCTTCCTTTACCAATTTTTTGACCTCAGACAATGCGTTCTCACCATTTGTCTTGGTGTTTTTTAGAGTCTATTGGGAAGGACCGAATTGGTAGTTTTAATTAACTCCTCCTTTAACGTGTCAGGGATATTTTCACATGAAAGGAATGTATTACCCATATCAATAGCCGCAATAGCATCGTATTTGCCATCTTTCAGGTTACTGATGTGTTTTCTTAAACGTTTAGCCAACTCACTTTCATCGCACCAGGCGTCAAAAAAACGAACCAGCCATTTTACATTTTCCTTATCGTGTGCTCTGCCAAATCTCATCAGGTACCAGATATTCATAAACCTTTCTTTAATCCGGTACAGATGGTTCTTCGTTGAGGTTGGTACCTTTTCGACAAGTTGGTTTTTTTCTAAGTATGATAGGATTGATGAGATATTTTTGCTTTCCAACCTGGTTCGTTTAGCTATTTCTCTCACAGATATCGCATCCCATTTCCTCGCTATAGCATCAACGACCTTTTGTTGTTGAGTTGACAACTGGTCTAATTCAGATTTGTATAGTAACGTCAATGTGTCTATCAGGAGGTACAGATCTTTGATAGCCTTGCCATTTTCGTTATCCAGGAAAATCTGGAAAAGGTATGATATTGTTCTAGGCACACCTCCTGTCAACCTTCGCAAAGCTTCCACTCTTCCTGGAAAATTAGCAATTACGTCTTTAATCTGCTGCTCTTCTCCATACTGTTGTCCAATTTTAATCAGCAGCTTTTCACATTCTTCCTGAGTCAAACTATCTAATTGAACTATGTTGAAGAATTTGTAAAAGGAATCTCCGAAGTCTATAGTACCATCATTATATGAAGTAGATGATCCGATTACCCGGAGAGGTGAATTGGAGGTGAAGATTTTCTTAAAGCGCTTTTTTTCGTCTTCAGAAAGCTTCTTCAGGAAAAAGTTTATGTTCTCTATAAATAGAATAGCTGTTTTGTCTTTTGAAATTAAAAAGTCTTGCAGGAGCTTTAAGGATTCTTTTTCATATTCATCATCTGACTCTATTATGTTCTCTAGTTTAGCAGCCAAGTTTTCTTTATAGAAGTTGTCCTCAATTCCTATCGCTACAGCCTCCCATAAATTGGTTAAGTCAGATAAATTATATTGTTCTTCCGAAAATAAAATTGGTATATACCGTTTAGATAAATGTTTATCATCCAAAATGGCATAGCTGAGACGGTGCATTAATGTTGTTTTACCAGCCCCTCTTTGTCCAATTACGATTATGTTTTGAATGTCGCTAATGGTCTTCGATTCCACTAGTGAGGTTTTAATGTTATCAAATTCGTTTATTCTGACAACAAATCCATCTACTATGGCAGACTTTGACTTGCTTCCTGTATTGTTCCTTAAAAATATATCCTGATCTTCCATTTCTGTATAACGATAAATTTCTCGTCAAATATACAAACGATTTTTTTATCGTCAAAACTTTTAGCGATTTTTTTATCGTTAAAATAGCAGGCCTTGTGATTTGCCAACAGATTCTTCACCATCGAATTAAAAAAAAGTAACTCATTTAGCTATTCGTGCTGGGCACAGGGGTTCGTCCAAACAGCTTTTAATTAGTTCATTAAACGATTACTCTTCGGTGCACTGATTTTAAATTCTTTGAAAGTCTCAAAGAAATACCAACCTTGAAGTCAAACAAACACATTATATCATATGAAAACAGCTTATCTATATATCCGTGTAAGCACTGATGAGCAAAAGAAAAGGGATACTCCTGCCAGAGCAGGAGGATCGGTTATTGAAATATTGTGAGTACAACAATATTGAAGTTAAAGGCATCTACCGCGAAGATTGCTCAGCCAAGACCTTCAACCGACCTGAATGGAAAAAATTAATGAAAGCGATTAAAAACAAGTCATCAAAGGAAGACAGACATATACTTTTCATTAAATGGGATCGATTTAGCCGGAATATTGAATACGCCTATGAGATGCTCGGTTTACTTCGAAAATACAAGACAACAGCAATGGCCATTGATCAGCCTTTGGATCTTTCGGTACCTGAAAGTACAGTCATGCTTGCCGTTTACCTTTCCGTACCGGAAGCTGAAAACAGCAGAAGGGCTCTGAATACTGCAGCCGGTATTCGCAGGGCAAAACTGATGGGCAGATACCCCAACAAGGCTCCTTTAGGCTATATCAATGTAACAACAATAGAAGGAAAGAAAATTATTGCCCTTAAGCAACCGGAAGCAAACATTTTAAGATGGGTCTTCCAGCAACTCGCTAAGAATATCCATAGGATAGAGGAAATTCGGAATATGGCTCGTGATAAAGGTCTGATGTGTTCAAGGTCATATTTCTTTAGGTTTATACGTAATCCCATTTACTGTGGCCTCATTACAATAAAATTTAATTCCGGAGAATGTGATCTTGTGAAGGGAACACATAACCCTATAATATCCGAGGCACTGTTTTACGAGGTTCAGCGCATTATCACAACAAAAAGGAAAGTTACTGCTAAAGAAGACTTCCTAAAAATACTTTCTTTTTACGAGGAGTCTTAGAATGCCCTTATTGTGAACGAAAACTCAGCGGAAGCTTTTCCAGAGGTTCAACGAAGAGATACCCCTACTACCATTGTCATGGAAGATGCAAAACAAGGATCAATGCCACTTTTCTCAATGATCGCTACCAATTTGAACTTCAGCGATTAGCACTTTCAGATAAGGCGACAGATCTTTTTAGTCTCGTTTTGGAAGATTGGAATGCTAACACACTTAAAACGGCACACGTACAGAACCGAAATATTGTGGTAAGAAAACTAAACGAACAGGAATCAATTATGTCCCAAGCCCGAAAGTTGTTCGTAGTTGGAGCTCTGAAACCTGATGATTACAGTAATTTAAAAGGGAGTTTGAAGCTAATGCCAAATGCCTGCGAAGGAATTGCTGGATATTAATATAAAATTAGAAAGCATTGACCGACAAAGCCAAATAGGATCCAAATCATTCTTAAATATTTTACAGGGATTTTCAGGGTTGGATTTATCCGACAAAAAGCATCTTGTCAATCTGATCCCACCACTCAAGGTCGATTTCAAAACAGGCAACATGACACTGAGACTAAACAGCGCATTATCAAAAATATTATTAACAAAAAAACAGATATTAAAATAATAAAGATGAACTTTATAGACAAAAGGGTTTCTATCAAACAGGCAATTGAAATATTGACACAAAATGGTATCCATGTGGAAGAAGACGAAGCTACTTTAATATTAGACTTTCTCTATCTTATATCAAAGAATCACAAAGAGCCAAAGAAGGTGGAAGCATCAGAACCTTAAGAGGATATCGAACTGTTTGAAAAACACTCTAAACAGAAGACAGCAGCAGTTTTTCAGAAGATTCAAGGCTAAAGTTCACGCGAATTTTGAATATAAAATCGAACTATAAATGACTCGACGGCAACGGCTTGAGTCACAGATTCTTATTGGCATAAAAAAGGAGACAACTGTTATCCAGTGTCTCCTTTAGTCGCCTGTCGGGACAATTTTCGAACCATTTTTTGGAGGATTTGAGGACATTGGTTTCCGAAAAAGGCTATTAATACCGCCTAAAATGGACCCTGAAGAAGCTATTATTTTTTATACAATGTTGCAAAAACATAAGAATTTTTGACAATCACTTGTAACATTGTTGTTACGTTTTATTGGACGCTTTAGGATATTTGAGTATCAACTCTAAGCTTCAAATCTGTTATTCGTAGGGCCTTTTACTACGGTACTGGAATAATTGTAGGCTATCAGCGAAGCATAAAGTCCAAATCATTAACTACCCAATTTTAGACAAAATAGCCGCAATAAGTAAAAAAATGATTTTTGCAACATAATTGCATGGAAATTTTATTAAATTTGCATCCAAACATGAAATGGATAGCAACCATATTAGTAATTTACTTCGCGGCACTTTTTGTTGCTCCGTGCAGTGATGCTAATAATGTTTGCGCCGAAATAAAATCTCCATCCAAAGAACTGAAGCATAGTCATAATCAAGATAGAGATGATAACTGCTCCCCTTCTGTCATTGTGCTTGTTGCAGTGTTTCGATAACTTCCTTTAAGTTTAATATACCAGAATTTAATATCCCCTTAAAAGAGTTTAAGGCCAAAAAAGTTGGCATAAGGGATTGTTTTTTTGTTTCCAACTACTCCGGAAACATTTGGCAGCCGCCAAGATTTAACGCATAATTTCTTTTAGATCGTGTCTTATCGTGTGATATGCCTATTACGCATATCGTCTGTGACATCATTGTTTTTTTAGCACTGATTAGGTGTTGTACGATTTACGTATGACATCCATAGCACGCATCTATTCCCAACTTTTTTCATTCAGAGAAGAGGTCTCATATTTTTTTACTAAGCGTTAAATAACAAAATACACTGTGTTAGATCGTATTATTAAATTCAGTATAAAGAACAAAATCATTATTGGTTTAATGACTTTGTTACTTATTATATGGGGAGCGTGGAGTGCCACCAAATTACCCATAGATGCCGTCCCTGACATTACCAACAATCAGGTTCAAATATTTACTACCTGTCCTACATTGGCTGGTCAGGAAGTGGAACAACTCGTAACCTTCCCCATAGAACAAAGTATTGCCAATGTTCCTAAGATCGAGGAAATCCGAAGTATTTCCCGGTTCGGACTTTCGGTGATCACCGTTGTTTTTGAAGAGGACGTGGATATATATTTTGCCAGGCAACTCATCAATGAACGACTCAAAGAGGCTGTTGATAAAATCCCCAGGAATTGGCTCGCCGGAAATGGCACCTGTCAGTACAGGTTTAGGTGAAGTGTACCAATATATCATTCACCCCAAAAGGGAAGTGAAAAAAGTACAATGCAAAAGACCTGCGTACGATGCAGGACTGGATCGTTGCCAGACAATTGTACGGTACTCCGGGTATTGCCGAAGTGAACAGCTTTGGGGGCCAATTGAAGCAATACGAAGTTGCTGTCAATCCTGATAGGTTGAGAGCAATGGGAGTAAGTATCCCGGATATCTTTACCGCCCTTGAAAAGAACAATCAGAATACAGGCGGTGCATACATCGACAAAAAGCCGAATGCTTATTTCATCAGGGTATCGGTCTGGTAACATCATTAGATGATGTTAAAAAAATTGTGGTCAAAAATTCCGGTGTCGTACCAATATATATCAGTGATGTTGCTGAGGTGAAATTTGTAGTGCGGTTAGGTATGGCGCGTTGACCTATGATGGAGAAGTAGACGCTGTAGGTGGTGTAGTGATGATGTTGAAAGGAGAAAACAGTAACGAGGTGGTTAAGCGGATAAAAGAGAAGCTACCTACCATCCAGCAGTCACTTCCTAATGATGTTACTATCGAACCCTACCTTGATAGAACTGATCTTGTGGGACGTGCTATCAGTACAGTGCAAAAGAATTTGATCGAAGGCGCTCTGATAGTGATTTTTGTTCTTGTACTCTTCCTTGGAAATCTACGTGCCGGACTGATTGTAGCTTCCGCCATTCCACTGGCAATGCTTTTTGCCCTTGGCATGATGAATGTGTTTGGTGTTAGTGCAAACCTGATGAGTTTGGGAGCGATAGACTTCGGGCTTATCGTTGACGGGGCGGTAATCGTGGTAGAAGCAACCATGCACCATCTTGGCCTTCGAAAGTCAACGGAAAGATTGACACAAAATGAAATGGACGAAGAGGTATTCCAGTCAGCTTCTAAAATACGTACCAGCGCCGCCTTTGGAGAAATCATCATCCTGATCGTATATATTCCGATCCTCACGTTGGTTGGTGTTGAGGGAAAAATGTTCCGCCCGATGGCCCAAACCGTTGGCTTCGCAATTTTTGGAGCATTGATATTGTCCCTGACTTACATTCCTATGATGTGTGCCCTGTTTTTGTCAAAAAAACAAGTCACAAGCGAACGTTTAGTGATAAAATGATGAGTAAGCTTCAAAGTTGGTACCAACCTTTGTTACAGAAAGCTATTAGAATTAAATATATTATAGTAGGTGTCACTGTTGGCATTTTTGCAATTGCAATATTTTTCTTCAGCAGAATGGGTGGCGAGTTTATCCCTCAGCTACAGGAAGGCGACTATGCATTTCATTGTATCCTTCCGCAGGGAAGTTCATTGAACCAAAGTATAGAGACTTCCATGCAGGCGTCACGTATTATCAAGCAATTTGAGGAAGTTAAAATGGTGGTTGGGAAAACAGGAGCGGCGGAAGTTCCTACAGACCCAATGCCCCGGAGGCAACCGATCTTATGGTCGTTCTAAAGCCAGAAGATGAGTGGACTTCCGGCAGGAGTTATACCGAGCTGGCTGACGCGATAATGGAAAAATTGGAAGTTATTCCAGGGTTTTCTTTGAAAAAACCAACCCATTCAGATGCGTTTCAATGAACTGATGACGGGGATCAGGCAGGATGTTGCGGTAAAAATCTTTGGAGAAAATATAGATACACTCGCTTCTTATGCGAAAGAAGTAAGTGAGGTTATTCAAAGTGTACAGGAGCCACGTCGCCACAGGTTGAACGGGTGATTGGTCTTCCGCAGATTAATATCGTGTATGATCGCACGCGAATTGCCAACTACGGATTAACGATACAGGATGTTAACGACGTGGTAAGTACTGCTTTTGCCGGTAAAAGTTCGGGACAGGTATATGAAAATGAGAGGCGTTTTGATTTGGTTGTACGTTTGGATAGCGCACACAGAAGCAGTATTGATGATGTGAATAATCTGATGGTTCCAACGGCTACCGGTTTGCAGATCCCATTATCACAGGTAGCAAATGTATCATATAAGTTGGGACCAGCGCAAATCAGCCGGGAAGCTGGAAAACGTAGGATCGTAATTGGATTCAACGTTTCTGGCAGGGATGTACAGAGTGTCGTGGAAGATATACAGCAGCAATTGGCAGCAAAAGTGAAGCTTCCCTCCGGGTACTATTTTACTTACGGCGGCCAGTTTGAAAATCTTCAAAAAGCCAGTGACCGTTTGATGATAGCGGTTCCCGTATCGCTGTTGCTCATTTTTATGCTGCTATATTTCACGTTCCATTCTTTCAAACAGGCCACCCTAATATTTACGGCGATTCCTATGAGTGCCATCGGGGAGTCTTTGCATTGATGCTTCGCGGGATGCCTTTCAGTATCAGTGCAGGTATCGGATTTATTGCCTTGTTTGGTGTAGCGGTATTAAATGGTATCGTGTTGATCGGTACGTTTAATCAGTTACAAAAAGAAGGTATGGATGATGTGCTGCAAAGGGTTAAGGAAGGAACGTTGACCCGTTTGCGTCCCGTATTGATGACGGCAACAGTGGCATCTTTGGGCTTTTTGCCAATGGCTATCAGCACCAGTGCAGGTGCGGAAGTACAAAAGCCGCTGGCAACCGTTGTGATAGGTGGATTGATGACTGCGACCTTTCTTACGCTGTTCGTACTGCCGCTCCTGTACATCATTTTCAACTCAAAAATCAAAGGAAAAGGTACTATGAAAACAACCGCAGTGGTTATCTTACTCTTCCTGGGAGGGTTTTCATCTGTAAATGCGCAACAGCAGCAACGGATTTCGATTGATAACGCTATAGGTACCGCGTTAAAGAGCAACCAGCAGTTTGGTGTGAATAGTGCCCAGATTAGAAGCGCTTCTCTAAATGTGAAGACGGCGAACGATATTCCCAAAACAGGCGTCTTCGCCGAAAACGAAGATTTACGTCCTTCAGATAATGTAGGTATTTTAAAAATCGGCGTGTCACAAAGTATTGCCTGGCCGGGGCTATATGCTGCCCGGAAAAATTATTTCAGAGAGCAACTGAAGTATGCAGAGCTCAATACCGATGTTTTAAACGCCATTATAAAAGGGATGTCCGAGCCGCCTACTACCAGCTTTGGTATTTACAAGACAAACAGGCGCTGTTTCAACGTCTGGACAGCATATACACTATGCTTTTCAACACAACGGAGGTTCGGGTAAGAACGGGAGACGTTGCCAAACTGGACCAGATAGTGGCAGAGGCAAAACTGCGGGAATTGAAGGCTTTCCTTGAACAGAACAAGAAGGCAATGACGGTGCAACAACAACAATTGATGATGCTTTTAAATCAGAATGAGTGGTTGCTCCCGGTGGCCGAACCGCTTAATAAAGTAGAAGTAGAATTGCTGGAAAACAGCACCAGCCATCCGGTGTTGGCGTTACAGGAACAGAATGTAAATATTGCATCTTCAAATATCAAGGTTCAGCAGAACACCAACAAACCGGATTTTTCGGGTCGGTTCTTCAGCCAGCGAGTGTGGGGTGCGAAAGACCCTTTCACTGGCTTTTCGGTAATGGCATCTTTTCCCCTGTTCGGAACCGGAGCCTATCGGAATAAGGTTAGGTCGCAGTTGCTGAAAAAGAAGTACAGGAAAAAGCGCTTTCCTATCAAACTCAATTGTTTCAAACCCAAAGAGCTTCAGCAATTACTGAAATAGAAAAAACTACACCCTGTTGAATTTCTATGAAACCTCGGGGCTAAAGCAAGCTGAGGAAATTATCAGTGCAGCAAGCCTGAGCTATAGAACCGGCGAGATAAGTTTTGCAGACCTCGGGCAATTTCTGAATCAGGCTATTGGCATCCGTCAAAATTATCTGGATGTTATGAATCAGTACAACCAATCTGCCATCCAATTCAATTACTTCAATAACAAATAAGATAAAATGAAAATCATAGGAAAAATATTAGTTGCAGCTATTCTCATATCATCTTTATATAGCTGTGGTGGAAAGGCTAAAAAAGAGAATGGTAGTGCTACAGCGACCGAAGCAAAAACGGCTGAAGCTAAAGGTGAAGAAGGGCATGGAGAAGAAGCATCCTCTACTATTGCTTCACTTACCCCGGAACAGATCAAGGCGGTTGGAATAACTCTTGGAAACATCGAGAATAAAAATCTTACGGCTACTATCAAGGCCAATGGTGCGCTGAGGGTTCTAATAATAAGAAAGCAAATGCCACCTCGCTTTACGGCGGCGTTGTTAAAGATCTCCGCGTTCAGTTGGGTGATTTTGTTCGTAAGGGACAGGTTATTGCTACCATTGAAAATCCCCAGTTTGTTCAGTTGCAGGAAGAATATATTACCATCGATAGCAGGATTACCCTGGCACAACAGGAATTAAACCGTCAGAAGGAGTTAAACCAGGGCAACGCAGGGGCTTTGAAGAATCTCCAAACTGCTACAGCCGATTTTAACGCGCTATTGGCTCGCAAGGCTTCACTGCAAAAGCAGATACAGCTAATGGGTATCAACCCGTCCAGCGTCAGCCGGGAAAATCTAAGAGCTGCATTGGTGGTTACAAGTCCTGTAAGTGGTACTATAAGCAGTGAGTTTGCAAAGATCGGTAGTTATGTAGATGTGTCATCCCCGTGGTTGAAATTGTGGACAATAGCTTGCTCCATCTTGACCTTCAGGTGTTTGAACGGGACCTCCCTATATGAAGGTGGGACAGATGGTGAATTTTACCATCACCAATAACCCGCAGGTAACTTATAGCGCAAAAGTATTCAACATAGGATCTTCCTTTGAGAATGAAAGCAAAACGGTTGCTGTACACTGTACGGTGGTAGGGAATAAAACCGGATTGATTGATGGTATGAATATCACCGGGATGGTGAGTGTAGAAAATGTTATGGCATCTACTGTGCCAAATGACGCCATTGTGGAAGCAGACGGTAAGTTCTATGTTTTTGTCCATACGGATAAAGAACCTGAAGCTGGTCACGAGGAAAGCGGTAATGAACATAAACCGGGAGAAACCCACGACCAGAAAGCCGGAGAAGACCACGATCATAAGCCGGGCGAAAAGCATGATCACGCTGCTGAGAACAAACAAAGTGAACCTAATATGAATTTTGAAAAGATAGAAGTTGCGAAAGGAGTTTCTGAATTGGGATACACTGTGATCACTCCAGTAACGCAAATTCCGAAAGACGCAAAAATAGTTACAAAGGGTGCATTCTTCATCAATGCCAAACTGAGCAACGCCGGAGGGCATGAACATTAATCCAAAATTGTGAAGTTATGAGCCAGCTAATAGAATCTGTTGAAGATTACGTATTTGGTTTTCTAAGTGAAACCCTCTCTACTAATCTTGTGTTTCACAACTTCTCTCATACAAATGAAGTTGTGAAAGCTGCTTGGGAAATAGGGCAAGACAGTGGTTTGGATAAATCCGAAATGGATATACTAATCGTTGCCGCCTGGTTTCATGACTGCGGGTATGCATATGCCTATATCGGTCATGAAGAAGAAAGTAAAAAGATAGCTAAAAGTTATCTGGAGAAATATAATGCCAATACTGATTTTATTGAATCAGTGTTGGCTTGTATTGATGCAACGAAATTTCCGCAGCATCCGAGGACTATTGCGGAAAAAGTACTGTGTGATGCTGACTTTTTCCATTTCACTAAAACCTCGTACCCTAAATATGCAATAGCCATCAGGAAAGAGTTTGAAGTGTTTCTTGATAAAATGTATTCGGAAGAAGAATGGCAGAAAGTTAACGCCGCAATGCTTACGACACACAGCTATTATACCGAATATGGGAAGTCAGTGCTTAGTAGATTTAAGGACGTTAATATTGAATTGATGAACAAGATAAATTATTAAAATGAAAGACGAAAATACTAACAACTTGTCGGATGATGTATTTAAAAATAAGTTTGATACTGCTTCTGATTTCACATTTGACAAAAAAGTTGCATTGGTTTTTGATGACATGGTTAGTAGGTCTGTGCCCTTCTATGGAGAAATGCAACGCATGGTAAGTGAACTGGCAAAAAACCATGTGCAGCCAAAGACAAAGGTATATGACATAGGCTGCTCCACTGGCACCACTTTAATACAAATGTCTAAGCTGGTGCCAGAGAACGTAAGCCTTATAGGAATAGATGATTCCGAAGAAATGATTGTTAAATGCAGAGAGAAGCTTGACAGCTTATCCCTTGGCAGAGAGATCGAACTCAATATGGTCGATATTACCAAAGAAGTGCCTGTACAGGGTGCCTGTGTTGTAACGATGGTATTGGTTCTTCAATTTGTTCGTCCTATCAATAGGCTGGAGATTGTCAAAAAGATATACGATGGGCTTATCGAAAACGGAGTGTTTATCATGGTCGAAAAGATCCTTACGGAGGAATCTTCATTTAACAGGGAATACATTAACTACTATTATGATTTTAAAAGAAGAAACGAATACAGTGAATTAGAGATTTCTCAAAAACGAGAAGCACTCGAAAACGTTCTGATACCTTACAAGACAAGCGAAAATATCAATATGTTGAAAAACGCCGGCTTTAGAGAGGTCGAGGTATTCTTTCGCTGGTATAATTTCACCGGAATAATTGCAAAAAAATGATGATACAATTAGGAAACTTCTTTTTTAGATACAGAAACATAATTTTCATTTTTCTGTACCTGCTACTATTTGTCCCTTCAGCAGAATTATTTGGAGCAGAGAGATGGGGCGACAAATATTTTTATACCCCATTGTTTTGGGCTTACTGATAACTGTCTCCGGTCAGCTTATTAGAGGTGGAACGATCGGGTTAGCATATATTATAAGAGGTGGACAAAACAGACAAGTGTACGCAGATGGATTGGTCACTACCGGTATCTTCAACCATGTAAGAAACCCTCTTTACATAGGAAACATACTCATGTTATGGGAGCTGGTATAATGGCTAATTCATTCCTTTTTACACTTATAATAATGCCGCTTTTTCTTTGCATATACCAATGTATTGTCCTGGCAGAAGAAGCGTACCTCAAGAAGAAGTTCGGGATGGATTTTATAGATTATACCAAGAGAGTGAATCGGTGGGTTCCCAATTTTAAAGGTATCGGGGATACATTTTCCTCTATGAAATTTAACTGGAAAAGGTGGCTGATCAAAGAGTATGGAACACAGTTCGTATGGCTTTTGGGTATAGCGTTTATATTATTGTACAAGTATCCTACCCTAATCGGCAGAGATCCAGAGACTAAGCTAAAGTATGCAGGAATATGTTTGTTGGTAATTGGCACCTATTACCTTACGATAAGGTTTATGAAAAAATCAGAGCGTTGGAAATGATAACAGCGTCAAAAAAGATAATATAAAATCTCAATATTTTTATGTTACTAAACCGAAAAATATCCATCTGGTACTTTGTCAATGAGATCAAATCGCAGGTCGTTTTGATCTGTGTGTTTGCAATATCTATCGGGCTATTGGATATGCATCCGACATTTAAAAAAGTTTCATTGCCTTTAAGTGTTCCTGCTCTGGTGGGAACCGCGGTTTCCCTTTGCTTGCATTCAGAACGGCGCAATCTTATGAACGGTGGTGGGAGGCCAGGACGGTTTGGGGTGCCATCGTAAACGATTCGCGAACCTTGCTGAGACAGTTCATGCAGTTTCTGCCCGACAACCTCAAAAACGAATTTAAGGATTTCGCTGACAGGCAAATTGTGTGGGCCTATGCATTGGGCGAATCCTGCGGAGGCAAGAATTTTCTCCTGCTGTTCAGGCATACTTAAAAGTTCACCAGATAAGAGCAGCGAACATACCGAACGCACTGCTGGATAAACATTCGGGGACTGTTAAGCAATTGTATTTTGCGAAAACAATTACAGATATTCAGCAGGTACAGTTGAATGAAACAATTGCGAGGTTGTGTGATAGTATGGGTAAGTGTGAACGAATTAAGAATACGGTTTTCCCAAAGTCTTATAGCCTTTTGGTCCATACGTTGATCTATGTTTTTGCTGCAATTTTACCGTTTGGATTAGAGGACTCGCAGCTTACTGTCGAAATCGTTATGACCATCCTTATACCAACACTATTTATTGCTATCGAAAAAACAGCCATCATCATGCAAGATCCTTTTGAGAATACTCCTGTTGATACACCGATGACCTCCTTAGCACAAACGATTGAGATCAACCTATTAGAAATGGTCGGGGAAACAGATGTTCCGGTGAAACCTCAAAACGATTCTTATTATGAAATGTAGCGTTATTATTAACAATCATAAACCAGAAGCGTAATGGATATTCAATTTGAACTTTTACTTTCGGCTAAATTGTTACTGGCGCTCCTGTTAGGAGGCGTTGTCGGTATGGAACGGGAAATAGAACAACAAAATGTAGGTATCAGGACTTTTGCCTGCATTTGCGTTGCCTCATGCCTATTTGTATCGGTTGCTGCTCATCTGACGGAAGACAAATCTGCCACTGCAAGAATGTTGGCAGCCATTGCAACCGGCCTGGGCTTCATAGGTGCTGGTATAGGTTTTCGGGACGACAAGAATGTACCAAAAGGTCTGACGACAGCAGCGGGTCTATGGACCATTGCAGCCATTGGGATAGCTATTGCACTGAATATGTTTGTTTTAGCCATTTCAGCAACAGCTATTACCCTGCTGATATTCTCGGTAAACAAATTTGCATGGTATAAGAGATTTGTAAAAAAATTATTCAACAGTAAGAAAGACGACAATGAATCAAAACAATATCCAGTTTGACATCCATTTAAACAAAATATCTACGTTTTTGGAAGAGGCGAAAACTACCGAAGACCCGGCTGTGTACCTCTTTCAGAACGATTTTAGAGCACCATTGTTCCAACTGGAGGCACTGGCCAGGATATACAGTTCCACTGGTCCCGATAAGAAGAAATTTGATAAGATGCGGGAAAAGTTCAAGCTACTGGAAGATATACTGGGCAGTATAGATTACTTCGATGCTTACGGCAAACTGTTTTTTAATAATGAGAAAATACCCGAAGATGTTAAATCCTATTTTTCCCATAAAGAGCAACAAGCCGTAAGCAAGCTTAATAAATTGCTCAAAAGCGAGGGCTGGTTAAATGGAAAGCAATTGGAAAAGATTGACCATGATCTGAAAAAAACAGGCTGGAAAGATAAGGATAAGCAGCACAAACGTCTTCTGAAATTCTACCGGTCTGAAGTTGAAGAGATAATGGATTTCGCTAAAGACGGCAAAGTTGCTTTTACCGATGTAGAATCGGGTATCCACGAGTTTCGCAGAAAGTTGCGCTGGTTGAGTATATACGCGCAAGCGTTACAGGGTTGTATAATGCTCATGGGGTTGAACAGGAAGAACTGGCGTTAGAGAACTACCTTACCGATTCCGTATTAGGCTCTCCTTATAATAGATTACCTCCCGTGGAAGATAAGAAACTGCATCCCTTGTTGCTTTCCAAATATGGCTTTTTTGCACTTAGCTGGATGATCGAGCAATTGGGAATACTGAAAGACCGGGGCTTAGGACTACTGGCGTTGTCAGAAGCTATCAAGGAAACTGAAGGTATTAAAAGTGAGAAAGATGCCATACTTCAGGCGAAGAAGTATCTGGGCAACAAAGCTCCCTCAATAGATGATGTGTTGAAAGAAGCCAACAAGATTACAAAGCAGTTTTTTAGTGACAGAATATTGAAAAATCTTTTAAAATAGAAATTATGGAGCATAAACATCAATACGATGCGCAGGGCAAACAGATCTGCTGCACGCAAACGGAAAAAGTATATACCAAGGCAGGCGCAAAAGACCTGGTAAAAGAGGAACATTATAAAAATGACGGGCACGATCATGGCCATAGTGATGATGATGGCCATGACCACAGCAATGCCAGCGGAAGTCCATTTAAAATGTTCCTTCCTTCCATCCTCTCTTTGATTCTTTTGCTTGTTGCCATAGCTTTCGACAACTGGATGCCGCAGGAATGGTTTAAAGGGACCGTCCGGTTTATTTGGTATCTGGTAGCCTATACAATTGTGGGATTTCCTGTAATCAAAGATGCCATCAAAAGTATTTCAAAAGGCGAAGTATTCTCTGAGTTCTTCCTGATGAGCATTGCAACAATCGGCGCGTTTTTTATCGGGGAGTATCCCGAAGGCGTAGCAGTTATGCTGTTCTATGCGGTAGGCGAAGTTTTCCAAACCCTGGCCGTATCCAGGGCACAGAGCAACATCAAGGCATTGCTCGACCAGCGGCCAGACGAGGTGACCATCCTCGTAGATGACCGTGCCAAGACGATCAAGGCGGAAGAAGCCGAGATCGGGGATATCATCCAGCTTAAACCCGGAGAAAACTCGGGCTTGACGGTGAACTCCTTACCGACAGTGCATCCTTCAATACAGCAGCGCTCACAGGTGAAAGTAAGCCGGATACCAAAAACAAAGGCGAAACGGTGCTTGCGGGTATGATCAATCTGAATACGGTAGCCCGTGTAAAAGTAACTACTGCTTATACGGACAGTAAACTAAGTAAAATACTGGAGCTGGTACAGAACGCTACGTCCCAGAAAGCACCCACCGAACTTTTTATCAGGAAGTTTGCAAAAGTGTACACCCCTATCGTGGTCGTTCTTGCCATAGGCATCTGTCTTGTTCCTTACTTCTTCGTTGACAATTATGTATTCAATGACTGGTTGTACAGAGCTTTGGTATTCCTTGTGATTTCCTGCCCCTGTGCATTGGTTATTTCTATCCCTCTTGGATACTTCGGTGGTATTGGCGCTGCCAGCCGCAATGGTATTCTCTTTAAGGGCAGCAACTTCCTGGACGCTATGGCTGCCATACGGAATGTAGTGATGGATAAGACCGGTACGATGACCGAAGGGGTTTTTAAGGTACAGGAAGTAGTGTTCGGTTCCGAGTTTGATAAAGATGAGATATTGAAGCTTGTAAATGCGATAGAAAGCCTGAGTACCCACCCTGTGGCAACAGCCATTCACGAGTATGTCGGGGATATTGATAGTTCGATCAAGCTCGAAAATACGCAAGAGATCGCAGGACATGGTTTGAAAGCTACGATAAATGGCAAGGAACTTTTGGTCGGAAATTTTAAACTGATGGATAAGTTCGGTATCAGTTATGATGTTGACCCTTCATCCATAGTTTATACGACAATTGCAGTGGCCAGGGATGGAAAATTTGTAGGCTATATCACCATTGCCGACAGCATCAAGGAAGACTCTCAGCAGACCATTGACCTGCTTCATAAACTTAATGTGAAAGCAACCATGTTAAGCGGGGATAAAACGACGGTAGTGAAATTTGTGGCCGACAAGCTGGGCATCGACAATGCGTTCGGTGATCTGTTACCGGAAGATAAGGTCAACAGGGTAAAGGAAATCAAAGCTAAGAACGAAACGGTAGCCTTGTGGGTGACGGAGTGAACGACGCTCCTGTAGTTGCACTAAGTGATGTAGGTATTGCAATGGGCGGCCTTGGAAGCGATGCGACCATAGAAACAGCGGATGTGGTCATTCAGGATGACAAGCCTTCCAAAATCCCTATTGCAATCAATATCGGCAAGCGGACAAAAAAGATTGTATGGCAGAATATCACTCTTGCCTTCGTGGTAAAAGGCATTGTCTTGATTTTGGGAGCCGGAGGTTTGGCTACTATGTGGGAGGCCGTTTTCGCTGATGTAGGGGTGTCGCTGATTGCCATATTAAATGCGATAAGGATACAACGGATGAAGTTTTAGCGATTAGTTTATTAATTGTCTTTAGAAGGGGTACGCCTCTTTAGTTAAAAGTGAAAAGAGCTATGCAAAGTGCCATCAACGAAATTTACATTACCAAAGCATCGGGCCAACGTGTGGTTTTTGACAGTAATAAATTGAGGCAATCACTCTCCAGGTCTGGAGCGACTTCTGAGCAGGTTGAAGTTGTGCTGCAAAGGTACAGGACATCCTCAAAGATGGAATGCCTACCCAGGATATTTACAGGACTGCTTTCAAATGGCTGAAAAAAATGTCAAAGTCTGTTTCTGCCCGTTATAACTTGAAAAAGCGGTGATGACGCTCGGCCCTACAGGTTTTCCGTTTGAAAAGCTTACGGCGGCAATATTGGAATCAATGGGGTACAGCACCCGAACGGGGGTGATTGTTCCCGGACATTGTGTAAAGCATGAAATAGATGTAATTGCGACCAAAGAGGAGCATCATATCATGGTGGAATGCAAGTTCCATAACCGGCAGGGATTTGTGAGCGATGTCAAAATACCACTCTATATTCAATCAAGGTTTCTTGATGTGGAAAAAAATGGCGGGATAGTGGTTGTCATGGGCCCCAGTTTCATCAAAGCTGGATAGTAACAAACGGTCGATTTTCCGACGATGCGATACAATATGGCAACTGCATGGAAATGCAATTGCTTGGGTGGGATTTTCCAAAGGGCAAAGGCTTTAAGGACCTTATAGACCGCGCCGGTCTTTATCCCGTTACCTGCCTGGTTACCTTAACTGAAAGAGATAAAAAATTCTTGTTGGCAAATGATGTTATTCTCTGCAAATCTTTATCACAACGTATCGAAATTTTAGACAAGTTAGGACTGTCCCCTGCGAAGATCAGGTCTGTAGTTAATGAATGCAATATGCTCTGTGAATAATCAAAATAGTACAAAAATGGATGTCGTTAACCATAAAGAAATAAAAACAAATTGGTATGTAATTACCGGAGGTCCATGCACTGGAAAAACCACTGTGGTGGAACTGCTGGCAAAACGGGGATATGTGACTATTGCAGAACAGGCGAGGCATTATATCGATACCCAAAAATTAAGGGTCGGACCGTTGAAGAGTTAAGGAGTAACAAAGAGCAATTCCAACTGGAAATATTGAATTTACAGATCAGGGAGGAATCAACATTGGATGTTAATAAGGTGGCCTTTCTGGATAGAGCACTTCCCGATGCAATGGCCTACTATGAGTTTCTCGGACTGAAGTATGACGATAGGCTTATTGCGATGTGCAAGAAGTTCTGTTATCAGAAAGTATTCGTCCTGGACCGCCTTCCATTGATCAATGATTATGCAAGATTGGAGGATGAACAAGAGCAGATCCGGATACATAATCTGATCATTGAGGTTTATAATCGCTTTCCATGTCCGGTAGTTCAGGTTCCCGTACTACCTCGGGAACGGAGGGTCGATTTTATCCTTCAGAATCTTTGAAAAATTATTCGTTACCGGATCAAATGAGATTATTGGGATTTCCTTTTGCTGATTTTGCAAGTGTGTGGATTTGCGCCGCTCTACTTATTGTCGTTTTAATTCAGTCAAAATGAGAAAGAAAAAAAAGATGAATAATAAAAACCCGGTTGCTCCGGTTTATAATATTAACAGGAAGTTTACACCTAAGCGGCGGCCAAGAGGAAATGGCATACTGTTCTCAAGATAATATTCATCGTTGTTGCGAGTGCGCTACTGATTCTTGCAATTATAGCGCAAGCGAGACATTATTATCTTCATCTCACGGGTGAAGCGCAAAAAAAAATTAGAACAACAAAAGTGAGCTGTAACTAAAAAGTATTGCTATCCCGAATATTGATATACAACCTTATTCCTATTGTTTATTTTAAAATTATCGCTTAGTGATTGCATATTGCCGAAAATTAGTAGCGGAACTTGATGAGGAGGACAAAAACTATTCAGTAGAGATAAGTGATCCTATTCAATTATCCGAGAAACTTATTGAAGTTACGTTAGTGAAAATTTCCCAGTTAAGAACATTTGTCAAAGAAAGGGGATTTGACAAGCCAGAAGATGAAATCCGTTTCTTCAAAGAGTTGAAACCGAAAATCATCTCAAAGTTGATATACTATAACGCTGTTTACAAGATTGAAACCAGACGGCCTTATGGGGGTGAAAGAAGTATAAAAAAATATCTGAATAGTGAACTGTCTAAGTTAAAAGGTTTTTTGACAACAATCTTGAATTTTATAAATACTACAGAACCAACAGCAGTTATCTTGATCATAAGTACTTCATCAGGGGAAACTTCGATATTAAATTACATTTGGACACCTTCGTTTTCGAGTCGGACCAAACATTTTCTACATCCCATGACTACAAAGTTGCTAAGATCATTTCCAACGATATGATACAGGTATATTTAGAAGATAAACTTTTAAACATAAAAAGATTTCCCGACTCAAGTGGAAACAAATCTTCAAAAATCAAATGGACGGCGAGTAAGTCAGCTTTGGTGGAACTTATATATGCTCTTCATGCTTATGGTGCGTTTAATGACGGTGCAAGCGACATTAAAGTGATTTCGAGATTGTTTGAAACTACGTTTGATATCGAACTGGGGATATTTACCACACTTACCTCGAAATAAGAAACAGAAAGATAAATAATGTGAAAAATTTATCGACGCTTTAAAGGCGGAGTTATTGAAAAGAATGGACGATCAGGACTTATAATTAGGGTCAAAGTGGATAACCCTAAAAATACATTTTGATCCCACTCTCCAATAAGCTAATGGCACTCTATTTGTTGGTTTAATATTGATAGTAAACAATAGTATTCATCGTAAAAAAAAACGTTATGAACAACGAAGAGCAAAAAAGGAATCGCACAAACATCCTGAGCACCACGAACATCAGGAACACCATCCTCACAAGGAGCATCACGAGGGTAAGGAACACGCTGATGAGATGGAACATCATAAAGAAAAAGAGCACCATCCAGAGAAAGAACATCATGATGAAAAAGAACATCACGATAAAAACAAAGAAAAGTAGCACACTACATAAAATTAGACTGAACCAAAGATTCAGTCTAATTTTTATCTATCTTAATCCCTCTTCCAATAGTAAAAATTAATGGGTAGCTCTAACGCTCTTTACCTGCAGAGAAAAATAGATTTAGAAGTTCCATATCAGATTTATAAAAAGTTTCTGCCAATTCTTGGAATTCTGTTCCAGTCCGCAAATGTGGTATAGTTACGATCGAGTAAGTTTTCCACCCCTGTTTTCAAAGTAAGTACCTGTGCGTCGTTGAATTTAAAGCGATTGGCGAGAGAAAGATTAAAGACAGCGTAGGCAGGCAAAACTTTTTCACCAAACTCAGGATTATAACGTGTATGGCTTGAAGAGCCGTTGATTGACGCATTAGCGAAAAAGGATTTTTGGGAAAATGTAACAACCGAATTATAGGTAAAAGGCTGCATCAGTGGTAATAACAGGCCATTTTCGCCCGTCCCTCTCCGATATGCTAATTGGCCGGTCCATAGAAGTTTCTTTGTAATCTGGTACCCTACGTCAAGGGAAGTATTGAGGATGGCAGCGTATTTTAGCTGTTCGTATACTTTTACCCCAGAAGCTCCAATTGTCATTACACTCAGGCCGTTTTTGGTCTGCCTAAAATATAATCATCTATATGGAAGTACGAGCCACTAATTTTGGCCGTAAAAGCGGCCTTTTATAGGCCAGACTTGCATTCACACTTGTGGATTTTTCATTACGCATATCAGGGTTGCCTATATAATCAAATCGGTCAAAACTGTTAAAAAGATAGAAGCCATACCCTTCTGACACACTTGGAGCACGCTCTCCATAAGCCGCACCAAATGTATAAATCCAATTAGCGGCATCATGTTTAACGGAAGCTGAAAGCCTTTTCAGTAACCGGACTTTGCTGCCGGGCATCTCAGGATAAAATATCCTTAGGCTTTCCAGTCCAAATTGATTATAGATGTTATTATTATGTACTGCCAGTCCCGCGCTAAATGCTGCATTCCATCTATCAGATAGCGCATACTTGTCTTCAATGAAAAGGTCTCCGTAATAGGTCTGTACTCCTGGCCACGTCAGCATGAACATATCTTTTTCGTTTGGCGTATTCGAAAACATGGTCATCTCAGCTAATGATTTGTTATAATGGCCACTGAGGTTAGCCTTCCAGTCATGTCGGTTGAAAGTTCCCTGCAACATCGAGTAAAAGCCAGCAGTCTTACTCCATCCTGGCATATCCATTCTAATCGGTACGTTGGGCCGTTTAGTATCGTCCATGACATGTGTAACATCATTGTAATAAACCTTGGTCTCCCACTGATATATCAGCGGAGATATGTGATGACGGGTGTAGGAAACTGAACCAATAAGTGCTTTGGCAAGGGAAACATCCATGGGCAATGCGGGGTAACCTACATCTACTGCCTTGTCATAGATCAATGACGCCTCTATCTGCTGGTGTTCTTTTACTTTATAACCAGCCTGTGCTGAGATATTGTATTTGGTAAACTGTGAGTACTGTATCTCCTGACCGCCCCCTGCACGATAATTACCTGCGTCCCGTATGGTGAAGTCCACATCTGAGAAGAATTTAGGATGTGAGTAATTCAGAGATCCTCCTACTATTTTTTGTTTATTGTTAGTCTCAAATCCGGTAAAAGCCATGCCGTTCAATGCGCTCTGACCAAATGAACCCTTTTTCTGACAAGATCCAAGGTTCCGGCGATGGTTGATCCACCCGTTGAACTGGCCGATCCACTGTGGATGGTCGCTTTTGCCAGATTGATAACCTCAACATAAGATGTAATGGGGTCCATCTTGTCGGTGCAGGCAGCGTATATCCGCATACCATCAATGGTGATGACGCTGCGTTCTGTAGCCATGCCATTCAGGAAAGGTTCCCAGGCATAGCTGCCCCGTCTGATCATATTGACCATACCGGACTTTTCCAGGTAATGGTCCAGTGTTGCCAGGGGCTTGGTTGTGTTATCTTTTAGGTTGCGTTGGGCTATAACGATAACCTCCTGTAAGTGTTCAGATCGGAGTGAATCCTGTCTCCGTGTTGTATCTGTCTGGGAAAACCGATCCCTGACCACAACACCATTGTTATGATAATTATGAATGATCGATACATGATAAAGAAATTAGGTACGATACTGGCAGAAAGCGAAGTCTCTGCCCGGATCGTTACGCACTTTTAGAGAATGTTAGAATTCCAACTCAAAATAAATACTGCTACCTTCATTTGTTTCCGTTACTTTCTCCCCTTTATCACAGTGCCAATCGAATCAAGCAACTGTAAATTGATTTTCCAGTACCCGGTCATCGTAAGGCTTAATTTGCCCTGATACATTTTGTCTGTCCCCTGTACCAGGTCTGTATTGTTTGGCGAACTATGGTTGGCCATACCGGGCATTCTCGGGTCTATTACAATTTTGTAGTTGTCCACTACAGGAAAATTCATCATTCCATCCATACGGTACAGCACGGCTTTCATATCATTAATGGCAACCTTAGGAGCCGTTGGCTCTACCATGGCTAATATATACCGTTTGCCGTCACTGCCCTGAAAAGATTCAACTACCCGTCTGTTTGCTTCAACTACCGATATTCTGTCTTTAATCGTATAATCTTTACCATTTATAGAATAGTTCAGGTTCAGGTCCCAATATTCGCTTTCACTTCCCGCCATCTGGAAGACAATAAAGCCCATGTAGGTAGATGTTGAATTTTTGGCTTTGCTTATTGCTGAATATGGACAGGAATGTTTCATGCTCATCATATTCATTTCCGGAATCCAGGATGCCGTGGCATTATCGATTGTCGTACCATCTGTATTTTTGATCTGAAAAAAGATATTATTGAAGCCTGTTTGTAATTTTTCATTGAGGGTATACAATTCCACCTTATGTGTTGTATTAGATAACGTTGTTACCAATTTCAGACCATTAAGTTCATTCTCAATAATAGGATCATCATCCTTAGAACAGGAAATAACGAAGGTGCCCGCAATTACAATAAGAAAGTATTTTAATATTTTTAAAGTATTCATTTTCTGAAAATTTTTTATAGTTAAATACGTTTAGCTGGAATCGGATGTATCCCAACTTAAATTTGTTTTACCGGGCATGGTAAATCAAATAACCGAGAAAAAGTTATCAGCTACCTACACGCCGGGAAAAGACAAGTCTGACTGCTGATTATCGTAATGCTACATACCATTGGCATTCAGAATAAAGAAAGTTCTGGTATCTAATCAGCAACCACACCAAGTAGTGTAGAGTTATATGGATATAAAATATTCCGGAGGTTTGTCATTCCTCATAGTGAACAGGAATGAATACAAACTTTGATTGCTCAAAGGATGTTTTCTTTTTACCTCTTCAAACTTTTCCGGTCTGGAAGGATATGCAAATATAGGTTGGGAATAACAGAACACCTCTGATTGCAGCTGTTTTAATACTTTTGCTGCCTCTTCTTCTTTCTGTTCTTTAAGCATTTTGGCGAGCTTACATTTCCCATTACAGTGAAGTTGCGGTCGGCTCTTATTTTCACAGAACATGCTAATGAAGAGTTCTGTGTCGTATTCATATAGAACATACAAGAGATTGTTCCGCATAATGGCTAAAAGCATTATGAAAATCAAGAACGGGATTACTATCTTATGGAGATTTGCCAATTATTTAGTATGAAAATTGCAACTAATGCAAAGGTAGAAATTTTCAACTTTAAAACCTTGGCGCAATTTAAATTGCACCACTTCGAAGCCACTGTTAACAACGGGAATTTCAGGATTGATCCTTGTTTTGTCGGAAATAGGATGAACGGATACACCGGCGGCAACGTGTATGTATTAGCTTGAACTTAGTGTATAATTCCCCCAAGTTGGGTTCTACTTGGGGAAATTTTCATTTATAATTATAATTTTTGTGATTTAATTAGGGAAGTTGTGACAGTAGTTTGCTAATCCTACAAAAATTATAAGCTATGAAATACTCTACAAACCATTATCCTGGAAATCCATAATAAAGAGGACAAGGTTTCCTTGCAAAGTAAAAGGTTAATCGATGAGGCTTATGAGATGACCTTGTATCTCCAGGAATTACTTTTTTCAGTGAAAGAACTTATCGTTAAAGAAGGATTCAAGGACGAAGCTGAGGAGATACATTTCTTCCGGACGGTGAAACCCCAAATACTGGGGAAACTGATTTATTATAATAAGGTATATCGTATAGAAACTACCTGCCCCGTAAGCAATGGTAAGATGTATTATAGTTACTTCTCTACACAGTTGGCTAATTTGAAGCGTGAGTATATTGAGAACATTTGCAATACGGATTTTTACCGGTATTATCGTTCAGGTCGTACAGATCGTGATGATACTTATTTTAAGCGGGGCCATATAAATTACCATGATGGTCTTAACAGCATTGTTTTTGAAATTGACCCAACGTTTGCAACGTTCTATGATTACAAAATAGCGAGGATTATTGCAAACGAGTTGCTTTACACTTATCTGCTGACAAAGATCAATCCCGATGAAAATCCCGATATGATCCTACAAAAGCCAGAATCCACGAAAGATATATTTTGGACGGAATCCAAAAATGCGCTGATTGAATTGATCTACGCCCTTCATGCTTCCGGAGCCATTTCACACGGTAAAATCGGTATTAGAAAAATAAGCCTCATGTTCCAGATACTGTTCCGCATTCCTCTTGGAGATCTGCATCATGCCTTCCACCGGATGAAAACCCGTTCAGGCTCCAAGACGGCGTTTTAGATCAGCTCAAACAATCACTGGAAGAATATATGGACAAGAATTTATAACAGCATAACTATCCATGAACAGAAGCAGTACGTTACCCCGTACTGCTTTTTTTTTTACTATGCTCTTGCCCATATATGCCAATTGGCAAAACCCCGCCAATAACAGACAAAGCGTTCGGCTATAACAAGCAAACCCCTTTAAAACAGCGGCTTACCCAACTTCAAAAAAAAAAAAAAAAAACCGCTTTTCAATTGGCAAGGCTTGGCAGACAATGAGCGCCAAACCATTCAATTTTGTCCTGTAAGATTTTAATGTCGCAAGGGTGAAAATCGTAGCCGGTGAGCAGAAACAGGCATCAGGCAAACCGATGATCGGGGCGATATAAACCAGGAACATAATAAACGCATCCGTATGAATATTGACAGAATGGAATTTATAGCGTGGATGGAACGCATCATGGACCGTTTTGATATTCTTAACGATCATATTAATAATATACATAAGGACCGGAATAGTATAGACGGTGAAGAGTTGCTCGACAATCAGGATCTTTTGCAAATGCTAAAAATAAGCCAGCGCTCCTTACAGCGCTATCGCTCTTCGGGAAAATTAGCCTACTATACCATCAGTGGTAAACTCTACTATAAGCTATCCGATGTGCATCAGTTTGTCGGGATAATTTCAACGCCCCGCTGCAAAGAACGAAGGACAATAAGTGACAAATAGTGCCATAGAAAGCCAACTACAACAAACGCTTCCATGCTACTCTTACTTTCGGACTTATTACAATCTTAAATAATCAGGATCATGAGTGAACAGACTACGACAACGCCACAATATCCCGAACAGTTATCAGACATTCTGTTGGTGCTGGATAAGGAGAAAAAGAAAATACAGGCTGTTACAGGTATCAATAAAAACGGGGAGCTGGAGACGGTGGACCCGGACAAGAAAAACCAGAGCCAGTTTATGCGGGTAGATAAGAGCGGGGATATATTCTCCAATTTCTTTTCCAATTTCTGGCGGCAGCTTAAAAACCCTACTCACTTTTCCTTTTTCAAAGTGCCTGCACTGGAAGCTGTGGATACCGCTAAACAAATGCAGCAGCAGGTGGATGCGCCCACTAAAGAAGGTGAATCGTTGATGACTAAGCACGAGGTTAAAGAACCGAAGGGACAGCAACAGGAAAATAAACAAGAAAACAAAAAGATATGGAAACAGCACAAGCAACACCGGGAACCAGCGAGTACCGCTACAAACCGGAACAGATCGATTGGGAAACAATGAACAATCTTGGACTGAGCAAAGAGTATCTTGAAAAGAAAAACCTGCTCGACCCACTGCTACGGGGATTTAAAACCAATGAACTGGTTCCCGTAAGCCTTAACCTTGGCACGGCCGTTACCCGGATGGATGCAAGGCTTTCGCTACAGCCCGGTGATAACGGGAATGCAGTGGTCGCCATCCACGGAATCCGCCGGGAGCCTAATCTTAATTTCCCATTCTTTGGACACGAGTTTTCCAAAGAGGACAAAGAGAATTTACTTCAAACCGGCAATATGGGGCGTGTTGTAGACCTGACCAATCCCAAAACAGGAGAAAAAATGCCATCCATTGTCAGCATCGACCGGCTGACGAATGAAGTGATAGCGCTGCGCCAGGACTGGATTAAAATTCCGGATGAGATGAAAGGCGTAAAACTGAACGAAGAACAAAAGCAGACTTTAATGGAAGGAAAACCGCTCCAACTCGAAGGAATGATCTCCAAAAAGGCGAACCTTTCGATGCTACGGTACAGTTCAATGCCGATAAGCGTTTCGTAGAGTTCCTGTTTGACAGGAATGTCAACAGAGGTCAAAATCAGCAATCGGAACAACAGCAGGGACAACCGCAGGAAGCACCGCGAACATTCAGAGGAAAAGAGCTGACCGACCAGCAATACGATAAATTCAAGGAAGGTCAAACGGTTTACTTGGATGGGCTGATTGATAAAAAGGACAGAAATACCAGGGCTATATCACCTTTGATAAAGAGACAGGAAAAACAGGATTTTCTTTTAACAGCCCTGATAAGCTAAAGGAGAAAATACAGCCTAAAGAAGAAAACAAAACGCAGGTTGCCGTCAATTCCGAAGGAAAGACTAATGAGGCTACCAGGAATGTCAAAGAGCCGTTGAAGACAGGACAGCAAACACCGAAGGACAATAAGCAACAGAAACAGCAGGATACGCCCAAAGCTCCGGCTAAATCCAAAGGCATCAAAAGATAATCACTAAAAGGAGGAAGTATTATGAAAGCAGTGATTGCCGAAAAACCAAGTGTAGCCCGTGAGATTGCAGCCCTATTGGGCGCAACAGAAAAAAAAAAGATGGATATCTGACGGGCAACGGCTACCAGGTAACCTGGGCGTTGGGCCATCTGGTAGGATTAGCCATGCCGGAAGATTATGGGTTATCAGGGTTTCAAAAAGAAGCGCTCCCCATACTTCCGGCTCCTTTTTTACTAACGGTACGAAAAGTAAAAAGGACAAATCGTACGTTGCCGATGGCGGAGCGGTAAAGCAATTAAAAGTCATTGAGCAGGTCATTGGTCGCTCGGATAGCATTATCGTGGCTACCGATGCGGGCCGCGAAGGTGAACTCATCTTCAGGTATATTTATCAATACCTGAAGTGCAGCAAACCTTTCGAGCGTTTATGGATCAGCTCACTTACTGAAAAAGCCATCAGCCAGGGATTTGACAACCTCAAACCCGGAAGCGATTTTGACGGTCTTTACGAGGCCGGGCAAGGCCGAAGCCGTGCCGACTGGTTGGTAGGCATCAATGCATCGCAAGCGTTGAGTATTGCCGCTGGCCGTGGGTGTATTCGCTGGGCAGGGTACAGACGCCAACGCTGGCCCTTATCTGTAAACGCTATCTGGAAAATAAGAGCTTTACAGTTCAGAAATACTGGCAGATCCAGTTGGAGCACCGAAAGGAGTTCATGGATTTCAAAAGTATTTCCAAAGCCAAATGGGATGAACGCAAACTCGCCGATGATACCCTTAAATCCATCCAGCGAAAGGGAGACGCAACTGTAACGGCAGCAGATACCAAGAACGTTTCTGAACAGCCCCTTTGCTGTTCGATCTTACCGGCTTACAAAAAGAAGCCAATAAAAAGCTGGGGCTTTCCGCTGAACAGACGCTTAATATTGCTCAAAGCCTGTATGAAAACAAATTCATCACTTATCCCCGTACAGGAAGCAAGCATATACCGGAAGATATGTGGACCGAAATTCCCGGACTGATCAGGGCGCTGGATGCGAAGCCATCCTGTAAAGAGGGCGTTGCAAAGGTGAAATGGGGACGGTTTACAAAACGCATTGTCAACGATGTGAAGGTTACCGATCACCACGGGCTTTTAATTACGGAGAAAATCCCACTCGGATTGGCGGGAAAGGAAGATGCTATATATGACATGATCGCACTCCGTTTACTGGAGTCAGTTTCACATGCCTGCTCCAAAGAAATTACAGACATCACTTTGCAGGCACTGCACTATGACTTCTCACTGAAAGGGTGCAAGATCCTGGAACCGGGATGGCGTGCCATCAGGGCAAATTTTTCAGAGGAGGACAGTGATCCGGTACAGGAACTTCCAGAACTGAGGGTCGGTGACGAACTGAAAATCAAAAACGCCCAGGTACTTGAAAAGAAGACCAAACCTCCGGTGCTTTATACGGAAGCCGGGTTATTGTCTGCTATGGAAACCGCAGGCAGGGAAATAGAAAATGATGCAGAACGCAAGGTTTTACAGGGCATTGGTATCGGCACACCGGCAACAAGGGCCGCTATCATTGAAACCCTTTTTAAAAGAGATTACATCCGGCGTGAAAAAAGTCGCTGCTCCCTACTGATAAGGGTTTGCAGGTGTACCACGCAGTAAAGGATAAAAGAATCGCCGACGTTGCCATGACCGCAGAATGGGAAATGGCCTTGCAAAAAAATAGAGAACAACAAGGCTGATGCGGCGACTTTCCTGAAAGAAATGCAAGTTTATGCAACGGCAATAACAAAGGAGCTTCTGGACATGGCTATTGCAAAGGAAAACACCCCGAATTAACCTGCCCGAAATGTAAAACCCATGCCTTGTTTATCAGGGATAAGGTTGTAAAGTGTCCCGATGAAACCTGTAATTGGATACAGTTCCGTACCATCTGCGGAATAACCCTTACAATGCCGGAAATTGAAAACCTGGTGAAGAAAGGCAAAACGTCTCTTATTAAAGGAATGAAAAGCAAGTCGGGCAAAAAGTTCGATGCCTATATCGTTATGAAGGGTAATGGTGAAACCTCTTTTGAATTTGAAAATATACTGTACAAAAGTAAATGAAAGGAGACCTCAGTTTAAGCGAAAGAGGCGTTCGGGCACACAAACTTCCCGTAAAACCATGTTCAGACGGAAGAATATTGACGCGAAAGTTACTGATCGGAATAAATCGCCAAAAATACAGCTTATCTGAGTTATTTTTTTATATTTTTGGTGAAATAGGTTTTGTGAAATTTTGCTGTTGGTTCATTTGTGTAATCATTCTTGCTTTGAGCTTTGCTCCTTGCTCGGATACTATCGTACCTGTTTCCAAAAGAAGTAGTTTCTTCAATTCTCCCCAAACCAAAAATCACAGTCACAAGAAAAGTGACGCTTGCTCGCCTTTTTTGTGTGTGCATGTGTTGTAGCGCACCAATATCTTTACAAAATGCCTCTTTAATATATACTATCGATATAACTGAGCTTTCAGCATCGAAATATTCATTGGTTCATCCTCGCAAAGTGGTATCTGCTCCTTCTGATATATGGCAACCGCCACAACTTTGTTAATCTTGTTTCTGTTTCCTGCACATTTTCTGTTTACGTAGTGGTGATGGCATCCATAATGCCCCGGCAATGGCTGAAAGTATGGAGAGCATTGCCACCCGCTGCCGGATCAGCCGTTGCCCTGAAAGTAACCATCCACAGAATGTGCAGATCAGTTCCCGAATGCTGGCCGCATTTACATCCTTATCTTTTGGGGATCGCTCGGCAGTTTTTGTGGTCTATCTGCAATTTTTTCCAATTAATAAAAGCACCAGTACAACTATTTCCCAAAGGTACTTACAAGTAAAAAACTAAATAAATAATAAAGTTTTATGCGTACAAAAAAACTACCACGAACATTAGTGGATCGCATCAACCACCTCGATGCGCATTATAAATTATATATTTCAGTTGGATCTGCAATTATCGTGTTTCTTGCACTATTAAACAGCGACATGGAGACATCATTGGCCTTGATGATTGCATGGTTGGGATTTGTTGGCGTTAGCCTCACCCTCTCCTGGATAACTATCCTTACTTCTCATCCCTCAGATGTAAAACATGAAGCCCATGCGCAAGATTCAAGTCGTACGCTTGTATTTTGCTTTGTCATAGCTGCGGCTTTTGCAAGCTTACTGGCAATCGTTATACTTTTAAAAGGTACTTCGGGTAAAACCGATCAGGGAATTTATGTGGATGTCATTATTCCTTTAGGATGCGTGGCAGGATCTTGGTGGCTTCTACATACCATATTCACTCTAAGGTATGCCCATTTTTATTACTGCGACGTTGATCACAGTAAAGACAATGGCAAACACGTAAGGCCGGAGGGAGTGAACTTTCCCGAAGATAATGAACCAGATTACATGGATTTCACCTATTTCTCTTTTGTCATCGGGATGACTTTTCAGGTTTCAGATGTAGATATCACGTCCAAGAGGATACGCCGGTTGGCGTGGATGCATGGCGTACTTTCTTTTGCATTTAATACATTTATTGTAGCCCTTACGATCAATATTATTGCAGGGCTTTTTCAAAAATAAAAGAGTAATAGCCAAAACTACAGCAACTAAATTCTAAAATCATTATGATGTAAGATGGTTACTTATCTTAAAATATTTTAGGTTGTATCAGGTATTAAACACAAAATACTTTTCGTAACATCTCGGCCAATCGTTCGCCTCATTCCTTTAAAAACGGACATACTACATTATAAATAATTCGAAGCTGCCCAATCACGGTTTCTACATATTGCACATCCTCCGTTATACCTCTATAGCGTGAGCTGACTTGCCTAATAAAAACAATGATCTTTTTCCCAATAAACCAGAAGAGAAATTTTTCATGTAAGGTACTGATGTGCTGTATGTACTATTGCGAAAATTTAAAAGCCACTTTTATGGGCTTTGATAGAAAGATCACTACAAAAAAGTTTCAGTAAAGCAGGTTCCTTATTTTCTCTGAACTCAACAGCTTTTTTAAAGTAAGCAAACTTGACACTGATATATCTACACTTTATACCCCCATTGTCTTTTATTGGAATCGATCTCTTGCAGAAATACAGATTATTCTTTGGGAGACTCTATTCGTAAGGCCAAATACCGCCACTAACCGCCAAGCCCGACAGCTTTAGTTATACCGTTTTATCTCCGTAATATTTTAGTGAATCATCAAAAATTCAAAACAAAATATTTATGGATACACAGCAAAAAGACCTCTCCTATTTCACACTAAGGCTTCAGGAGTTACTGTACACCAGCTTTCCCGAAAAGGCACACGATCAGCCATTCATTGAGCAACGCTCCAGGTGGGCAGCCAACGCCTACGAGGGTGCCTTCCGGTCAGGAAATGCTATTGAGCAATGCGACCACATTGCTGAATACATCCTGTTTGAAGGGCTGCATTTCTCCCCATTCGACACCGTATTCCAGGTGGTTTGTAATGAGTTCGATACGATTATGGCGGATGAAGAACTCCGGCCTTTTGCCTTAAAGATGCTACCTGTATGTAGTTCGCTGTTCGCGAACTACGAACTAACGGATGATTTTGCTTACAGCGAAGCATACGAGCTGCTCTACACCGAAATAACCGGGACCATAGCAATCTGGATCGAGGAAAATGGCCTTTAGTAAGCGTCAACATCTCCAATGGAATATTGATGCCCTGCAAATAGCTTTTAAACTGGAAAAGGAGAAACGCAACGCTACCCAGGGGGAACGGCTGCTAATGAAGCAATACAGCGGATTTGGCGGTCTTAAATTCGTGCTTAATCCCGTAGAAACCCCCACAGATATAAAGCAATGGGCGGAATACGACCGGGGACTCTTTGAAATGACACGGGACCTGCACCAGGTGCTCAAAGAAAATGCCGGTAATGAAAAACAATACAAGCGATATGTGGACAGTATGCGGGGTTCGGTACTGTCCGCCTTTTATACCCCACCGGAAATCATTCATACACTCTCCGATGTGTTTACAGAAAACGGCGTAGAAATCCGGCATTTTCTTGAACCGTCTGCGGGCGCTGGTGCATTTGTCGATCCATTTGCTGACAAAGGTATTGGCCATGTTACAGCTTATGAGAAAGACCTGCTTACGGGTAAAGTGCTGGAGCAACTCTATCCAAACAGGGATATCCGTATCAAAGGTTTTGAAGAGCTACCGGAAAGTGAGCTGGGCCTTTACGATGTAGTTGCCAGCAATATTCCATTTGGCACCAGTTCGGTTTTTGACCTTTCCTATTCAAGGGGACAAGATCCGGCAAGGGTGCAGGCTGCCCGCAGCATTCACAACTACTTTTTCCTAAAGGGGACCGATGCGCTACGTAATGGTGGCATCCTGGCTTTCATTACCTCGCAAGGCGTATTGATAGCCCTGCCAACCAGCCCATACGGGAAGCGCTGATGAAGGAGCATAACCTCATTTCAGTAGTCAGACTTCCCAACAACCTGTTTACCGATCATGCAGGCACCGAAGTGGGCAGCGATCTTATTGTTCTTCAGAAAACACAGGTAAACAGGTGTTGTCTGAAATGGAAAAAGATTTTTGCCGCTCGTTGGAAACAAAGAACAATACCCACACCAATGCGCTGGTATTGTACACAGACCGGGTTGTTTTTAATGAGATCATCGAATCAACCGATCTGTATGGTAAACCTTATACCATATTCGTGCATAACGGCGGCGTTAGTGGTATTGCAAAGGATGCAAAGGAAATTCTGAGCGAAGATTTCAGGGATCACCTGGACCTGAATCTCTATAAAGGAATTTTGCCCGAAACGCCTGTTGTGCAGCCAGGAATGGCATCCGCACCTCAACCGCCAGCTAATGGCATTGTTACGGAGAGAACGCAAGCTCCTGATACACCTGTTCATTCATCTCCGACAGGCAACCGTGCTTCAGATCAGCTACAGGAAAATACGATAATTAAGGCCGATGATGCAGCGCCACAGGAGCAGGTACAATTAAGCCTGTTCGATCTTTTTGGCAGTGCGCCGCAGGCCAGTGTTGTAGCTGCTCCTGTAACAACAACAAAAAGAAAATTACGGTTAAAAGGACTGCACAAAGAAGGCAACCGGGGCTGTTTGATAACATTCCTGTGCGGTCGGCAAAGCCGTCCAATAATACAGCCGGAACCTCACCAAAGACGAACGGCATTCCCGCCGGAATGGGAGATCTTTTTCCGCTATCAATGTAAACAACGACGGCGAGCTTGAAAATGCAAAACCAGTTGAGCCGGTTACCGAATCAAAAGTAATTCCTGATCCGGCCCCGTATAACGGCAAAGTGCAGGCATTCCATAAGGATGACTGCCTCGCAACGGAAAATGGCTATGTAGGCTATCTAAGGAATATCAATGCGGCTAAAGGTTCCGCAGTTTTCCATCCTTTAGCACTGGCCCCGCTTCAAAAAGCAAGGACAGAAGCCTACATACAGCTAAGGGATGCTTATCAGCTCCTTTATAACAATGAAGCGACGCTTCGGGCCGAACATAAGGCAGAAAGGGAAACACTGAATACGCTCTATGATGCTTTTGTGAAAAGGTACGACAACCTGAACAGCGCCGATAATATCAAGGTGATTAAAACCGATAGCGCAGGAAAAGAAATGCCGTACCTGGAGCGTGTGGTGGGTGGTGTGGTACATAAAGCAGATATATTCCATCGGCCCGTCAGTTTCTCCACCGCAACGCTTGCTACCGACAATCCCGATGAAGCATTAACTGCATCGCTTAACAAATACGGGGCTGTCAATATCAACTATATGGCAGGGATCAGCGGCATGTCCAAAGAAGACCTGAAGAACGCGCTACATGGCCGGATCTTTTACAACCCACTGGAAAAGGAATATGAGATCGCTGAAAAATGGGTATCGGGCAATGTGGTTGAGAAAGCGGGAAAGGTTATGGAATATCTTTCCAGCCAACCGGATGATAAAGAAGTTACCCAAAGCCTTAAAGCACTTGAAGAGGCCAGACCCCGCCGTATTGAATTTGAAGAGCTGGATTTTAACCTCGGTGAACGCTGGATACCTACCGGTATCTACAACCGTTTTGCCTCACACCTGTTCGATACCGAAGTACGCATTCACTATACCGAAAACACGGATGATTTTTCTATCCATTGTGATAGCAGGAATATTCACATCACAGAAAAATATGCCATCAAATCGCAAAGCCGTACCTATGATGGCATTGCTCTATTTAAACATGCGCTGGTCAACACCACGCCAGATATTACCAGAAAAGAGACAATAGGCGACAGGGAAGTAAAGGTGCGGGACATGGAAGCCATCCAGATGGCGAATACCAAGATCGACGAGATGCGCAAAGCATTTACGGATTGGCTCTATGCGCAGAACGATGAGTTCAAACAACGCCTTACCGACAGGTACAACGATACCTTTAACTGTTTCGTCCGACCGCAATATAACGGCAGCCACCAGGATTTTCCGGGGCTGGATCGCAGGGCGCTTGGTATCGAGGACCTTTATCCCAGCCAGAAGGATGCTGTATGGATGATCAAGCTCAACGGCGGAGCCATCTGCGACCATGAAGTAGGTGCCGGTAAAACGCTTATCATGTGTACTGCCGCACAGGAAATGAAGCGGCTGGGGTTGGCGCATAAGCCGATGATCATCGGGTTAAAAGCCAATGTGCACGAGATAGCCGAAACCTACCGAAAAGCCTATCCCCATGCCAAAATATTATATCCCGGCAAGGAAGATTTTACACCGCAAAAGCGCCTGCGCATCTTCGGTGATATCAAAAACAATGATTGGGACTGTATCATATTAACCCATGATCAATTTGGTATGATACCCCAATCACCCGAATTGCAAAAGGAGATACTGCAAGCGGAACTGGATAGCGTAGAGGAAAACCTCGATGCACTGAAGGCGCAGGGCAAGGAGGTTTCGCGGGCAATGCTGAAAGGTGTTGTGCTGCGTAAACAAAACCTGGAGGTGAAGCTCAAAACATTGGAACACGACATCGAAAACCGCAAGGATGATGTAGTGGACTTTAAAATGATGGGCATTGACCATGTATTTGTGGACGAAAGCCACCGTTTTAAAAACCTCATGTTTAATACCAGGCATGAGCGTGTGGCCGGGTTGGGCAATATGGCCGGCAGCCAAAGGCCATGAACCTGCTGTTTGCCATCCGTACCATACAGGAGCGCACAGGTAAGGACCTCGGTGCTACCTTTCTTTCGGGAACCACCATCAGCAATTCGCTTACAGAGCTGTACCTGCTGTTTAAATACCTGCGCCCGCAGGCAATGGAAAACAGGGCATTTCCTGCTTTGATGCCTGGGCAGCCATTTATGCCCGCAAAACGACAGATTACGAGTTTTCGGTCGCTAATAATATCGTATCAAAAGAACGTTTCCGCTTTTTTATCAAAGTACCGGAGCTGGCGCAGTTCTACTCGGAAATAACGGACTACCGCACGGCAAAGGATATTGGTATTGACCGGCCCGAAAAGAACGAGGTATTATACCACATACCGCCTACGCCGGATCAGGAGGTCTTTATCAAAAAGCTGATGGAGTTTGCCAAAACCGGTAATGCAGAACTGTTGGGCAGACCTCCTTTAAGCGAAAGTGAGGAAAAAGCGAAGATGCTGATCGCAACGGACTATGCCCGTAAAATGTCGCTGGACATGCGGATGATCAGCGGAAAGTATGGCGACCATCCTGATAACAAGGCATCGCATTGCGCGGCTAATATTGCCAAATATTATAACAGGTTCCACGCACAAAAAGGAACACAGTTTGTTTTCTCCGATCTCGGCACCTATAAGCCCGGTGAGTGGAATGTCTATTCTGAAATAAAGCGCAAGCTGGTGCAGGAGCACGGCATCCCCGCACACGAAATGCGATTTATACAGGAAGCGAAAATGAAAAGCAGCGCAAGGAGCTTATACAGGCAGTTAATGAAGGAAAGATCAGGGTACTGTTCGGTTCCACCGAAATGCTCGGTACGGGGTTAATGCGCAAAAGCGTGCCGTAGCTGTTCACCACCTGGATATTCCCTGGAGGCCAAGCGATCTTGCGCAACGGGACGGCAGGGCGATCCGCAAGGGTAATGAAATTGCGAAGTTCTTTGCCGACAACAAAGTAGATATTTTCATTTATGCGGTAGAAAAATCGCTGGACAGCTATAAATTCAATACGCTGTACAATAAGCAGGTATTCATTGACCAGCTAAAAACCAACAGCCTGGGCAAACGTACCATTGATGAAGGCGCAATGGATGAAAAAACGGGAATGAATTTCTCGGAATATGTAGCCATACTTTCAGGCAATACAGATCTGCTGGAAAAAGCCAAACTGGAAAAGCAGATCGCCGGTCTGGAAAGTGAGCGGCAGGCATTCAATCGCTCTAAGTTTTCTTCCAAATACAAGCTGGAAGATATTACGGCCACATTGGAAAGTACACAAGCACGACTGGATCGGATGACACTTGATTGGGAAAACCTGCAAAAACGGATAGAAAAAAACAAAGATGGTGAGATACTCAACCCGATACAGTTAACAGGTTTACCGCCCAATGCAGATATTAAACAGATAGGTGCAAAACTCAACCAGCTTTCCGAAAAAGCCCGTACAGGCGGGCAGTATGAGGAAATCGGTTCTTTGTATGGCTTTACATTACTGGTGAAAACAGAGGTTTCAGAAAATGACAGCACAACCCTCGAAAGAGATAATCGTTTCTTTATTCAAGGTGAAGGCGGTATCAAATACACCTATAACAATGGCCGGATGGCGACCGATGCGAAAACTGCATCGTTAAACTTCCTGAATGCGCTTGAAAAAATACCGGGCATTGTAGAGCAGGAACAAAAGAAAATTGCCGGATTGCAGAAAGACCTGCCCGTGCTTCAGGAAGTAGTCAACGGTGCGTGGAAAAAGAAAATGCACTGGCTGAATTGAAAACAGAATTAGCGGCAGTGGATAGAAAAATACAGTTATCTATAAAGCCGGAGTCTGAAGGTAAAACAACAGACCAGGTTGAAGGGGAAACACCGGTTTCAGACAATTCAGAGACGACAGCTTATGTCAAAGGCGTTCATCTACCTCGTGGCGTATTGTAATGATAACCAGTGGCTTTTTGCCGAATACCAATTCCAACGCTAAAAAAACCGTGCTCAATCTTCCCCAACTTGGGTTTTTTATTCCTAACAATGTTTAAAATTTGTAATGCCTGTTTCACTCCATCTGGTATGAGAACACGTTGATAACAAATGGAATGTAGCAGTGACCGGTGTCGAATATTATACAACACATAGAGAAACCTGATATCCTATGAAAATACCTTACTTTTTAAAATTTGAAGATGAGCACTTAATACCACTGCATCAGTATTCCCAACTTCCCGACTGGTGTAAATACCCGTTGCATTTTGCCCCGGAACGACGTTATTTTAAACTGCCACAAATAGAGCTACTGAGCCAGCAGTTAAACCAGGAACCGTTTTTTATAGACCTGGTTCAGATCAACGCAAAAGAACCTGCTTATATCCCTTTCGATATTAACGACAGGCAATTGTACCTGTACTTTATGCTCAAGGGCAGCTTGCTGTACACCACGGGTGATTACCGGCCTATTATACGCACTCAGCCCAATACTTTTTGATGTCCTATTATGACATTGGGCATTATTTTGCTTATGCCCAGCAAGGAATACATATAGCATTTGTAGTAAGCATCCTTCCGGAATGGATCGAAGGCATGTACCAGGAATACGATAATCTGAAAGACATCCTGCACCGTTTTAAAAATGAGAACAAGACTTATGATACCATGTATCAATGCCGGATGGATCGGAAGATCCACCAATGGCTGTTTAAAATTTACAACTACTCGCAGGCAAATATTGGTGCCATAGACGGTAACCTACGCAAGTACATTAGTTACCTGCTGGAGCATTACGACCAGGTGATCCGGGAGCAGAACGGCGACCTGGCTTATAAGATCAAAGCGTATATACAGGAACATTATTGTGATGCGGGACTGAGCGTAAAATTTCTTACGGATCATTTCTTCCTTACCGAGCGTACACTCCTAAACGTTTTTAAGCGTCAATACGACATGAGCGTACAGGAGTTTTATACCGAGCTACGCATGGGTCATGCCCTGCTTCTGATGCAGCAAAAAGGCATTGGCATAAAAGATGTTTATATGGAAGTGGGATATACGGATGAACGCACCTTTCGCTCTGCCCTGGAACGATACCTCAAACGCCAGTAACACAATTTTCCGCAAATTGTCAAAATCGGAAAATTTCTTACACAAGTTTGCTCAATTTTTACCGATTTTGACTTTCCAACGCTAAGCGCATTGATGAACTTTGTCTTAACAAGATGGTGAAAACCATGCTAACGACAAAGGAAATGGATAAAGCCCTCAAATATCAGAAAAGAAGAACGATTGCATTTAAGATCACAATGCTCGCTTTGCTGGCCCTATGGATACCCATAGTTATTGATAAGCTCACAGATTTTGATTCTTTCAAAAGCGGCATCTTTAATCAACCTTTTTCTGATAGCCTGGGCAATGTACTTATCTACACATTGCCGGTATTGGAATGCGCTACCATTATTTGCCTGATCTACGAAGGCTGGCGCAAAGTCGGCCTGATCCTATCCACAATGTTGATGGCTGCCTTTACCGGATATGTGGGCATTGCACTTTTAGGAGCCTGGGAAAAGCTGCCTTGCGGCTGCGGATCGGTCATTAGCGGCATGAGCTGGCAACAACATTTCTTTTTCAATCTATTCTATTTGATCCTGAGCTTATCAGGACTTTACCTGTGGCAAAAATTACGAAGCGGTGACGCGGGAAGCGAAGCTGCTGAGGGCGTGTCGGCCAAAAGACATATAAAACAATATTCTTTGACTTCTAAATTGTAAGAAGATGAAAAAGTTAAAATTAAACCTGTTTATGATAGCTGCTATAGCGATTGCGGCTGTAACAATGTCGTTTAAAATGGTAGCTGATCCCACAACCTACCATTATGTAAGTAACAGTACAGCGGCTGGGGCATTTGCTACTGTTTCTAATTGGGCTGAAGGTGAAGGGGATTGCGGACCGACTGGCAACAAGCCTTGTGATATTGAAGTCCCTGACGGATCAAGTCTTTCGGCTGAATTGGCAGGTAAGAACAATGCACAAGTTCTTGCTATAAATCCAAGTTCAAGGAGGAATTAATAGCAGAAGCTCCATTAATTAACAAGGACTATATCTTCTAAAATAGATGGTCCTTGTTTTTTTTAACTATCTCGGGTTTTGCTGAATACTTCCAATTTCGATTACATTTTCTGGAATAGCGATAGCATAACGCAAATCATTAGGAGGCAGCGTAAAGACTTGACCATTTACAGTTCTTGTAAGTGTGATGTTTGCACCATCCCTGTTTAATCTTTTAAGATCTGCCCAACGCAAACCACGCATCACTAATTCCTTTCGTCTTTCATTCAGAATTGTTTTCAGTGCAATTTCATTGTTGGAGAAAGTTTGAGGAATAAATTCACTTGCTTTCCATCGCTTTACCAAAAGCTGATTTAACGCATTTGCAGCTTTGGATAAATCCCTAAGCGGGCATTACATTCTGAAATAGTTAAAAGTAGTTCCGCAGGTGTTGGACTATTTGTTAAACCAGAAGTGCCGAGATGCGCTCCTTTGAAGAAATAAGAGCCATCGTTATTATCGCCAAAATAAATAACTTTCCTTAAATCTTCATTATCATATATATTGTATAGAGTAGGGTCTATTTTGGCCATCGACTGATCTAATTGGTCGGTATAAAGCATAACAGACCATAACATCATTTCTTGGCTAACATTGTTTACTGTAGGTATTGGAAAATCGCTGTTTGGATCTAATGTGTTAAAATCTATTAATTGAGAATTGGTGTTTCTAAGTGCATTCTCCGCATTCTGCAAGGCTTTTTCATACTCCCCATAAATAAATAAGTTCTTGCTAATAGGCTATAAGCCGTAGCCTTTACTGGAAGAGTGGCTGATGGTTGATCGATTGGTAATAGTGCAACAGCATTTGTAAGATCGTTAATAATCAAATCGTATGTTGCTTGTACTGATGATCTTACTGAAGGAATATTCATGTCGGATCTAAACGAAGTACCATCCCTAAGTCGGTATTGGCGCTTTGTTTGTTATATGCAGATGCCCATATTTGTACTCCGTCTAAATAATGGGCTGCCCTAAATACTAATGCCTGACCCTTAATGTTATCTGCTTTGACCCCTGTTAAATTATTATCTTCCAGCCCTTGTAGCACAGAATTACAAACATAGATAGGTTTATAGCAATTATACCACTCATCACCTGCTGAGGACAATGGACGAGATACAAAGTCGGGTCGCCAGGTATATAATCTTTTATCGCTCTCATAGTATAGCGAATTAAAATTATCATCCGTAAGATAATAATCATCCGAACTTACCTCGCCAGACGCAATAAAATCAATATTCAGGTTTCCGTAACTATTAAGCAACGCCTGAAAGTCTTCAACCGTAGTTGGAATAGAAAGAGCTTGATCAGATTTTTTTCAAGGAATTTCTCGCATCCTGAAAACAATAAAAACATAAATGATAAAAGGATTGCGCTTTGGATTTTTTTTTTTTTCATTGTGTTATTCTTTAAAGTTTTGTCCTAACGCCAATAGCGTAGTTTCTCGCTGTTACAAGATTGTTAGCGCCGATATTAAAATCAGGGTCGATGCCTGCTTTATTAGCTTTCCATAATAAACCAAGATTATTTGCATTGAAATATATCTGTATGCCTTTAATAACTCTTCTTGTTTTTGGCATTTCGAAGTCGTAAGCAAGATTGATATATTGAAGACGTATATGATCGCCTTTCTCAACCAAAGCACTGGAGCCAGTATAAAAAGCGTCTCTATTATAATCTGTTGAATAGGGATTTACGGGAACAATGGTATATGCTTCATCTCCCGGTTTTTGCCAACGTAACCCATAGTCAGAGTGTCCACGCCAATCACTGAATAAATCGGTATAATTGACGGAATTTCGTCGGAACCAATAGCCGAATTTAAAACTGATGCCTACCTGTAAATTAAAATTTCTATAAGACACCGAGTTAATTAAGGAACCGAATTTGGTTGGAATGGCTGATCCATAATATTTTAAATCTTCCACCTTTGTGCCAGTACCAGTTATTAAGGTATAATCTTTACTGATTTCCCCATTTAAGTACCCCGAGATTCTCCTGTATTTGGGTCAAGCCCGGCCCATTTATAAGCATAGATAGCATACACGGGTTTGCCTTTAATACCGGATATAGGTACGTCTGATGTGGAAATATATCCGCTTGCGAGTGTACGTTCTATCTGATATTCGATTATTTGATCTTTATAAAGGCTGAAGTTCAATATAGTTTGCCATTTAAAGGTGCGATTTATATTAAAGCTTTTTAATTGAATATCCCATCCATTACCTTTCATGCTCGCTACATTCCTTATCATGTATGGATCAACTCCCGTCGTGTAGTCAAGTGGGGCAATTCCAAACAGGTTTTCACCTTTTTACGATAGTATTCGATTGATCCTGCTATTCTGTCGTTTTTTGTGTGAAAATCAACCGCAAGATTTAGCATCTTAGAAGTTTCCCATTTTAGACGTGGATTATAGTAGTTACTAAACCAAGCCATAGGATTTCCGTTAAAAACAGAATTATTGGAGGAATAGGTGATAGTGTTGACTGCAACCATTGCGGGATTAACATTACCGCTAAACCCGTAAGTAGCCCGGAGATTGAGGTAAGATAAAAAGTCAATGGAATAGAACTTTTCATTTGATAATTTCCATGCAACCCCTACCGACCAAAAAGGGTTCCACTGATCGTTGGTTTTTAGACCAAAAGATTGGAGGCATCCGCCGGGCGCTCGCTGAAAGTGTATATCTGTTATCAAAAGTGTAGGCGGTATTGGCAAAATAAGAAACAAATCGCGTTGTTCTTTCATTTAAAGATTGATTCCGTTGTATGAACGAGTTCCTCTTTGTAATGAAGTTTGGGTAAGCTCTTGTATAATCTACGCCTGCGGTAGTGAGGTTATTGGGATTATAGCCATAGAAACGTTCTTGATAACCACTTGTATTTGCTGAACGAAGTTCCAATCCGGCTATCGCCGTTATGCTATGTTTGCCATAAATATTATCAAAACTTAGTTGCCCGCGTAGATTATTCGCGTTTAGAATATTATTTGATTTATTTAATATGCCACCTGTTGGCACAATAAAAACCGTATTTCCATTTACAATTTGGGTAAAACGATTAATGTAATCTCTTGCCATATAGCTGTTTACATCGGCAATATTGGAGTTTAATCCAAATTGCCTTTCGTATTGATAATTTGCGGTAGCATTAAGTCCTTTTATAATTTGGTAATCGAGTGCTGCTGTTGCTAATATATCAGAGATTTTGTTGTTTGATGTCTGATATTTCCAGTCTGTAAGAGGGTAATAATTCCAATCGAGCAATTTGCCACTTCCGCAGTATCGAGATAACTTTGATTATAGTTTTTGGCAACTGGAACAGCATTTCCACGTGTATCTGCCATTTGCATATAAGGTACAAATACATTACCTTTCATAGATACATTATTATATCCGTATCTTCCTGATTTATTTTGGGCTTGAGTGTAATACAAGCTGGTAGTAATGGAAATCTGTTTTATCGGGCGATAAGTATTTAGAAAACGGAGGTTAACACGTTGGTAAGTGCTCCCAAATTATCCTTATTGTGGTCGTATCCTACTGAAGATGTCCAGGAAAACTTTTCTCCTCCGCCCTGCGCACTTAAAAATATTGTTGGTTGACCGATGGCTTGTACATATACTGATTAAACTGATCTCTTGCATCCACGATTCTCCATGCATTAATCTGTTGCTGTGCCTGTTCCTCTGTAATTGTTCCGTTTCTCACTTTATTCAATAAGTCCACCATAGGACTAATCACCGGACGGCTTGTAGAATTGATTTGGCTGTTGTAAAAACCCCGGTTGAACAGCTCTTGCTCCATTTCAATATAGTCACCGGATGCCATCTGACGGATATAACCTAAATCCGGCTTTGCACCGATGGTAAGATTGGAATTGAACGATAAGGTAATTGGTTGATTAAAACGTCCGCTCTTTGTGGTGATAACAATAACACCATTTGCTGCTCTTGCACCCCAAATGCTGGAAGCCGATGCGTCTTTGAGGATAGTAATATTCGCAACAATATTGGGATTGATATTGGTAATATCACCATCAAACGGGAAATTATCTATAATAACTAATGGATCTTTCGGGCCACTGATCGTACTTAAACCCCGTATCATCATTTGTGGTACTCCCTGCCTTCCGTTATCCATTACTATGCTATTAGCAATGGCAGGAAGCCTTGAAAGAATGTCAGTGCCTACCTGTTGATTAAACAGTTCGTTACTTACTGTGGCAAATGAACCTGTTGCCCGTTCTTTGGGAATTTTCTGATATCCGGTTGATATGATTTCCACTTCATCTAATAGACGTGAGGATGTTTGCAGGAAGATGTTTAAAGTATCTCGCTGCGGTAAGACAACTGTTATCATTGTTGGTTCATAACCTACATGATTAACAACTACTACAGCAGTATTTACATTTAGGGCAATTTGAATGGTGAAATGTCCCTTATTGTTGGTGCTTACCGTTCTATCGGCTCCTTGCAGAGATACACTGGCTCCCTCGATAGGCAAGCTATCATTAAGGGAAATAACCCTGCCTGTGATGTGCTGTTGCGCATACAAGGAAACCGAAACCGTAAGCCATGTTATAATAAGTATAAAAGATTTCATTCATCAATTAAGTTATATTGTAAAAAATGGAAGCAGCTATTTGTCTTTCAAGACGAACATATTGAGGCTTCTTTGTGCGGGCAGAAGATCAAGGTCATATTTTTTAAGCTCTTTTTTAAAACTGGCTAAATCCTTGACGCCAGAAACTTCGATATCTACGTTCTCGGTATAGCCAGTTTCATCTACTATCGGCAGCTTGATAGGTGTGCCATCGCTAACCATGTTTATCATCACACTAAGTTTATGATTGCTTAGAATCGAAGGAGAAGCTGGAAACGTACAGTTTGGCACTCCACCTTTGCTTTTAATCCTATCTTTTTGGGAAGTTCTGATAAGAACAAGACAATTCACCATTCGCTTTTCGATGGTGCCGGTATAATCAGAATACCTGTTAAGGTCTTCGAGCATATAATAGAACAGACTATCTGCTTCGGTCTTAGGGACGACAAGTTCATAACTATATAGGTTAGTTGTCTCAAAAGTACTGTCAGGTTTAAGTATCCAATTCAATAACGACGGATCTTTTACCTCTATAATGGCCCTTGATATATTAAACTGTTCTCCGTTATTGTCAAACAGTTGATAAATTATAGGATAATAGATGTCCATCATGGGTAGGTTGGTCATTTGTCTTCTATATATCTTTCCCTGCTTGTTCTTTTTAAATTCCCACCACCTTTCAACCCTGGATAATAGCCTTTGAAAAAAATGGAATAGGTTTTTAAAATCATACTATCATTAAAATATTCTGAAAGGAACAACGGTCTGTTTCGGTCAATATCAATCTTACTAACCATTTGTATTTTTGATCATCCAAAACTGCCTGTATATTCTTTTGGGTTAAATCATCTCCTGCGTTGTGTTAAGCACTTTTCCTTTTGGATTTATCCATGCTATATGTGGCACACTGATATGTGGGAAATACTTTAAAAGAAGACTGTCATTAATCACCGAGTTAACATAGGTGTGTTCTTTCCCTGCTCCGGTTTTAAAAAACCTGGTTATTTTGTCCGAGTCCTCCTGTGTTACTGCAAGCACTTTTATTTTGTCGCCAAACTCGTTTTGCAACGCATGTAGTTTTGGAAAATTCCTGATACAAGGCACGCACCACGTATTCCAAAAATCCAGTATGATCAGCTTATCCTTATACTCGCTTAGGGTAATGGTTTTCTTGCCCTGGGGATGGTTTACTACCTGCAAGGGAAGGCTCCAGAGTTCATCAGGGATCTTATCGCCTATAGCAAGCGGCATTGGCTTAAATGTGTTAGCAGCCTTAGCAGAAGCCACTTGCGCGTGGCTCTGCTGTTGGGCGGCTGCATACATGAGAAAAACCAGTAGAAAAAAATACCTGCCGGTTATGCTCACAATCCTACCACACGTTCCCAGTGCTAAACGGCGGCATGGGGGTATAAATGTCTTGTTACGTAATAACACGCTCATCTTTAATTTTGGTAATACGGTGAAAGAAAAAAGGTAAATAGGCAGTTATTGCAAGCGTGCTACACCGGGCTTTTGATAATGATACGCAAGCTAAACTCCTGGAGAAGAACAATACAACAGCCTTGCCTTGCCCGGATATGGGAAAGCAGCCACATTGTTTATACTTGTTAGTCTTTCTTCTCATTTTGGTCATTGCTCTACAAATATTGTTTATCTGCCTGCCTTTGAGAAAAAATAGGTTCTCGAATCGGAAGAATTTGTTCCGTATTGGAAGTTTTACTATATTTGAATAAATAATAAGCATTGAAATATGAAAATTGGGAATAACATCAGTCAGATGAGAATCGCTCAAAAGATCGAAAAGAGTTTTATGGCGCAAGAGTTAAACATTGCCTTGGAAGAATACGAAGCAATCGAAAGGGATGAGCGAGATATAACACTCTCCATGCTTGAGGCGATAGCGCGCTTGTTATCGCTGGATGTTGCCGATTTGATTATGCTCAATAAGCCTGTTACCGGAATCAGGAATTTCTTCTTTAACCACAATGGAAATTCTGGAGTTAATATTCATGTACAGGAATAGACCAGGAGAAAATCAGACAGGCGTACAAAGAACTTTACGCTGAAGAATTAAACAGAATACCAAAGCTGGAAAAGCTTTTGCGGCAAAATAATATTGATTTTGATTTTTGAAATCACCTTGTTTATGAGAATCGGAGATAACATAAGAGAAATTCGAGAAGTTGAAAAGAACTTTAAGAGAAGTTATGTTGCCGACCAGTTGAATCTTTCTACAAGGGCTTATGCTAATATTGAGAATAACGTCACTGACATTTCAGTTAATAGATTGCAGGAGATTGCTGATATATTCGAGTGTAGCCCGCTATACATTCTCAACTACAAAAGCTCAAAAAAGAATTTTTCAATTATTTTCATAACGCCAAAGGAAACGAAGGAATAAATATCATGCACCAGGGAGGTAATGCAGCGCTTGTTAATAGAGAAACGATAAATAAGGAAGCGCTGAACAAGGAAAAGATATACGAATTGCAGCAGGAATTATTAGAAAGCGAACGTAAACGGATTATGCTCTTAGAAGCCCTGCTCAAAAAAACAATATTGACTTTTAACTGAAAAAATCTGTTATGAAAATTGGAGATAACATTCGCGAGAGATAAGAAAAAGAAAAAAAGCTATCAAAAGAAGATGTGGCAAAAGCCTTGGGAATTACTTCCAAAGCATATAGCAACATAGAAAACAATGTAGCAGACGTTAGCGTTTCAAGGTTGTACGAGTTGGCTGATATCTTCGGCGTTGCTCCCGAATACATTCTCAACTACCAGGAGAAATCATCTTTTACCAATCATTTCAATAATTACGAGGGTAATAAGGGAATAAACATTATGTATCAGGGATGTTCTACTGACCAGATAAAAAACATCGAGGAGCAAATAAAAAAAAAAAGCAAGCAGGAGGCCAGCCGCTTGCAGGCAAAAACGAGGAATAACTAATAGAAATAATGGAAAAATTATTTGAGCGTAACAATATCGGGTATCAGCTTTTTGTGGATGAAGATGGACAGGACATACATTTTGCCTATACGGATAAGCTGCTTGCTCTGAATGTGCTTATTGAGTTTTACACAGCCGTTACCGATGGCAGTGAAGAGAACTACGAAGAGGAAACGGTGGTTGCTGCAATAACATACACCGAAAAATGCAGTTACTCATTTGCGCTCTTTCATAGCACAAATGTAATAGGCCCATTGCTGTTGTACAGAATTGTAGCGGATGCCGTTCACTTTATCGAACAATCCGGTAAAACCAGTTTACTTGAAGATCTGGCGGAAATTTCAACCGGTGGCACTACCTCCGATGTGATGGATAACAAGGCGGATCGAAAAAGAGTTTATGATAGCGATGTTTGGAGGTTTACTTCGGTACTGGATTTGATTAAACAAAAACGGTAGCGGTAAATTGTACATTTACAAGCCGGTGTAAGGGTGAATTATAACTAATTTTTATTTATCGGATGCAGGAGTTTATTAGCGACATAAAACGCATATTGGATGAGGCAAGGCAAAAGGCGTATAGTGCTACGGCTTTTGCTATGACGGAAGGGTTCTGGCTTATAGGCAAACGAATTGTGGAAGAGGAACAGCAGGGCGCTGACAGGGCGGCTTATGGCAAGGAGATCTTGAATAACCTCGCCACTGCATTAGGCAAGGGTTTTAGTGCCAGAACGCTGAGAGATTACAGGCAGTTTTATCTCACTTTTACAAATCGGGACGATTTGGCACACCTGTGTGCCAAATTAAACTGGTCGCATATCCGACTGATTATGAGGGTTTCAGATAAAAACGCCCGCGATTATTACCTCAAAGAAGCGACCGATAATAATTGGGCAGTGCGTACACTGGAGCGAAACATCAATACCCTTTATTACCAGCGCCTTTTATCCTCCCAAATGCAGGATGCTATGAAGTATGAAATGCAGGAGAAAACAAGCGCTTTTCAGCAGGATAAGAACGAGTTTATCCGCAACCCTGCGGTATTGGAGTTTTTGAATATTCCAACCAATTACGCCCATACAGAACAGCAGTTGGAGCAGGCGCTTATTGATAACCTGCAACATTTTTTACTGGAGCTGGGTAAGGGTTTTGCATTTGTGGCAAGGCAGAAATACATCCGCACAGAAACAACCGATTTCTTTATTGACCTGGTGTTTTACAATTTTATTTTAAAGTGCTTTGTGATCATAGAACTGAAGACAGATAAAATAACCCACCAGGATATCGGGCAATTGGATATGTATGTAAGGATGTTTGATGACCTGGAAAACGGGAAGGCGACAATCCCACCATCGGCATACTGTTATGTACCGAAACAGATCGCACCATTGCAAAATATTCTGTACTGCATGAAAACAAACAATTATTTGCCAGCAAGTATCTGGCTTATTTACCTACCGAAGAAGAATTGATAGCGGAGATAGAACGTGAAAAGCAACTGATTAAACAACGCTCGGAAAAGTAGTTGAGTTTTATTACAAACCGGTGAGATTATGACAGAAGATCTTTTCATAGAAGAACAACGGAAGGCAATAAAAGCACTGTCTGAGGCGCTCAAAAATGCCAGGCATCGGAAATTCATATTGCCAATATTACAGACTATAAAATATTTGAAACGGCAGATGCTGAGGGCAAGCCGTTCATTTCTTTATTTTGAGCAAGCCCGATAGTATGAAATGCGAAATAAGGCTACCGGCGGATTTTAAGGAGTACCAGGGAGATGTAGTTGTCTCCAATCTTGACGACTCAATTAACCCGGAAATAGAGGCGGCAATAAAAACAAGCCCTTGTTTTCCCGCTATGCTGCTTACCATTTTAACGGTATTATTTGGTGGAATGACAAATTAGGATACTGGTGCGGGGAAGTATGGGTGTTAAGACAATATGTAGCTTTTTATCTCGCTGAAAATCTGTCCTTACTTGCCGACGAAATGAATTTTCATCATGGAAAAGGCGAAGGGCCGAACCTGAGCAATATACCAGGATATTTTGATAAGAGGTAATAATACTGGTCCGTCCATTAGCCACAATGCTGTAAATCGGGGAATGAGCGTGGCGGGCATTCCGGCAACTATTTCTTATATTTATTTTTTCATAGGATAAGGTTTAAGGTTAGGGAAAGTCGTTTAGTAGCAACTCTTAAAAGCAGTTTCTTTTGATGGAAACTGCTTTTTCAATTTCAGTCAATTGGAAAAGGAAATCCCAAAGATCAATCCCCGAATGTTATCTAAGGAATTAGGGGATCTGGAAAGTAACGGGGGTACATGAATGGTTTACGACCATACCTGTTACAGTAGAATACGAGCTCTACAAAATCGGGACGGTTGTTCAGAATATTTTAGACGTAATGAACTCTTACTCTTGTTTCACCAAATGCTGTAAATCCGGGTCGTTCATAATACGCTCCAATTCATTCTCAATAATCTGCGTACTATCCAGCTTTACCCTCCTGTAATTGTTCTCAATCTCCTGTTTCATATTATCCGCTCCGTTTTCATCTGTAAAGGACAATATCTGTGGTATTTTTTTATAAGCTTTGGTTTCGGCTGCTACCTTGTCATTATCTACTACAATTTCTGCATGAAATATTTTTTGCTCGATACGTTCATCGAAATTGTCGGAAACGGCTCCTACGAACATGCCCTGTGTTAGGGTAGAAATTTTGGAAGCCGGTATTAGGCTATCCATTTGGGTACTTATCGAAGTGGATTTATCATTTCGGTTAATGGTCATGCTCTGGCGTTTCTGCAATACCTTGCCGAAACGTTCGCTAAGGTTCTTTGCGGTTTCGCCCACTACCTGTCCGCTGAATATATTACCAACGGTATTCTGTATAACTTTGCTTTCCTTATCGCCATAATCGCGGGTCAACTGCGAATAGTCCTGAAGCCCAAACAAACTGCCACCTTATTACTTCTGGCAGTTGCGATCAAATTATCGAGTCCTCTAAAGTAGATCGTGGGCAGCTCATCTATAATAACAGAACTCTTTAATTGCCCTTTTTTTATTGATGAGTTTTACGATGCGTGAATTATACAAACCCAGCGCAGCAGAGTAGATATTTTGCCGGTCGGGATTGTTGCCTACACATAATATTTTCGGCTCTTTCGGATTGTTGATATCTAATGAGAAGTCATCACCGGTCATTACCCAATAAAGCTGCGGGCTTATCATTCTTGATAGCGGAATTTTTGCCGATGCTATCTGCCCCTGCAACTGATCCTGTGCGCCTCCCTGCCAGGCATCCATGAACGGGGACAAATAATTTTCCAGTTCAGGATAAGAAGTCAATATGGTAAATACGTCTGCGTATTTTTTATTCAGCAGTTCTATTGCGTGAGGAAACGTACAATATCTGCCGTTATCATAAATTTTTAGAAACCAGATAATGGCCGCTAAAAGAATGATTGGTGATTCCACGAAGAAATCGCCTTGCTTCTGAATCCAGGACCTGTTAAGATTGAGCATGATAGTATAAGCCGCTTCGTATGCATCCGATATGTCCGTCATAAAGTCGGGATTAAGTGGATTGCATCGATGGCTCCGGCGTGGGTCGTCAAAGTTGATGACGTAAAACCTGGGCTTTACCTTATACTTATTGGCGTGCTTTAGTAAATGATTGTAGGCAATGGTAGAAAGGTCATCGAACTTGAAGTCGTAGATATACATCGAAAAGCCCTTTTCGATGTGTTGCTTGATATAATTGTTTACGATGGCATAGCTCTTACCTGAACCCGGAGTTCCCAACACGATTGAGGCACGAAACGGATTGACCACGTTAATCCAGCCATTGTTCCATTTGCCTTTGTAATAAAACTTTGTAGGCAGATTAACCGAATATTCATTTTGCATCAACTGGATTTCCTGCTGGAAGCTCTCGTTCTCGTTATTGAAAACATCGTCCATCAGGTTGTTGCGCAGCAACCGGCTTATCCACACGCCTGCAACCATTAGGGCGATATAGCCTAATGAGGTGGTCAGTATGTAAAGCGCGGTGGCAATCTCTGCGGATAACTTTAAAAGCGGCGTGTTCAGAAAAAGAGGATAAAACCAATGACCAATGCCGTATTGATTTTTGTCCAAGTAATCTTTTCATTCTTTACGCCTTTAGTACCCAGACAGCTTAGCGCCAGTAGCACCAATGCGAAAATTTTGGTGTAAATCGTATTTGAAAAAAACCTGCGGTGCGGTTGAAATTGAAGAGTATTTTACCAATAACTTCCAGCGTCCACCCACGTTCACTAAAGAACCCGTAACAGAACCAATAGAAGTGCATCAATACAATGATGATGCTTACGGCCCTCATAAAAGCGATGATCTTGGCCAGTCCTCTTAAATCGTCTTCTCCCTGCATAATTCAATAAATTGAAGTGATGCAGGTAATTTAGAGGCTATGGATAGCGGGATACCGAAAGCGGTTCTCGATGGCGTTTAGTGGCAGTATTTGGCTGTAAAACTATTTCAGCTTAAATTCTCCAATCCAAAGGAAGCCAGCTTATCAATAATTGGTAGGGTATTTAAACCAAGTTTAGTTAATCTGTATTCAACTCTTGGAGGGATTTCAGGGTAAGATTTTTTGGAGACGAATTTTTTTCTACCAAAACATTCAGTTCCTGAATCAACATCTTTTCACTGATTCCAGGAATGCATCTTTTTAATTCACCATACCGGATTACCCGGTCGTTTATCTGGAACAAAATCAGCAACGTCCATTTCCCGCCTAATATGGCTAACGATTTCCTTACGGGGCAGTTGTCATCTGACTGCTTAATTATTTTTTTATCTTTAGACATTTGAAAGTCAATAATTCTAACCTTTTAGTAAGTACATAACCAACAGGTAAGTACTTGTACAAAGGTATGTAATTCACTTATTTTGCACAATAAACTATTTAATAAAGGCATTATGACACAGGAAGAAAAAAATAAGCAAATAGCGACCGCTGCATACCAAAGGATTTTTGGAAATCTGGATATTTCGGGTGTTGATGAATATATGAGTAAGGATTTCATACAGCATAATCCTACAATTGCTGATGGTCCGCAGGGAGTAAAAGCGCTTGTTCAAATGCTTCTTTCGCAAGGAGTATCAAAGCAAAAAATAAACTTTAAGCATATTGTTTCTGAAAATGATATTGTCTTCCTTCATTCGCGTTATGAGATGGCAGGAAAGGAATGGAGGTTTATTGATATTTATCGCATTAAGAATGGAAAGCTGGCTGAACATTGGGATGCTATGATGCCAATGCCTGATGAGCCTGCAAATAATAATCAAATGTTCTAAATACAGTTTATCTGTTAACAGAGTGAGTATTGCAGCCATAAATAATTTTTAAACAATAAAAAGATGACAGCAAAAGAAATAGTAGTGGCGTATGCGGATGCCCTTGGTAAAGGAGATGTTCGTGCCGCATTTTCATTTTTCAGCGCAGAAGTACAATGGCACCAGCCGGGCAACAATCAGTTCTCCGGACTAAAAAAAAGGAGCTGATGAAATCGGCAAGATGATTGGCGGTATGATGGAGGTTTCAAAAGGAACTTTTGCTTTAAAGCCCAATGGAAACATAATGGCTAACGGCGATCTTGTAGCGATGCCGCTTCGCTTTAGTGGCGCTATTGATGACCGTACTATGGATATGCCGGGTATTGACCTGTTTAAAGTGAAAGAGGGAAAAATTACGGAGGTATGGTTGTTTTCTGACGACCAGAATGCTGAAGATATCTTCTGGGGAAAATAATTTCGTAAAGCTATTCAATAGCGATTTAGAATATTGTGGGCACCTTGATTAAGGATGCCCACGATATTGACATTACAACATAATCAAAAATCTTCATTATTTCTAACGATAATTGGAAGAATATTATAAACTTCAAATGCCCTCATGAGACAGCTGATAATAATCGCTATTTTAGGATTATCCGGTCTTTTAGTCAATGCACAGAGTAGCGGAACTGCCCAACCGAGTTTAAGGTTCATCAGAAACGCAACCTTGACTTTAAATTATGCGGGGCATAAGATACTGGTGGATCCATTGTTACTTCCAAAGGGTTCGATGGGTTCGATTTGGGGAAAGCTAAAAGCCCAATGGTAGAGCTTCCTATCCCGGTTGAAGAAATTATCCACGATGTAGATTTGGTACTGGTAACCCATAATCATCCCGATCATTTTGATACCGTTGCCAGTAGCGTATTGAATAAATCAATTAAGCTTATCAACCAACCGAAAGATAAAGATTTCTTTAATAAACAGGGTTTTGTAAATGCAGAATCTTTAGAAGAAAGTCTTATCTGGAAGGGAATCACAATCACCAGAACAAACGCCCAACATGGTACCGGAGAAATATTACTAAGGATGGGTAACGGATCTGGTTATGTATTGCAAGCGTTAAACCAACCTACAATTTACATAGTAGGAGATGCAGTCTGGACTGAGGACATCAATCAGAATATAAAAAGATTTCAGCCGGATTATGTTATTGTGAATTCCGGTGGTGCGGTTTTTCCCAAATTTCCCGCTACTCCTATCCTTATGGATGCTGATGAAACTATGGCATTGATCCAGGAAAGCGGTGAGGCGAAGGTGATAGCAGTTCATATGGATGCCATTGACCACTGCCTTACAACCAGAGATATTCTCAAAGCAAAAGCAAAAGATTTTAAAATTGACAGTCAGAAACTCCTGATACCGGATGATGGTGAAACCTTAGAGCTTCAATTTAACAGATAAGAAACCGCCAGAAATTTTGATGAAATTTATCCAGTGCTTATCGTTTGATTTTTATGACTAATTTCAATCAGTATTTTTGCATTGATGCATGTAACCAGAGAAAAAATCGAAGAAAATCAAGTAAGTATTTACATCGTTACGCTAATAGTAGCTGTTTTTGTTGGACTAACTTATAAGAACAGCCATGTAGCCGAGAAAACCATTGAGCCAATAATCGGAATTTTGCTTTATAGTATGTTTTGTCAAATTCCATTTTTAGAACTGAAGCAAGCCTTAAAAAATAGTAATTTTTTTAAAGCCATATTGTTCGGCAATTTTGTACTAATTCCACTATTCGTTTGGGGCTAATAAGCATTTTTCCCATGACTCAATAATAACACTGGGAATACTTTTGGTTTTGCTCACACCCTGCATTGATTATGTAATTGTTTTTTCGCATTTGGGAAAAAGTAATTCTAAAGCTGTTTTGGCTTCTACACCGTTGTTGTTCATTTTTCAAATGCTATTATTGCCTCTGTACCTATGGGTATTACTTGGAAAGGAAACAATAGACATCATTGAGGTAACACCATTTGTAAAAGCATTCATCTACCTGATCGTTATTCCATTTTTGCTTTCGATTGTAACGCAAATGGTATCAAAATCAAACAATAGATCGGGAAAAGCGATCTTAAATTTTTCGAGCTGGTTACCTGTTCCGTTTATGGCTTTGACCTTTTTGTAGTAATAGCTTCTCAAATAGGAGTACTATACCACAACCCCACACCGATTTTAAAAGTTGTTCCGCTTATATAATTTTTGCCATTATTGCACCGTTAATTGGAAAGCTATCTGCAAAATTATTTAAAGTTGATGTTTACGATTCAAGAGCTATTTCATTTTCAACAGCCACAAGAAATTCTTTAGTAGTATTGCCTTTGGCACTTGCTTTACCTGCACCAGATAATCAATTAGTGGCAATTATTATTGTAACTCAAACAATCGTTGAAATTTTCTTTGAGTTGATATACATAAAGATAATACCTCTTTTGACAAAAGAAATTAAATAACTTACTGCTGTCCTCCTCGTCTTTTTGCTTCTTCTTTTTTTTTCATACGATTAACAAAAGCTTGTTCCTCGTAATCTTCTCCCTGTGCTTCGGGCAATAGTCCGCCCAATCCATCTATCAAACCAAAATTGTCGGTGGCATAAGTGGATGGCTCTTTATTCAGAAAATCAAAAACTCGTGTGTTTCTTCTTTTGCTTCCTCAACATTTCTGCCTGTGGTTGGCAATGGCGTGTTGATGCTTGCATGATCGGCATCCTGACGTTGCTCCGCAGCCTGCTCTTTCCATAAATCGTTAAAGACATTGGCCGAAAGGTTTTTGTCCAAAGCCGAACCGTTCCATATGGTACGGCTTTCATGATCTATGAACGTTATACCGTAAATGCGCCCCTCCTCGGTACGCCGTACAACGGTATTAATCCCTTGCTCCACCAATTGCTTTTTAAAATCGGTTTCACCAGCGGCAGTGTGCATGGCTGCTTCAATGGTGTTTTTGAGAATGGCTCTTGCGGGATCTGTTTTCATTTTCTCTTTCGCGGCTAAAAATTGCTCCTGTAAGGCTTTCGGTCCCGCATCTTTGCCGAAGCGAGACGCCTTGAACGGATTGCTGGCTTTTTCTCCTTGTTCGTTCAGCGCAAAATACACAATACCCTGCTTGGGCTGCCCGTGTAGTTCTCCTTTTACTTCTTCAGCGGTAATGTTAAATAGTGAAAGCAAGGCATTGTAAGCGCCCAGGGTTGTGTACTGGTAATACGTGGGCAGGTGCCGCACAACCGATGCTATCTGGCTTTTAATATCACCGGCTTTATAATCCACCGGGCGGAATATCTGCTCATTTCCAGTACGCTGCTTTTCGGTGGCGGGTATCAGGTTATACTTTTGTTCCAATGCCCTGCAAGCGTCCATTGAGCGCAGCTTCTCAAAGGTATCCGGTATCTTTTACCATAGCGGTCCACGCAGGTAGATACGATATGGATATGTGTGCGTTCAATATCGGTATGCTTGAAAACCACATAAGGCTGATCGCCATACCCCATCCGATCCATGTAGTCTTTGGCAATCTGCTTAAAATTTTCGTCCGTTACCTTATCTCCAGGATCTGGGTTGAGCGATATATGCAATACAGGCTTTTCGGTGCGTTTATTGGCCATCAGATAAGGCTGGAAAGAGCGTAACAATTGCGCCACCGAAAAGCTGCCATCGGGCGTTTCTATGATCCTATGAGTGGTCAATATCTCGCCGTTTTCCTTATCTACTTTAAGCTGGTTGTAAGAAAGCGCACCTGTCATGTTTATCCGTGACCGATTTTTGCTATCATTTCCCGTCAATTTTATTGAGGTGTTTAGCCTCAAATTCCGTTGTCAGCTTCATCACTTCACGACATAGCTTTGCCAGTTCTGCTGTTTGCTTCTCCAGTTTGAATAGGTAGGCAGCGGCTTTTTTCTCCGAAAAATTTCGGTAGAGTATCTTCACGATTTGGTTATAATTGACGCCAACCGCCCTGAACTGGCCGAACAATGTTGTTAATCTTGTATAATAATCCATTGCAGCCATATCAACTTTTACAGTCTTTACCGGTTTCTCAAACAGTAAAGAAGTAACATATTGTGCCTTGTTATCCGCCCCTGATGCTTCAAAGAGCGACAGGAATTTTGCATTTTCCTCATCCGTAAGACGAAATACATAACGGTGGATGCTTGGATTTGCTTTCGGGTTGCGGCCACCTTTATGCTGTATCTTTTTCTGCTGTTCATTCATCACTATCCAATTTTAAAACGAGCGTCAGCGAGCTGATCGTTCAGTAATTCAACAAAACCCCGACTTCGGAGGGTGTTTTCCGGCCCCCTGCAAATAAGTTGTTTTGAGGCACGGAACAGGTTCCGAGTGCCTCAAAACACAACTTGCTCTGTTCGGGTGAACAGAAAATCCGCCCTGCGGGGGCGGATTAGATAAAGCAGAAAAAACGGCTTTGAGCCGTTCCACCTGTTACCTGAATTTTGTAATGTTCTTTCCATTTACCCATATCATTGGAGCCTATACAAAGTAAGGGCTGCTTTTTCAAAGCACTACAGTGCTTCCCACTGCCAAAGACTGCCACTGAACGCCAATAACTACCACATCCGAAAATATAGCTTCATGAAGTATTTTCTTTGTTTCAAAGCTGTACAGGAGCACTTACAGAAAAAGTGCGGAAAAGAAAGAAACAAAATATATGTGATGTTTCACCCACATACAGAAAACCAGAAAACAGCAAAAGAATACAGGTTTAAAAACGGAGTGGCGTAAAAGTATAAAGTTTTAAAACCATAAAAATGTAAAAGCGGCAATGTTTACAGAAACAAACCTTTACGGGTTCACAGTTTTAAGCAAAAACATATAACCGGGAAACTGTAAAAAGACATAACAGTACAGCAACCCAGAAAAAGGTAAAGCAGAAAAGCGGCAGTACAACTGCACAATTTATCAAACGGACAATTTTAAATTTTAGAAAAATGGAAACAGTAAAAAAACTTTAAAAATCAGTTTCTCCACACAAAAAGGCGGCGTGGGAAAATCAACCATAACAACCCTGCTTGCCAGCTTGCTCCATTACCGGTTCGGATTTAATGTAGTAGTACTGGATTGCGATTTTCCCCAGCACAGCCTGAGCAAAATGAGGGAAAGGGATCTGAAGACCGTTATGCAGAACGACTATCACAAAAAGGCTGCAATGAAACAATTCCAGGCTATCAATAAGAAAGCCTATCCTGTTATCCGTTGTAAGGCAGATGAAGCGCTGGACAAAGCGTTGGAGTATGTGCAGCAATCGGCGGCACACCCCGATATGATTTTTTTGACTTACCGGGTACGGCAAACACAAAGGGCGTTCTGACAACGCTAAAAGCAATGGATTTCATTTTTTCCCCGATCACTGCGGACCGGTTTGTAGTCGAAAGTACACTCGGGTTTGCTAAAGCATTTCTCCAGCTTCCGGAAATTGAAAATGCCAATAAAGAGCAGGTATTCTGGTTGTTCTGGAACCAGGTGGACGGCAGGGAGAAAACGATGCTTTACGAGGCTTACCAAACGGTGATCGAACAGCTTGGCCTTTCCATTATGAATACAAGAATTATGGACAGCAAGCGCTTCCGCAAGGAAACGGACGATACGGGCAACTACATCTTCCGGTCAAGCCTGCTTGCCGCAGAGCCGGGCCTGCTGAAAACGACTAAGATGGATCTCTTTGTACAAGAGTTCTTGAAAATTGTTCATTCTTAAATCAGTTGTGATATGGATACAGATAACATAAAGAAAGGATTTGAGAAGCCCAACGTGGATGAGGATTACCTGATGAACATTATGAGCGGCGATGAGCCTGTTCCGGTAACAAAAGCGAGCAAGGACCAGGCGGAGCATAAAGAGCCTAAAGCCCGTGAAAAAACAAAGCCCGGTTCATCAAAGAAAATCGACTACGAAGATGTTTTCTTGACCAATCGTTACCCTTCCGGAAGAAATGGCAAAGTGGTTTATATCAGGCCGGAATTTCATGAGCGGCTGCTGCGGATCGTTCAACTGGCAAGGGAGGATAAAACCACGCTCTATTCCTACATAGACAATATTCTCGAATATCACTTCAGGGAGTTTGGTAACGAGATAACGGATTATTTCAATGACAGGTATAAACCCATCTTATAGTAAAACAAAACCAATGAAAAAGAATATTAAAAACGGAAAGACCATACAGGTAGGTAATGGCTCCGTTAAAAAGAAAGCTACGGAACCCAGTTCCTGAAACAGCACGCAATGGCGTGCCGGGGTGATAAATCGATCTACATACGCCCCGAGTACCATGAACGTATCGTTAGAATTGTTCACGTTATCGGAGATGATAAAATCCCATTGTACGCTTATCTGGACAATATAATCAAACATCATTTCGATCAGTTTGAGAAGGCAATTACAAAGGATTTTAATGAAAAGTTTAAACCAATTTTTTAAAGTATTGGACCATGAAAAAACAAATCAAAAACAAAGGAACACGTTACGTATTGCCGAATATCAGTCGGCATTCTTAACACCCACAGGTTTTTTGGCAAAAGACGGGAAAACGGTATATGTCAGCCCGGAGTTCCACGAAAAATATCTCACATTGCATTTATACTTGGTACAGGAAAAATTACCATTGCTGATTATCTGCATAGTGTTCTGAAGCACCATTTTCAGGATTTTGGAGAGGAAATAAAAACCATTTATAACGACAAGAATAAACCCATTTTTTAACTTTCCTCAAATGCAGCGGCATATTTGTGTATCTGCGAAGCCGTAAAACGCCAAACACTGCCACAGGAAGCAATAACAATTCACCTATTGATAATAACATATAGTTTTAATCACATCGGTTGAAAGAGGTTCTGAACGGATAGATACATTTCATTAGTAACAGATCTAAAACTAAAGGGTGAGCAGGGGATTTTGTGGAGAATGAATATGGGGTATTTATGATAGACCCTCCGTGGGAGAAAAGAAAAGGCGGGCTAAGACAGGTAAGGCCATTACAGGAAAGAATCTCCCTTATGCAACAATGTCAATAGAGGCTATTTTTCATTTACTGGATACAGAGTTGTTCAATTTAGCACAGGAAATACATTGCGTGTTCATCTGGACAATAGAAACATACCTGTTAGAGTGCGAAAACTTCATGGTTGAACGTAACTACAAAAGGCATTGCCGTTTTATATGGGATAAACTCAGTGGAATAGCTCCTGCATTTACCATCCGGTATTGTCACGAATATTTATTATGGTACTATAAACCGACGCTTCTTCCAATTTCTAAATCATATCGTGGAGTGTACAGGTCTGTCTTTTCCGAAAGGTCAAGGCAACACAGCCGTAAGCCCGATTATGCTTATGCAATGGTTGAGCATTTCTATCCCCTTAGTAAAAAGATAGATGTCTTCAGCCGGGAGAAACGACCGGGTTGGGAACAATACGGAAATGAGGTCGATTTTTTTCAATAACAGTTTATGGAAATAATAATTATAATATGCCTGCTCATCGTCATTATCCTTCTGGCTAAGGACAAGATCGTTATAAAAAAGGTGACCAAAAGCAAGCCTGTGCAACCTGCGGTAAATCCCGATTTACCGGAAATAATGGGTAAGCCCAAACCCGTAGAACGCCGTGCAGTGCCAAGTAAGGCCACTAAAAGCCAGTTAGTTGAACCAAGAGCTACTCCTAATAATTTTGAAACAGAAACCAATGTATCAGGTTTCGCAAGGGAAATTCCGCAGGAAGAGCTGGATGAAGTTTTTGGGGACGGCCCCAACCTTGAAGAAGAAGAGGAAGAATGGAATGGATATGGTTATCCGAACGGCGATGACGGTTTTGCCACAGGGGTTACCTTCGACGAACTGAGTACCGTGGGGGCCTTGTTACAGCAAGAAGTGCTGGAACCAGCCTTGCAGCAAAAAGCGGTGGATATAGTTCAAAGAATACAAGGAACCGAATTGTTCAGCCTTTTGGAGAACTCAATGGAGGGCGCTTCACGAAAGATTGCAGCGTTATTGGACAGGAGCCTACTCACCGTGACGGATTCCGGTTCTTCCAATTTGCGGAAAAATGATCTGAGTGACTTTGACATTGGGGAGTTTGTCTGAAAAGACAGCTCCCCTTTGTTTTTATAAAAGGCACGTTTCAAGAAATATTTGATCCAATTTAATAAGAACAATAATGGTTAAAAAAGACGATCCAGATTATGTATTCGAGGAATATAAAGGACACACCATTGCCAGCCACAAGAACAACGTAGCCGAAAAGGACATCAATAATCTCATTATTGTATATCGCAAAGAAGAATTTCCCGAATACGGGTTTATAGTTGGACTTGATGATTCCAAAATGTCCGGCCGTAGAAAATCCTTCCCCACAATATGGAAGATGCGAAAAGCTATATTGATTGGGTAGTTGAAGTCCGCCAGAAAAAAAGAAGCTGCCAACCTGGATAAAGAAAAGCCAACCGTTATGATCGAGGGCACGGCGTTTCTATTTGACATTGACAAAATAACGTTAACTGAAAAGGGAACCCTGCCAACAATATCTACTTCTCCTCTATGCGGGATTATGGTACGCATTATGAGTTTGATTATAGCAGGGTTTCTAAAAAATTCCATGTACTGCATTCACCCTATCTGCGGAACAAACCTGTTGTTTTAGGCAACCCGATAACAGCACCCGAAGGCGATCCGGTTGTTACCGTTAAGATACCCTGCATCGGTGAGATTGATCCGGACGGCATGTGCCGCAAATACGGCTGCACAAAGAAGGACATTGCTGAAAAAACCGACTTTGAGATTATGGTTGACCAGGATATCTTCGAACGACGGATGGATGGTATTCCTGTAACAATAGATCTTGCCGGTAAAAGATTTGAGATTGATGTTGCGGGCAATGCGTTGCGTCCGCAGGATGGCAATGGCGAAACAATCTATTTAAATGCCCTGTACGACTATTTTTCAATAGACCGGGAAGCGTACCAGTTGTTTTGCAACACGGCAACATCAAAATAGAAGATCCTTTCAGAGACGGCACTTTAAATAAGCGTATGGACTGCGTAATTGTGGAAGTTCCCAGGCTGTCAGACCTTGATCCCATTGGTGCCAATAGGGTTAACGGAGTTGAACCAGGTTACGGACTGATGTACAGGACACTTTCCATGTACCACGATCCGCAGATCCTTCCGTGGGAGGAATACAGCAATAGCATGAAAAACCAGCACCATTGGGCATTTCAAAATTTGAACGCCAGCCCTGCAAAACGGGACCTGCCTACGGAAAAAATTGAAGGAACTGATTTTATTGTTGACGTAATCAAATTTGAATTAAGGGAGAAAGGAAATGAACAAAATGTGATCTCCTTTAAAGACATGACAGACTTTGGAGAGGGGTATTCATTTGAATACAGCAGGAAGACAAAAACATTCCTGATGTATATGAGAAAAGCGATGTATTGATAGAGATACCGGAATTTGTCGGACTTGATCCTGTCGGTATGGCTCAAAAGTATGGCCTCACCGTCGAAGAAGTGAAGGCTAAAACGGATTTTGAGCTGATGGTGGATCAATACGCTTTTGATATGCGGCTGAATAAAGGCAGGCTTCCTACTATTGATATTGCCGGTCAGCTTTTTTATGTGGATATACGCATGGATATGCTCCGTCCCAAAGATGATTTTCTATCCAAAGGAATTTTGTTTGATGAAATCGATCACTACTTTTCAGAAGAAAGAAACGCTTACCTGATACCATACGATCCAAAGAAGCATGAATTTAGGGAACTGGATTACGATAAGATCACCGAGTTTCCTAAAGATCTGATAGCTGTGCAATTTCCGTTTCAGAAAGAGCTTGATCCGATTGGCTGGAACAGGCAAGGCGGTTGGAATATCAAAGACGATTTAAAAAAGATTGGTGTCAAAGGGCATTTCAATGCCCTAACCGTTCCGTGGCAGGAAACCTATTTGCCAGCAATCATAAAAGAAAATCTTGAAAGGCAAAAAAGCAAGAGCAAAAGGGAAAACCGGAAATAAAAACGAAAGAAAACACAACCAGGAAAAGCAGAGGGCGCAAGATGTAAATCAATAGAAAAAGACAGTTTATCTCATTCGTTTTTTTAGTGTCGGGGATCAACCAGCCTGACACTTTTTTATGCGCTGAAAAGTAATTTCATAGCCACGTACTGCCAAGTAATTCCAATGAAAGACACTTCTCTGTTGCGCCTTGATTTCCGTAAGACTTTTATTCCAAAGTCCGTACGAGGCGACTGACTTAGGTGGTTTTATTATCAGGAGTCTGTCTGATCAGATCAGACAGTTTTCCTTTTTTAACACATTCAATAAAATTATGTGCAATGAAAGAATTATCAAAAGCGGCTGATGAGATAGCTGAAAAAATGAAAGAAAACGGGTATGAATATTTTAATATAAGGCACGGTAAGATTGGAACTGATTTAAAGACAGGTCTCGCCTCTTACTTATATGATGCAGGTATCAACAACAAAGAACCTGTATTCCCAATTTATGCGGGTTCAGGAATAGCCGCCACGTCTCCTGATAATCCCTATTCCTGGGCAACATTCAAGATAGTGGAAGATGCCCAAAAGGGTTACGAATTGATGCGATGGGTATTTCTATGTATGAGTGTCATGATGGTGCGTTAAGAACTTCTTTGGAGCTAAAGATTAATTCGCTGGAGGACATTCCATCAAAAGAGAATGCGGTTAAGCTGATTGAAGAAAAATGGGAAAAAGTCTCTAATGAAAACCGAAAGAAATGGAATACTCCGGCAGGTGTTAAGCCGCTTAAAACTAAAAGCAGAAGATTATAGTCTATGAATATGGAGTGTAGGTAACACCTGTTTACCGAATATTTTTTCAACGTCAAATCTCTAATGATTTGGCGTTTTTTTACGCTTTTACTCGCTGGCAAAGCCATGTACTGCCAAGTAATTCCAATGAAAGACACTTCATTATAGCGCTTCGATTTCCATGACATTTTTGTTCCGAAGCCCGCAAACAGCGGGAAAGTAGTAACAAAATAATTCAGATTGATCATGGAAAAACAAAGAAAAAAAAGTATGGCTGACAGGCGCTGCATTACTGTCGGCATTTGGTGTGTTCGCACAGGGAAACGGCTCTGCGGGTATCAGCGAGGCTACGCAAATGGTAACCTCTTATTTCGATCCCGCAACACAGCTCATTTACGCCATTGGAGCCGTCGTTGGGCTAATCGGAGGTGTTAAGGTGTACAACAAATTCAGCAGTGGCGATCCTGACACGAGCAAGACTGCGGCAAGCTGGTTCGGTGCCTGCATCTTCCTTATCGTGGCTGCTACCATCCTTCGTTCATTCTTCCTTTAAACCGATGCCCCATGAGTAATTACAACATCAATAAAGGCATTGGAAGGACGGTTGAGTTCAAAGGATTAAAGGCGCAATACCTGTTCATCTTCGCAGGTGGTTTGCTTGGCGTGCTGATCCTCGTCATGATTATGTACATGGTAGGCGTAAACTCCTACATCTGCCTGTTCATCGGGGCTGGCGGTGCATCGGTCATCGTGTGGCAAACATTCGCACTCAACGGCAAATACGGAGAATACGGATTAATGAAAGTCGGGGCGAAAAAAAGGCATCCGAAATACATCATCTGCCGCAAAGCCGTACACCGCTATTTAAAATTCACTTCTAAATCCAATGCCCTATGAGAAACACAGGAAAAGCCACAACGCTGGAAAGTAAGTTTCCATTACTGGCGGTGGAACACAACTGCATCATTTCAAAGGATGCAGACATCACAGCTTGCTTTCGTGTACACCTTCCGGAACTGTTCACGGTCGCATCGCCGGAGTACGATGCGATACATTCGGCTTGGCACAAGGCTATCAAGACCTTGCCGGACTACACCATTGTCCATAAACAGGACTGGTACATTAAGGAAAGTTATGCGCCGGATATTGCACAGGATGGATTGAGCTTTCTTGCGAAGTCCTACCAGCAGCATTTTAACGAACGCCCTTTTCTCAACCACTACTGTTACCTGTTCCTCACCAAAACCACAAAGGAACGGATGCGGATGCAAAGCAATTTTTCATCGCTTTGTAAAGGTGTTCTTATTCCCAAAGAAATAAGGGATAAAGAAGCTGTCCGCCGTTTCATGGAAGCGGTAGCACAATTCGAGCGTATCATCAATGATAGCGGTTTTGTAAGGTTGGAAAGGTTGAGCGAAGATGACATTATCGGAACAACCAATACTCAGGGGTTGCTGGAACAATACCTTACCCTGTCAAGGGAAGCCGGAACGCCGATGCAGGATATAGCGTTGGGAAGCGAGGATGTACGTATCGGCAACAAAGGTTGTGCCTGCACACCCTCTCCGATACGGATGATTTGCCCGGTACAGTATCGGCAAATACCCGTTATGAAAAGCTGTCCACCGATAGAAGCGATTGCCTTTTGTCGTTTGCTGCTCCTGTGGGTTTACTCCTAAGCTGCAACCACATCTACAACCAATATTTGTTCCTGGATAACAGCGATGAGAACCTGCGCAAGTTTGAAAAGTCCGCGAGGAATATGCACTCGCTGGCAAGGTATAGCAGAGCCAACCAGATCAATAAGGAGTGGATAGAAAAGTACCTGAACGAAGCGCACAGCTTCGGGCTTTCCTCCATCCGGGCGCATTTCAATGTGATCGCATGGTCGGATGATCCCCATGAACTGAAGCACCTGAAGAACGATACCGGCAGTGCGCTGGCTTTAATGGAATGTAAGCCACGACATAATACTGTTGACGTTGCTACGCTGTATTGGGCGGCGATGCCGGGCAATGCCGGCGACTTTCCGAGCGAAGAAAGTTTTTACACGTTCATTGAACCCGCGCTATGTTTCTTCACAGAAGAAACCATTACCAAAGTTCGCCATCGCCTTTCGGCATCAAGATGGCGGACAGGCTCACCGGCAAGCCCATACATTTAGACATATCGGATTTGCCCATGAAGCGGGGCATAATCACGAATCGCAATCGCTTCGTGTTAGGCCCGTCCGGGGTTGGCGGGCTATTCTTAATTGAGTAGCCCGCCAACCCTCCAAATTGGAAGTGGAAAATCATTCTTCACCAATCACATGGTGAGGCAGTATTATGAGCAAGGCGCTCATGTACTATTGGTCGATACAGGTAATTCGTATCAGGGTCTTTGCGAACTGATCAAGGGTAAGACGAAAGGCGAAGATGGTGTGTATTTTACTTACACCGAAGACAACCCGATTGCGTTCAATCCATTTTACACAGATGATGGCGTGTTTGACATTGAGAAACGGGAAAGCATCAAAACGCTGGTCCTTACGCTATGGAAGCGTGATGATGAACCCCGAAGCGTTCGGAAGAAGTGGCGTTGTCCAACGCTGTTAGCGGTTATATAGAGCGCATCAAACAGCGTGAGGACTTCCCATCCTTTAATGGCTTCTATGAATATGTAAAGGGCGATTACCAGGAGGTGCTGGAAGAAAAAAAAAGTAAGGGAAAAAGACTTTGATCTTGCCAACTTCCTCAACGTGCTGGAGCCTTATTACAAAGGTGGTGAGTATGATTACTTATTGAACTCCGATAAGCAACTGGACCTGCTTTCCAAGCGCTTCATAGTCTTTGAAATCGATGCGATAAAGGATCACAAAATTTTGTTCCCCATCGTAACGATCATCATCATGGAGGTATTCATCAATAAGATGCGCAGGCTAAAGGGCGTGCGTAAACTCATATTGATCGAAGAAGCGTGGAAAGCCATTGCGAAAGAGGGAATGGCGGAGTACATAAAATATTTATTCAAAACCGTCCGCAAATTTTTGGCGAGGCCATCGTCGTGACACAGGAGGTGGATGATATTATCCAGTCTCCCATCGTGAAGGAAAGTATCATTAACAATAGCGACTGTAAAATTTTATTAGACCAGCGCAAATACATGAACAAATTCGATGACATCCAGGCAATGCTTGGTCTCACCGAAAAAAAAATCCCAGATCCTTTCCATCAATATGAACAATGATGCCAGCAGGCTTTACAAGGAAGTCTGGATCGGGCTGGGCGGCACGCACTCGGCTGTATATGCTACCGAAGTGAGTTTGGAAGAATACCTCGCCTATACCACGGAGGAGTCAGAAAAAATGGAAGTGATGCAACTCGCCCATGAACTGGGTGGCAATGTAGAAATGGCTATCAAACGAATTGCCCAACAAAGACGTGAGAAAGCAGACAACTTTTAAATCATGTAAAAAATCAGGATAGATGGAAAAAGAAAAAATCACGCTGCCCATCGGTAGCAACAAGGCGCTAATATTTGAAGCCGATCCTGGTGATAAGGAAAGTCAGGATTTTGCAAAACTATGTAAGGATGTTGCTGCAACCCAACCTCAAAGCCTACAGGATTTCTTTACCCGGCTTAATGATCTGCAACAGAAACAATCCCGTGAAGTAGGTAGAAAACAGGGCAGAAAAATATAACGCCTTCCACCTGTAAAAGAAAACAATTATTAATCATTTAAAAAAATCAGGAAACAATGAAAAAGATCATGTTAATGGTGTGTACAGCAATTATGCTTGCTGTAATACCTTCCGCAAAAGCACAATTTGTGGTAACTGACCCCGGAAATTTGATTTCCGGCATTCTCAACAGTGCCAACGAAATTGTACAGACCTCATCCACTGTGTCCAATGTGGTAAAGAATTTCAACGAAGTAAAAAGGTCTATGACCAGGGCAAGGAATATTACGACAAACTCAAAGCCGTGAACAACCTTGTCAAAGATGCACGTAAGGTACAACAGACCGTTCTACTGGTGGGTGATGTTTCCGAAATGTATGTAAAGAATTTCGGAAAAATGATGAATGATCCCAACTTCTCACCGCAGGAACTTTCCGCTATTGCCAACGGCTATTCCACATTATTGAACGAAAGTACCGAACTGCTGAAGGAGCTGAAGCAGATTGTTTCTTCCAATGGACTCTCACTGAACGACAAGGAGCGCATGGATGTCATCGACCGTGTGTACAAGGAAGTAAAGACTATCACAGTCTTGTTCGCTACTATACCAACAAGAATATTTCAGTGAGCATTCTGCGGGCAAAAAAACAGAACAATACCAAAAGGGTGCTGGAGCTGTATGGTACTGCTGAACAAAAATACTGGTAAGTTATGGAATGGGATAATCTTCATGAACTCCTGCGCTCACTGTATGATGAGATGGTGCCGTTATCGGCAGATATGGCGGCAGTGGCAAAAGGTATAGCCGGATTGGGCGCACTGTTCTATGTTGCTCTAAAGGTATGGCAGGCGTTGAGCCGGGCAGAACCGATAGACGTATTTCCTCTTTTAAGACCTTTTGCCATCGGGCTTTGCATAATGTTCTTCCCAACGATTGTGCTGGGGACTATCAATGCGGTATTAAGCCCGGTGGTGAAAGGCACAAATGCCATGCTGGAAAACCAGGTACTTGACCTGAATAAGCTGCAAGAGCAAAAAGACCTGTTGGAAAGGGAGGCAATGCTTCGTAATCCCGAAACCGCCTATCTGGTATCGGACGAAGAGTTTGATAAAAAGCTGGACGAACTGGGTTGGTCACCTTCCGATCTGGTAACGATGTCGGGTATGTACATGGAAAGGGGAATGTACGATCTAAAGAAAAGTATCCGCGACTGGTTCCGGGAATTGCTGGAAATGCTTTTCCAGGCGGCGGCATTGGTCATTGACACTATACGAACGTTCTTCCTCATTGTGCTGTCCATATTAGGGCCTATAGCTTTTGCCATATCGGTGTGGGATGGCTTCCATTCTACCCTTACGCAATGGCTCACCCGATATATCAGCGTGTATCTGTGGTTGCCTATCGCCGATATGTTCAGCTCCATGCTCGCCAAAATTCAGTCGCTTATACTGGAGCGGGACATCGAGATGCTGGCTGATCCCACCTATATACCCGATACCTCCAACACGGTGTATGTCATATTCATGTTGATTGGTATTGTGGGCTACTTCACCATTCCAACCGTAGCGGGTTGGGTAATCCAGGCTGGTGGTGCAGGCCATTTTACACAAAATATAGATCGGGCAGCGAGAAAAACAGGCAATATCGCAGGTGCCGGTACGGGGCCGTAGCAGGTAATATTGGCGGCAGGTTATTGAACAAATAATTAATCATTAATAAAAATGGAATTTAAGACTTTAAGAAACATTGAAAACAGTTTCAGGCAAATCAGGCTATATGCTATTGTATTTGCCGTGCTCTGCATCAGCGTGGTGGGATATGCCGTTTGGCAATCCTACCGCTTTTCGGAGTTGCAACGGCAAAAGGTTTATGTACTTGACAACGGAAAGTCATTGATGCTGGCGCTCTCGCAGGATGCAAGTATTAACAGACCGGTGGAAGCCCGTGAGCATGTACGCCGTTTTCATGAACTGTTCTTTACGCTGGCACCGGACAAAAATGCCATCGAAAGCAATATGAAACGGGCGTTCAACCTTGCCGATAAAAGCACCTTTGATTATTACAAGGATCTTGCGGAAAAGGGTTATTACAACCGGATCATATCAGGCAACGTACAGCAACGCATCGAAGTGGACAGTGTAGTCTGCAATTTTGATAACTACCCCTATGCCGTAAGAACTTATGCCAAACAGTTTATCATCCGTTCAAGCAATGTAACAAGGCGCAGCCTGGTCACCTCCTGCTATCTGGTCAACTCTGTTCGATCCGACAACAATCCACAAGGCTTCAACATTGAGAAATTCTCAGTGCTGGAAAACAAGGATGTGGAAGTTATTGATCGCTAAAAACAATCTTATGGAAGCATTATCAGATTTGAACTCGTTTACAAAAATTCTTACTGACAAAGGATACAATGGGTATTTCCATACGCAGGGTGCGTATGCCGGGAAGCTGAAAGAAAGTATTGGCGGATACCTGAACAACTGCCGCAAAGGTGCTGCGGGCGTACCGAAGCCAGTGTTGTTGTTAACGGGCTATCTGCAATGGTCGGGTGAAGACAAAGCGCGGGTTGAATGCAGCATGTGGGTACAATACCGGAACGGAAAATTTAACCTCCGAAAAATGGAGGTCACGAAAAAGATCGCTTCGGTCAACCGTTGAAAAGAACGGAGTTAACAAACCTGTCTACGATTGCTGCACCAAAATCAACAGAGGCCATTGCTATGGTCAGTGATGCGGCTACACAAAAAGTTGTTTCCCGCACCGGGCGAAGGATATAAATCGCAACAATAGTTACGGAATGAAAAATTTAAGAACAATCATCAATAGCCGGATCGATAGGCTCGATGAACGGTGGCGTGAGTTGCCCTGGAAAAAACAACACCGATATATGTTGTTGCTCTTCGCTGGCTATGCGTTACTGTCCATCATCGTCCTCGTTAAAGTATGTTATGACGTAGGGAAATCCAATGAGGGAATAAACATTGAGCATATCGAGAACCCGGTTATCAAGCAAAATAAGTCCTCGGCTCAATCGCAGGACAGTATTTCAAAAATTCTAAAAAATAAAATGTATGAAAGATAATGAAAGCAAAGAGTGAGTTTTCTGGTCGATGAAGATGATCAGAAAACTGGTACAGACGCACCTAAAGAGAGTGCGCAGAAAAAGGCTGAAAAACTTAAAAAGCCGATCATTTTTATCCTGATGGGTATTGTGTTTCTCGGTTGCATGTACCTGATCTTTAAACCTTCTTCCGACAAGAAAAAAGTAGAGGATATTGGTTTGAACGATGCCGTGCCGCAGGCAACCGATGCAGGACTTCAATCGGATAAACAAAAGGCTTACGAACAGGAGATGCTCGAAAAGAAAATGCAGGAAAAGCGCGATGCGCTGACTTCGCTTTCTGACTATTGGAACAGTGACAGTGCAACTGATGGGGAGGTGGAGCAGCCGGATGAAGGCTTTGGAGAAGATACTGGCTATGGAGATGGCAAAAGGAAATCGGGTAATCCTGCCTGAATAGTTACCGCAATGCACAGAGCACCCTCAGTTCGTTCTATCAGGATGACAATTATGCGACACAGGAACTTCGTAAGCAGGTCGAAGAACTGAAAGAACAATTGGCAGAAAAGAATGTGCCTCCGACCTCTACGGTGCAGGATCAACTGGACCTGATGGAAAAATCTTATGAGATGGCTTCACGCTATCTGCCTTCAGGCATGAACAATCCCACACAACAAGGAATAGTTGATTCTGCGGGTTCCGTTTCAGCTAAGGCCACAGAGAGGGAACAGTTTGTAGCATTTACTCCCGCCAGGAAAAATACCATATCCACACTTTATAGAGAGCCGACTGACAGTGCTTTCCTTGCAAGCTGGAATGAGAACAGGAACCGGGGCTTTTATACAGCGGGATCAAATGAACAGGTTGTACAGCCCAAAAACAGCATCCGTGCGGTAGTACAGGAGACACAAACAGTGATCGACAGGAGCGGCGTACGCCTCCGGCTACTGGAGTCAGCCAAAACGCCAAACCGCACTATTCCACAAGGAACGATGATCACGGCGAATGCCAAATTCCAGAATGGAAGATTACAGCTAAAGGTTACTTCTATCGAAGTGGGAGGCAATATCATTCCGGTGGATATAACCATCTATGACCTTGACGGGCAACAAGGACTTTATGTTCCATATTCTCCTGAAATGAATGCGCTCGCGGAAATCGCTTCCAACATGAGCCAAACCTCCGGCACATCCATCATGATGACCCGTTCCGCAGGACAGCAGGCGGCAGGCGATTTGAGCCGTGGCGTGGTGCAGGGCATAGCGGGTTACTTCTCCAAAAAAGTGAGAACACCGAAAGTAACCGTCAAAGCCGGTCATCAACTTTTCCTTGTTTCAAAAAATTAATGTTGAACGTTAAAAATCAGAAAGAAAAATGAAAGCAATATTTAAAAGCCTCATGGCAATGTTTTGTTTTATAGCCTTTAATACAAACATCCAAGCACAGCAAATCGCATCCAAGACAACTAAACTGGATTTGGGTAAGATTGAACCTTATCAGATGCAGGTAACTTATAACAAGACTTCCCATTTAATATTCCCCGCAGCAATCCGTTACGTTGATTTAGGCAGTGAATACCTGATTAGTGGCGAGGCAGAGGATGCAAAAACGTACTGCGTGTAAAGGCTGCCGTTAGGGACTTTGACGAAGAAACCAATTTTTCGGTGATTACCGATGACGGGCGTTTCTATAACTTCAACGTCTTTTACAGTGCCTCTCCTGCAACCCTCAATTATGATCTGCTGACGATGCAAAAGGCTTCGGACAGAGAAAACGGCAACGATGTACTGTTTGAGGAATTAGGCAATAATTTACCATCACTGGCGGGGTTGCTTATGGAAACCATTTACAAAAGGAACAAAAGGATTGTAAAGCATATCGGCGCAAAAAGCTACGGCATCCAGTTTTTATTAAAGGGCATCTATATTCAAAACGGTAAGTTTTATTTCCATACGGAGTTGCGCAACAAAAGCAATGTGACTTTTCAGATTGACTTCGTAAATTTTAAGGTGGTGGATAAGAAAGTGGCAAAACGTACCGTAGTGCAGGAAAAGCCACTGACCCCGTTGCGTATGTACAAACCACTGGGTGAAATTGGGGTAACACGGTTGAGCAAAACGTTTTCCTGCTCGACCAGTTTACCATGACCGATGACAAGGTATTGATTATCGAAATTTTTGAAAAGAATGGCGGACGGCAGCAGGTGTTGCAAGTGGAAAACGCCGACCTGGTACATGCGAGGCCCATAAGGGATATGCACTTAAAAATCAATTAATCCCCAAAATAAGAATAATGAGAAAATACATTTTTGTCGTAATGCTTACCATGATAAGCATTACGACAGTGCAGGCACAGCGTATGCTCCCCAAACAAAAGGGGCTGGAAGTAAATGCAGGCTTATTGTCCAAAGACGCGGACAAAAACTACTACCTGAATTTAACCTTGACGGTTAACGGAAAGAACGGCAATTACTGGATATGGGCGGCGGAGTACACCCACCAGTTTGCAGATTACAGGGATTTGCAGATCCCATTGGAAGCCTATACGGGCGAAATGGGTTACAGTCTTCAGGTGTTGGGCAATGCAAGAAAGAGCATCACCCTGAACGCAGGCTTAACCGCTGTTGCAGGTTATGAAACCGTTAATCGAAGTAAGGCAACGCTGTACGACGGGGCAACCATCCTGGATAACGACAATTTCGTTTACGGAGCCGGGGACGTTTGTCTTTGGAAACATACCTGTCCGACCGTTTTGTATTGCTCCTGCAAGGGCGTACCAAAGTAGTATGGGGAACGGATTTAAAACAGTTCCGCCCGTCGGCAGGAATAGGGCTAAGGTTTAATTTTTAAAAAGAACAACAATGAAAAGATTATTGAATAAAAGCAAATTTTTATGGATGCTTGTTATGGTCATAGCAAGTAGTATAGCATTATCATCCTGCGATAAGAATGAACTGGATATACAACAAAACTATCCCTTTGAAGTAACGGTAATGCCAGTACCGGCAGATGTAGAAAGCGGACAGACCGTTGAGATAAGAATTACCATACAACGTGCGGGCAACTTCAGTGACGCACAGTATTACATCCGTTACTTTCAGTACGATGGTATAGGAGCCTTACGGTACTATAATGAAACTCCATACCTGCCCAATGATCTATACGCACTACCGCAAACACAGTTCAGGCTGTATTATACTTCGGCTTCCACGGTATCACAATCCTTTGATATCTGGATTTCGGATAATTTCGGTAATGAAAAGCAAGTGAGCTTTCAATTCAATAGTAGCGACTAAAATTTAGGGGCCTAAAATTGAACAATAGTTCCCGAAGTATTTATGATCGGGGACTATTGTTGTTTGCAGGATTTTGTCTTGCGCTTGTTCGGAGTAACCGAACTCAACGGAATGTTTTGTAATGGAATACATTTGGAACAGAAAATCGCAATTAATTTTCTTAAATTTATACGTAGAAATTTTAAAGATTTAGAATATGATTGCGTCATTGGTGTTGGGTATCATAGCGCTGGTGTTAGGGTTAGGTTTGCGATACTGGATTAATCGGAGGAAATTTTACCGGCGCAGTCCGACCGGAGCTGAGGGCTTTTCATCTTATGAAAAGTCGGTTGCCATTAAGTTTATTGAACGGGTTGGCAAATGGATAGCCTATGCGTTGATAATTTTGGAGTACTATTCTTATGGAGCTATTCGAGACAGAAAAAGGCAAAAGAAAAGGCATCCCAAAATATAGAAATACAAAACCCGCGATGAGCATTCCAATTTGCTTCAAAAACTAAACGATACCACAGGATAGTGAAATATAGAGAATTAAAACCTTGTATAACATTGGAGCCATACATCCATTCCTTTTGGGAATTAAAAGGTGATGATACCGATAACCAATGGCAACGGAATTTCCCGGACGGGTGTCCGGGACTGGTTGTCAATTTAGGAAATGCTTGCATTACTGACAATGGAGCGGTTCGTATGGACTTCGGTAAAACGTATGCCGTGGGAATGATGACTTCCTTCAAAGACAGTTTCATTGAAGCCGATACCCACTTGTTGGGGTATGCCTGAAACCAGCGACTTTTTCAAATTTTTACAGCTTTGTCGCACAAAATGAGCTGACTGGCAAGACCGTTGAATTTGAAAAATCAAATTCATTTAGCATTGAAAAACTTATTAAAAATCCAACCGATTATCTCAACATTTTCTTTACCGACAGGCTACAAACCCAAAATGGATTATTGAAATCTGTTATTGAGGATATTCATAAATCAAACGGTCAGTTGAGTATAGCACAAATAGCCAAAAGAAACTTCGTTACAGCAAGGTGGTTAGAGCGAAATTTCAAAACACATATAGGCGTTACGCCAAAAGAGTACTCAAATATTGTACGTTTTCAAAATGCTTTGTCCTTAATTAAAAATTCCGACAAAGCGCGGAGTTTATTGGATATTGCTTTTAAGTGTGGTTTTTATGACCATTCGCACCTTGCCAATGAAATAAAAAGAAACACAGGCGTTGCTCCGTCCCAACTTTAATTTTGTCGCTTTTTTCCAAAGTCTGAACATAGACCAATTCCTAATTTTGCTAAAAATGGATTGATATGAAAAAGGTGATTTTAAATTTAGCAGTTAGCTTGGATGGTTTTATCGAAGGGGCAAACGGAGAAATTGACTGGTGCATTATGGATGATGATATGAACTTTGATGCTTTTATAGAAAGCATCGACACGATTTTTTATGGCAGGGTGAGTTATGATGCGTGGGGCAATTATCAGCCGGATGAAAATACAAGCCCGGCGGAAAAAATGATGTGGAAGGGCATACATTCAAAAAACAAGTTCGTCTTTTCACATCAGCCCAGGGCGGATGAAAAAGCGACCTTCATCACTTTAGATACCGCCGATAAAGTAGCAGAAATTAAACAGCAAGGCGGTAAAGATATTTGGCTGTACGGGGCGCAAACCTTATAAAGACATTTATAAATTGGGGACTTATTGACATCTATAAAATATCGGTACATCCGGTAGTTTTGGGAAGCGGGAAACCTTTGTTTGAAGATTTGAAAAGCCGTATAGGACTGAAACTAATCAGTACCAATGTTTTTAGATCGGGAGTGGTAGAACTTACTTACAAGCCTCAATAAACAACAAGCCAATAACAGGCCATTACAAATGACCAATCTTAGCCCCGATTTTCGGGGCTTTTCTTTGTGCCAAAAAAACATCTCAATGGCTTACATTTTCAGGCATTGGATCAAAATTATGCTTCCAATGATACGTCATTTTTATAATAAAGAGGACTTTGGTATCTTTGCGAAAATATATTGAAATTCTTAAAGTGTTTTTGCTTTAAGTCTCGATACTGAAAACTGGTAATTTTTATATCTCCGAGACAATAAGTAAGAACGCTCATGCTATGGCGTGGGCGCTCGCTTATTCGGAGACAGGCATACCAGTGCCCCAGTATCGGTAAGTGTGGTTGCCTGCGCTCTTTTTTTTTGTACAGTGCTCCACTAAACCAAAAAAACAGAAATATGGACACTGGCAACGAAACCTATCCGCCTTCAACATTCCCGCCGCTGAGCTATCAGCTTTTACGGTCAGTATCGACCTTTTATCATCTCCCTTAAAAATGGCGAATTGATACGGTTTACCCCGATGATGTCGGGCGATTTTACGACTGGTTAATTTCTCATAACGTGAGGGATATACGCACAACCAAAATGCCCAATGTCCCTGCTAACAAGGGACGTTTTAACTCAAATAAAAATGGAAGTAATGAGTGAACAAAAATAATAAAAATAGCCATCATAGATGACCACGATCTACTTCGGGAGGGTATCTGCCAGTTTCTCGAAGAAAAAGGTTTTGAAACCGTGTTTGAAGCCGAAAACGGCGAGGCGGCAATGATGAAAATAGAAGCCTGTGAAATGCTTCCCGATCTGTGTATCGTTGATGTCAATATGCCGATTATGAACGGCTTTGAGACGGTCAAAACACTACGGGCAAAATATCCACCTCTGAAATTTTTGGCGTTCAGCATAAACGACGATGAAAAGGATGTGGTGCAAATGCTTCAGAATGGAGCCGACGGATATATCCTTAAAGGAGCAGATCCTGGAACTGACAAAGGCCATCCGGGTCATCTGCGGTGGGGACGTTATTTCAGTGCTGGTATATGCCAAGTGGTAAAGGACTATTTTAAACCTCGATCACAATCTTAGGTTTCTTTGCTACTTTCTTTTTCGCCACCTCATGAAAGAAAGTAGTCTTGTCAGTCGGCAATAAAAGCGGCGTTCTTTTGCTTCTTTTCTTTGGCCGCTGATGCGGAAAGAAAAGAAGTTCGCCAAAATAACAAGGGGATAATGAATATCCCACGAATGGCTCCGCAACCTGTTTGTAAAATGCAGAAATGAGATGGTGATGCAGGCGCATTTTACCAAGGGGTTGCACCGCTTCCAAGCAAAAAGACTGCCCCGATCAGCGGAAGGGGTGTCTTTTGCCCGCCCCGATAACTATCGGGGTTCAGGTCAGGTTATCGGAATGGGTTGAGTACGGAACTCTCCAATATTGTGGAAAAAGCCCTGTATTGGATAAGCCCTTTGCGAAAAAGGTTCCATAACAGCGAACAGCCCATTTGCGCAAGTGAGCCGTTTATGTACAAATCCTGCTTTTCCAATGCTTCCGCTAATGAACAGCTTGGTGTGTCGTCTTGCTGTTCGGCTCGCTTCAGCAAGTCGCCAAATTCTTCGGTAACAAAGGGAAGGTTCGCTACCGTTTCATATTTCTGTGAGTTTGGTTGTCGGATATTTCCTATTGTAGATAGTATAACTTGTCCGGTGTACTGGCTGTTCCCAAAGTCGAGCCAGTAGCTTGGGCGGTTCGTGTAATAGCGACCGCTGTTGAGCCTTTTCAATATATCGGCTATTTCAAATCTTGTCTTTACACTATCCACGCAGGTAATGAAAATACTTGCTCCTGCATGTTCGGGCATTCTGCCCAAATTATCCCTTTCAAATTTTCGGTTTTCGGCTTTCCAGTTTGTACCCTCGCAACGGTTTGCCCGATTGATCAGGGTTACGGATTTGTACAACCCTGTTTCACATGCTGCAAAACGCTGTCGCCCCAAATTGGCATCTGTTACAATATCGTCATCCCATAAACGAACGTGTAAACCTGCGTGTCCCAAAGATGTAAGGCTATGGTTCATTTCCAACAAGGCTGTAAGAACTTTGGAGCCTGTACCACCTGCACCGACAAGGTTTATTGTTACGGGATTAGTGGCATTTATTAAATCACTGTCCGTAAAATGGACTTTTATTTTATCTGTATTCATTATAAAAAATCATTTAAGGTGATGTTACTCTTTTTTAGTACGTCCTTCGGGAATACGTCTCCAGTTGCGATAAGATGCTCCCAAAGGCTTACGCAATTGCCGTTAACCGGATTGTAGTCCTGCATCAGATGGCTGAAATAGGAATTAAAGAAATAGCCTTCCCATGCAGTGATAAACTCCTCCAGTGATGAGGTGTTCTTAATACGCACATCTACCGTTCCCATACATACGTTTCCATCTTCGTACACATTAAAAAATGGGGCATTATAGAGCGTTGTACGTGCGGTGGGTCTGCGGTTATTGCCCAATGCAAAAACGCAAAGGCTGTTCCTTCCTGCCACCCACAACATGGGCGGTACATTGGCTGTTCCTTTGGGAATCCCCAACTTTTCCGTAAAGTGCAATTCCCTTTGCGTGGCTTTGGTAAACCATATAGCCATGCCTTTTTGCGGGTCAAGATGCAAAATGTGGTTACCTAAAATGCCGTCAATTTTCAGGCAGGGTTCTTTTTCTTCCTTTGCCGTCTTCAATGCTTTTGCCAATTGGTTGGCTTCTCTTATTGTCAATGGATGCGCATTGATCGGTGTACCGTTACTATCCATGTCGAAGTATTCTACATAGGTGTCTGTATTCGTTCCCTTCGTTTGATAGAATACCAAAGCGGATTTGGGGTGGTAAAGTGTTCCGAAGTTTGCTGTTATATCGTTCATGATTTCCGTCTTTAAATGTTGCTAAGTAGGTATGCCAGTTCTTCCATGAGGGTAAACAGGCGGTTCTCAAAATCAAGGTTATTTCCTGTTATATCGCTTCCATCAAAGCATTTGAGAATAACAGGTTCTTCCATTTGCCCGTATTCCTGTAAATCCGTATTTACGCATTGCTCCAAATTTTCATTCAGCCAGCCTTTGCCATCGGCACAAAAGGAAACATACTTGTCCATTGTGACAACATATTCCATGTCGTCTTCTTCGGCTTCGCCATTGGGTCGGGCATTGCGAAATACGTTTTCATTAGGGTATTGTTGGTATAGTTCAAACGCTTCCTGGGCAAGTGTCAGACAATCGAGGTCTAACGCATCTGTGCTTTTAAATCGGGTCAGACGCTCTTTAAAAAAGGTCAGGTTGGCACGGTGGAAAATCTTCTGTTCCATGCGGTCGCCAATCCATTCAGCCTGTTCCAATTCGCTTAGGTAGCTACTCATTTCGTCTGTATATTCATCGCTAACTACCCATTCCTTCAGCATTTCATACTGCCAGTACAGGAAACTATTTTCCTGCCTGTAATACGGTATATCCACTACATGATAGAGGTAGGTACAGACCGATAATAAAAGCTGTGCGGTATGTTTTCTTTTGGGGTCTCTGAGCATCCGGTACAAAGGAACTACAGGGATATAGAACAGTGTAGAACCTGTATTGTATCGTTCCTCGCTCGTCAAATACGTTTTCCTGCTATCCTGTAAGAGTTTGATTTCTTCCCAATCCCTCACTTTTTTGCTCAACTGTTCCTGCGTGTCCCACAATGCCAATGCGATATTGTACGGATAGCCATAGGACTGCGTTGGCATAGGCTCTATGCAGTAATGCCCGGCAAGTCGGGAAAGGGACTTATAAAAATCCCTCTCCGTTTTTGCAGATTTCCTGCAAGCCTGTACCGTTTCCGTTTCGTTCAGTTTCGGAAGAAATGAAGTCCTTAGAAAACCATTGGCAACATGGTTATCGGTACAGACTGCCGTTTGTCCTTTTGTATTTCGCCTGCGTCCTTTGGGCGATTCATCCAGTTGGTAAATTCGTTCAACTGGCGGTGCAACCGTCTTTGCTTTGGCTCTTTGGGTATGCGTATCGTACCCGATATGATATGTTGTTGCATAAGTCATCGTTTTATATTTTTGCGTTTAACCTTTCGTACCCATTACACTCTCAAAGCGATACTGCACTGTATCTTCCTGATAACAGGTGCGGATATTTTTGCAGTGGTGAGTATTGGATAGGTATTGGAATAGAAATTCAATACCGCCTGTACGCTCCATTTCGGTTCGGGGTCTGTCAATCTGATTTCCTGCTCTTTGTCTTCAAACAGGAATATGCGTTCTAACTGTGTTGCTAATAACATGGTTACTGAATTTTGGCGTTGAACAATTTTTTTTACTCTGCTCCGAAAAGGCTCGGTGATGCGAACTTGTCGGACAATTGTGATTTGCGTTTGCGTATCGCTTCGGCATGGTCAGGGTATTCGGTAGGGTCGGGTACTTTCATCCACGCTTCACGGTGCTTGCCCTCTTTTTCCAGTTCGTCCGCCTTTGCCATCTCTTCTTTGTACTTCTTGTCCCTTGCTTCCTTGTCCCTGCGTTCTTTCTCTGCTTTTTCCTTTTCCATCGCAGATTGCTTTTGCGCTTCCTCCAATTGTTTTAAAAAGGCTTCCATATTCACCATTAAGCCCGAAGCCTTTTCGATGGGTGCGGCTATCCGCTCAAAATATCCCTCGTCCAGTTCCGCTGCTGTTCCTTTAGATTGAGCGGAACTATGCAGTTCTTTGCATCGTCTCCGCAATGCTCATTGTTCAATTGTGTGGAAACAATAAGGGTATCATCTGCACCCTTTGAAATGATCAGATGTAAATCACCTGTGATGTCCATCTTTGCTATCTGACTAAAAAAATTTGCGTTCATTTTTTGATGATTTTGTTGTTCTTTAATCGGTTTTTAATGCCGTTAGCTTCTCGTGCATATCCGTCCAATAGGCACGTTGCCTTTGTCCAACTCGGAGAAACTTTTGTCCTCATGCCCGTACGTTTTGTATTCGCCTGTTATCCTGATTGCTTTATCAAGGTCTGCGACTTCAATCGGGTGGCCATTTAAATCTGTTATAGATAGTTTCATTGTCGCTGATTTTTTATTCGGCATAATCACAAAGCCAGTCAGTATGCACTCCATTTGGCGTAAAATGATACTCGTTCGCTTCTATGACTTCTTGTATGGCTTCATCGCTTATCAAATAATCATAAGTACATTCAAGGCACTTGTATAGATAGTTGTTTAACTGCTCTAATGCCCGCAATACCCACACGTCCAGTTTTTCGATTTCAGCCTCAATTAAAGTGTGTTGCCTGTCGCTATCCCCATGTAAATAACTTTCAGAATAATATGCTACATAGTAACCCATGTGGGGTTTGTCTGTCCACATTGGCATTTCTATCGTCCTGTTTTCGATAAGTTTTATTACACGCCTGTCAATGGTGCATGGCTGTATGTTCAGCTCCAGTGTGGGGGCATAGCTTTTCCAAGCCTGTTCCGCTATACCTTTAATGAATGCAGATACATCAATCTTTGAAATGAAACAACTCCCGTCTCCCTGCGAATAAAACCCTCTGAAATAAATCTCTTTCAGGCTTATATGGATGCCAATTAATGAACAGATAGTTATAAAATCCTCGCATTCGCTTTCCCACCAGTTATGGTCGGTGTTAAAGTATCTAAAATGCTCCGTTGCTTTCTCCTGTGCTTCCTTTTCCAGTTCGGAAAAGGTGTATAGCTTTATACTAATCGTTTTCATTCTGCTTTGAATTTTTAATGTTATGAGTGTAATTATTCAGAAGTAAAAACCCCATTGATATAGTAGCCGATTAGCTGTTCCCACAGTCGTATTAAACCATCGGTATCAACATAGAAAGATGCTGTGCGGTTACAATGAATGATATATATAGCCACATCCTCGTTATCTTTATTCAGGCTTTGTGCTTTAGCGTAACTTTTCGCTTCGTCTATTGATTTTGCTTTCATACCTTACCGTTTTTATCGTTATCAATCTTTTTTATTTTAACGATGGCTCTTTCAGGGCATCCCTCTGCCGCAGTTATCTGTTCGATTACTCCTTTTTCTCCGCTTAGTGATACAACCCTGAACCGGATTTTGCCGTTATCGTGTTTTACGGTTGCTATAAAGGTTTCGAGTACCATATCTGTAAGTTTTTAAGGCGACCACCTTTACAGGCGGTCGCCTTTGGTTACTTAATTGAGTTCAAAAACGTCTGCACCGATTTTTTCAAATGAGGTACACAGTTCAAAAGCTTTTGGGTCTTTAACTGTGCAGTACCACCTAATACGATGCTCTGTAATTTGGCTTCACCATCCTTGTAATTTCTTACGTTCTGATAGTAGCCAGTCACAGCATTGTAGGCTCCGAACAATGTGCCTTTAGTGGTGTCCATCTGCTGTGTATCGCTTATCATTGCATAGGCAAAGGCATCATCAACGGTATTTTTGAACACGGTGGAAACTTCATCCTCTGCACCTTTTTTGAGCAGGTCAAGGGTTTCCTTGTTGGGGCAAAGCGCAAGCTGTATCAGTTTCCTTACTTCGCTGTCTGTTACCCTTACTTTTGTCCAATTGTTGAAAATATCCTGCAATTGGTTGCTAAGGGTGTTCGCCAGTCCCATTACCTTGTGCGCATTTTCCAAACGTTGTTTGGCTCCTGCGGTATGTTTGATACGTACCACATTGCTCATGTTGCGGAGCGAAGCATTAAGGGTATTTTGGCAAACGATGCGAATGGGTGTGAACGCTGCCGTAATGCTTCCGCTTCCATCGTGGGAGGTTGTCAGGAAGATGTATTTTTCCGTAATATCATCACCGTTACCTACTCGGATATAGTCGGGTAGTTTAGCCGTAATGAATATGCGCTCACCGTTGCCCAATGCTCCTGCTGTTTCATACAGGATACCATCGCCACCGTCTACAATGGCGTCAAAGAAATTGAAGGCTTCGCGGTTTTGTACAATATGGTAGTCTTTACCGACTACGCCCAATACTGCATTATTGTCGCTTCGGATGTTGGCAAAGTAGTTGGGAACCTCCAGTTCGTTGTTTCCTATCACGATACCTTGTGAAGTTTCTTTGATGTTTGAGCCTTTGGTGAACAGCGGACTTTGATGACTTCGTAATCAAGCCCTGCATATCGGATAGCTTGCTCGCTTGTGGGATAGTCCTGTACGATCTGCCCCAAGCCGTGCCATGCTTTTTCCTGTACGCTGAAGAAACTGTATTCACCTGTGCTACTGTTGAAATTGAGATTATGTGCCATGATGTTTTAAATTTTGATTGTTTGAAAAATGATTGATTGTTGATTAGAATGGGAGGTCGTCCTCTTGTGCGTTGCCAGCGTTCGCTTTCGTGGTAGCCTGTGGCGTTTCGCTTCTCTTGCCGCCTGCAAGCGGTTTGATGTTGGAGGTATGGAAGTTTAGCCCTGCTCTTGGCTCTCCGTCCTTGCTTACCCACGCCCTTGTACTTACTCTGCCTGTGAGTTCTACCAGTAGCCCTTTTGTGAGCATCTTCGCTACGTTGGGGTTATCCAGTATGAGCAGTCGAAGAAGGCGGTTTGCTCCACTCGTTCGCCCTGTTTGTTTTTGTAGCTGTCGTTCACCGCTACCGAAAAGTTTACTACCTGTTTGCCGTTTGACGTTGTGCGTACTTCCGCATCCCCTGTCAGTCTTCCTGTGATGTTCATGATTTCTGCGTTTTAAAAGTTTTACATTTTGTTTCGTTCGCTTCCCTCTTTTCCTGCTGTGCTTTGCTCCGCTTCGCTTCGCAAATCATTTTTCCAAAAGAAAAACCGGAAAAAGAAAGCAGACAAACAAGGGGAGGAATAAGGCGAAGGGCGTGCTATAAGTCCCGAAGGGTGGCAAGCGAAGCGCAGCCATTATGCGCACGCCATCGCCGCCGCCCCTTAACTTGGCTGCCTTTTTACCGGTTCTATTGGAAAATGAATTACCCCTAACTCAAATGGTGTATTTAAAAATTAACCACAGTAAATGCGGACTAAAAGGAGGTATAAACGATTGCAAAAATGAGTACGGCTAACAGAAAGTGTCGTAGATAGCCAAACACTTCCACTCACTGCCACATGGGGAGATTGACCACAACTCTTTGATAATTTTAAATCGCCAAAATTGGTCTATAGTAGTAGTGAACAAGATGAACAACAGTCTTTCAAACAGCAAGATGACACCTGAAAAACTCCTTAAACTGTTTAACGGAGAGGCTAAGGGAATGAGCAATGAGGAAGCAGCAAAGCTGTTATTGTTTTTAAAAAAACTGGCCAGGATTGTGGTCATAAAATATTTGGGGAGATGAAAAAGGATAGAGAACCTATCGCTGATCTATATATCCGTGTAAGTACCGATGAGCAGGCTGACAAGGGTTATTCGCAACGGAACCAGGAGGAAATGTTGCGGAAATACTGTGACAACCATTCTATCGAGATCCGTAACGTTATTTATGAAGATCATTCTGCAAAATCTTTCAACAGGCCGGAATGGAAGAAACTTATCCAGCAACTTAAAAAGAACAGGAATCGGATTGACCTGATTTTGTTCACAAAATGGGACCGATTTAGTCGCAATGCGGGTGATGCCTACCAAATGATAAATGTGCTGCGTGACCTCAACGTTGAGCCGCAGGCAATTGAGCAACCGTTAGATTTGTCTATACCGGAGAATAAAATGATGCTGGCATTCTATCTTGCCGCGCCCGAAGTGGAGAATGACCGTCGCGCCCTCAACGTGTTTTACGGAATGAGACGGGCAAAGAAGGAAGGACGTTATATGGGTCTTGCCCCGGTGGGTTATAAAAACAAAGTTGATGAGACAGGCAATAAATACATTGCTCCAAAACAACCTGACGCATCAATTCTTTTATGGGCCTTTGAACATATAGGCAAAGGTGCTTTCAATACTGCACAGATCTGGAAAAAGGCAAAGGATAAAGGTCTCAGGTGTAGCAAAAATGCCTTCTGGCAATTGATCAGGAATCCATTGTACTGTGGGAAGATTTTCATCCCCAGGTTTAAGGATGAGGAGAGCTATTTTGTAGAGGGGCAGCATGAGGCTATTATATCAGAAGAATTGTTTGATCGTGTACAGGATGTATTGGATGGACGTGGTAGGAAATACCGGCCAAAGATCGAGACACAGCGGGAATTTCCTTAAAAGGCTTCCTGGTCTGCCCTGAATGCGGAAAGTTACTGACGGCAAGTAAATCAAGGGGAAGAAGTCGGCATTATACGTATTACCATTGTTACCGTGGATGTTCGCACCGGATCAATTCCGATAGGATAACAAAGGCTTTTGACGATGAGTTAAAAAAATATGTACCCAAAAAGGAGATATTGGATATTTATCATCGGATAGTGAGTGAGACCTATTACGAAATGACAAGTGATATTCAGGTTTCTAAAAAGCAGCTTTTGGGCCAGATAAATGAATATGAAAAAGAATGTCCCATATTAGGGACCTTCTTGCGACGGATAAGATAGAGGCATCAGATTACAACGATTTTAAAGCACAATACAGTTCTACAATCGAGCAGTTGAATGTAAAAGTGGATAGCCTTAACGCAAATGTTCCTTGTTTGGACGGACTTCTTTCATCAGGACTGGAGGATCTCATGAGGTTGGACAAAATATTAGGAGAAGGAAATAACGAAGATGTGCGAGCTATCGTAAACATGATATACCCCGATAAACTAACCTTTAATGGGAATGTTTTTTTAATGGGAAAAGTAAACGTAGCATTGAGTTATAGCTATCATCATCTTAAATAATGATTTGATCTTCAAAAAGAACCTCGAAAGTGTTCTATTTCTGTTGATCATCATTTAAAGCATCCTGAAAGGGTGCTTTTTTTGCGTAAACCTCCTCGTATTAATTTATTAAGCTTTCAAAACCCATTATGCTAAGTCATGTAATCAATTATTACAGCTAAACAACTATTTCTGTCGGCCAAATAACGTAAATTAGTGCCAAACAAAGACACTAAGAAGATATGGATAAAAATGTTAGAAAAAGAGCGGTGTCCTATTTACGGGCTGCAAAAATCGAGATGGCAAATTTCGATTCGCTTATTCGACAAAAGGCGGCTATTGAAGAATATTGCTCGAAGAACAATATTGAATTAGTGAATGTATTCTGGGACGTTTCATCGGGAAAGCCATTTCAATCGAAAAGGTTGGGAGGAATTAGAGGCTTATCTAAGCAACAACCTGGGAAGAGTCCAGCTCCTGATAAGCGTAGATGCGTCTCGCATAGGAAGGAATTTTGCATTGTTTGCATCAGAGGAGCAGCGTTTCAAGGAGCAATATGATGTAGATTTTTGTTTCTGCGTTGGTAGTAGTGAATTTCGAGATTTAGCAACTGAACAATTTTTGAGGGTATGTAACCAACCCCAAAGAGCAATTAAATTATAGGTCATGGTATATATTGCTGATTTATACATTCGGGTAAGTACCGATGAACAGGCAGACAAGGGTTACTCCCAAAGGAATCAGGAAGAGATGCTGCGCAAATATTGCGAGAGCCATTCCATAATGATTCGTAACGTTATTTACGAAGATCATTCTGCAAAGTCTTTCAACAGGCCACAATGGAAGAGCTTGATACAAGGTCTGAAAAAGAAAAAGAGCAATGTTAATCTGATATTGTTCACTAAGTGGGATCGGTTCAGTCGTAATGCAGGTGATGCTTACCAGATGATTAATGTACTGCGAGGGCTTGGTGTGGAACCACAGGCGATAGAACAACCATTAGATCTTTCCATACCGGAAAACAAAATGATGCTGGCATTTTACCTGGCTGCTCCGGAGGTCGAGAATGACAGGCGTGCTTTGAATGTTTTCTATGGCATGAGAAGGGCGCGTAAAGAGGGCCGATATATGGGCCTTGCACCTGTAGCTTACATAAATAAGACTGAGGAAAATGGGAAAAAATACATCGCTCCGCTGGAACCTGATGCGTCGATACTAAGATGGGCTTTTGAAGAAATTGCAAAAGGGATCTTCAATACAGAGCAGATATGGAAGCTGGCTAAGGAAAAAGGATTGAAATGTAGCAAAAATGCTTTTTGGCAGGTAATACGGAATCCTCTTTACTGCGGCAAGATTTTCATTCCTCAATTCAAGGATGAAGAAAGCCGCTTTGTAAAAGGGCAACATCGGGCCATTATATCAGAGGAGTTGTATTACGAGGTGCAGGATATTCTTGATGGACGTGGAAGAAAGTACCGTCCAAAAGTCAAAACCCTGGATGACTTTCCAATGCGTGGTTTTTTAATCTGTCCTGAGTGTGAAAAGTTATTAACAGGAAGTAAGTCCAAAGGTCGTACAAAATACTATTCCTATTACCATTGTGTTGGTGCGTGTAAGCATAGAACCAATGCAGAAATAGTGAACGATGCTATTTTGAGGGATCTTGCGAGCTTCGTTCCTGAAATTGGTGACATGGCATTCTATCAGGAATTGATCACGAAGGAATACCTGGATAAGACGAATGAAGTTCAATTTGAAAAGAAGGAAATTCTGCTTCAAATAAAGGATTATGAAGATAGGCTTTCACACGCAAGGGACCTTCTTGCGACACGTCAAATAGACCCCGATGACTACCGTGATATGAAATCACAGTACAGTTCAAAAATATCAACGCTGGAGTCACAATTGACTCGGCTGAATAACGACGTTGACAATGTTCAAATCCTTATTAAACGAGGGGTTAAGCGGGTTTTTGAAATTAAGGAAGCACTAAAAGATGGCTGTTTATCTGAGATAAGAAAAGATGTTGGTTCAATTTATCCCGAAAAAGTCGTTTTTGAAGGAAGCAAAGTTCGAACCGCCCGGCGTAATGATTTTATTCAGTATATCAACCTGATTAACAATAAGTTACGACAAAATAAAAACGGGACAAAAGTAGACTTTTCTACTTTGTCCCGTCAAGTCGGGAAGACAGGATTCGAACCTGCGACCCCTGGTCCCAAACCAGGTGCGCTACCGGCCTGCGCTACTTCCCGGATCCGCTGCCTTTGAGCGAATGGGTTGCAAATGTAAAGGAATTATTTTAATGATCAAACAAAAGAGGAAAAAATTATAGAACAATTTTCTGTTTTGCAGATAAAACGGCCTCTTTTTCCAGCAGGCGCTGCAGGAGTATGCTTTGATGGTAGCCCTTACCAGATTATGTTTAGGATACCGGGCGCCATAATAAATATCGTCATTAATATAATCTGTAATAAACCGGAGCGCCTGCATATAAATCATAAACTTACCTGCGTAAAAAAGTACTGGCTTTCCGTATCTGTAAGCTCGGTCTCCATAAAAGTTTTATACCCGTTAACTATGGCAAAGTAAAAGTCTTCCCTTATTTCTATCTTACTGAAGTCTTTTTCCTCCTCGCTAACAGGACACAAATAGGTGCGCATCATATCCCCACATCACTGATAAAATATCCCGGCATTACTGTATCCAGGTCTATTACGCAAAGGCCTTTGCTGTTTTTATCAAACAAAACATTGCTGATTTTGGTATCGTGGTGGGTTACCCTTAAACGAAAATCATCGTTGTTCAAAATATGATTATATTCTTCAACAATCGACGCCTGCTGTTTTAGTTGCTGTATCAGATCGCGCACTTCAGCTATCCTTTCAGCATTGCCTTTTCAATAGCCTCGAGGAACTGGCTGTACCGTAACGCCAGGTTGTGGAAAGCCGGAAGGGTAATATTAAGCGTATCAATATCCATATCGGATAAAACCCGCGTAAACCGGCCAAACTGGGCAGCCGCTTCAAATGCCTGCTGCGGCGTTTGCACTACATCTACGGTATGACTGTCTTTTACGAACGGGAACATCCGGTAAAAATGGCTGGCGATGCATACCATAGTGCTGCCCTCCAGGGTTTTGCAGGGAGCAGTGAAAAATAATCTTTATTGGTGGCCGCCAGGTAAGCCCTTATTTTTTCAATATTTTCGGCAATAAGAAATGGGTTGGTAAATACAGCTTTATTGATCCGCTGAAGAATGTACTTATCGTCCTCCTTTTTTACAAGGCAGGTGTCATTAATAAGTCCGTTCCCAAAGCGTTCAATGGTATAGCTGTCTTTTTTAAACCCATAGCTGGCAAGCACACTATGCATGATATCCATATCTCCGGTTACATTTCGGATAAAGGTATATTATACAAGGTTAGCAAAATTGCGCAAACGATTGTATAAGTTTTGTGTTAACTGTACACGAGCGAAACAGGCACTTCAACCTGTGCAAATGACATATGAGGTGCGTCTCCCAGTTGCTTTTTATTAAGAATGTCTATCAGCATGTTCATGGCCGTTTGGCCCTGTTGGTATGGGAACTGGTCGAGCGACACAACAGGCGGGTAAGCCGCATGTTTATTAGCTGAAATATTCGCATAGCTGGCAAAAAGGATCTCCTCATTCACCTGCACGCCTTTTTGTAAGGCAAATTTTACCGCGTCGAGGTGTACATAGTCGTTAAAGCTGATAATTGCGTCTGGTGGTCTTTTCAGGCTCAGCAATTTGTTCATGGCAAGCTGAGTTCCCTCTTCCGAAAGATCGGTTTTTTCTACCATCTGCATATCAATCTTTAATTTCTTTTTAGAAATACCATCTATATATCCTTTCAAACGTTCCCTGCTGGCCGCAATTTCATCAGGTCCGTTTATAAAAGCGATACGCTTTCGTCCCTGCCTGAAGAGCCATTCAATCATTTGTTCGGTTCCTTTGTAAACGCTGCAGAATACCTTGCTCGCTCTTTCAAACGGCGGCACCCGGTCAAAATATACCACGGGTATATTGTATTTTTCAGGGCAACCAGGTGATTGTATTTATTGGTTTCTTTAGAGAGGGAGATTAATAATCCGTCTATTCGCTGCTTTACCATGGCCTCCATTACGGTTTGCTCTTTAGTAATGCTGTCGTGGCTTTGCCCGAATAAAATGGTATAACCATGTTCCATGGCTACATCCTCAATGCCGCTGATACTTTTTGAAAAGAAATCTTCAGATATCAGGGGAGGATTACGCCAATTACAAAGCTTTTCTTCTGTTTAAAAAAGATGGCCTTCGGATTAGGCTCATAATTCAACTCCTTTGCAAGATTTTGGATGGCTTGTTTAGTTTTTAATCCTATTCTGGGGTGGTCATTCAGCGCACGGGAAACGGTAGACACTGAAACATTCAATCTTTTTGCTATTTCTTTTATAGTAGGTATATCACTCATAAAAACAGGACGAATAACTAGAGGTACTAAAGATAGAAAAAAACTAAAGGTTATGGCAAACAAAAAATAAAACTAATGCCGATGGGGCCGTTTAGCTATACCAAACCGTGCTAACCGGTTTAAAAAAGTTGCTCTGCACTCTTATTTATTAATATATAATATGCGTTTTTACCTGATCAATGGCACTCTTTTGGTATTAAATTAAAAAAGCCCATGCCCGAAGGACCATCAATTGTAATTCTTAAAGAACTGGTAGCGCCATTTACAGGAAAAAGTTTTGGCGGTATCCGGCAACACCACAATGCCTGTTGAACGCGCCCAGGGAAAAAAGGTCATTGACTTTAAAAGTTGGGGGAAGCACTTTCTTATATGCTTCAACAATTTCAGCATACGGATCCATTTTCTTCTTTTTGGTACCTATCGTATTAACGAAGAAAAAGATTCCACGCCACGTTTGAGCCTGAGCTTTACAAACGGAACCATCAATTTTTATGCATGTTCTGTGAAAATACTCGAGGAGCCGCTTGATGAGATATATGACTGGAGCGCAGATGTAATGTCGGATAGCTGGGATGCGAAAGCCGCGAGGCAAAAACTTAAAAATTACCTTCCCTGCTGGCATGCGATGCGCTTCTCAATCAGGACATCTTTTCAGGGTCGGGAAACATAATAAAAAACGAAGTTTTATACCGCATTGGCGTACACCCGTTAAGTAAAGTAGGAGACCTGCCACCGCGGAAACTGACCGAACTGATCGATGAAACACGGAATTATAGTTTCGACTTTTTAAACTGGAAAAAGCCTATGTGCTGAAAAAACACTGGTTGGTACATACCGAAAAAAAAATATGTGTGCAATGCGGCGGCCCTATACATAAAGAATACATGGGCATCACCCGCCGGCGAACCTTTTTTTGTCCTGTTTGCCAAAAAAATATGGATAAGGCCAGGGGAAGGGGATGGAATTATATGTTTTTATTTCACGCAGGGCGAATCAGATATAATTACTAAAGCAGGGTAGCCCTATATTCTAGACGCCCTTGCTTTTTAACGTTCATTACACAATATTCCCCCTGCCAGCCAGGTGCAAAAGAAAGGTGTTGAAATAGGCGCTAACCAGGCGGTGCTATTAAAGAAAATAGAAGAGCTGACGCTGCACCTGATTCAGTTAGAGAAAAAGGTAGCACAGCAAAATGAGCAGATACATCAGCAACAACAATTATTAGCGCAACACTTGAAGCCAGACAAACAAAAAATAAAGTAGCTAACAGGCGATCTTAAAAAATGCTAAAAAAGCAACACCAGACCGTGTTGCTTTTTTAGTGTGAGCCATACAAAAAACTAACGGATCTTTTCAATACTTAATACCACACTCGTTCTTTGTGCATTCACCACCGGGTTAAATCCTATGGTCATTAAAAATTCGCCACTGTAGGTTTTGGATTCGTCGATAGGAGTTTTGGTTCCGGGGTATAAACAAATTTCAGTAATCCTGTATTTTGCAGCGGGGTCAAGACCTTTAAGGCGAACAGGGTAGACGCTTCCGGAGCCATAGCGGTAATTAACCAGGTAATTGAAAACAATTCCCTGGACCTATCTTCATTGATATAGGCCATTGACGCAATGTCGCCTTCCGAAGGATTGGCTAAGCGGTACTGTTTGCCCCACCAAACAATGTCTTTAAAAGAGTTGTACTGCTTTATTGCGTTCTGGCAATATTGAAGGTCTTTTTCACTTAGATGCTTTACCACGATGTCAAACCCCAATTTACCCATCATGGCTACATCGGTTCGGAATTTAATAGGCTGTTTGCCCCAGTCTGTTACATGGTTGGCGCTGGTAATAGCGGGGTAGAAATAGGAGTATTCCCATTGCATAAATATACGTTCCAGCGGGTCGGTATTGTCGCTGGGCCAAAACTCCGTGAAGTATTCGAGGGCTCCATAATCTACGCGGCCGCCACCACCTGAACAAAGCATCATAGGAACTGTCGGATATTTGCTTCGTATTTTCTTCAATACTGCGTAAAGGCCATGCATATATTCTACATAAAAATGAGATTGGTTTTTCAAATAGGCAGAATGGGCATTATAAATAACAGCATTACAGTCCCATTTAATATAGGCGAGCTCCCCGTTTTGTGTGAACAGGTCGTCTACCACTTTAAAAACAAAGTCCTGCACCTTAGGATTGCTCAGGTCCAAAACCAGCTGATTCCGGAAGTAATGCTCGGCACGCTGTGGCTGCTTTACCACCCAATCGGGATGCTGCTCATACAATTCGCTTTTAGGATTCACCATTTCCGGTTCAATCCAGATGCCGAATTTAACCTGGTTGTTGGCCGCTTCTTTTACCAATGTGCCAATGCCATTGGGTAACTTTTTCGGTTAGGGGTCCAATCTCCCAATCCTGCCACATCTCCGTTCCTGGGATATTTACTGGCAAACCACCCGTCATCTAACAAAAATAAATCAACACCAAGTTTTCTCGTATCTTTTATCAGCTCCTTTAACTTGTTTTCATCAAAATCAAAATAAGTGGCCTCCCAGTTATTCAATAAAGTAAGCCTGTCCTTTTGCCGCCCAGCACTTTATAATTGAGCGCCCAATCCTGCAGCTTGCGGCTGGCGCTTCCCATACCTTTATGAGATAGTGTATATAAGAATCCCGGGGTTACGAAATCCTCATTGGGCTTTAAGGTATATGTAGATGCATAGCTGTTGATGCCCGATATAATACGCAGGTTATTCTGGTAATCCAGTTCCAGGTCGGTTTTGAAATTGCCGCTGTATTCCAGCGCGCCATACAGCACCGTGCCTTCATCTTCCATAGCGGGCTGATCGAGCGATACCATAAATACAGAAGGCTGAAATAAATTAGCCCGGGTGCCCAGCTTACTGTCGATTGTTTTAATGCCGTGCGTGAGCCTCGATGTTTCACTTTGCATTTCTCTGGCCCAGTCGCCATGGTACTGGGTGAGCCAGAAGCTTTTTGCTTTGATATGCAGGTTAGCCGATGCATATTTATACAAAGTTACATCAGATTTTTCAGAGTGCCTGATAACAGCCCATTGTTCAATCACATCCTGTTTAAAATAAGATTTATAAAATAAGGTTACCTGGAAATTATATACCGGGTCTTTTAAAAGTACCGATAATTGCTTAACCCCATTGCCCAGGTCTTTCTGTTCATGCTGTACATAACGCAGATCAAGCGAGTTATTGCCGTCGGCGTGCGTTACGGTAATAGCCGGTTCCAGCAAATTGCGGGAGCCGGAAGCTGTATATGCTGCATCAGCTACTTCAGTATAGTCGCTGGTTTGCTTATATGCCTGCGGAATCAATGCGTATTCATTATCAACACCTAGCTTCTGCCCATAATATATCATCGATAAATTCTTTTGTTGGTCTACCTTTAATACCATCGCATTTTCTGCTGTTGTTACCGTGATGATCTGTTCCTGCGCAAATACCGGTATTGATACTGCATATATTACTAATGTCCATAAACCTTTCAACGCAAACCTCATGTTCTGTGTTTTTAATAATGTATTGAGAAAATTATCTTGCAATAGTGGATGTATTAATGACCTTTCCGTTCACTTTTAATAGTACCCGTTGTTGAACAGGGGCGTAAAGCTTATAGCTGGTGATCTTACCATTCATCCATTGCATATCAATAGTGATATTGCCCTGCGCTTTGATGCCTTTTACACTGCCCTGCTTTTCCCATATGGCTGGGATAGCAGGTAATAGTTCAATATAGCCATCATGGCTCTGTAACAGCATTTCCAGTATTCCTGCAGCGCCGCCAAAGTTGCCGTCGATCTGGAAGGAGGCCCGGCAGAAAGCAGGTTAGGATAAACACCACCGCCGGCCCCATAGTTAATATCTGTTTTTAAAGTAGGACGCAATACTTCTTTCAAAAGTTTAAAGGCTCTTTCTCCATCATGCAGGCGTGCCCAAAACAGTTGTTTGTGCGTGATGGCCCAGCTTGGCCCGTCGTCGCCTCTTACCTCCAGTGTTTTTTTGCGGCCTCCATTAACTGAGGCGTTTTGCTGGTTGTTATAGAAGAGCCCGGATACAAACCCCATAAGTGGGAGATATGCCTGTGTTGCGGGTCTGTTTCTTTATATTCTTCCAGCCATTCCATTATTCTTCCATCACTGGCAATACGGCCGGGTGGCGGAAGCTGCTTCAGTTTTTCGGTGAGCTCAGCCCTGAAATCGGCGTCTACATTCAAAACTTCTGCTGCTTCGATAACATTATTGAAAAGTTCCTGGTGATCTGGTTATCGATAGTAGGACCCATACAAACATTTACATGCTTGCCATTCAGGAAAAAGGAGTTTTCGGGCGATACAGAGGGGCTGTTACCAGCCATTGGGTTTTAGGATCTGTAACAAGGGCATCTTTGTAAAACAACGCCGAGCCTTTTAAAACCGGATAGATGTCTTTTAAATACTTTTTGTCTTTGGTATAGGCATAATGGGCCCAAAGGTTTTCGCATAGCCAGCCCGACCCGGAATTGGCAATACCCCAGGAGGCGCTTTCGCCGGGTTCGGTAAAGCCCCATACATTCGTAATTACGTGAGCAATCCACCCGTTAGCATTATAATAAGCTTTGGCAGTGCGTTCGCCGTTTTTAACGAGGCCTTTTACCAGTTCCGCAAGAGGAAGATTGAGCTCAGATAGATTAGCCGCTTCCAAATGCCAGTGATTCATTTCTACATTAATATCCAGGTGATAATCACCATTCCAGGGCGTGTTGACCTGGTTGGCCCAAAGCCCCTGCAGGTTGGGTGGCAACAAGCCTACGCGCGTGCTGCTGATGCTGAGATAACGCCCGTATTGCAGGAACAAGGCAGGCAGCGCGTTGTCGTTCTGCGGATTCTTATAAAAAGATCCAGGCGTTTGTCTGTAGATAAAGAGCTGTTTTCACCAGTGCCCAGGTTTACATGGAAACGGTTAAACAATTTTGGAAATTCCGCGTATGGATAGTTTTTTCCGACAGGTAATTTTTGCTCATAGCAGCCTGTAGTAACTGCAGGGTTTTGTTTTCAAAACCAGGGTTTTTGAAATCGGTACCCATGGATACATAAATATAAGCGGTAGTAGCGTTGTCTACTGAAATTTCTTTGTCGGTGGTACTTACCAATCCACCACCTTGTAACTTCACCGATGCCAATGCCATATACTGCATGCCTTTTCCGTCCGTTCCGTTATCAAGCTGCCCGTATATACCAATCGTTTTGTCTTTTACTTTTACTTTAAAACGCTCAGGCCTCGATAAGCTAAAAGAGAAATTTAATGCCCCGGGTTTACTGCTGGTAAGCTTTATGATACCCGCATCGGTTCCAAAGCTGGTAAAGTATTCCCGTGTATAAGTTACACCATCTACGGTGAATCGGGTAGTGGCTAAGGCCTCATCTAATTGTAAGGAGCGATAATAGTTGGTTGGGGATTTGTCAGGTTGATTGTAACGATAGCTGATCTCCAGGTTACCTAACACCTGGAAGCAACCCCATTGTTTGCCACCTGATCCGGGACCTTTACAAATAAAGTGTTTGTTGATCAGATCTTGTGCATCGTCGTTTTTACCAGCCGCCAGCATTTTCCTGATCTCCGGCAGGTATTTATTGGCTTCATAGTTATTAGCGTCCTGTTCCGAACCCGACCATAACGTGATATCATTCAATACAATGTTTTCTTTACTAACACCACCATCGGGCATCATGCCTAACCGGCCATTACCCAGCGGAAGGGTTTCTTCCCATACAGCTGCCGGCTTATCGTACGATAGCTTCAGGTTGTTATGGCTTTGTGCCAGGCTATTATTGATAGTAATAAAAAATGCTGCGATGGAAACGCCGATTCTTTTTATACGGTTCATTAATCTACTGTTTGGGATATTTAGGGTACTAGAATATTTTCCTGGCGGCTGTAGTTAGTGGCCAGTTATCTGTTCGGAAAGGGGAGGCCGGAAGATTTTCTTTGTTGTATAAACTGGCTTCAGGATTGTCAGCCCACGCATAACGCACGGCTACAGGACGTTTTATTAAGGGGCTGCTTACGATTACCTGATTGCCGGTTATTTTTGCATCTGCCCAAACAAACTGCTGATCGGCTCCCGCGATAGCGAACCCGGTTAACTGGTTATTCTTTGCAATGAGGCCGCTGCCGGTGTTAGTAAAGCTGAGGATGATCTTGTTGCCTGCTGTTTTTGAAGATGCTAGTACAGGTCCTGATGCAACAATATTTTTTCCATACGCGATCTTTTCCGCGGCTAATGCAAGTCTTAACCCTACATCCTGTTTGTTACGGGGATGTATATCATTGGCTTCCCCTATATCTATGGCTACGGCTTCGCCGGTATTAGGTGTAGAAAGCGTAAGATGTTGTGCATTCCTCAGCTCTGCCCAGGCGCTTGATACGGGTTCTTTTTTTTCTTTCGAGGTAATTGGCCAGCTGTACCCATATAAAGGGAAATGATATCCCCATGCTTTTCGCCAATCGGCTATCATCGCCGGGAATAGTTGCTGGTAGCGGGTGGCTTCATCTACATTGGCCTCTCCCTGGTACCAGATAGCCCCTTTTATTTTAACATCGGTAAGCGGATGAATCATGGCATTGAACAATTGCGAAGGAAAAGCATTCGGACCTGTTTCTATTAAATGGTATGCTTTGGAAATAACGGAAGGCTTGTAATACCAGTCTCCTGCAAGAGGGATCTTTTTGTTGCCTATGCTTATAAAAATATCTTCCCGGTTGCCGAACATACCGCCCTGCGCGCCTCCGTCTGTCATTTTGATGACGATGGTGTTTTTACCTTTTTTAATACCGATGTACCGATGGGGTAAACGCGGCTTTTATTCCATATGTTATCATGACCTGCCAGCATGCCGTTAATATAAGTAGAGTCGGCATCGTCAATAGCGCCCAGGTGTAATACAGCAGTTGGGTCTCCAGGCAGATTTTCCAGCTCAAAGCTTTTCTTAAACCAGATAATGCCATCGGTGTTGCCAATCTCTGAAGATTCCCATGAAGACGGCATCTGTATTTTATTCCAGCCTTCAGTGTTGTCGTTCCGATACCAGGCTTCTCTGCTGCCCGGATCTGCAGCCAACGCCTGGTTATAAGCTTTTCTGTTTTCTTCCTGCTCCGCAAAGGTTTGCTTCATCTGAACCGGATCGAGATGGTTGTAGCCATCAAAGGCGGATATAGTGGGCCAGCTAGTCCAGGCCTGTATATTGGTGCCTCCCCAGTTGGTACTGATCAGCCCGACAGGGATCCTTGTATCCCGGTTTATTTTTCTGCCAAAGAAATAAGCAACTGCTGAAAAAGACGGGATGTTTTTTGAATGGCATTCCAGCCATTGCCCGCCTGCCAGATCGCTTTCAGGCACAAAGCTCGTGGCTTTTTCTACAGTAAATAATCGTATGTTGGGATAATTAGCCGCGGCAATTTCCTGTTCAGCGTTATTGACCTTCGACCATCCAGATACCGGCATTTCCATATTCGACTGCCCGCTGCAGATCCATACATCTCCTATCAGCACATTATGTAATACCTTCCTGTCATTGGCTGAGGTAATGATAAGGTCAAAAGGCCCGCCCCATTTCATCGGCTTTAAAGTAATCCTCCATTCCCTTTTTGATTGGATGCGGCAGAAGATCGTTGCCCGTTGATTACCACTTTTACTGTTTCGTTGGAGCCGGCAGTACCCCATATGGTTAAGGGCTGTTCGCGTTGTAAAACCATATGATCGGCAAAGATCCGCGGTAGCGTAATGCGGCCTGATGCACTGATTGTAAAAAACAAGCCAGCTGCTGCTATTAATATATGTTGTTTGAAAAGACTCATTGCAACAAGGTAATGTTTTCTTTTTATTAGATGGTTACAAACTACCCGGTACTTATCTACTCTCTGTTCCAGAATGTGACCTGCGTGATATTGCTGTATTTGCTGTCCCCGCTGGCTACTTTTTTAATAAGTATCCGTATATAGCGAACGGGTGGCGGATTGCTGATTAAAGTGGATTTAAGAGGAGCTTTCCGTCGTCTGCCCGGTTAACTGATTGCAATAATGTCCAGCCATTAGCCACCATCTGGGTTTTCCAGTTAGGACTATTGCCTTCGAGGTTTGGAACAGTTAAGGTGTTGGAACCCCATATCTCGTATTCGATGGGGTTGTGACAACAATCTCTGCCAATCATTTCCATATGGGATAATGAATTATAGGTAGCGCCCATATCAAAGCTAATAGGGTAAGGCAGCGTTTTAGCATCATTGCTGTGGAAACAATCCTGCCAGCCCTGTGGCGCAGTGGCGCCGTCAAACAATTGCCATAAAGAAGTCCAGTAGCTGTCATCCCAGGGACGACCATCCCCATAAAGCGATAAGGGAACAAATTTGTTTTTAGGGCACATAACATACCTGTAAATAGCAGGAAAATTTTCTGCCGCGTTGGTGGTAAATATATCTGCCGCAGTACTTTCTGGCTTATAGGAAGACCGGAATGTAATAGAGGTGCCAGGTTTGTAATTAGTTAATTTGATTTCGCTCGCCTCAGGCAATAATGTTTTCTGCTCAGGAGTACCGGAACTATTGATATAACTGATTGTTGTAGCAACGTTACTGGAATCGGCTTTTGCAAAATATAAGGTCAGGATGCCATCATCACCATAAAGGTATGGGTTCGCTGAATTGACGTTCCTGTTCAGCAGCGTAGATGCATATACAGTTCCATAAACCCTTACATTGTTGATCTCGCGGCTGATAGACCGGTTGCCCTTATCATCGTAAGATCGAACGGCAAATGAGTATACATATTCACTTAAATTAGGAACTGTTACTTTAATCGTATCCTCCGGTTGATGTGATGTGGCGGGCACCACTATAGAGTCCTGCCCATTATTCCAGCTAACTACATATTTTACGACGCTTGGATCAGGGCTTGGGTTCCAGGTTAGTATGGTTCTGAGGTTGCCCGCCCGGTAAGAAAGATTCTTCACCAGGCCCGGGTAAACCGATTCTTTTCCACCAAAATATTTCAGATAATCGTTGTCATACCTCTTGCAACCTATAATACAGAGAAAGGCAAGAAGGCAACCGATTATGCTATGGTTATATTTCATTTCAATATGTTTAATGATTTATTATTGTGGACTGCCATATAGAGTGATCTCCATGGCATTGGTGTATTGTACGCCTCCCCAGGTCTGATTAACCACAAACCGGATAAACCGCGTGGAGATCGCATCAATAGGTACATTAAAGTCAACTCCGTCAGCCATGAACTGCATGTCCTGGCTATTCGCCTGATTGGGTGGTAAACCCGAAGGTGGATTAGGATAGGTAAATGTACCCATGCTGGTCCAGTCTCCATGTGTTTCTCCCAGTACGGCTGAGTTGGGTAAAGCTATGTCTGCAGGATTGGTTTTTTGGACCCCACAGTGTAAATACTTTCGGATTCTGATAGCCGAAGCCTGCACTCAAGCGCGAGTAGAGGCGGAAGCGGCTTAATTTGGCATTCATCCCAAGCCCCATGTAGCCTGTGTTACGGGGCGGTTAGCGTATGCCATCCCGGGTCGGTGATTTTACCGTCGAAAAAGTAACGCAGCTCCCAGCCATATCCGATCGGAGCGTCGCTGGGCAGCTTATATTCATAATACTTGGTATAATCCAATGCTGTTTCAAATAACGGTGTAAGTGTTTTGAATAACGTGTCTGATTTGTTTCCGAACTGGTCGGTTGTGTAAATGCCGAACCGGGTTGACGTAGCGCCAAAGCCTCTCACGGAAAAGTTGATGGTTTGCGTGGAAACGTTAACCGGGTCTTTTTCTTCATACTTGTTGGTAGCTGGGTTAAAGTAAACTACATGCATAGATAATGGTGCGCGGTAGGTATTGATACCTGAGATGTTAACTCCGCCAAAATCGGGGCTTAGCTGAAGCTGGCTGTTCACTAACTGGAACTTAGGTGTTAAGGGATTTACTTTTACTTTAACAGGCTCCGATTTTACTTCCGCCCTGCTTACCACGTATAGCGTTACTTCATATTCTTTACTTTCGGCAAAGCCGTCAACGCGAAGCGTGTCGGTATAATAGCTGGCTTTTGTTTGCCTCGGTTTTACCGTCTGCTATATTGTATTCTCCCAATACATATAGCAGGTTGGGGAGTTGGGTAGCGTATAAATAATATTGGCTCCCCGTTAAAATTTTCTACTCTTACGTTAGATACAGCTGCGGGTTGGCTTTTGTCGGTGGATACAGGATCATTGCTGGAAGCACTTTTCTGGCAGGCTGCTAAATTGAGTAGCAGCATCGCTACTAACCAGGCGGATAGATGATTTGTAAATTTCAGGATCATAGCAATGTGTTTGAGCAGTTATTACCAATAGGGGTTCTGTGTTAAATTATTGTTCACAATCAGGGCGTCTGTTTTAATAGGCCACAGGTAGTTTTTCTGACCAAATACAGGGATTAACACGGTTCGCGGCTGGTAGTAGTTTGCCGGCGATTCTTCGTAAACATTCCATCCCTGTAAAGGCCTGCTTAATACATCCTGCAGCTCTTTCCATCTCCTCAGGTCCCATCCGCTTTGAGCTTCAAAACATAACTCTATCCGTCTTTCCTGGTGAATGATCTGTCGTAAGCCTTCTTTGGATTGGGGTTTTGCCGGATTACGGGAATTGTTTTGCCAGGAAGCAACTACACCCGGCAGTCCCGCCCGTGCCCGTACAGAATCTATATAAGCATAAGCAGTAGCCGACGGCCCGCTCACCTCGTTCAATGTTTCAGCATAAAGCAGGTAAAGAGAGGCAAGGCGTATAACCGGCATCCGGTAATTTTCGGCTTGGAAACTTTCGTCATATACTGTAAGGTAGTTGGCCAGCTTTTTAGGCCAGTACCCGGTGAGGTTGGTAGAGCCCACGCTTTTGGGACCTGCCAGGGCAGTGGGGCCTCTTCCCTGCACAAACCGGGGATTAGAGCCGTCCACCACACCGTTGCCAAACCAGATGCCGCCGTCAAATCCCAGGTTGGCGTAATACCGCGGTTCCCGGTTAAAGTTCATCTTAGCCGTTTCGTAGCCTAATTTTATATAATTTTTATTGGCATCATCACCCGCCTGTGTTGTATACCTGTTCGCATAATCGAACGACAGGTCTTCGTTAATCGGAACTCCGTTTTTCGTATAAAACAGGTCGGTAGTAGCTATAGGTACAGAAAAGCTGGACGGGTTTGAATTGGCACTGGAAACGGATTTGTCGGTCATGCGTGGAACGGTATAATTCTGGTAGTTAAACCCATAATTCATAGCCCATATAGATTCCAGGTTATTCTCCCATTTTTCGGTAACCGCTGTTTGTAAAGTAAGCACCTGCCTGAGCTGGTCGTTGAGATTAGTAATGTTTCCTACCGGTAAAAAAGTGTGTAGTTTAATACCTACACTACGCGCTTCATCAATAGCCGCTTTACAGGCGTCAGCAGCTTTCTGCCACCTGGCGGCATCAAATGCCTGTGGGAAAAGGTTCCGGCCGTCTTTATCTTTAAAGTTAATATAATCCGGATTGCCGTTAAAAAGAGGGCTTGCCTGGGTAGCCAGTATTTCAGCTTTGAAGGATAGCGCGATTACCTTGGTTATCCGGCCCAGCTCCTGCACGCTGTTTTGAATTGTGGGAGGCAGATCAGGAATTGCCTCGTTCAAAAGAGAGAGCACATAATCAAAAGATTCATCTAGCGTAGCTCTTTTAATCTTAGCATCTTCGGCAGAAGTACTGATCGGCAGGTTTTGCCTGATCAGAGGAATAGGGCCGTACATGCGTAATAATATGTAATGATAATAAGCTTTAAGAAACCTGGTTTCAGCCAGCCACCTGTTTTTGTAGGCTCGTCCAGGTCAATAGGTCTGTTGATGTTTTCAAGCATAATGTTGCACCTTCTTATGGCCTGGAATATAGCCTCCGCGCCACCTTCACCATCCCAGTAGTTGATTAAGGGATTTGAGGGGTCTGTATTCCTTTAATAAGGCTGAAGCCAGCTTCATTCAGGGCTCCAAAGCCGTTGGGATCGGTAGGGTAGATGACCTCGGCAGCGAGGGTAAACCCTGGGTTTACTATTACATTGTATTGTCGTTGCATGGTAGAGTAGCAGGTAAAAAGGTAATTCTCTGCTTCATTTTTATTTCTGAAAGCATAGTCGAGCGTTCCCACATTATCTGGTACTATATCCAGGTATTTTTTACAGGACGAGTAACCGGTAACCAGCAATACCAACAGCAACCACACAGGTATATATTTTGCGAATCTCATGATTATAAATTTAAATTGATTCCTATGTTATAAACTTTTTGTATAGGATAGGCAAAACCGTTTCCTCCCTGTTCCGGGTCCCATGTTTTAAAAGGCGACCAGGTAGCCAGGTTAAGACCATTTAAGTAAATACGTGCATTAGACAGCCATGCAGCGTTGATAAAGTTTTTGGGAAGCGTGTATCCCAATTCTACCGACTTAAGTCTTAAAAAGGCACCGTTTCTTAACCACCAGGTGCTATTTTGAAGATTGTTTTCTATCAGGTTTTTGCTTACTCCCAACCTGGGATAGGTAGCATAAATATTCTGGTTGGCTTCTGTCCAGTGGTCGTCAGCAAATTCTTTCAGTACCTGCGTGTTGCCGTAAATATAGGGGTCGGGACTTTGGATGAATGGGCTAACGCGGTTCGCATCTACAAAGAAAGATACCCTTGCCTGGCCCTGGAAAAACGCAGAGAGATCGAATCCCTTATATCCGCCCGATAAGCCAAACCCATATACAATTTCAGGAACGGTTGGGTAGCCGATAAAAGTTTGGTCGAGATAGTCAATACGTCCATCCTGGTTAAGGTCTTTATATTTAATATCGCCACCCTGGGGAAGGCGCCCATTGCTGCTAAAACTTTGAATAGGCGCATTGGCAGCTTCAATGTCATCAACAAAAAGCCTTTCGGCCAGGTAGCCCCAATAACGGTTAATAGGTTGGCCGATGGAATATCTCCAGGGCTCATTGTAGCTGGGCTCCTCTTTTTTACATATTCGTTGGTAGAATAAGTAAAGTTAGCCCTCGACTGCAGCCATAGCCCGCTTGTAAATGATTGTTTGTAGTCAAGGGATAAATCCACCCCGCGCGATTTAACTTCCCCAGGTTGGCACTGATGGGGCTTCAAGTCCCATAGTAGTTGGTACATTGGCTCTTTGTTGCAATATATTATAACGATAGTTTGTATAATATTCAGCTATAAAGTTGAAGTTCTTCAATAACGTAAACTCGGCAGCCAGGTTTGTCTGTCGGGATGTTTCCCAGGTTACATCAAGATTTTCGTAGTTCCTGATAACTACTCCTTTACGTTCATACCCGTTATTCGTACCAAACTGTGCATAATTGTTTCCATTATTAAGCAGCACGTCGGAAACATAAAAAAACGTTGCGAGCCAATAGCGTCGTTACCTACCAGGCCATGGCTGGCTCTAAGTTTTAATTTGGAGATTACGTCAGATATGCCGCCTTTCCAAAAGCCTTCGTTAGATACCACCCAGGACGCACCGATCGTTGGAAAAAACCATAGCGGTGGTTGGCCGAAAAACGCTCTGATCCGTTGTAGCCAAAATTGCCTTCAATAAAATACCTGCGACGGAAGGAATAGGTTAACCTGCCGGCCAGCCCCAGGTTTCGGTAGGGGAGCGCCTCCTGTAAAAACTCTTTATTAGAGTACAAGGTTTGCTGGCGGGTAGCTATAACCGTACTGCTGATCGTGTGCTCTTCGAAATTCCTGTTATATTCCAATGCCCCTGTAAATAAACAAAGGTGCTGATGTCGGTGTTGCCGCGGGAATAAGTGAGATATTCGGTAGCCACATTGTTGCCTGTTGGTTGCGGATTAAGCCATACCAAAGAATACTCGTTGGTATTTTTGTTATAAGTACCAATATTATAATAAAAAGGAGAGTAGGCATTCTGCGAAGCAAAAATGAATAACGATTAGTATTGAAGATGCCTCTGAATTTCAAACCCTTCGTAATAAAATCAAAATTCTGGTTTACTTCGAATTGTGCAGACATCCTTGATTCCGAAGAGTTTTTGTGTCCTCTTAAAAGCGCAGCATACGGATTGTTGTATTGGATGCTGTTGCTGGATAAGCCGGCACTGCCTATACCAACGTTCCCGAATAATATATGCTGTGTATTGGCATTGGCTGCATCCGGTTCGTAGTAGGCCGGAAATAATACCGGACTTGTATGCATGGCTATATTGTAAAGATCCGAGGCAAAAGAACCGTCAGTGGTGATCGGGCCATTGTACTCACTGAAATTTCCTGATAAGCGTACGATTAACTCGGTAGAATTTGTAAGGTTGATATTGACGTTGGACCTCAGCTGGTAGTTTTGAAATTTCACATTATTGTCGTTGTTATTCCGGATATCTTTTTTAGCACGCCATTGTCGATATTATAAGATCCCGCCACGTAGTACTTGGCTACTTTACCGCCGCCATTTATGCTTAGGTTATTACGCTGGGTTGTTGCTCTCTTTTTGAAAAGCATATCCAGCCAGTCAACGGCCGGGTACACGTAAGGGTTACTGCCCGGCACCCCGTTGATCGCATCAACTGTATTCTGGATTTTGGCAGGAGAAAAGGGAACTACCGAGCTGGGGTCCCTGGTAATGGTAGCTTCATTAAAGAGATTCATATACTGGATAGGATCAACCAATTGCAGGGTCTGTGTTGACTGAGAAGAGGAGTACTCAGATCTGAAATTTATTTTAGCCTTCCCCTCGCGCCCTTCTTTGGTACTCACGAGTATTACACCGTTGGCGCCACGGGCTCCGTATAACGCTGTTGCACTGGCATCTTTCAGAATCGAGAAAGAAGCAATATCATCTACCTGCAAGCGCGCCAGGTCATTGGCTGTAAGCTCTACGTTGTCGATGAGGATTAGGGGTCCTGCTTGTATCCAAACGTCGTAACGCCGCGTATAAAGAAGTTCGCGTTATCCTGGCCCGGTTGACCGCTTCGCTGGTAGGCGATCATGCCGGCTATCTGGCCGGCCATAGCGGTTGTTAGGTTGCTGGCCGGGATTTTAAGCTCTTCGGGCTGAATGCTGGTAACAGAACCTACCACGGCCTCCTTTCGTTCTTTACGTCCAAATGCGGTAACTATCACTTCATCGCCTGCCTGGAATACGGCCTGGGTCATAACAATATCTACATTCCTGGTTGTTTCGGAAACGGCGAATGATTGATCAGAATAGCCTACGTAGGAAAAGCGCAGCGAGTCCCCGGTAGAAACTTCTAAAACAAAACGACCGTTCTTATCGGTGGCTGTTCCGGCTTTCTGTTTGTTAACAATAATGATGTTCACGCCGTCCATCATTTTACCCGAACTGTCCTTTACAGTTCCGATGATCGGCCTGGTTTGCGCCTGCACAAGGCAGGAAGCTAAAAGTAGCGCCACCAGCATCCAGGTACGGCATAGAAAGGAATATCGTTTTCCTCCCGAAATACAAGGCAATCGGTTATTCATTTTAAGCAATTATTAAAAAAGTTAGTCAAGCGAATCAGTAAAAAGCAATCTGTACTATACTATACTATACCAAAAATAGTATTTAATTTTTATGAACAAATTTTTTTGACGGTTTGCGACACACGAAACCCTGACATCGAAATTATTGTGAAGGCTCCGCCGGTACAATAGACATTTTTACGAAAAGAATGCACAATATTCTGTGTGTTTTGGGTTTATTGCGCAATGCCGTAAGGTGAGAACAGGAAGAACATTCCCGTCATTAAGGCGATCAAAATGATATAGTAAACATATCGCTGCTTCCAGGGACTGAGATCCACTTTGGCGTGATGCTCTATTGCAAAGGGCTGCTCCCGCGGTAACAATTTACCTGTTAACAGCATCAGCAGGCTGGTTATTACAAAAAGCAGGGCCAAAACATGAAGATAATGGAGGCCGGTATCGATAATTGTTTGCGTAATGATATAAGCGGCCACAAAAAGAACAGGCCGGCTTTGGCAGCTATCGCCGGCACTTTGCGGGTTACCAGGCCAACCAGCATGATGGTGAATACAGGTACGCTGAAATAGCTGGCCACCTTTTGCAGGTAGCTATAAAAGCCACCGTTGAAAAACATGATATAGGGGAAAACGCAATTGCGATAATCGTAATAGCCACCTGTAGCAGCCTGCCTTTCTTCACCAGTTTTTATCGTCGATAACATTATTTCTTTTTTTCGAGCCATGGCTTATAAAGGTTCATGGTGAACAGGGTTCCAATGCTGTTTAAACCTGCGTTAAAGGTGCTTAGGGCCCCGCCAAATACAATAGCAGCAATGAGGCCCGTGATTACCGGAGGTAAGGTGCCGGTTACCATTTTGGGGAATACCTGTGTGGTATTTTCTATGCCGGGGTATAGTTGCAGTGCAATAAGGCCGGGCACATTTAAAAGAAGGGGAGCAAACAGTTTACCTACACAGGCCAAAGAAATACCCTTCTGGCTTTCTGCCAGGTTACGCGCGGCTAATGATTGTTGAACAATGTATTGCTCCATGCCCCAGTAATAGATATTGATGAGCAGCATACCAGTGAAAAGAGTGCCGAAAGGAATGGGTGCGCCGGGTCGACCTATTGCATTTAAATGTTGGCGGTTATTGCCAAGTAGTTTTTCCACGCCGTTGGCCAGGTTTCCATCGCCCAAAAACTTTAATCCGATCCAGGTAATTAATATGCCTCCGGTTACCATGCCTATTCCTGTACGACGTCGTTAATGGTAATGGCTTTTAGGCCGCCTAGTACCGCGTACAGGCAACCGGTTACTCCGATAAACGCCACCAGTAACCTGATGGTTGTGAAATAATCCAGGCTCAGTAGAGCGTCTAACCGGAAAATGCCGTTCATAGCTACTGCACAACCGTAGAGCACTGCGGGAACAAGATTAACAGCATAGCTCAGCAAAAAAATGACAGAGACCAGTCGCTGTGTTTGCCGGTCAAAGCGAACACCCAGGAAGTCGGGTGTAGTCATGGCGCCGATACGCAGGTATACCGGCATTAAAAATTCCGACACCAGTATCATAGCCAGGATGGAGCTCATGCCCCAGCACATAACCGTCATGTTATTGGTGTACACAAACTCATTTTCCCCTACAAACTGGTTGGCGCTCATATTGGTTAAAAAAAGAGAACAGCCTACCATCCAGAAGTTAAGGCTTCTGCTTCCCAGGTAATGTCCCACCGAAGTTTTACTTTGTTTCCGCGTGGTATAAACTGAGATAACTGCAGCGATTACCAGTAATAGGAAAAAACTGATAAACATAGTTTGGGTTTATAAGTTTAGAGTGATCCCCTTCTGATCAGCAACGTGGGTACTATTTCCTGTATCTTTTTACGATGAAGAATAAATTCAGCAGCTTTTTCTGCCATGGTTTCAAAACTGGTAGAATAGGTGGTGATGCCGTCAAATATAATCTCCTTCACAATCTCGTCGTTGTGTGAGAGGATGCCCAGGTCTTTGCCCAGCTTTAGCTTTTTATGCTTGGCATCCTTTAACATCATCCATAATTCTGCATTGTTGATGGTAAAGTATACGTAGCCTGCTTCTATTGAGCCGGGTATGTATTCGGGAGTATAGTATGCCTGATCCTGAAATCTTTTACAAATTTCTGGAAAGCCTGCAGGATCTCTTCCGGCGTATCGGAATTAGGCCGGTGATAATACAGCATTTTTTAAACCCTTTGATTGCGGGCGCCAGTTGGGCAAATGCCGCATAGGAGGACTGGAAAACTCCTGGGTGATATAGGAAACATCTCCGGCCAGGGGTAAATACCGGTCGATCATCAGGAACTTATCTTTAGGCAGGAATTAAGAATAGTTGCCGACTTTTTATGAGGAATCGGGGCTACTACATACATACCCGTATTTACCCCGTACACGGTCGATAATGCTCTCAAAAATGTCTATGTTATTGTGGTGAAAGAAAATGTCGATATGGGTTTGTTTGCCCAGGCGGTTCCTGAAGGTTTTATAAAATACTTCCTGGAAACTGTCGAACGCAAAAATGATTAATGCAATTCTTAACTGATTGCGTGTATTTTCTTTAGCCAGGAAAAATCCAATCCTGTTTTTGATTCTACAATTCCCCGGCTGATCAATTCTTTATAAGCCTTCGCAATGGTTTCCTTGCAAACCCCAGTTCGGTAATCAGGTTATTTACAGAGGGGAGCATGTCGCCTTTAGACAGAGTTTTGTTATCTACTGCATTTAAAAATCCCTGTACAAATTGTTCATGTTTGGATAGCCCATGAACATTCTCCATTCCCTGATGTGATCGTATACGGTTTGCATGGCAATTGTCATTAAATAAGGATACGTTTTGCATTATCTCCGTTTCAAAGTTATACTATACTATTCTATTAGTATAATTTTTTTACTTTGCATATGATCGTCCAGCCAAAGCGGATAATCGTCTAGCAGATTTAGCGTGGTTTTATCCATTTTGGGTATAACATAATATGATTGCAAAACTGGTTATATGAAAAAAATAGGAAATTTCTGGTAAGCGCGGCATTGTTGCTGCTTACACAAAATATGGTAGCTGCGCAAACCATCCGGGGTTTTATAGATAGCATGGTTATAGTGTCGCCCTTTTACCGGGTGGTGATTCATAAAAAGAGCGGATTGGTCAGTTATTATTTCGATGACGGCAGCTTTCTGAAGAATACGAGTGCCCTGGCAAAATCGCCCGACGGGCATACCTGTAGCAGCGATCAGTTTACGCAACATGTAGTTGAAGTTCAGCCTATAAACGATGTTATGGGTAAAGGCCATCAACTGAATATAATACACAAGAAGCCGGGAACCGATTGCAGATTGATACAATCGGTTTCCTTTTATAAAGCGCAACCTTTTTTGTAATAAAACTGGTTGCTGTGTCTGCAAAGAATGAGCAGCTGGCCATTAATTATATGAGTCCCCTGGCTTTGGTAAAGCAACAGGGCGGAGAGGGCTTTGTGAGCGGCAATCAGCCCCGTGTGCTCGATATGCCTTTCGACAATGATAACTGGACAAAGGTTTTAACGGCACAATGGAAGCTCGAAGCGGTTCGTGGCATCGGCTATAGCTTTTCTTCTCTATATGATGCGGACCAGCTTTCAGGCGTTGTGGTTGGTGCTATTACCCATGATTTCTGGAAGACGGGGCTGCAGTATACATTATCGGCCCGGAAAAATATACTGGATTCTTTTATCGTTTATGGCGGAGCGTCAACTCCCGATAACAGTTCACTACCGGCGGAGTATGGTGGTAATGACGGTACACATGATGTAGTGCCGCATGGAGCAATGACGGGTAGTACTGTTGTGTCTCCAGAAATCTTTATATGCGGGTTGAAGAGCCGGACGGAAGCATTTGAGGCTTATGGAAAGGCTAATCAGAAAAGAAACGGGTCATTGAAATGGAATGGTACGGCACCATTTTATTGGAATAGCTTTGGAGTAGAGGGCGTTTTGGGATATGAAAAACGTATGATGCCCGATGGAGTATTAGCTATTTCAGATTATGTAGAATCCCTTAATCACTTTTCTGCCAATAAGAAAGTTTATATGAGTATTGACTCCTACGATCAGGGTATCTACGATAAAAATGTATTGAAGTCTATCAGGAACATTGTATACAAAATAACCAGGAGCTGGGTTTCTATTTTATTCCCTTTGCAGCCTGGACCTGGAAATCATCTGTAGAAAAAGACAAACTTCAGTATACCAATACCTATATCCGTGATGTGACTTTAAAAGACAATCACGGTAAAACGATTGTGTATAAAGATGGCGAGTTTGGCGCATTTCCACTCGACCCAACACACCCGGCTACCCGGCAGCGAATTATCGTCGAATTGGAAAAGGCCAAGGCGATTGGTGCCCGGTTCTTAAAGATCGATTTTCTTACAGCAGGGGCACTTGAATCTGCTACCCGATATGACAAGAATGTGCGATCGGGCCTGCAGGCGTACAATATAGGCATGAGCATACTAAAGCAATTGATAGACTCGATATTGGGCCCGGATATCTTTATTACACAGGCTATATCGCCAACCTTTCCCAGCCAGTATACGCATATCCGTTTTTATCTACCGATGTGTATTCTCATCTGAGGAATGATCAGAAAGGTTTTCCTCACTATGGCAGTACGGCTGCTTCAATGATTACCTCTTCACATCTGGGATGGATGCAGGCAAGCTTATGGCCATATACGAATATGGATGTAGCGGTAATGAAGCAATTTCAAAAAAATAATGCAATCAGCGAGCAGGATGTAAAAGTGCGGTTAATTACTATGGCTGTTATGGGCAGTGCACTGGGCGATGGCTCCGATTTCAGGGATAGTACAACAAGAGTGAGAGCCGGCCGGTTTTTGCAACCCGGAACTATGCCGTTATTTTGAGCATCCGCGGGCTTTTATACCGCTGAAAGTTGCCGACGGTTTAAAGGAAGATCAGCAATTGAGTTTTTATTTACCCGGCGATACGCCATATGCTGCAATTGTAAATTTTGATACCGCCCGATCTTTTGAATATATTTTTTAAAGGAAAATTAAAATGGAAAAATAAGACCTATCGTATACACGATTTTCTTACGAACGAAATGTTAGGCTCCATTCAACCCGGCGAAAAATCATTTCGTTTAACAACCGGTGCCAGGGATGCACTTTGGGTAAAATTGGTGGAGATGGACTAATAGAGTATTTTAGTAAATCTATCGGTGAATGAATATGCCTGGAAGCAATCAAAAAGAAAGCATTAAAAAAGAGATGGGTTTAAGGGACAGAAAGCTATTGTGTTGCCCCGGCAGGTAATACGGGCTTGCCAGGATCAACAGCTGCTATCCAATCTTTATATTACTGATATTGGTTATTATCCTAAAGCAGCTTTTCATTTTCGGGAACGGGATCATGGTTGTAGCCAGCATATTCTGATCTACTGTACGGCAGGGAGAGGGTGGGCCGTAATTGCCGGCAATAAAGTAGTTGTTAAGGAAGGTGAGTATCTGGTGATACCGGCAGATATGAAACACCGGTACGGCGCCAATGAAGATCAGCCGTGGTCTATTTACTGGGCACATTTTAACGGGTTATCGGCGGCTAATTTTATGGAGCTACTCTTAAAGAACTGTACCAATAATGTAGGCAGCGCCATTTACAATGAAAAACGTACGATACTTTTTGATGATATATACCGGACGCTGGAATCGGGCTATAGTACTGATCACCTGTTTTACCTGAATATGATGTTCTCCAGTTACCTGGGTACTTTTTGCTTTCCTCATTTCTTAAATCCGCCTTATAAAGAAGAGAAAAGTAAAATTGATATAGTGATTGAATATATGCAGGAGCATATCATGGAAACAGTTGTGTTGAAAGACCTGGCGTCTTTAATACACATGTCTTCTTCTCATTTTTCTGCTATGTTCAAAAACAAAACCGGCCATTCCCCGCTCGAATACTTTAATCATCTGAAAATTCAAAGGGCATGCCAGTATCTTGAGTTTACCGACATGCCCGTTAAAGAGCTCTGCTATACGTTGGGTTTGGATGACCCGTTTTATTTTCCCGTTTGTTCAGCAAATACATGGGGAATCTCCGGTACATTACCGGAAGCGAAAGCGGTTTTTATAGAGTTGCCGGCTCTTTTTGTGGCTTATGTATACTAGCGCCGAGGTGACAGGGATCTATGCTGATTACCTTGTTAAAGTATTTCTCTGCCTCCTTTAAATTATTAAGACCATAATGTCCTAATGCTGCAAGATAATAGCAGTGTACCTTATTTTTGACATCCAGGTCGTCATCAAATATCATCAGGTCGGGTAGCGATACGGCGAAGAAGTCAATGCGGATCGTATCATTTTCATGAGCCATGGCATAGTCTATCAACCTTTGGAATTTCTGAGCTGCTTCAGTTGTTTTCCCCAATTGTTTTAATGCCAGTCCCTGGTAAAATATTTTATCCGGCTGTTGGTCGTTATAGTAAATTGCGGGCGTTGGTTCATCCAAACCTATTGCAGCCATCCGCCAGTATTCATTTGCACGTGTTAAGTTGCCTTGTTGAGCATAGGCGCATCCCAGCCAATAGAAGATATCGTTTTCCTGTGCACCAAATATCTTTCCTTCCCCAGGTTGTCGGGGTACACACGGGCGCAGTTTAGCAAGGTTATAGCTTCCTCATCCTTATGATTCAACAGTGCTTTACGACCCTGTAATACAAGGTTGGTAGTATAAAGCGCAGATACTTTTCCTTCGCCTCCTTCCCAGGGATGAAACTGGTGTGTCTTTATTATCTCCAGGGCTTTATCAACATCACCGGTGATGGTATGCAGTGTAATAAATTCTGTCAGCAGGTCGTCCCGCTGAAAAACCAGCTCTGCATACTGCTCTAAAAAGGAGCGTCTCTCCAGTACGGGAATTTTAAAGCGTTTTTTAATTGATCGAGCTCAAATAATATGCGCGCATCGGTTTTATCTGCAGCAAAAGCCCGTTGATATAGTTGAAGCGCTTCCTGCTTTTTGTTAAATTTATTAAAGCAGGCGATGCCTAGGTTTCTCAACGCAGTAGGAAAATCTGGCCTGATGCCGGCTGCTTTTTCCCATGCATCTTTTGCGGCTGTATATAAACGTTTAGCGTAATAGTAGTTGCCCAGGTGATACCAGGCTTTATAATCATGTGCATTAATGCCAACAGCAACTTTTAATGCCAGCATATCTTCTATTCGGTTGATAAAGCTGCCTTTGATTTCACTACGCAATGCCAGGTCGAAATATCGTTTGGCCTGCTCAGTGCCGCCCGTCTTTATCTCGTAATATCCTTTGTAATAGGAGAGTAGGGCATCTGTGCTATCGCAAAGCTGTAGAAAATCAACCGCATATTTCCATAAACCCGCTTCAGCATATTGGTTGGCAATTTCAGTATAAGTATAAATCCGCCTTTGTATCATCTCTTTTAACTGCTGCATAATGTTATCCGCTATAGCCGGCTCGTTTTGCTGGTAATGGCATAGGGCCAGCTCATGCAGGGCGCCAAAGTCAAAAGCATCTATACCCAATGTTTGCCGGCATAATGCTATTGCTTCGGTTATCCGGCTGGTTTTGCGCAAGGCAATAATCTTTAAATGCCTTGCCCTGGAACTATTGTAATTTCTTAGTAGTGACTTATCGGTTAGTTCAATAGCATCCTGCCATTGAGCCCGGCGCGCAGCGATATAAGCAGCCTGTAAATAAGCTACGTCCTGCTGCGCGGCGCTCCAGCTGCTTTTAAAAAAGAGGTCATAGGCTTCATCATATTGTTCCTGGTATTTCAGGCATAGGCCCAGGTTATATAGAGGTTCGCTATCATAGGGGTTAGGGTTGTGCCTATTGGATTTTTCAACCGCTTTTCTTAAATACTTTTCGGCATCCTTGAAAACGCCCCGGCGAAGCAACCACAAGCCTTTGGCATTATTACAACGTATATCCGTAGGGTCTTTTTCAACCCTTCGTTATAGTAGTCTAAGGGATTATAAGTAGCATGACGGTATTGCTCCAGGTGATGCCCGGCTAAAAAGAGCGCTTCTACGGTATCTATCTCTTCCGGCAAGGGTACCGGGCTGGCCGGCTCGGGAAGCGGTGCTCCTGTTTGCTAACGGGCGTGTAAGTTACCAGCTCTTTCCCGGTTTGGTCTGATACCACCAGTTTTAATGAAGCAGGAGCAACAGCAGATATCCCGATTCTATTATGATAAGTATGGTTAGGCGAAAGTGTTGCTGTAGCATTGTGCATTAAATTTCCATCCTGGTATAAGCGGATGGTTACTGTTTGCTCACTGGTAGTATAAACCGCTATTATAACATACCCTTCTGATATATCCATGTTTACCATCGCTTCCTTCGAGGCATTTTTTACATAGCCAATATTTTTATAGGGCATAAAGTATTGCCTGAACTCCTGGCTTCGTTGGGCATGATCCAGCTGAAGTCTGGTTGATTATCGGTATACATACCGCACATCAGCTCAAAATAAGGGCCGTCTTCATCAGTAAGTTGCCTGTCCCAGGCCTGGCCGAATTCGCCACATCCCCAGGTCCATTGTTTCTTACCCGGGCTAATATGATGATTGGCGATATGCATCAAGCCTGCTTTTTTTTGATGATGGTATCCCCCACAAAGTCAAACCGGCTGTTAACAGCCATATAGGAAGTAGGCACAGGAATATTCGTGTATACAGATATATCGGTGCCTGGCGAATAGTCAACTTTGTAATAGGTTCCGGTGGCAATAGGGAAGGAACTGACATCTCTTTTCCGTGGTCAAAAACGGCATGCACATCAGGAGGAAATATACTTTGATAATGGGCATCTACCGATACTGCCGGATTGGCCCACCATAAAAAGGTTTGGGGAAACGGGGTGCGGTTATATAGTTTGGCATGAAGCTCTATATAAGCCTTGCCCGGGTACAGGGTGAAGCCCAGCGCGCATTTGGTGCCGAACATCATCTCGTATTCATTTACCCAAACGGTTTTACTTCCATCTTTGTTTTCCGAAATATAATAGTCGGTCGCATCAAAAGTAGTAGGCCGGTGGTGCTGGGGCCAGTTGAATTCAATGCCACCGCTGATCCAGGGGCCGGTTAAGCCTACCAATGCCGGTTTGATGACGCGGTTGTAGTACACAAAATGATAGTCGTTGGTTTTGTCGTAAGCCATTTGTATGCGGCCACCCAGCTCCGGTAATATCATTACCTTAATATATTCATTCTCCAGGTACAGGGCGGTCCATTCCTTATCTTCTTTTTCGTCATACACTTTGTCGATTACCTGGTAGGGATATACTACGCCGCTGCTTCCTGATACACTCTTTTCTCCAGGAACATAGGGTTTTTATCGGGAGTGCCTATTTTATAAGTTGGAATGATTGTTTTTTCTTTCCAGGCTTTTACTTCCATCGTTGCTGGTTTCATTTTAATCAGATTCGTTTGATATACATTGAAGTTGCTAAATAGTTATCGGCAGGTATCTTTTCTCCGGTCATCATCCATAGGCTGGCAGCCATTATTAGTGGCCCGAAAAGATATGATCCATTTCTTCTAACGATTTACCTTTGGTTTCTTTTACTTTGATCTTTACAAATACATAGCCAGCGAGGCATATAGCGGCATAAATGTAAAAAGGAGTATAGGTGCCCATTCTTTTGGCCATGACAGGAAATGTAAAGGTTAATAATGCATAGGAAATCCATAAAGCTATAATGGCCACCGATGTTGCTTTGCCACGCACCTTGTTGGGGAAAATTTCTGCTATTAGCACCCATGTTACGGGGCTAATGTCATAGCATAAATACCAATGGCGGCTAATAAAGGCCATGACGCGGCGGCTGAGTGCTGTTGCAGCAATAACGCGCTAACCAGGTAAAGTAGGGTTAAGCCAATGGCTCCGAATAGCATCAGCGGCTTTCTTCCCAGCTTGTCTACCTGCCACATGGCTACGGCAGTGCAGATCATATTTATAAGACCTATAAATACCATTTGCCTGAGCTGATCGTTCTGGTTAAAGCCTACGCTTTCAAAAATAGTAGCTGTATAATTAAAGACAACATTGATACCGCATAGCTGTTGAAAGACAGCGAGTCCAACGCCAACGATAATTGCAGGCAGCACTGTTCTGTCCAGCAACTGGTAGAGACTGGACGAAGTGCCATGCTGTAATGAAGTTTCTATGGATTTTACCGTGGTATTCGCATACAGGCTGCCACCAATTTTTGATAAAATAATACGGGCTTTTTCAATTTTTGATTGACGGATCAGCCAATGCGGACTTTCAGGTAGCAGTAACACACCGGAAAGAAAGAGAAAAGAAGGAAGGGCGCCGAGCCCGACCATCCAGCGCCAGGCTTCGCTGCCCTCATTACGTAAACTGTAGTTGATGAGGTTGGTGACAAATATGCCAATTACCACCGTCATCTGGTTGATGGCTACCAGCCTGCCTCGCATAGGCGCCGGGGCAATTTCGGCGATGTACATTGGCGAAAGTACAGAGGCCATACCTACTCCTATACCCGCAAAAAAACGTGCAATGATAAAGGCAGTGCTGCTATGGCTAAAAGCCATGGCCAGCGAGGAAACCAGGAAAATAGCTGCAGATAACATCAGCCCTTTTTTTCTTCCATACGTTTCCGACAGGCTACCGGCAATAATGCATCCAACGATGCAGCCCACAGCCAGGGTAGCCGTAGCAATACCTTCCTGTATTTCATCAAAATGAAATTGTTCTTTTAAGAATGGAAGTGCCCCGGCAATAACCGCAAAGTCGAAACCGAATAAATAACCTCCTAATGCCGAGATAAATGATATCCCGATGATATAGCCATTGTTGAATTTCTGTTGATCCATAGCAATCATGTCGTTCCTGCAAAAATGATTATAAAAGAGGAGTGTAGCATGGATTCTATATTGAAAAGCATAGACATTTTTATGATAACAATAAACCAGCAGATAAATACAGGCTATCGCGCGCACTTTGAAGTATTATAATGGTAAATATGTATTTAAAATTTGCCAGAATAAAAAACTTTAATACTTTTGTCCACTAAAATAATAGACTAATTGCTGTTAACCACCAGCAGCAGGAATCTAAACTAAAAAAATGAACCAGTCAGGAAACTATGTGTGGTACACAAAGGGCCGTCTCTTTTTCTATAAGATGGTTTCAAATTCATCGGTGTTAACAGTTACTTCATCTTCTCCAAGCTGTTGTTGTAGATAACTGTTCTTCTACCACTTCGAACTTCATTATTATAAAGTAAGGATATCCTGCTGCATGTAGCGTTTATGGGTTGTAGGAGCCTGTAACGGCGAACGCTCACTGGGATTTTTTTGCAATGACCTTACTGTAAATATCTAATTAACGTGCATCTGTTGCCGGCAGGACAGCTATGTCTATGTCGATGCAGGACAACCAACTATTCAAACAAATGAGCAGGCAGACAAACATTTACCTTTATCGTATACTTATATGTATACTGTTACTCTCTTTAAACCAGCTATCCGGAGCGCAAAATGCTCCAACGGTTAATTCTATACTCGAAGGAACCGTGGTGGATGAAAATACCAACCAACCCCTGGAAGGTGCCAATATTGCTATTGAGGGGTTACGAATCAAACCACTACCAATGCAAGGGGACAGTTTGAATTACGTACCGGTCAAAAATTTCCGTACAACATCATTATAACGTTTATAGGTTATGAAAAGAAAATTGTTCTTGCTAACGGCTCTCCTGTACATGTAAAACTGGCGCCAGCTAAAAGCCAGCTGGATGATGTGGTGGTGGTAGGATACGGAACCCAGCGCCGATCTGATGTGGTAGGTTCTATTGCCAGGATAAAGGCTGGCGAAGTAAACAAAATTCCTGTTGCCAGTTTTGATGCGCAGATACAAGGCAAGGCGGCGGGATTGCAGGTGATTACCAACTCGGGCGTTCCGGGCGAGAGTATTTTTCTGCGTTTGAGAGGAACTACTTCTATCAACTCAAGCAGCGACCCATTGTATATTATTGACGGGGTATTCTTAAATAACACTAGTTTGCAAACTACCAATTTGGGTGGCAGAAGCACATCGCCGTTGGCCGATATCAACCCTGCCGATATAGAATCGATAGAGCTGCTTAAAGACGCATCTGCCACTGCTATTTATGGATCGCGCGGTGCAAATGGAGTTGTGATTGTTACTACCAAGAAAGGCAATTATGGAAGCAAGACCAAGGTAGATATCAGTGTTTCCAATGGTTGGGTTGAAGCAGATAAATCTGTATTACCTAACCTGATATCGGGCCCTGAAGCGGCAACTTTGGTAAACGAGTACTGGGTGAATTCGGGCCAGGCGGCTCAAAGCCCTTTCAGGCCGGTATCCCAGGGTGGTTTAGGCGCGCCTGAGGAGCAAAAGACTTATGATCGCTTAGCTTTTTTACTAAGAAAGGGATACATCCAGGATTACAATATTGGTATCCAGGGCGGCGGCAGTAATTCAAGATACTACCTGGGTGCAGGCTATACCAACCAGGATGCTTTCTTTAAGGTGATCGGCTTTAACAGGGCCAGCATCAAATTTAATTTCGATCAGCAGCTGTCGGGTAAGGTAAAGATTGGCTTAACCAACAGCATTTCCAGGAGCTATCGCAACCAGGCCCGTTTAGGCGACGGCCCCAGGGACGTTTATGGGGATCTGCCATAACCGGCGCCACTTATAGTCCTACACATGATGCTTCGGGCGCATTGATCGGTTTGGAAAATACGTACTCATTGGTTGATAACTACGACGTAAATACGATAAGCCTGCGGTATGTGGGAAGCGCATTCGCAGAGTTCGATATATTGGAGGGGCTGAAATTTAAGTCGAGCATCAGCACTGATTATAATTTGTATGACGAGTATCAATACTGGAATAACGGAACTTCCATAGGTTCTGCCGTTAATGGTAAAGCTATTGAATCGGTAACGCAGAACAATGCATGGATCAACGAGCAGTTATTAACCTATAACAAAAAGATACATGCGCATCATTTCACTGTTTTATTAGGAAATACGCTGCAAAGCAATACTTTAAAATATACTTATGCAGAAGGCAATGGTTTTGCCAATGGTAATTATAAGCTGATCTCTTCCGCGGCATCTACATTAGCCAGCGACCGTTGGACCAAACACACCATAGCTTCGTATTTCGGGCGTATCGGTTATTCTTTGGAAGATAAATATTTTGCCGAAGCAAGCTTCAGGTCCGATGCCTCTTCTAAATTTGGTAAGAACAACCGAAGAGGATACTTTCCTGCTATTGGCGCTTCCTGGAGATTGAAGAAGGAGCACTTCCTCAACGATGTGTTGTGGATCAGTGATCTTAAACTAAGAGCCTCTTACGGTATAACAGGTAACCAGGCGGGCATCGACGATTTTGCAGCAAGAGGGTTATGGTCAGGTGGAAGCCCTTATGCAGATGTATCAGGTACTCCGTTGGCAGGTATCGGACCTTTGCAACTGGGTAATGACGATCTGCGTTGGGAAAAAACAGCACAAACAAGTATTGGGCTGGACGCGTCATTTTTCAGGGATCGGTTGAGTATCACCTTTGACGTGTACAATAAATATACTTCAGATCTTTTATTGCAAAGGCCTGTTCCGGCTTCCTCGGGGTTCTCGGTATACTGGGCTAATGTAGGCGAGGTGAGTAACAAAGGGTATGAGCTAACGATCAATTCAACGAATATAAAAACAGAAAATTTTAACTGGACAACCAGCTTTAATATTTCGGGCAACAGAAACAGGATTGAAAAATTACCCACCCCAATTACACAGTATACGCGGGATTGGGTGATATTGAAAGAAGGCTACTCTTAAACTCTTTCTGGTTGTATGAGCAATTGTATGTGGATCCTGCAACCGGCAATCCTGTATTCGACGGGCAGGATGAAAACGGGGTAGTTACCGCTGAAGACCGGAAGATCCTGCATAACTTCTATCCTAAATTCTATGGCGGATTAACTAATACCATACAGTTTAAGCAATTCGACTTAGGCGCTCTTTTCTCATTCCAGTATGGCAGCTATGCGCTGAACCTGCAACGTTTTTTCCTGGAACGCAATCCAGGCACCGGTGCTAATGCCACATTGTTGAAGAGATGGCAGAAACCGGGGACATAACAGATGTACCGAGGCTGACCTCTGCCGGCTACAACTACACCTTAGACCAGAACAGCCGTTACCTGGAAGACGCATCCTTTTTAAGACTACGGCAACTGTCGGTAGGTTACAGCCTGCCCGGATCTTTGGTTGACAGGGTAAGGCTGAATAATGTTCGCCTGTATTTTGTAGCTGCCAATTTGTTCATTCTTACAAAATATACCGGCGATCCGGAAACAAGTGTTACTTCCAATCCTAACGCACAGGGTCTTGGCGGGTTTGGTACACCTCCCCAGCCCCGCAGCTTTCAATTTGGCCTCAACGTAACATTCTAGCTTTTTCTTATTACAAACAGCTCAATAATATGCAACATAAAAATATACTTTCTATTTTATTTTTCTTCTTAATCTTATTTCAGGAGCCTTGGCTTCCTGCAAAAAAATTCCTTGAGGTCGAGCCCAAAACTGCTACCTCAGACCAGGTTACTATTGTTGATGAAGCCTCAGCGAGAACAGCCGTCAGGGGTATTTATAATCAATTAGAGTCAAACGATTATTATGGATATAACTTTCTTTTATTAGGAAATCTATCAGGTGATAATGTACAATATACGGGAAGCCAGGCTGTAAATAAAACATTAACAACCCATACTGTGAGGGCTGACTTAGGACCTCTGGCCAGCGTTTGGACCAGCATTTACAATACAATTAACAGGGCTAATAATGTTATAGAAAAAGTACCTTCTTTAAGCACCACCACCACGTTTACAGAATTCATCAGAAATCAACTCGCCGGAGAGGCTTATTTTTGCGCGCGCTGGCCTATTTTGATTTGGTAAGAACCTGGGGAGGCGTTCAATTAATTCTCACTCCAACTAAATCGGCCGGAACTATAGGTAGCCTCGCCAGGAGCTCCGTGCAGGAAACCTATGCACAGATCTTGAAAGACCTGGAAGCTGCTGAAAACTTGCTGCCCAATACAACAAACAGGATACGTGCCACCAGGAAAACAGTATGGGCTTTAAGAGCGCGTTACCATTTGTATTTAAAAGAATGGAATGCCGCGATCGAATATGCAGGCAGGTTGATTGGCGATACTGAAAATTATACCTTGTTAAATCCTTATAGCTCTTTCTTTGCCAATAATGCATCCAATACCCGGGAGTCCATCTTTGAGTTGTATTATAATACTACTGTTACCAATACACAGGCGTATAACTGGCAACCTTCTGTCAGGGGAGGTATTGGCTGGCTAAGACCATCGGATGAGTTTGCTGCTATTTTAAGCAATGCCGCTATAGTGGGCGATAGAACACAGTTGCTGATCAACGTACCGGCAAACGGCGTGGCTACCTGGTATGGCAATTTGTATTACAGAACCAACGGTACCGATCCTGCTTATATTATCCGCTTAGCGGAGTTGTACCTGATCAGGGCCGAAGCAAGGGCCAGCCTGCCGGTTCCTGATATATCGGGCTCCCGCGAAGACTTAAACAAGGTGAGAAACAGGGCTGGTTTGGCGTCGCTTTCAATAAATACTGCTGCTGAATTATTAACAGCCATTGAAAATGAAAACAGGTATGAATTCGCTTTTGAAAATCACCGGTGGTACGACCTGGTAAGAACGGGGAGGGCGCAAGCTGTTTTGGGTATTACAGATGCTAACAAGTTGCTGCTTCCTATTCCATATGCGCAGATACTGGTAGATGGCAGTCTTACGCAGAATCCCGGGTATGGCAATTAATACCGGCAGGAATGGTTTTATTATCCAATCATCAAACAGTTTCTATGTCTCACCCAACACCTCACAAACCATGGACAAACGGGGAACTATTTACCTTCCGGCTCGTATTTATTTTCCTCCTGGTTTTGTCTATTCCTTTCGACCGGCTTTTGTTCGAGTCGGTTAAAAATGCACCGTTCAGTTTTGAAACCGCGTTTCAGCTCTTTACTTACCGAACCTCATTTGTTCCGGAAAGCCAGAAAGTAAATCAACCATTTACCGGCTACTGGAACTGGCTGATTGCGCTGGGAATAGCCCTGGCTGGAACCGTTATCTGGCATTTTGCCGATAAGGGAAAAGTAAAAGAATATAACCGGCTATATTATTTCCTGAGAGTTTTTATAAGGATACGGCTGGCGCTGGCGGTGGCTACAACCGGCATCGTTAAACTGCTGCCGTTACAGTTGCCGAAGCCTTCTTTAAGCGATTATCATACAGAGTACGGCGATTTTCTTAGCTGGAAGATATATTATTTAAGCACCTCCATTACGTTTGCAGGGTATGTGCCGGCCATAGGATTACTAGAGCTGCTGGGCGGTATCCTTTTGTTATTCAGAAAACAGCTGCTATCGGCGCGGGGCTTTTAATTGCGGTTCTATCCAATGTGGTGATCTCCAACTTTGTGTTTGATATTGGAGAACAGGTGTATAGTTCTTTACTGCTGCTGCTGGCTATCTTTATATTTTCATACGATTTTCCCAGGTTTTATTCGCTGCTGTTTTTGAGGGTGAAAACAACCCCGGATCCTTACTGGGCCAATACTTCTGCTGTAAGAGCCGTCGTGAAGAAGATAGTAAGAGCTGCTTTTGTGGTGGTGTTTGTTTTCTTTGGAATAGGCGCTTATCGTTCCTATTCAAATTCTCAATTACCTTATTCCCCTGAAGCTGGAATAAAAGGCATCCGCGGATTTTATGACGTACAGTCGTTTATTTATAATAAAGATACCCTGCCTTATTCTTTGGTTGACCCCGTTCGCTGGCAGAATGTAGTATTTGAATCCTGGAACACGATCAGCATCAGGGATAATGAACCTGTGATAGTGGACAGTACAAAACCGCAACTCTTGTGGCATCCAGACTCTTTAAAGAATTTTGATAAGATCGGAAACGCCGGTAGGCATTTTTACCGCTACACTTATTCACCTGTCAATAATAACAGGTATAGCTTACAGTTATTTGAAAAAAGCTCGAACGCTAAAAAGTACGACCTGGATATCCGAATAGCAGATAGCATTATTTATGTGCATGGCACTGACCATAAAGGCGATTCATTGCATGTCCAATTAGCCCGTTATACCAAAAATACCTGTTGGATGCCGGGCGAAGAAAGCCCATCAAGATCTATTAAAAAAATATTATGAGCACAGCTACCCAAACATTGTCTCATTCAATAAATGATAAACTATGGAGCCGGCCTGAAAAGTTTATTTTCAGGGTGGCGTTTATTTTCTTTATCCTGCTGATCGTTCCGCTTGAGCCCGAGTGGTATACCAAACTTTTTCAGATTTTTCCCTTTATAAACTATTGGGTGCACTGGCGGGCTCCCGGCCGGGACTGATTGAAATAAAGTCAGAAAGCGGGAGATGGGGCCTGGCCTCTTATGCTACATGGGGAGCCCTTTTCCTGGTTGCTGTTGGGGAGGGACTATCTGGTCTTTACTGGTTCGTAAACGTACGATCTCTGGTTACAATAAATTATATTACTGGTTAAGGGTTTTGGTTCGATACCGGATTGCTATAGGTTTAATTGCCTTTGGGCTGATAAAATTCTATCCCATGCAAATGCCTTATCCATCGGTAAGTAACCTGCATACCGAGTTTGGCGATTATGCCCCTTTTAAATTATACTGGCAATCGGTTGGCCTTTCTTTGGAATATCAGATATTCCTCGGAGCATTGGAAATAATAATCGGGACGCTGCTGTTTTTCAGATCTACCACAGCCATCGGAGCCATTCTTACAGCAGGAGTGTTGTACAATATTGCGCACGCCAATCTCGGCTATGACGGCGGTGTGCATGTATATAGCTCTTATTTTGTATTGCTTGCCCTCTTTTTATTAGTTCAGTATATCCCGGATATCTGGAAATTATTTATCAAAGGGGAAACTGTAGTACCACAGTATTATGCGCCGGTGTATAAAACCTCCCTGGGTAAGAGGCTTCATATTGCTGCAAAAGCAATTTTTATTTTTTTGTTCCTTTTTGTTTATAGTTATTATCGTTACGATTTGCATTATAATAAAGGACGATTAAAGGAACCCATCTTACCTGGTCTTAAAAAGCGGAAGGTTTTACAATGTAAAAAGTTTTGTCTTAAACGGCGATAGCCTGAAATATTCGCCTTCAGATTCGGTAAGATGGCATAATGCCGTATTTGAGCGCTATTCCACCTTTTCTTATAAAGTTTTTAAACCCTTTGATATCAAAACAGGTAACGGAGTTCCGGATGGTACGGACCTGTTTAAAGAGTACGAATTGACAGGCCGGGCCGGGGGCGTGTTTATCTGTACTATGAAATAGATTCGGTGGAACGCAATCTTTACCTGGTAGACAAAAACCAGAAGTTCAGTAAGGCCACCTTGAAGAAATACGCCGACAAGGATTTCCTGGGTTTAAAAGAATTGTATAAAACCGATGCCCGGGATACATTAGGTATCCTCCGATGGCATTATGCCCAAACAGATGCTGCAACCATTCAGTTGTCGGGTATCGATCAGTATAAAGATACAATTCATGTTGTGCTGGAGCGTATTCCTCAAACACATGCTCCCGGCAAGTACTGGTATACAGAAAATAAAAATATCATTATTAAACTAAAAACATACTCATGCGTGTATTTTATTCTATTCTTTTATTCATTCTTTTCTTGTTTTCTGGCGAACTACATGCGCTGCCAACTAAAATAGTAATAAGGGTAAAAGCTAAAGATGCAAAATTCATAGGAACCGGTATCGGCGGCGCCGCTGTGATAGTTAGAGACAATATATCCGGATCGGTTTTATCCAGGGTATTACATCGGGTGGTTCTGGGGATACAAAAACAATTATGCAAGCACCCGTGGCCAGGTATCAGTCCCAAACAGACAGTACTACTGCGAAATATATAGCAACGGTTGATGTGAGTGAACCCACTTTGGTAGATATTGAAGTACAGGCTCCCCTGAGCCGCAGGGGTGCAGCTATTAAAGGCACCACACAGTTGCTGGTAATACCTGGTAAGGATATTTTGGGAGATGGAATCGTTATTGAACTTCCTGGTTTGATTCTTGATATCTTAAGCCCTTATACGCATCAGTCTTTATCCAAAGAAAGTTTTAATAAAGGAACGTTCGTTTTCAGGGTAAATTTGGTAATGCTTTGTGGTTGTCCTATTTCTAAGGGTGGCGTATGGGACGCCGATGATTTCGAGGTAAGGGCTTATTTGAAGAAAGAGGGAAAATTAACCGGCAGTTATGAACTAAATAAGGCAGATGTGGTTAATTTATATGAAGGCAAGTTCCCTTCACTGGAAAAAGGCAGTTACGAGTTAACGGTGTACGCTTTTCAGAATAAGGGCAATAATGCAGGTGTGGACCGGATTAATTTTACAGTGCAATAGGAGTTCATGAACAGAAGGAAATTTATAAAGAATGGTGCATCGATGGCTGGTGTTGGAATTCTGGCTCCCCGTTTAATAGTAAATAAAACAGCGGCTATGTATCATATAGAGCAATTTACGGATGAAGGACTGTCGCAATTCACCTATGCGATCCTGTTCGATAAAAAGATCGTATTGGTAGATCCGTCACGGGATCCGCAGCCCTTTTATGATTATGCTGCCCAAAATGATGCTACTATTATTGCCGTTATAGAAACGCATCCTCATGCAGATTTTGTCAGCAGTCATGCAGAAATATATCGTAAACTTAAAACGCGCATATATGTGAGTGAGCGGCTGCGGGCCAGGTATCCGCATCATCCGGTGAAGGATGGCGATGTAATTGCTTTAAATGATCATCTCCTGTTAAGGATATTGGATACCCCGGGCCATTCGCCTGATAGCATTTCCATCGTTTTAAAGGAAAATAATATTGACCGGGCTGTTTTTACCGGAGACGCCCTGCTGTTTGGTGATGTAGGAAGGCCTGATTTAAGAGAGTATGGCAAAAATGAAAATGAGCAGAGAGCCAGCCTGGCCAAAGCTATGTATGGCACCATACAAAACAAGTATGCGCCTTTGGGTGATAAAGTAATCGTTTATCCTGCGCATGGAGCCGGATCGCTTTGTGGTAATGCCACCCGTAATGTAACATCCAGCACCATAGGATACGAGAAGCAAAACAACCATGCTTTTCATCATGCAAATGAAACGGATTTTGTTACCGCTATTTTAAAGGATCTGCCTTTTATACCTAAATATTTTCCTTATGATGTTGAGTTGAACCGTGCCGGAGCGGCCGATGTGCAACCCGGTATAAGGCAGGTTCCGTTTAAAGAAGAAAATTTTCAACCCGCCGGGGATGCCCTGGTAGTAGATATCAGGCCCAAAAGTGATTTGCAGGATGCCTACTATCCGGGCGCTATTTATGTTCCCGAAGGTACTAAGTTTGAAACCTGGTTGGGAACTGTTATTGCCCCGGAGAAGAGGTTTTACCTGGTAGTACAGGATGAGAGTGCTTTTAATACCGCTATCAGAAAGCTTGCGAAAATAGGTTATGAATCGAATGTTGAAGGCGGGTTTGTATACACTGTGAAAAATAAATACCCCGTGTCTTTAAATGGTAAGCCTTTTTCTTTAACTGATGCGAATGATTATACAATTATTGATGTGCGTAATAAAAAGGAATATGATGAAGCGCCGATTATTGCATCATCTGTAAATATTCCTTTGCCGGAATTAGATAAACGATTAGCGGAGATCCCTAAAAACAAGCCTATAGTAGTGCATTGTGCTTCGGGGTACCGGTCTTCCATTGCTGCCAGTATTTTAAGAAAGGAATATCCTCAGCTATCTATACTGGATCTGGGGAAGATATTACCCGTATTGGAAATCAGAAAGCACATTAATCATTGTTTGATCACTTATAATACCACAGGTGCTGCCAGCAGTTGGCGTGGTTCTCCTGGAATCAGATTATCTCATGTCTGTTAAGTATGATGCTATAGTAGTAGGATCTGGCCCTAATGGCCTGGCAGCAGCAATCAGGTTGCAGCAGCAGGGTCATTCTGTATTGCTGATTGAAGGTAAGGACCAGGTGGGAGGCGGTTTGAGAACCGGTGAGCTAACCCTGCCCGGTTTTCGTCACGATGTATGTTCTGCTATCCATCCAATGGCCATTCACTCACCTTTTCTTTCATCGCTTCCCTTGGCAGACTTTGGGCTGGAGTTTATCCATCCTGCCATCGCCGCAGCACATCCTTTTGACGGGGAGGGTGCGGCGTATGTAACCAAGTCTATAGCGGATACAGCAAAAGCTTTAGGTAAAGACGAACAGGTTTATTTGGATTTGATAGGGCCTGTGATAGAGAACTGGCCTTTTATCATAGACAGTATCCTGGCGCCATTACGTTTTCCTGGCCATCCTTTTAAATTGGCCAGGTTTGGTTTAAAAGCCTTACGTTCTGCTTCTGCTATTGCGAAAAGCTTCTCCACTAAAGAAGGCAGGGGCCTGTGGGCAGGCATGGCGGCCCATTCTATTCAGCCACTTACTAATATCAGCACTGCCGCAATAGGGTTAGTATTGTCAGCTGCTGCACATATTAAAGGATGGCCGATGGCGAAGGGAGGCTCCCAGGCAATTGCAGATGCCCTGGCTGCTTATTTTAAACATTTAGGCGGAACTATTCAAACCGGTAAATGGATACAGTCTGTAGACGAATTACCCCCGGCGCGTACTGTATTATTAGATGTAACACCGGCACAAATGCTACAAATAGCAGGTCACCGGTTTAATTCTTTTTATAAAGCACAGCTGCAACGTTATCGTTATGGCATGGGTGTATTTAAAGTAGATTGGGCACTGAGTGGTCCTATACCTTTTATTTCGGAACAATGTAGAAAAGCGGCTACTATTCATATAGGCGGAACCTACGAAGAAATCGCTTTGTCAGAAAGTACGGCATCCTCGGGGAAAATAGCAGACAAGCCTTTTATACTGCTGGCTCAGCAGAGCTTATTTGACGATTCACGTGCGCCGGCGGGTCAGCATACAGCTTGGGGCTACTGCCATGTTCCTAATGGATCTGTTGTTGATATGACGGGCGTTATCGAACAACAGGTAGAACGCTTTGCTCCGGGGTTCAGAAAGCTTATATTAGGCAGGCATACTATGAACGCCCAACAAATGGAAACTTATAATCCCAATTATATAGGAGGAGATATTAATGGTGGTATTATAGACATTTGCCAGTTGTATACGCGCCCTACTTTAAGCCTGACACCTTATCGTACATCCGATAAGCAAATATACATTTGCTCCTCATCTACTCCTCCTGGCGGTGGCGTGCATGGTATGTGCGGCTATCATGCAGCTCAAACCGTATTAAAAGACCTGTTTTAGTATGAGAAACGAAATTGCGGGAGGATCAGATAAAAAAGAGGGGCAAACGTACTACCTGGAAAGGCACCGCAGCCCACTCTAGCCCTCTAAACCGATGTAAAAATATTATGCTGCAGCTGTTCCTGTAAAGATTTTCGATGAGCAGGCATTTTTACGAGACAGGAGGCCGTTTTTTTAGATAAGGTGTTTTATATGTCCCCGGGGAGTGACATGTTCTGTGCCGGCAAATGAATGAAAAACGATCTCAGAAAGAAGCATACCTGCTTACAACCATGCCCGGAGCGCTTTAAAATAGCGGTGGCATAGTATTTTTTTGTGTTGAATTCTTGTTTCATTAACCAGTAGATGGGCTAAGCGGGTGGGCTCGGGAATTCTGTATTTGCGGGTACAGTTTTTAATGATGTCTACGCTTTGATCAATGCTGACTTTATGGCCCGGGGAAACAAAGATGGGCTTACATTTTAGTTTTGTACGCAAAACAGTGCCTATATGTTCATTCTTATGAAATAAAGGACTTTGGGCAAAAATCCGGTCTTCCGGTTCGGTGTAAGTGCCCGTTAGCCTGGTCTTCGCACATCCAATGGAAGGGGTATCGGTTAGTAACCCGAAATGAGTAGCGATGCCCAATCGTCTTTCGTGCGCAATGCCCTGGCCGTCCAGCACCATGATATCCGGTTTTTGAGCCAGTTTATTCCATGCTTTTAAAAGAGCCGGAATTTCCCTGAATGCTAATAAGCCGGATATATAGGGAAACGGGTAGCAGCAATTACAGATATCTGGTCAACGGGCGTCATTTCGGGGTATTTCAGTATAATGATACCTGCATAAACAGTTTCTTCAAATTTATTAAAAGAGATGTCAGCGCCTCCAATTAAGCGTATTGGGGTGTTGAGTGTTGTAATATTTATTCGGGCCCTCAGTTCCTTTTGCAATGCTACCGCTTCGGAAGCCGTTAATTGATCATATTGATCTGGATTGATCTGCGACATATTTTAATACTGTTGTGTCCACACGAGTTCGGAAATATTGAATCCTGCCTTTTTGCAATGTTGAGGTAGTTGTTCTTAATGCTGTCAGGCATTGTTTTTTCCCGCGAAAGTAGCCACAGGTAATCCCTGCTCTTCCCGCAAACCAGTGCATATTGGTAATTGTCATCAATGGCGATCACATTGTAGCCTGCATAAAAGGGTCCAAAGAAGGATACTTTTAACATAGCCACATCCTCGTTGCCTACAAACTTGGCCTTACCTATCGACTGTTTTTGCTTGTATTTTTTATTATCGTACCCCGAATTTTTTACCCGGATGGTGCCATCGCTATTGGCGCTATATTCCGCAGTTACGCGGCTCATGTTTTTTTCGAAGCGAAAATCAAATCGGGCGATCTCATACCATTTTCCTAAATAACGGTCTTTCTGAAAGTTACTAACCGCCTTTATTCCTTTGGGAACAGTTCTGCCTGCTGCCAAATAAGCTACAGCTCCGCGGCCACCAATATTCCGGCCCCTATCCATACATATCGTTTCTTCATTACATTATAATTAGTAAAGAAGTGTATAACAATATTTAAGCCGAAACCAACAAGAGGAGGTTCCTAAAAAGAAGGTAGAGGAATTAATAACAGTTTTTGAGGCTTTCTCTTTTATCTCGCTGTATAGATTTTACCGCTTCCTGCCGGGCATCTGCTTTTTCTGCAGGTGATAATTTCGGATCCCGGTTTATTTTTTTAATTAGGTCCCTGAGTTTTATCTTCAGTGCTTCCAGGTAAGCAGCGTGTCCGCCCGCATATATTTTTAATGGTATCATGGGTTAAGTTTACTTAAAGATAGTTAAAATGCTGAATATAACGTGAAACTAATACGGCAGAGAAAGTAAGTTGGCGGAGCGTTACAGATATTATTTTATGGAACCTATAAGTAATTTTGAAGCCGGAGCTCAATAGAATAAAATAAATGGAGTGCATCCCCATTATTTCTGCTGCGTTCTCTGCAGCAAAATATTCTCCACAGTAGATAATAACCCGAAGCGGTATAAAGTTCTGCGCATAATCAAAGAAGATCTTCATCACATTACTACCGATTCAATCAACCCGATAGTTCTTGCAGGTACGTCAAATTCGGTTTTCCTGATCAGTTTTAACAGGTAAATGGCCCAGGGGCCCGGCTGCTCAATTTTGCCTGCCAGCTTTTTTACAAGATGATCCATCGCCGCTATATGCTGGCTCTTTTGGCCTTCTGTCATATTAGCCAATAGCAGCGCATTGCTCCAGGAAGTAGCCCTGGCTTTATCAATGCTGAAGTTTAAAACGGCTTCATGGCGCCCGTTTATGATACGGGCCAGGAACCGCATAGGCGGCCATACTTGTGAAAGGCATTCCTGTACATCGTCGATAAGTGCAGCTATAATTTGATTGATTACATTAAAGTCCTTTTCCAGGGAATTGATTTTGCTCCCGGGAGCTATAGTTGCTGCAGCTATTGCCAGATCAAGATTAATATGCGTATTAATGCCCAGCAGCAAATGCTGTAATACTATATTATTATTGTTGGTAGTGCTGTTAAAGGTATATTGCCATGATTGGGTGCACGGTTGTTGGGTTGTAAAGCATTTCCAGGCATCTGTATAGCGTTCTGCAAAACAGATATCCAGTTGTTCCATGCGTTGATTATCTTCGAATACCCGTTTTGTATGCCCTCTTTTACAGCCTGGGTCATGCGTAAATAAAGCGCGGCAAAATAGCCTGCTCTGAGGTTGTTTTTTTACAGTAGCTTACTATAGACTGAAGATCAGCAATTACGGCGTTAATATTTTGGTAGGGCATAGTTCAGAATTGGTGCTTAAAGATACGGCAAGTAAAAAACATGATGAAACTAAAAAAATAGCAAATCATTTTACTAAAATTATTAGTTTTGTTGCGTATTTTGCATCAGCTTTTAAGAAATAAATTTAGGGTATACTGGTTTGGCGCGCTTTATGTATAGGTAAGGCAATTAAACCCTAAACTTTATGTCTACCGAAAATTTAACCCAGCAGGAAGCTGCTAAAAAGTTGAAAGAACTTTCAGAAAAAGCGCGTGTTTGTATGTTCTGTACCCAGTTGGATGAATTGCCTTTAGCGGCGCGCCCGATGACTTTGCAGGAATGCGATGAAGAAGGAAATCTCTGGTTTATAAGCAGTGCCAGCAGCAATAAAAATTTTGAGATTGGGGATGATAAGCGGGTACAGCTATTTTTATGAACAACAGCAATCACGAATATCTCTCTGTTTTTGGTGATGCTTTTATTTATACAGATAAAGAAACGATAGAAGAAAAATGGTCGCCGCTGGCTAAAGCCTGGTTTGAAGAAGGAAAGGATGATCCGGATGTGACGATTATAAGAGTGGCGCCGGGAGATACTTATTACTGGGATACAAAAGCCGGGAAGCTGGTAACGCTGGCCAGTTTTGCCTGGGCGGCAGTTACCGGGCAAAAAACAGATAACAGTGATGGAGTGGAAGGGAAATTGAACGTATAGTATACAGGCTATCGTTCACAAAATTTAAAAAATGAACGATAGGCTAAGGGAGAAATTAAACATTTTAGCAGATGCCGCCAAGTATGATGTAAGCTGTAGCAGCAGCGGCAGCAAACGAAAAAACGAAGGCGGCATCGGCAATGCATCTAATGGTATTTGTCATACCTATACAGAGGACGGCCGTTGTGTATCCTTATTGAAAATCCTGCTAACCAATCACTGTATTTATGATTGTGCTTTTTGCGTTTCAGAAAAAGCAACGAGGTAAAGCGGGCAGCTTTTACTGTAGATGAAGTGGTGCAGCTCACCATGAATTTCTACCGGCGTAATTATATAGAAGGGCTTTTTTAAGTTCCGGCATTTTTAAAAATGCAGATTATACTATGGAGCGGCTCCTGCGCGTTGTTAAAAAACTCAGGTTGGAGGAAAAGTATAATGGTTATATCCACTTAAAAACTATTCCCAAAGCCAGTGAGGAGCTGATCAAAGAAGCCGGACTGTATGTAGATCGAATGAGCATCAATTTAGAAATGCCTACAGAAGAGGGTCTACAACTAGTAGCGCCCGATAAAAGCCACCGGGACGTTCAGAAGCCGCTGAGTTTTGTGCAAAACCAGATAGCACAGTTTAAGGGCGACCGGAAATTAATAAAAAGGGTACCTCAGTTTGTTCCTGCCGGTCAAAGCACACAGATGGTAATAGGCGCTACACCGGAGTCGGATATGCAGATTATGCAAACAGCCGCGGCGTACTATAAAAAATTTTCTCTTAAACGTGTATATTATAGTGGCTTTATTCCTATACCCAATAGCACCTCTCTTTTGCCGCAGTTGGGAACTCCCCGCCTTTGCTTCGCGAAAACCGGCTTTATCAAACCGATTGGTTGATGCGTTTTTATGGATTTGGAGTGGAAGAATTGCTAAATACAAACCATCCCAATCTTGAAACGGATATCGATCCCAAGCTAAGTTGGGCCCTGCGTAATTTGCATCTTTTCCCCGTTAATATCAATACGGCTGATTATGGCATGATCATCAGAGTACCGGGAATAGGAAGGCAGAGTGCGCAACATATTATAGCAGCCCGGAAATTTGGTAAATTGCATGTGCACCAACTGCAGAAAATAGGAGTGGCGTACAACAGGGCACAGTATTTTATTTACTGTGCTGACTCTTACAACAGCTTACGAAACCTGCAACCTCATGAAATTAAATCAATGATTCTCTGCAACGGTCATAGTAAATATAAAAACCTTCATCATGCACAATTGCAGCTATTTTAAAACGGCTTTATATGGACTATGTTTTTGATGGTAGTTTTAAGGGATTGCTTACTGCTGTTTTTGATTGTTTTGAAAGAAAGGATTTTAATGCCCGCTTATATGCGTCTGCTGTTCATCAAAATTCTGTTTTTGGAATTATTCACCATGTGAATACTAATGATGCCTGTGCACAAAGAGTGTGGAACGGGCTTATAAAACGTTTGCCGGCTACCGAAGCGCGAAAAATATACGTGGCGTATTTGGCCGAAATACCCGAAATATATGATCAATTATTCCGGCTGATGGTGAATGTTTTTAAAAACGGCGGTGAGGTAATAAACAATTATGGCGACGCTGATATTTTATCCGTTACCCAAACAGCCAAAAAAGTAGAGCGGGAAAAACACCGTATGAAGGCGTTTATACGCTTTCAAAAAAGTAAAGACCATTTGTATTTTGCTACTATGGAGCCGGATTTTAATGTGTTACCACTTATAACGCGTTTTTTCAGGGAGCGCTATGCAGATCAGCAATGGCTTATTTACGATAATAAACGCAGGTATGGCGCATATTATGATAAACGTCAGCTTAGTGAAATAGAGTTGAGTGTATTAGATATTTCATCAGATTCTGTAGCTACCGACTCCGTTACACTTGATGAGCAGGAAGCTCTATACGCTGCCTTGTGGCAGGATTATTTCAAGAGTACCAATATCGCGTCGAGGAAAAATACCCGGCTACATGTACGTCATGTTCCTAAAAGATATTGGAGATATCTTACCGAAAAACAGGCATAGTGTCAAAGGAGGGAGTGCTGCGGGGCATGTAAAACCTTTACGGTAACCATCAGCTGGCCTATATGTCGCATAGTATGTTCAGCTGCATGCGTACAAAGCCCTATAACGGTGGAGGGAAGGGCGGCTCTTCCAACCCACCTGCGGTCGGTAAGCATGTCGGAGGTGAAGTTTTTAATCGTTCCAGGGTAGTTTGAATCTGTTGCCGGCATTGATTTGCGAGTTCCGAATAAGTGAGGTTATGTATTTCCGCTTCTTTCTTTAAATAAGCCAGCTGGGTTTCCGAAAGCAGGTTTCCTTCTGCATAAGTCAACAGGCGGTCCAGTACACCGGCAATATGTAATAAATGAAATCCCGGCGAAGCACAGCCAGCCGGCTTGCTCCACAAATATTCATTATTAAAGTTCTGCATAATAATTGCAAGTTCTTCACCCGACTGGAGGAGTGCGTGGGCAACAGGTTGCAGTAGTGCTGTAATGCCTTCAACAGGTTCGTCCCTTAACCAAACTTCTTTATCTTGCTTCAAAGTAGTAGCTTTATGTCGTACTAAAGTAAGCCGAAAATTTAAAATATGCCATCGGTTTACAACATTTAAAACAATTGATATGAAATGTAGCATAAAAAAATATTCGCTTTCATGCCTGGCTGTTTTCTTATGCGAAACGCTATAGGACCCGATCAGTAAAAATATATATACATGAAACGAAGCATGATATTCCGACAGTTATTGGTATTCTTACACGGGGAACATATATAATGCGATGTTTCATTCTACCTTTAAAACCATAAAAAATATACGAATGAAAAGTATTGTTGCTGCGTTAGATTTACAAAGCCAAACAGAATTGGTTGTTAGTAAAGCCATTGAAATGGCTGATAAATTTGAATCAGAACTGCACCTGGTTCATGTGGTAGCGGCGGTTGGCACTTATGTTACCACCAATATGGTTGATCCTCTGGCAGGTATCGAAACGGCGGTTCTTCCTAATGAAATGGACCTGATAGAAGCGCATAAAAATATAGCCGAAGAGCAGTTGGCGAAGATCAAAGCAGATTTTAGTTCAAGGGAATTGATTACTAAAGTGCTTTTAGGTACGGTTGAAGATGAAGTTATTGGCTATGCCAGGGAAATCGGGGCAGGGCTTATTGTAATCGGTACCCATCAGCATAGCGGTTTATCAAGACTGCTGAATGGCGAAACTTCGGTACGGATATTACACGAAGCGCAGATCCCTATATTGGTGGTTCCTACTATTGAACAAAAATAATTTTTATATGAAATGGAGATGGTTGTTCTCTTTACTGCCTGTTTTGTTGACGGGGAGTTTTACAGAATTATGCGGGCAACACAAAAAGCCCAATATAATCCTCATATTGGCAGACGATCTGGGCGTTGGTGATGTAGGCGTATATGGACAGAAAAAGATCAAAACTCCTAACCTGGATCGCCTGGCGCGGGAAGGAGTGCAGTTTAACCAGTTTTACGCAGGCACTTCTGTGTGCGCACCATCCCGTTCTTCCTTAATGACAGGGCAGCATACAGGGCATACGCCTGTACGGGGCAATAAAGCCACAAAGCCAGAAGGACAGTGGCCACTACCTGAAGGCACGGTTACGATAGCAGGGCTTTTGAAACAGGCCGGATACGCTACAGGTGATTTCGGAAAATGGGGCTGGGCTTTGTAGGCACTACCGGCGATCCTAATAAGCAGGGGTTTGATGAGTTTTTGGTTATAACTGCCAGTCGCTGGCGCATAACTATTTCCCAGAACACCTATGGCATAATGCTTCCAAAGTGTCTTTGCCTAATACTAATACATCGCAAACAGTTTATGCAGCGCAGTTGATACATGATAAAGCCCGCGAATTTATTCAGAAAAACAGCCGTCAACCATTTTTTCTTTTTCTTTCTTATACGCTGCCTCATGCTGCTTTACAGTTACCCGCCAATGATTCTTTGCTGGCGTATTATGTTAAGGCCTTTGAAGAGAAACCCGTACCTGTTGCAACAGGATGGCAGGGAAAAGGGTACCAGCCGCAGGCTTATCCGCATGCCGCTTATGCCGCTATGGTAGGAAGGCTGGATCAATATGTAGGAGAAGTAAGGAAGCAGGTGGACGCATTAGGGATAGCGGATAATACGCTGATACTTTTTGCCAGTGACAACGGACCGCATAAAGAAGGAGGTAATGATCCATCGTTCTTTAATAGCAGCGCAGGTTTAAAAGGTATTAAACGCGATCTGTACGAGGGAGGCCTTCGTACGCCTTTCATAGCATGGTGGCCCGGTACTATACAGGCGGGACGCCAGTCTGAATTTGCAGGAGCTTTCTGGGACCTGCTGCCCACTTTTGCAGAACTTGCCGGAGTTAAGGCGCCCCAGGCAACTGATGGGATATCTATAGTTCCTGAACTGAAGAACAGCTCACAGAAAAACCATGAATATTTATACTGGGAGTTTCATGAGCAGGGAGGCAAGCAAGCCGTTCGCATAGATAACTGGAAAGGAATACGTTTAAATGCTATGACCCATGCCGATGGCCCGATAGAATTGTACAACCTGCAATCAGATCCTGCAGAGCAGCATAATGTGGCAGCTGCTCATCCGGATGTGATAGCGCGCATCGCCGACATCATGAAAAAGAACATGTTGAAAATGACGATTTTCCTTTTTCCCCAAATGCATTAAAGTAATGCTTGATACAGCTCTCAGGACAGTTCAGGACGCGCCGTTGGGAGAGAATTATTAATTTGTTCCTGATATTGACGATTGCAGCAATGGGAACGACCATTACTTGTATTTTTATTGAAACGATAAACCAGCGATATGCAGCGTTTGCCTTTAAAATGAAATTGCTTCCGGGGTTTGAAACAGAATATAAAAAGCGACATGACGAAATATGGCCTGAACTAAAAAAACTTTTGCATGAGACGGGCATAAGCGACTATGCGATCTTTCTCGATTCCGAAACGCTTGATTTAATTGGTATACTGAAGCTGGAACAAGGAAGAATAATGAATGATTTACCCGCAAGCCCGGTTATGCAGCAATGGTGGGCTTATATGGCGGATATCATGGAGACCCATCCTGATAACGAACCGCTGTCGGTGCCTTTGAAAGAGGTTTTTATATGCCTTAGCTTCTTAATTTTTACTGTATTTAAACCAAAATATTTAAGTCATGTTAGCGTGTCAAATCAAAACCGCCTTACTGTTGGGCGTTGGAGTGTTTACGGCAACTTTAGTGTCTGCCCAATATGTGAGTGGCAAAGGTAATGATGCTACAATGCCGCTACACCTGATGAAGCCGGATTATGATATACCTTATGGCGAAACAACGCCCGAAAAAGTTAAAGTGGTTTTGGATCGTGTATATGAATACCTGAATGCCGTAACACCTGCGGGCCTGGTAGATAAGCAAACCGGGGCCGAGGTGGAGCTGGCTAAGGCCGATGAAAATGCTGTTTTAAAAAAGGCGATTTCAGGCTCACCAGCTATGAGTGGGGAGTTACTTATACGGGAATGCTGGAGGTTGCAGCAGCTACAGGCGACAAACGCTATGCGCAGTATTCGATCGATAGGGTAAACTTTTTGGGAGATGTTGTAAAGCACTATAAAAACTTACAGGCGAAACAAACCAGTATTGCTACGCCGGTCAAATCAGTTCTGCAGCCGCACGCGCTGGATGATGCCGGATCTTTGTGCGCATCTATGATCAAAGCAATGAATGCCGGAGCCAAAGCCGGTGTAGTGAGGCCCATGGTAGATAATTTTATCAATTATATCATGACCCAAGAGTTCAGGCTAAAGGATGGTACATTAGCCAGGAACAGGCCCTTACGGAATACGCTTTGGCTGGACGATTTGTATATGAGCTTGCCGGCATTGGCTCAAATGGGTAAGTTGACGGGTGATGTGAAGTACTTTAATGAAGCAGTAAAACAGTATCTGCTGTTTTCCAGCCGCATGTTTAATAAAGATAACGATCTCTACATGCATGGGTGGGTGCAGGATATGGATCCGCATCCCCAGTTTCATTGGGCAAGGGCTAATGGCTGGGCCATTATGACAAAAGTTGAATTGTTAGATGCTTTGCCTCAAGCGCATCCCGGGAGAAAGCAGATTTTGGAAATGTTGAAAAAGCATGCTGCCGGCCTGGCTGCTTTGCAGGATAAAAAGGGCTTCTGGCATCAGCTTTTAAATAAGAACGATTCGTACCTGGAAACATCCGCTACCGCAATATATGCTTATTGTATAGCACGTGCTGTTAATAAAGGTTGGCTGGATGCAAAAGCCTATGGCCCCATGGTAATATTGGCATGGAATGCAATAGCTACAAAGGTTACCGGTAATGGGCAGGTAGAAGGAACCTGTGTGGGAACAGGCATGGGCTTCGATCCTGCATTCTATTATTATCGCCCGGTAAATAATTTTGCTGCCCATGGCTATGGTCCTGTGTTGCTGGCCGGTGCCGAAGTTTATCGAATGCTCCAATTGCATCCTTTTGAAATAAACGACAGCGCTGTACAAATGAAGCAATAAAAAATAGCACCCCGGATTTCATAAGCGCGCTGTATAAGCACGCTTTTTTGTGTTTGCCCGGTTGAAAATCAGTTTAAGAAAAACCTGGAAAAAATACATGCAAATGAGTTAGTTGTGTGGTGGAGCAGGATGGTTCAGGACAGTTGCCTTTTCTTTATTGGCTACATTGTATGGTACTTCTGACGATTATTTAATTTAAACCAAACAGTCATATGAAAAGAAGCAAGTATTCTTGTTGCTTATTGCTATGCGCAATATTTTTTGGGTGAACCCTTTTACATTGCGGGCCCAGCCAGCCACAAAAATTACGGGGAGTGTATTAGATGAAAATGCCAAGCCTGTAGCAGGTGCGTCCGTGCAATTAAAAACGGGACTTTAACGGTAGCAACCGGGGCAGAGGGGCAGTTTACGATCGATGTTCCTTTAAATTCGGTACTGGTGATTTCCAGCGTGGGTTTTGAAACGCAGGAAGTGACAGTAAATCAGGCGCAGTTAAATATAGTGCTCAGGCAGAAAGCAGCCGAAATGGACCAGGTAGTGGTAGTAGGTTATGGTACCCGTAAAAAAGTGATGTTACCGGAGCGATAGCTTCTGTAGGGGGCGACGATCTCCGCAGTGTACCTGTTACCAATCTTACACAGGCTTTACAGGGGCGGGTAACCGGTGTGGTGGCTACGCCCAACAGTTTCAGGCCCGGTGGAGGAAGTACCATCCGCATCCGGGGAAATCGATCGCTGAATGCCAGCAATGAACCATTATACGTGGTAGACGGGTTCCCGGTAACTTATACGATCGACGATATGAACCCGGCAGATATTGAATCGGTAGATATCTTAAAAGACGCATCAGCTACAGCTATTTACGGTGTACGCGGTGCAAACGGGGTTGTGCAGATCACTACCAAAAAGGGAAAGGCCGGTAAAATAAATGTCACTTATATGGGCAGCAAATCCGTTGACCAGATCATCAGGCAAGCGCCCATATATGACGGGCCCGGAATAGCCGATGCCTGGCGGCAGGCTTTTTTGCCGACCGCCAATATACGGCCAACAGGGGTACGGCTTCAGCTACTAATCCGTTATACTATTATCCTACTGCTATTAACGATATTGCACTTTTCTGGACCCGCTTTGGTAGCATTGAACAATGGAATTCAATCAAAGATGCCTATACCTGGGATGTATACGACCCGGCTAATAATATTTTCAGGGCACGTAAAAGACCAACAACTGATGCCGAAAAAGAGCTGCTGAGAGGGTTAGGCATTACGTCTCAACTGGATAGTGTAGATATATGTATGATCCGTCGAAGGTAAAAAGCTTCGACTGGCAAAATGAAGTGGGATTACGAAATGGCTCTACCGATAATCACAGTATTTCTGTAACGGGAGGCAGCGATAAAATCAGGTCTTCTTTAAACGCAGGCTACTTTAAGCAAACGGGCATTGAGTATGCGCAGGACTATACAAGGTATTCCATCGGGAATTCGGTGGACTTTAAACCGGTTAAGTTTTTAAATTTTGGAACCTCCATCAATTTTATACATAGCATTACCAATAGCAGCACCAGTTCTTATGGAAATGCGAACGGTATGATACCATTGGTGACTCCTATGATAGTGCAGGCAACTGGGTAATGTTTCCCAACCGTGACCAGCAAATAGTAAGTGCCATCAACGACCGCAATACAGTAATGGATCAAACCAAGGCTAACCGGGTGTTTGGTAATGTATATGCGGAAGTTACTTTATTTAAGGGGCTTAAATACCGTACCATGTTTGGCGCCGATATCCGTAATTCAAACAGGGGTACATTCAACGGAGCGCAATCTTCCATCCGTTTGGGCAGCCCCGCCAATGCTTCGAGAACTGACGTGCGTAGCTCTTCCTGGGTATACGATAATATCTTAACGTATAGTACCAATATAAAATCAGATCACTCTATTAATGTTACATTACTGCATGAGATGCAGAGCCTCAACAGAACAGATACTTCTATCATGAGTGCCAACAATCTGATCTTTGAATCCCAGAAATGGTATTCCCTGCAAAAGAATACCGATGCAACGGTTACCGGCAGTGGTAACTTTGCCGAAGCTAAATACCTGTCGTATATGGCAAGGGTAGAGTATGGTTTTAGAAGCAAGTATTTACTTACGTTAAGCAATCGATATGATAACTCGTCTGTATTTGCAGTTAACAGTACAGGCGCCTGGTTTCCCTCGGCTTCGTTGGCATGGCAATTAGACAGAGAGTCTTTTTTGCTTCACAGAATTTATTTGACTACGCCAAATTGAGATTGTTGGGTATTGGTACGGTTGGTAATGCGTCTATTGCACCGTATAGAACAGGCGGACCCCTGGCATCTACAAGTTACAGCTGGGGTAATGGTGTTGCTGCCATTGGCGCTGCTCCTGCTACCTTTGCAGTACCTACACTTACATGGGAAAAAACAACTACTGCAAATCTGGGATTAGAGTTTGGGATTTTAAATAACCGCATTACGGGTACCATCGATGTGTATAATACCAATACGGTTAACCAGCTGCAGGATAAATCGATACCTGCGGCCAATGGCGTAGGCTATCTGTCTGTAAATTTAGGTAAGGTAAATAACAGAGGTATTGAAGTTGCCCTGAGCACCCGCAACATCGATAATGCCAATTTTAAATGGAGCACAGATTTTATGTTTTCTAAAAACAAGGAAAGATTGGTAGATATTGATGGGTCAGGCAACAGTAACTATGCTAATCTTTGGATATTGAATCAGCCTTTACAGGTTTACTGGAGCTATAAAAAGAAGGGATCTTCCAGTATAGCGACACCGCCGCAGGAGGTATTCTTTCTTCTTTATACTGGATAAAGAATGGTAAAACCAACACTGCATTTTTACCCGGTAAGATAAAAATTTTAGATGCCAACGGCGATTCAACATTCAGCAATGCCGATAAGGTTGTTTTGGGCTCCCATAATCCCGATTTCATCGCCAGTATCAATAATACATTGTCTTACAAAGACTTTGAGCTTAATTTTCTTACCTATTTCAGGGTAGGAGGTCTTTACCGGGTACCAAGACCGGGCCTGGTGGGGCGGTATCAGTCTAACCGAGTTGATTACTGGACCCCATCTAACCCCTCTAACGAGTATCAGCAGCCAACTCAAACCAGCGATATTCCCTCTATTGGGAGGCGCTTACTTACAGGAAGGCAACATTTATACGGGTGAGAAATATTACACTCACTTACAGGTTGCCTAAAACGTTCACATCAAAAATTCATGCCAGCAATCTTGCAGTATATGTAACGGCGGTTAATCCTTTCCTCATACATAATGGAGATAAGGATTATGATCCTGAAACGGTTCCTTACAGGAGTTCCCGGGTAACACCACCAGCCAGGTAGGTCCCAGCTCCTATAGTTTCAAGAGTTATGTGTTGGGGGTAAGGGTTGATCTGTAAGTTTTTTAAAAGGTTAAAACGTAATACAATGAAGAATTTAATATTATATATGAAATGCACGGTTACTGCTGTTTTATTGTTAACGGTAACTTCCTGTAATAAGTTTATCAAAGAAGAACTGGTAAGTACGCTTACTGAAGATTACTATAAAACGGATGCAGGCCTCGAAGACCTGGTAAAGTCGGCTTACGCACCCCTGCAATGGAAATTTACCGGTGAACAATCTTATGCGATGTCTAACTTTGGAACTGACGAATTTCGCGAAGGCGACCAGTTTAACAACGTACGGTATAACGACTATGATGCCAACCTCAATGCCAATGATTTGTTTGTAGACGGGCTTTGGACGAATAATTATGCAGGTATACGGCGGTGTAACCAGGGCATTGAATTAATTTCAGCTTATGATAACCCCACCTCGGTAAGTTTGGGCACACAGGCCAAAAAAGATTTAAGGATTGCAGAACTGAAGGGGTTGAGAGCCTTCTATTATTTTCATTTGCTGCAGCAATTGGGAGGCGTACCGCTTGTATTGTCTGTACCCAAGGAAGCGCAATACGAATTTCCGCGGGCCAGCGAGGCTGATGTATATGCACAGGTGATTACAGATCTGCGGGCCGCCGCTGCAGTAGAGAGCCTGCCCTGGCGTTATACCAGTGCCGACAGGGGGCGTGTAACCAAAGCAATGGTGAACCATTACCTGGCAAAGGTATACCTGACAAGAGGAAGCGCTGTAACAGAACAGCGCGGACAAAAAGCCACCGATATGGACAGCGCTATTTATTTTGCTAATGAGGTGATAGTGAATAGCGGTCACACCCTAGAAGCAGATTTTGGCAGTTTATTTAATGCGGCCTATCCCGATGGAACAATAGCTCCTCTGGGCCAGGTAGGAGCCCGCCCTTAGCAGCAAGGCAAAAATAGAAGCCAATAATGCCAGCAATGAAATTATTTTCGCAGCCCAGTTTAGCTCCAATTTGTTACTGGTGGGCAGTGGGGCTAACAATCAAACACATCTTTTTATCCGTCGCAGTATGACGCCGGTATCACTGGTATGGTAAGAGACTTCTTTAACGGACGACCTTTTAGAAGGCTGCGCCCTACCGATTATACCATCGACATTTTTGATAAAATAAATGACTCAAGGTTTTTTAAAACTTTTCAGACTGTATATTACAGGAACGGCTCTATTCCAACGCAGGCAGCTTCTCCCGGTTTATACTGGACAGCGGCAAATGCACCCTCTCCGGCGCTGGTTAATTTACCAAAAGTAATGTTAGGCGATACCGCGGGGTTGTATATTGTAAATCCGCCTAACCTGCCCCTGCTAACCTCTCAAATAGCCGCCATGCGTTATTATGCAGTGTTTGCAAGAAATAAGCAAACCACGGCCGGTGGGGCGATCACCAGCGACTTTAATAACAACAAGTATCTCACCATGTGGAAACTTTCAGATCCCATCCGCTTAACTAATACCAATAATGAAGCTAAAGGAATCAGGAATGGTACCTACGCGCGGCTGGCCGAGACCTACCTTATTATAGCAGAGGCCTATGGCAGGAAAGGAGACTATACCAGTGCATTAACTTATGTAAATAGGCTCAGGCAGCGGGCTGCCTACAAGGCGAACGAAATTCGGAGCCCGCAGATTTGGCAATATATGGGTGGCCCTAATACCTTGGCAAATACAGAAGCAGCAAATATGGCAACCACTACCTTGTTTACAACCAATGCGCCCGGTGAATTGTATCCTCCGTCAGTAACTTCTACTACAGATAGATTCATTCATTTCATGTTGAACGAAAGAACCCGTGAATTGTGTGGTGAGTTTTACCGGTGGGAAGACCTGGTTCGGACAGAAACATTGTTTGAAAGAACGAAATTGTATAATGCAGACATCAGTCCCTCGTTTGCAACGTTTCATAAACGGAGGCCCATTCCTTACCTGCAAATGGTTGCCCAGCAAATAGGAGGACAGCCTATGTCGCCCGACCAGATGAAGAATTATCAAAATCCCGGTTACTAACGGGTTACAATAAATAGAGAGGAGCCAAAAAGGGCCCCTCTCTATTTTATGATCGGTTGGCAAGGTTGAATCCTGAATACAGATTTTTCAAAAATATCTCAACCCATGTATAATTAGTATAAGAATCCTGTTTTTCGTAAGGAAAAGGCTGCATTTTTACTTTTATCAACAGGATAGTTCAGGATTGCTGAATAAACAGGAGCTTTAATTTTACGGGAAGGCTTGTTGAATAGCCGGTAAATGTATTGCTGCTGTATATTAACGATTGGGTTTAGGCAGCCATTTAAAATCTTAAACAAAACCAATGGTTTTTAAAAGAAAAGGTTATCTGCATGCGCTGTGCAGTTGCGCATTCTTATTAATAGTGGCAGGAACAGCAAAGGCACAATTGGAATGGCCGGTTATACGCCAGCAACACAAACCATGGACCCGCTGGTGGTGGGAAGGAGCGCTGTTGATGAGAAAGGGCTTAGCTGGAACCTGGAGCAGTATCAGAAAGCGGGACTTGGCGGCGTAGAGATTACCCCTATTTACGGGGTTTACGGAGAGGAAAAGCATTTTGTGGATTTTCTTTCTCCCCGGTGGATGCAATTGTTTGCTTACACTTTAAAGGAAAGTAAACGTTTGGGATTAGGGGTTGACCTGGCTAACGGAACAGGTTGGCCCTTTGGCGGGCCTTGGGTGACGGATGCAGATGCCAGCAAAGCTGTTTTCCACAAAATATTTACATTGGAAGCCGGCCGGCAATTAGCAGAACGGGTCATTTTTGAACGCGAGGGTTTCGTGCGTACAGCGAATGGTAAAAGGTAGCTGTGGCAAGCCTTAAAAATCCGTTAACACGGAATGGCGATCTGCAGGGGCTGGCATTAGATCAGGTGCAATTCCTGGTAAGCTGAAACTGGTTACTTTAATGGCTTATAACCCTAACGTAAAACCAATAGATCTCACAGACAAAGTAAATAAAGATGGCCAGTTACAGTGGAGTGCGCCGGCAGGATCGGGCGACTGGACATTATATGCTTTATTTGAAGGTTTGCACGGCAAAATGGTAGAGAGGGCTGCGCCGGGAGGTGAAGGATATGCTATTGATCATTTTTCAAAGACAGCAGCACAAAATTATTTTAAGAGATTCGATGAAGCGTTTAAGGGTTATGATATCAGCTATCTACGTTCGTTTTTAATGATTCTTACGAGGTAGATGACGCGCGGGGAGAAGCCAATTGGACACCGGGATTTTTTGAAGAATTTTATAAAAGAAAAGGATATGACCTGCGTAATGAATTGCCAGCCCTTTTAGGAAAGTCAGACGCAGAAAAGAATGCCCGCGTTATTTATGATTACCGTTCAGTGGTCGACGAGTTGCTTTTAGACCATTTTACCCGGGAATGGAAAAGATGGGGAGTGGGGAAAGGAAAAATGTTACGCAACCAAAGCCATGGGTCTCCCGCTAATACATTAGATTTATATAGCGTAGTAGATATACCGGAGACAGAGGGTAATGATATTTTACGTTTTAAGTTCGCTACATCTGCCGCCCATGTAATGGGAAAGCCCCTGGTATCTTCCGAATCGGCTACATGGCTTAACGAACATTTCTTATCTTCCTGGGGGATGTTAAAAAGGCTCTCGACCTGTTTTTTCTGGGAGGCGTGAACCATATTTTTATCACGGTACTGAATACTCACCTCAAAATGCCCGATGGCCGGGGTGGTTGTTTTACGCTGCCGTTCATTTTCAGCCGGAGAATCCGCAATGGCGGCATTTTCATGCTTTAAATCAATATGTGGCAAGGGTGCAGTCTTTCCTGCAAAGTGGGAAGCCAGACAATGATATATTACTTTATTATCCTATTGCGGATCGTTATTCGCAGCCTGGTAATACACTGCTGCAGCATTTCGATGGCATGGAAAAGAACTTTGTAAATACCGATTTCGAGCATGTTGCAAAAGATATGGTAGAAAAAGGATACAGCTTTGATTTTTTCTCAGACCGGCAGTTAGAGCAATTTAAATTTCAGGGTGGCAACATTGTTACGGGAGGTAACCGGTTTAAAGCTATTTTACTGCCGGCAATTGATAAAATACCCGAAGCTTCAATGGCTGCCCTGCTCAGCATGGTTAAGGCGGGCGCAACTTTATTAGTGCATAAACATTTGCCCCGGGATGTACCAGGGTTCAATAAAGCCGGCGAAAGAAGAACCCAGTTGCATCAGTTGCTGTCTACATTAAAGTTCAATAAAAATCAGTCTGTGCAAACAGCCAGTTTAGGGAAAGGCCTGGTACATATGAGCGATGAGCTTACGGAACTTACCCGCCTTGCAAAAGCCAGGCAGGAAAAGCCTTTGTCAGACTCTGTTTACATGTTGCGCCGGAAAAATGAGCAGGGCTATTTGTATTTTGTAAATAACCGTACGGATCATAAAGTAGATGAATGGGTCGGGTTAACCAATTATGCGGAGACAGTCGCATTATTTGATCCTGCAAGCGGAGAAAAAGGTATGGCTCAAACCCGGCCGGGCCGCCGGGGAGGTATTGAAGTTCGTATTCAATTGGAGCCCCATGCATCAGTAATTATTCAATCGCTGCGTTTTAAAAAACGGGCATCCCGTTTCTTTACAGGAACCTGCAGGGAATGTAATGGTTCTGGATGGCTCATGGAAGCTTGAATTTCTGCACGGTGGCCCTGTTTTGCCAGCGGCAACCACGGCTAACCATTTGGGATCATGGACAGATTTAGACGGGGATGCTTATACAAACTTTTCGGGGTGGCCAGGTATACCCTTCAGTTTAATAAACCACCGGGAAGGGCAGCCAGCTATTTGCTTAGTCTCGGAAAAGTAAATGAAACGGCTGAAGTGATACTGAACGGTAAACCAGTGGCTACCCTGATAGGTCCGTCTTTTAACGCTGTTATACCGGCTGCGGTTTTACAGGCAACTAACCGGCTGGAAATAGTGGTAGCTAATTTAATGGCTAATCGCATTTCCTACATGGATCGCAATAATATACCCTGGAAGATTTTTTATAACACCAATATGCCTGCGCGTAAGGCAGAGAACGTGAAAGATGGTTTATTTAATGCATCAAACTGGAAGCCGTTACCTTCAGGCCTTTCAGGCCCCGTTAGTTTAACAGCGCTGCAATAAATTACATGAAACAAATTAAAAAGAATTGTTCCTGGCCAGGCCTTGCACGGTATATGCTATTCACCCTTGCCTGCCTGGTATGGGGTATAGGGTTGGCACAGATGCAAAACATCAAAAACGATCGCTTCTGGAGTACAGAGAACAGCCAACCTATTTATAGCCAGGGCGGCGGTATTTTTTACATTTAAAGATCCACACACCAATACCGAAAAATATTACTGGTATGGTGTACACTATAAAGAGGCCGATCAATATCGTAGCGATCCGTCGCTTACACTACCCAATGCTACTTTTCAGGCAGTGACCTGCTATTCATCAACCGACTTGGTGAACTGGAAATTCGAAGGCAATGTAATGAGTCGTGAAAGCCTGGAGAAAACAAGCAGGGTTACGTGGGTAGGGCGATTAGGGTGGCATATATAAGGGAACTGAATCAGTACGCCATGTTTGTTCAATTTGGAAACCAGGTACTGGTGGCACTGTCAATACGCCAGCCGGCGTGTTTGGCTGGCATCAGCTGATCAATATGCAGTCGTTGATTGGCACTTCCAATACCGGGGATCAGACTGTTTTTACAGATCCCGATACAGGAAAATCCTACCTGGTTTATTCTTACGGGCGAGGACGCAACCGTATCTATGTTTCTGAAATAGGCCTACAAAATAATAAAGTAGGACTGCTCGATTGTAAAGAGGTTTTTAAAGGTGCGAGCCGTGAAGGGAATTGTATGTTTAAGTACAAAGGGAAATATTATATGACGGCTTCCAATATCTACGGCTGGGACGCATCTTTTGCTTATTACCTGGTTGCAGATGACATATACGGTCCCTACCTGCCGGCTAACGATATGCAGGTAATGGAAGGCAGCGAAAAAGATTATGCGCATATAACCCAAACGGGCTTTTTGTAAACGTAAAAGGAAGCCAACAGGAAACTATTGTATATTGTGGAGATCGATGGGCCAATTTTGCCGGCAACGGGCTCGGATATAATCAATGGTTCCCGCTGTCATTTCAATATACGAAACCTTATTTTAATTCATTGAGCTCATGGAATATAGATGTAAAAACAGGCCGGTGGGAAGTGGCTCCGGATAATAATTATGTATTGAATGGAAGCTTTGAAGCCGATAGAAACCGTATTCCCAGCCATGTTAAGCCGGTGCAGACATTTTTGCGGCTGGACCACTGAGGTAATGCAAGGCAATAAAGTATCCTTGGATAGTACTGCTTCCCCGTTTTAAATTATTTTAACACCAGAACTGACAGGAAAAAAGTGACAGGAGAAAAAGTCTCTTTATCAGTGATATCGTTCCGTTTAAAAGAAAAATATCACAGGTAATCACTTCAACGCCTTATGTACAGCTCGAAGATGGCAGGTATACTTTAACTGCAATGGTAAAATGCAGTCCCGGTGGGGCCACCATTAAGATGTATGCACATAGTGGGAGTAGTAGCCCTGCCTTAAACTATGTTACTGCCGCTGAAAGCTGGAAGAAGATAAGTATAGGAAAAGTTAAGATAAGAGGCGGAAAGGTTGAGGTAGGTTTTATAGGCGAGGGACAAGCCAACGCCTTTTGTTGTGTTGACGATGTAACTTTAATCAAAGAGAATTAGTATGGTACAAAGTTTTGGCGAACTGTTGGTTAACGGGGGTATTAAAAGGGGAAAAGGTAACACTGCAGTCTGCTTTATAATTATGTTACTGGTTTTGCTGATTGAACCTGTTGTGTCTAAAGCGCAAAGTAAATCTGTCGCTCCCAAGCCATTGTTTGATGATCCGGTATATCACGGCGCTGCCGATCCTGCTATTATTTATAATAAGGAAAGAGGCGCATGGTGGATGTTTTACACCAACCGGCGCGCCAGTATACAGGATACTACTGTTGAATGGGTACATGGCACGCGCATTGGCATTGCCGAAAGTAAGGATGGCAAAGCGTGGATCTATCTGGATACGGCCAATATCAACTACCGGCCTCATGAGGGATATACGCATTGGGCGCCGGATGTGATCGAACACAATGGTACTTTTCATATGTACCTTACCTATGTACCGGGAACATTTAATAGTTGGTCTCATCCGAGAACCATTGTGCATCTTACCAGTAGCGATTTGTTGAACTGGACCTATCAGTCTGTAGTGAAGCTGGTCAATGAAAAGGTGATCGACGCCTCGGTCTATAAAATAAATGATTCTCTCTGGCGTATGTGGTATAATAATGAAAGGGATGGCAAAAGCATTTATTACGCCGATAGCAAGGATCTATACAACTGGGAAGACAGGGGCAAAGCAATAGCTGTGAGGGGAGAAGGACCCAAAGTGTTTTACTGGAAGAAAAATACTTTATGATCATTGATGCGTGGAACGGTATGGAAGTATTTTCTGGTGACGATTTGTTAAACTGGAAAAAGCAGTCATTACCAATACTGGAGAACCCCGGTAAGGGTAAGGATGACCAGGCCATTGGTGGCCACTGCGATGTAGTAGTAAATGGTGATAAAGCTTATGTTTATTATTTTACTCATCCCGGCCGGAGAAAAGATCAGCCTGCATCTAAGGGTAGCTTTGAGGATAAAAGGAGTGTGATACAAGTGGCGGAATTAAAATACAAAAATGGAGAGATCAGCTGCGACAGAGACCAGCAGGTAAGTATTTACCTGGAACCTCCCAAAAATAAAAGAAAAATGGAAAGAATTAGCAAGATGCCGGGTTTTTTGATAGCTATGCTCCTCTTTAGTATGGCCGTTAGGGCGCAGGTACCCGTATATCTGTTCAGCTATTTTAAAGATAATGGGCAGGATGGCCTGCACCTTGCATATAGCCAAGACGGTTATACCTGGGAAGCACTGAATAAAGACCGCTCATTTCTCAAACCCACTGCAGGAAAAGACAAGCTGATGCGTGATCCCTGCATTATAAGGGGAGCAGATGGCAGGTTTCATATGGTATGGACGGTTAGCTGGAATGAAAAAGGTATTGGCTATGCCTCTTCTAAAGACCTGGTGAACTGGAGCGAGCAACAATACATACCCCTTATGGAAGATGTAAATGCCCTGAACTGCTGGGCTCCCGAAATTAGTTATGATGCAGGAAGAAAACAATACATGATCTACTGGGCAACCACCATTCCGGGAAAGTTCCCGGAAACAGACTCATCGGGTGATGGTAAATATAATCACCGCATGTATTATGTATTCACAAAGGACTTTAAAGCCTTTACCAAGCCTGAAATTTTGTATGATAAAGGTTTTACGGTAATCGATGCTACCATTCAACCCCGCAAAGACCGGTATGTAATGTTTCTCAAGGATGAAACAAAACTTCCGACACCCCAGAAGAATATTAAAATAGCATATAGTAAAAGCATAAACAAAGGTTACTCGGAGCCGTCTGCCGCCATTACAGGAAGCTATTGGGCAGAGGGCCCTACCGTATTGGTGAAAGAAAAAGAGTGGATTGTATATTTTGATAAATACCGTGACCATCAATATGGAGCTATTGCTACTACCAACTTTAAGAGCTGGACAGATATTTCCGATAAGATAAAAATGCCTAAAGGACTCAGGCACGGAACCGTTTTTACCATTACTCAAAAAGAATTTGATGTTTACCTTAAAGGCTACCGTTAGCGGCTATAGATATTGTCTATTAAAGTATAAATAAAATTTATAAAATGAAGAAGTTATTTTATGTTATAATAAGTTACGCAGTAATCTTTTTATCCTTTACTGCGTTAAAGGAGAAGCCGGTATTGTACATTATCGGGGATTCTACTGTAAAAAATGGTAGTGGTAATGGATCCGATGAACTTTGGGGTTGGGGCAGTTTGATCGGTAGTTATTTTGATACTTCCCGGTTAAGTATAGAGAACAGAGCTATTGGCGGCAGGAGCAGCAGGACCTTTATTACTGAAGGCAGATGGGATGCTATCTTAAAAGATTTGAAAAAGGCGATTACGTAATTATGCAATTTGGACATAATGATGCTGGCCCGCTCGATGATACTGCGAGAGCGAGGGGACAATTAAGGGCGTAGGAAATGAAAGCAGGGAAATATATAATCCTATCAGGAAAGTAAATGAAACGGTATATACCTACGGCTATTACATGCGCCGTTACATCAATGAAGCAAAAGAAAGAGGCGCTGTGCCTATTGTTTGTTCACCGGTTCCCAGAAATAATTTTAAGGACGGTAAAACGAAGAGAGCTGACCAGGACTACGGGCTTTGGGCTAAACAAGTGGCAGCTGAGACCGGCGCCTGGTTTATCGACCTGAATGAACTGATTGCAGGAGCTTATGATGGTATGGGGCCCGACGCTGTTAGCAGGTTCTTTCCTAAAGATCACACGCATCCTAATAAAGAGGGATCATTACTGAATGCCGGAAAGGTGGTTCAGGGATTAAAATGTTGGAGGCATGTGATCTTAAGAAGTACCTGAAATAGCAAAACCGGCCGATATAAACTGCCTGTAGGCTACTTTTTTCAAAGGCTCCTTTTTCACTGTTATCTTTGAAGTGAAATTAAAAAAGCACATTATGAGGATTTATCTGGCAATACTATTTTCGGTTTTTATTTCAAATGTCCTAGGGCAGAAGATCGATAGTAAACTCGATGCGGCCATCAAAAAGAAATTGCTGATTTTAAGGGAGATATTGGTGTGTATGTTCAGCATTTAAAAAAAATAAAATGGTGGCTATTAATGCCGATACGGTCTTTCCCACAGCAAGCATTGTAAAAGTACCGATATTGGTAGGGGTTTTTGACAAGATATCAAGGGGTGAATTAAAACTATCGCAGGAATTTATTTACGACACATCACGGGTATACGGAGGTTCGGGACTTATGCAGTTTTATAAAGATAGCGCTAAAACTGACCTGTCTACGATGATATCCTTAATGCTTTCTTATAGCGATAATGTAGCTTCAATATGGCTACAGCAATTGAGTGGTGGCGGTGTAGCTATCAACCAGCTAATGGATAAGCTGGGTTTAACCAATACCAAGGTTAATTCCCGCACGGAGGGGCGACAGGATATCTGGAAAAAATATGGCTGGGGCCAAACTACGCCGCGTGAAATGGCCCGGTTATTCAGTTTAATCAGGCACGGAAAGGTAATTGACGAGCGCTATTCTGATAAGATGTACCGTTATCTTAAAAACCAATATTATAATGAAAGGTCTTTGGCTCAATTTCCCCGACAGTTAATACAATATCAAAAACCGGATCGGTTAATGAAGCCCGTGGCGAGGTGGTACTGGTTAATACACCTGGTGGTGATATTGTGTTTTGTATATTAACGAAGAATAATAAAGATCAAAGCTGGACGAGGACCAATGAGGCAGAAGTACTTACCAGGAAGATCGCTGCGTTGATATGGAACCATTATGAGCCCCAACATGCCTTTAAAAGTTACCCGGTTATAGATTAGTGATAGAATCATTGTACACAGGGATGATGCGTGAATTGTTTTGAAATGAGAACGGTTGATTCTTAAACTGAATGGTTTGATAAAAATTGTGTGACAGAGGCATTGAATACCATCGAAAAAGAATAAAAATGACGACTATTTATCTGCCAACGAAAAAAAAAGATAGCTGCCTGGCAACAGCAGGCAGCAACCGAATAAGGAAATGCCAGACCAATAGCGAATGTTACTGACCAGAATCCCATAGAGCGCTGGTTTGCGGTAATACTAATGTAAAAACAGTTCCGATACCATTTAGGCCGGGCTTATGGGTAAGTGATGCTATTATTCCCTTTCGTTTTTGCAAGGTTTGAACCCTTTTTGAAGAATATATAAAGCGTGCCCTTCTTTTATAATATTCCCGGTAACACCAGACCCGTTATCACTTATCTGAATTTGAATACACTGTTTATTGATTATAGTTTCGGCGGTGATATATACCACAATTCTTCCTTGCGCTCCCCTGTTTTTAACACCATGCTCAATCGCATTTTCAATAATGGGTTGCAGCATCATTGCAGGTATCGATGTGTTTTCGAGGCTGATAGTAGGTTGCACATGGAGTTCAAAACTAAAAGGAGGTGAAAAGCGTATCTGCTGGATAGCTATGTATTTATTAATAAATTCTAATTCCTTTTTTAAGCTGGTTTCCATTTTGTCGGAATTCTTAAGAATGTCACGCATCAGGCTGCTGAACTGATCCAGATATTCAAGGGATTCAATCTTTTCATTTTTTAGAATATGAGACTGAAGGGGTGTTAGGGCGTTAAATATAAAGTGCGGATTTAGCTGCGTAAAAAAGCCTGTGACTGAAGCTGGAGCGTCGCATACTTTTCTTTTAATCTTTTTCTTTTTCTTTAATAACATAGCGGGTGATCCATCTTATTGTAAGCCAGAGTATAACAAATATACCTGTTGCAAATAATAACCTGGCCCATATTGTATGGTGCCAGAGCGGGGTGATTGTAAGGGTATAAACCAGCGTTTTATCAATTTGGTTATTGTTACGGGAAATAAATGCAGTTATAATATAATTGCCCGGTTCTGGTGTATTCACCACAAACGAGTTATTGATGATCGCGCTTCGTTCTGTAATTAAGCTGTTATCCTTTTCCACCTGGTATGAAATGGAATATTTGTTGGGTGAAAAATCTAATACCTCCAGCAACATTTTTACCTGTTTGTTCTTGTTGTATTTTATCTCGAATAATTCTTGCGTATATCGCTCGTTCCTATTATTCAATTTTTCGGGGTACAAATAGGCAGTTAGAGGCTCCTGGCTTTTATTAAATATAAAGCGTTCATCCAATACATAAATTCCTTTGTTGGTTGCCAGCCAGATAGAGTCATTTTCAACATCAAATTGGCGAATAATGACATCTTGCCCTAACGACTGTGCATTAAAAACGTCTGTAACCTTACAGGTTTCTGCGTTTATGTAAGCTAACCCGTTTTTAGTTAATAACCTGTATCGATTATCGCCATAATATTCAACCTGCACACATTGGTTATCCAGTAGCCCCACCTGGTTGGTAATGTGAAAGTATTGTTCCGCCCGCTTAATAAAAAGGCCATTATCTGTGCAGGCCAATATGTCTTTATTGTAAACCCGCACTTTAGTAATACGATCTTTAATTTTAGTCGGGGTATTATTAATATACAGGCCGTCGGCTCCGCCTTGCGCAAATATTGAATCTGATAATGAAAATATGCTACTGAACTTTCTCGGTTGCCGCTTTCCCCAGGCGTACTTTAACTTTTCCGTAAATTTAATGAAGGACCCGGGCGCACTTAAATATATACCTCCATGGTGAAAATAATGATCTTTATATGCGTAGCCCAGTGTGGCCTTATAGACTGCTGTTTTGGGGATGCTCTGTTGGTAGATGCTCCTGGTTCCAAATATAATCGCCTTGTTTTGATAATTGCAAAATAAGGTAACCGGGTTGAAGTTGATGGAAGTGTCGCCTATCCATCTTTTTTGAAAGTGACCGTTTTCAAGTTGGTCAACTATTAATTGATTGTAACCAATGTCCAGTATTTTATTTTTATATCTTATATACCATATGTCGTCAGGATAGAATTGCTGCTTGTAAGTTAATTTTTGGATTTGCTTTTCGTTTTTAAGGAAAACAAACACACCGTTATTGAGTGTAGACACCCAGATGTTTCCCTTACTATCTTTTAGTATATCACCAACTTCAACCTTGGGTAGCACGGTGTGTGGTATATTTTGTCAGATTTGTTATTATAACCGGTGTATTTAACCAGTCCTCCTGACTGCAAGAAACCAACATATAAATCATTTCCTTCCTGGAGGTAAGATGACACCATTTTAAATTTTTTTCCTTCTTTTCCAGCCGAATAAAAGACCGTCAAATCTTTTTCCCTATGTCATAAATTTTATTTCGGCCGTAGATTTTATCGTTCCAGAATTTCTTCCACAGGCCTGCAAATCTTATATCGGTCCTCAATAGGTCTTTATGCAATAGGTATCTAAAAAAAAATAGGCACTGTTGCTATGCAAAACAAGCTTGTTGTTTTTTGTCTGGGGTCCAGGATGATAAAGGCTCCTTCTGCTTTCGATAGATACAACTGATCATTTAATGTGTTCATTATTATAAATGGTGTTGCTTCATTAGATATAGAATCAGGCAACGGTATTTCTTCAACATCCAGGGTTAACATGTTAATTGCGTATAGTTGACCTGCATAGGAACTGGCATATACGGTATTTTTGTATCTGCATACATTTATTATTTCCTGCTCATTTCCCGGTATTTTTATTTTTTCAAATGTTTTACCATTAAAGATGAGAATACCCTTATCGCTCATCATCCATATAAAACCATATGGATCCTCAAGCAGCCGGTATACTGTATTTGTAGTAAGGGTGGAAGCATCATATTGATAGTAATTGGATTTGAAAGACCATTGAGCATTGGTACTCACAGACGCCAATAACAGTAACCATTTGATAAGAATGGAGCAACACAGATGGTATATTTTGCGGGGTGAATACATTATATTACTTCCAGCCTTTCTTTCAATAGATCAAAATAAGTACAGGGAATCGTTTGTCCATTGGAAAAAGCACTTCACTGCCTTTATTACTCCTGTCAATCGACTTAATATGAGCCAGGTTCGCAATAAAGGATTTATGAATACGAAGAAACGTTTTTACTTGCGCTAAATCATCTTCTAATTGTTTTAATAATTTGGAGGTTACTATTTCAGAGCCGTTAATCAATACCATTCTAACATAATTACCCAATGCCTGTATATACAGTAAGTCGTCTGAGTTGACAATCTCGGCCCCGGTTCTTGTGCTGATGTAAAGCCTTTTACTGTTTTTTTTTCTGACGTGATGGCGTTCTTGAGATCTTCTATTTCTGACTTGATCCATCTTGTGTTTTTTAAAGCAACTTTTTCTACTGCTTTTTGCAATCGCAATCCGGAAACGGGTTTTAATAAGTAATCAGTGGCGGCATAGTCAAATGCTTTTAAAGAATGCTGCTCCGATGCTGTTACAAAAACGATAGCTGTAGGTTTGTTTACCAGCATGTCCAGCAGATCAAAACCGGTTTCTTTACCCAGGTTTATGTCAAGAAATACTATTTCCGGGGTTGTAGACTGCAATAGTTCAAACGCTGCTTCATAAGATTCCACCATATGCGTTACGCGAACTCCCGGACAAAATATAGCTAATAAATCTTTCAGGCTCTCCCTTGCCGTCACTTCATCATCGATAATTATGGCATCCATAAATTTTTGGTTTTAGATAATAGCAATGTAAATATTGTTCCCACACCGTTCTTCCCGGGCCGATGTGTCAGGGAGGCTATTGTTCCCGCTCGTTTCTGCAAGGTTTGTATTCTTTTTTGCAAAATGTATAATGCATGCCCTTCTTTTAGAAAATTTTGCGTCAAGCCAGCGCCGTTATCGCCTATTTCTATCTGAAGGCATTCTTGCTTTTTGATAGTTGTTGTTTGAATGTCGACTGTAATTAATCCTTCGGCTCCTTTATTTTTGATACCGTGCTCAATTGCATTTTCAATAATAGGTTGCAGTAACATGGCTGGTATAGGTGTGGTATCCTGGTCAATCCCAGGATCAATGTTGAGCTCAAAAATAAATGGTGGAGTAAAACGCGTTTGTTGAATGTCAATGTATTTTTTTATAAACTTCAGTTCTGTTTTCAAGTCAGTTTCCGTTTTATCTGAGTTTTTTAAGATGTCCGCATCAGGCTACTGAAACGATCCAGGTATTCAAGCGACTCCATTTTCTCATTTTTTAAAATATGAGATTGCAAAGGTGTTAATGCATTGAATATAAAATGAGGATTTAATTGCGTAAAAAAGCCTGCGACTGTAACTGGAGCGTCGCGTATTTTTTTTAGTCTTTTTTTTTTCTTTCTCTTTTATAATTTGTTGCGCCGCGATCCTGACGATAAACCAAAATGCAATAATCAAAATAAAGATCAGGAGAATTTTTATCCATAGGGTCTGATACCAGAGAGGCATGATCTTCAATAAATAAGTGAGTTGTTTATCAATATGATTTTTATCACTTCCTATGTATAGTTTAATGGTGTAAGTCCCAGGCTCAGGTGTATTTACAAAGAACGATCGGTCAACCAGCTGTACGGGGGCGGCTATAATTTTATTCTCCTTTGCAACCTGATAAGCGATATAATATTCTTTAGGTGAGAAGCTGATTACTTCAATATGCATTTTTACCAGTTTCTCTTTGCTATATTTTAATTCGAAGTTTTGGTACATGTATTTTTGGGAGCGCCCAGTCAGTTGCTCCGGATACAAGTAAGCAGTAATATTACTTTTGGCTTTGGTCAATAGAGCTTTCTCATCGAAGATAAAAATACCTTTATTAGTTGCTAACCAAATGGTGTCTTTTTCAATATCAAAGTGATGAATAATGGCGTCATAACCTAATGATTGAGCGTTAAATGATCCAACAATTTTGCAGTCTGCTGTATCGATATAGGATAAGCCTTGTTTGGTAAGTAGTTGATAGTATCGATTACCGGGATATTCTATTTGCACACATTGGTTATCAGGTAAACCGTCTTTTTGGGTTATATGGAAATATTTTTCTTTTCGTTTGATGTATAAACCGTTATCTGTACAAGCAATAATGTCGTTATTGTATTTTCTTACTTTGATAACACGGTCTTTAACGATGGTTGGTTTGTCGTTGATAAACAGCCCGTTTGCTCCACCTTTCACATAAGATGAGTCAGATAAGGGAAACCTTGTATAAAAATTGAGTTCGCTTGTATCTGACAGGATTGGTTGATAGTTAAGATTTTCTAAGAACTTACCAGCAATTCCGTGCATTGTGCCATATAATTCATTATTGTATGTATAAAAGTCCTTGTATATGTTTTTCCTGTTGAAGTTGGTGGTGTCGGTCATATAGCTACTAACACTTCCTAAAATCATGAACTTGTCTTTATAAGAACGAAATAGTAAGACCGGGTTAAAAATGGTAGTGGTATCTCCAATCCATTTTTTATAAAAAGCTCCATCTTTAAGTTGATCAACTAGCTGTTTTTTGTAACCAATGTCTAATATATTGTTCTTATATTTTATGTACCATATATCGTTGTTATAGAGTGTATAATTGCTAGAAAGCTTTTGAAGTTCCGATACCTGTCTTAAAAAGACGAATACTCCATTGTGTAATGTTGATATCCAAATATTGCCCCTACTGTCTTTCAGTATGTCACCAACCTCAACGTCGGGCAAAATTGTTTGTCTTATATTTTGGTAGGATTTGACATTGTAGTTATTATATTTTACCAATCCTCCCGATTGTAAAAAACCTACATATAAATCGCTGCCCTCTTTTAAGTAAGAAGATACCGTTTTTAATTCCTGGCTGTCTTTGCCTGCAGTATAAAATACTTTTAAAGCTCTATTTTGCAGATCATAAATTGTACTTTCTACGAATACTTTATTATCTAAAAGTTTGAACCAGAACGGATGGAATCTTAAATCGGGTATTGATGTATCTCCATTTAAAAGATACCTAAAAAGATAATTACTATGGCTTATTAATGTAGGTTTTTTTTTCTTCTTTAAATCGAGTATGACAAAGGGCCCCATAGTTTTAGCCAGGTACAGTTTATCATCCATCACATTAATAGTGGAAAGATGGCGGGCTTGCCTATTCATATACTGCGGCAAGGGTATTTCTTCAACTTTGAAGGTTAGCATGTCTATTTCAAATAGCTTTCCAGAGTAGGTGCCTGCAAAAACAGTATTTTTATATCGGTAAATGTTGACTATTTCCTGTTCTGTTCCTGGTATCTTAATCGTCTCATAAGTTTTGCCATTGAACACAAGAATGCCTTTATCGCTCACCATCCATATAAAACCAAAAGGGTCTTCCAAAAGGCGATATACAGTGTTGGTGCCAATTATTGATGCATCATACTGGTAATAATTAGGCGTAAATGACCACTGCCCCGATACTTTTTGAAGTGTACCAGGTAGGCCCGCTGTAAAAATAAACAGGCACAAAAAGAATGATCGAAGCACGCTGCGCATATATATACCAAACATAGATTAGCCTATGGCAATCAAATATTTAATTTTTCACCACCGGGTGAACTAGCAATATAATACATAGTTTTTATTTTAACATTTAAAGCCCGTCTTTTCCCAAAAAAAGAAGCTTATCGGCCAATCGGCTGTTTCACTAAATAACGTGCTTGTTTTACACAGTTGATTAAAAAATTACACAATATCGGGCTATTTTGCGTTAAGTTTTTTGACAAAATGTAATTACTATACTCAAGCAAAGGATACATTCCTTAAAACCAAAACTAACTGCTTATTAAACTACCGAAATATTACTGGCGTACCTGTAGATACCCGTTTCGGAAAAAATGTACTATGCCTGCTTTATAAGGTTTTATAAACAGGCGCGACCTGGTCGTTGTTAACTAATGAAAATAGGTCCCGGTGAGTGAGAATACCTCCCGGAGTTGACAGTAATGTATAGATTTACCTGCTATGGGGTGCTGAGCAGACGATTGCCATCATTACAATAATAATTAGGGTCTGCATTTCGGCAACATATGCCAGTGAAATAAAAAGTCATCAATTGCATAATTATTTTCAGCTATCGAGCATTTGCCGACCGCATAAAAAGAGGCCATGGCGTGCTGGCCTTCGCAGGATTGTGAGTCGGCATCTGGTTCGAGTATGATGCCCATATCGACATAAGGCCCATCAATACCGTCTTCTTCTTTCTCAACAGAATAGCTCTCTATATTCTACCTTGGGAGCCGTTACCCGTAATTTCGCCTTTCGTACTGTCTCCGCCGGGGTAATCCACATAAAAAATATTCCAGGCGTTTTCTTCTTCGTTAAATATTACGGAGTTGAACCAAACTTCTGTCCGCGGATTTGCATGCGTTCTGTAGCCTGCCCTTTGCAGTTAACAGCGTCGGTGCTGGTCCAGTGGGCAATACGCAGATCGCGGTGTGGTCCTCAAACATTTCGTTAACGACCATGAACATATGGTAAATGCCTTTAAGCTTTACTACCTGGCCGGTTTCAACACCAGAACGGTCGTTCGTAGCTATTGCATAGGGCTGTGATTCACTGATAACTTGCCTGTTACGATCGGAGATCATCTTTAATATTTCACTTTTTCCGCCTGGGCAAAGGCAGATATCCCAAGCCAACATCAGAAAGATAAAAGATAAATAGACGAAACAATTATTCTTCATATAAATTATTTAGTGAGAAAAAGGCTTATGCCAAATATTGCTCTTCCATCCTGCAGGCTTTGATGGCGAGCTGTTTCTGAATCTTATTTCCCAGGATAAAGGTCCTCAACTTTAACCTGTAAACTATTAGGCGGACTTGTTAGTTTCACCTTATCAAAAAGAATTTTCCGGGCATCTAACAATTCAATGACAGGATTGTGTACCGAGAGCAGAGCATTGCTGATCGTTAAACCATCTACATCGGCTGCTGTAATCAGGTTTTCCGTATTCGATTGTATTTTGTTAATAACAACATTTGCCAGCGGGCTTTCAGGTATGGCCATGGCTTTTATCAATTGTGTTGCCTTTTCAATAATAATATTTTCTGCCTTGATATCTCTAAATACCGGAGTTAAAGCATCCTTTGCCCTCGGGGATAGCGTGCGGCTGCTGCGCCTACATGGGTAGCACTTCCCAGCATATCCCATTCAAAAGCATACCGTGAGCCGGTGATCCTGATCCTTTCATAATAAAGATTTTCACCGCCACCGCCACGAGGCCTGCGGGTTTTAAAACGTATGGCAGACCTGGCATTTTCAAATACACAATCATGTACATACAGGTTGCGGATCATAGAAGCAGTTTCGCTACCACAGGTAATACCGCCGTGTCCTTCCAATACGAGCCCGTTTCTCACTACTACATTTTCGGTTGGCCGGTTTACACGAAGGCCGTCATAACCGCGTCCTGCTTTGATGGTAAATGCATCATCGCCTGTAGAGAGTGTGCAATATTCGATTAAAACATTTCTTGACGATTCAATATCAATACCATCACCCTGGGTATCCCAACTGAATGAACAGTAATACCCCGAATGATGACACTGTCACAGTATACGGGCACTACATTCCAGAATGCAGTATTTTCTAAGGAAATACCCTGTATTAAAACATTGCTGCAGTTAATGGGAGAGATGAACATAGGAGGGAAGATAAAGTCTCCGTTATGCCCTTCGTATATACGTTGCGCTACCGGTGTGGTATGGACTACAACATTTTCGATCACATCTTTGGTCATGATCTGTTTACGTACAGAGCCTCCTTTTGCAGGACCGATCAACTTTCCTTTTCCGGTTATAGCTATATTGCGTTGGCCATTGGCATAAATACATGCACCTAACGACATTACCTCAATGCCTTCATTACGGGTAAATACAGCCGGCCGGTAATCTTCCACTTCGCCGCTGAAATACAATTCGGCACCTTCTTCAATTTCCAGATTGATATTGCTTAAAAGCGTAATGCGGCCGGTATGCCATTTTCCTTTCGGAATAATTACTTTTCCGCCTCCCTGTTTATTGAACTGATCAATGGCTTGTTGAATGATGCCTGTAACTTTAGATCCTTCTTTGGCTCCATTTTCCGTAATAGCGATGCTTCGCCCGGGAAAAACCGGCTTTTGTAATTGAGGCATTTTAAAAGGGGCCTTAATGGGAGCTATTTCTTTTGGGAGTGCAGCTGCGCTACCTGTTCCTTTACAGGAATGCTATCCTTATTCCGCTCCTGTACCCGGTAACCATCCGCATTGGCAGACACTGCAAATAGCGTAGAAATTACTAAACTCAGTACTTTGTATAAACCCGGAATCATATCTTTTTATTTGACTAAAGTTGGAAAGATACGGATGTATTTTACGCTAATCTCCCATTTTTGATACCCAATTGTTTCGGGATTTTATTCCTACATTCCGGGCTCTGCAAGCCTTTTCTTTGTTGCCGGATATATCTTTAGGGACGTTGAAGTGTCAGGCTCATTAGGCCAATTACTACTTCATTAGCTAATGTCTTTAATGTAAGGGTGCTTAATTTCTTTTCTTTATTCAATGGAATGTCCAGAACTATGCCGGCACCACCCTCTATGCCCATATTGGTAAAACCTTTAATGGTACTATAGCTGTTAAAGCCTCTCGTGAGTTCTCCGGTCTTGAAAATTAAACGATAGGGCCTGGGGCCGCTTTTAAATGCAAAGCCGTCATTCATATAATCCTGTTCTATCGGCCACCAGTTCACCGGGTTCACCAGTTCCAGCGAGTCTTTGGAGCCGTCCTGGTAATAAATGTAGATAATGCCGTTCGCCATCTGGCTTTGCTGGTGATTGGTGGTGCCTGCCATTAACAAATAGGCGTGAGAAGCAGAACCACTTAAAGGCAGGCTAACGGAATCCGGAAAGTTATCCCACTGTGAAGTGTAGGCGATGTTTTTATCAGAGCCTAGTTTAAAGGGAATCTGGCCCAGGCTAACCTGCTCCTTATTCTTGATACCGGCATCACTGATCTCCGGTTGTATTAAAGGATAGCACCAGTTACCAATGCCCTGCCAGGGAATTTGTAAAGTGGCGCCGGCCGAACGGGGCGACAGGTATTTATGCCTGAAGGTATTAACCACATTGTCGTTTAGAATTCCTGTAATATCAACTGCTTCATAATTGCCTGCTTTTTTACTTCCCAATTTAAAAAGCTGGCGGCACTCTCAGAACTATCCTCCCATTGAATGGCAACATTATTTGTTCCTGTAACAAGGGATGAATCTTTAACGGTATAGGTTGCTGCTTGACCGGCGCTCACTGTAATAAGGTCTGCATGATCGTTGACCATTATACGTCCTTTTTTATTGAGCTTGCTACGATTGATCACCTGTAATTGCGTACCTGAACCGGAATCGATTGTTTGTATTTCTACAGCTGGATTCCTATTTATAATTACAGGCTGTATCCATTGAGCCTGGCCCTGGCGTAAAGAAATCCATAAGGTATGCTTACCGGGTTGACTTATCAAGGTGATCGCCTGGTCTTTTTGTCCTGATATGTTGAAAGCCTTTTCGGGATCATCTATGGATTGTATAGTTGCTTTTGTATAATTAAGCTGAAGAGGTAACCCCTCTACGGCGTCATAATTGCCGAGTGATTGCTCAATGAGTTCGCCTTCCCATTCCACTTCAACATTGTATGTAGTTGATGGTGCTGCGGTTACCTCGATAGCAGGATGATGCAATGCTTCAAGGATCCAGGTATAGTTAGCTTTTTTACCATTAATCCGGACATTTTTGACTCTGTCTCTGCGGGCTGGTATCCTCAAACTGAGATTCATCAGTTTGTTATAAGATTGGGTTATCTTATAGCCGGATACATTGCCCTCTTCTTTAAAGTGAAAAGAGATATTGGGTAACGACAATTCTGCAAACCTCCAATCAGATGGAAATCCTGGCTGGAGGTTCAATGTATGATTCAAAGCATCCGGAACAATGCCAAACAGGCCTTCTGTAAGGGTTCTGGCTGCAACACCAATCGGGTCGGCAAAATCCCTGTACAGTTCACCTCTTACCGCGTCGTAAAAAGAAAGTTGCTGAAATCCGCCGGGGCTGGAACTGAGATACATACTTTCCACGATGCTGTTCTTCCAGAGTTTAAATGCATTGTCTCTTTCATGAGATTGCCAGTAGGCCAATGCAGTATGCAGGTTTTCTGCAAGCGCCACATTATTGATACTCCAGGTATAAGGTTGCCAGTTAGTGGTTGCCAGTAGGAACATATTATCAAAAGGGAGGTCTTTGGCTTGTACCGGGATATGGGGTATGGCCTGATCTATATAACGCAACATCTGGAATTGCTGCGCTGCGGTAGCTGCTCCTTCGTCAATGGCATGGTAAATAGTCCAAAGTCCGGGCGTGGTATGAAGCAACTGCAGTCCCTGCCTGTCTTTGTATTCAGCAAATACACCTTTGTCTTTTGCCCAAAGCTTTTCATTCATGGCTTTGAGGATCTTATCGGCTTCCTTTTGGTAAGGGGTTGGGTCTTCACTTATTAATGAAGCAAGCCTGGCAGCCATTTTATTAGACCGGTAATTATAAGCAGAGGAATGGGTGACGCCGCCACCGCTGTATTGTAAAGCGTCGCTGGCCCAAATACAGGCATAAGCATCGTATAAACCGTCGCCATCGGCATCAAAGTTTCTTTTTTCCCATTGCAGGTGTAGTTGTAAAGCAGGCCATATTTTTTTACGTAACTAAGATCGCCAGTGTACTGTAAATGAGTGAGCAGCTGATCTATAAAAACCAGGTTCATATCATAATGATGCGGGCGGATATCACCATTGGGATTGCGGCAGATATACCCGTTACTAAACATGGCGGTTCCCATTTTTTCGAGCTGCCTTGCAAAGTGCAACGCCGTGTCGGGTGTTACGGGGCCGAGGGGGATTTGAGTGACCTGAGATTTCAGGTAGCTGTCGAAATGCATCCTGGCGCGGTCGTGCCAGCCTAAAGCATCTGCTGCATAAGCGCCACGCCAGGCGGGGAGCCTCATCCGCCAGGCAATAGCGCCATGCAGATAGCTGGGCTCTTCCCATATAGCATCGGCTGCAATAGCCAACGCAGCGCCCAGCGGATTGATATAATCATCGGGTGTATGCAGCTTTACTCTTTCAGCTATTTTTTACGGTCAGTTTCGGCACGGGTGAATAATGCAGCTGTTTCGCTGTATTTCCTTTTTTTATCCTGGCTTTCAATAAGCCAGTAATAAACACTATTGGGTGATACTTTTACAGATGCGGTTACCAATGGTGTTTTGGAGTGCGCGTCGGAGCCAGTCAATATGATAGGGTTTTGCTGCTGGTTGGCGTCCGCTATTCTCAGAACAGCCTGCTCGGGAAAGAGACCGCTTATGAGCTTGGGTTTGTCTTTTGCAGCAGTGTCGAATTGCTTTTTGCCATGTTGAATCTCGTACCGATCTTCTTCGCTTAAAGGCTTTGTAAAACCATAATATAAACGGAAGCTATTTTTTTGAAGCTGGTATTGATTGTCTTTGCAATAAGCAGGTTGCAGGTAAAAAGATGATTCCGGATCGGCTCCAATATCGCCATCGCGGCTGAATTTCTTACCCGTAGCACCACCGTAGGCAATTACCAGCGATAGCCCGGGCGGTGTATTAGCCGACTTTGTCTGTATGATCATCCCATCGCTGTCGTCCAGCGCTAATATGGTTATTGTTAGCATGCCTTTATTTAATAAAGCATCACTGATCTCATAGATCATAGACCCCGGCCGGTACATCGTTTTAATATGAGCGGCTTCCGTGATCCATTTGCTTTTGCCGTTAATCATAATACCGATCCTGCAATTGCCGCCCATTCCCGGCATATACATGGCAAACTCCGGCAGATCGCCTGCTTCCACACGGAAACCGGTATGGGTACCATATAGTGCCCGGTTGAATTTTTGGTGCCGCTATGCAAAACAAAATCATTTCCCTCTGGCTTGTAGTGAAGTGTTCTTTCTTTGTTATGCCATAATGTTGTTGTTGCTGTTTGCGCGAACAGGGTGCTTATACAACACATCAATAAGATCAACGTAATTAACGATGCTTTATGTGGTAGTGTGAAACTCATGAACCGATTTTAAAGATAAAGGACGAAGCTGTCATAACTGACCACCCTGGCTGGCTGTAAACAAATAAGTAGGCTTGCCGTTTTCAAGCAATAGCTGGGGGCGTTCAAAGCGGCCATAGCGGGAGAGATGCGATGGGGCAGGTGGCTGGCTAATATATTTATCTGCCTCATAAAATGCGATCTCTGGTTTACTCCATTTTTCCCGTTCCGGGAATTCATAATAATACCGTACTGGTGATTATAATAACCCATGTCCCGGGCCAGCATATGAAACCGGTTTTGCTCGTGCCATACAAAAGCATCCTCCAGTTGGGCATTATTACCCCTCGATGAAAAATCGATAACAGGATTACCGGTGTATTTTTTATACGGACCTTCGGGCCGATCCGCAATGGCTAATCCATATTTCCTGTTGCCTCTTATAGAACCGCCGGCCGATTCGTACTCTTTAGTGTTCCAGGATTTATAATATAAAAGATATTGCTGGTTGTAACGGATCACCGAAGGATTGGTGGTACAATGATCGTCCCAGCTGCCTGTTTCACCTGGTTGCAATATGGGCGTATCCATTCTTTGCCAGGGACCGTATAGCGAATCTGAAACAGCCAGCCCGATGCGCTTGGTATTTGTTTTGCCATTGCTGTTGCCCATATAATAGAGATAGTATTTCCCGTTGAATGAAGTAATAAAGGGATTATGACAGGTAGTGGCATCCCAGTTACCCGGCCGGGGTTGTAATATGGTGCCGGTAACTATAAACTTTGATTCAGGCGTATCGGCTACTGCATGGGCAATCTCGCAACCGTTGATCCATCCACTCATTTTTTTCTGGCATCCCATCTTGAAAAGAACACATGAATTTTATCATCCGGGCCTTTGATAGGCGTATTGCACCAGACATAATAACCCTCCAGCTCCAGGGCACGGCCAACGGGTCTCAAACGCCTGCTAAAACCGCTAACAGGTTCGTTTCCGAATGAAAAAACATTCCCGCTGATCCATGCCCCGCAACTGAGGAGGAAGCCTGACTGATAAATTCTTTTCGATTCATAATGGGCTTTAAGCTTATGTGAAAAAAAGGTTGTTATCACACCGGTAATAGCAAACAATATGGTTACTGACAAAGCAGGTTGATATACACTTCTATATTCAAATATCCGGGATAAGCGCTACTGGGTAAAAGTGCATCATTGGTGTTTAAGTCCAGTCCAAGTTTGCGTTCCCAGATATCCGGTATGCCGTCATTATCCCCGTCTTTATGCGCTACAGCATCCGGAAATTCTCCTAATCCGCCGTTTAATAATGGCAGGTCCGATTCCCTGTACGTGTATAGCCCTGCTAATCCAACTGACCGCAACTCTTCAACCAGCAGTTTATCTACTTCGTCTCTATGCGGATAAAGTGCGCCTGCATTTTTGGCTACGTATTTGAATGCCTCTGCCGCGGTTAGTGGATTATTACTACCGGGTAAGAAAACGGGGCACTCATAAAGTTGGAGGCCACCAGGCCAGGGTAACCGGTAGCATCTTCAGGCACCAGGGTTCCATCCAAAGTTCCGTTTTTGTTGGGATCGAAATAATTGCCTGATGCGTATAAATTAAATGTGCCCGAGCCTCTTGAGAAGGGAGAGTTTTCTGTTGGTTGGGTTAATGGCCCCGATATAAAATAGTTGTTGATGATATTTACCCATGAAGTACCCGCAGATTCTCCACCCATTATATATCCATCGCCCGAAACAGAATGACCATAGGTGTTCCCATAATTGCCCCAGTTATACACTATGTTGTTGACAAATTCATTATAGCCTTTTACTTTGGGATTGCGGGTTTTATTGCTGGCGTACAGACTTTTTAAAATGCTGATCCTGCCGCCGGTTTGGATCAAACCACCTGCCGAGTGATTGAGCCGGTTTAAGCCCTGGGCTATTATACAGTTTTGTAAAGTAATGCTGTCTGGTTCATTTCCTTATTATCCCAATTGATAGAGAATACTTCATCCAGCCCCCATGTAAATGATACGTGATCGAAGATGATATTTTTGCCATTTGCAATACCGGATGCGTCATCATTACGAGATGCTCCTTCATTAATACCCAGTCGTATTCTCAGGTTCCTCGCAATGGTATTGTTAGATCCCGAAAATGAAACTTTCCGGCCATATAGTACTACTCCTTTACCCGGGGCCGTTTGACCGGCAATGGTGGTATTGGCGGCCACCGCCACCGTAGATTTAAGCTTGATGATACCAGTAACCGCGAACACTACAAAACGGCCAGGTTTGCTTACCGCATCCCTGAAAGATCCTGGCCCACTATCGTTAAGGTTAGTAACAACGTATAAGGACGGAGCCGATGCGCCGCGGGCGCCTTTGGCAAAACGCCCAAAACCTTCGGCACCGGGAAATGCCAGTAACCGGCCTTCCTCCATTATTTCCAGTTGAGGAATATTGCCTTTACCCGATATGGTTTCTATTACTGTTGGCGGCGGATTGGTTGCGTTTTTATTACAGGATGGCATTAGGGTAAGCAAGCCTAATGAACCCGCTAATAAGCAGGAGATTCCTGATAAGTGAAGTTTTTGTTTCATCTGTTTGTTTTTTTATGGTTTTTAATGGTCAGAAGGAATTCGCCAGTAATCATCCTTTTATCTGCCCGACTGCGTCATCAGGCGGGGAATGAAGCATTTTATGGCTCATTTCATATATGGAGTTGTTTATTTAAAGATTGTGTTTAGATGCGGGCTGGATATCAGATCCCTGTATTTGTTGCCAATAAATGAGTGTAGGCTTCGATATTCAGATACCCGGGATATTCAGGGCTGGGTTTTAGCGAATCGTTTTCCATTGGATCAAGCCCCAGTTTGCTTTCCCATATATCAGGTATGCCATCCCCATCGCTATCCTTCGGTCCCGGTACAGTTTCAAATGTACCCAGGCCGTTATTGGCTAATGGCAGATCACTTTCTGTTAAAATAAGTGTTCCCTTTTTTTCCTTTAGATACTACTTCTGATATGATCAAATGATCAACCTCATCCCGGGAAGGCAAAACAGCGCCTGCCTGATCAACCACTTTTTCGAATGCTTCCTTGGCGCTTGCAATGTTATGGCTGAATGGGTAAGCAAAGGCTTTCGTTACAAAATTAGAATCACTGAGACCTGGGTAACCTTTGCTGTCAACGCTAAGTGCTGAACCATTTAACACTCCGTCATGATTATCGTCGTAGTAATTACCTGACGCATAGAGATAAAATGTTCCTGTTCCCCGTGATAAAGGCGACTCACGGGGAGGAGTGGCGGGACCAGCAACAAAGTAATTGTTAAGGATATTTACTTTAGATACTCCTGCCGAACCTCCCATAATATAACCGTCGCCCGAAACGGAATGCCCATAGGTATTTTCCGCATTCCCCCAATTATAAACAACATTGTTTACGAATTCGTTATAGCCCTTCACTTTTGGATTTCGTGTTTTGTTACTGGCATATAAGCTTTTTAAAATGCTTACATGCCCATTCATGGTTTGAATGAGCCCACCGGCAGAATGGTTATGGATATTCAGGCCCTGGCTTATAATGCAGTGCTGAATGGTGATACTATCGGGTTCAGCGCCCCTATGGTCCCAATTAATGGAAAATACCTCGTCCTGCCCCCAGGAGAAGGAAACATGATCAAAGATGATATGTTTGCCATTGGCAATACCTGAGGCATCATCATTACGGGTTGCCCCGGCATCAGCGCCCAGCCTGATCCTGATATACCTGATTATAGAGTGATCCGCGCCTGTGAAGGAAACCTTTCTGCCATATAAAGTAATGCCTTTGCCGGGAGCAGTTTGACCTGCTATGGTTGTATAAGGAGCTACGGTTATATTGGACTGTAGCCTGATGATGCCACTCACGGTAAAAACTACAAACCTTCCTGGCTTACTTACAGCATCCCTGAAAGAGCCCGGGCCATCGTCGTTTAAATTGCTAACCGTATATATGGATGGGGTGTGATACCCCGGGCGCCTTGTGCGAACTGTCCAAATCCTTCAGCGCCGGAAATGCTTTGACCGGATCGGTGTTTAAAGGTTCGCCGGTCCTGGTATTCTCCACCATACCCACTAAGAGGTGAGCCGATAATAATACAATCGAAAGTTTCATGACAGCTATCAAAATTATTTTGTGAGGGTTAAATCCATGTTCTCCGATTTTTCAACAGCCAAGGGTGCGCCATCGTTTCCTTTTATAGACACGTTGCTAAATTTCCAGCCTTTAGCATTACTGATCGTGCCTGCCCTTGCTCCGGTTATTTCTATATCGGAAAAATTGAAATGGGTTGCCGGAGATTGAGGAATCCCGTTGCAGTAAATGATGTGGTTGGTAATGCCTGTAGCTTTTATATTGGAAACATATATGTTTCTGAATACAGGAATGCCTTTAGAAGGAGGATCTACTTTTTGTAATAATGTCTTCCAGTGTTGAGGAATAGAATCGTAGTTGTAACCTGCAGGAAGTAGCGAGTTACTATAAGCCGGGTTCCAGTTCATCGTAAAGTGAAAGGCATTGCGTACGCTATCCATTTTAATATTATGCAGGTAGATATTTTCTACCGTACCACCACGGGTGGTGGTTGATTTAATGTGAAAGCCCTGGCCTGTTTTAAACGCCTGAAGGTCATACGCCAACACATTCCGGATGCCACCTGAAGTTTCGCTGCCAAGGGTTAGTAAGCCTCCACCTTTGCGTGCGATACATTTACGGATCACTACATATTCGGTAGGACGGTTTACCCTCAGGCCATCCCAGTCTCTGCCGGCTTTTAAGCAAAAGTCATCATCGTTACAATCAATGTCGCAGTTCTCAATCAAAACCCAACTGGAGGAGTCAACATCAATGCCATCTGTACTGGGACCATGGCCGTCTTCATTATTCCTGATTACGATACCGTCCACCGTTAACCGGGTTGAGTATAGCAGCTGCACCGTCCAGAAGCCGGCGTTCTTAAACGTAATATCTTTTAAAGTAATATCGGAAGCATTTTGTGTAAGGAACGTGCGTACCCTTTTAGCGTCATAATCTACGATCCATCTTAATCCTTTAGGCTCGTATTCTTTTCTCATGGCCCAGTATTTATCCCAGCAAAATTTACCACGGGCATTTACAATTCCTTTACCGGTAACTGCTACATTAGATGCGTCAATAATATTAATCAATGCAGCGGGCCATTTCATTTCTATACCGGCAACACGCGTGTCGATTTCAGGATAGTCATCCAGGTTTTGTGAGCCCAGTAATAATACACCTACATCAATTTTGAGGTGCACATTTGATTTTAAAAGATGGAGCCCGTTACATAAGTGCCGGGTTTAAATGTTACAATGCCGCCGCCGGCTTTGGCGCAGGCGTCAATAGCTTTTGAATGGCCCGGGTATTGATCGTAAGAGTATCGGACTTTGCACCATAATTATTTGCATAATATATTTTTTTAGCTGACGGAAATTTTTTGGCGCCCACTTCTTTAGCCCAGGGAAGATCGGGCAACTGAGTCCGCCCGGTAAAGCTTACTATCAGCAACGTTAATAGAATCGTACAACGTTTGATCATGTTTATTTTCTAGAAGATTTAATTTCAACTGCATAGATATTTTCGGTGCCTTCAAAGTTGGCGCGGAAAATGATCCATTGCTGATCGGGTGAAAAATGTACATTGGGTTCTAAGCGATATTGATGGTGCTTCATGTTCACCAGCTTTTCAGATTGAAGGCGATTGCCCTCGGGCCGGAAATAATAGATCCATTTTCCGTCAGGAGCTTTTGCCACTGAGCCGGGATCCCCGCCATCGCCGGCAAATACTTTGTTATTCGCAGCGCTTGTATAATGTACCGACCACTCATTTCTTTGCAGTTCGTACTTTGTAGTTTTACCTGTTGCCAGCTCGGTACCGGCAACAAAAAAGTAGCGCCGCGTGGTTGCTGCAGGTCAAACCATATATAGCGTCCATCCTTGCTGAACCATTCATGTCCTGCTATTTCCATAGGCATGGTTCGTTTATGGATCATTTTACATCTTTGCTGTTGACATCAATGGTCCATATCCGGTCTACCTTATGCCAGGGACCTTCATGACAAAACATCAATAACGAGGGATCGGTAGGAGAGAACTGTATATGATTCAGCCAGGCGCTGTCTGTAAATATCTTGTTGAGTTTTCCGGTATTGATATCAATGGTAAATAAGGTTCTGGGAAGTTTGGCTTCGTATATGAGATTGAAGTAACTGCTTTTGGCCGGATTCTGTTTTAATATTTCTTTTTCTGTATCACTGGTTTTAGCTCCGGCCAATAAAGTGCCATCAGCATTGATAGTGGTTATGCCCGCTTTAAAATCATCGGGGAACACATAAACCAGTCTTGATTTCCGGGTCGAAAGATCAACGGCGAAAACACTATCCTTTACCTGGTAAAATGCCTCATTGCGTTGGGGAGAAACAATTTCTCCGGTAATGGGCGCCGAATGATTAGTAAGCCTTTCTGACTGTAATGTTTTTAAATCGAGCAGGTAGAGCTGGCGGTCTTTTGCATTGCTATTGTAAGTTTCCTGTTTCGCAGCCGGGTCCCGGGTTTTTTCCGTACTATAGTATACCATTTTATTTCCTGCAAATGGATTGTTGTGGAAATAAAAACTCAGGTTGCTCCGGTCATTATTGGTTAAACGTATTATTTTGTGATGCGTGTCTGCATCAATCCACGTACTCGGCATACCGGGCCCGGTGGTTTGCTTTTGCTGGGCAACAGCGAGATTGGCGTAAACTGCAACTAATGCCAGTATTTTTATTTTCATACTTGTTTTTTAGTACCCGTCATTTTGCGGATAAAGATCCGGAGCCGCATCTAATTCTGGTTGCGGAACTGGATAGATGATATAGTTTTTATTAAATGCCTGCATTTGATGTTGAACGTCTTCGGCTGTGATCCACAACGGGATAACTTGGTCGATTTTTCCCATCCTGATCAGATCGTACCAGCGGGTACCTTCACCCACAAATTCTTTTCGTCTTTCTTCAAAAAGACGATCCAGCGAGACATTCGAAACAGGCGAGAGCCCGGCTCTTTCCCTTATTTGATTAACAGCGGCGTCCACATCAGCCTGAGAACCCGCAGCACCCTGAGAATACATTCTGCTTTCAGCAACAATACATCGGTGTAACGTAGCACAATAAAATTGATAGGCCAGTCTACCCTGTTAGCTGGTGTTTTGCTTACATCAATATATTTTTTTATAAACGATCGGGTTTCAGCCACACCATTGAAAGTGTAACCGCTCTGAATAGAGAAAGCTTTTCTAATATCTGCAGTTTCAAAACTATTCAGCAGATTTGACGAAACAGGTCTGATCACCAAGCCTCCTGCGTAGGCTTTCCTTGAGACTGGAACCAGGTGTCGGGCGCCAGCAACCAGGGAAAAGTGGCTCCAAGCACGGGGTTGAAACCCGTTGCATATTGTACGTCAAATATCACTTCACTATTGTTCTCATTGGTGTAAGAGAAGATATTGGGAAAAGATGGAGCGAAGGTATATTTCCGCTGGCAACAATTTCATTCAATAATGCCAACGCCTGTGAATATTCGTTTAGTCCTAATCCCGGACCTTTAATATCGTAGGTAGGTGCACTTCTCATCAGGTGCACTAATGCTAAGATACCTTTTGCGGCGAATTTTGTTGCCCGGCCTTTGTCGGCAGCAGCATACGCTTCGGGAAGATTGTCGGCTGCAAATTGTAAATCCTGAAGAATCAGTTCGTACACTTTACTAACTTCTGATCGCTGAAGCTGCCGGGCCTCTTCGGGTGAGACTGCCTTTTCTGTTACCGGTACCCGCCCAAAAATTTTTACCAGGTCAAAATAATAAAAGGCCCGAAGAAATTTAGCTTCAGCCTCGTACCGCTTGCGGAGCGCTTCGTCGGTTATGATGCTGCCTCGGTTCTGTAAAGCAAGAAGAAATTCGTTGGCGCGATAAATACCTATAAAATCTGTATTCCATGCTTCTATTACATATGGATTACCCGCAATAGTTTTGTGGAAACTGTTAATACCTTCCCAGTCGCGAACACCGCCGTCCGAAACCGCATAAAGATTATCCGATCTTGTTTCGGATAAGTTTAAGATACGGTCGGGATAAGTACGCAATGAATTATATACTGCATTTAGCCCTTGTGTAAAATCTGCGGGCTGAAGATAAAAATTTTGAGTGGTCAAACTGGAAATGGGTTGCTGGTTCAGGTCTTTAGCACAGCCTGTTGCGATGATAGCTCCCAGAAAGATAATCAGGTATGTATAAGGTTTCATTTTTTCTGTTTTTGGTTAGAGGATTAAAAACTGAAGTTTATGCCTAACACTAATGACCGGGGAAGGGGCAGCCCTCCATAGTCTCCGGCTTCGGGGTAATTATTATCACCACTCAAGTTGGTATTGTTCGCTTCCGGATTAAGGCCACCTTTGTACTTATCGTAGCCCCAGAAATTTTCAGCTGTTATAAACAAACGGGCTCCCTGAATAACCGCGTTACTTTTAAATGCGCTGCCAAGATTGTAACCAAGCGTTACATTTCTTACCCTTATATAATCTGAAGAATAAAGCCAGTCGGTATTCTTAATGCGCCCGAACGTGGAGTATGCTTTACCAACTACTCCTTCTCCCGGATCAGTAGCAGAACGCCATCTGTCTCTGTAAAATCCCAGAGCATTATCCGTAAATCCCTGCCCGGTTCGTCCAAGCGCTCTTCCCAGCAACGAGTAAATCGATCCGCCATGCTGACCCTGAACCAGTACAGAGAGGTCAAAATTCTTATATTTAAATGTGTTGGTCATACCCCATATAAAATCCGGATTAGGATGGCCAACTATTTGCCTGTCGTTAGCATCAATAACGCCATCGCCGTTAAAATCTACATATTTAGGATCTCCTTCTACCTGTGAACCATATTTTGCAGCACCATTGGCAATATCATTAGCTGTTAGTATACCATCCTGTTTTACCACGTAAATGCTATAAAGAGGTTCGCCTACCCTGAGAATGGCATGAGAAATATCGAAAGAAGAAGGGATCAGTAGTTGTTGCTGGCCGCCAGGCAGGGATACTAACTGATTTCGGTTTAATGTAAGATTAATATTGGTATTCCATTGAAAGGCCGCTCCAACAACATTTCTGGTATTCAGGTCGAATTCCCAACCAGTATTTTTAACCTCGCCTGCATTGGCTAAAACCTGTCCGGAGCCAGTAACGGCTAACACGGGAACATAAAACAACAGGTCTCTTGTTTTTTTGTTATAATATTCTGCAGAAAGACTAACGCGGTTGCGAAGAATGCTGAGATCTAGGCCAATGTTAACCATCTGAGATTTTTCCCAGCTCAGGTCGGGATTGGTAATACCAGAAGGAGCGAATCCGGTAACCTGGCTACCATTAAAAGTATAGCCATAATTTCCCAATGTGGCAATGCTGCCGTAGTCTGGAATATTGTAGTTGCCTGATGTACCATAGCTGGCGCGTAATTTCAGGTCACTGATAAAATCTGCACCGGACATGAATGGCTCACCGCTTATCCGCCAGCCGGCGGAAAAGGAGGGAAATACGCCCCATTTTGTATTAGCTCGAATCTCGAAGAACCATCTCTTCTTATACTGGCCGACAGGAGATATTTATTGTCGTATCCGTATTGAAGGCGGGCCAGGTAAGAGAGGAGTATATTCATTGATTCGGTGGTGGATCCTGTTACCGCCACTGCATCGTTTAGTGTAGTGATTGAGCTTGACCTGAATCCACCCTGCGAAGACATATTCGAGTTTTCTAATTTATCGGAATTATAAGTGAAGCCGGCAACGAACGAAACATCGTGAAGATTGTTATAGACCTTGTTGTATGAAATAGTATTTTCATTAACGAAGGTTCTTTTCCTGATGGTATTGTATGATCCTGAGGCCAGTGTGGAAAGCTGTGCCAACCTTGTGGGCAGGCTGCTCGCTATTATATACGGATTATAACTTTTGGCAGTAATATCTGTATTGTCCAGGTTAACAGTTGTTCTGAGGTTGAGGCCGGGAATGATTGCGTAATCTGCATAAACAGTTCCCAGTGTTCTGTATCGCTTGGTTTCTCCAATTGAGTATTGAAGCTTTGCATAGGGACTGTTCGTAGACACACTCCACCGGTATTGTCCATTTAAACCTACGTTGGCGTACAAGCCCATTGTGTCTTCCTGTACCGGCGTGAAACTAAGCGCCTGGTGTAAAATATTGTCTTTTCCCTCTACCCCGGATCATGATTAATACTGTAGGTTGGACTTATATTTACCCCGAACTTCAATTTCTTAATTGCGGTGACTTCTACATTGGCCCGGGCCGAGTAACTGGTATAATCCGTAAATTTAACCATACCCTCTTGCCGGTTATAGTTACCGGAGATAAAATATTTTACGTTTTCGGTTCCGCCACTTGCCGACAACTGATGATTTTGGGTTAATCCCTTTCTGAATATTTCGTCTTGCATACTGTATAACGCCAAACCTGGGTACCCTCCTGAAACCAACGGTCATCAGTCATCAGGCTGGTGTTTACCTGTCCCGGAGCCAGTCCCAGTATTTGTCTTCTTTGTTCGTTAGTTTGATCAGCGGTTCGGTTGGCACCCGACGCAACCCATTGCGCGTTGATCATTTCTGTAGCCCGATCCATCCACTCCTGGGGACTCAACATATCCAGCCCGCGACTACGCTCCATGTAGCCTACAACACTATTGATGCTGACAGAAGGTTTTCCTGCTTTACCTTTTTAGTGGTAATTAAAACTACTCCATTACCTGCCCGGGAGCCATATATAGCGGCAGATGCAGCATCTTTCAGCACCTGGATCGATTCAATGTCATTAGGGTTTATATTGTCGAGTGGGTTGCCGTTTGCATAGTTCCCTGATGCGTTGGGGGCCGCGGGTGTTAACGGGAAGCCATCGATTACATATAAGGGTTCATTACCCGCTGAGATGGAGCTGGTTCCTCTTACTTGCACACTCAGTCCTTTGCCTAAAGCACCCGTTGTTTGTCGTACCCTTACGCCAGATAACTGCCCTACTAAGGCCTGGTCAACACGTTGTACCGGCCGCTCTTCAAAATTGGCATTCAACGTGCTTACCGCGCCGGTTACATTCCGCTTTTTTTGTGTACCATAACCAATAACTACCACTTCGCTCATCTGTTGCTGCGTTGATGTTAATATAATTATCATTGCATCAGCTGTAGCTTTAATGGTTTTTGCTTGATAGTTAACATGCGTAACGGTTAATTCAGCAGAGGACAGGTCGTTGGTGATTAAAGAAAAGTTTCCCCTTGCATCTGTGGTGGTGCTGCCCCTGTATTCAGTGTTACATTAGCGCCGCCTACAGCCGCATTTTTATCATCGGTGACTGTACCCTTGATTTGTGCTGATTGTGCTGTTGCGATGACGGCGGCGCACAGCAGCAGCACCATGATTGGAATTGTTTTCATATGAACCTGATTATTTCGTAATTAATTGCTGCAAACAGCAGGCAATCAAAATGGCATTGTCAAATCTAAGGTAGAGTTAATATTTAAAGCTGCATCCTGCGCCATCCTGATCGATCGCTCCGATAAACAGGGAATAAGCTGATATTGAATTAATAAAATACTATGGCATTTTTTGAAGTCCTTCAAATTTTACTTTCCATTTGCCATCTTTAGGAATTCCGGGTAACGTACCTTTTGACTGATCATAACCCGCACACATCATGGCAATAGCAGTCAATAATCCTCCGTTACCGGGTAAGTATATGGTTAATCGTCCTTCCTGGTAGTTATGGCCATTAGGCAGGTAAGTATTGGTTTGTATATTCATTAATAAGGCCTGTATGGCTTTTTCAGGATCGCCCAGTCTTGTAGCGGTCATCGCAGTCATGGGGAAGTCCCAGCCCCAGGTTTCCTGCCAGCTCCAGTTGCTCCAGATCCAGTTAAAGGTATTTTGCATTAAAGCCGTGTCCAGCATAGGCGTTTGAGGCATCATACCCAATGCTCCAAACACAGATGGGTGATCGGTCTTATATTCAGGATTCGTATAAGAGTCTGTGCCATTTTCTGTGAACAGATACTTGTTCCCTTGCACCGGCAGCGGAGATAATCTTTGCACAACATCATCCCATTTGGGGTTTCGGGGTAGTCCCAGGCGTTCACGCCATTGCTGTGCAATATTTAATGCCCAATGCCAGTATACCAACTCGTAGGTAGGGTTAAAGGTTTCCTCCGCTTTAAAGCGCTCCTGTGCCGGTATTAATCCCTTGCCTAGCACATATTTCTGCTTTGCCGAATCGAAACGTGCAAAAGATGCCATAAAGTCTGCTGTGCCGAACACCAGGTCTTTGTATTTGTTCAATACTGATTTATCTTTTTGAGCTCGGTATAACAGTTCTGTAAAGTAAATAAAATGGGGTTGTTGCCAGATCAGGAATGCACCAATGGATGAGGGAACTTCACGGCCTTTATTATCCGTCATCTTCTGCCAGCGGATACCTTCATAACCTTGTCTCTTTGCAATGCCTTTTGCGATATCCTGCACTTTAAAATACCAGTCTACGCTTTTTTGCATCAGCGCCGGACGGCCCCATAAAGCAAAATGAACACCATGCCACCAATGCATCTCCAGGTGGGGCTTGCCATACCAGCTGTTGTAAGTAAGACCTGTTTCCTGTGGCGGATAATCGTCAGCACATTGAATACGGGTTAAATATTGAGAGAGGATAATCCGGCGTTCTAATTCAAAAGCCCTTTTATCAATACTGCCTGAAAAGTCGATAGCTCCGCCGCTTTTCCAGAATTGCTGCCAACCCTGGATGCTGCTTTGCCGGGTGGCAGGGAAAGAGGGCAGAGCGGGCTGCGCCTGAGGGGCGAACAAACAGCTGTATTCAAAACTATTAGTATTAACCGGTGTAAGGGTGAAATAATGTGCCTGTTTTTCTTTAAAACTTGCCTTGCCCGTCCACTGAGACTGTATGTAATAGGAGGTCGTATCTAATACGTGTTTAATTGTTGCGGTATTAGCCGTACTAATGGTCACGGAAGATTGATGCTTCTCTGTATGCTCCCAATGATTGCCCCTGTCGCCCCAATCGCCACTGGGGTAGGGCAGTCTTATTCTTATGGCCATACGACCTTTCTGCATCAAAGGAGAATTTACCTTTATGGCAATAGCGTCTTTGCTATGGTGCCCATAGGTAATAACCTGAACGGGAATGCCTTCAATTGAAAAGGAGCTGCTGATACTTCCATTCCACATATTCAGTGACTGCTGTATGTTTTTATATCAGCCAATGTTGCCAGTGAACCATCCTTCTTGGTAATATCGAAACCGATATTGGCGAGGTGTAATCTATGTTCATTGATCCGGAAATAGTCAGCCGTTTTTTGCTCAGCTCCGGTCCCTGGTTGTTCTGCACCGCGTAGGTTATGTCACGGCCGTTCAGGTGGTAGGTTTTAAAGCGTCTTCCTGCTTATAATGATAAATATTGGGAAAAGCATGCCATCCCCAGGCGCTCTGCGTTCCCAGAGGAACACCATTGGCATACGCATCAGGAAACGATTGCAGGCCTGTTATATCTACTGTAAATGCAAAGGATCCATTACCAACTGAAAGGGAAGCCAGCGTGTCAGCTTTGTTGATACGTACAGTATGGCGTTCTACCAGGTTCTGACGGTTAATACCAGCTGTTTTTTGCGCATGCACGGTATTGGCGAATAATATAACTGCTAAAAGAAGGATGCCGCGATACTTCATAATATTCTTTGTTTTGAGCGAATGATTGGTTCGCTTTCTCGGGTTTAAAAGTAACCTGTTTTCTCAGCAGTTAGTTTGGGTTGATGGGTTATCACCTGTTTTAAGGTTTATATCATTGCCATTTAAAAGGCAGGTACCAATTTTCTTTATTTAAGAGTTTAGCTCTTACGGTTGCTGCCGAAGGATCATTTTGTTTTCTTAATTTTTCGTAGATCTTATCGGCAAGGAAAGCCGGGTCATTTCTGCGTAAAGCAATTCTCAACAGGTCCGACCAACGACGCCCTTCAAATGCAAGTTCCAGTCCAGCTTCATTTACGATCATGTTTTCAATAGCAATAGTACTGTCGCTTGTGATAGGAACTGTGTACAGGTTGGCACGTCCCCTCAGCCCGTTGTTTAAATACCAGTCTGCCGCTATTTGCGGATTATCGCTCTTGCGTGCGTCAAATAAATAGGGGCTGCCTTCGTCTGTAATCCTGTTGCCCAGTGTAGGTTGAATACCCTGGTTTACCAATGCGTTGGCAATAGCGTGATGCCCGTCTCTGTTGGCCGCTTCAGCAAAAGCAAGGTGTAAGGCTGCAGCACGGTACAGGAACCATTTTTCGGTATTGGGGTTATAGCCGTATTTGGCTACCTGTGGTTCATTACCTATCATTATATAGCTGAACTTCGGACCACGTGCATCATAAGGGAAATTATTTTTTTGAACCTGTGCATTCCAGTTGTCTATCGCTTGTTGTGATGGCTTGAGCAGGAAGTTGGTAGTGAATAGCTTTGTGAAAGGATTGATAGGTTGAAACAGCGTGTTGTAAGGCAGGTACCAGATCCATTCATACCCGAAGAGACGATCTTCTGCACGGGCAAATATGGAGCGCCAGCCCTGGCTGTTATTGTTGATCAGAGAGCGTTCATCCATTTCATTGTACCTGATGTATCCTACGGCCAGATCATTGTTGTCGCCTTTAGAGGCGCCTGTGAGGCGATACGTAAAGAAATCCCCGTTCCGCCGGTTTCCATCACCTGTTTTAGCGCTGTAGCGGCTTTATTATAATCTCCGCCCTTTCCTCCACAGGTATAATTCGCCTAACATTACCTTTTTATTAATGAAGAATTTAGCGGTGCTGTATCCGTCAACAGTAGTTACAAGGTCGGTTCCTGTGGCATAAGGATCCATATAAGCCAGGGATTCCTGAACGCTGATCAATGAATCTAAAAGCACGTTAAAAGAAACCGGTTGAGCTGCATTTGATTGCATTAAAGTTTCCAGTGAGCTAACAGAAGGAATATGATTGGAAATGTACGGTACATTACCAAAATGAATGCCCAGTTGCAGGTATACCCATGCCCTTAAAGACGCAACATCGGCATAACGCATATTGTATTGAGTCTGGTTCAGGGTCTTGTTTGCCAGCATCTGCGTGAAGTGATACAGCAGATCGTTACAATTCAGAATAACATCATAATAGGTGCTCGGATTTGCATACAGGTTGCCTGCTTTAACATCGTGTTTATTCAGCTGATTTAGGTTGTCATTCGCATTTACCGTGGTTGTCAGTAAATCAGCTCTCAGCTCATTTAGCACCACATAGCTTTCTGCCAGTTTCAGAAAACGCCCGTACAAGCCAATGATAGCAGCGTCAGCATCGTATACATTACGATACATATTTTTTCCTCCAGTACTCCCGGCGCATCCACATCTATCAGCTTCTTACATGACGCCAATGATGCCAGACAAAGAGCAAAAGCCGTTAATAACTGTATAGAGCTATATTTTTTCATCGTTTGTTTTTTTGTTCTGTTATAATATGCTTACAAACCAAATCTTACACCCAGCTGCACGTATTTGTATTGAGGCTCCAGAAATGTATCAACACCTTGACCGTAAATACCCGAGGCTGCGCTGAATTCGGATCATATCCCAGGTACTTTGAAAAGGTTACCAGGTTGTTGCCCGTTGCATAAATATGTATATACTTTAAGGCTGTTGGCTTTACAGGTACTTTGTAAGAAAGGGAAACCGTTTTTAATCTCAGGTAGGAGGCATCTTCTATCCACCTGTCGGAGAACCTGCTGTTGCCCATCGGGTCACCCCAGCTTGCTTTAGGGATATCAGTTTGCTGACCATCAGTTCTCCAGCGACGCATAACAGCTTCGGTCTGGTTCGCATAGCCACTTTGGGACTCCAGTTCCCTGCGCGCATAATTATAAGCATCGCCTCCCACACTAAAAGTAGCTAATGCATCAATCGTCCAGTTTCCGTACGTCAACCTGGTATTGATGCCACCAAAGAAATCGGGATTGGGGTTGCCTATGACCTGCATATCCTTTTCGTCAATGATCTTGTCTCCATTGTCGCTGAAGATTACATCGCCACCACGAAAAGAAGTAGCAGATCCGTTTGCATTTCTGGTGCTCAAACCGCTTGCAGCGGCCGCGGCGTCAGATATGAAAATCCCATTTGTTTTGTATCCATAAAAACATTGGGCGCATTACCTATGCTGGTAATGGTATTGCCGCCTGCATAGCTGGTAATAAAACTGCCTGCCGGTAGTTCTGTAACACTTGTTTGGTAAGCAGCAATATTGAAGCCCAGTTGCCATTTCAATTTGTTTTGATTGATCAGTAAGCCGGTGATGGCAGTTTCCCAGCCATTGGTTTTCATGGCGCCACTATTCTTTATAATGTATTCCTGCCCGGTAATCGCCGGCCCCGGCTCGTATACGATCATATTGCTGGTCTTATTGCTGTATATATCGGCGGTTATTTGTAAGCGCTCATTAAACAATGCGAGGTCCAACCCCAGGTTTAGCTTGGATACCTGCTCCCACTGCAGCCTTTCGTCGGCAATTCCGCCACGTACCAGGCCTGCCACACCTAACAGGTTTTGCGAAACATAATAACTGCGTGCGGTGTAATTACCGATATCGTCGTTTCCGGTTATGCCGTAGGATACTCGTAGTTTCGCAAGACTGATGGCCGGGGCCGCCGCCATAAATCTTTCTGATGAAATTAACCAGGCAGCGCCTGCAGATGGAAATATACCAAACCGGCGCCCGCCGATTTCAATTCCTGCATCTTCAATTTTATGACCAAAGCGGGACGATGCATCCAAGGCATTGGCAATAGTGATAAAATATTTGTCTGCCATATTGTAATCGGCATTAACATACATATTCAACCAGGTAGCCGATCCGAGGTTACCACCTATTTGTCGCAACGTATTTAATCCGTAACCGACGCCGGTAAGCTGGTCTGTAGCAGCGTTAAAACCTAAACCATAATCCTGCTCACCATTTGTTTTATTATAGCGCACACCGGCTTTAACATTAAGTTGGTTCCGTTTATTAAAAGCCTTGTAATAACTGATCCTGGTATCATTGAAGGTGTTGAAGGCTTTGATTACCTGGGCTCCTGACCGGTTGCGGGCCAATGTTCCGTTAAACAAAGTATCCGGAGCAATGCCTCTTTCGGGAATAAAAAAGTTCTCCCGGTTTTTCTGGCTGGTAATGGCGATGGTAGTTCCCAATGTCAGGCTATTGGATAGCTGGTAGTTGAAGGTAACGCCACCGACAAACCTGTAGCTGGTGTTATTGCTGGTCATATTCTGAATGATTGCCGCCGGGTTACTAAAACCGAAAGTATCCCGTCCGGCTAATAATGGAGATTCCAGACCATTGTCAGCAATTACATGAATAGGTAAAAACGGTGCCTTAACCAAAGATGTGTAAATAGGATTGGTAGTAGGATTAATGCCCTGGTTCTTTAAGTCTGAGCTGCTTCTGAAGTACCCGATATTGGCGGACGCTGTTAGCCTTTTACTCAGGTTCAGGTCGGCATTAAATCTCATATTGTAACGGTTCAGACCGGTTTCCTCTAAAGGTGATTTACTGTTTAAGTAGCCGATTGATAGTCCGTATTTTGCGATATTATCACCACCGGTAATTTTTAAATATGCATTTTGTGTATATCGCTGACTAAACACCTGGTTCTGCCAGTTGGTATTGGAATGATACCTGTGATATTCCGGATTATTAACGTCATCGTTCATGTAGGGAGCTGCTGGATTTCTGAAGCAGACAGGCCTTTGGATTGCAACATCTCAGATAAATAGCTTCTGTAGCTGCCTGCGCCCATTACCGGAATGCTAGAAGGAGCGAAAGAGACACCTCCATAAACTGCTGCATCAATTTTAGTAGCTTCTTCGCGGGCTCTTGCGGTTGTGATAATGATGACGCCATTGGCTGCTTTGGCACCATATAAAGAAGAGCCATCTTTCAGCACTGTGATATCATCAATGTCTTTAAGGTCGATAAAGGAAAGCGGATTGTTATAATGGCCCGATACCAGGGAATTACCATAACTGCCGTTATCATAATATACTCCATCAACAATGATCATGGGCTGGTTCGAAGCAAAAAGAGAGTTGTAACCTCTTAGGAAAAGCTCGGCTCCAATACCTGGTGTTCCCGATCTGCGAATAGACTGTAAACCTGCTACACGTCCTTGCAGATAAGCATCTGGTGTTTCAGGTATGTTGGCCCAGGCGCCATCCGTTTTCACCGTAGTTGCTGCATTGGCTAGCTTACTGCGTAGCATCGTTGCAGTGGGAAGAGTGATGTCTTCGTAAAAAGACTGAAAACCGCTTTTCTGCAATTGTATAACAATGTTCTTATTGCCTTTTAATGCGATTTCCTTAGCCTGGTAACCGTCTGCAGTTATTAATAAAGTGATATCATTCCAGGTGCGTCAATCGTAAACCTTCCGGAAGTGTCGCTTATAGCTGCTGCAAATTCTTTATAGGTGATGTTGGCGCCCACCACAGGTTTACCGGTAGCTGCATCGCTGATTGTTCCTGAAACAGGATTAGCCATTTTAGCAACAACGGCCGGAGCACGTTGGGGTGTTATCTCCTGCGCATCAACCGTGGAACATAAAACCGGGAAACACATCGCCGGCAGGATCTTCACTATATTAAATAATCTTCGCATAGTCTGTTATAAGTGATAATAGTCGTAAATATTAACCTACCAGGTTCCTTTAAAACACCGGTTCAAATTTTAAGTAATTCATCGTTAAATTAAATGGCCGGCCGGTTGCCGTGGCAGGAGCTGCTACCCTTATATATCTGGTAGCAGGATTTAGTGTATAGGCTACTCCGCTGGGACTGCTTGCAGGGTAGGATAATAACCAATTATATTCATCATTGGTAAATTCGCCCAGGTAAAACTCAGTGTAAGTATTGGCCGTTACATTAACGGAATTTTCAAATCGTAGCGCCAGCGTATCTGCCTGCCTGTTGAATATCCTGACGGTGTGGTTCAGGGTAGAGTCTGTACCGTAAGTGCCATCTGCCTGCGGTGAAACTACTTTATCGTTAAGCGACATCAGGTATACCTTGTATTTGGTGGTATAAAGCTGGTTGGTATAATAGGATACGTACCTGTTGGCGCCGCTGCTACCCATGTTCAGGTATATATCTTTGAAAGCGGTTCCGGTAAGCGGATTCATTCGTTCCTGTAAAAAACAGTAGCAGAAGAAGGCACCGAAAAACTATATGGACTTTCTCCTTCAATATAAACCACCGGGATTTTTTCTTGTACGGAAATACCAGAGGCATTCATTATATAAGCAATGCCGTTGCTTAACTTTTTTACCGAAACAATGGAAGAACGGTTCATAGCGATCTTTACACCAAACTTGGATTCGAGCACAGCCGGCAAATGAGCTTCCGTGTATAAACCTCTTATCGCAAAATCTTTTACGGTAACCCACGAAGCATTGCTGTTTGCGGTGTCGGCATTGGCTCCGTTAAAATAAGGTCGCAATCTGGCTTTTTCTGCATTAAATGCGTCATCGGTGAGCAGTATATAGGTGAAGAGGCTGTCTTCATTTGCTACATCTAATACCTTTGTTTTAAAAGTATTGATGTTAACAATACCGGTACCCGGTTTATATACCGGCTCTCCGTAGCCGGATTGATACTATCTAACTCTGCCAGGTTGGGGTCCTGGCCGATATAATTAAGCGTGGATATATAATTGTTTTGAAGGAAGCTGCTCTTGCTGTCTAATATATATTCCCATATGCTTTGTAAAGGAGCAATAGCTTTATCAATTTTATGTAATACGCCGTTGCTCAAATAAATATCACTTTCAGTGATATTAGCCTCATCAAATTTCCTGGCTATAAAAAATATTCTTTTACCATTTGCCATAGGAACTCTGAATGAGTCCACGGCATCACGCGTAAAATATGCATTGGTTGATATATGGTTTTTCAGCAATGCTTTTAATTGCGCAGGATCGGACGTTATTGAACCAGGGAGGGAGGCAAGCGCCTCATTACCGGGTGCAAAAACAGTTATGTTTTTAGACGCATTCAGCAGGCTGTCGAGCCCGGTTTGTTCCACATAGCGGGCAAAGCTGCTTAACTGGGGATCTTTTTTAATATGCTCCATCAAGGTTTCAGATAGCTGCTGTTCGGGAAGCGCAATATGGTCTTCCCATTTTTTACAGGCCTCCATCGTTACAAGAAAAATTAAACCAGCTACCAGAAACGAAAATCTTTTCATCTAATTTGTTTTAATATTCGGCGTTATTATGCTGCCTGAGCAAAAGAGTTATAAGCGGTTCGGGGTTTATTGAAACCGCTTTTGTAATCACCTGTGCGTATTAAGGCCTAGTAAACAATTTTACCATCCGGATCAAAACGCGGACTGGTCTGACTTGGCCAGTCAATAGGTATGAAATGTACCATATCAAAATTACAGTCGGCATTCTGGCCGGATAGTAGTTCAAATTTGATTTTGTGGCGGCCGGTAGAAGTAACATCGGCGATACCTAGCATACGGCCCACCGTAGAACCTGAAGGAGACGTGCCAGCCCACCATTTCCAGCCAAGGGCTGCCAGGTTGGCTTCGTCTTTAGGTTGTACGGAGGATATATTTTGTGGAATTCGATCAGGGCACTGGTAAGAGGTGTTCCGTTAAAGGATGCCTGAACGGCGCTCACGGTGCTGTTTTGAGTGTAGTAACAGAACCATACTTTATATTTACCTTTTACTAATAACGGGGTGGTAAATTCTATCCAGTTGTTACCCGAGCAGGTACCCGTGTTTTCGGTATTACTGGAAGAGCGGCCCATGCCCATTTGCCAATAGTCTTTCAAATAGCCGCCGGATGCTACCCGGTATTTCAGACAGCTTTTTCCCATTTTAAATCCTTGAAAGTATTGCCATCGCCATAATCAAATAAGTAGGTTTTTTTGCCATAGATAGCACTAAGTCTTGTTAGCTCTGGTTGTGTTGCGCAAAGGTCCCAGTAAACTGCAAACGGCTTTCTTTCCTTAATAGCGATGCCGCCCATGGCATGATGGAGCACACCGTTGATAGCGCTTCTGTCGCTGGTGGCTATATCCAGTTCTACGCCCGGTTCATGTACCAGGCCGTTGATAGTGGTGTAACTATCGTCATTAATCAGCACCTTGTTGTTGATAAACTTATTGGTTAAAACCTCAAGCGGAGCTAATGTTTCATGAGAAGTAGCTGTTACAATATCTGCCAGGAACTTAATATCCGGTAAGATATGATAGGCCATATACAGGTATAATCCATCTGTTGGAGAAGTTGGGTTGCCTGATTTGGAGTATTTTGTTTTAAGTGCTGCAAAGTCAACGATACCCGAATCGAGGTAGGTCTTATTTTTTTCTGCGATAACAGTGTACCATAGTGTGTCCCCATTGGCCACGGCCTGCGTGTTCAGTTTATTAAAAAGTCCTGTAGCTTTCAGCGCTTCAGTAAATATGGAATATTCAGGATCCTGCTCCAGTAGCTTGGCCAGGGTTAATTCAGTTGGCTCCAATACATTGTCTATAACATGTATAATGCCGTTTCCCAGTTCGATATTTTGTTGCAGTACTTTACCCTGGCGGTTTACGATATAAGACGATACTCCATTTACATTGGTTACGCTTGTGATCAAATACTGGCCGTAATCGGTGATAGAAGGGAGTTTGCCATCATTGAAATTGTAGGTGTAAACCTTTTCTCCAAGCAGGTGAAACTTCAGAATGTCCTGCAGCTGCTCTTTGGTGAATGACTCGACGGAAGCTATATTTTTTTCACGCATACTTGTCTGTCTGCCTCGTTGGTAGGCGCAAAAAAGTATAAGTGCCGTAAGTGTTGAATGCAGTGCTGTAACCTGCCTTATCAATCAATGTAACCAGTTTTGAAAAACGTGCCAGCGAATCATTCTGCAGGTACTGCAGTATATTGGGGTCGTTGGAGGTAGCTTCCTGTAACTGTGTTTTCTGACAGCTGTTGAAGAACAGGCCTGAAGCTGTTGCAAGCGTTACCATAAGTAAGTAGGCAAACTTTTTCATCCTCGTTAATTTTATTGTTTATAAAATGGATTTTGAACTAAATGTTTGTTGGTTTGCAGTTCGTAAAAATATATAGGGAAATAGTGGCTGTTATGATCGAGCATTTTAGCCTGAGCGGTTCTTACAGAGCTGGCTGGTACAATACCCGCAACCATCTCCTGTAAGTAGGCTATGTTGGAATAATTGTTTTTCTTTACATAACGTAGTACATCATACCAGCGTTTGCCTTCAAATGCAAATTCCTGGCCCGCTCCTGTAATATATATAGCGAAAGCTCTTCTTTATTAGTTACATCAGGATTGTTATTGGTGGCTTCCGGAGCAAGGGCCCTGTTTCGCACCTGATTAACTAATTCAAGCGCTTCAGCGCCTCTGCCATCCATTTGCGCCAGCGCTTCTGCTTTCATCAGCAGTATATCTGCATAACGGTAAAAGAACCAATGGGTGTATGAGTCGGCCTGGGCAATCATATCTTCATTATTAGTTCCGATATATTTCCATATTGCATTGTCTTCAGCTCTTACCGAAGCTCCGGCAGAACGGATATCCGGCGTTCCTGAAAGCAAATTCAACTCCGTGGTAAATATCTGATCCATTACCCTGTTGGCCGCAATATACCTTCGGCTGGATGGTATGGCATGCATGGCATAGAAAGGATTCAGTTTTTGCTGGTTAAACTGTATTTCAAAGATGCTTTCATTTGAGTTGCCGGTTCTGTATAAAATATTATACCATGCGGAACTTGGAGCAATAAGGCCCAACCTTCGGGAGCTGATCACCTTATCGCAGGCGGTAACCGCGGCAGGATAGTTCTCCATCCATAGTGCTACATCGGCCTGGATAGTATTAACAGTATAACGGGTAATGCGGCCTTTGTCGCGTATATCTCCATAGGTGAGTACCGCATTGTGTTCTGCTTCTGCAAGGTCTTTTACGATTTGTGCCAGTACTTCCTGTTGTGTACTTTTAGCCAGTTGAACGATGTCTTCATCGCTGGAAGTGGATTTCAGCTTTAACGGAACATCTCCAAAACTTCTTACCAGGTAAAAATACATCAGGGCTCTCAACGTTTTGGCTTCTGCAATGTAGCCATTCAGCATTTCCTGTGTAAAAGTCTGATCCTTTTGTAAAACAGAAGGAGCAAAATCAATCACCGTGTTACAGTAATTAATGATATTGTAAACAGGTCTCCAGTCTACGATCGTGTTATTTTGCTGAGTGCTGATATTGATGATTTCATTTTCTTCTGCACGCGTACCAAGTGATGGCGTAACCATATCGGCTCTTATTTCTCCCCAAATGAAAAAGGTTTCGGCAGGCCCCTCGCGGTTGCGCTGGTTCCGCCTTCCATTAGCGACGCATAACAGCCTATTACCGCAGCATGCACCTGCTCTTTGGTTTGCCAGTAGTTTTCCTGATAATCCCGTCAGGGGAACCAGGTCGAATTTTTTTGGCGCAGGATAAGAATCCTGCTATAAAAAATGCACTTAAAATAAACCGATATACTGAAGTTTTCATCATTTCGCCTTTTCGTAGTGTTAATACATTAAAATGAAGCCGTTAAACCAAGCGTGAACATTTTTACCGGAGGAGTCATCGAATTATCCGTTGCCACCCTGAAAGGATCCGAACCCCGCATGGATACTTCCGGATCCTGGCCGGTATATTTTGTAAGCGTCATCAGGTTTTCACCCGTTATATAGGCGCTTAAGTTTTTAATCCTATTTTGGTGAGAACTGTTTTGTCGAAATTGTAACGAAGCGTTACGGTTCTGAACCTTAAAAATGATCCATCTTCCACATATCGTGAAGATCCCAGCCAGTTATAGCCGGCCTGATATAAGGCACGGGGAATATCTGTAACATCGCCCTCTTTGCGCCATCTTCTTTGCACTGCAGTGCTTTGATTGTCGTAGCTGAACATGTTGGTGGTGGCCATTTCTGTTCCGTTAATAATCTCGTAACCGGTACGGAAATTGAAGAAGGTAGATAAACGCAGTTTATTTTTATAACCTACATTAATGCCAAAACCGCCAAATACTTTGGGGTTACTATTGCCCAGGTAAACGATATCACGGTAGTCGATAGTACCGTCTTTATTAACGTCTTCGTACATAGCGTCGCCCGGCTGGAATATATAATCCACAATAGGGTAGTTGAAGCGCATGTAAACCTGCTCGCCATTAGGTCGTACAATAACCTTACCGGCAGCATCGCGGGCCAATGTAGCGTCTTTATCCTTGTAAACACCCAGGTACCTGTAGCCATAGAAGGAACCAAAAGGGTTATTAACCTGCATGTAAGTAATGTATTGCCCGTTAGCGGCACTGTTACCTTTTTCTAACGGATAATACTCCGATATCTCGCGGATCATATTCTGGGCGGAGGAGATGTTAAAATTGAAATCTACCTGCCAGGTTTTACTTACGTAGGGTTTGGTATTTAAATTAAGTTCCCAGCCCTGGTTATCCATTGTGCCCACATTCATGTTTACAGCATTATATCCGTTTATGGAAGATATCTGAAGGCCGTTGAAGAAAAGATCGATGGTGCGATTGCGATAAACTTCCAGGTCGAGGTTGATCCTGTTTTTAAACATAGCCAGGCTAAGTCCCAGGTTGGTACCCACTACAGTTTCCCATTTTAGCTTTCTGAGTTCCATGTTGGCAGGATAAACACCTGATTCTCCCATAAAATCCCAGTCGAAGGTTTCATAAACATTATAAAGGTGTAGTCCGATTTAGGCGCATTACCGCTGCGTCCGTAGCTGAGCCTGAAACTTAAATCGTCGATCTGCTTTACATTTTCCAGAAATTTTTCGCCAGACACTCTCCACCTGGCTGATAAGGTGGGGAACAGGCCATAGCGTTCAGATCTGGCGAGCCTTGAGGTTACATCACCTCTTAAACCAGCATTTATAATGTACCGATCCATAAAGGCGTACACGCCATTTACCAAAACGTTGGCATTGGCCGTTTTATTGGTGCGTGCCGACAGGTTGGAGCTGGCACCGTTAACGCGGGATGGAATAGAGGATCCTGTAATTCTGACGATGGTGTGTTAGAGGTGCGTGCCTGGTAAGATACGCTGGTTCCGTCGTAGGTCATCATATTAACCAGTCCTGTAAAGTTATGGTTCTTGTTTTCAAATCTTGGTGTCCATACCAGCGATGATTTGGTTTGTACATTGAAATTATCATTATCTCCATCATAGGCCAGGTTGACGTTGGTATTGGTCCAGGGCAGGCCGGTAGCGGTTTGTGGCAGGAAGCTTTTGCTTTTGGTACTGTTCATGTCAAACTGAACATCCACCGTTGCAACCAGTGTGCGGGGAATGATAGAGTAGCGTATGAAGAACTTAGGAATAATACGTTCCTGCAAAACCTTGTTGATGGCTGCGTTGGCCATGGCTACAGGGTTGACAGTCCCGCTTACTTTATTACCGCTAAGTCCGTTGTACTGCCCTTGTATGTTTGAAAAAGGAGAAAAATAATTAGGGGTCAGATTGCCGTATTCATCGTATTCGTAAATACTCATATTGGGCATCTTTCTATAGGCCACGTCTCTCAGGTTTTCTGCATAGTTCCTGTTGTTATCTGTAGTAGCGTAAGAAACATCCGTTCTGATATTGATCCTGTCCGATACATCGTAGTCAAGATTAATACGGGCGGTTAATCTTTTCAGGTAAGTGCCAATGGTTACGCCATCCTGGTTCAGGTAACCTACCGAAGTAAAGTATTTAGCTTTGGAGCCTCCGCCCGTCATAGAGAGGTTGTGATCCATAACATAACCGGTCCTGGTTATTTCATCCACCCAGTTGCTGTTTTTACTGTAGTTGTAATAGTAGTAAGGATCGTTAGGATCAAATTTAAACTCGTTTACTGTTTGGGTATTAAGCGGTATACCGTTTCGATTCATAAAAGCTTCGGGGATCAGCGAAGTGTATTGAGATCCGCTGAGCATCGGAATGGCTTCAGGCCTGGGAGATATGGTTCCTTTAAAAGTATAGGTAAGCGAAGGTTTTCCCGAACACCTCTTTTGGTATTAATAACCAATACACCACTTGCTGCTTTGGAACCCCATATAGCGGTAGCTGCCGCATCTTTTAAGATGGTGATGTCTTTAATATCTGTAGGCGCAATATTCAGCAGGTTGGCATATCCCTGGTCATCGGCAGTACCGAAGTTGAAGTCGGTAGGTATCTCCGTTTCAAAAGGCATACCGTCTACTACAATTAATGGGGTAGTGGATGAGTTGATCGACGATGTACCCCTGATGCGTATTTGCATACCGGCGCCAGGATCCCGAATTGGCGGCAATATCAACCCCGCCATCCGGCCCTGTAATGCCTGGTCGATAGAAGTGGCCTGCATTTCCTCCAGGTCTTTGGCGTTAATTTTAGAAGTGGCCAACGTATTATAGCGTTCGGGTATCGGCAACATACCATTGTCGGTTCTGGCAGAAGATACTACAATAACCTCCTCCATATCGTTGCTGGACTGCTCCAGGGTAATATTAAAAATCCGGCGGGTATTGATCGCCATATCTTCCCGGCTCTTATAGCCAATAGCCGAAAAAGTAAGCCTGTGCTTTACATCGCTCACCTTGATTGCGAAATTTCCGTCTATATCTGTGGTGGTGCCTCTTACGGTACGTTGCTCGTTATCAGTTTCTGATACTGATACACCCGAAACAGGAGCACCCTGTTTATCTATTACTTTACCGGTAAGCACAATCGCATCCTGTGCAAAAGCGCTTCCACTAACGACAACTAACAACAGCGTAGCGCAAAGCACAAAAATATTTTTCATGTCGAATCTTCTCATGGCAAATGTTGTATCGGGTTCTTTATTGGTCGTTGTATTTTAAATAATTGTCTATCAGGTGAATCATGCTTCTGTTAGAAAGATTATTACTCTGCGCTATAATAACATTAGCTGTTCTTCCGAAGGCATCTACTATTGAAAGTGCATTAGCCGAATTATTGATCTGCAGCCTCAGGGCGGTTCCTATATCATTTTTCAAAGCTGTTTCAAAGCTCCCCGGAAATACAACATCATCCGGAACTGCGGTGTGCGAAGAAAGAAAGTGGTATTGCAGGAATTTTCGCACCCTGTCGATATCAGCTGGAGTAGTTGGATTAAATGTAGGCGCGCCGGTGGTTACATTTCCTGGTAATAAACCATCCTTAACAGCCTGCATGATTGCCGCGTTAGTTGGTACAAAAATGGTACTGAAGCCGGTGAGGCCTATGATCTGCATTGTTGTAGGAGTATAGGCCAATGTGTTGTTAGAAAGCAACTGCCAGAAATAATTGAACGGTGAAGTGGTGGCGGCACCCAGTTTATTCAAATGAAAGCCGATCCCGTTTTCCGAATAGCGGAGCAATTGATTTACAAAATAAACTTTCCCGTTGCTTGCTGTTTTTGCACTGTCAACATTAGCAACCAAACCTATATCTTCCAGCCCCGCCGTATAGATCTTATTGTTGTTGTAGCGTATATAGTCGCCTTCGCCATCTGCATCCCCGGTCTTTACAACACCGGTGCCCGACAGGTTATTCGACATGTTCTTGTATTCCCCAAAAAATACACAGCTGCGAATAATACGCTCTAAACGATCTGGAACACCATTCGTGCTGCCGTTATACAAAAACTGGCTTTGATTTACGTTGTAGGTAAAACCTGCATCGAGGAATGCCTGATCGGGGATTAACATGATATTTACAGGCACGTTCGATTTAGCGATCAGCAGTCTCAAACCAATTGTATTGAACAACCGGGTCATGAAGGTGTACCGGGGATTCAGGTATGCTTCGCTGAATACAGTGCTGAATACGTCTGCTTCAGACACTTTATTCGTTCCGTAAACAATTCCATTGCTCAGTATTTTACGATCGAAAATATCAGAAACGGATCAAAACGCGCCGGTTCGGCAAAGCTGTTTCTTGAGGTGGCAAATTTTGATGGCCAAACTGCCGTAGGAAACAGGTGGGCATTTAAAAGTCTACTATAATGCCTATAGGCATTGCATCAAAGTTGGGATAGTATCTGCATAAGGTATTTTTTACATAATGATCTACAGCCTGGTTGTTGGGAATAAACATGGTCCAGCAATCTTTCTGTCCGTCATTATCTCCCAACTTCATGAAGTTTTCATTGTTAGGAGCATAAGAGAGCAGGTGCGAGTATACTTTTACATATACCTGGTCGTTTTTTCCTGATATTACCTGGTAGCGCCTTGTAGCGTCTGCGTTATAAATAAACGATACCGTATTATTTGTATATAGCCTGTTCAATATAGCTCTGAAGCTGCTGAACTCAGGGCGGGTTCGTATATATTCGTCGATGCTTGAAAGCGGTGAGATCACCTTGTCGAGCTCATGAATAACCCCGTTCTCTGCGGCGATATTGGCGGTTACCACTTTCGCTTCAAGAACGTTGAACCCGCTGTATGAGCTGTTAGGATAAAAGTAATTATAGTCTGTTGCGGTGAGCGCCGAAGAAGCCATGAACGCATCGGTAAAATAAGTAACATACTTATTATTGTAATCGGTGGAGATGTAGTTGCCCGTTAGTGAAGATGCGATATTGTTCCGGTTGGCGGCAATTGCTATAACAGGGCCATTTGCCGAAGTATCTTTATAAAACCCGGTGTAGTAGGCGGTTCTTCTCCTGAAAGCAATGTTAGGAGTCCACCCTATATTATTTTCAGATGCCTGGTAATCATCCAGCCGGTCTTGCTCAAAAGCATTATACACCAGCATATATTGCACCATTGCCCTGGCCGTTGTTTCGTCGATGGCATCAATGCCGCTAATGCCTTTGTCAGTAAAATAGGTTGAAAAAGCCGCATCGTTAGGCGCAAAAAAGGTCCAGTAGCCGGCGCCCGATTCCAGTGTTTCTTTATAGCCGCTTTTGTCAATCAGCTTCAGCAATGTATTAAAGTTACCCTTTTCCTGCAAGCGGCCATAGATAGGCGATTCCAGGCTGTCCGGTCTGCCGTAAAAAGCATCCCCTTTTTCCGGCAACTTATGAGCGTGAGAATAAGTAGCATCGATAATGACAATACGCGCATCGTTCTTATTATTATTTACAGGTCAATAAAAGTTTAAAAGAAGTATTCACTGCATCAGCCCGTTAGGTTGAAAAGATCGCCACCGTTTTTTGCAAAACAGTACACCTGATGATCCCCTCTAATTATTTACAATAAAATACTCAATCGTTTACAAGCAGGCAAGCGTCAACTCTCAGTTACAATTATCTTGCTTGGTGCTGCGAATATATCCCCACCTGTTGCTAACACTGTCCTGAGCCATCCTGCTTTCAGGTGTATTTCTGTGCAATCGATTGCGAAATTGTAATTAATACAATTCTAATTTATCGGCTGTTGTTTTTCATATACAGGATGCTACAGGATGCCTGCTGTTGGGATTTGCTTTAATATTGGCCTTATAACGGTACAAAAATTTGCCATGAGATCTAAAACGTTCCTTGCTTTTACAGCTATTATCCTGACGGGTGGCGCCGCTATGGCTCAAAAACTTCCGTCGAAGAAAAATGTTCTTGAAACGCTGCGTCTCACCAACCAGTATTTCATGAATAAATGGCCCGACCGGGAAAGAGTATTATTACCAATAAAGAAAGACCCAGTAATATATGGACAAGAGCAGTGTATTATGAAGGGCTGCTGGCATTAAACACCATCGATCCGCAGAAAAAATATTATGACTATGCGGTAGATTGGGGGAGAAGCACAAATGGGGATTAAATGGTGGTACAGCAACCAGGAACGCCGATAACCATTGCTGTGGTCAAACTTATATCGACCTTTACCTGATCGATAAAAAGAAGAACGGATCAGGGATATTAAAACCAGCATAGACAATGTAGTTGCCGGTGACAAAAACGACGACTGGAGCTGGATTGATGCTATACAAATGGGCATGCCCGTATTTACCAAATTAGGCAACTTATATAACGATACGAAGTACTTCGATAAGATGTATGATATGTATGCCTATACTAAAAATAATCATGGCGATAAAGGGCTTTATAACCGGGAAGATCACTTGTGGTGGAGAGATAAAGATTTTGATCCTCCTTATAAAGAGCCCAATGGCCAAAACTGCTACTGGAGCCGTGGCAACGGATGGGTGGTAATGGCCCTGGTGCGTGTGCTGGAAGAACTGCCAAACTCTGACCCGCACTATGCAGAGTATTTGCAGGATTTTAAAGATATGTGTGCCGCTCTTATAAAAATACAGCGTCCGGATGGCTTATGGACAGTAAGTCTGCATGATCCGAATCATTATGGCGGAAAGGAAATTACCGGCACCTCCTGCTTTACCTATGGCTTTGCCTGGGGTGTAAGAAAAGGCATACTGGATAAAAAGAGGTATCAGCCCTCGCTTGCCAAAGCCTGGAATGCTATGGTAAAAGATGCGGTGCATAAGAATGGCTTTTTGGGCTATGTGCAGGGAACGGGTAAAGAGCCTAAAGATGGTCAGCCGGTAACTTATACAAGTACTCCCGACTTTGAGGATTATGGCCTGGGATGTTTTTTACTGGCAGGAACAGAAGTGTATAAGCTAGCCAAATAGGTTGATTCGTTAAATGAATTTTGTTAAATGATATGGCGAGGGCCCCGGGAAGCAACCCGTTAAAAAAGCCCGTGGTTTACACCACGGGCTTTTTTTAATACTACTTATTATTTATGCTTACTTCATTATTTTCTTTGAAGCCGCATCATCGCAATGTCTCCCGATATAAGATTTAAAGTATTGCCCGAAATGTCGAATTTATTAATACGTTCCAGGGTTTTAAAGAAAGTGCTTTCTCCTGCCCCGGGGCAAGCCATCCGGGTGCTGGCAGGCAAACCGAATTTAATATTGCTGCCTTCTATTTTGATAACAGAGCGAAAGTTATTGCAACTGCTGTTGCCTGTGGCTACCGTGTCCGGAAGATTGAAGGTAATAGTTGGCTTTTTATCAGGGTACAAGCCATCGAAAGCGATGCGTGGCCCGGAAATATAATCTACTTCCCAGGTACCATTCAGCTGATTTAAAGCATTGCTGTTATCTGCGGCCTTGAACCTTGCCAGGGCGCCATTCTCGCTTTATTTAAAGAAAGCATATTATTGTTGACAGTAAAATTATCGGCTTTGCCGAGCACTTCTTTCAGCTGGTTTTCTACGGTCATATTTTCGCAGGCCATCATGGTTGACACGCCCTGGCTAAACGAGATCCTGCCTTTATCCGTTACGATATAAGTGCCTCCTAAACCGTTACATCCACCTGAAGCAGTGTAGCGTTTACCGGCATCGTTAAATTCAATAAAAGGCTCTTTATTATTGATGCGGTCAGCTACCGGTTGACCGTTCAATTCTATAAGCTTCCACTTTTTACCGGCGATGGATGTTGTTGTTATAACAGATGAAGACTGGTTTGACTGTGTTGCTTTCGGGGTGTTGCCACAGGCACTGCATAAAAAGGCTACTCCCAGGATAAGGTAATAAGGTTGTTTCATGGATAAAAAATTTGTCACAAAATTACGATTGTTTTACAAAACGGTTGTTCTGCAGCCTGCTCCCCGGTAGCCTTAAGGCTGTAGCCCATGATAATAAATGGGTAGAGCTTCCCGGCTTATCTTAATAAAATAAGTAAAATGGGTTATAATGATAAATTTGGACTGGTGTTTTGTCTAAACCGGGGAAAGGGGATGGGAAATTAGCTTTGTAATGGACATAAAAAAACTCTTTCATGATATTGAAAGAGTTTTCAAGAATATTGTTGTTGTTTACTGATTACGGGCTTCAATCCATTGGCGTGCGTTTACAAATGCTTCAATCCATGGGCTTACCTCGTCTTTTCTGCCGGCAGGATAATGTGCCCAGTTCCATTGGAATACTGAACGCTCAATATGCGGCATGGTAACCAGATGACGGCCACTGGCGTCGCACATCATAGCCGTGTTATAATCAGAGCCATTAGGATTATGAGGATATTGATCGTACGCATATTTAGCCACAATATTGTATTGGTTTTCTGCTTCAGGAAGACTGAATTTGCCTTCGCCGTGGGAGATCCATACCCCCAATGTGGCGCCGGCTAAGGATTTCAGCATAATGCTGTTATTTTCCTGCACTTTTACCGAAACAAAGTTTGATTCGTGTTTTCCGGAATTATTATGCAGCATTTTTCCATGCACTGCGTGATCAGGGTTGATCAGTTCCAATTCCATGAATAACTGGCAACCATTACAAATGCCTACCGACAGGGTATCAGGACGGGCAAAGAATTGATCCAATGCCGTTTTAGCTTTCTCGTTATACAGGAAGGCGCCTGCCCAACCTTTGGCGGAACCTAATACATCGGAGTTAGAGAAGCCGCCTACAGCGCCAATAAATTGTATATCCTCCAGTGTTTCACGGCCTGTAATAAGATCGGTCATATGAACATCTCTTACATCAAATCCTGCCAGGTACATTGCATTTGCCATTTCGCGCTCCGAGTTAGAGCCTTTTTCGCGGAGGATAGCGGCTTTAGGACGAGGCTTTGAGGCATCGATCACAGGTTTCCGGCCATTAAACTGATTGGGAACCGGTATTGAAGCGGCTGATGCTTATAATTATTGTAGCGCTCCTGTGCCGTTCCGTTTTTGATTGTTTCTGGTCTAAAAGGAAAGAGGTTTTATACCAGGTATCCCGCGTAGCAGGCACATCAAAAGTGAATATGTCTGCATTGTTTTTAAAGGTAACGGAAGTGCCTTCGGTAACCGTACCTATCTTAACAGCTTCAATTCCTGCTGCGCTAAATAGTGCAGCAAAGGTTTCATCATCTTTAGCCTGCAGCACTACCGCAATGTTTTCGTTAAACAATGCTTTTACAGTGTCTTGCTCATTCAAACCGCTTAAATCATAGCTGGCGCCCAGGTTTACGTCAGCGAAACACATTTCTAATAAGGTAGTGATCAAACCTCCCGAACCAATATCATGTCCCGCAACGATCCATCCCTGGTTAACAGCATCCTGGATCGTATTAAATGCTTTTACGAAATAATCAGCATCTTTAATGGTAGCTACTTCATTTCCTATTTTATTGATGATCTGCGCAAAGAAGAACCGCCCAGCTGCAATGCATCTTTGGTTAAATTGATATAGTAAACAGAACCTGCATCTTTTTGCAATACCGGCTCTACTACTTTATTAATATCTGTACAGTTACCAGCCGCAGAGATAATTACCGTACCGGGAGCAATCACATTACCATCGGGGTATTTTTGTTTCATCGATAAAGAATCTTTACCGGTAGGAATATTAATGCCCAGGGCAATCGCAAAATCCGAGCAGGCTTTCACCGCTTCATATAACCGTGCGTCTTCACCTTCATTATTACAGGCCCACATCCAGTTAGCCGATAACGAAACACCCTTCAGCCCGTTTTTGATAGGAGCAAAACGATATTCGACAACGCTTCACCGATCGCGTTTCTCGAACCGGCTGCCGGATCTACCAGGGCAGTCAGCGGAGAGTGACCTACTGTTGTTGCAATACCTTCGGTTGATTTATAATCCAGGGCCATTACGCCAACATTATTAAGGGGTAGTTGCAACGGGCCGGTACATTGTTGTTTGGCAACCCGGCCACCCACACAGCGGTCTACTTTATTAGTTAACCAGTCTTTACTGGCTACAGCTTCTAATTGTAATACCTGCTCTAAATAGGCCGGCACATTTTTAACATCGTATGTAAGACCTTTATAATTGCGGTTAACTTTTTGTCTTTCATGATCGTTTTGGGAGAGGAACCAAAAAAGTCTTCCAATGCGTAATCCATTGGCTTTTCTCCTTTGGATTTGGATTGGAAAGTAAACCGATGATCTCCGGTAACATCCCCACGGTATACATGGGAGCCCGTTCTCTGTCGGCCACTTTTTGCAAAATTTCGATATCTTTCTCACCAATTACCAGGCCCATTCTTTCCTGCGATTCGTTACCAATAATTTCTTTAGCCGAAAGGGTAGGGTCGCCCACCGGTAATTTATCCAGGTCTATAAGGCCGCCTTGTTCTTCTACCAGCTCAGACAGGCAGTTGAGATGTCCGCCTGCGCCATGATCATGAATAGAAACAATGGGATTGTTGTCCGATTCTACTAATCCGCGAATGGCATTGGCTGCGCGCTTTTGCATTTCGGGGTTAGAGCGTTGAATGGCATTTAACTCAATACCCGAACCAAATGCCCCTGTATCGGCAGAAGATACAGCCGCGCCCCCATCCCGATCCGGTAGTTTTCACCGCCCAGGATAACGATCTTGTCGCCCACTTTAGGGCTATGCTTTTGGGCCTGGTTCAGTTTGCCATAACCAATACCTCCGGCCTGCATGATCACTTTGTCGTAACCCAGCTTGCGGCCGTCTTCTTCATGCTCAAAAGTCAGTACTGACCCGGTGATCAAAGGCTGGCCGAACTTATTGCCAAAGTCGGAAGCACCGTTAGACGCTTTGATCAGGATGTCCATGGGTGTTTGGTACAACCACTGGCGTTCTTCCATGGCCTTCTCCCAGGGACGATCTTCCTGTAAACGGGAATAAGCCGTCATATAAATAGCCGTGCCAGCCAGCGGTAAGGCTCCTGGCCACCTGCCAGGCGATCGCGGATTTCCCCGCCCGAACCTGTTGCGGCTCCGGCAAATGGCTCAACCGTGGTAGGGAAATTATGGGTTTCGGCTTTTAGCGATAAAACTGATTCAAATTCCTTTTCTTCATAATAGTCGGGCTTATCAGCCGATTTGGGTGCAAACTGCGTCACTGTAGGCCCCTTTACAAACGCCACATTGTCTTTATAAGCAGAAACAATATCATTAGGATTTGTTTCAGATGTTTTTTTGATCAGTTTGAACAGCGATGCAGGCATTTCTTCGCCATCAATAATAAATGTACCGTTAAATATTTTGTGACGGCAGTGTTCCGAGTTGGCCTGTGAAAAAGCAAATACCTCGGAATCGGTGAGCTTACGGCCGATTTTACCGGAAAGCTGGTTTAAATAATCTACTTCCTCGGGGCTTAGCGCCAAACCTTCGGACTTATTATAAGCATCAATATCATCTATTTCCAGTATTGGCTCGGGCGTAATATTAATAGTATATATTTCCTGCGTTAGCGCCGCATACTTCTGGGAGATCATCGGGTCAAAATCGTTGAAGTCGGCCGGCACCGGATAAAATTCCTCGATTCGGATAATCCCGCTGATACCCATGTTCTGGGTTATTTCCACTGCATTGGTACTCCAGGGCGTGATCATTGCCGCGCGGGGACCTACATAATAATGGTTAAGGGAGGTGTCTTCTAGTTTTTGGGCGTTGCCGAAGAGCCAGTTTAACTTTTGAATGTCTTGCTGAATTAACTCTTTTTGTGTTTGAACGCCATAAACAATATGTTTAGGATTCTGAAAGAAATAGATCATTATAATAAGTGCGTTTGAACTTTCGTCAAAATTAGAGTGCAAAATTAGCCAAACTTGAACTCATATGCAAGTTTGAAGGCAGTGATATTGCCAATAAGCGCGGCAACAGTAGCAGCTGCCTGTTTTTATTACGGATTTGCTGTATATGAGCGCGTTACGAAAGGGGGTATTTATTTCTCCTTAAACTCTGTGGGTGTGGCGCCTGTATGGCTTTTAAAAAAGTTGGAAAAGTAGGCATGGTCTACAAATCCAAGCTCAAAAGCAATTTCTTTAATCGACAGGTCCGTTGATTGAAGAAGCCGTTTGGCTTCCAGCAAAACCCTTTGCTGAATCAACTGAGTTGCAGATATATTGAGATTTTTTTGCAAAGAATGTTCAGGTAGTTGGCAGATACGTTGAGCTTTGATGCATAAAAAGTAACGAGTTTCTCCGTTTTGAAATGTTGTTCAATAAGCATATTAAATTTTGCCAGCCGGGGATTGGATTGATATACTTTAAAATCATTGAAAAGGCTTTCGGCTTCTTTGCTTACAATAGCTGCAATTACCGCGGCTCTTGCACTGATAATATCCCTGAGGGAATTAGCTGCGCTGAGTTCGTCCTTTATGGCGTTGAACTCGTATTTCAACAGTTTAAAGCTGCTGGCCGACAGGGGAATTACAGGATTATTCATGTAATTGCTAAAAGAAAAACGGAAGTATGGAGCAAAGTGCTCAAAAAACATGCGATCAATCATCAACTGGTAGCCAATCGTTTGCGGCCCTATATCCCATCGGTGTACCTGGCCCGGGAATAACAGGTGTACCTGTCGGTTTTCAAGCGGATAATTTCGGAAATCGATAGTGTGAACCCCCTGTGCTTTTTCAAACAGCATAATAATAAAAAAATCGTGTTTGTGCGGTTTATCTATATGCCTTGCTCCTCTTAGTTCGTTAAACAGCAGCTCATCCCGTCCTGCCAGTTGCCCTTTTCTGAACTCCTGGATGCCTATAACAGGCACGTATTTGGTTTCCCTTGATGGTTTTGTCATTACAACTGTTTCCCGCTTTTTAAAGTCTTCAGGGTAAATTAATAAAAAAACATGAATGAAGTGGAATGCGATTCCCGGTCATTCATGTTTTTGTACAACGGTTAGTTGTAAATAATTCCAGTAATATTAAGCCAGGGCAAAATCAATGCCTTAACTGGTTGTCAGTTATTTAGGTTCTTTATGTGTGGTAGGTGTATGAATAATGTCAAAGTAAACTGTTTTGTCATTTGCGCTAGGATAAATCCTGTAGGTGAATTCTTTTTGTGTAAGTACCGTGATTTCAACTACGCGGGTAAATAAAATGGCTCCTGCGTTATCCCGGGCTACTATAGTGCGGGTTTTGCCATCAGCAGAAACAGTCCAGTCTCCATGCATTTTAGGTGAATCATCCAGATTGTACATGGTAAATGTTCCATCGGCTTTAAAGTATGCGTAACCGACGAAGTTGGCTACATTGGCGTCTGTAAGTACCACATTTTGTCCTTTATTGTTTTTGGCATTGGTGGTTTCCCAGGAAACACTTGCCAGCACCTCAGCCGGCGTTAATGTTTGCGGTGTCTCATCATTGTTTTTGCTGCAGCCAATAAATAATGTAGTGCAAAAAAGTACGATCAGGCATAACACCGTTTTTTGAATAACATTCATATTTTATAAAAATTTATTGTGAGCAAAATTATTCCAGGCTTTGGTGAAGCCTTTGCTCTTTTCATTCTGATACTTGTAATATTTATAACAATACAGCTATTCCCTATGGGGGCGTATATGGTCTACAACGATGATAAGATCTTTACTATTGCCGTAAAACCGCGGCTTTTAGCATGCTGTAATGGTGTTATTCCATCGCTGTCCGGAATAGTTATATCGGCTCCGGCATCTTTTAAAATCTGAACGATCTGCTGGTATTTTTCGCTGCCATCTCCCAGCACAACGGCTTCCATCAGGCCTGTCCAGCCTAATCGGTTAACGTGATTTATGGGATAGTTTTTGGTATTTGCCAAAAGCCTGACCGTTTCTACATGTCCGCGTTCGCAGGCCGGGATCAATGCCGAACCATTGTAGCGATTGAATACATCAAACCGGGCGCCATGGGTAAGAAATAGTTTAACCAATTCGGTTTGCCCGCTTGCGCCGGCATAAAGAAAAGGGCTGTCGCGGATATTATCCTGCAAATTAACATCTGCTCCGTTTTCAGTTAACAGCGTTGCCATTTCTGTATACCTGCTGATCGTTGCCAGCAACAATAAACTGCGGTTGCTGGTATCACGGGTGTTTATGTTAGCCCCGCCGTCAAGTGCTTTTTTACGCCATCAATATTGTTTTGTTTAACCAGTTCTATAATATTGTATTCTTGCATAATCGTGTCATTGGTAAAAAGCGGAGGCCGATCTTTCGCGCCACAGGAGGCGAGCATACTCATAAATGATAGTAACAAAAATATTTTCACCAGTAAATGTTTAATGCCCTGGCCCCGGCAGCTTTGCCCGGGAGGTAATTTTACGTTAACAAAGTAAAATATGTTTTCGGGCATTCGGTTGCAAAATCTATCCGGATACTTGAAGTATTTATCACCGCCCGCTCAATAATAATAAATATTTCAAGGGTTGGAATAAATTCTACACGTAGCGGGTTGTGCTACTCATTAGCTTTGTGCAAAAGTTTCCATGCGTAAACCCGGTATATCCCGTAAAGATTTTTAAAAAAGTCAGGAATGAGCTTTGCTGGTCTGACTGCTGTGCCCGGCGTGTTAAATGCCGGCGGCGTTTTAACCCCGCGCCTGCGGGGCATGGAAGAATATCTTATGCTGAAAGATTATACTTTAAAAAATGTAAGACTGGAAACGGGGTTCAGTTATGAGGGCGATGAGGTGGTGCATACCCAAACCGGTTTGTTTTCTGTAACCATCAGCAATGGACTCATTAAAAACATTTCAGCCAGTGCGCCGGCTGATACCAAAGCTATTGATGCCGGCGGATTGTTAATGCTTCCGGCGTTCAGGGATATGCATATTCACCTGGATAAAACGTTTTACGGCGGCCCCTGGCAGGCAGCAAGGCGAAGAACCGGTGGAGTAAAGGGTATGATTGCTTTGGAACAGGAAATTTTGCCCGGGATGCTCCCAACCTCCACTGCTCATGCTGAGAAGCTGATCGAATTGCTTCAATCGAAAGGCTCTTCTTTTGCAAGGAGCCATGTAAATATAGAACCAACTTCAAAATTGCAATCGCTGAAAAACCTGCAAAAAGCGCTGGAGAATAAAAAGAATGGTTTTGATGCCGAGCTGGTAGCTTTTCCCCAGCATGGCGTTTTTATACCGATTCAGTTCCGTATTTAAAGGATGCTGCGCAAATGGATATCGACTTTATAGGCGGCGTAGATCCTTACAGCATAGATGGCGCCATCGAAAAAACAATAGATTTTACTGTTCAACTGGCCCTGGATCATAACAAAGGAATAGATATTCATTTGCACGAATCGGGAGAGTCGGGATTGAAAACCGTAGAGTACCTCATAAAAAAGTAAACGAAAATCCAGTTTTAAAGAATAAGACCTATATAAGCCATTGTTTTGTTTTGGGAAACTGGATAAGTTAAAACAGGAAGAAATTGCAGAGCAGCTCGGCGCGGCCCATATCGGTATAGTATCTACTATTCCTTTTGGAAGCCTGATTATGCCCATACCTGTTTTATACAAGCACAATGTTACTGTGCTTACCGGCAACGACAGTATTATTGATCACTGGAACACCTGGGGTAGCGGAAGCGTATTACAAAAAGCAAACCTCCTGGCGCAATTGTATGGCTATTCTACCGAATTTTTGTTGTCAAGGAGTTTAAAGCTTGCAACGGCAAACCTGCTGCCCCTTGACGATAAGGGAGTTCAGCAATGGCCCAGGCCGGGTGATGCCGCCGATCTGGTTTTGATCGAAGCAAGCTGCTCGGCAGAAGCGGTATCGAGAATATCGCCGGTGCGTTCGTTGATCAGCAAGGGAATATCGTGTACTAAAAAGCCGTTACTTGCTTTGGGTATTTATGTAAAGTTCATTCGACATCCTGGCTCCGGATGGATGCAGCAGCAAGCCATAAACGCATCAGTGCCCTGTTGCGAAACCAGATTCTTAATATCTCCGAAGGTGGAATAACAATATTATATAACCGGAACTTATTCGAAATAGTAGATCTCTGTTGCGTTGATGATTGGTGACCAGCCTCCAAAGAAAAAGCCTGCAACTCGAAAGAATTGCAGGCTTTCAGCTTTATTAAACGTCTCCGCTTTTCAGCGGAGAGAGGGATTCGAACCTTTCCCCGCAATTAGCTGAATATTAGTGATATGCAAGTTTTGGAAATGACACTGCCACGAATCTGCCACAGATAAGCGGGCGTATAAGTTGTCAATTTTTCGAAAAACCAGTATACATTTTACTACAATTCCTATGAATCAAAGAACACTTTAATTTCTGATGTCAAAGTTAGAAAAAGAATCTTGGATTTTATTTCTTGTGACCAATATATTAAGGATTTATAAGTAAATTTCTTTTAGAAATTGAACTATTCAACGATGCCAATGATCCCGGTTTTAAAAGCATAATCTACCAAAGAACTTCTTGAATTTCGATCCAGTTTTAAAAACAGGTTGTTTCGATAACCGTGGACGGTGCGCTCACTTACGTGCATTTTCTCAGATATCTCTTTGTAAGATAAGTCCTGATGACAATAACCCAGGAACTCTACTTCTCTATCTGTTAGACCTGGCACTTCATTCTTACTGCCTGCAACAAGTTTACGGGATAACGTTTGTGGGATGTAGAATTCACCGTTTGAAATCACCTCCAATGCATGAAGTAATACTTGTTTACCACAGTTCTTCGGAAGAAAGCCTCGTGCGCCATTTCGTAACATACTAAGCACGCTATAATCCGCATCATACATTGTCAATACCAATACAGGCAAGTCAGCATATTGCTCACCTATCAGCTTCATTGTATCGTAGCCGTTCAATACCGGCATATTGATATCAAGCAAGCAGATGTGGAAACCTATCTGAACCAGCAGAACGATCTAATTGATCCAGACATTGCTGACCATTTTCCGCTTCCATCGTAACTCGAAACATTTCTGTGGTAGCCAGGAGTTCAGTGATGCCTTCCTAAAAAGTATATGGTCATCAACCACCAGTATATTTATAGTTTCCATATTATAGATTTACTTGTATTAAAACGGTGGTACCACCAGTACCGTTTTGATAAATTTGAACGAAGCCGTTCAGCACCATAGCCCGCTTTTTCATTGTCATCAGGCCCAACCCGTTTTTTTCCTTTTCCGGGTTAAATCCTTTGCCGTTATCCGTAATAATCATTTGTAATATCTTTTCTTTAGGTATGGATAATTCAATCAACAGCTCGGTTGCCTGAGCATGACGTACCACATTTGCAACTGCTTCTTGCGCTATTCGAAAAAGAATCAAAGATTTTGGGCCGGGTAAAGGAAACTTATTTTCGCCCAGCCTATTAATCAGTTGTACATTGATTGTGCCGGATAGCTGGATGTATTCTATTTCATTTTCCAGCGATTCTATCAACCCTTTTTCTCCACCCTGGCGCCGTTTAATCGGCGGGCCATCTGTCGCAGCTCATCAGTTACGTGGTTGATTCTTGATACAGACCTTGCGAGGATAGTTTGGTCATGTTCGCCTAATGATGAATTGTTAATGGCTTCAAGATTCAGCCCGATACTACTCAATACCTGACCGATATTATCATGTATTTCATCGGAAACTTTGCTAAGGTCTTCTTCCTGAATTTCAAACCTGATTTTTGCTGTTTCCTGTTCCAGCTTTTGATTGGCTTGCTCCAATTGTGATTAAAAGCCCTTACTTTCTGTTTGCCGATTAATAAGTGCATAGCGATTGCAAGTACCAGTAAACCCAGCAAAAGGGCGACATACACTATAAGGACAATATTTTGTACTGCATCTGTCATCTTTGGTGAATTTTAGAAAAAGATAAGAAAATAACACCCATTAACAGGTATCCCAAAACGCCTATGCCCCATAATATGTAGTAAGTAACCCGTACGCCAGCTTCTGCAATATCTGTTATCTCCAATCTATCAAAAGATGGATGACAATATATAAAGAAAATACGATCACTTGTTTGAACACCAATAATACTGCCATCCAAAAATGCGGGTTCTTATGTGGATAGAGTTGCTTGTCGTCACGCTCAAAATCATAAAGCGTGATAAAGCCGAGTATACAAATAAAAAGCCCCTCCAACAACAAGTAATTTGAGTTAAAAGTATGCAGAGGTTGAAGTAGCAGTGTATTAGCAACTGATGCCACAAGACCGAACAATCCTAATGTCAGCCCAATGTTGTATTTCCTATTGATCGCAGAAATAGTATTTAGATAGTACGCTATCAACATAAATAAAACAGGATTAAAGATGTGAAATACAGCCATATTGTTTTTGTAGACACTGGCCATGTAAAATGCAACGGCCTCACTAATGAGGGTTAACACCAGGAAAGCACAGATAATCCGCAAACCATCTTTGTTCTTTCTGGCGTAACAGATGCTACAACAAAATGCAAACATTATAGCAGTTACTATGATCACTCTAAGCAACATAGGTAGTGGATTTTAGGGATCATTCAATTGTGATTTGCATCTGCATGAGCAAAGGTTTTCGTTGATGATACCCGTTGCTTTTGGCTAACATCAGTAATTTTTGTCAAGGTAAAAAGAGTTTCTCCATATCACATAGATTTGATTAAGATAAAATTAACACAAGTAGTCACACGCAAGACCCGTCGAAAGACGGATTTTTTACTAAACAGTTTAGCAAAATAATGAGAGGGTTGAAAGTATAATAAAATAAGGCTTTTTGGCGGTTGTGGTCTCCCGCATGTTTTGATTACTTTGTTTAAAACCGGCAGTTCAGGATCTGTTGTTGTACTCGGGAAAAGCGTTCCAGACAACCTGTGTATATTGGTTCTGTTTATATTGATCGTTATCTTCGTTGTACCACCTGCCCCTGTTGATGCCGTATTGCGTTTAATCTAAACCGTTACCTTATGGTAAGCAATACGACCCAAAAGCTCAGCGAATTGAAGGAAGAGCTGGAAAAAGAAGGCCACTATTGATCTTTCTTACCGTCCCGTAGAAAAATCTAACATAGGCATTCATATGGTTCAGGAGTTTATTTCACGCCTGAAAAGCCTTAAACCAAAGGACTTTTCTGGCGTTGACGCAGAAATCAACTTTTACCGTAACATTATACCATTCTTCTACGGACAGTTGATCTTCTTCGTGAAGGTGTTTCAGATCGAATCGACCTTACCAATGTCAGAATCAATCCGGCAACGCCGTTTTAATAAAGAGCGTAAACAGATTGAGCGATACTATGCAAGTAATTTGGACGCTTATCAGTATTTTAAAACAGACGATGAGTCCTTGATACTGCTTTGTTTGTTTCCAAAGCGCCTTTTTCTGTAGTGGGTATGGATGAATCACTCATGCTCGCTGACCTGGAATGGTGTACGCCGATGGGGTTAAAATTTGCCCGCTTTATTGCTTATCAGCAACTGGAAGAATACCTGAGCCAGCAAATGCGAAAGGAGGCGGCCATTAAGCACCCAGTTATAGGGAAATTGAAATGGACGGATAAGAAGACCTATCTTCAGGAGCTGACCTATGCCCTTGTTTACAGTAACAGTATCAACAACGGTAATATTGATGTAAAGTCGCTTGCCCGCTTGTTCGAAAATATTTTTAATGTCGATTTAAGCAATATCTATCGATCCAAACAGGAAATGTATAGCCGTAAGGATACTACTGCTTATCTCAACAAGCTAATACAGGGGTTCAAGAGAGGAATAGACGATGCTGATGACCGAAATAATTACCGATAAATGAACGACAATCGAAAAATAATAACTTTCCGGAAGTAAAATTGATCTTTTAAAAAAGCGACCACTCCCAAACCGTAGTTGCTTTTGCACCATTTTCTTTTACCCCTCCTTTACCATCTAAAACCGTGCAAGATTCTTCTTGTTTTTACTTGCATGGACCTGAGATTTTTTTGATGTGTTTTTTCTGAATGTGAATAAGCCAAAAACCCACATGTGGGTTAGGTTGTGATTTTCACCTGCCTGCAGGGTGCAGTTTTGAGGTGCCATTGGCGCTCAGATAAAACAACCAGTTATGAACATAGACAAACTAGAATTTACCGCCTGGATGGAACGCGTTATGCAGCGTTTCGATATCCTTACTGAGCTGATTCGCGACGAGCGGCAGCAAAAGACCACTATTGACGGGGATGAATTACTGGATAACCCGGATGTACTACACATGCTTAAGATCAGCAGCAGGTCACTGCAACGATACCGTAGCTCTGGCAAGCTACCCTACTACACCATTAGCGGCAAGGTCTATTACAAACTATCTGATATACACCAGTTGATTCGTGAAAACTTTAAGACCCCTGTAGCTATCTCAAAGACAACTACCGCTAAATAGCGCAATCCAATGCCAAATTATCAAGAGGGTTCACAGCCCTGCTACATTAGCTTTTCTATAAACAATAAAATTTAGCATTATGCAGGAAACAACAACAGAATACCCACAAACGACTGACCCGTTAACAGTTATATTATTGGTGCTGGATAAAGAAAAAATGAATATCCAAGCTGTAAAAGGCGTGGATAAAAATGGTAACCTTCAGACCGTTGATCCCACCAAAAAGAACCAGGGCGATTTTTTGAGGATCGATAAAAACGGGGATCTTTTCTCCAACTTCTTTTCTAACTTTTTAAGACAGCTTAAAAATCCCACACAGTTTACTTTTTCAGGTCGCTGGTAAATAAAGTGGAAAAGATAGCAGCGGAATTACAAAAGCATATTGATCATCCTTCCAAAGAAGGAGAAGCCGTTTTGAATAAACATGAGATCAAATCAAGCGAGTCTCAAAATATAAAAAATAATACAGTTATGGAAACATCAACAACAGTACAGCAGCCATCACAGGCAAGTGAATACCGTTACCAACCGGAACAGATCGACTGGGAGACCCTTTCCAAAATGGGGCTAAGTAAAGAGTACCTTGAAAAAAAAGAATCTGCTGGACCCTCTGCTGAAGGGATATAAAACTAACGAGCTGGTACCTGTCAGAACTAATTTAGGCACAGCCGAAATCCAAACGGATGCAAGACTTTCTTTAAGACAAAATGAAAATGGCAAGGTCGTGATGGCTGTACATGGTATCCGCAAACAACCCAGTCTTGATTTCCCTTTCTTTGGTCACGAGTTTACTAAGGAAGACAAAGCGAATTTGCTCAGCACCGGAAACATGGGGCGTGTGGTGGATTTGACCAATCCCAAGACAGGAGAAAAAATACCTTCTATTATCAGTATTGACCGATTAACCAACGAAGTTGTTGCCTTGCGCCAGGAATGGATGAAAATACCTGACGAGTTTAAAGGCATAACACTCAATGCAGAGCAAAAGCAAACTTTGCTGGATGGTAAGCCGCTTTATTTGGAAGGTATGATTTCCAAAAAGAAAAACCTTTCAACGCTCCCGTGCAATACAATGCAGATAAGCGTTATCCGGAATTTCTTTATGACTCGAACATCACTAACAGGCAAACCCAAAATACGGCCCAGCAGCAAGGGCCTCCGTATGAAGCACCACGAACATTCAGGGGCAAAGATCTTAACGATGAGCAATATGTAAAGTATAACTCAGGTGTAACTGTTTATATCGATGGCCTGATAGATAAGGAAGGTAAAAAGTATCAAGGCTATGCCACTTTTGACAAACAAACGGGGAAGGAACAATTTTCATTCACCAACCCAAACAAGCTCAAAGATAAAATACAAGTTGCAGAAGCTAATAAAACACAGGTTGCCGTTAATTCCGAGGGGAAAGCCAACGAGACTACCAAAAACATCAATGAGCCATTAAAGTCCGGGCAAAAGAATCCAGACAGCAAACAGCAACAGGACAAACAAAAAGTAACTCCTCCTAAAAAATCCAAAGGCATAAAGCGATAGTAGATGTAGGATGGCAGAATTTATGGGGAAAGTGATTAACCATAGTTTAAAATAGTTTACGCTAAAACAGTTAATGATGAAATTAATAATAGCAGAAAAACCCAGTGTAGCAGGGAGATAGCGCTGGTGTTGGGTGTTAAGGAAAAAAAAGATGGTTATATTATAGGTGATGGCTATGCTATTACATGGGCTTTAGGCCACTTGGTTACACTGAAAATGCCTGAGGATTATGGTATTGTGGGTTTTCAGAAGGAAGCACTACCCATACTGCCTGATCCTTTCAGGTTAACTATAAGAAAGGTCAAAAAGAAAAAGAGTATATAACAGATACCCGCTCTGCTAAACAGCTTGATGTAATTAAAGAACTGCTTTCTAGAGCTAAAAACATTATTGTAGCTACAGATGCAGGACGTGAAGGGGAGTTGATCTTTCGCTATATCTATGAGTACCTTAACTGTAAATTGCCCTTTGAGCGGCTTTGGATCAGCTCACTGACCGAAAAAGCCATCAGGGAGGGGTTGAGTAAGCTGCAACCCGGTAACAATTTTGATGGCTTGTACCTCGCTGGTAGATGTCGTAGCCGCGCCGACTGGCTGGTAGGCATCAATGCGTCACAGGCATTGAGCCTTGCAGCGGGCAGTGGTATCTATTCTTTGGGAAGGGTTCAAACACCTACATTGGCTTTAATTTGTAGGCGTTTTATCGAAAACAAAACTTTTACTGTTCAAAACTATTGGCAACTCGAAATCCTACTCCGAAAATCATTTGTCGATTTTAAAAGTATTTCTATTCAAAAATGGGATGACCCCGAGCTTGCTGAAACCAATCGAAGTAATGTTCAAAGAAATGGCAGGGCTATGGTAGTATCTGTCGAGACAAAAACTGTTACAGAGCAACCGCCCTTGTTATTTGACTTGACCGGCCTGCAAAAAGAGTGCAATAAGAAGCTGGGCTTATCCGCAGAAGAAACACTTAAGATCGCCCAGGAGCTTTACGAAAAAAATGTATCACTTATCCTCGTACCGGTAGTCGATATATCCCGGAAGATATGTGGGAGGAAATACCCAAACTGATACGGGCCTTAAATGACCGGCAGTCGTTAAAAGAAGCGCTTAAAAAAGTAAAGTGGGGACATTTTAACAATCGTATCGTTAATGAGCTAAAAGTAACGGACCATCACGGGATACTCACTACCGAAAAGATCCCTTCAGCGTTATCGGGGAAGGAAAACGCAGTATATGATATGATCGCCTTGCGCCTGTTAGAGGCTACCAGCGACACGTGTCATAAAGAAGTCACAGAAGCCAGGTTAGAAACGGCGGGCATTGAGTTTATTGCAAAAGGTATCAAAATTACAGCAGCCGGATGGCGGGCTTTTCGAGGCGATTTTCAGAAAGAAGAAGAGGGACCAGCAGAGGAGTTACCAGATTTAAAAGAAGGAGAATTCTTAAAAATAAACGGTTTAGCATTGCTGGAAAAACAAAGCAAACCGCCGACGCTTTATACAGAAGCAACGCTATTGGCTGCAATGGAGACCGCAGGCAGCACCATCGAAGACAAAGAAGAACGTAAAGCCATACAAGATATCGGTATTGGTACGCCAGCTACCAGGGCGGCTATTATCGAAACGCTGTTTGATAGGAATTATATCCAAAGAAAAAAATCACTTACTCCCACAGATAAAGGGATGGAAGTATATGAACTAATAAAGGACAAAAGAATCGCGGATGTAGCGATGACTGCCAGTTGGGAATGGAATTGCACCAGATTGAAAACAACAAAATGGATGCTGCGAGTTTTCAAAAAGAAATGGAAGGCTATGCTACTTCCATCACTAAGGAATTATTACAAACAAGTTTTGTGAGAAAAACACGCTCAGAACTCAGCTGTCCTAAATGTAACCGGCAACAACTCATTATAAGAGATAAGATCGTCAAATGCCCGGATGAAGAAGCCTGCGGCTGGAAACAGTTCAGAATAGTTTGTGGGATTACACTAAGTATGCCGGATATAAAGGACCTGGTAGAAAAAGGAAGTACAAAACTAATAAAAGGCATGAAAAGCAAGCCCGGAAAAAGTTTGATGCTTTTATTGTATTAGACCAAAATGGCGAAACCCATTTTGAATTTGAAAATAAGTTTACCATAAGAAATTTTAAAGATGGGTAGATTTCCATTGCATGGAGGGAAACAGTTGCTTGTACCGATTATACTTCCTATGATACCGGAGCATGATACTTATGTGGAGCCTTTTATTGGTGGCGGAGCAATATTCTGGGCCAAGACACCTTCTAAGGTCGAAGTCATTATGATATCAACCGGGAGCTGATCAATTTCTATGAAATGGTTCAAAATGATTTTATAGACCTTGAAAAATTAGTGCGTATCAGTCTGCACAGCCGTTCTCTTCATAGCGATGCGATGGTAATCTATAACAATCCGCATATGTTCAGCAGGCTTCAGAGAGCATGGGCAATCTGGGTTTTGGCTCATCAATCCTTCAGCGCGAAACTGAATGGAGGATGGGGATATGACAAAAAGATAAAAAATACATCCAATACTATTAAAAGCAAAAGGGACGGCTTTAGTGTCGAGCTTGCTGAAAGGTTACAGTCTGTGCAGATAGAATGTACCGATGCGCTGCGCATAATAAAGAGTCTAGATCATAGCCGGGCATTTTTTTACTGTGACCCACCCTATTTTAACTCACATTGTGGCCACTATAAAGGTTACAGTATCGATGACTTTGAGTTGCTCCTGAAAATACTAGGGTCTATAGAGGGCAAATTTTTACTAAGTAGCTATCCAAGCTCTGTTTTAGATGATTACAGTCGCAGAAATAATTGGTTTACCAAGACGCTTGATAGAAAGGTAGCTATCAACAACGGTACAGGAAAAGAATCAAAACGTAAAATTGAAGTCTTGACTGCTAATTATGAACTACCAAAGCAATAATTTTTATAATTCCGCTTGTTAGTTTAAGGTATTAGCAATTCCATTAGTGAGAACGAATAAGTCGAGTTAGATATAGATGGTATGTATTAGGAAATGAATGGGACAATTCGGTAGAAATTCCAGGATAACATTAAACTGTAATAGTTAGTACTTGATCGTACAGTCAGGGACTAATTTTTAAATTTTCAAAAGGGATACAGATTAAATTAATTAGGCTGCTGGACTCACTTGATCCAGCAGTTTTTGTTTGGCTAAGGTAAGCGATTCTTTAAATGTTTGCATGGGAGTTTTACCGAAGCAATATTTGCCAGTGTGAGGTCGCTCATTGTTGTAATGATCCAGCCACTCGTCCGATCATTTTGTAAAGCTTGAAGATCCTGATAGAGCTTTCTCCTGAAGGCGATTGCATAAAACTCATCCTGCATGGTACGGTGTAAGCGTTCGCAAATTCCATTACTTTGGGGATGGCGCACTTTCGTTTTGCTGTGATCTATGCCTTCAATCTGTAGATATAATTCATACTCATGATTTTCGGGCCTTCCGTTAAACTCAGTTCCTCTATCAGTAAGTATTCTGAGCATTGGTATTTCATGTTCGTCAAAGAATGGAAGGACTTTATCATTGAGAATATCGGCAGAGGTAATAGCATGTTTGCTTGTATAAAGCTTTGCAAAAGCTACGCGGCTATAGGTGTCAATGAAAGTTTGTTGATAGATCCTACCTACACCTTTAATCGTGCCAACATAGTAGGTGTCCTGAGAGCCGAGATAACCTGGATGTTCAGTTTCAATTTCGCCATGGGCTTCCTGTTTTTCTTTTTCCGCTCCATCGCTATAACCTGAGCTTCCGTAAGGATCAGGCCATCTTGAGCCACACGAGCTTCCAGAGCCTTCAGGCGCTTTTCAAAAATCTCCAGATCATGTCGTTGCCATACACAACGAACGCCAGCCGCTGAAATAAAAATACCCTGTTTCCGAAGTTCATTAGATGCTCTGGATTGGCCATAGGCTGGAAAATCAAATGCCATTTTAACTACAGCATCCTCTACTGCAGGGTCTACACGATTTTTAGGAATGGGTTTACGACGGCTTATTTCTCTGAGTGCCTCTTCTCCTCCGGTCTCATAGAGTTGTTTGAGACGATAAAAACTGTCGCGGCTGGTGCCCATTAACTTACAGGCACGAGTCACATTGTTCAATTGTTCGGCTAAATTGAGTAAGCCAACTCTGGATTTGATTAACTTAGTTGCAGAATTCATGATCTGACTTTTGGGGTTATTAATTTAGTTTGTCGTTACTCTAAATTAACCCCAACTGTCAGATTAAGTCTTAACTTCTACAATTAAACGAATTTAGGACTCTTTTTCAGACCATCCTGTTTTTACAAAAGAGATTACCGCTATATTATTTTTTTAACAATTGAGTAAAATTCAAAATAAAATATAAAATGACAACAAAGCAAAAAGACCTCTCTTATTTTACACTGAGGTTACAGGAATTACTGAATACCAGCTTTCCCGAGTTAGCCAGGGACACCGCATTTGTTGAGCAGCGCTCTCAATTCGCGGCACAGACTTATGAGAGTGCCTTCAGGACAGGCAACAAAACAGAGCAATGCCAAGCTATAGCAGACAATGTCCTGTTTGAAGGACTTTATTTCTCCAGGTTCGACACGGTGTTCCAGGTGGTCTGCAATGAGTTTGATACCCTGATGCCAGACGAAGAACTAAGACCGTTTGCTCTTAAAATGTTCCCTGTTTGCGAACCCGTTTTTGCAAGATACGAGCTAACCGATGATTTCGCATACGGTTATGAGTTTGACCTACTCTATACCGAAATAACCGGAACCATTGCAATATGGATAGAGGAAAATGGGCTTCAGTAAGCGTTTTCATCTCCGACAGAATATTGATGCCCTGCGAATAGCTTTTATACTTGAAAAGGAAAAACGACAGGCCAGCGTAGGCGAAAGACTGCTAATGATGCAATACAGCGGATTTGGCGGTCTTAAATTCGTACTAAACCCCATAGCAAGCGAAACAGATATCGACCAATGGAGAAAGACCGAACAGGACCTCTTTGCGATTACGCAGGAACTCCACCAGTTGCTCAAAGAAAATTCCGAAGACGAAAAGCAATACCGCAGGTATGTGGACAGTATGAAAAGCTCTGTACTTACAGCCTTTTATACGCCGCCGCAGATCATAGATTCACTATCCTCCGAATTACTTGAAAGCGGTTTGAATATTGATAAATTCCTCGAACCCTCTGCAGGTATCGGTTCTTTCATACAATCCTTTTCAGAAAATCAAAAAGCTAGGGTTACCGCTTATGAAAAAGACTTGCTGACAGGCAAGATTTTAAAGCAATTATATCCTGAAAGCAGTATCCGTGTAAATGGTTTTGAGGAAATCCCTGAAAAGGAACAAAACAGCTACGATGTCATCGCCAGTAACATTCCGTTTGGTGATATGTCCGTTTTTGATTTGTCTTACTCCAGAAGCAAAGATCCTGCAAAAGTACAGGCTGCCCGAAGCATACACAATTACTTTTTCCTGAAAGGTGCTGATATGCTCCGTGATGGTGGTTTGCTGGCTTTTATCACTTCACAGGGCATTCTTAACAGCCCGAAGAACGAACCAATACGCAGGGCATTAATGGAAAACAATAATTTGGTATCGGCTATCCGCTTACCCAATAACCTGTTTACGGAATATGCAGGTACAGAAGTCGGCAGCGACCTGATTATCCTGCAAAAGAATACTAAAAAGATATGCCCTGGTGGGAGGGAAAACCTCTTTTGCGAAACTGATATTGATACAAATAATATATCTGTTAATTCACTATTTAAAAAACCTACACGCATTATACACACTGATCGCAAGTTAGATACCGATCCTTACGGACAACCTGCAATCATCTATACACATAAAGACGGTATTGAGGGAATTGCCAAAGACCTCAAACGAATGCTTTCCGAAGATTTTGACAAGCACCTGAATTTAGCTTTGTACAATGGCGACCGGAATAATGAGCCTGTTATACAAATTCCTGTTACATCTCCGGTTGTCAAACACGTAATCATTCAGCAAAAACCACAACCCGAACCAACTCCGGCAATTCATCGGGAAAGCCCACCCGAATTAAAACAGCTAAGTATTTTCGACTTATTTGAAAATGTGGGCAAACCTGTAATGGGTGTTGCTCCACGCCAGAAAAGAGTGCAGGCCAAAAGGCAAACGGCAAAAAAAACAGCCGTGCAGTAGGTCGTCAGGCAGACCTATTCGATGGTCCCGTGCAAGAACTTTCTACCCCTCCTGCTTCCAGTAGCATTGCTAACGGAAATGCTTCACCCATGGAAAAAGACAGGTTGTTATGGGTGATCTTTTTCCAATATTAATGAAAACAACCAGGTTAAAGAAGCGTCTATTACCAACGCCGTACCCGAACCAGCCGTTTTTACCAAGGAACTGCAATCGTTCCACCGCAACGACTGCCTCGTAGTCGATAATGGTTGGGTCGGTTATCTGCAAGATGTAGATACATCACACGGTACGGCTGTTTTCCACCCATTGCAATTACCGTCCTTACAGAAAGCAAGAGCCGAAGCGTATATCGGGGTGCGTGATATTTACCAACAACTTTACATCAAAGAGGCAGAGCTTCAGACCGAACACAAAGAAGAAAGGGAAACATTTAACCGCCTTTATGATGCTTTTGTAAAAAGGTACGGTAACCTCAACAGTGCGGACAATATCAAACTCATCAAAACGGACAGCGCAGGTAAAGAAATGCCCTATCTGGAGCGTGTGGTCGGTGGTGTGGTACACAAAGCGGATATATTCAGCTATCCTGTAAGTTTCTCTACTGCAACCATAGCGACGGACAATCCTGAAGAAGCGTTATCGGCTTCGCTGAACAAATACGGAAGCGTGGATTTAGACTATATGTCTGTAATCAGCGGTATGACAGAAGATGCTTTGAAAGAAGCATTACACGGTCGTATTTACTACAATCCACTTCAAAATGAATATGAAATAGCTGAACGCTGGGTCGCGGGCAATGTAGTGGAAAAAGCGGAGGAGTCAGAATCTACCTCGAAAACAATCCCGATGACATCCAAGCCAAAGAAAGCCTTACCGTATTAGAGGAGGCAAGACCAAGACGAATTGAATTTGAAGAACTCGATTTTAATTTGGGCGAACGCTGGATACCCACAAACATTTATGCCCGTTTTGCATCGCACCTGTTCGATGCCGAAGTCCGTATCCATTACTCCGACAGTGCCGATGACTTTTCCGTAACCTGCAAAAAGAAGAATGTACATATCTGGGATAAATATGCTGTCAAGGCTGAAAGCCGGACGTTTGACGGGATTGCCCTGCTCAAACACGCTCTTGTCAACACCACACCCGATATTTCAAAGAAGATCACGATTGATGATAAGGAAGTCAAGGTACGGGATATGGAAGCCATACAAATGGCGAATACCAAAATTGACGAGATCCGCACCGCCTTTACTGATTGGCTTCACGCACAAAACAACGAGTTCAAAACAAGGCTGACTGATCAGTACAACGATACTTTTAACTGCTTCGTCCGCCCGAACTATGACGGGACACATCAGGACTTTCCGGGATTAGACCGTAAAGCACTCGGTATTGAAGATTTGTATGCAAGCCAAAAGGACACGGTTTGGATGATAAAACTGAACAATGGTGCTATCTGCGACCAAGAAGTAGGTGCGGGGAAAACTTTGGTCATGTGTACAGGTGCACAGGAGATGAAGCGTTTGGGACTGGCACATAAGCCGATGATTATAGGTCTCAAAGCCAATGTACCCGAAATTGCCGAGGCCTACCGTACAGCCTATCCCCACGCTAAAATTCTCTATCCGGGCATTGATGATTTCACACCAAAGAAAAGGTTACGAATTTTTGGTGATATAAAAAACAACGAGTGGGACTGTGTGATACTCACGCACGACCAATTCGGAATGATACCTCAATCGCCTGAAATACAAAAGGAAATTCTCCAGATCGAATTGGACTGTTTAGAGGAAAACCTTGACGTCTTACGAAGCCAGGGCGACGAAGTAACCAAATGGATGCTTGCCGGAGTTGAAAAACAGAAGGAAAATCTCGAAGTCAAGCTCAAAACCCTGCAACATGACATTGAAAACCGTAAAGATGATATAGCGGACTTCAAGATGATGGGCATTGACCATTTATTTGTGGATGAAAGCCACCAGTTTAAAAACCTGATGTTCAACACAAGGCATTCAAGCGTTGCTGGGTTGGGTAATCAACAGGAAGTCAAAAAGCGTTGAACCTGCTTTTTGCTATCCGTACCATTCAGAACGAACGCATTGATGCGGATATGGGAGCAACCTTTCTTTCAGGCACAACTATCAGCAACTCATTGACGGAACTATACCTACTTTTTAAATACCTGCGACCACGGGCATTGGCAAAACAGGGCATTAGATCGTTTGATGCATGGGCGGCAATCTACGCAAAGAAAACAACCGATTATGAGTTTTCCGTTGCTAATACTATAGTCGCAAAAGAACGTTTCCGCTACTTTATCAAAGTGCCGGAGCTGGCACAGTTCTACTCGGAGATCACGGACTACCGGACAGCAAAAGATATTGGCATTGACCGCCCGGAAAAAAATGAGATCCTGCATAACATACCGCCTACGCCTGACCAGGAAGAGTTTATCCAAAACCTGATGCTGTTTGCAAAGGCGGGTGATGCCACCTTGTTGGGAAGACATCCGTTAAGTCCCAAGGAAGAAGAAAAAGCAAAGATGCTGATCGCTACGGACTATGCCCGCAAGATGTCGCTCGACATGCGGATGGTAAGCCCTCATTACGAAGACCACCCTGATAACAAGGCTTCGCACTGTGCGGCAAACATTGCCAAATATTACAACCGATACAACGCACAGAAAGGAACGCAGTTCGTTTTCTCAGACTTGGGAACATACAAACCCGGTGAGTGGAACGTGTACGCAGAGATCAAACGCAAGCTCGTGGAAGACCACGGTATCCCTACAAATGAAATCCGTTTTATACAGGAAGCGAAAAATGACAGGCAGCGTAAGGAGCTTATCAAAGGAATGAACGAGGGGAAGATCCGTGTGTTGTTTGGTTCTACAAGTATGCTCGGGACGGGGTAAACGCGCAGAAAAGAGCCGTTGCCGTTCATCATCTCGATACGCCGTGGCGACCGTCAGACCTTGCCCAAAGGGACGGTAGGGCAATCAGAAAAGGTAATGAGATTGCCAAATTCTTTGCAGATAACAAAGTAGATGTAATTATCTATGCCGTAGAAAAATCATTGGATAGTTACAAGTTCAACCTGCTGTACAATAAACAGCTATTTATCGACCAATTAAAAACAAATAACCTTGGCAAACGTACCATTGATGAAGGCAGTATGGACGAAAAGTCGGGAATGAACTTTTCAGAATATGTGGCTATCCTTTCAGGAAATACAGATTTGCTGGATAAAGCCAAATTGGAGAAAAAGATTGCCGGATTGGAAAGCGAAAAGCAGGCATTCAATCGCTCCAAGTTCAGTGCAAAATACAAATTGGAAGATTTTAACGCAATGTTGGAAAGTGCTGGTTCCCGCCTGGATAAATTTAACCTTGACTGGAATAATCTTCAACAACGCATACAAAAGCGTTCGGACGGTACAATTGCAAACCCTGTACAGTTGGACAGTTTACCGCCAAATGCGGACATAAAGCAAATCGGTGCAAAGCTCAACCAGCTTGCAGACAAAGCCCGCACAGGGGTCAGTATGAAGAAATTGGTACGTTGTACGGATTTACCTTATTGGTCAAAACTGAAATGACACAAAAAGACAGTAGTAGCCTTGTTGAAAGGAGTAACCGTTTCTTTGTTCAGGGCGAGGGCAATATCAAATATACCTACAACAACGGCATCATCGCTAAAGATGAAAAGCTGGCGGCTATGAACTTCCTTAATGCACTGGAGAAATTGTCCGGCTATATCGAGCAAGAGCAAAAGAAAATTTCCGAAATGCAAAAAGACTTACCTGTTCTTCAGGAAGTGGTAAATGGTACGTGGTCCAAGGAGGTCAGATTGAGCGAACTCAAAACGGAACTCGCTGCCGTTGAAAGAAAGATACAGTTGTCCATTACGCTTGAACCAAAAGAAGAAGCTGCAAAAGAAGTTGAACAACAGAAAGAAGCGCCAAAGATTTCTAAAAACATTTCACGAACAAGAAGTATTTAAAAATGTGGTTAACCTATACACCACAAGGTTTTGAAAAATTATTACCATTTCTGGCAACTATCACAAATACCGTATCCAGCATCCTGATCAAACTCGATTTGTTCCTGAACATTACCTAAGAAGGAATTTCCGCAACATCCACAGGTAAACCATGCCATTTCATGGCCTTTTGGTCTGCCAATGATGAGTTGAGCGTTAGTACTCATAATGAAGTCCGAAGATTCAGATTCTTCCAAATACTTACCCAACGTATATGCATCATCAATCCAACCATTTGTAATGGATTCGATCTGTTGATAACGTGGTTCATTTTGATTAATTTCTTGTCGTAAAATTGCCAGCTCCAGGAGCATATTGTCAAGATGTCCGTCCGGTACTGCATACATAAAGAACTTTCCGTTCCTGCTGATCCACTTCATCACTTGATAAGTATAGATTTTTCCACTTTTAATTTTAATAGCTGCTTCTACGGCGTTTGTAACTTCTACAATCTCGTGTGTTCTTGCTTCGTAATACATAATTTAAATTTTTAAGGTTAAACATTATTTTAATGCCAACTGGATACGGGTTTTCTCCTGACGGATCACTGCAAGGTTTTGTGCGTAAAGCCAAAAGGAACACTGAATAAATGAGGGATACGAGGGTTGCAGGAGCCATACCGATGATTAAATAAAAACTTTATGGCTGTGTTTATGCGGTAGTCTTTTGGCGGCAGTCAGGAGAGAAACCCGAACTTTGCAACAAAAAAATGTGAACATTAGTAGTGTAGCCTAATCAATTTAGGCGAGACATAAATCAAAAAATTATTCCTGTGGTATTAAATGCTGTAAATCCGGATCATTTTTAATTCGATCCATTTCATTTGAAATTACCTGAACGATATCCAACTTTACCTGCCTGTAATTGGCTTCGATTTCCTGCTTCATATTATCCGCTCCGTTTTCGTCGGTAAACGAGAATATCTGCGGTATCTTTTTGTAGGCTTTGGTTTCGGCAGCGACCTTTTCATTGTCCACCACGATTTCAGCGTGAAAAATTTTCTGCTCGATACGTTCATCGAAGTTATCCGATACCGCACCCACGAACATACTTGTGTCAAAGTAGATATTTTGGATGCAGGTATCAGGCTATCCAGTTGTGTGGATATGGAAGTAGACTTATCATTACGGTTAATGGTTAGGCTTTGGCGTTTCTGCAATACCTTACCGAAGCGTTCGCTTAGGCTTTTGGCGGTTTCTCCAACCACCTGGCCGGAGAAAATATTACCAACGGTATTCTGTATTACCTTGCTCTCTTTATCGCCGTAATCCCTCGTTAATTGCGAAAAGTCCTGAAAGCCTAAACATACAGCTACCTTATTGCTTCTCGCAGTTGCGATAAGCGTATCCAGTCCTCTGAAATAAATCGTGGGCAGCTCATCTATGATAATGGAACATTTAAGCTGCCCCTTTTTATTGATCAGTTTTACGATGCGGGAATTGTACAAGCCCAATGCTGCCGAATAAATATTTTGCCTGTCCGGGTTATTGCCAACGCACAAAATTTTTGGCTCTTTAGGATTGTTGATGTCCAATGAAAAATCATCGCCTGTCATCACCCAATACAATTGTGGGCTTATCATTCTTGACAAAGGAATTTTTGCGGATGCTATCTGCCCCTGCAACTGGTCTTGTGCGCCTCCCTGCCATGCATCCATAAAGGGAGACAAATAATTTTCCAGTTCGGGGTATGAAGTAAGAATAGTGAATACATCTGCATATTTTTTGTTGAGCAATTCGATGGCATGAGGAAATGTACAATACCTGCCGTTCTCATAAATTCTCAAATACCAAATGATGGCAGCCAGCAGGATAATTGGGCTATCCACGAAAAAATCGCCCTGCTTCGTTATCCACGACTTGTTAAGGTTGAGCATAATAGTATAGGCAGCTTCGTAAGCATCCGATATATCCGTCATGAAATCGGGATTGAGCGGGTTGCATCGGTGGCTCCGACGTGGGTCATCAAAATTGATGACATAGAATTTTGGCTTTATCTTGTACTTATAGGTATGCTTTAGTAAGTGGTTGTAGGCAATAGTGGAAAGGTCATCAAACTTGAAATCGTAGATGTACATGCTGAAGCCCTTTTCAATATGCTGCTTGATGTAATTATTTACGATGGCATAGCTCTTGCCAGATCCAGGCGTGCCCAGCACGATCGAGGCCCTAAAAGGGTTTACAACCGATATCCAACCTTTGTTCCATTTGCCTTTGTAGTAGAACTTGGTAGGCAGGTTTACAGAATATTCATTTTCGATAAGCCGGTTTTCCTGCTGGAAACTTTCGTTCTCATTGTTGAAAACATCGTCCATCAGGTTGTCGCGCAGCAAACGGCTCATCCATGCGCCGGCAACCATTAAAGCGATGTAACCCGCCGAAGTGGTCGGGATATAAATCGATATAGCCGTGCTTGATGATGAAAGTTTTAGCAATGGAGTATTTAAGAAGAATAGTACGATGCCGCTAGTCAGTATCACATAAATCTTGGGCCAGGTAATTTTTTCGTTTTTAACTCCTTTAGTACCCAGACAACTTAAAGCCAGTAATACCAGAGCAAATAATTTGCTGTAAATGGGATGCTTAAATAAACCTGCCGTTCGGTTAAAATTGGTAAGTATTCTATTGATGATTTCCAATGTCCAGCCCTGCTGTAAAAAGAACCCGTAGCAGAACCAGTAAAAGTGCATCAACAGTATAATAATGCTTATAGCCCGCATAAAAGCCATGACCTTGGCCAATCCTCGCAGATCATCTTCGCCCTGCATAAAATAAAAATTTGGTAAAAGGCTAAATGTAAGAGAGAGGATGCGCGTTGTTTAAATATGGCTGTCTGTGACCCTTTTTGGCTAAGTGTGGCGCTCAGAAGAAATAAATTACTGAAAAATCGGTTTGCATAAATGCGCTTTATGTGTTGTCAAAAAGTAATAGTTTCTACCTTTGTATGATACGAGCCTAATATGGATAAAAGATTTTCAGATGTCATAAATCTGATACAGCAATCACGTGTAAACGCTATTAAAACCGTCAATACGGAACTTATAAACCTGTATTGGAATGTTGGCGCATATATCAAACAAAAACTATCAGTTGCCGAATGGGGTGATAGGACAGTGGATGAGCTGGCGGGTTTCATTCAAAAAAATAACCCGGACCTGAAAGGATTTAACAGGAGGGGTTTGTACCGAATGGTACAGTTCTATGATACTTATGCCCAAACGCAATTTGTGTCACCGCTGGCGACACAAGTGCAAGGTGCAGGAAATCAATTAGATATAACTGTGTCGCCGGTGGAGCGACAATTTCAACCACAGGACATAAAGAAATCAATTCTGGTCAAAATCACCTGGACCAATCATTTAATTATCTTCTCGAGATGTAAAACGCAGGAGGAAAGGGAGTTTTATATAAAGCTTTGTATTCGGGAAAACTACAGTAAACGGGAACTTGACCGGCAGATTTCAGCAAGCCTGTTTGAACGCACAATGTTAGGTCATGCAAAAATCCCGACCGTGTTAAAAGAATTTAGCCATGATCTGACTCAGGCGTTTAAAGATAGTTATGTTTTTGAGTTCCTGAACCTGCCCGAGCCTCACGGTGAAAGTGATTTACAAAACGGCTTAATCGCACAAATGAAGAATTTTATCCTGGAGCTGGGCAGAGATTTTATATTCGTTGATGAGGAATATAAAGTACAGGTAGGCAATAGCGACTTTTACATTGACCTCGTATTCTATCACAGGGGCTTGCAATGCTTGGTGGCATTCGAGCTAAAAGCAGATAAGTTTAAGCCTGAGCATTTAGGACAGCTCAATTTTTACCTGGAAGCCCTTGATCGCAACGAAAGAAAACCCCACGAAAATCCGAGTATAGGAATTTTGCTTTGTAAGGATAAAGAGAACGAAGTAGTGGAATTTGCATTAAGTCGTAGTCTTTCACCTGCGATGGTCGCTGAATATCAAATGCAACTGCCTGATAAAAAGTTGTTGCAACAAAAGCTACATGAATTGTTTGAAGACAGTAATAGCGAAAATGAATAAAGAGGGCTAACCTGCCTGCCAAACTTTCTACCTTTCTTTTTCTTCTTTATAGGGGTGTTAACAGGTTGCTCATAATTATCACTTGGTTCAATGGGTAATAAACTGCCAATTGATTGGACCAGGTTGCCTACATCAATAATAGGGCTCTCCTTTTCATGATTCAGAAAATCAAATAACTGGTGGGTCTGAGCAGCTCTTTCTTCTAAAATATCTTCCTTGTGGGTTGTAGCATACCCGATCCCTGACATATCCGGTTTCCGGCCGTGGTTCCACCAATCATTAAAGACATTAGCAGAAAAGATTTTGTCCAACTGCGAACCGTTCCAGACGCTTTTTGAGCGATGGTCAATAAAGCTGATGCCATAAATGCGGCCCTGCTCATTTCTACGGGTGATCGTATCAATACCCCGGGTCAATAACTGCTGTTTAAACATTGTTTCATTATCTGATTTTTTCATGGCTTCCGCAATACTAACTTTAAGAGTAGTTCTTATGGGACTATTTTTCAATTTCCTTTTCGAGCTTTCATAATGGGTTTGTATATAATCATACCCAGCTTGTTTACCAAATAATGAGGCTTTAATGGGACGGCTTATTTTATTGCCATTTTCATCCAGTGCAGAATAAACGATGCCATTACTGAACTTTCCATGCAGCTCACCGCTGACTTCTTCTGCTTTTATATTGTATAGTGATAGCAAGGCATTATAAGTACCCAGGTTGGTAAACTGGTAATACTTGTTAATATGGCGTAAAACGGATGCCATTTGGGATTTAATGTCTCCGGCTTTGCAATTGACTGCTTTAAATATCTTACCATCCTGTTTCCTGTTTTTTTCTTTGGCTGGTTTTAGGTTATAGCTTTGCTCTAACTTCCTGCATATAGCCATTGAGCGGGCATGATCAAAGCTGTCCGGTATTTTGTTGCCGTTTAACTCAACGCAGGTGGTTACAATATGAATATGTGTGCGTTCAATATCGGTATGCTTGAATACCGCATAAGGCTGGTTACCGTAGCCCATTTCCCGCATATACTGCTCAGCTATGTTCCTGAAATCCTCATCACTTACTTTATCCTCAGGATCAGGATTGAGTGAAATATGCCGGACAGGTTTTTCCGTTTTATTGTTGACCAAAAATAAGCCTCAAAGTAGCTGCATAAATACGGAACGGTGTAATGCCCATTGGGTATTTCTGGTATCTTATTGGTGAGCAAAACCTTCCCGGTTTCCTTTTCTATTTTAAGTTGGTTATAAGAAATGGCTCCGTAAATACTTTCTCCCTTGCCGATTATTGCTACCATCCTACACTTATTTATTCAAATGCTTCTGCTCAAACTGCCCGGTTAATGTGATTATTTGCTTGCATAAGCGTACCATTTCTATGGTCTGCTTCTCCAGCTTGTAGAGATAGGCCGCCGCTTTTTTTTTTTCAGAGAAATGACTGTACAGAATCTTTACTACCTGGTTATAATTAACACCGACAGACCTGAACTGGCCTAAAAGTTTTGTGAGTTGACTATGGTAATCCATAGCGGCAACATCAATTTTGACTGTCTTTATTTCACGCTGAAACAAGAGTGCGATGATAAATTTTGCTTTATTACTCATACCAGACGATTCAAAAAGAGATAGCAATTTGCTATTTTCTTCCTCTGTCAACCGGAAAACATGCCGGTGGATGCTTGGGTTCTTCTTGGGTTTTCTCCCGCTTTTTTTTTTTTTTTTGTTTGTTGTTTTCTTCCATCGCTAATCAATTTTTAATTTTTAACCATACGACTTTGGAGTGATGGTTTAGCCCCTGCGTAAGGGCAAGTTGTTTTGAGGCACGAAAAAGTTATGAGGCACTCAAAACATAACTTGCCGTGTTCCGGTGAACACAAAAATCCGCCCTGCGGGACGGATTGAATGTAACAGGAAAAACGGCTCGATGCCGTTCCCCTTACCCCTGATATGTCGAAAGGCTTTTGCATAAATCCGTTAATAAAATCACAATACAAAGTAAAGCCCTGCTTACGATAGTGCAACAATGTGCCACAGTGCCAAATGCTACCTCTGAACGCCAAACACTGCCACCGCTATACAACCTAATGATTTTGATGAGTTCTTTGCCTCTGAATGTTGGCAGGCAGGCAGACAGTCCGTGCTTCAGGACGAGCTGACGGCACACATTCAATATGGCAGGTTATCCTGCCTGCAAGATTGCAGGAATGACGGAAAGCGTGACAGCCTGCTATCAGATAATCACGCCTGCGTGACGGATGGAATGACGGACGGAACGAATGCAAGAACGCAATCCCGCCTGATAAAATGCCTGAATGAAAGCATTGCTGCTTTACGGCAGGGAAGCAGGCAAGCAGTAATTCCCGCAGGCAAGCCTGACGGCTATCCTACAAGAAAGACAGAACGAAATCAGGACTGCACGGCTGAAAGCCTGCAAGACTGAAAACAGGTTATAAACTTTAAATTTTAAAAATATGGACACAAAAAAAAGAAACCTCTGTTTGTCGCCTTTTCTTCTCAAAAGGCGGCGTTGGCAAAAGCACATTCACTACGCTTATTGCCAGTACGATGCACTATCGTTTAGGCTACAATGTAGCCGTGTTTGATGCGGATTTTCCGCAGCACAGCCTGATGAAAATGAAAACCCGTGATTTGGCAATGGTAATGGAAAACGAGGCTTTGAAAAAGCTGGCGTATAAGCAGTTTACCACTATCAACAAAAAAGCCTATCCTATTATGCAGCACAGAGCAGATAACGTATTGGATGCGGCACACGAATTTGTAACGGCTTCTGCTGTTCCGGTCGATGTGATATTCTTTGACCTGCCCGGAACCGTAAACACGCCCGGCATACTGAAAGCATTGGCAGGGATGCACCACATTTTTACACCCATTACGGCAGACCGTGTGGTAATGGAAAGTACGCTCATTTTCACACAGCTATTACAGGATGTGATTATGAAAAAGGCGAAACCTCCATACAAACCATTAACCTGTTTTGGAACCAGGTGGACGGCGGAAAGCACACCCTGTACGATGTATATAATCAGCTTATCGGGCAATTGGGGTTAAGCCTGATGCAAAGCCAAATCAAGAATAGCACCCGCTTTCGCAAGGAAAGCGAAGCGGACAGCAAAACGGTTTTCCGTTCCACCGTAATGCCCCTGATGAGCGTTTGATGAAAGCCTGCCAGTTAGACCTGTTCATCAGCGAATTTTTAAACATCATTCAATTATAGCCCTATGGAAAAAGATGATAAACGAAAAGTCACGCCGGACATTAACGAAGAGTTGATGATGAACCTGATGGTGGACGGCGTTAAAAAAGAGGGTTTACAGCTACCGCCCGAACCTACCGAAGAACCGGAAAAGGAGGAAGAAAAAGACGAAGTAAAGCAAGAAGAATTACCACAAAGTAAACCCGCACAACGGGAAAGGAACCGCACCAAGAAAAACCTTGACGGAAGCTACGGCGAACACTTTTTGAAAACCCACTCAATGACAAAGCGGGGTGATAAAAGCATTTACATCCGGCAGGAATACCACGAACGGCTATCCCGTATTGTGCAGGTAATCGGCAAAGATGCGATACCCCTGTATGCCTATCTCGACAACATATTGGAACATCATTTTGAACTATTTGAAAAAGCCATTACCGATGATTTCAACGAAAAGTTTAAACCCATTTTTTAAAGTATTTGATTATGGAAATAGTAATTGTGATTTGCCTGCTCATTGTCATTGTCCTGCTATTGCAGGACAAGATTGTCATTCATAAACGGTCGGAGCAAAAGCCCGCACAGGAAAAAGTTAACCCGAACCTGCCCGATATTATGGGACAGCCCAAGCCAGTAAAAAGCCATTCCCTGCCAAATACTGCCAATGAAAGCCAAATAACGGAACCAGAGATAAATCCTGATAATTTAGACATCGAATACGACGAAAACGAAAACGTCAGCATGCAAATTCCGCAGGAAGAACTGGACGAAGTTTTTAGCAATATGCCTGATTTGGAGGAAGAGGAAGAAGAATGGAACAGGTACGGAATATCTGGTGACGATAACGGTTTTGCCCAAGGGGTTACCTACGACGAACTGAGCTCCGTAGGGACATTGCTCCAAAAAGAAAATTTGGACCAATCCCAAAAGGAAATAGCGGTTGCCATAGTTCAGAAATTACAAGGAACTGAATTATTCAGCTTACTGGAAAATTCCATAGAGGGTGCTTCCCGAAAAATTGCCGAGCTTTTAGATAGCACCCTTTTTGATGAAACGGACAACAGTTCTTCCACCTTGCGGAAAAGTGATTTGAGTGATTTTGACATTGGTGAGTTTGTTTGAGCAAGCTCCTTTCTACTTTTATAAATAAGCTTAACCAATATCGATTACATTATTGTCACCAAACCACTCTTTTGCTTTCGTTATAACTTGAGCACTCGGATTATGGATTATTTAATATTGGTAAATATGGATGCGATTACTGCTCAATTGGTACTTGGAATTATTCCGCTTGTAATCGGAATAGGACTTATCTACTGGATAAGCCGTAGAAAGTTTTACAGACGTAATGCTGTTGGTGCGAAGGGCTTTTCGAGCTTTGAATCGTCTGTATTTATTCGTTTAATAGAACGTATTGGTAAGTGGATTGCCTACGCTTTAGTTATTCTCGGTGTAGTTACCATTTGGTCTTATACACAAATGAAAAAGACTAAAGAAAAACAGGGTGTGAAAGCAGAACAAATAGCTCCTTCCATTTAACCATTCAGTGATATAGTTTTAAAAGAAATCGGATAGAAAAAAATGTTATCCGATTTTTTTGTTTATGCCAAATACTTCCTTTCAAAGCCAATAATGAGTATCCTCATAGTTTTTAACCAGAATAGAAAGAATTTCTACTTCATAAGATTCCTTAGAATCTGCTTTTAAAATATGGTTGTCGGATTGGTCCTTGATTCCCGTTTACCAATTGGTATCGTTCCGGTTGGTTCTGCAAATGGACTTGCTAATGAGATACGCATTCCCAGAGATATTAATGAAGCACTAAATGTTGTTTTTGAAGAAAATCATGAAATTGAAATAGATGCGTTAAGGTTAAACAATACTCATTACCCGTTTCATTTAAGCGACCTTGGTTTTAATGCCCGGATGATTAATGAATTTGAGAAATTAGGGAGCTAGGAATGATAACTTATGCTAAAGCTTTTTCTATTCTTTGAAAGAAAGAAAAACGGCTTATATAAAATCGATGCAAATGGCAATTGTATTACAACACATGCCGAAATGGTTGTGATTGCTAATGCTGCAAGGTATGGTACAGGAGCAGTAATTAGCCCTTCCAGCAAAATTAATGATGGAACTTTTGAAATTGTTATTTTCAAGCCAATCCCGGCAAAAGTACTTTTGCACTTAACACTTTCTTCGTTTCTTGGAAATTTGGAAAATTCACCGTATGTTGATATAATTAAAACTACTGAAGCAGTGATAAAAACTGATTCACCTCAATATTTTCAGACTGACGGACAGATTTTGGACAGAACCAGTGAAGTTAGTATAAGCTGTAATAGTTAGTACTTGATCGTACAGTCAGGGACTAATTTTTAAATTTTCAAAAGGGATACAGATTAAATTAATTAGGCTGCTGGACTCACTTGATCCAGCAGTTTTTGTTTGGCTAAGGTAAGCGATTCTTTAAATGTTTGCATGGGAGTTTTACCGAAGCAATATTTGCCAGTGTGAGGTCGCTCATTGTTGTAATGATCCAGCCACTCGTCCAGATCATTTTGTAAAGCTTGAAGATCCTGATAGAGCTTTCTCCTGAAGGCGATTGCATAAAACTCATCCTGCATGGTACGGTGTAAGCGTTCGCAAATTCCATTACTTTGGGGATGGCGCACTTTCGTTTTGCTGTGATCTATGCCTTCAATCTGTAGATATAATTCATACTCATGATTTTCGGGCCTTCCGTTAAACTCAGTTCCTCTATCAGTAAGTATTCTGAGCATTGGTATTTCATGTTCGTCAAAGAATGGAAGGACTTTATCATTGAGAATATCGGCAGAGGTAATAGCATGTTTGCTTGTATAAAGCTTTGCAAAAGCTACGCGGCTATAGGTGTCAATGAAAGTTTGTTGATAGATCCTACCTACACCTTTAATCGTGCCAACATAGTAGGTGTCCTGAGAGCCGAGATAACCTGGATGTTCAGTTTCAATTTCGCCATGGGCTTCCTGTTTTTCTTTTTCCGCTCCATCGCTATAACCTGAGCTTCCGTAAGGATCAGGCCATCTTGAGCCACACGAGCTTCCAGAGCCTTCAGGCGCTTTTCAAAAATCTCCAGATCATGTCGTTGCCATACACAACGAACGCCAGCCGCTGAAATAAAAATACCCTGTTTCCGAAGTTCATTAGATGCTCTGGATTGGCCATAGGCTGGAAAATCAAATGCCATTTTAACTACAGCATCCTCTACTGCAGGGTCTACACGATTTTTAGGAATGGGTTTACGACGGCTTATTTCTCTGAGTGCCTCTTCTCCTCCGGTCTCATAGAGTTGTTTGAGACGATAAAAACTGTCGCGGCTGGTGCCCATTAACTTACAGGCACGAGTCACATTGTTCAATTGTTCGGCTAAATTGAGTAAGCCAACTCTGGATTTGATTAACTTAGTTGCAGAATTCATGATCTGACTTTTGGGGTTATTAATTTAGTTTGTCGTTACTCTAAATTAACCCCAACTGTCAGATTAAGTCTTAACTTCTACATATAAGCATTATAAAAAGGCTGTCACTATCATTGTTCCATAAAAAAGGTTGCTCGAAAAAGCAACCTTTTTTTATACAAAGCAGATAGCCATTATTTATCATCGTCAACCTCTTCAAATTCAACATCAGTAGCTTCTTCTACATCATTTGAATTATTAGCCTGTGTTCCATTACTATTGGCCGAACTTCCGCCCGAAGCAGCTTGTTGAGCCTGATATATTTCTTGTGAAGCGCTTTGCCACGTTTTGTTTAACTCATCCATTGCTGCTTCAACGGCTGGAACATCCTGTTTGCCGTACGCTTCTTTTAAACGGCCCAATGCCCCTTCAATTGCGCTTATGTTTCCGGCAGAAATTTTATCGCCATATTCTTTGAGCTGCTTCTCGGTCTGGAAAATAAGAGAGTCAGCCTGATTTAGTTTATCAACTTTTTCTCTGGCCTGCTTATCAGATTCGGCATTTGCCTCTGCCTCCTGTTTCATCCTTTTAATTTCTTCTTCGGTTAATCCGGATGAAGCTTCAATTCTGATTTTTGTTCTTTACCGGAAGTTTTATCCTTAGCACTTACGCTTAATATTCCATTGGCATCAATATCGAATGTTACTTCAATTTGAGGAATTCCTCTGGGTGCAGGCGCTATTCCATCTAAATGGAAACGGCCAATTGTTTTGTTATCTTTTGCCATGGGCCGTTCCCCTTGCAAAACATGAACTTCTACTGACGGCTGATTATCAGCTGCTGTTGAAAATATTTCAGATTTTTGGCCGGAATTGTAGTATTGGCTTCAATCAATTTGGTAAACACTCCTCCCATGGTTTCAATTCCAAGAGAAAGTGGGGTTACATCAAGCAACAACACATCGTTAACTTCACCAGTCAGTACACCTCCCTGAATTGCTGCGCCAAGGGCTACCACTTCATCAGGATTCACACCTTTTGATGGTTTTTTACCAAAGAATTTCTCAACCTCTTCCTGTATTTTTGGAATTCGGGTTGACCCACCGACTAAAATCACTTCATCTATATCAGAAGTTGAGAGCCCTGCATCTTTTAGGGCAGCTTTCACGGGTTTCATAGCCCTTTTATTAACTCGTCAGCAAGTTGTTCAAATTTTGCTCGGGTTAATTTCTTAACAAGATGCTTTGGTACACCATCAACCGGCATAATGTACGGTAAATTAATATCTGTTTCCGAAGAACTGGAAAGCTCTATCTTCGCTTTTTCAGCTGCCTCTTTTAATCGTTGAAGCGCCATTGGATCTTTTTCAAATCCACGCCTTCATCTTTCTGAAACTCTTCAGCCAGCCAATTGATAATCACATCATCAAAATTATCTCCTCCCAAATGCACATCCCCGTTGGTTGATTTTACCTCAAATACACCATCGCCAAGTTCAAGAATGGAAATATCAAATGTACCTCCACCAAGGTCGTACACAGCAACTTTCACATCTTTGTTTTTCTTATCAAGGCCATAGGCCAGTGCAGCAGCAGTAGGCTCATTGATAATTCTTTTTACCTCAAGCCCTGCTATTTGTCCAGCTTCCTTTGTTGCCTGACGTTCAGCATCGTTAAAATAGGCCGGTACAGTAATTACTGCTTCTTTAACTTCCTGTCCCAGATAATCTTCGGCGGTTGATTTCATTTTTTGCAAAATAATAGCCGATATTTCCTGTGGGGTATATTTCTTCTTGCCAATTTTAATTCTTACGGTTTCATTATCACCTGAAACCACTTCGTAAGAAATGTTTTTAATTCTTCCCCACATCGCCATATTTTTTACCCATAAAACGCTTTATTGAGCTTATGGTATTTTGGGGTTGGTTACAGCCTGACGTTTGGCAGGGTCGCCTACTTTTCTTTCTCCATTCTCCATGAAAGCCACAATAGATGGGGTGGTTCTTTTACCCTCACTGTTTTGAATTACAACAGGTTCATTACCCTCCATAACAGCTACACAGGAGTTGGTTGTTCCTAAGTCAATACCTATAATTTTTCCCATATCTTGTAATATTTTATTTGTTAATACCCAGTTTTATCACTGAATTTATAATCAACTTAAGTGATACACCAACAATGATGCCATTATGACATTTTTATTTGGTAGAAAAATGCCATATTGACGATTTAGGGGTTGACAATATCAATTGTCCGAAAAATCCATTAGTTCATTTGTTTTAAGAATAAGTTTTTCAAAGGATTGAACATCCATATCTTGCTTTGCCTTATTATCTAAAATATCGTTTCTTATTTCAACCGAAACCATTGACATTTCATCTAACAAATCATCCAGGTCTTTTTCAGAAATCTTTTCATTTTTCGCCAGCTTAACAAACCGGATAACAAACTTATTGAACGCAACCAAAACATTTTCACCAGCAATAAAAATCATTCGTTGGCTTAAAAGCCTTAATTCTATTATATCCTCGTGGGTAATCCTTTCTTTACGCACAATATCTTCCAATTGCTTTATAAGTTCCTGGTAAATGGTCGTTTTTAAAGTTAAAAACGAATACGTACCTCTTTGTTAAGCTCATTTTCGGTTTGTTTCCCCAGCAACGACCAGGTTGTTAGGGCAGTTATTGTGAAACCTATAATGGCTGCAAATATCTCGTATGTAAAAGGTTCTGACTTTTCACTATTTAAAACCATACGCAAAATCAAATACCCAAAAAGAGTATAAGAGCTATTATTATCAGTTTTTTAAATGTGTTCATTTAATTTGGTTGTGTTTTTTCCGCATTAATACCCTTGACGGTTTTTAGAAAGAAAGTATTATTTGGTACGTTAAAGATTCCTTCATCATCTTCTAATTCAGTAAACATCAGATTTACATTTAATGCTGTCGCTTGTACTTCAGGGTCATACAGCTTTATTTTCGAACCTATTTTGAAAGGGTTCATTATAAAAATAAATATTCCTGAAATAATATTGCTTAAAATACTCCATACAGCAAACAACCCAATTGCTACAACAGAGAGAAAACCACCAAGATATACCCAAACATTATTTGGGTTTACCCCAAATGATAAGCGTTAAAAAAATCAAAGCAATCCAAAAGCTATAGCAATCGTTTTTCTTACCAGAAATAGACGATGTGGTTCATATGAATAAAGTGCAGAAAGCTTAATAAGTCGTTTTTTACTTAACGCTTTCAGAAGGAATACAACTATCACCAAAATAATGGTTAATGCCATCTTTATGAAATTTGAGTTCATGGAATTGAAAAAGTCTGGGTTTAAATGGAATCCATTTACATCAGATAATTTAGTTATGAGATAATTTAGGGAGCTTATAAATGAAATTTTGTATTATCTCTATCCAAACAGAAGTTATCATCATGGTAACAGTTATTACAGCTAAGGTCATTTGATAACTATAATCGCCTATTACCCCCATGGAAGCAGCCGCACTAACAAGAACAAAACTAAATTCGCCAATCTGAGATAACAAAGCTCCGGCATATATACTATCATGCCATGTACTGCCCATGCCTTTAAATATCATGGCATTTATTAAACTATTAATAACCATAACTGCAAGGGTGATTAACGATATAACACCAATGTTTTGGTATGCGAAGTGTAGGTTAAGTTGCAAACCAACTGCTAAAAAGAAAAAGGCTAAAAAGAAAACACGAAAAGGGACCAGAGCATGGTCTAACCATTGGGTGGACTTATCCTGTCCGACCAATATACCTGCCAAAAGCGCCCCAAAGCAGCCGATAACCCAAACCAATGACTTACCTGTGCCATTCCAAAACACAAAACAAAACCCAAAAATACTTGCAAGTCGTGGTCTCGTATCAAATCATGCCTGAATGGAATTTTTATTAGTTTTTTGCGAATGGCGGCATGCATAAAAATCAATATGGCCAGACCGCCAAATACTGTTCTTGCTAACTCAATGGTCTCCAATTTACCTTTGGCCATAAAGTTTAAGGTAAGCATCATTGGTACGATGAGTATATCTTGCATGATTAATACTCCGGATGTTAACAGCCCTATTTTACTTTTAATTTGCCCAGTGTTTGATAAATATTGAAAAATAATGGCAGAACTACTTAAACTGATGACAAAACTCAAAAGTATAATTACCTGCCAGGACCAATTTAAAATTTGACCTGTTATAACCATGAAAACAAAACTGAGCAGCAATTGCGATAATGTGCCCAGTAATGGTTTTTAAAACTTTTAGAAAAGTCGGGCAAGTTAATTTCTGCTCCGATAAAAACATGAGTAATATTACACCAAGTTCTCCGATTTCGTTAATCGTTGATGAATTAGAAATAACCCCGAACACCTCAGGCCCCAGAATGATTCCCGCTATGATATAGGCAATAAAATAAGGTTGTTTCGCCCTTTTTAATAAAAGCGCTAAAAATAATATCGTAAGCGATACTATAACCAGTCCGTTTAACAATCCATGATTCATTTCAAATAAAAGTTAAAGCATTCAAAGTTTTGTTATTGCACCATTTTCTGATGTTCTTTTAATTTAAATCCCAAAAAGAAATAAGTCACTGCCGATAGAAACGCATTAATTCCAAGCAACCAACCCGAAGCCAACAATACATCTTCAGGTTGGGTTATAAACATCCAGAGGATGATAGCTCCCAATATAACTGAGAATAATCCGCTAAATATCATCCACAATTCTCCTTTGATTTCTTTGCGAAGCCGAAGGGCTGTTATTATTTCTGATATGCCAACGAACATTGACCAAAAACTAATGCTGGCCCATAAAAAGCTGGCAATTACAACAGTGGCAATTAGTGGAGAAACAATAACAGCAATACCTGCCAATATACTAATAATAGCGCTAAAAATAAGCCATCCATACCGCTTTCCCTTCCTGATTTTCCGAACCGATGCAATAATGCCAAAAATGCCATCAGCTAAGGCAAATGCACCAAAAACAATTGCCAGGGCAAGTATGGCTGTAACGGGCATAATAAAAGCCAACACAGAGAATATTAGCGCAAGGAAGCCTTTAATAATGAAAGCCCACCAGTTTGAGGAAATACTTCTTATTCCCTTTTGTTCGTCTTGAACTTCAATACTAATTGTTGTCATTTTTATTGTTTTTTAGTTTAAAAGTTTGAAACTATTTATTGCCTCGAATATATTTTTAATTAGACATCTGTTTTTAAACACTTATAATCGTCAAAATTGACTTCAGCACTTCTATTTCCGTGGAACCCTCTTATTTATTGCCTTTGGCGAGCTCGCAAGTTCGGTTCATGTCCTTGTTGTGGACGGCAGTGCATAAGGGTTTCATTAAGAAATAAATCAGACCATTTTTTTAACAACTCCCATTGAAAACGGCCAACTAAAGGATTGTCTGGGTTGCCATTAATCATGGTTAGGCAATACGCCGTTTTAGACATTTGCCAGTCAATCTTTAAGGTATGCGAATCGTTGTTAGAAACGTACCTTTTGCTGAAGTGCTGCTCAAGCGGAAACCCTAAATTCCTGCAAATAGCCATTGCCCGTTTAATAGCCATCCCCAACTCCTTATCTGATTCGAAAAAATGTTCCATGGATGCAGCATTGAAGTGCATTTCCAATTGTTCTATGGCTTCAATAAAAGCCCCAATATGCAATGGCACATCTTGGTTGTACGGAACTATTGTTTCTATCTTTTTCATACATTTTTATTTTTAGTTTTGATACAATACTGAATGTGATATCATCAATGATATTTTCGACAGCTTCAATTTGCATACGCATCGACTTTGCAATCTCATTAGCAGTCATTTCATGTAGCCAGAACAGTTCAAAAGCCCGTTTAGCATTTTCATCAACATTAGCCAAAACCTCGTTTACAACGGGTTCTATTTCAATATCGGCCGGGAGTTCAATTAGCGCATCGTTGTTGAGAATCTCATTGCCTAATTTTTTGTTCTCGTAAGAAATATCATCCAAATCTTCCTGCATGATAAGTTCTCCGTCTGCATCAGCGGTAAATTTTTCTTCCATGCTTAAAAGTTCTTCTTCAGCCAGCTTATCGAACGAAATATGTGCGTTTTTTGGGTAATGCTTTTCCATAAAACTTTCCAAAGTTTCGCGGGCAATTTGAAAACTCCATGGGGAGAACTCTTTGTCATTTTTAGGTCTTTCTTCAAATCTTTCATAAAGAGCAAGGTATATCTCATCCACCAAATCATCAATTGTAAACCCGCTGGCAACTTTTGTTTTGCTATACGAAAGATACCTGGCTACAAACCCGCGGATAGCAGGCAAAAGTTGTTTTATAAGGAAGTTAAAGTGTTCTTTATCCTCTTCGTTTCTTAGCTTATTAAGTTGGGATAAATGCTTGCTTGCTATGTTAAGTCTTATTTTTTTTTTTGTGAAGCTATAAATTGCCTTAAAAACCTGGATTTAAGCCGGGTCATTATTTGTTCAGCTAAGATCGCCGGTTCAGTGCCTTCAGCTTCTACAAAAACCTGGTTAGCTCCTTGTTTTAAATAAAAAGTTGCTTTTATCCCCTTATTGGTTTCTGTTAAATAAGCATCCAGTTTATTGGAATTAAGAAGAACATCCATGCGGTCAAACCATTTATTATGATTTTTATGACCTCTCCAAACTGACTTGCCAATTTGCTATCTGTCAATAAATGTTTGTTATGAATTGTTGTTTTCATCTTATTTCATTTTAAGGTTCATGAAAATATTTGCCTGCATTACTAAAAATGGTTAAATCAGATTATATTAAGCTTCAAAACTTAGTTTTTCGTTTTCATTTTCGGGATCCCTGAATACAATTTTATTATCAATAGCATCAATCACAATATGTGAATCGGGGTTTACCGTGTCCTCGAGCATGGCAACCGATAGTTCATCCAGGATTTTGCGCTGTATCAGCCTTTTTAAAGGCCGGGCCCCAAATTGTGCATCAAAACCTTCTTTTTGCAGGTAGTCTAAGCAGTTATCTGTTACATAAAAAGTTATATTTTGCTTTGATAATACCTGTTGCAGGTGTGCCAATTGAATTCTTATAATTCCTTCCAAATCGTTTTTTGACAGCGGACGGAACATAATAACTTCATCAATACGGTTTAAAAACTCCGGTCTGATACTTGTTTTAAGCAATTCAAATAATTGCTTCCTTGTTCTATCAATAATATCTTCGGTATTTTTTTCTGTAATTTCGGAAAAGTTATCCCTAATAATATCAGAACCTAAATTGGAAGTCATGATAATAATTGTATTTTTAAAATTGGCAATACGCCCTTTATTATCAGTTAGTCTTCCATCTTCCAATACCTGTAACAATATATTGAATGTATCAGGATGTGCTTTTTCTATTTCATCAAGTAAAACCACAGAGTAGGGTTTTCGTCTTACCGCTTCTGTTAATTGTCCGCCTTCGTCGTAACCAACGTAGCCCGGAGGCGCTCCAACCAGCCTTGAAACAGCATGTCGCTCTTGGTACTCACTCATGTCAATGCGAGTCAATAGTTTCTCATCATCGAACAAGTACTCTGCCAGGGCTTTGGCAAGTTCGGTTTTTCCAACCCCGGTTGTTCCGAGAAACAAAAACGAGCCAATGGGGCGGTTTTCATCGGACAGCCCGGTACGGCTTCTTCGTATAGCTGCCGCCACTGCATGTATTGCTTCATCCTGGCCTACGACCCGTCTATGCAGTTCTTCCTCAATATGAAGTAGTTTTTGTTTTTCGCTTTGCAGCATCTTGCTTACCGGGATGCCTGTCCATCGGGATATTACCTCGGCAATATCTTCAGCGGTTACCTCTTCTCGTACCAACCTTTTACCATCCCTTTCATATTCCTGAAGTTTTGCAACCGCCTGTTTTAATAGCTCTTCTCTTTTAGGAAGTTCTCCATACCTGATTTCTGCTACCTTACCTAAATCTCCTTCACGCTCAGCTTTTTCTGCTTTATACTTAAGGTCTTCGATAGCCTGTTTAATGTTTTGTATATTTGTAACTACCGATTTTTCATCTTCCCACAGGGCCATTAGTTGCTTGCGTTCGTCTTGAAGGTCGGCAAGTTGCATGGAAATGAGTTTTACCCTTTCTTTATCTTTTTCGCGTTTAAATGCTTCCCGTTCTATTTCCTGTTGTTGAATTTTGCGGTCGAGTATGTCAATTTCTTCGGGTTTAGATTTCATCTCTAATCGTAGGTGAGCAGCGGCCTCGTCAATCAGGTCAATAGCTTTGTCGGGCAAATAGCGGTCGGAAATGTACCGAATGGAAAGTTGCACTGCTGCCACAATAGCCTCATCCTTAATCCGTATTTTGTGATAATTTTCATACCGTTCCTTTATACCCTTAAAATTGAAACAGAATCTTCTTCGGTAGGTTCGTCAATAAACACTTTCTGAAACCTTCTTTCCAATGCTTTATCTTTTTCAAAGTATTTTTGAAATTCATTGAGGGTAGTTGCACCAATAGCCCTTAATTCTCCGCGTGCTAATGCAGGCTTAAGGATGTTGGCTGCATCCATAGCACTTTCACCTCCGCCACCGGCACCTACCAAGGTATGTATTTCATCTATAAAAAGAATAATCTGCCCATCTGATTCGGTAACTTCTTTTACTACCGTTTTCAACCGTTCTTCAAATTCTCCCTTATATTTTGCTCCGGCTATCAGGGCTCCCATGTCGAGCGAATATATCTCTTTGGAAAGCAGGTCTTCGGGTACATCTTCATTAACTATCCGAAAAGCTATCCCTTCAGCTATAGCTGTTTTACCAACTCCCGGTTCACCTACCAAAATGGGGTTGTTTTTACTTCTACGGCAAGAATTTGCAGCACCCTTCGTATTTCATCATCCCTGCCAATAACAGGGTCGAGTTTACCGCTCTGTGCGCGTTCGTTCAGGTTTATGGCGTATCTTGATAATGAATTGTAAGTATCTTCAGCACTATGACTGGTTACACGCCCTCCTTTTCGTAACTCTTTTATGGCAGAAGTTAAATCTTTTCGTTCAGCCCACTGTCTTTCAATAAACTGGCAACCGGGTCGTTTACTTTCATCAGTCCGATAATGATATGTTCCAACGATACATAATCATCTTTCATACTTTTGCAGCACTTTGGGCTTTTGTTAATGCCTCGTTGGCCGTGTGGCTAAGGTACTGTTGCCCTCCGCTTACTTTAGCATACCCGGTTACAATACTGTCAAGAGCTGCAGTTACATGCTGATGATTTATTGAAAGCTTTTTAAAAATAAAGGGGATTACATTTTCATCTACCTCCATAATACCTTTAAGCATGTGTCCACATTCTATAGCCTGATGCTCATTTTCCATTGCAAGTTGCTGTGCCGTTGAATGGCTTCCTGCGATTTTATAGTAAACTTGTCTAGTTGCATATATTTTAGGTTTTTATAAATTTAGATTTATTAAATTAATTAATTGCGGTTTAGAGGCCACGCCGGATTGCCTCCAGATAATTTGCCCGTTTTTAAATAAAATTAACGTTGGCACGCCTTGCACACGATATTGTTGTGCTATTGCCGTATTCTTATCAACATCAATCTTTATAATCCGTGCTTTGCCTTTGATTTCAGCAGACACTTCTTTAAGAATAGGAGCCTGCATCTTGCAAGGGCCACACCAGTCGGCATAAAAGTCCACTAAAACCGGTTGTTCACTTTTAATAATTTCGTTAAAAATCCCTTTCATATCTCATTGTTTTAAGTTTTTACCAAGTATCTGTTTTATTTCTTCATGGTTTATAACCTCCTGCTCCAACAAAATATTCGCCATTTTATCCAATAAGTCATGCTTTTCGGAAAGAAGCTTTTTGCATCTTCGTAACATTGATTTATTATTTGACTTACTTCCATATCAATCTGCATCTCCACATGTTCCGACCTTCGTTCCAACCCTGATGCCTGTCCCAGGAAGCCGGGGTTTGATTTATTAACCAATGAAATGTTCGGTAACTTTTCGCTCATGCCGTAAACAACAATCATGTTCATGGCCAGTTGTGCTATCCGCTCAAGGTCATTGGATGCGCCTGTTGAAACTTCTTTAAAAATCAATTCCTCTGCGGCCCGGCCTCCAAGTAAGCCCTTAATTTTACCAAGGAACTCTGATTTTGACATCAGATAGCGGTCTTCAAGCGGCATCTGTAAAGTATATCCGAGTGCACCTATTCCCCTGGGCACAATACTAACTTTCTCGATTTATTTTCTGAACACTGTCTCTCAATTTCATAACCAGTTCTTTTTGTTCCGGGGTCAATTTATCCGGTAGCTTCACCTGAATTTTAACATATAAGTCACCATGCGAAGATTTACCATATACAGGCATACCCTTTCCTTTAAGCCTGAACTGTTTGCCGTTTTGAGTACCTTCAGGAATTTTCATGTTTATTCTGCCTGACAGGGTTTGGATTTCCATTTTGCCACCAAGTAGTGCTGTAAACAAATCCACAGGCATGTTCATATGCAAGTCGTTTCCTTTGCGCTCATAATCCGGGTGAGGGGACACGTTGATGGTGATGTACAGGTTGCCTGCCTTTCCTCCCCGGCCTTTCTCTCCTTTTCCTTTTGCGCGGAGTTTTAATCCAGAGTAAGCTCCAGGTTTTATTTTCAGCTTAATCTTTTCACCCCAAGGTCAATAATGCGTTCGGTACCTGTGTAGGCTTCCTGTAAAGAAATAGTTATTTCTCCTGCCAGGTCGTTACCGGGTATATCTGCACCGAACCCGGAAAACCCGCCGGTACCAGAGAATCCTTTCCCCTGTCTGGTTCCTCTTCCAAAGAAAGACTCAAAAAGTCGGAAAACCACTGCTACCATCTCCAAAAACTCAGAAGGGTCGCCTTCAAACTCATGATAATATTGCCCCCGGGTGCACCCTGTGAATATCTTGCTCTTCCACCAGCGGTTGATGGGTCATAGCCAGCATCCCGGTATTGCTTCCAATTGGAGCCCAGTTGGTCGTATAGTTTTCTTTTTCCGGGTCACTCAATACTTCATTAGCCTCACCAATTTCCTTAAATTTTTCTTCTGCCTCCATGTTTCCGGGATTTTTGTCCGGATGGTATTTTACCGCCAGTTTGCGATATGCCTTCTTGATTTCATCCTGAGAGGCTTTCTTATCAACACCCAGTATTTTATAGTAATCTTTGTATTCCATATTCTTAAATAGTTGTTATTCATTACTATGTCCATGCAAAGCAAACAAATAATAGAGTAAAGTAGCAAGCGAAGACAAAGCAGCAATTACATAAGTTGAAGCTGCCAAACGCGATGCTTTTTCAGCCTTTGAGTGTGAATAATAATCGGTTATTCCGGTACGTTGAATCCATGCTAATGCCCCGCTGCTTGCATCAAATTCAACTGGTAGTGCAATAAATGCAAAAAGTGTAAAGACTCCATAACATGCAACAATTATTAAAAGTGCCGTTTGCATGGAGAACAAACTTCCGAGTAAAAACGAGCCGAAAAACATTCCAATAAAAATCATATTTAAAATAGTTTCGCTGATATTTTGTAAAGGCACAAGCGCTGAAGGCAGGCCTGACCAAGCATACGCATTAGCATGTTGCACGGCATGGCCTGCTTCGTGAGCGGCAACGGCAGCTGCCGCTACATTTGTACCATAATAAACATCTTGGCTAAGACTTACAGTTTTGGTTTGCGGATTGTAATGGTCGGGTAAAGTTCCTTGAACCGACATAATATTAACATCATAACAACCATGGTCGTAGAGCATTTTTCGGGCAGCTTCGGCTCCGCTCATGCCGTTGGCAGTAGGAATTGCTGAATATTCCCTGAATTTGGATTTTAGTCTGCTTCCGCAATCAAACTTAAAATAAAAAATATCCCGATATCAACCAAAGCATCATAATGTTAAAGATTTTAAGATTAAACAACTACTTTTTTCTACACAATCTGCAATTATGAAAATGTAACATTTCTATAAGCTTCTTTTCACTATATTTTAATACAATTTTGTACCTTTCAGATGGGTTTTTTTCCTGATGTAATGAAACGGACATTTCTCGGCAATTTAGTCTTTTAAGGGGCAGCCGAATATTAAACCCAAAATACTATATTTGTCAATATCATCCATTTTCTCAAGAATTACAGTTATTTGATGTTTATAATCTGTAACCCTATTTACTCAGGAGTACCGATTTATAGTGAAATAATGTTATTCATTCTTTCCTTTCTCAGGAAATTGTTCCATGAAAAACTTGTTTTCGATAGAGTCCATTTCCCAAAATAGTCTTTCCATTTGTTGCATATTATTCATAAAACGTTCGTGAAAAAAAGTCGTTTTTGTAAAACCATACTTCAACAAGCTGTCTTCGAAAAACAAATCATTGAAATATGGCGTTGTTGAGAAAGAATAATTGTCTTCAAACATATTCCGGAAATTATTAAAAATACTGTCGGCAGCAATTTCATCTCCTTCAATATTTTGAATAGTAATATGTATAAGTAGAATCATAACGGATTAAATTTCCATTCTCATCGTACTCTTTATTTACCTTAATATCTTCTTTAGGTTGGTTACCCAATATTAAAGTAGTATCAGACTCATTATTATTCTGTTCCTTTTTTTTTATTTCCTTTCCATTGCATGACGAAAAGGTTATTGAAAAATCAATGAACAAGGCTATGTAATTTGCTTTCATGTTTGCACTGTTTTGGAATTATTAATCAACATTTTTAAACTTTCGAAATATTATTCCGGCTTTTATTGCCTAAAGGGGCTGTATGTTATTTAATATCTTACAGCCCCGGTTAATTTAATCTAAAAGTTAAGAATAAAAATTGTTATGAAGCTATTCTTTTCTTAAAATCAGCAAGTTTTGTTTTAAATTTCTCAAACAATGCCTGAGAATCACCATCATCTTTCACTGATTTTTTCAATTCTTTAATGGTTTTGTTTAGTTCTTCATATTCACGGTCGCGGTCGCCATAACCAAGCTCTTCGGCCATAATTAACTGGTATTCTGCATTGTCAAGAAGTTCGAGTACCTCTTTCTTTTTGTCTTCATTGGAAGCATCATCGGTTTTGGCCTGTGCGATAAGCGCCTGTGCCCTCAGTATAGGCAAAGGAATGCGTTCTTCGCTTATAACTAATGTGTTAAGAGCTGTGTATAGCACTACTTTGGCTTCATCAGTTTTCCCTTTGTCAATTAAAGCCGCTGCTGATTTCATGGCTTCGGGAAAAGTGGCTAAAGGTAATTCAACTTTAGTAACCTGCAATTCACTGGCCAGTTTTGCTAACTCATAGCGCAACACTTGGAAATAGTCCTCTTTTAAGGCCTGTCTTGCTGCTCTTTTTATATGCCTGATTGTTTCAAGGTCGGCCACCAGGTCAACGGTTTTAACCGATACGTCAATAGGTACCAGTGCCAAATCGGGTTTACGGGCCAGTAAAATATTTAACTTGCCGGTTGATTTTTCAAGCGCTACCAGAGCTCCTTTGGTATCCTTTGCTTCGAGGGCGTCAAGCGCCACGTGAACTTGTCCGAGAGCTTCTGAGGCTTCTGCCACTATTTGGTCACTCAATGATTCAACAGCATCAATTGCCTGCTCCTGAACCTTACCTGCAAGTGAATCGGCATTCATACCCAATTCAACCGGTTTTTCCATTCGGATCTCTTCCGTTTGCGCGACACTATCTTCTTCGCTTTTGTTTTGGCTTTTATCTCCGCAACTTGTTAGTAAAACTATTGCCAGAAAAGTATAAAGAATTTTATTTAATATTTTCATGATTATTTAATTCTGTGGTTACTATTTAATTTCTATTGCCTTTTTGTTTTCTTCTTTACCCTTTATTTTACCAACTTTTATTTTCAATACCCCGTTTTTCATAGAAGCATCTATATATTCAGGGTCGGCATTCTCGGGTAATTGAAACATTCGTTGGAACGAGGCATAACCATATTCACGGCGCATCCAGTTGCCTTCGTTTTCTTCTTTTTCGTATTGTTTTTCAGAAGAAACAACTAAGCAATTGTCCTTAACTTCAAGTTTAATGTCTTTTTATCCATTCCCGGCACGGCTAAAGAAACCTCAAAGGTGTTGCCTTTATCGTTTATGTTCACTGCGGGTACGCTGGCGATTTCTTCCGAACCCGAAGCCTGGTCGTCAATTTTTTACCAAAAATTTCTCAACAACATTTGGAAATTTTGGTTTAATGTTTTTGTCCATTTAATTAAGTCCATATCAGCCTATTTTTTTTTAAAGTTTTACAATTAAATTCAATAACAGGTCATCGCAAAATTGAGATGACCTGTTATAATAAATTACGAAATTTCAATGCTTTTTGGCGGTTTAGGCTTAGCTTCTTCCTTTTTGGAATAGTAACGGTTAAAATACCATCGTTGTAAGAAGCGCTGACTTTATCAGCATCGGCGCTATCGGGCAGGGTAAAGGAACGGGTGAAAGCCTGGTAGGCAAATTCTCTCCTGGTGTATTTTTCACCTTCGCCCTCTTTTTGTTCTTCCTGCTTTTGCGAAGAAATTGTAAGCAGGCTGTTATCAACATTAATTTTAAAATCGCCTTTTTTTCATACCCGGCGCAGCCATTTCAACTACAAACCCATTTTCGTCTTCCTTAATGTTTACTTTAGGAAGTGTGGTGTTGGTAGCCGAATAGTTTTGGTTTCTCCAATCGGCCAATTCGGTGCCAAAGAAATCATCAAAAAGATTTCCGAATAATGGATAATTTGTTTTTACTAGTGCCATAATTTTTAAGTTTAAAGGTTAAAAACGAATAATTTAAAATGATTCTAGCGAAAGTTATGTGTTTTAGAAATGCTTTTCCTTGATTCAAGTCAAGACACTGAAAAAATTTGTTCAATCGTTCATATTTGATATTTTAAATAATTTGTCTTTTCTTAAAAGTTCAATAATTCCGTTTATAGATTTAATAAGTCCGGATTCCTGAAACCTGGTTAAATACCTGCTAAGCGTTTCAGGGCTAATGTTTATTATTTTAGCCAAATCTTTTTTAGGTAAACGAATCAGGCTGTCATCATGCACAGGGCTATTTTCAGATGCCTGTTCGAGACCTAATAATAAAGTAGCCAACCGTGAATCAATTTTCTTTGAATGCAGGTTCACAATTTGTTTTTCACTGCTCCATATCTTATTACACAACATTTGAATAATTGACATGGTAAAATCATTGTTCTCATGTATAAGTGTGAGGAATATATTTCGGGGAAAAAGTATAGCTCGCAATATCCTAATGCCTGGGCATTGTCAGGGTATGGTGTATCTTTTAATAAAGATACATAACCGATAAATTCGTTATGCCCAAGCATCCGCAATATAACCTCATCACCTTCATTGCCACCCCTAAATATTTTAACCCACCCATATTTCATAAAATACACACCTTTAGGCTTATTACCTTTTCTGTATATAAATCCTCCTTTTTAAAAGTCCTTATCTCAAAGGGACTATTTATTTCATTGCTGAAACGGTTGCAAAGCTCTGCAAAAAGTTTGTTCGATATGTTTCTTTTTTCACTCATTTTTGTTTCCTTGTTTACAACACTTCATTGAACAGACTATTACAGAGGCGAAATTTCAAGAAAGCATTAAAATTGATAGATGCAATTTACGTATTATTATTGGCAATAATTTAAGTGTTTTCCCGCAGTAATTCTTCCAATAATAAATCAAGGTTTACCGATGCAAAAGACGATGCATAGTCACTCATGGCATAGAAATATACACCGATTGGTCAAATTCGTAGGAGATCTTCACGTCATCGGGCATATTACGCTGAATGTCCGGCAACTGTTTCTTTAGCGTGTTGACAACATTAGTGTAGAGGCATTACCTGCTTTTGCAATATTGATATATACGGAACGTTTTCCGTCAATAAGGGCATAGCCTGTGGCAATATCCGCACCATCCTTAACGGTTGCTACATCACGGATATATACATTATCCACTGTGCCCTTGAAAATTGGCACATCACCCAGATCTTCTATATTCTTTACCGTATTGTTGGTCGGTGTCAGATAATTTTTATCCCCGATATAGATATTTCCGGAAGGGGATGTAATGTTGTTCCTGCTGATGGCTTCAACGACCTGTTCCGGGGATAAATTATGTGAACGTAATTTGTAGGGATCGATATTGATCTCAATGGTACGTGGGCTACCTCCGAAAGGTGGGGCTGTTGTCAAGCCTGGTATCTTAATCAGAAACGGACGGGCGTTGAAGTTTGCAATATCCTGTAACTGGTTATTTGTCTTTGTATTGCTACGGAACACCAACTGCCCAACCGGTTGTGATGAGGCATCAAAACGGATAATGACGGCGGCGGAGCACCCGGTGGCAGGAATACCTGCGAACGATTGGAAAGTGCTTTGATACTGGCTATGGCTTCACCCATTTCGGTACCTTCATAGAAAGTAATCTTCATTAGGGTAAGTCCCTGCTTCGCCCCGAATTTAACCGACAGGTAAAATCCTGAATATTTATGTGCAGCATTATCTACCTTAACGATCTTGGTTTCGTGCTTACAGCAACCTTTTTTTTTTTCTTTTAGTTCTTTATTCTTGTTTGAACATATCAGACAGGGTTTGTCCGAATCGGCATGGGTATTACTATTCGTCAGACTGTAAAGTTTTACAGCCATTCCCTTGCACATATGGGAGTACAGGATAAAGCCCGTAGACAATACCAGATACAACATGGAAAGGAATATGACGAATAGTTTTTTCATGAATTATTATGAAAATTTAATAAAAATTACAGTTAATTATACATTTTTAGCAGTTACCTGAGCAATCTATTGTCCAATCATCCGCATCATTTTCATGTACTGCAATTTTACTGATGATCTCGTCTGCTTCGGTGTCCGTGTAGGTCCGTAACCATTCACAAATACACCTTTAGCCCCATCACTCTTATTGTGCATAGCGTAAAGGATGGCTTCGTCATCCGGATCGTTCTGCCCGGTAAAACGGTAGATCTTATCAATGACCAGATCATTGATGTTGATGCAATGTTTGTTCGGCGTATAGGATGCGGAAACTTCCAATAGGTTGAAGTCTTCGGTATAGCCCCGCTGTCTGAGGATCTCCATAACTTCCGATAAAGTTTTCTCTGTTGTGATCATATCTGTTCGTTTTAAATTATTTGCGTTTTTCAGCTATTCTTTTGACCGTTTTTAACGGCAGCAATTCTTTACCTGTGCCAACCCCTTATCAACGATAAGTGCACAGTGTTCGCTTTCCACATCTTCCAAGGGTAGATAGATGATCCCATTTTTATTATCAGTTGCCATATTCTGCCTGCTTTAATTTACAATACAAAATTGGCTATAATTAGTTTTAACAAACAGTGTGGTCATAAAGTATTTAGTAACAAATTCGGGATTTCTTAATTAGTTTAACCATTTTATAAAATGGTTAAACTATACAAATATAATTAACTAGATAATACATCTGTTCACAGTTCAATCGGTTAAACTTTTTTACCACAAACTAGACGGTGAGTATACAGTACTGGGCGGACAATTAATTTGATGAAAAATGGTGAAGAAAATAGAACAAATCCATTATTATTTGCAGTATATCTTCAACAAAAAAATAGCTGTGAAACTATTCCACACATTATTGCGAATGAAGCTCGAGCCAACAGATGGTTAGCCTATAGATGTCTCAAACTTATTTGGGAATTGGTACAGTAATGGTATTAAGAGGGATTTCTTAAATAACAAAATGAGTTATACTAACAAATATTCGCATGCGTTCGAAGTCGTTAGCAGCATCCTGAATTTGGAGTGCATGAATTGGATTGATTTGCTGTTAATTTGTAAAGGTTTTTGTTTTGTTTTTCAGAAGGAATTCCGCAAGTATCCTGAGCCAAGCAAGCAGTCGCTTTATTTTTCAGTACAAATGTATTTCCATTGAAATCCAAATCGTATTTACCAATAGTATCGCTTTGATATTCCACTTCTATCTCCGAATCTTCAATTCCTAATTTATTTTCTGAAAGTTTAATTATACTTAATAGTTTTCCTGGTTTCAACCTGTAGCCTTCCGTGTTTTTGTAGCCTTCCGTGTTTTTAGGACAGTTCGAGATTAGACTTGAATAATTTAATTTTAAACTGTCAGATATGAAAAAGCAAAGATTTAGCGAGACGCAAATTGCGTCGATTTTAAAGCAGTACGAAGGTGGCCGCGAGCCCATGGAATTATGCCGGGAATACGGTATTAGCAAGGCCACATTATATAACTGGCGTAAGAAATATGCCGGTATGGACTCCAGTCACATCAAAGAGCTTAAAGCACTTCAGGATGAGAACCGCCGTCTCAAACAGATGTATGCAGAGTTGATGTTGGATCACCAGCTAGCCAAACATATCATCGAAAAAAGTTGTAACGCCCTGCCAAAAGCGAGAATTGGCGGAATGTATCATTAAAGAACAATCCGTCAGTGTTGGCAGGGCTTGTCGCGTGGTTCACATACATCGCTCTGTTTGGTATTATCGAAGTAGCAAGGATGATAATGCCATTATCGATAGACTCAGTTCATTGGCGGAACGTTTTCCCACCCGTGGTTTTGATAAGTACTATGCAATTATTCGAAACGATGGAGACAAATGGGCCCGGAGCCGCGTATTACGGGTATACCGTGAGATGAACCTGTCGCGACGTAGAAAGCATAAGAAAAGACTTCCTGTACGCATCAGAGAGCCACTTCAAAGGCAATGGTTACCCAACCAAAGCTACAGTATGGACTTTATGTCTGATAGCCTGGTAAGTGGTCGCAAGTTACGGGTCCTGAAAGTGGTAGATGATTTACGCGTGAATCTCTTGCAGTCTGGTGCGACTATTCAATAACGGGTCAAAAAGTGACGGAAGTCCTGGAACAGATTATTTTAGAAAGAGGTAAGCCTTATCAAATAAGGGTTGACAATGGTCCTGAATTTACTGGAAAAGTATTTAGCGAATGGTGCCGGAGCCAGTCCATCATCGTGAAACATATTCAGCCAGGTAAGCCCATGCAAAATGCTTATATAGAAAGGCTAAACAGGACGTATAGGGAAGATGTACTGGATGCCTACTTGTTTGAGTCTTTAGAAGAACTAAGGATACTCAGCGATGAGTGGCAGTATAGCTACAATCACTTAATGCCGCATCAATCACTGAACAACCAGACTCCCGCAATGGCCAATCAGAACACCCTGCCGGGGGCACTTCATTTAAAACATATGACTGAACAGCAGCAGCAAATCCCTGATCAACAGTTGAACCAACAGTCAAATATTTTAAATGAAGCAACAGCAAATCGTCTAACTTAGACCTGTCCTAAGAATGATAAGGCTTCAAAGAAGTCAAACAATTATAAATAGCATCAAAATAAATGTCTTAAATAAATGATTTACAGTTATTTATAGGCTATTCAGTGAGTAAATTTAAAACTTAAAATGACTCACCGTTTAACTCACATTTACCTTGATATTCTTTGGGGTTTCTTGATATGATATAAAACAAAAAACCCTCAATTTCATAGAATTTGAGGGTTTCTGACCTTACTTAGTGTAAGTGCGGTCGGGGTGGCAGGACGAATCCATTACCCTTCCAATATCTATTAATCAATAAATTGACTTCTTTGTTGAAGAACTACTCACCGTTTTACTCACATACAATTTGTGATTCGATGGTGCAAATATAGCCAACCTTAACCCAATGGGCAATACATTTTGGAGCTTTTTTTCAAAAATATTAATATAACTTCAAGCAATTTTTCCAAAAAAACTTACATGAATGGAATATATAATTGTTAACCATTAGTAACATATTTTTCCCTTATAGATCTTCAGTCAAAGAATAAAGAGGACAGCGTTTAATCACTGCCCTTTCAAATAATTTAAACTTAATAGAATTTACAAATCAATCCACAATTTTCTTTATTCTGATTTTATTATATTGCTGTAAAAAGATTGGAATAAGGTTGTATAAAAAGTTTGCTATTAAAATAGAAAATCAAAAAGAAAATGTTCATTGAAAAAAACATAAATGGTCGTCAATAGAAAAAAGATCAGACAGACCCAATGGTAACGTTCATACATGGCAAGGGTTTTTAAATATTCCCTCGCCTGAACTTTATCTTTAATTGAAGTAGCTCCGGGTGCCTTGGAATGGGAATTCACAATATCTCCATTTTGAACAAATTTTCTGATGAATTTTATCCCATATTTTTCATAAACCTTTTTATCTGCACTTAACGTAAACTTACTTAATATCTTCCCTGGAAGAGCCCCAAAAAGTAACGCTATGCCAAGAAATACATAAAAGTAAATATTGTCTATTCCTTCCTGAAACCAAAACCAAAATACAGGAGTAAAACAGAGTGCCGTCCAGAAAAAATTTATAATCTGATTTAGTATATCTCGTTTATCTGGTTTTTTCGTATTTCGCATAAATTTCTATTCGCCGGGTTTTGCTGTTTCCCTGATTTCAACACTTGTGTTTTGACCATTTAGTATTGGACATTTTCTAGCTATTTTAGTTGCTTCGTCTAAGTTTTCAGCCAGGATAATTATATAGCCCGCTACCGATTCATCATCAGCGATATAAGGTTGATGAATAACTCTGTCATTGGGTTTTAGGACTCTTCCTTCTCTTGAAAAGTGATTTCCACCATCAGCAAGCATACCTTTCTCTGCGATATCGTTGATCCACACCATCCACTGTTTCATGTAGATTTCCATTTGCTCTTTGGAAGGCTGTGCTTCTGCGCTCTTTATGTCCATTCTGAACAATAAAACAAATTCTTTCATATTATTGATTATTTAATGATATTGTTTTTTATTAAGCCATTTGGTCAACACAATTCCCATAAATGTCATTTTCATTAACCAGTCGCCAGCATGGACAGCACCTAACTGCCATTGCATGTGATCCCATAAAATTGCTCCCACCATTCCAACAGCATGAAAGGAAATCCACAATAGAAAAACCAGCTTTAATGTGTCTTTATATTGTGATAAATTCAATAGCAGAATTAATTTCGCCAGTACATATGCAACAATTAACTCTCTTAAGGGAGCAAACGCCATCGTCCATCTGGGTATTTCGGGGTTTGGTGGGTTTCGGTATGTCTCCCATATTTCGCCGAAAACCATCGGGCTGTACCAAATTCCACTGAGAACAAATGCTATCAGTCCCGTTGCGATTATTGTCCAATAATTGTGTTGTGTGAGTTTTTCCATTGCATTGCGTTTTGTAAATGCAAAAATGCTTAGTCTCACACATATTGCTATTGACATAGGTCAAAATCGTTCTATTTTGATTTAAGCCTACTTAAAGTTTCTTCCCGGATATCCAGATAAGACGCCAATATCTTGTTGGATACCTGTTGAACTAAGGCAGGATTTTCATTCAAAATAATTTCATATCGTTGCTTCGCTGTTAGGGTTACCCTTTGCTCAATTTTCCTGTTTTGAAACGAATAAGCCACTTCCAAAATTCGCTGATAAAAATTTCTCCAATGATCCATTTGGCTATTCAGACGATAAAAATCCGCATGACTGATTGCTAAAAGCTCGGTATCTTCAAGAGCTTCTATCATTTCTACGGAGGGCTTTTGAGAAATGAAACTTGTTAAAGCTGTTCCAATATGATTATCGAGCATAATGTATCTTGTCTTTTCATGCCCGTTTTTATCTACAAAAAATATACGGACACAACCGGTTTTCACAAAGTAAAATTCTTTACAAATGCTTCCCTCATGCAATAAAACATCATTTTTGCTGACGGATTTTCGCTTAAAAGAACTTAATATTCTAACCAGCTCGTTTTCGTCAAAGTCGGAAAACATCTTGAGCACTGATTGTAACTTCTCTGACATTTCTCTTTGTTATAAGATGGTTAACAGGAAGGATGTCATTGGCCATTTGTAGCGCTTTTCGTTGTCGGTTCATAGTAAAGCATTACGGCTCCATTGCCGAATATTCTTGTTTTATTGAGCTTAAAAACAGTTCTGTCTATGTCTTCAAACAACGGCAAACCGCCTCCTGCCACCATAGGGTGTATACAAAGATGGTACTGGTCAATCAAATCAAGTTTCATTAGTTGTAAAATTAGGCTTCGGCTACCAATAAGAATGTCTTTCCCCGGTTGCTGTTTAAGTTCTAATATCACTTTTTCTATATTCTGATCTGCCAACCTTGCACTTTTCCAGTTTACGCTTTCGAGGGTTCGGGAAAAAACAATTTTGGGATATTATCTATAACCGCGGCAAAGTCGTCCATTGATTTTTCGCCGGAGGGTTTTTCAACTAAAGTCCGCCAAAATTCCATAAGCTGATACGTTACCCTCCCAAACAGAATAGCATCCGCATGGCGCAGTAAATCTGTGTAATGTTGATGTATTTCCTCATCTGGAATCCCTGCTGAATGGTCGCAAACCGCGTCAAGTGTCGTATTGATTGTTGCAATTACTTTTCTCATCGTATTTTATTTACATGTTTTCATTTATTTTGCTGTGCTTCACTTTCGAAATCAGATTTCTTTTCTTAAAATGGCAAATCCCAAAGAACCGATGAGTTATCGTTTTATTGCTTCCGACAGAGAGCCAACGAAATTGATCTGTCGGCCTTTGTTGCTTTCATAAATGAAGTCCGTTAAACTTTGGGTTTCACATTTTGAAAAATCACCTATAATGATTAAAGGCATTCGGTACTGAGCAAATTTTTGGAGTATCCCAGCTGCAATTTTGGTTTTTAAATCAAAAAAATCCGGCGTAATGTTTTTTTCATGAATAAGAATCTTATCAAATCCCTGATAGTATAGATCGCCCAATAGATCCAATCCGTCTTCGACAGATCTTAAAATAATTTCGTCAGAAATAATTTCAGCTATTTTTAAACTGTTGCTATGGTGTGTTTCAATTGTCATTGTCAGATCAATTTTTTAAATGGTTCGTATCTGTACCGCTTACTAAGCTAATTAATTACAAACACCTGAAAATAAGATGATTAATTTTACTAGTGTCGCTAAATACATACTTTTGGCACCGTTGGTCCCTGCAATTTTCTCATTAAATGTCAAGAATTTTCTAAGACATCTTTCGTTGTTTGCTCACCAAGTTGTTCGGCTAGTCCAATCAGAAGCCCTTCTGTTCCGCGTATATAGCATAGCCGATAGACGTTCTGGTAGTTAACCACCTCTCCAACGAGTTCAGCGCCGAGTTTTAAAAGTCTGGATAACAGTTCTTCAATATTATTGACCCTGAACATAATACGGAGATAGCCAAGCGAATTAACTGGTGCTGTCCTGTGGTCTGAAATTGTTGCAGGAGTAAGAAATTTTGAAAGTTCTAGGCGACTGTGGCCATCGGGTGTAACCATCATCGCAATTTCTACAGATTGAGTTCCGAGTCCCGTTACACGTCCGGCCCATTCATCTTCAACTTTCATACGTCCTTCCAGTGTAAGCCCGATTTCTGTAAAAAAGCAATTGCTTTATCAAGATTTTCTACAACGATACCAACGTTGTTTATTTCTAACAATTTACTCTTCATCTTATTTTTTGTTTTTATTTTAAAGTGGCCTGAACTTTTTAAATGGCAAAAACTCTATTTTACGACCTAAGATGTTTTAAAGTGCTATCGAAGCTATTTGATAATTGTTTTTTTAATCAATAAACGATTTGTATTTATCGGTATACGAGTTTGAAAGCATTAAATACAGCCTGATGCATTATCGTAGCGTGGTCTTCCTGTGGCAGATAATCAAAATGAACATGTACATTTTTGTTTTTCAAACTTTTGATTTTATCGGCTAATACATTTGCATCTACTTCCATCACGCGGGGAATTTTAGTGGGAGCCAAACCTTCTTTACCAACGCCGATATAAATTTCTGTGTTTTCGAAATTTGCCACAGGCTCATGTAACAGCGACCCATTATCCCACCACAAACTGGGGCTGACAATGATATACTTGTTAAAAAGTTCCGGTTTTTTAAACAGGATTTCAGTTGCCAAAAGCCCACCTAACGATTGTCCAATAATGGTTTTTGAAGAACTCGTCTTATACTTTTCCTGTATATATGGTTGCAGTTCATTTTCAATGAACGATATAAACCTGTTGGAATGCCCTGAAGTCGGGTTTGCACTTTTATCTTCGGTCACAGTTGTAGGGAATGTGAAATCCCTTCTCCTGTCCACCGTTGCGATTCCAACTACTATTGATTTTGGAACTTGGTTAACCCATTCAAAACTATTGAACTGCACAAGCCCTACGATATGGATAAAATCCTCATCTGCTGAACCGTCAAGTAAATAAATGACAGGGTAACGAATCGTATCTTTAGGATTATAGCCTTCAGGCAGATAGATATTCAACACCCTTTTTTCATTCAGTTCTTTTGACTGTATTTCATCAATCACACCGAGAACAAAGGGTTTGACAACACCTGTTTGTTCGGGTATTGGCTTCTGTCCAAAAGTTAATGGTACATAAAAGACTACAAATAAGAAGATTAGTGAAATTTTCATCTGTAACTTTTTATTCAATAAGATTTTTTAATCCGTCTACGACTATCTTCCAATTTTCGGAAGAATGTTTTGCTTTTTCCTCGTCATAGTTTGATTGCGTAATGATTAGCTCTGTTCCGTTTTCAGTTGGGGTTACTTCATAAGAAACCAACAGATAGTTTTCGGGCTTATCGTCCAATCCGCTCCAACTGCTTAAATAACTATACGAAAGTTTCTTGTTTGGCAAATATTCCAAGACCACGCCTTTGTCAACATAGGTTGTTCCGTCATATTCACCTGTCCACAAGACTTTGCTGCCAACATTCCAATCCGTTTCCTGGTTTGAACCGAAGAAATATTGCTTTACCATTTCGGGATTGGTTAATGCATCCCATACTTTATCAATTGGTGCTTTGATAATGGTCTGATACTTTGATTGATGATTTGTTTGCATATCAATTTTATTTAGTTTGTTTATTTCTGTCTGTTTTAGCGACGTATTAGTTATGTCATTGTAATTTCAATCTTATTCTGTTTAAACCATCTCTAATTCCACCTTTTATTATATTTCCATAACCATTATCGGCAACAGGTTTGCGTGGGATAGCGCATATTCATAATTTGTTTTTGCATTATGAAAATCACCCAAATCCTCGTAACATTTTGCGACGTTTAAATAAAGTGATGGCAATGCCACTTTAATATTATCACTATTTATCTTCAAAGCTAAATTTAAAGCGGTTTCGTCCCACTGTAATTTTTTTCAGTGTTTTCTTGATGTCGCGCTACGTAATGTGCAGATGTGAATTTTTCGAAATCATTGGTAGCTATGTTCCAAGCCCTTTGAAAAAGTTGAAGTGCTTCATTTTTTTACCTTGTCCTTCAAGTTCCATACCTTCGGCACAGAGTTGTACTACTTTATTGTTTGGGTCAAAATGCATTTATATTAGTGTGTTCAGAGTTAAAATATAAAGTTTCATTTATTGCACATTTGTTTATCTACTTATCGACCAAATCGTTTCCCGATAAGCCATAAAAAACCTAAAATTATCACAACTTTATTTAAGTCAAGTTATCGTATGGCAAGAAATTCTAACTTAATTATCTGGGAACAATTCTTCCTTTGAAGCTTTGTAGACACCTAGAATACTGTTCTCATGATTAATCCTTTTTCAAATTTAAGACCGAGTTTTTCAATCAGCTTTATCGATGGGTTATTATCCGGCAGGCTGATCGCCAGAATAATCTCAAGCCTTTTGCTACTTACCAAAGCCAGCAAAACAGCTTTGGTTGCCTCAAACGCATAGCCCTTATGAAAGAACTGGGGTAGGAAGGCAAAACCTATATCTTTAGATGGTAAATAGTCCGCTTGATGACGGTCACCAGACCGATTGACAATCCTTCTTTTTTAATTTTACTATCCAATAGGTGATATGCGGATTACTATTCACTTTTGGATGTACTCCCTTGCATCTTTTTTGAATGAATGTTACGATCTCCAATATTCTTGACCCATCCCTCAGTATTTAAAAGCTCAAAAACAAAAGTTGTATCTTTTTCTGATAATGGCGATAAGGTAAGTCTTTCTGTAGCTATTCGCATTTCAATTATAGATTATTCATTTGTATAATTTTCCTTATTGAAAAGCTTTTGGAAAATCAATCCAAAAATATTTCCAAGCCCGTTTAAGGGCGAGTTTAACATATCGAGGTATTCTTTTGTGGTCATTGGTTCTTTGCTATTATAAGGTTGACCATCCCTAAAAGAAGTAAAGAACAGGTATTTACCATCAGTTGAAACCATCGGACATTGATCCATATGCAACGAATTGACTTTCTTTCCCATATTCTTTCCGTGTGACCAAAGATCTTCTCTTTTATAGCTTATATATAAGTCTCCGCTTCCATAACTATCTTTATATCCTATCCCCGTATAAATTATATATCTTTCATCAGGATGAACAAATGCATCAAATTCAATATTCGTTGTATTAAGAGAGCCACTCAAACTTACACGAGGTAGATACTTACCGTTACTATATTTAGATAGCATTATATCATATCCGTTTTCGCCATTTTCAGCGGAAAAAAATAAATTCCCTTTTTTTGAGATAGCTGGATAAAGCTCGTCTTTTTCCGAATTGATTTCGTTACCCAAATGTTTTGGTTTGCTGAAATCTCCATTTGCATAATCTACGCACCAAATATCGAAATCCGATTTTGGTTGTCCTTGTAAAATCGGCCTGGTTGATATATAGTAGAGCTTTTCCCCATCCGGAGCAAAAAAGGGATCGGCGTCACTAAATTGTCCCGAGAATTGGGCGATTTGAGGTTTTGTCCATTTGCCTTCTTCCTTTTTTGTAACGAAAATTGTGTAGAACCTGTTTGCGGTAGTGTTATTTGCAATGGTAAATAACACCACATTTCCGTCTGGTGAAAAAGTTATATTATATTCATTCAGATGGGTTGAAATAATCCCGTCTGCAAATAATGTTGCTGAATCTTTTGATGCTTGTTGTGAATTGAAAGGAGATTTGCACCATATTTTTGACCACATGATAAAAGCATGAATAATAATAGTAAAACAGGAGTTCCGTAAAGTTTCATTTAGTTTTTAATTTTATTAATAATAGGTATCATGTTCATCATAAACGCATTAATATATTCCTTATCAGGATCTAAATCGGGGTCAAAATTGTAATTTCCATTCCGGAAATCTTATCATGGTTGAATAAGAGGGTTAATATTTCCTTCAATTCGGCATAGGATAATCCGCCACATTGCCTGCTATCTACGGCTGGCATTAATGTATCATCCAATACGTCTACATCGAAATGGATGAAAAAACCATCAAGTTGGTTTTTAGATAATATGGCAAAAAACTGGTTTATTACATTTTGAATGCCGATTTTCCGTAGTTCATTTAGAGGAAAATAATGAATTTCAGAACCTCTAATTGGTTTCTCATATTCTTCGTCATACTCCCTGTTTCCGACACAAAAAACGTTTTGAGCTTCAAAATATGGACTTAGATTATCTATATTTGTTAGATTGTCATGACCATATCCACAAACAATAGCTAAGTCCATTCCGGCAGCACCATGTGTATGTGAGCACTCTGGAATCATGTAATCCGTATGGCCGTCAAGAAAAAATAAACCAAAACGCCCTTTCTTTTTAAATGCAATTGCACTCCCTATCAGTATGCTACAATCACCCCTAATATCAACAGAAAAGTATCCTCGCTTATTTGTTTTCCAATTACATCTGCTTGAAGAAGTGAATAATTGATTATACTTCGGGCATTTCTAATATTTGTTATTGGATCAATTTCCATTGAGTGTTTGGGCGCTTTAATATGAATTGTCTTGGTAGAGCCTATGGCAGTATAAAATCCCAATTGATTAAGCAGGACAGGAAATTTTTTTACTCCAGGTTCTTTAGCATACGACATTCTTTTGAGACCTAAATTTGAAGGGCATTCAAAAACAACCAGGTTACGCATTTCTAAGTTTATATAATGTTATTCAAATATTGACTGACCGTATGAGATGATTAAAATGTTATGTACGGCTGGTTTGCCTAATCTTTCTAACTTTAATCACTTTTTCTATGGAACCGATTTCGTCACTTGATTTATAAGAATTATACCAAGATTCACCTTCCGGGTCTATTGAAAGATCACCTAAGAGGAACTTGATCAGCGTTCCGCTTTTCATTCCCGTTAGATGAAATTCATACGTTACACTACCCTTCGGAACGCTTTTGTCCCAACTGATATCGAGTAATGAAATAACCAGTTTTGAATTGGGAACAAATGTTATTACTTCACCTTCAAGGTAAACAACGTCATTATCATTAGTCCAATAAATCTTACTTCCTAATTCAATGGCTTTTGCATCTTCGGCTTTTGCAGGTACAAGCATCCAATCTTTAAAATATTCAGGAGTTGTGATTACTTCCCAAATTTCATTTTGCGTTGCGTCTATTATCTTCTCTTTGTGGACGATAAGGGGCTTATTCATTTAAGGCTATTTAAAATATTAAAAATTTTTGTCAGTTGTTTAATATGTCTTTGAGTATGCACAACATAAAAATGCAACCATTCAAACCGTGTCATGTACCCAAATGTTGGAAATTCAAAATCTAAGCATAGCAGCACCATGAGATCGTTTCGGCTGGAGAAGCTAATGATACGGTCAGTTATTGTCTGTATATTCAAAATCAAGTTTTCCTTTTCAAGATATCCATCTGATGGATAAGTAGCATCCGAATTATCTGCGATTAGCTTTATATTGAAATTCAAAAAAGGTCGCTTAGCGTTTTGCAGTTCTCATCATACTGTCTATCGGCAAACTCCGTCCCGCCTTTGAAAATTTCCCATGAACCATACGATTTTAAAAGATGATCACCGACCTGACCTGCTGTCCAACTGTTTGGAAAAGGAATTTTATTTAGCTGTTCAGTACTAAAAGCTTCTAACATTTCCGTTAATTCCTTGATCGCTTGTTGAAACTTGTGGATGATTGGTTCCATTTAAGTTTATGTATGAGGTTTAAAAAGGTTTAGCAGTCTTACAATTCGTCAGATCAATTTTGTAATACAAAATTAAACCTGACGAATACAATCATTACAGTGAATATTTTCCGATGGAATTAAATTTTACTTGATCGTAACGGATCCATTAGGATTTAGTGATTTATCCTGTTTTTTTGAACCATTGGCTACGTTGAAAATAAAGTCCTTGGCGTCGTACTTTCCCACAACCTTGCTAAGATCTACATTGATATCAAATTGTTTTTCTAAGCCACAGTCTTCTTGAGATTTGTTATTGAGCACAAGGTTGATCTGCCCTGGGCTAGAAAACATTATAGATCCGTCCCACACGACATGGAAATCGTCTTGATTGCAACCACCTTTAACTGTAATGGTTAGCATATTACCATTTCTTTTAATATCTTCAATATTGAAATCTCCATCATTTCTTTTCTCTACCAGTTCCGCATATTTTTCGGCACTTCTCAGCAGATTGTTTTCAAGAATTGTTTCCGGATTACTGTCGGATTTTTCACATGAAGTAATAGCAAAGCAAAAAAGCAATGCGAAGGCTGCATAAATTAAATTTGTTTTCATTTTTTTAAGTTTTTAAGTGATTAAAATTTTAGACTAATACGACCTCCACACTAAAAACGCTACACCAATCTAAAAAAATATTTACCAACTATTTTGATTTAGATGGTAAATTTACATATTTTTAAAATACGGACAACACTAACCGTAAAAATTTTTATTCAGTCACCATAATTTAGAAATGAATATATCGGCGCTAAAGCTTTTGATAGAGATACGGTCACATTATTAAACATTTTAAGTTGTATCCTTAGGTTTAAGTAGTAAATAGCATAACTTTGTCTTATGGGGAAATTTCGTAGTATTGAGACATTGAGTATCGACAGCACTGTATTGTGCTGTAATTTCGTCAATACTGTCAGTACCTGGAAAACCGCTAAAAACTATGACTATTTTGCAGTATATGATGATTTCATTGCATGGTGTTATAAATTGGAAATTTCTCCACGAGAACGTCTTGAAAGCTTAAAAGAATTAGCAAATGAACAGCCCGAGCAAGCTTTGATCGCTTTACATCGCATCAAAGAAATACGCAAAGTACTACAAGGGCTGATTTCTGCTGTAGCACAAGATGATAATGATAAAAAATCAGCCTATTTGCCTGCTGCTAATCTTTTGATTGTGGATGCAATATCAAGACAGCGTTTACTTTATATAGATGATGAATTCACTATGGGTCAAATAGATTCCGCAAACGACTTACTATCCCCTGTTTGGAAAGCGGTGCAATCGTTGTCGGAACTTTTAACTGACCATGAGACAAAACGGATCAAAGAGTGCCCAATGTGCGGCTGGGTTTTCTTGGACGAAACCAAAAACGCCAGTAGGAAATGGTGTAGTATCAAAGCATGCGGCACTACCGATAAAATGAACCGCTACAACCAGAAGAAAAGCCTGAAGTTAAAAAAGACAAAGGGTAATAGCTTTCTTTCTGAATTCCAAAACTGCTGTGTTTATATAGGCTTAGGCATTGATGCTGTTTATCAGCAAGCGCCCATGAAGGCATGTATATCATGAATTACTAACGCCCATTCATGTGTATGGGGCAGATAACCCTCTGCAATCTCCGTCCTAATAAATTCTCAAATCAATATCTAGTACTAATTATATACCATCTATTTTTGTTTAACTGGTAAAATTGTAATATTTTTGAAGGGTTTGATTTGTCATTTATATTGCGAGTTCACTTTATCCATATTTTTTTAGATTGTTATGATAAGAAATGTACTAAAGTTTATAAGACTAACATAATTGAGATTTTTCAGAAAAAATCGCTTTTGCTCTTATTGTTTATTTGAATTGAAAAGAATAGTTGTTATGCACTAAGTTTTATGTTTTGAGCTTTATAGCGATTATGAAGAAACTCTTTTGCAATATTATAATGTAAAGGTGTGGTGATAAAAAGTTAAGATAATATTCAGGTGTTTTTCTCAATATCTTATTAAATGAAAATGAATTACCTAAATCCAGTAATAAACAAACGCTATGAAATACTCGTTAGAAAACATCATCTTAGAAATTCACAATAAAGAGGATAAGATTTCATCTGTAAGTAAAAGATTAATTGACGAAGCTTATGAAATGACAGTATATCTTCAGGACCTTTTATTTTCGGTTAAAAAGTACATCATTGAAAATGAATTTAAGAATGATGCCGAAGAGATCCATTTCTTCCGTACCATAAAACCTCAAATACTGGGTAAACTGATTTATTATAATAAAGTCTACCGTATAGAAACTACTTGTCCCGTTAGTAATGGCAATAAGCCCTGCTGTATCTTTCCTGCAATTCGCCCTCGATTTTCTCGGCGGTAATATTGAACAGGAAAGCAAAGCATTGTATTCGCCCAAAGTTTGATACTGGTAATAGTTCGGCAGGTGGCGAACGATGGAAGCAATTTGACTTTTTACATCGCCTGCCTGATAATCTACCGGACGGAAAACCTTATCAGTTTGGTTGCGCTCCTTATCCGTTGCGGGTATCAATCCGTGTTTTCTTTCCAGTTCACGGCATACATTCATAGACCGCATTTTCTCGAATTTGTCCGAAATCTTTTGCCCTGTTCGTCTACGCAAACCGATACAATGTGTATATGGCTGCGATCAATATCGGTATGTTTGAACACGACAAAAGGCTGTTCGCCGTAGCCCATTTCACGCATATACTGTTCTGCCATTTCCCTGAATCTATCATCGCTTACCTTATCGTTCGGGTCGGGATTGAGCGAAATATGCAAGGTGTGTTTTTCGGTATTGCGGTTCGCTATCAGGTAAGGTGCAAAAGATTGGGCTAATTGTGCTACGGAATAATGCCCGTTAGCGGTTTCAATCATCTTATTGACAAACAAAATTTGTCCGTTTTCATTCTCCACTTTAAGCTGATTGTATGCCAACGCTCCATATAAATTTGCGCTTCTTCCAATTTTTGCTATCATTTTTACTGCTATTTTTTCAGATATTTGGATTCAAATTCCTCGCTTATTTGGATGATTTTCTGACACAGCATCGCCATTTCAGTCGTCTGTTTTTCCAGTTTATACAGGAACGCTGCGGCTTTTTCTCGGAAAAATTCTTGTACAGCAGCTTTACAATTTGGTTATAGTTTACACCTATGGAACGGAACTGGCTGTGAAAGGAGGTCAGCCGAATATAAAAATCAACCGTTCCTTGTCAATCTGAATGTTCTTTATCGTTTTTCAAAGATGCAGGACGTTATAAAATGTGCCTTTACCTGCATACCCGATTTATCAAAAAGAGCAAGAAAGCGGGCGTGTTCCTGCTCATTAAAAGAAATGGTGTACCGTATAGTCGCCGGGTCATCTTTTGGGCGACGTCCGGTCTTTTTCAATTGCTTTTTGTTGTTATCATTCATCACTAATCCATTTTAAAATCCATACAAAACCCTGACTTCGGAAGGTGTTTTCTGCCCCCTGCAAAGGGCAAGTTGTTTTGAGCATCGGAAATCTTTCCGAGATGCTCAAAACACAACTTGCTGTGTTCCGATGAACACAAAATCCGCTTTAGGCGGATTGAAGTAAGCGGGGATAAAGATTTCCCTGCTTTTATAAGACCATTACTATTTGCAACTACAATAATCATAAGTGTATTATCCATTTTAATGCAAAGTAAAAGCGGCTTTTCGAGGTCATCACTACCCGACACAATGCCAGATTAGGTCACTAAACGCCAACTTGGGACAGGCTTTGAATTGTATACACATACCTGCTTTTCTTTGTGCAAGGATGTGAATAAGAGTATTTGTGGATAGCTAAAATTCCATAGTTTCTGCGTTATCAAAACCTATAAATAGCGAGGTGGGCGTCTACAATAATGTTTGAAAAGTGCCACACTTATGTATCAGCTTACGTAGGCGAAAATGGTAATAGTTCAATACGAAAACAGAAAGTTGCAAATTAACAGGTATACATCGGCAAGACAGCATTTATTATGTTATGCCAACCCAAATAAAATTAAAGACATAAATACGTAAACACGTAAATACATACAACTATGAATACAGTAAAAAACCTTTATTAGTGGCTTTCTCTACACAAAAGGGAGGCGTTGGTAAATCGACATTTACGATGCTTATGGCAAGCATTCTTCATTACCGCATGGGCTATAATGTGGCCGTGATAGACTGCGATTATCCCCAGCATAGCTTAGCGCTGCAACGGGAACGTGATCTAAAAACCGTTATGCAAAATGAAATTTACAAGAGATTGGCATTGAAGCAATTTACGAGTATCAACAAAAAGTATACCCAATTGTCAAATGCAAAGCCGAAGAAGCAATGGATCAAATAGAAGCATTTGTCAAGGGGTCGTCAATTGACATAGATGTGATCTTTACCGATCTGCCGGGAACTGTGAATACACCTGGCGTCCTTTCGATATTGGCATCGTCGCATCATATTTTTTCACCTATTACAGCCGACAGGGTTGTGCTGGAAAGCACATTGAGTTTTTCGGACATCCTAATGAACCGTATTGTAAAGGCAGGAGACACTCACATAAAATCCCTCCATCTTTTCTGGAACCAGGTGGACGGCAGGGAAAAATCGCCGCTATATGAAGTTTATGAAAAAGCTATTGGTGAATTAGGATTAACATTAATGCAAACGCATATCGCAGATAGCAAGCGTTTTAGAAAGGAAGGAGAAACAACAGCTAAAGCAGTCTTTCGTTCAACTTTGTTACCTCCGGATGAACAACTAATGAAAGCCTGCCGATTGGATGCTTTTATGAGCGAATTTTTATCAATCATTAAACTATAAATATTATGCAAAAAGATAATCAAAAACCGAACCGACCAGTGGTGGATGAAAAATATATGATGTCTATTATGGCAGGGGAAGCGAAGGAACAGGCTACGCCACAGCAGGAAAGTGCGCAAGATCCTGTAGATAACCCTGTACAAAAGCCAGAGAAAACTAAACAGCGAAAAAGCCAGGAACCGGATTACGAAAAGACTTTTTCAAAAGAATTGATACTAATGCCAGGGACGGAAAGCCGGTTTATATACAACCGGAATTCCATGAAAGATTAACCCGGATCGTGCAGATAATTGGAGGCGACAAGCTGACGATATATACGTACCTGAACAATGTATTGGAATACCATTTCCAGGAATTCGCTGAACAGATAACTGAAAGTTTTCACAAAAAATACAAACCCATTTTATAGTCATGGAAATACTTATTTTGATCTGCCTTATCATTGTAATTGTTCTGTTGTTGCATGATAAAGTTCGTCTTAATACACAGCAAGATCCAAAAAACAAAGCAAAGGATTCTGTTGTTAAACAGGACCCGATTGACATTATGGGTAAACCCAAGCCTGTCGAGAGGCTGACCTCGCCAAATACAGACAGTAAAAGTCAATCTTCTCAAGACAGTGTTAAAGCTAATACTTTTGATACAGCAATCGAAGAAGAAGGTGTCGATTCAACGAGCCCGCAGGAAGAACCGGATGAAGTTGCAGAGGCATCGCAGCCGGATTGGACAGAAGAAGAGGAGGAAGAATGGCGCATGAACAGGGAACCGGATGAGGAATGGGGATTTGCAGGCGGTGTGACTTTTGAAGAACTTGACAAGGCAGGGGAAATACTGAAGCTGGAAGCATTAACCCAAGAAGAAGAGCGGCAGGTAACCGGTACACTTTTGAAAGTCCAGGAACTGAGCTTTTCAACCTCTTACAAAACTCCTTGGATAGTGCGTCGCAGCGAATAGCGAGTTTATTGGATGCTCATTTGAACGCTAAGGCAGATTCCGGTTCTTCCATCACGCGGGATGAAAATTTGAAGGATTTTGATATTTTCGAATTTACGTAATATAGGAAAAGGGAACTTATGGAATAGATGTTCCGGCAATGCTTTTACAAATCGTTATTTTCTTATCTGGTCTGATTGAAAAAGCTAAGCCTGATCCGTTTATCAAATATCCCAATAGTGTTACTACTGATACCTTTGACTCCTTATGAAGTACCTGATAAGAAAATAAGAGATATTACGAACAAATGCTAAAGCTGACACTTAACGCAGTTCAAGCAGATCACCGCTTACTTTTATCAAAATTCTTCGTCTTCAGGTTCCGAGTGTAATCCATACGTACTGTCATACTTTAATGGGGCTACAGGATAACCATTTAATATCCGGTAATTCCTCATGACCGACTTTACAGGACAAGGACACAAATCATCCTCCCATGAGGCTGGATTACTTTCATCAAATTGCCCCTCAATTGAGGCTAAATAGAGTGTCCGCCATCAGTAATGTAGCAGTACCACGGTGCAAGTTCATTTGGTAAGGCCGAATGGTATTGTTTTCCCAGTATCAGGTACGGCGTACCTGCAAAGTGCCGTTCAATAATTTCTGTTGGGTTTATCTTTATGTTCATTACAAAGTGTTCTTATATGGTAGCGCAATACCATAAAGTCCTGCCGCAACTACGTCCCTGAGTTGAGTGGAATATTTTGAAATAGCGCTTTTCTTTTATCTGCTGGTTGGCTCATTATTCTGTTTGTTTTATTGTGAATTAAATAGGTGGCAGATAGCCGTAAGCTATATTTTGGTAACGTCAAATTTAGGCTATTTAATGCTTTCCTTGTGCCACTCACTGCAAAATAATTCCTTGAACTGACATTTTGCTTAGCCGCTTCTATTCTCGTGCATTTTGTAAAAATGGACAAGAAATTAGTAAGACCATTCTTGCAGTGGCCAGGCGGAAAAGGGCGCCTGATTAGTCAATTAGCCCCGCATTTACCTCATGAGGTAATTAAGTCAAAGTTTACATATATCGAGCCTTTCGTTGGTGGAGGGGCTGTTTTATTTTGGTTGTTGAATACATTTCCCAATATAAGAAGTGTTGTAATCAATGATATAAATGAAGATCTTATCAATGTATATCGCGTTGTTGCGACTTTGCCGGAAGAGCTAATCAGAGTGCTGGAAGTATTTCAGGGGAATACCACTGCCTAAAGGATTATAGCCAAAGGAAAGCATATTACCTTGATAGGAGGAACCTATATAACAGTCGAACTGAAGGGCATGTGGCACAGGCGGCACTTTTTATCTTGCTTATCAGAATTTGCTTTAATGGTGTATATAGGGTCAATGCTAAAAATATTTTTAATTCTTCATTTGGTACAGCAATAAAGCCTATTATTTACCAAAAGGAAAATATCCTGGAAGCAAGTAGAATGTTGCAGAAAGTGGAGATACTGTGTGGTGATTTTGAACAGACTTATAAATATGTCGAGAACAACACTCTCGTATTCTTTGATCCACCCTACAAACCGGTGAGCAAAACTTCCAGTTTTACTTCTTATTCCAAATTTAGATTTAACGACCAAGAGCAAATTCGGCTTCGGGATTATTGTCAGAAACTTCATAACATAGGATGTAAGTGGATGCTATGTAACTCTGACATACCTGATGAGAATTTTTTGGTAAGTTATATGCACCTTTTGTTACCCGTAGTTTAACAATAAGAAGAAATATAAGTTCAAGAGTTGAAACAAGGGGAGAAACCAGTGAATTGCTGATAACCAATTATAGATCAGCCAAAGCAGTGAAAAGCCCTTCTACAAATGATCTTATAGGTGTATGATGGTTATAGGATTTTAGTATTTGCTGTCTAGGTAATCTTTTTTGTAGCATCGTGCATTGACGTTTTCCCGGATTTTTTTCTTTACAGGCATATACTGAAAAGTATGTGCCTGTAATTTTTTTCTATTCTCTGTGTCTATGTGTTTTTAGCTTGTCCTCTATCAAAGTTTATACTCTTTAAAGCCATTCACTGCTAAATTATTCCTCCGGAAGCCATTTGTAAAGTCGCTGTTCTTTCCATCCCACATTTGTTCCGAAGCCCCGCAGAAAGCGGGTTTTGGTAAAAAATTAATTCACAAAGAAATGGAAAGACAAAGAAAAAAATTATGGCTGATGAGCACGGCGATGCTTGCGGCTACAGGTGCTTTTGCACAAGGCGACGGATCGGCGGGAATCACCGAGGCGACCAGTATGGTGACTTCATACTTTGATCCTGCTACAAAATTAATTTATGCCATAGGGGCGGTGGTTGGCCTTATCGGAGGAGTAAAAGTATATAACAAATTCAGCAGTGGCGACCCCGACACGAGCAAGACTGCGGCAAGCTGGTTCGGAGCCTGTATTTTCTTAATCGTTGCCGCTACCATTCTGCGTTCATTCTTCCTTTAATCCGATGCCCTATGAGTAGTTACAATATTAACAAAGGCATTGGACGAACGGTCGAGTTCAAAGGACTGAAGGCACAATACCTATTCATTTTCGCTGGCGGGTTGTTGGGTGTTTTGATCCTTGTAATGGTGCTGTATATGGCAGGCGTACAATCTTTTATTTGTATTGCTATAGGCGCTATCGGAGCATTATCTATTGTTTGGCAAACCTTTTCCTGAACAAAAATATGGTGAGCATGGCCTGATGAAGTTAGGTGCAAAGAAAAAGCATCCCCGATATATCATCTGCCGCAAACCTGTATATCGCTATCTGAAGGTAACCACTAAATCCAGTGCTATATGAGAAACATCGCAAGAGCCTCGACACTGGAAGCTAAGTTTCCTTTACTGGCGGTAGAAAACCATTGTATTATTTCCAAGGAGGCGGATATTACGGCTTGCTTTAGGGTGAACCTGCCGGAGCTGTTTACCGTTGCATTGGGCGGAATATGACGCCATTCATGCGGCTTGGCATAAAGCGGTAAAAACACTACCGGATTTTACTATCGTCTACAAACAGGACTGGTACATCAGGAAGATTACGCGCCGGACATAACCGGGGAAGGTTTGAGCTTCCTTGCGAAATCCTACCAGCGTCATTTTAATGAACGTCCTTTCCTGAACCATTACTGTTATCTGTTCCTAACCAAGACCACTAAAGATCGGATGCGGATGCAAAGCAATTTTAGTTCGCTTTGTAAGGGTGTGCTTATCCCTAAAGAAATGCGCGATAAGGAAACAGCGCACCGCTTTATGGAAGCCGTATCTCAATTTGAAAGGATTCTTAACGATAGTGGCTTTGTAAAGCTTGAACGACTCACAGAAGAGGAGATCGTTGGTACCGAAACAGCACGAGGGTTGTTAGACCAATACTTTACGCTGTCCAGGGAGCCGGGAACCGCAATGCAGGACATCGCGCTTGGCGCAGAGGAAATGCGTATAGGTAATAACCGTCTTTGTCTACATACACTGTCGGATACAGATGATCTTCCGGCAACGGTTTCTTCCAACACACGGTATGAAAAGCTTTCCACCGACCGAAGCGATTGTAGGTTGTCCTTTGCAGCGCCAGTCGGACTATTATTGAGCTGCAACCATATCTATAACCAATATTTGTTTTTAGATAACAGCGATGAGAGCCTGCGCAAGTTTGAAAAATCCGCAAGGAATATGCACTCGCTGGCCAGATACAGCAGAGCCAACCAGATCAATAAGGAATGGATAGAACGCTATCTTAATGAAGCGCATTCTTATGGTCTGTCATCCATCCGTGCGCACTTCAATGTAATGGCGTGGTCAGATGATCCACTTGAACTAAAGCAGTTGAAAAATGATGCCGGTAGTGCTTTAGCATTAATGGAGTGTAAACCCCGGCACAATACAACGGATGTGGCAACCTTGTATTGGGCAGGTATTCCGGGCAATGCCGGAGATTTCCGAGTGAGGAGAGTTTTTATACGTTCATAGAACCTGCACTCTGTTTCTTCACAGAAGAAACCAATTATCAGAGTTCGCCATCGCCTTTCGGCATCAAGATGGCGGATAGGCTCACAGGCAAGCCCATTCACCTAGATATTTCGGACCTGCCGATGAAGCGTGGTATTATCACGAACCGGAATAAGTTCATACTAGGTCCGTCAGGTTCCGGGAAATCTTTCTTCACCAATCACATGGTGCGGCAGTATTATGAGCAAGGCGCTCACGTATTGCTGGTCGATACTGGTAACAGCTATCAGGGGTTGTGTGAGCTCATCAAGGAAAAACAAAAGGTACCGATGGCGTCTATTTTACCTACACCGAAGACAACCCGATTGCCTTTAATCCATTTTACACCGATGACGGTGCTTTCGACATCGAGAAAAGAGAAAGTATCAAGACTTTGATACTGACTTTGTGGAAGCGCGATGACGAGCCGCCTAAACGTTCGGAGGAAGTGGCGTTGTCCAATGCGGTAAGCGGCTACATAGACCGTATCAAGCAAAGAGATGAACACCCCTCTTTCAATGGCTTCTATGAGTATGTACAGGTAGATTACGCCAAGGTACTCGAAGAAAAAAGGTAAGGGAAAAGGACTTTGACCTCGCCAATTTCCTGAACGTACTGGAACCCTATTACAAGGGCGGGGAGTACGATTATTTGCTGAACTCTGACAAGCAACTTGACCTGTTAAGCAAACGCTTTATCGTGTTTGAGATTGACGCGATTAAAGACCACAAGATACTTTTTCCCATAGTCACCATCATCATTATGGAGGTCTTTATCAACAAGATGCGCAGGCTAAAAGGTGTTCGTAAAATGATATTGATTGAAGAAGCCTGGAAGGCCATCGCCAAACAAGGCATGGCAGAGTACATCAAATACTTATTCAAGACCGTGAGAAAACATTTTGGTGAAGCGATAGTCGTGACACAAGAGGTGGATGACATCATCCAGTCGCCCATCGTGAAAGAAAGTATCATAAACAACTCTGATTGCAAGATCCTCCTCGATCAAAGGAAATACATGAACAAGTTTGATGACATTCAGGCAATGCTCGGGCTGACCGAAAAGGAAAAATCACAGATACTTTCCATCAACATGAACAACGACCCATCACGGCTTTACAAAGAAGTGTGGATTGGCTTGGGTGGTACGCACTCCACCGTGTATGCCACAGAAGTAAGCATGGAAGAGTACCTGGCTTACACTACGGAAGAAACCGAAAAACTGGAAGTAATGCAATTGGCGAGTGAACTCGATGGTAATGTAGAACTGGCGATTAAGCGAATAGCTGCGGAGAGAAAGGAGAATAGTCAATAGACAATAAATGCAATTCAACAACAAATTTTTAATCACTTAAATTTTAATAAAATGAAAACAAATCCAATTAGTGCAATCAAGACAAGACTGGCAAAGATTTTTGTCATGTTTCTTTTTATCGGCGGAATAATGGCTACGCCTGCAAGAGCTCAGTTTGTAGTGACCGATCCAGCCAACCTTATCTCAGGTATTTTAAATAGTGCTAATGAGATCGTGCAGACCTCGAATACGGTATCCAATGTTGTTAAGAATTTCAAGGAAGTAGAAAAGCTGTACAAACAGGGCAAAGAATACTATGATAAACTTAAAGCAGTGAACAATCTGGTGAAAGATGCCCGCAAAGTACAGCAAACCGTATTGATGGTTGGGGATATTTCTGAAATGTATGTAGACAATTTTGGTAAGATGATGAGCGATCCCAATTTCACTCCCCAAGAGCTTTCTGCTATTGCTTCGGGTTACTCTAAGCTGCTCAATGAAAGTTCCGGCTTACTGAAGGACCTGAAGCAGATCGTCAATTCCAGCGAGCTTTCCATGAGTGATAAAGATCGTATCGACATTATAGACCGGGTACACGATGATGTAAAGGATTATTATAACCTGGTGCGGTACTATACAAATAAGAATATCTCTGTAAGTTTTTTGAGAGCTAAGAAGAAAAACGATACAGCCCGCGTGCTCAAACTATATGGTACTGCTAATCAAAAGTACTGGTAGTACGTGGTCAATGGTTCATTGGCAATAGTCAATCGCTAGAAGGCAATGAACCATTGTTTCATAAACGCTTAATCAAAATCATAAAACCAGGAAAATGGAATTTGAAAATTTACACGAGATACTACGCTCACTCTATGATGAGATGATGCCCATGTCTGCTAATATGGCGGCGGTTGCCAAGGGCATTGCGGGGCTGGGTGCGCTCTTTTATGTTGCACTCAGGGTATGGCAGGCGCTGAGCCGTGCCGAACCGATCGATGTGTTCCCGTTGTTACGGCCTTTTGCCGTAGGGCTTTGTATTATGTTTTTTCCAACTATCGTTTTGGGCACCATCAATACGGTCTTAAGCCCGGTAGTGAAAGGGACCCATGCCATGCTTGAAAGCCAGGTGCTTGACCTCAACAAATTACAGGAGCATAAAGATCTGCTGGAATATGAGGCTATGATGCGCAACCCAGAGACCGCCTACCTCGTATCGGACGAAGAATTTGATAAGAAACTCGAAGAGCTGGGCTGGTCGCCTGCTGATTTAAGCACAATGACGGGTATGTATCTGGACCGCGGTATTTACCGAATGGAAAAGCAGATACGTGATGCATTCCGCGAGTTGTTGGAAATACTCTTTAAAGCGGCTGCTTTAGTGATTGATACAATACGAACATTTTTCTTAATTGTGCTATCTATTCTCGGGCCTATTGCTTTTGCAATAAGCGTCTGGGATGGATTTCAGACTACGCTTACGCAGTGGCTGACGCGTTATATATCAGTATACCTCTGGCTGCCGGTGGCAGATATGTTTTCTTCTATGCTGGCTAAGATACAATCGCTTATCCTGGAACAGGATATAGAAAGCCTTTCTGATCCGAATTATATCCCCGATTCCTCGAACGCGATTTATATCGTTTTTATGGTCATTGGCATAGTGGGATACTTTACGGTGCCCACTGTTACCGGATGGATCATACAGGCAGGGGATTGAGCAATTTTAACAGGAGGGTCAGCCAGACCACGCAAAGAGCAGGTACGCTTGTCGGCGGTAGCGCGGGAGCAGCTACAGGGAATATTTTGGGAAGGCTGATGAAGTGAGGCGATATAATAGACGATGGGCAATAGAAAATAGATGATAGGGGAATAGATAACAAATTGTAAATAAGAAATCATAATTCATAAATCAGAAGAAATGGAATTTAAGACACTCAGAAATATAGAAAACAGCTTTCGGCAGATCAGGCTTTATAGTATTGTGTTTGCATCGCTATGTGTTGCGGTGGCAGCCTTTGCTTTATGGAAGTCCTACCGATTTGCTGAAGCACAGCGGCAAAAAAATCTATGTATTGGATAATGGCAAATCCCTGATGCTGGCCCTTTCGCAGGATGCAACCATTAACCGCCCCGTAGAAGCCAGGGAGCATGTCAGGCGTTTTCATGAGCTATTCTTTACGCTTGCCCCGGATAAGGATGCTATTGAGAGCAATATAAAGCGGGCTTTTAATATGGCAGATAAGAGTGCCTTTAACTATTACAAGGACTTATCGGAAAAAGGATATTACAATCGGATCATTTCGGGTAATGTACAGCAGCGCATTGAAGTGGATAGTGTGATCTGTGATTTTGAAAAATATCCCTATTTCATAAGGACCCGCGCCAGGCAGTATATCATCCGTTCCAGCAATATAACAGAGCGAAGTCTCGTGACTTCCTGCCAATTGGTAAACTCCGTCCGCTCCGATAATAACCCGCAAGGATTTACAATTGAGAAGTTCAGCATACTCGAAAATACTGATATCAGGACAGTGGAACGATAAAAGACAAAACAAAAGATTATGCAACAGATACAAATAATAAAAGTATGGATAAGGGAAAAGATCGAGCAAACCCGGAAACGTTGGGCAGGACTATCCATCGGGAAACAGCGTCGCGTGCTGGTTTGGATTTTCACGGGTTACACCTGCCTGTCAGCCTTGGTGGTGATCAAAGCCTGCTACGATTATAAGCTGGATACTCAATTACAGGACATCCGGCATATCGAAAACCCTGTACTAAAGAAGGATCTCTATAAGGGAGATTCATTACCTAACATTTTAAATAATGAACAATATGGAAAACAGTGAAAACAATAATGAAAACAAAAAGGAACAGAAGAAGTCGTCCATTTTTATCACTGAAACTAAGGTCGAGGATAAGTCCGCTTTTACGCAGGCCGATCCAAAGACAAAGATGGAAAAGCTAAAAGGCCAATCATCTTTACCCTAATGGCAATAGCGTGCATGGCATTTCTTTATTTGATCTTTTCTCCCGATGATGATAAACTGAAAGATCAGCAACTTAAACTAAATGATGCTGTCCCGCAGGCTACCGATGGCGGTTTGCCAGCAGATAAGCAAAAGGCGTATGAGCTGGCTTTACTGGAGCAAAAGGAAAAGGAAAAAGAGAAGGATTAATGGCGCTATCGGATTATTGGAACCAGCAGGACAGCGCTACCGGAGATACAGTCGATGAAGAAGGGGAAGAATTGACCTATGAAGATGAAACGGAATCCAAACCCCGTAATAATGCAATCAATAGTTATCGCAATATCCAGAATGAACTAGGATCGTTTTATAAAGATAATAACGGCGAAGCTGAAGCTTTGCGCCAGCAGGTTGAAATGCTTAAACAGGAACTGGAAGAAAAAGCGAGCCTGAACCTTATAGTGTAGACAACCAGCTTGCTTTAATGGAAAAGTCCTACGAGATGGCTTCACGGTATTTTCCACAAGGTGCGCAGCAGAATAATGGTTCGCAAAGTGATACTAGTCATAAAAAGAGCAAAAGCCTCCTACACTCCCCATCTATGCGTCCAAAAATAATGTGATTTCTGTTTTACATAGGCAGCCGATTGATGATGCTGATCTGGAAAGCTGGAACGAGAATCGGAACATGCGGTTTTTTACCGCGGGTAGCCAGGAAAAGGCATCTACAAATGCCAACAGTATTAAAGCCTGCATTCATGAGACCCAAACAGTGACGGGGATAATGGCGTGCGTATCCGACTTCTGGAAGACACAAAGATTCAAGGAATGACAATATCAAAGGGAAATGTAGTAACGGCGCTTGCCAAATTTCAAGCAAACCGGCTACAGTTAATTGTTACCTCCATTGAGTTTCAGGGAAATATCCTGCCGGTAGAGATCACTGCTTACGATACGGACGGGCAAGCCGGACTTTATGTACCCTTCTCGCCGGAGCGAAGCGCTTTACTGAAGTAATAGCCAATATGGGGACGAATGCCGGAACAAATGTTTCGTTAAGTTCTACTCCGGGTCAACAAATCGCTTCCGACCTGAGCCGAAGCGCTGTTCAGGGCATCTCTGGATATTTTTCAAAAAAGTCCGGATGCCGAAAGTAACGCTAAAGGCAGGACAAAAGTTACTACTTGTTTCCAAAAAATAATTATAAACCTATCAAAATAAAAAGAGATGAAATCACTGATCAAAACCATTATGATGCTGGTGTCCGTAATGACAGGCAGCATACCCTTATTCGCTCAAAGTACAGAGCAAGATTCCGCCCGGCTGGAACTAGCGAGGATTGAGCCATTCAGGTTATTTGTTACCTACGATAAGACCACCCACCTGATCTTTCCTCCAAGATCCGATATGTAGACTTAGGCAGCGGCTACCTGATTGCAGATAAAGCCGCCGATGCAGAAAACGTACTGCGGGTAAAATCCGCTGTTCCCTCTTTTGATGCAGAAACCAATTTTTCTGTCATTACGGATGAAGGCGGCTTCTACAATTTCAATGTATTGTATAAGGCAGACCCACCTGCATTCAATTACGATCTGGTGAAAATGCAACGGGCTAGCCAAAAGAATCATTCGGAGGCAGTATTGCTAGAAGAATTGGGTGATAATCCGCCTATGATGGCAACGCAGTTACTGGAAACTATTTATAACAAGAACAAGAGAGATATCAGGCATATTGGTGCCCGAAGTTACGGTATACAGGTGCTCCTGAAGGGTATTTACATTCACAACGGTACTTATTATTTCCATCTTGAAATACGCAATAAATCTAATGTGCCGTTCGAGATAGATTTTATCAACTTCAAAGTTGCCGATAAGAAAATTGCAAAGAGAACCGTGATACAGGAGCAAAACCTGACGCCGCTTAGGATGTTCAGACCACTGGTGACGGTTGGAGGGTTAGCAAAAGAACGCAATGTGTTTATGCTGGATCGCTTTACGATTACAGGCGATAAAATGCTCCTGATCGAGGTATTTGAAAAGAACGGCGGCAGACACCAGGTGCTACAGGTAGAACATTCTGACCTGGTTCACGCGCTGCCTGTCAGGAGTATCCATTTCAATTTTAAATAACCTTTTAAAAAGAATATGATGAGCAAATACATTATTGCAGTTATACTGGCCTGTTTTGTATCCTCTATAATACAGGCCCAACGGATGCTGCCCGGCGGGAAAGCCGTGGAGATTTCAGCGGGCACTTTAATCGCCAAGAACCTAGACCATGATTATTTCCTGAATGCAGGACTTAACGTCAATGCGAAAAGCGGTAATTATTTTCTCTGGGCTTTGGAGTACAGCCGCATGCGTACTTCCTATAAAGACATGAAAATACCAGTGGAGACTTACCTAACGGAAGCGGGCTACAGCTTATATCTTTTCGGAGACCGGAAGAAATGTTTTCCCTGAACGCAGGCGTTATGGCACTTATAGGTTATGAGTCCGTCAACCGTGGAGAAGCGGTACTCTTCGACGGCGCTGAGATATTGAATAAAGGAGGATTTGTATACGGCGGCGCAGGAAGACTTTCAGCAGAAGCCTATATCAGCGATCGACTTGTGCTGGTGGCACAGGGAAGAGCAAGAGTATTTTGGAATACATCCGTCAACCGGTTCCGGCCTTCTATTGGATTGGGTATCCGGTTTAACTTTTAAAACTATTATGAAATGAATCAAACAAGCAAAAAATTAATCTGGTGGATCAAGTTACTGTGTGTGGTCGCCTATTTTGTAGCAAGTCTCTTTATACTGTCTTCTTGTAAAAAGAAAGACCTTACTATACAGCAGAACTTTCCCTTTGAGGTAGAGGTAATGCCGGTGCCGAAAGGCATCAAAAACAAACAAAAGGTAGAGATCAGGATTTCAATAAAGAGTGAAGGCAATTATAGTGGTACGAAATACTTTATAAGGTATTTCCAATACGATGGCAAAGGTCAACTCCAATATCAAGATAAGAAAGCCTACCTACCTAATGACCTGTATGAGCTTCCATCCAAAGAATTCAGGTTGTATTATACCTCGCAATCTACCGTATCTCAATCTTTCGATGTATGGATATCCGACAATTTCGGTAATGAGAAGCAGTTGAGCTTTATGTTCAACAGCCTCGACTAGATAGGAGGACGAAGGTGATGAGGATCGCTGCCCGGCTCAATTGAGCCGGGCAGCTTCATTTTCGGGTATTTCTCGAAGCCAATTAAAGACAGGACGGGCCAAATGAAGACCGGTATTCTATCCCGGTGCTACAAGAGGTACGCTATTAAGACAACAAAAACTCTATGAAATGAATTATCTCGGTTCTAAAACGAGGTTGCTACCATTTATTCAAGATACTATTATAAAAATTGCAGGAAGTGATCTAAGCAGTTACAGCTTTTGTGATCTCTTTGCGGGAACAGGCGCAGTGAACCGTTATTTCAGAAGTAGCGTAAAGCATCTCATCATCAATGACAGGGAATATTACAGTTACGTAATCAACAAAGCTCATTGTTGCCATATCCCTGTTGAGCAGTATTCGGAGATGCTGCAACTGCTCAATAAACTGGCTGGTACAAAGGGATTTATATACACGGAATATGCAGAGAAAGGAACAGCGGGAAGGTTGTATTTTTCCGGACAGAACGGAATGAAAATCGATGCAATCAGGCAAAGAATTGAAGAGTGGAAACTTGAAGGGCAGATTAGTGATGAGGGGTATTTTTGGCTGCTGGCATCTCTGATCCTGGCTGCTGATAAGGTAGCTAATACAACGTCTATATACGGCGCATATCTCAAGCAAATAAAGCCATCTGCAAAAAAGCCATTACAACTCAGCCCGGTCCCCTTGATATAATTCAAAGCAATTCGCATAAGGTGTTTAAACAGGACAGTAATCTTCTGATCAGTGACATTGAGGGCGATCTACTCTATCTTGATCCGCCTTACAACCGAAGGGAATATGCTGCGAACTATCATCTCCTGAATACTATTGCTCTGTATGATACCACATTTACACCCGCGGGTAAAAGCGGTTTAAGAAGTTATACGACTTCTCAGTATTGCAGGAAGGCAGAAGCGGCAATGGCATTACATTCGCTTATCAGCAAGGCAAGATTTCGATATATTTTTCTCAGCTATAACGATGAAGGTATAATTACTCCCGGGCAGATCAGGGAAATGATGCAGTCTTTTGGGATATACAAAAATTCACTAAAGTTTATCAACGATTCAGGTCAAATAAAAGAATAGCGCATAAGCATAGTACTATTGAATATATTCATGCTTTAGTAAAATCATAAGATAGGCATTAGTTGAAAATCAGGTTAAAACCGGAACGTATATCAGGTTTTAACCTGAAAAAGAAATAAAATGAGTTAAAAACAAGTTAATATCTTCTTAACTGTTTGCGATTAAAAATCTCCATATATAGCTTTGGTTCACAAATCCAAAATTAGAACCTATAAATCCAAAAACAAAAAGCGCTTAGAGCTTTTCAAATTATATTCTGCGTTTAGCAATACGAAGTTGGTGTGATAAAACTTGCGAAATTTAAATCGACTACCAATCGAGTACGTTAAACGCCTACGGTGGAAGCATCGTAGGTGTTGATGTTACTTGTAGTCGAGGGTCTCGCAAGTCCCTATCACACGAGTGCATAACACTGCGGTGCTTCCTTGCATATATGTGAAAATAAGATGAATGAATTAGAAATATCCCATTGAACCCAAACCTATATCTCAGCATAATCGTCAGTTACATTAAAATCACCATAATATTCGAATTGCGGTCTCTACTCTTTAATCAGACCAAAGAATAAACAGAAAAAAGAAAAGCGCTTTATCCCATACGCGCAAAAGGGACATTCTTAAACTATAAATTTTATCATTTATGAAAAAACTCGAAAGCTTGAACAAATCAAAATTTACGGTGCTCAATCAGAAAAATTTAGGCACAGTAAAGGTGGTGGAGCAACCGGTGCCAATCAGCGCTACACCGGTGCTCAAACCGAATACAGACCTCGTCCTGACGGTAGATCAGATATATACATACGCTCTGTTTACCAAACATGGACGTCAGATGATATCGGTGATGGATATGAATACTATTATGGTACAGGCACCGCTTATGGAGGTTGGTCTTATGTAGGAACGACACAATAATTTTTTAACTCACTAAAAGTTCTTATGAAAATGCAACTTGAAAAAATTAAATCCAACAGAAAATTTGTTTCCCTTTCCATGTCGAATCTAACTTCTGTGAAAGGCGGGCAAGCGACCGAAGGTGGAAGCGAAGCGCTTCAGGCGGAAATGTTATATAATCAAAATAATGAGTTCGTCGGATGGAGAACGCATTACAGAAGCTGGGGTCTGACGATCATACGGGGATACCTGGCGTTACTATAATGTGGACTATTATTACGAAGACCGTTATATATAATTAGCCCCAAAAGCCAAGATACGACAAGACAATTGTTGTGTTTTGGCTTTAACTATTCAGTTTCAATTTTAATACCTTCTATGAAAAACACTAAAACTCAAAATAAGCGTATACTGCTTATTGGGTTCTTGCTTCTTATTATGACAAATATATTGGGACAACAAACCTTGGGTTATTGCCAAAGTTCCTACAGTGTCAGGAAGTACTATGAGTATATGCAAAGGGCCAATTCGGAGATTTGTCGTTTTAACAATGAGTTAGCGCTTCAGTTGTTTGATAGCGGATTTACATTTATACAATATCCGTTTGAAATTGACCTAAACAATGCCGTTTATGCAGCGATTCACAGCAAACATCCTGATGAAAAGAAAATCCTTCATTACTTAGACCTTATGCGATCAAAGCATATGAATCTTTCCGATAAATATAAAAGCCTACCGGGACATATTCATTATGTGAATAAAATGAACAAACAATCCAGCACTCCATCGGTAGTAAATACCTATTATACTAATCTTGTAGCAGATGCTATTGCTACCGATCAGGTATTGAGAAACTTTTCCTACGAACAGTTTAAGAGACCCTACCACAATTCTTTGCTGCCAGCTATTGATAAGATTGATTCGGTCAATTATAATTTGGTGGATTCAATATTCAGATACGCATTAAAAAACCATATTCCCTTAGAACAATTACTTGGGCGTGATTTGAATAGTGATCTGGAAATAATTTACAAGCATAATGTGGCGTGGGGAAGATATGATAAAGCATTAACCGATTCATTAATTTTTGCAGGATTAGTGGATGCTAGACAATACGCAACATTTTATGACAAAAACTGCAATTCCTTTTATAAACCCGAGGAAGCGAGGAATGGAAAGTGGGGTAAAGAGTTTCAGTGTAATTTCTTTTGTGGAATATATGCCACAAATATTGCATACCAGTATACCGACGGATCAGCATTTATTCTCATGCTGGAACCTGAAGAACTGGAAATAGTCAATCAAAATAGAAAAGCATTATTTCTTGGTAATGTATATGATGATGCAAAAATGAAAATTTTTAGTTATAGGTATAGCAGTGTCGGAGTAGAATCCCTATTAAGTCAATCTTTACATCTAATGTTAACGGTATTTTAGACTTTGAAAGCAAAATACTTACCTGGCGGCCTGGCTATTATAGGTATCATATTACTGATTCATTCGAGTTTGATCAAAAGCCGATATTAAAGTGATTATCTTATTATCAAGAATAGAAGACGATACAACGTATAAAATTATTGAATGGCTTGACAGAATGCACAAGCCATACATCAGGGTAAACCATATTCATGAATTGTTGGTCGGGTTTAATTATGACTTGCTTTCTGGTGAATTACAATTTTGCCATAACGGAAGAATGATAAAGACGACTGATATTCAGTCATTTTATTTCCTGGGCGGTGGTATTAGTACTAAGGTACGACCATTAAGAACTGAAAATGATCCGCGCCTGGGAATCGAAATAGGAAAATTTCTGAATAATCAGGCGCATGTTTCTTTCCAACAAATTTTTGACAGAATGATTTTTGAGGAAGCATCAAGTGTTTTGGGCTATCCCCTTTTTCAAGTATTAAAATTAATAAGCTGACAACGCTAAAAAAGCTCATGAAGCGGGCTTACGTGTTCCTGACACTGCATTGGTTACCCAAAAAACTGAGTTAATACGCTACAAAAATAAATGGGGAAGGATTATTAATAAGAGTATAGATGACGGCATTTCAATTGAAACTGAAAAAGTATCCATAGCAGGGCAAAGAACTATTGAAATTGGTGAAAAAGTTATTAATGCAATGGCTAATGACTTCTTTCCATCTTTGATTCAGCGATTGATTGAAAAGGAGTATGAAGTTCGCATATTTTATTTTGATAGGAAGTTCAGTTCAATTGCCATTTTTTCGCAAAGCAATGCTGAGTCTGAAATTGATGGTAGGAGGTTAAACCCTGAGCATCTCACTAGACATGTGCCATTTTTATTACCAGCAAACCTACGGGAAAAGATCTGTGTTCTTATGGGATCGCTGAACCTGAATTATGGTTCTATAGATTTAATAAAAAGCAGCGATGGATCATATTATTTCCTAGAGGTCAATCCTTATGGTCAATTCGGATACCTTTCATCATTTGCCAATTATTATTTAGAACATAAAATAGCTACATACTTATGAGAATAGAAATGAAAGACATTCTTCGGATCAACTTATTAGTAAGCTGCCCTTGTCTTTTCAAAGGATGCATCCTATAGATAAGCAGTATGCTGTATTTATTGATAGGATGATTACCATAAAAAAGTATCAAACGGAAAGATGCGCCGTATACCCCTATCATAAACCTATTTCAAAAATTATATAAGGGATGATGATAAAAGACGACATGCCATTTGTTGTATTCGCCAACTGTCTGCCTGTTAAAGGAGTTGAAAGGGGGCGATTTGCGATACGCAGCGAGGAAATATTCATTTAGTTCCTAATAGTTTAATTGATTTCATAACAAATAATCAAAAGTTAAGTATTCAGGATGTCAAAGGAAATTTACATCAGATGATGGTGAAATTATAGATGAGTATTTTGAATACCTATTAGATAATGAACTGATTTTTTTACAGATGAGCCGGATAACTTTCCTCCAATGGAACTCAACTGGGCTAGCCCGTCGTTAATCAGGGAGTGCATTATAGATCTTAATCCGGATTTTATCCCGAACTTAAAACAGGTATTCAATAGTTTGGATAATTTATGTTGTACAGCGTTGGAGATTAGAATTTATAATGAAATAGCATTTTCAGATATTGAGAAGGTATTAAGATTAGCTGATGGTTTAACCATTACTTCTATTAACCTGATCAAAAAATGCAACGTTTCAATAATATTGGAAAATGTAATTAGTCTCTGTGATCAAAACAATAGAGTCACCCAGGTAACTGTGTTCAATGCAGATGAAGACAGCCTATATCAATCCAAAGAATTACTTACACCTATTAGGTACACGTCAAAGAGCGTGGCGAATGAAAAACATTGCGGGATAATCCATGCTGATTTCTTTTCCGTAAACCTGGACACATTCACCGAAGCGATTAACCACAACACCTGCCTGAACCGTAAAATAGCCATCGATTCGGCGGGCAACATTAAAAACTGCCCCAGCATGACACAGAGCTTCGGCAATATCCGTGACACCACATTGGAAGAAGCCCTCGGCAAACCAGGGTTTAAAAAATTTTGGAATATAAATAAAGACCAGATCACCAAATGCCAGGACTGTGAATTCCGGTATGTCTGTACGGATTGCAGGGCTTATACAGATAATGTTGAGGACCCGTACAGCGCGCCACTGAAATGCGGGTATGATCCTTATTCCTGTACCTGGGAGGATTGGAGCACACATCCAATGAAGCAGCAGGCTATCGATCATTACGGAATACGCGATATCCTGTAAGAACGATTGCCATCCATCGGCACAAATAAATATTACATATCCTAAAACCGAATTCATTAAGATTGAAATTTTCATTTTACAAACAGCTCGACTTTATGGACTGCGGTGCCACCTGCCTTAAAATGGTGGCAAAGCAATATGGAAGAGATTATAGCATTAACAGGCTGCGCCGTATTTGTGAAACGGGTAAGCAGGAGTTAGCCTATATGCCATTAGTAATGCAGCAGAACAGATTGGTTTGAGCAGCCTAGGAGTAAAGGTAAAGGCCGAAGACCTTCATGAAGCACCTATGCCTTGTATTCTCCATTGGAAAGAAAGTCATTTTGTGGTCCTTCACAAGATCAAACGTTCAAAATTTACTGTAGCGGACCCAGCTACCAGTGGACTCATGACCTTGGATGAAGATACTTTTCGTGATATGTGGCATGGCAAGGATAATAAGGAAGGAGTAGCTTTATTATTGGAACCTACACCTGATTTTCATAAAAGTGAAGAGGAACGGACAGAGCAGAAAAAGAATAAAGTAACCTGGTCAACATTGTTCTCTTATTTGTTTCAGCACAAAGGGTATTTCTTTCAAATCCTATTGGGGCTTGGCGCAGCGAGCCTATTCCAGTTGCTCATCCCTTTTCTGACACAGGGAATCGTGGACAGAGGGGTAAATATGCAGGATATCCACTTTGTTTATATAGCCCTCATTGCCCAGTTTGTACTTATGCTTGGCAAAACGGTAGTGGAGTTTTCGAGGCAAGGACTACTCCTATTTATTTCCACTAAGATCAATCTATCACTCCTGAACGAATTCTGGAAGAAGCTGATGCGCCTTCCGATATCCTATTTTGATACCAAGCAGACGGGAGATATTATGCAACGCATTGGTGACCAGCATCGGATAGAAAAATTCCTGACAGGCAACAGCATCAATATTCTTTTTCGATAGTAAACCTGCTAGTATATTCAGTTGTGATGCTGATGTACAGCGTATCTGTGTTCCTGATATTTCTTGCCGGAAGTATCCTTTATATAGTTTGGATATCTGTATTTTTAAGAGAAAGAAGGAAACTTAATTACAAACAATTTGCACTCGCATCCAGGGAGAATTCTGCAACATTGGAAATGGTACAGGGTATGCAGGAAATAAAAATGCACAATGCTGAAACACCGTTCCGCTGGAAATGGGAAAATATGCAGCGGGGATTATTTGGTATCGGGTTTAAAAACCTTTCGCTGAACCAGATCCAGAATGCAGGAGCGCTTTTTATCAACGAAGGGAAAAACCTGCTGGTGACCGCTATAGTAGCGACCTCCGTTATCAAGGGAGACCTTACGCTGGGCGCTATGCTGGCCATACAATATATACTTGGTGCATTGAATCAACCCGTACAGCAGTTCATTGGGTTTATACAGGAATTCCAGGATGCAAAGATCTCATTGGAACGTCTCAACGAAATTCATGCAGAAGAAGATGAGCCGCAAGCTACGCAAACTCCAAAAATTTCAATAAAAAAACTACAATTGGTATATCTATAGAGAACTTAGTTTTTGGATATTATTCCGGTGAAGATGAACGGGTATTAAAAATATCAACCTGAGTATACCAGCCGGAAAGATTACAGCAATCGTGGGGATGAGCGGTAGCGGGAAGACTACGATGCTGAAAATACTCCAGAAATACTATGACGAGCAGTACAAAGGCAAAATCATAGTTCAATATGAGCGCAATGAAAAAGAGTTAAAGCAGATCATACCTATGATATGGCGGGATAAAGTGGGAAGCGTGATGCAAGACGGATATATTTTCAATGACACGATTGCCAAGAATATAGCTGTTGGCGTTGAATACCCGGACATGGAAAGACTGGAATATGCTGCTCATATGGCCAATATCAAAGAGTTTATTGATGATTTGCCGATGGGCTATTACACCAAGATAGGGATGGAGGGAACAGGTATTAGCATGGGGCAAAGGCAAAGGATACTGATTGCAAGAGCTGTATATAAAGACCCTGAGATCTTACTCTTCGATGAAGCAACCAACTCACTGGATGCCAATAATGAAAAAGTCATACTGGAGAACCTGGAATCATTTTTTGAAGGAAGGACTGTTGTTGTTGTAGCACACAGGTTGAGTACCGTAAAGAACGCGAACAAAATTGTTGTGCTCGAAAATGGAGAGATCATGGAGGAAGGAACACATCAGACACTTACAGCACTGGGGGAAATATTTTGAATTAGTTAAGAACCAGCTTGAATTGGGCAATTGATCATTTTATGTCTCTTGCTCCCAACGGCTGCAACAAACAAATCATTTAAAAAAGATGAAAGAGATAAAATTAAACAAACTGGCCAAATATGGCACTATTATAACCTGCATTATACTGGTCATAGTGGCACTTTTCACCTGGCTGATCAGGTATCCGGAAACGGTGAACTCGGAAGCAAAGCTTACCGGGACCAATGCTCCCAAACCGATCATCGCATTTATCGGGAAGGTTACAACTCCTTTTGAAAAAAACGGAGACCAGGTAAAGAAAGATGATATCATTGGCTGCGTGGAAACTACCGCGGATATAGATGAGGTATTAAAATTTGAAAATTTCGTAGACACGCTATACATGTTGGTGAATAGTGACAATAGCGATGGTATCCAGGAAATAATGCGCCAGTCGTTTTCCGGACTGGGGAGCTGCAATCCGATTACCAGGGCTTTATGCAATCCTACCTGCCCTACCGGGATTACGTACTAGGCGACTATGCCCGCAGGAAAAAGGATCTGCTCAACAAGGATATTAATATGGTCAATAAAAGCAGGCAGGTATTAAGAGAACAGGAAGTGCTTAGCCAACAAGACCTGGAGTTAAATTATACCACACTGGATAAAAATAAAAAATTGCTCGAAGAGCAAATAATCTCGAACAGGAATACAGGGAACTAGTAAGTCAGCATTTAAATAAGAAAATGTCTGAGCCACAAATGAAGTCGGAATATATCAACAAAGAGTCCCAGCTCAATGCCATCAATAAGGAACTGGTAGAGATCGATAATATGGTGGCTACGCATAAGACGGAATTCAGGCAGGCTGTATACAATATGAAAAGCCGGATAGATGAATGGAAACAACAGCATCTGCTGATCGCATCCGAAGGCGGCAAATTGAGTTTTAGCCGATTCCTACAGGAGAACCAGGTAGTAGAAGGGGGCAGGTACTTGCTTATATTACACCTGAACATAGCAGTGTTTATATGGAAACTCTTGTTTCGCAAAGTAATTTCGGAAAGGTAACTACTGGTCAAAAAGTAATACTGAGATTTGAAGCCTATCCCTGGCAAGAATTTGGGACATTGACTGGGACTATAGATTATATCAGCCCGATTCCTGTAGACAGCGGCTACTACCTGGCTAAAATTCAACTCCCCGAAAAGCTGGTGACAAATCATCACAAGGAAATTCCGTTTGTCGAAGGGCTGAAGGCCCAATCTGAAATTGTCACCAAGGATATGAGGCTGGCCGAAAGCCTGTATTATGATCTGGTGAAAACAATCAGGAAGTAAACCAACAACATAAAAATTATTGTAGCATTGAAAACGGCTTACTTATGTATTTTAATGATCATCACCACAGGTTATATGTGGGCACAAGATTCCGTATGGACATTGGAGCAGTGTATAGCATATGCGAAAGAGCATAACCTGACCGTTAGGCAAAGTGAATGGGACAAGAGACTTGCCCAGATGATTTATGAAAGCAGCAGGTACAGCCATTTGCCCAACCTCAATATATCGTCTAATTACGGGTGGAGTTTCGGCCGTTCCATCAACCCAGCAACAAACCAGTTCGAGAACACACAATTCTCTTCGTTAGGGTTGAGCGCCAGTTCCGACATGCTGGTATTCGGATGGTTTCAGAAGCGATATAACATACAAAAAAACGAATTGGCCTATCAAAAAGCTGGGGAGACTACGAGGCAGCAGGAATACGAGCTCGTATTGACTATTGTCACGGCATATTTAAGGGCATTGTTAGCGAAAGAACAGATATCCAACCTCCTGTTCCAGATAGAATTGAGCAATAACAACAAAATTCGGATTGAAAAGCTGCTCGGAGCGGGACGCAGCAATATTCTGGAGCTGTCCCAGTCTCAAAACCAACTGGCCAATGACAGCAGCCTGTATTACCAGGCAGTATTGAATTATGAACTGGCATTAATAGACCTGAAAGTCATCTTAAACCTGGCTTTGGATACACCTTTGGCGCTGGAAATGAAAATTGAGGAAGGTGATATTGTATTTATGGAGAAGCCATATCCTGAAGATATCTATAAAATAGCCGTAGAAGATTTCCCAACAATCAACCAGGCGGATATCGAAATGGACATTTCGAAAAAAATATCCGGATAGCCAGGGCCAGCAGCTTACCTCAGCTTAGACTGTATTACTCGACAGGGACGAATTATTCTTCCTCTTTCTATGAATTCCTGCCTTCTGGGGAACAAAGGCTTATGAATTTTGGCAGGCAGCTCAACACCAACTTTTCCCATTCCGTAGGTATAGGCATTTCGATTCCTGTTTTCAACGGCTTTGTTGCCAGGGATGCGATCAACTCCGCTAAGATCAACTTAGAGAAGGCCATACTGTCTACCGAACAGGAAAAGCAGCAGTTGAAACAGGAAATATATAAAGCTTGCCTGGATTATGAAATCACCCTTCAGAAATATGCTTCCCTCCTCAGTGCAAGGCAACATTCAGAGACATCCTTCTATGCTGCGCAAACCAGACAGGAAGCGGGGCTGATCACCTACTTCGAATATTTGACAGAAAAATAACTTCCTGAAAGCAGAAAATGAGCTGACAGCAGCAAAATATGACTTGCAGTTCAAAAAGATAGTAGTAGCATATTATCAGGGAAATAATTAGTTCAATTTTTAAACATTTTTACATGAAAATCAATTTGAAAAGCTCCTATGGAACAGTACTTTTTGCTTTTGCAGTCTTTTCCATACATTAACATCAAATGCCGAAAATCCGGGAAAAATGGAAAACAATCTTCAAAAGTATTATGAATATACACGTAGGGCAAATGTCGAGATGTGCCGGTTGAACAATGACTTTGCTTTCAGATTATTTGATACAGCTTTTGCTTTTATAAGCTACCCATTTGCAATAGATCTGAACAATGCGGTTTATACCGGAGTGCATTCATTAAAGCCCGATGAGGAGAGACTGCTGACATATTTGAAAATGATGGCGTCAAAAGGGATTGATCTTAAGGAAAAATACAAGGATCTGCCGGAGCATTTATCTTACGTTTCAAAAGTGGCGAAAGACAAATTTCCTGATTCGTCATTAATAGATTCTGATTATGTAAAAAAGTAACGGATGCGTTTGCATCGGATCAGGTATTAAGAGAATTTTCGTTCACACAATTTAACCAACCCTATGACAATTCTTTAATCCCCGCGATTGATAAAATTGACTCTATGAACTATATCCTATTGGATTCTATTTTCCGACATGCCTTAAAGGTGAATATTTCCTTAGAGCAATTGTTGGGTATTGAAGCGAATTCAAACCTGGAGATTATTTATATACACAATGTTAGCTGGGGACGGTATAATAAGGATCTTACGGACTCTTTGATAGCCCAGGGTATTGTGGATGCAAGGCAATATGCCTATTTCTATGATAAAAATTGCGACGGATTTTATATGTTATCCGAAAGGGAAAACATCAAATGGGCCAAAGAATTCAGTTGTAATCCTTTCTATGGGATATACGGCACTCACTTAGTGTATCAGTATGCGGATGGGACAGCATTCATTCCCCTGCTGGAACCCGCTGAGATGGTGCCCGTTAATAAAAACAGAAAGGAGCTGTTTTTAGGTGATGTTTATGAAGAGGCTAAATTGAAGGTCTTTTCATACCGGAACAATGCTCAAGGGGTAGAGTCGCCACTAAAAGCTGTTTTCCTGCAAATGCACAGCAGATGGCTGAGTTTGAAAATAATCTTTTGGGATGGCGTCCGGGTTATATTAAATATTCTAGTACAGATTCTTTCGAGTTTGATAAAACTCCGGTGTTGAAATAGCTTTACTATCGCCGAAGACATCATCATTACCATTCGAGAATGGTATGGTGAAATCGCCAAATATCGGGTGGCTTCGTACAAAATTCTTAAAATAAGCTAAGGGATAATGGCGAACTAATGGCAATTAAACAGTTGAGAATTTGGGCAGTGTGATTTTTATATTTAGTGAAAATTTCGTATATTGAAGAGTTGACTGATTTAATTTGCGCGTCGCAATACGGAATGGTTCTGTAGATAATATGCAATAATAATGGAGCCAAAACCATGTATTAATAATGCACTTTAACTGAAGGAAATAATAAAATACGTTAAATGAAGACTTTTGTAATGGGCGACCTGCATGGAGCTTACAAGGCATTGGACCAGTGCTTGCTTCGTTGTGGTTTTGACCCTGTAAACGATACTCTTATCCAGTTAGGTGATGTATGCGACGGTCATAGTGAAGTTTACGAGTGCGTGGAGGTGTTGATAAATATCTCCAACCTGGTTGCGATCAAGGGCAATCATGATGTATGGTTTCAAGAGTTTCTCGAAACAGATTTTCATCCTGTGTACTGGATTTACGGTGGAGTGGGAACGATCAGATCCTATTTGAATCATGCGGGTAAACCTGGTATGTTCCGTTCTTCCGGCAGCGGTTATAAGACGGCACTGGAATCTTCAAATATCCCACAAGCCATAAAGATTTTTTTGCAGCCCAAAGACTATATTATATCGATGATCAAAGTCGCTGTTTTGTTCATGGAGGATTCAAAAATGAGCTTGCTTTTGATAAACAGCGCGAACAGGATTTCTATTGGAACAGAAATCTTTGGGAAGCGGCAATTACGAAAAGCCTATCTCAGCCTGATGACTGTGGAAATGAAAGATATATCACAATACCGGAATTTAAAGAAATCTACCTGGGCCATACACCAACCTTAAGATGGGGATTGAACCAACCCTTGAATGCCTTTAATATCTGGAACCTGGATACTGGGGCTGGCAGTTCCGGTAGGTTAACGATTATGGACGTGGATACAAAAGAATACTGGCAATCAGATCCCTTAAACGAGCTGTATCCTGAAAAAGTCTGAAGATAGCCATCAGCTGATAACAAAAAAATCTATCCCCATCATTATTTCAAGGTTTAGGGCAAGTAGTAGTTGTAGTTGTTGATAGGGAAGATTCTAATTTACTTTGTCTCAAACCTGGAACGTATAGCATTTACTATCTCATCAAGGTATGCTCCTAAGATGGTCTCTCGATATGCTCCTATTTTCTGAATTTGAATTGCCCAATATCCCAACTCATCATGCCACCATACGATTCCTTGAAAATCAAAGTCTGGATACCTGGAAAAATAAGTAGTATGCTTAATCTTATCGGCAATTTCAAGATTGATGTTCCCATCAAAATCGATTATGGTGTCGTCGTAAGGTAGTTCAATAAAATGGACAGGCACTTTAATTTGTTTGGTGTTTATTATTCCCGCCGGTAGATCAGCAGCAAAAAGTTTTCCCTGATCGCTATTATGTTTTTTAGATTGTCTGGAAAATATTCCAAAATCATTTGAATGTTTTCCTGCTTATTGGCAGGCAATAATTCAATCCGGGAGTAATCCAATTGTAAAGCGCAATGATTTCGCGCCATTCAAAACTATCACTACCCTGCTCTTTGAGGAGATAGGATTTTTATCAAGACCCAGCACGTCTGCTGCTGCTTGCTAATTGAGTTCTAAAATTTCTCGGATGATCTTAATTGCTGGAGCAGACATTACTATCAATTGAGTGGCGAAAGTATAGTTTTTGGTTGTACAAGACGTGTAAAGTTCCCTTCAGATATGATGAGGGGATTTAACCTACCATATATATAACAAAAAAAAGGAAGGATTGTCCACCTTCCTTTTTGTTCATTTCTTATTTCGCTGGCTTTGCCTTGGCTACAACTTCGGATAAAGTCTTTCCTGCTTTAAACTTGGGAAGTTTCTTTGCCTTTATTTTCAAAGCTTCCCCGGTAGCAGGGTTTCTGCCGGTGCGGGCTGCTCTTTGTGCAACAGAAAAAGTACCGAAGCCGACAAGCGTTACCGGTTCACTTTTTTAAGAGATGCGGTGATTGCGCCGGTAACACTGTTAAGCGCTTTTTCGGCAACTGCTTTGGAGATGTCTGCTTCTTTGGCAACAATTTCAATAAGTTCTGCTTTGTTCATGTTGGATAAATTAGTAGTTATTAAAACACAATAATACAAAAAGGAAACGGCTTTAGCTATTGACCTGTTATCCTCTTTAGTATGTTGTTTTACTTAATATAAGGGAGTGACACTACAACAAGACACACCGGCAGTAATAATTCACCATGATGTAAAGTTGGGAGAGTGGTTAATTTAAGATTATTCATTTAGGTTATCTAATTGAACCATAAAAGATATCCCTGGATATAAATAGTACTAATCAATCATAAAATAGGGATATCGTATATCCCGCTAAAAAACTCCGCAACCTGTTTGGTAAATGCTACCGGAGCCACATGCTGAGGCTTTTGCATTTAACCAAAGTGGTTGCTCCATTTCTCCGGCGCAAAAAGACGCTCCCGCCTGATAGGAAGGGAGTGTCTTTTGCGGTCCGTACCTGGCTGTCAGGTTATGGGGATGGGCTGTGTGCGGAATTCCCCGATATTGTGGAAAAAGCCTCTGTACTGCGTAAATCCATTACGCAGTAGGCTCCATAAAAGGGAACAACCCATTTGTGCAAGCGAGCCATTTATATACAGGTCTTGTTTTTCCAATGCTTCGGCTAAACTACAACTGGGTGTGTCATCCTTGGCTTCGGATTGTCGAAGTAATTCCCGGAATTCCTCCGTAACAAAAGGTAATATTTCCGTTGTTTTATATTTTTTTGAACTGGGTTGACTAATCTTTCCGATAGTAGCAAGCAACACCTGTCCTGTGTATTGACTGTTACCATAATCCAACCAATATTTAGGTTGATCCCTGTAGGAATGACCTTTGTTTACTTGCTTAAGAATAGCAGCAATATTAAACCTTCCTTGTACACTGTCCACGCAGGTGATATAAATATTAGCGTAGATATTTTCGGGCAGTTCTTTTTAGCGTTTTTTTCAAATTTTACGGTTTCGGCTTTCCAGTTTACACCTGACCAACGGTTGGCCCGGTTGATCAGGGCAACTGATTTATACAATCCAATTTCGCATTCGGCAAACCGTTGCCTTCCGATATTGGCAGGAGTAACCCTGTCATCATCCCACAAACGTACGTCAAAACCGGGATGTTCCAGTTCAATTAAAGAATGATTCATTTCCACAAGAGCAGTCAGTACTTTAGAACCTGTGCCACCTGCACCGATAAGGTTAACGGTTATGGGATTAGTAGGAGTGATTAACTCATTATCTGTAAAATGTACTTTTAATTTGGATGTGTTCATTTGATTAAATTTTTAAGTGATTTATTATTTGGTTTTAAAATGTCCATCGGGAAATCTTTGTTTGTGTTAACAAGGCTTTCCCACAAAAGGACACAGTTACCTTCAATCGGGTTATGCTTTTCCATTAAATGACTGAAATAACTACCGAAAAAATAAGTTTCCCATGCATGGATAAAGGCTTCAAGGCAGTTGGTTTGTTTGACCTGTATATCTACTGTTCCCATGCAGACATCCCCGCTAGGGTATATATTAAAGAAAAGGAGCGTAATATAGTTTAGTGTCTTTGGTGGGCCGTCGGTTAGTGCGCAATGCAAAAATGCTGATTGATTGTCTGTCCGCTACCCACAACATAGGAGGTACAGAAGCTGTGCCGTTTGGTATACCGAGCTTTTGGGTAAAATAAAGTTCCCTGCGCTGTGCTTTGGTAAACCACATGGCTTTTCCTTTTGGGCATCAACGTAAAGGACACTGCTGTTTAAAATCCTCTTGATCGCAGGAAATGCCCTTTTGCTGCATTTGAATTTTCAATGCTTTTGCAAGATGGTCAGCTTCTCTTACCGTTAGTGGATGGGCATTAATAGGATTGCCATTTTCATCTATATCAAAATGCTCTACATAGGTTTCCACACCCCGCTTATCGTTTTGATAAAATACTAGAGCAGATTTTGGATAAAAGAAGTTTTCAAATTCATGGGTTAAGTCTTTCATATTCGTATAATAAAGTGGTTAATTCATCGATGATGGTAAATATTCGTTGTTCAAAGTCAAAATCGTTGTTAGCAATCTTCCGATGATCCAATGGTTGATAGATTACAGGCTCTTCAATAAAGCTATACTCCTGTAGGTCATTATTGATTAAATCGATCAGCAGATCAGCCAGCCAACCACTACCCGATGCGTAAAAAGAAATGTATTTCTCCAAAGTGATCGCATAGTTATCGCCGTCATCTTCGCACAGTTCGGCAGTTTTAAACTTATTATCCAGAGGCATCGTTGGAAATTCCCGGTAAAGATCAAGGGTCTTTTGGGCTACCTGCCAACACCGATCACCAAACTGATCGTTACTGTTAAATTGATTTAGCCGATCTTCGAAGCTGGTGAGATTTTCAGCATTCAACAATTCGCTTTCTATAATGTCACCAACTTTTTTTGCCTCTTCAAACTCTGCTAAAAGTTCAGGGTTGGGTTCAACTTCTTCTTCTTCGTGCATTTGCATTAGCATATCATACATATAACACAGGTAAGAACTTTCCTGACGGTAATAAGGAATGTTCGCTATCTTATACAAATAAGTGCATACCGAAACTAACAATAAGGCTGTGTTTTTAGTTTGTGGCTGTTCAGCATCCGGTATAAAGGTGCTACAGGAATATAATAAAGCGTACAGCCAGTATCATACCTTTGCTCTGTTGCAAAAAAGTGCTTCCCCGTTATGCATCAACCGGATTTCCTGCCAGTCAATTTTTTTGCTTTTAACTGCTCTTTTATATCCGATAAAGTCCATGAGATATTGTAAGGAAATGCATGAGATGGTGAAGGCTTAGGCTGAATACCGTAACGATCAGCGAGTTGGGAAAGGGACTTATAAAAATCCCTTTCCAGTTTTACCATATTCTTACATCCCTGTACCGCTTCAGAAATAGCTATGCTACAGGAAAACGATGCTCTCAAAAAGCATGGGTAGCATCGTCACGGGTACTGATCTGCACTTGTCTTTTGTATTTCTGCTGCATCTTTTCTGCGCTTCATCGTGTTGGCAAACTCCCTAACTGTTTGAGCAGTTGTTGTTGCTTGGCATCTTTGGGCAACTTTATTATACCCTTTATATCTTGTTGCATAATTCATAGTTTTAATATTTTGAGATTAACCTTTTGTTCCCATTACACTTTCAAATCGGTACTGTACCGTATCATCTTTGATTACAGGAGCAGATATTTTGGCGGTAGTTAGAATAGGATAGGTACTTGAATAATGATTAAGCACCGCCTGTACACTCCAAGTGGGGTCAAGATCGGATAATGTTATTTCCTGATCTTTGTCTTTAAATAAGAATACCCGTTCTAATGCTGTTGTTAATAACATAGTATAATATTTTATAAGTGTTTACGATAAGTTTACTCTGATTCAAAAAGGCTCGGTGCAGAAAATTTGTCGGAAAGTTCCTTCCTGCGTTTGCGCAGGGTTTCGGCATGTTCAGGATAGTCGGTTGGTTCAGGTACTTTTACCCAGGCATCACGGAATTTGCCTTCTTTTTCCAATTCATCAGCCTTAGCCATCGCTTCTTTAAATTTTTGTCTTTGGATTCCTGCTCTTTCTTCTGTTTGTCTGATTTTTCCTTTTCCATTGCTGAATGTTTTTGGCTGTTTCCAGTTGCTTCATAAAGGATTCCATATTGACCATTAAACCGGATGCGGATTGCATGGGCGTAGTGATCTGCTGAAAAAATCCGTTATCCATTTCTTCGGCTGAGCCTCTTAAATTCAGCGGGGTATCAGGTTCTTGGCTTTATCTCCGCATCCGTTATTTTGCAGAATAAGGGAAACAATTAAATTATTGTCCGCACCTTTGGAGATTGTTATTTGCAGATCGCCTGAAAGATTCAGGTCTGCTATTTGTTTAAAAAAATTAGCTTCCATAGTTTTCTCTTTTTAAGATGATTAATTCGTTAATAGATTCTTCTGGGAATCCATAATCTTTCAGTTTCTTTTCGTAATCAGTAATAATATCATTGAACTCTTTTTGTCCTTCAGCTCCGGTATATGTCAGCGTATCTAATTTTCCCGCTTTCGTGGCTTCTTGAATATCCGTAGCCTGTTTTTAGCACGCTGGCGTTGCGAGGTTAGCCGTCTTCCTTTCAGGTTCCAATCAAAATGCTTTTTAAGCATATCATGATAAATACCTGCCTCGTTGAATTTGTTTTTCCTGTTATATTCTACAAAGCGGTTGTAACACCAGTCTGTAAAGTCGTTTAAAGTTTCGTAGGCCATTTCAAATTTGTTTTAGTGGTTAGAATGCGTGTGTCTCATACTTTATACTTTTAAAAGTGGTTTCTTTATACTTTGATTATAGTTGATTTTGTAACCATTGGTTTCAACAATGCCTTCCATAAGATTACGAGCCTGACAAGCGTCCCAATCGTCACTCGCCGTCATATTTAAATAGTGTAGGCGTTCAAATTGCTTTACGATTTGAGCTAATATGCTCAATGCTTTATAGTCTGTTCTATCTGCGAGGTTGCTCATTTTGCGTGGAATTTAGGGTTAGTAGTTTTTCGTATATATCACGCCAATATACCTGTCTTTGTTTGTCACTTTCTACTGGCGGTATATGGTAGGCATCTTTAAAATATTCTGTCTCCTCAATGGCTTTATCAAGGTTGGTTATTTCTATTTCACAACCGTTTAAGTCTACTATTTTCATTGCGTCTGATTTAAGTATTATGAGTTCGATGTTTCTCCGGTATATACTCCATTTTCATAGTAGCCTATAAGCATTTCCCAAAGCCTTATCAGACTGTTAGTATCTGCATAGAAATGCTCGGTTCTGTTGCAGTAAATGATGTATCGCTTCATCTTTGTGTTGGTTTTCAAGACTTTTGTCTTTGGCCATTTTTTTCACTTCCTCTAATATTTTTGCTTTCATATCTCGTGGTTTTTTGTTGCTATTCTTTTAACTTTCTATATTTTGCCAAACCTGTTCAGCAATAAGAGATACCAATTGTTCAGATATTGCTTCTAATTCCATTATCTGAATAGGGTCGATGTCTCCACTCTTAGTCTTTGCTCTTTTATGCAGTTTTCGAAAGAGTTTATCTATGGTTTTTGCTAGGTTTTTCTCTACAATAGCAATCAACTGTTTCTTACTTTTTATTCGTTTTTTCATATAGCAACATGTTTAGTAATCAAGGCTACCACCCTAAAGGCAGTAGCCTTTGGTTAATTAATTCACATTAAATACATCCATTCCGATTCGTTCAAAGTCGCTACACAGTTCAAAAGCCTTTTGTGTTCTTTTCTGTGCTGTGCCACCCATTACAATGGAATCCAGTTTCTTTTCATCGGTTTTGTAACTGCACACATTTTGATAATAACCCGTTACGGCATTATAAGCCCCGAATAATGTACCTTTGGTAGTGTCCATCTGTTGGGTGTCGCTCATCATAGCGTATGCAAAAGCATCGTCAACTGTATTTTTAAACACGGTGGATAGTTCATTTTCTGCGCCTTTCTTAATCAGGTCATGGGTTTCTTTGTTCGGACAAAGTGCTAATTGAATCAGCTTTTTTACTTCCCTGTCCGTAACGCTTACTTTTGCCCATTGGTTAAATATGTCTTCTAACTGCTTACTTAGCTTGTTAGCCATACCCATTAATTTATGGGCATCTTCTAAACGTTGTGGCGCTCCGGCTGTATGTTTAATGCGTACTACATTACTCATATTACGGAGTGAAGCGTTAAGGGTGTTTTGGCAAACTATCCTAATGGGTGTAAAGGCTGCAGTAATGCTTCCGCTACCATCGTGTGAAGTAGTAAGAAATAAATACTTTTCGGTAACATCATCGCCATTGCCCACACGTATATAGTCAGGTAATTTTGCAGTAATAAATATCCGCTCACCGTTGCCCAATGCTCCGGCTGTTTCGTAAAGGATACCGTCGTCACCGCCTACAATAGCGTCGAAAAAGTAAAGGCTTCACGGTTTTGTACGATGTGATAATCTTTGCCTACTACACCGAGTACGGTATTGTTGTCTGTTCTTAGTGTGGCAAACTGGTCTGGGATCAGTATGTTGTCAGCTTCTACAATTTCACCGCCATTGCCAATGGTCATTGCTCGTCCTTGCGTAAACAATGGAGCTTTTATTACTTCGTAATCTAATCCCGCATGTTTTATAGCCTCTGCGCTGGTGGGATAGTTTTCGACAATTTGCCCTAGCCCGTGCCATGCCTTTTCCTTAACGCTGAAAAATGAATACAGTCCTGTTTGTTTGTTGAAATTTAGATTGTGTGCCATAATAAATTGATTTAAGAGATTTTGAGATTTGTTTTTTTTGTAGGTTAAAATGGTAGATCGTCCTTTATTGCTGTTTCCGTTATGTGGTTACTTTCTGGTTGGTCAGTTGCGTGTACCGTTTCGGCTCTTTTTCCTCCTGCAAGCGGTTTGATGTCGGATGTATGAAAATTCAAACTAGCCTTTGGTTCTCCGTCTTTGCCTACCCAAGCTCTCGTGCTTACCCTGCCAATCAGTTCCACCAGTAGCCCCTTTGTAAGCATTTTCTCGACTTTGGTGGTTTTCCAATAGGAGCACTCGAAATAGGCTGTTTGCTCTACTCGTTCGCCCTGTTTGGTTTTGTAGTTGTCGTTTACTGCTACAGAAAAATTTACTACCTGTTTGCCGTTTAATATCGTGCGTACCTGCGCATCTCTTGTCAGTCTTCCGATGATGTTCATAATCGTTGTTTTTAGAGTGATTGATTTTTTGAAAACATTTTTTATTCGGCAATGAGAGGAGGTGTGAAGTTTTTGTTTCAACCTTATTTTCGTTCCTGATATGTGTTCCCATTGCTGACATTTTTTTATTCGTATAAAGAGCCGGAGTATGCTTGGTTTCGTTTCAAGAGCATTAAAGGTTCGTGTTTAGCAGGCACAAGGTTTTTGAAAAATTTTCACCCGGGAAAAATTTTTCAAAAACTTGCATGACCTTTTGCCTGCGTTAAGAACACGGAAATACCTTTGCTCTTGTAATGAAATCAATAAGCATACAGGCTTTTTTGATTGGAAAAGGGGAAGCGAATGGGCACCAGGAACGGAAATAAGGCAGAGAAATTTACCAACTATATTATAGCTGTAATATGAAATCTCAAATGGAAAGGTATGGACCTCTTACAGGCTTGCGGCAGGAATTAATCTTTCGAGAGTCATAAATTTTATGTCACATCCAGGAGAAGGTGCAAGAGATTGATCCTAAAAATGATCATTACTTTTATTTCCTATTGAGGGTGAAAAGGGTTATTAAAATATCGGGCGTGTAATACAATCAACAAAGGCCGGATATATAGAATACCGGCTGTTATCGTAGTTGACGCAAGCCAGTGACCGGCTTACGCTAATAATCGTTCATACTTGTTAGCTTTTATGGATTGCGCTGGGCATAGATGCGGCTGCACCAAGATAAAAAAGCAATTATTGCTATCTATCCTAATGGAATAAGACAATATTGATTTAATCTAGAATAACAGGGCTTGCAACCTCACCTGCTTGGGGACACATCCTGGGGCAAGGCACACTGTTGTCCATTGCCATATCCAATGGTAAAGCATAGTTGCTGTTCCTGTTTACTCCTGCCAGGATAATTGTTTCGGGAATCTGACCTTGTACCGGCGGCTGTCCTTCGTTGCCGCTATCGATATATTCCTGGCTGTGGGCCATAAATACTTTAAGTTTTTTGATGGAAGTGTCCTGAAGATACAATCTTAAACTGTCCGCATCTATTATCCATGAGCGGATCTTTTCGTCCCGGTTAGGATAACCGATGGAAGTGAGATAGCTGTTAATTCTTCTGTTAGCCTGCGCAACCGTTATAAAAGTACGGGTCGAATTAACTTGTGGTTGGGTAAAATTGGCTCCGGACGACTTTTTACAGCGGGAGTATCCGGTGGTGATCAGGATTAATGATACAGTGAAAAACAAAGCTCTCATGATATTTTTTGTTTTTAATTACAATTTTGTGTCCGAAAAATATATCGGTTTTTTGTATGATAGAATAACGGGCTTATACTGTTCCATTTTTATTAAGAGAATTTCTTGGGCTAAAATTAAAAGTAACCTGAATAAGATAGTACCGTCGAAAGACGGTTATTTTGCTAATAAACTTAGTATTTATAGCAAAAGACATCAAACCCGAAAACGGTTTTTCGTCAGCTCATCGCCTTTTTTACAATCCCTAACCCTTTTTCACAAAACCATAAGCATAGTTTACATAATAAAAATACCGGGAATGTGGTCTTTTCATACTTTAAGAGATGGCAAAAAAAGCTCCTGTATCACCTGTAATTCACCCTGGGATTATTTATCGAGTAGCCCAATTCGAAATGCATGCTGAATTAAGAGAATGCTGGCATGCACTTAAAAGATCCATAGAGCTTTCCTCTCCTGATTTTTATGAAGAAATAAAAAATATGGAAGTGGGAGACGTGAAACTTCTGCCGAAAAAGAAGCAGATAACCATACAGAAATATTTTAACAGGGCGCGCTATCGTGCCACTCCATACGGAAGCTTTGCCGGTATCGGCATTTTTAATAACAATGGCAATAACGGAGATAACAAAATTACGATAGGCAAAGAGCAGGAAATTTGCCGCTTTATCGACTGGCCGTCAAAAAACGAAATAACTTTTTCCGTAAAAGACTTATTAAGTATTAATGCCATTGTTATTGCCAACAGCAGTTGGTACGCCATAAGGGAAAATATACGGTACATATTTCGTAATGAAAATGGATTTGAGTTAAGTGATATTGTGCAGCACCCTCTCATTATGGAAGTACTAAATGCCTGTAAGGAACCCATACACATAGTATCGTTAAGAGTATTGCTGCGTGATACCTGTTCTGCCGACAGCGATTTTGAGCACTTAATAGAAGGTTTGCTGGGTTTGCAGTTACTCTTTACATCCCTGCAACCCAATATAGTGGGTGAGGATTACTTTACCAGGATCGGATTTACATCCCAGGAGATAATCGATATGTCATAGCCCGCCGCCGCTGCATAGGTGGAAATATTGATGAAAAAACATTCGGCCACCTGCCGGAGTTATGTAGATTTTTTCAGCAGTTACCTTTAAAAAAGAAGAGAACGGGTTGCAACGCTTTATTAACCGTTTTCAAAAGCGCTACGATCGGAGGGCAGTTCCTTTATTGGAAGCCTTAGATCCTGAGATGGGCATTGGTTATGATGATATGGAGCAGGACTTTAATGCGCAAGGTATCGTGGGAGATTTTACCCCTCCAGGTCGCCTGAAACGGACAGCCCGCTAAAACTCTTCTTTACAGGAAATCTCCCCTCCAGGGAGCAGCAGAAGACACGGTTATCCGTTTAGAGTATTTTAAAATTCCTGATAAAACCAATATAAAGCCACTACCCAACTCTATAAGCGCATTGGTGGAAATTGCTAATGATGTTGTGCAGTTGGTTTCTTTTAGCGGTTCTACAGCTAACGCACTGGCTGGCCGCTTTACCCTGGCTGACGAGGCTATTCATGCGCATTGCGTAGGCATTGCCGAACAGGAGCAAAATGCAAATCCTTCTGTATTGTTTTTGATATTGCCTATATGTCGGAGGACAAAGTAGACAATGTTAACCGTAGAAAAAGCATATACAAGTATCAGCTTACCATCGGCAATTTTGATACTTCGGATGATCCGTTGCAGCTCTGCGACCTGGTTTTATTTGTACACAATAATAAACTGGTACTTTGGAGTAAGAAATATAAAAACGGATGATACCACGGCTGGCAAGCGCTTACAATTATACCCGCTCCGACCTCCCGGTATTTCGATTGTTATGCGATCTGCAACACCAGGGACTTACCAACCAGTTTTCTTTACAACTGCGTTCTATAATGCCTAACTTCTCTTTTTATCCGCGCGTGCAGTTCCATAACATCATTGTTTCCCCTGCTGCCTGGAAAATAGACTGGAAACAATACAGGTCAACAGGAGGGAGTATTACAGCCTATCTCAACAGCCTGGGCGTATCCACTTTCATACGTACCGGAACCGGCGACCAAACGCTTTGTTTTAACAGCAGTAATATTAATGAATTGGAGTTACTGGAAGAGATGTTGGAAAAAGAAAAGACACTGTATATCGAAGAAACGATTGTTCCCAACGGGAATATAATGCAGGATGTGTATGGTAAGAACTATGCTGCGCAATTCCTGATCACCTTACAGCACCAGGATACTATATATCAAAACCTTTCGCCTGTGCTGCGAACTAGCAAAAGCCCTTCGTTTTATTTACCCGGAACTGAATGGCTGTATTTAGAGCTATATGGGCATCCTCGCGCTTTTGATAAAATGTTAGTGGACAATATTGGGGAATGGTTAAAGGCACACCACAATTTAATTTACCAATGGTTTTTTATCCGCTTTAATGAAGGTGGCGACCATGTACGATTGCGGGTTAAAATGAAAGACCCTGTAAACATGTACATACTGCTGAATAGTTTAACCACTACGTTAAAAGATGAAATATGCAATGGCATTATAAGCGATATACAGGTAAAAACTTACCAGCCGGAATGGGAGCGGTACGGAGTGGAAATGATGGAGCCGGTGGAAGTGCATTTTTGTACAGACAGCAGATATGTTTTAGAACTGGTTTCCCTGACACTAAGCGATGAGGTAAAGTACAGGCTTTGCGCCAATCTATTGAACCAAATACGCTTGTCGGATATTTTCAGTTTTGATGAATTCGATGCCTGGCTAAAGGATACTACTGAACGTTGGGAACAGGAGCATCAGTTACAAGTACCCGGCTTCAAAAAGCTAAACCAGCACTATAAGGCATTTCAGACTACATCTGTACCCAGGTTAAGTGAAGCCACTTTAAACAGCCAAAATGAATTTATACGATCATTGTTAAACACACTGCAACAGGCAGGTCCGGCGGCACGTTTATCTTTACTGGGTAGCCTAGTGCATATGCACGTTAACCGCCTGTTTAATTACCACCAGCGTACGCACGAGTTGATCGTATACTACTTTTTCTCAAAAGAAACTGCATCCGCAATGAGGGCAGTTAAAACACCTTTGCTTCATCCTTTTATAGTTACAAATTTATTCTCTTCATAAAGGCTTCCTTATAAGAGCGACCGATGGGAATGCGCACTGCATTCTCCATTTGAATAACATTACCTGTAACGGTATGTATATTCTGAATATTTACCACATAAGACTTATGTACGCGGATAAAGGAACTACCGGAAATTATTTTCCCAGCCTCTTTCAATTTAAAGGAAGTAAGATATTGTTTATCTTTTGTAACCACCTTTGTATAGTTAGGCAGCGCCTCAATGTACTGGATATCGTCCTTAAATAGTTTTATCTTTTCATTTCTGCCAGCGTCATGTAAAAACACGAAAGCCCTATCACTATTTCCCGATAATATACGTTGCTTCACCTTTTCGATGGCTTGTACCAATCTTTCATAGCTAAAAGGCTTCAGGATGTAGTCAACTGCGTCAAGGCTATAAGCCTCCGGGCCATATTGTCGATGCCCTGTAACAAAAATGATATTTGTTCTGTTCTTTAGTAAGCTTGCTACCTCTAAGCCGGAAAGTCCAGGCATATCAATGTCCAGGAAAACAATATCAGGTTCCACCTCCCTGTTAATAATTTTTTTTCAAAGCAGGTTCCGACCTGTCTTCTTTACCGATCAGCTTCAGTTCAGGGTGCAGGTTAATATATAATTCCAGCAATTGAACAGTAGATAGTTGGTCGTCAATAATATAGCAGGTAAGTGTCATATAATAAGGATTAGTTCTACCAGATATTCGTCATTATGCGCAGTAATGGTTAGCGTGTGCTTACCGGGATAATGTTTCTCCAGTCTTGCCTGGGTATTAGCCAGTCCTGATTGATGCCCTTTTCCCGCAGCCGTTTTAACCTTATTTCTTGTTTTGAATTGTATAATACTTTCTGTGGCATTTAGTTCAATAACTGCTGCCCTCGCTTCATCATCCAATACACCATATTTCAGTACATTCTCAATAAAGTGGTTAAAGATCAGTGGCGGAACTTCAAAGTTGGCATCTTCTATATCGCAGTGAAAATATAAATAAGCTGCGCGGCTGTCCGTTAACTGGTAAAATGCAATCAACCTTCTTATATGTGCCGCTTCATCTTCCAGCTTCGTCATACCATTGGGTTGTCCAGGTTTCAAGGCATAATCCATCATTTCTGCTAGCAGCATTACCGGCTTTGAAGCATCGGGGAGTTTTATCAGCATTTCTTTATACAGATACGTGAGTGAATTAAACAAAAGGTGCGGGTTTACTTGCGAACGGAGATAGGCATTTTCCACTTCAAGGGTTTTCTTTTCCGCATTATACCTCAGCTTTGTTTGCAATTGTAATTCTTTTGCTTTTTTGATCCTGTCTCTCGCATACCAAAAACAAAGCGCAATTATAGAGATATAAATGGCTCTCCAAAGACTTCTGAATAACAGCACTTCCGATATAGAAAACTCTGATATTCCTTTGTATGCCCAATCAAGAATCTGGTTGGCACTAATAAGGGTAGCCACAAAACAGGCCAAGCATAGCAGGTATAGAGCAATTTTTACATAAAGCCCGGTTTTCTTTTTACTGATATCAGGGAAAAAGCGAAACATCAGCAGATAGAACCAACCTACATCTACTGCATAATGTGTAAGCAACACTACTATATTAAAAGGTTGCTTTATGAAAACAATAACTGCTGTTTCGTAAACTATGAAGCATACAACTCCCGCAATATGCAGTAGCATCATTTTAATTCCGGATGCAGTGAATGATGACATAGGTAGCGAACAATGGTATTTATGTAATGAAAAGACAGGTTCAAATAATATTTCAACACTCAATTCATCTTTAGTCTACCTTGAATTTATCTTAAAACTTAAAAAATAAGCAAATGAACATTTTAAATTTTCAGTCACTAAGACAAACAGCATTTACATTTCAGTCAGCCCGGAACTTACTATCGGTTGATCAGTATTCTGGACATCCCACTACTGCCACAATAACCACGGGAACATCCAGTGTAACTTGTTAGCAACAGATATTTTGGTCAGTTAACAACCATCCCTTCGAGGATGGTTGTTTAGTATTACCCCATAATGAATTGGTTCTTTCGTGAATTAACTCAATTTCCGATTAAAAAGCAAATTGAATATTGCTATGTACATATAGAAAAGCTATATGATTTAATTACTTCGTACTCCCGGCAACCCTTTTTAAGAACGACTCCTTAAATACATTTCCAATCGGGATAATCATCCCACATTCCAGGCAAACCGATACTGGGTCTATCACACTTACCTTATGCATATTGATAATATAAGACTTATGAACCCGTACAAAGGAGTGGTCGCAGAGTAATTCCAGTACTTCGCTAAGCGAAATATAAGTCATATACTGCTTGCTTTCGGTAACAATTTTTATATAGTTGGCATAGGCTTTTATGTACCTTATATCTGTATTTACAATTTTTATCTTTACTCCTTTCTTATCGCCGGGAATAAAAATATATGGTCGGCCCAACCTCGGTAGTAAAAGCTTCTTTGCTGCCTTATGTACCCCCTGTAAAAACCTTTCGTAGTTAAAAGGTTTAAGTATATAATCAACAGCATTTAATAAAAAAGCTTCCGGACCATAGTGCCTGCTATCGGTTACAATAATCAGTAAAGTTTTATCTTTTATTTTTAGAACTTGGCTAAATTGTATGGGCCATTTCAAATCAATATTTAGAAAAGTAATATCTGGGGATAAATCATCGATTATTATTTTTGCAGCATTAACGTCGGGTCATTGCTATCATCAAGCAATTGTAATGCTGGGGTTTGGCTAATATATTGCCGCAGTACTTCTTTAGTATCAAGGTCATTATCTATAATGCAACAGCTAAGCATAGTAAATTATAAGTAAGGAATTAAACGATCAATTAATTGTACCCTGGCAACACGCAGCTATATACAAAATTGTTACTCACTTTATTCTTTATGCAGTTGGGCCACAGATTACAGTTGTTTGCATAATAAATTTTGAAAGGCATATTTACAGGGTTTACCTTTATGCAAAATATTGCTCTGCTACATTGCTGATGAAATTTTGCGGTTCCGGAAACCCATTTTGACAAAAAATTTTTATTAACCTTTAAAACTGCCTGTATCGCAAGTAGTACTACCAAAACACCATTACAAAATTTATTAACCTTTTTAAGTTTATGCTTTTTGAACCATAAAAGCACACATAACCATGAAAAAATTGAAATTAACGATCGTGGCTTTAGCTATTGCAGCTGGCGCATTTGCAACTTATTCTTTTACCAACCCAGATGCGGAAGTGCCAACAATCAGTTCCAGCACAGAACTTCATTGGTTTGATGAAGATGGAGAATATATCGGCACCAACACTATCGAAGATCAAGAATTAGCTTGTCCCGGTGAAGGAAACGTCTGCGCCACAGGATATGACAGCGAGAGCGGAGGTAGTCCAGTAGGCCCATTGCGCTATACCGCACAGAAAAACTGAGATCTGACATTAGCTTTGTATAATAGGGAGTTGAATATCTACAACTCCCTATTGGCTTTTTTTTTTAAAACTATAACAGGCATTTCCCGTAGTTCCTTACTTAGAATAAATCCATTTGTGTTAAACGCTGCAATTACAGATTCTAATCTCTCAGTGTTCTTTGGAAGTGTAATGTTTATCTTTTGTTTTTCATCCAATCCGGTTTCATTCACTATTGGCCACTGGAGCAAAGGAATATTCCCATTCCATTGCATCAATAAATTCCGGAGAGGAACATTTTTCTTGATTACCGAGTCCGGCGTTTCGATTGATTCTGCTCTCGAAGTAAGAGGTGAAACGCTGACATTACTGCTTGATTTCAGAACCAGACACTCGATGAGCCTATTTTCGATTGAAGATGTTACTCCAAATTCTACATCTAACATTTTCCTCATTTTCTCTAAAGAAAGTAATTCATCGCTTCCTGCCGTTATTAGATCGAAAGAAAAAAGATTTTCTTTGGTAGTATAGTTCGCTATAGTTTCGCTAATGCCAGTAAAAATAATCCTCTTGTTATGAAAAGCAGATGTCCCATCTAAGTTTAAATAAGCAAGCTTATACAATGCTTGCAAGGTTACATTAATTGAACTTATCCTTGTGGTATTCGTTGTTTTGTTATATAAAGGTGCCGTTGAAAAGACTTTACATCTTTTTGGTACCCACCGATATAAGAATAGGCTTTTAATGAGGGGAAATTTCTACTTTCATCAATTTCAACAAGTGTCTTTAGTGCCTTGTAAGATGCAACATCCCGATAATCGTTTTTAGTCGGAAGGGATAAGGTTTCATTGAGTATAAGCTTCCTTACATTCTCCGCATTTACATAATCCGCGGTTGTTATTGCAGCTACTACACCACTCTTGTTAATCCACACATAATGCGGTATTTGATAATGAGGAAACAGTTTCTTAATTTCCTGATCTTCTGTTATCGAAATCATATTGATGCCAAAGTTATTTTTATAGTTGTTGAGAAACTTTTCGACAATCTCCGTCCTATCGCTGGTTACACCTATAATATCCAATTGCCCGGTATATTTTTTTCTTTAATGAATCAATTTTTGGAAATAACGCGATACACGGTGAGCACCAGGTTGCCCAAAAATCTAAAATAAGCGCTTTACCTTTTTCGTAAGTAAATATTTCACTGCCCCCATTTACCAAATGATCAGCATGAATACTTTTGACAGTATCACCCACATTGTACATTTGAGCTTCTGTCCTTAAGAGAAACATCATTCCAGTTAAAAGGCATATAAGTCTTTTATAAATAGCGTTGAAATTATTCATAGCCTTGATTTTGTTTGATAAATGGATTTGCTCTTAGTACTGAATTAGGAATCGGATACAACAGATCTAGGGCTTGTATATCCGGTTGTTTAAGTTTTAAAACATCAAGTGCTCTTCCTATCCTTTTAAGATCGAACCAACGATGGCCCCATTCGGCGAATAATTCAAGTCTTCTCTCAATTTCGATTAAACGTAAAATATTTTCAGGCTGCTCCGTAATTCTTACCAAACCAGCCCTTTCTCGAATTATATTAACGTCATTTAAAGCAGCCTGATTATTGTTAAGTTTTGCATTTGCTTCTGCACGAATTAGGTACTGCTCCGCCAGCCTGAACACTTTATAATATTCTGAAACTGTGCCTATGGCTACTGCTTTGTACTTTTGAGCAAATCGGTATATATTGCCTCCAACTGTCTTTGAAAGCACATACTGGGTTCTTCTAGCATCCGTAGTGCTAAAGCTATTGTATAAGTCTTCTGTCATAGCCATTTGTCCCAAGGCTGACGCAGACGTACTTGTGGGCAGAAGCTGTCTCGCCTCCGTTGTATTCCAGGAAGGTTGAACAGGCATGAGCTGCCAGATAGTTTCCTTACTTTCTATCGTAAATACGTTGTTTAACGGCTCAATGGAGTACAACCCAGATTCAATAATTGCTGAAGATTTTGCTAACGCTAAATCCCATTGTTCCGTATACAAGTACACCCTGGCTAAAAGAGCCTGAACGGTTTTTAAGTTAGGACGTACGCGCGAGGGTGTAACATATGTATCATTCATAAGCCCCTCTGCTTCTTCCAGATCGCTTTTGATTTGACTATACACATCCATAACATTATCCCGCCCCTTCATTGTGTTCTTTTCGTAATCAGTGGAAGTAATTAGTGGAGCATCACCAAAAAGATTGACTAAATAAAAATAGATAAACGCTCTTGCAAATAGTGACTCACCTAATAGCTGATTGCGGGTTTTGTCAGTTAAAAAGCATTGCCACGCAACTTCTCAATACAAATATTAGCTTGATAAATATTCTTATAAGCCCGATCCCAGATATTAAAATCTAAAACTCCATTAAGCGGTGTTAGGGAATTGGTGCGAAGCTCATTATATGAGCTGTTTGATACATTGGTGTTGTAAAATTCATCGGAACTAAGCCCTGTGAATACAGTCACGCCGCCAGATGAATACCAAAGAGATGTTCCCATATATTGCGAGTAAATTCCTAGCACTGCAGATGTTGCAGTTTCATCATTATTAAACACATCTTCAGCGACCATTCTGTCTTGTGGTGTCCCAACCTCCAGAAATTTGTTACAAGAAAGTGTTGTTGAGGTAAACAACAATATTGGAGACATCCTATATATTTTTAACAAAAACGCTATTATTCTCTTATACAAATTTTCTATTTTCATGAATCAAAAATTTAATACAAATCCGAAATTAAATGACCTTAGTGGGGTATAGCAAGTGGGTTGCCTTGTGTTTCGGGGTCCCACCCGTTATAATTGGTGATCGTTAACAGGTTTTGCCCCTGAAAGAAAATATTACAAGATTGAGCCGCGATGTGCCGGATAAATTCTTTGGGTAGATTATATGAAAGTTCAATAGTTTTTAAACGGATAAAAGAGGCATCACCCATAACAGCATCAGATTGCTTTAAATAATTGTTTGCAGCCCTATAAGCTTCACTTGTAGTGGTAGCAGACACCTTTTGAATGGCTGTAATATCCCCGGGTTGATTCCAACGCTGCATTACAACTGAGGGCTGATTAAACATCAGGCCCGGAAAACTTTGGGGAGTATAATATATTGAATTTAGTATGGTTGTTCCTAGCTGTTTCTTATACTGAAAAAATGTATTTAGGCTAAAACCTTTGAATCGAATTGTGTTATTCCAGCCCCCATAGTATTGGGGATCCAAATTTCCTGCATCGACGAAATCGGTTGTATTTAAAGTCCCGTCTTGATTGGTATCCTGAAATTCGTATACACCTGTCTGTGGATTGACCCCTAAAGACTTGTATCCATATATTATATTTAACGATTTTCCTATTACATACTGAGAACGATAAGCTGAGTTCTCTAGATTATCAAACTCTACCAACCTGTTTTTCGGGACTGTTATATTACAACCGCTTTCCCATTTCCATGACTTTCCGTCAACAACTATGAAACTAAGTTGAGACTCCCAACCACTATTTTCAATTAACGCGGGAAAATTTCGGTTGATGCTAAAATGCCCTGTTTGTGATGGTAAAATATACTGAATAAGCTGATTGCCACTACGGTTAGAAAAGTATGCAAGATTAAAGAATATGCGTTCTCGTAGCCACACCGTTTCTATAGCAATTTCATACTTCTTGTTTACCTCCCAACCATAATTGGGATTGTAAAGGCTACTGGGAAACAAACTTATACTGCCTTGATATGGCCTCCACGTTTGCCAGGTATCTAGGTATTGATAATTTCCAATTTGATCATTTCCTGAAGTACCATAGCTCATTCTTAACTTTCCGAAAGAAAGAGCATTATTACGGCTGCTTGAAATAAACTTTTCATTTGTGAAGACCCAGGCCGCACCAAATGCAAAAAAGTTTCCCCAACGATTATCCAGTCCGAAGCGACTTGATCCGTCTCTTCTACCTGACAAGTTAAGTAAGTATTTGTTCTCAAAGTTATAGTTGATTCTGGCGAATGCAGCCATATATTTATATGGCTCGTACCTGTTACTAGCATTAGAAAGCGTAGTTGCGGCTGAAAGAGATTTTAATAGTTGATCGTTCGTGTAACCTGATGCTCTAATAGACTGAGTCTCGTTCAATGTACTTTGTAAAGTACTTCCAGCCGTGATATTAAATACACCTGCCTTTAGCTTCAATAGATAGTCTATTTGCGGTTCAATGATCCAGCTTGAAAATGAGTTGGTTGAATACAGTGCAAATCCTTCATAATTATCACTTTGAGGATCTTGGGTTGCTAAGGGGTCAAGCGACCGTTCATCCGCACGAATATCATTGTACCCTAAAGCAGTTTTAAGCGATAAATTGTCAAGGATTGAATAAGATATCTGTAACCTACTAATAAGGTTCTTTCTATAAGATCGATATTCCTTTTTGGTAAATGCTACAGGATTAAAAAAGGCGGCTCCATTCTCTGACCAGTTCAATTTGATATCCGAATCGTACAAATTGGGTAGATTAGGTGGCAGATTGCTGTAATATAGAGCACTACCATTGAATAAGTTATTGGATTCTAGTGAATAATTGGCAGAGATGGCCAGATTCAACTTATCTTTTAGCGCGCGATGGTTGACACTAAAATTTACAGTGCCTCGCCTATACTTTGAGTCTCCAATAAAAATAGTAGATTCTTTGTTAAAAGTTCCTCCCAACGCAAATTGTGTTTTGCTGTTACCACCACTTATATTAATTGACGTGTTTAGTGTTTGGGCAGATTCTCCCATTAAAAGCTTATGTAGGTCAGTGTATCTGGTGGTATCCCACAGTAACAAATCAGGAGCATACCCTACATTTCCCGGAATAGCTGATGGGGTAACATTGTCGTTGCGAAAGGCTTCTCGTCTTAAATTTATATATTCTTCAGTGGAAAGCATCTCCATCTTTTTACCAATATTGCTGAAACCCTGACCATGCCGAATACTAAACTTAGTATCGCCAGCTTTTCCTTTTTGGTTGTAATGAGCACCACACCGTTGGCGCCTCGACTACCGTAGATAGAAGTTGCATCGCCATCTTTTAAAACTTCAATTCTTTCAATGTCATTTGGGCTGATACTGGAAAGTGGACTCAATCCGTTGGCAACAGAGAATTGAAGAGCAACATTGTTATTATTTGGCGCAAAAGGAACTCCGTCAATTATAAAAAGTGGTTCTGAACCTTGTGCAAGAGAATTCCTACCCTGATCTGTACAGAAAAGGACGATCCCGCAACTCCACTGCTTTGAACTATATCCACACCGGGAACTCTGCCTATTAATGCAGCCAGTGGATTAGACACAGGCTGACTTTCTATTTCTTTTGAGGTTATTGTAGCTACGTTTCCTGTATTCAGTCGTTTTGTGGTTGTACCGTAAGCAATAACAACTGTTTCGTCTAGTTGTGAATTTGTTTGGTACAAGGTAATGATAGCATCATCATCGACTTCCGCTTCGAAGGGAGAGTGACCTACATAGCTAACCAATATTCTTCCTTTAGCATAACCTTTTGGCAACTCAAAGTTTCCATTGCTATCGGTGGTAATCGTTACCATTGTGCCTTTTACTGATACCGTGGCGTTAGCTAGCGGTTCTCCTGTTCGTTTACTACACGGCCTTTTATATAGGCAATGGATGGTGCTTCTAGTTGCTTAGGTTCTACAGGCTTAGGTGGCATTGCTTTTACAATAATCGTTTTTCTTTTACCTCGTAGGTAAAAGGCTGCCCTTCAAAAATTTGCGTTAAGGCATTAGCTAAGGCAATTTGGTGAAGCGTAACCGTCACAGGTTTGGCCTTCTGTACCAGGTTGCTGCTAAAAGCAAAATCGTAACCCGTTTGTTTTCTTACCTGTTTTAAAACCTGGAGCAAGGGTTGCTTTTCGGCTTTAAGGGTAATGGTTTGCGCTACACCGCTAAAAGAAAACATAGTTACTAAAAAAGCTAATAACGCTAGTTTTTTAGAAAGCGGCGGCGGGTTGTAATGCCGGTTCCATAAAAATCGGTTGAATAAATCACATTTTCTCATCCGCTAACAGGGAGTTTTGTGACGGTACCACGCAGCAACGCATGCGTTTGTTTACGCTGGTTTTTCTGTATGTTTGTACAGTCGGTTTAAGAATAATTGTTTATGTACGGTATATAATTATGCACCCCGACAACCCGCAGGAACTGTGCAACCAGTTCCTGCATTGTTTGTTATCAGGGCCATGAGAAAACACTTATTGCGAATGGATATAAACTTTTCGCCCTTCAATTTTAAAAGATAATCCACCCGATCTTTCCAATACTGTAAGTACCTGCGAAAGCTTTTTGTCCCTTGATATTTCAGCATAGAACTTTCTTTCGCCCAATTTTGCGGGGTACATAGTTTCTATGTCATACCAGCGCTCCATTTGCGTCATTATCTGGTGAAGCGTTGCATTATTAAATACAAAGCTGTTATGTACCCATGCTGTGGCTTCGTCTAAATCTACATTTTTAATAGTAAAGCCATTACCTCCTGCCGTTGCTTGTTGACCAGGTGTAAGCTTGACTTCTTTTTGGCAGATTTAAGAGACACCTGTACACTACCCTCTAATAAAGTTGTCTGCACTGGCTCGTTAGCGTAGGCGTATTGATTGAACTTGGTACCTAATACGTGTACCTGCTGCCCGTTGCTATTTAAAACAAACGGCTGTGCCGCGTTTTTGCTACTTCAAAATATCCCTCACCTGTAAGCGCCACCGTCCGTGAGTCTCCGGTAAAGCGGGTGGGGTAACTAAGGGAGGATGCTGCGTTAAGTGTTACCTGGGTTCCATCGGGTAAGGTAAGATGATACTGACCACCATTAGGAGTTCTAATAGTAGCCATTACCGGAGAAGAGAGATTATCTACAATTGCTTTACCATCCTTATAGTAAATACCGCTGGAATCGCTTTTAATAGCGGCACTATCTTCATCTAATTGGTAGCTGCTGCCATCAGAAAGTGTGAGCGTAGCTTTGTTATTGCCGGGTTCCACATCGTCGCCGTATTTGGATACCAGCTGTTGAGATTCTGCATGATCCGGGCCTTTTTACTTAAAAAATAACCTCCTAACGAAATAGCCAGTATAATAGATGCGGCAATGCTGTATTTAAAAATACGGTAACGTTTTACCAATGGCTTATTTTGAAGCAACTGAGCTATATGCTCATCTGTTGCTTTTACAATACGCTGCACCTGCGCATCGTTATCCGCATTGAGATCGTCCGCTTCCAGTTGTTCCCTTATTTGCTTAATTAACGCGCTGTCGGTTCCAATTTGCTCAAAGTGCAGGAGCAACTCTTCCAATTCCTGGTGGTTACAATTGCCCTGAAGGAATTTCTGGTATAAAGCATCTAAATGTTGCTGATCCGGCATTAACTTTTAGTCTCCTGTATAGGCTAATACGTTTGAAAAAGAAAAATCTATCCATTGGAACGGAAATTTTTGAGTTTTTTGAAGTTAATTTCAAGTTTTTGATATTCAATGTACTGGGCTCATTTTAATTTGCTACTTATGATATTGAAACTGGGTAACCAATAATAAGCTTCGAAGTTTAGCAACGGAACGTTTACCCAAAATTGGTTTGAACAAGTGTTACGGCGAGGAAGATTGAATAAATTTTACGCATTTTGCTGATTTAGTTTTCTTTATATTTTGAATGAATATAATTGTTTCGGATATTTGGGAGTTACCGGAAATATCGAGGAAATGACATTAAAGTAAAATTTGTTTGACATAAATATTATCTTTCGCGAATATGGAAACTTTTTTAAAATGGGCGGGTGGAAAGAGATGGCTTCTTAATAAGGCAGATAAATTACTACCGGACATAAATTTGACTAACCGGTATATCGAACCATTTTTGGGAGGTGGATCAATCTTTTTTCATCTTGAGCCTAAAGTTGCATTATTAAGCGACCTTAATGAAGACTTAATTAATACTTATGTGGTAATGCGCGATAGTTGGCATGACCTATTTGAAATTCTAAAGAAATATCATAACCAACACTCTCAGGACTTTTACTATAAAATTAGAGCTTCTAAACCGAGGACGTCAATTAACAAGGCAGCTAGGTTTATTTATTTAAATAGAACATGTTGGAATGGTTTGTATCGTGTGAATAGAAAAGGAGAATTCAATGTTCCGATTGGAACCAAAAGTAATGTTATACTTAGTAATGACAATTTTGAGCAGTTGTCGTACTTGCTGAATACGGCTAGCCTTGACGTTTGCGATTTTGAAACAACAATTGACAAGGCTGTTGAAAATGATTTCATTTTTATTGACCCACCCTATACCGTCAAGCACAACTTAAATGGCTTTGTAAAGTATAATGAAACTATATTCTCCTGGCAGGATCAAGTTCGCCTTAGAAACTCAATAGCTAGGGCAATTTCTAGAGGAGCGAAAGTTTTGATTACAAATGCTAACCACGAATCAATCAAAGAATTATATAAGGGTTGTGGGAAAATGCACTTACTAAACAGAGCAAGTGTTATAGCTGGGAACTCAGAAGCCAGAGGAAGTTATAGTGAACTTGCAATACTAAACGGATAAAATGTCAAAATTCAAAATCAATTTTAAAAGTCGCTTCTGGAGCAGTGGTGGAGAAATTCTTGCATTGCTAGCTTTTACGTTTCTTCCGCTTGGGCTAAATATATTAATTGCTTTTATCCCTGCCCTTGATAAATCGGTAGCTATTGAATCTAAAATAGTTCCAGGAGAAATGCTTGCTTATTGCCTAAGTCTAATCGCTCCATTGTTTCTATTCCTTCTAAAAACTCATGGAAAAAGCTTTGGTGTTCCTGCGTTAAAACCAATGTTTATTATTGCATTTGGAGTTTATTTACTGGCAATCGTTTTGACATTAATAGCTAAAAATGGACTTATCTCTGGTATAGATTTTAACGGTGGACATCACGATAGCTATTTTTGGATTTCCATTATTGCTCTCTTAATTGCTATGGTGTTGCGTTTCTATACTGAATTTCAAAATAGTCGTTTTTCGGATTATAGGACTAATCTTGAACGCCAGCAAGAAGAACTAAATAATTCATTTCGAAACAGTATAAGTTAAAATGGAAACGAACGAAATAATATTGCCGGTAATTGAGGTAACCCAAAGGATTGGAACCTTTTATATTGCATCAATAAGTGCGAGAGATCTTGTTCAAATTTCCTACGCTGATGTACGCAGAATTGACCAACGTGATGTCGAAAAGTACCTTGGAATCCAAAGACCATTGGATGATAAACGAGTAAAACAAATAAAGAGATATCTTGCTTCACCCGATGCAGCATTCCCAACAGGAATTGTTTTATCAATTGAACAAAAATGTACTGAATTTGATGATTCTGGTAATCTCTTGATAAAACCATTCACAAGTGAATTCGAAGACGAAACTTCAATTCCACTAAATAAAGTTGCGAAGATTTTGGACGGACAGCATCGGATTGCTGCATTCGTGGATAACAATTGGAATTTTGATGAGGCATTATGGAGCGAAATCGGTAGAAATTTCCAATTAAATGTGACAATATTTATAGGAATTGACATTGATGAACAGGCAAACATATTCGCTACTGTAAATCTTGCGCAGACAAAGGTAAATCGTAGTCTAGGCTACGATCTAGAAGGATTGTCGAGAACAAGAAGTCCGTTCAAAACATGCCATCAAATTGCTGTAGCTCTTGATAGCGCTGATTCAAGGAGCCCGCTATTTGAACGAATAAAACGTCTTGGAGTAAAAACAAAAGGGCGAGAATCTTCTGAACCCCTGACTCAAGCTGCATTCGTTGAATCATTAATCAAGTTAATATCTCCGGATCCTTTCGCTGATAGAATCACTTATTTGAAAGGAAAGGAACCAGTCCTAGCAACCAATGAAGAATTAAAAAGTATCCCTTTAGAAACTTGTTTATTCAGAAGAAAGATAATGACATTGCATTAATACTGTTTAATTATTTTTCAGCGATAAAAGAAACTTGGTCTGCTGCGTGGGCTGGTAAAGACGTAGAAGGAAATATCCTTCCAAGATCAAATGCTTTTAAAGCATTTATGCGGTTCCTAAAAAGCGTTACGTTGAATTGGTTGGAACTGATGACATCGGTCAAATTCCTACGATATCACAATTCAAAACTGTTCTTGCAGATATTGCTGCTAGTGATCAAGACTTCACTTCTGGTAATTTTAAACCAGGCAGTGGTGGCGAATCGTCTTTTTATAAATTATTGACTGGCGAAACTACCATGGACCAGCTTAAGAATTAATGAAGGACCAGCAAGGTAACAGCGGTTTTTCGTTATAGGACCTGACCTGCTTAGTAGAAGGAATTGTGCAAGGTTCAACATTTGTACTTCGTATGATCAGTAGTGCTGAAAATCCCCACAAGGCAAAGCTGCAAACCGTTACAGGCAATTATAAAGACCATGCGTAAACCAATAGATATTTGCTTATTATGCAATACTTATGCACTTACAAAGACAAAGTCTCACATTTATCCTAACTCTGGCACGACGCAATTTTAGAAAAGCCGTACGAACATGTTGCTATTTTGGAATAAGTAAAGCATTTGCTTCTTTCAATTATCCCTAAAAAGACGCTGACATCAATTAAGCTTCTGCAATAATGGCTGAAGAAAGAAGTATAACGGTGAAATGAGGTGAGGCTACTATCTGTTCCTTCACAAATTTATGAGCCAGGTAAATGTACTTATTGATAGTATCGGTACTTAGCTCCATCAATTCGCTAATTTCTTTGTGACTTAACCCTTCCAATTTATGGAGGGTATAAGCTTTTCGCTGCTGTTCTGGCAGCTTGTTGATAATTTGTTGTACCAATACCACTTTTTCACCCGAAAACAAATGGTCATCCACATTATTATATACGTTGTCAAATTCTACCTGCAACATTTTTTGTTGTAAATCTTTGTTGCGCGATGCTTTTCGATAATAATCTACTACAAGGTTTTCGGCCATACGAAAGAGATATGCCTTGAATGATAAATCAGCGTTAATAGAAGTCCTATTGTTCCATACTTTAATAAATAAGTCCTGAAGCGCATCTTTGGCTAATTCCTCGTCACGCAACAATTTTAATAAATTGGCTGCTAAACGCTTTTTATAGCAATTATATAGTTCATTAAAAGCCAGAGAGCTGCCCTCTCGCAGTTGATGTAACAACTCATATTCATTTATAAGCTTGGGGTTGGTCATTGTTTTCTGCGAAAAATAACTGGCAAGTATAAAGTTAAGAAAAACTGGCGAAGCATGATTGCATGAATATTTTGCACTTTTAGGAAATGAAAGTGTCGTTCAACAATGCGCAGTAGAGATTAATACACCATTACTAGAATTATATCATACGATAAATTTTAAAAAAGGGATGTCGCATTTTGCCTATACATAGCGTATACTAGAATGTATTTTTGTTTTCCTGCGGGTTAATTTATCAGCGGCAAAACAGGGCACCCCAGGACAAGGGGCTGTCTTTAAAGGGACAGCCTCTTTTATAGATTATGTATGATGTAATCTCCCTTCTATACCCGTGACTAATTTTAAACTGATCTGATCATTTAAGGTGGCTGGGGTTGCTCCCGCAAATCTTTTAAAGTCATCTATTAGGTGCGTTTGATCGGTGTACCCAAATTTATAAGCCAATAAACTCCAGGTAGTTTGAGGACTGGCTTCTTTATATAAGCAAGCATTTGAAAATCGGGTAATCTGAGCGAATAATTTGGGTGGTACTCCCAGGCTATTGTAAGACCGGCGTTCAAATTGCCGAATGCTGATGCCTGCCCAATCAGCGACTTTTGCTATAGGTACATTCCCGTTGTATTTTACAAGTTCTGCAACAGCGAAGTCAAAAGCTGACATCGGTTTTAAGGAAGCCGATAGTTTGAGTAAAAACTGTTCCAGAAAGAAAAATACTTCCTGGTTCGATGTGGCATTGACGATTTGATCTGATACTATTTTTATCTCAGAGACAAACAACAAAGCCAGGTCTAACCCTTCTGTAATTTCTGTTAATGGAATGCCCAGCAACCGGTAAAGTCCCGACGGGCGAAAAGCTATACCCGCGACGTATCGATGAGACCCCAGATCAACCATATAGTTAACAAGCCTGGGACCGACTGTGAAATGTTCCGAATATTTAATGTATCCGGCTCTTTCATCCGACATTACGCGCAGGGGATCACCTCTAAGAGTAAAGTATAAATGTGTAGTGACAGACCAGGGGTAACAATAAACAGATGGAAGTGCTTTTTTACAAAATCTACATCCATAATAAATATGGACTCAACCCAGTCGCGCAGGACTGGCCGAACAGGTAGGATTACATAGGGAATCATAGGCATTAGCATTGGTTCACCATAAAGTTACGTTACTACCCGGCAAAATAAGTCTGGTTTATGAAGTGAGAAGGATCTTGTCAATGATTGGATTGTAATGGTACCAAACATCGATTTGTGAATTATTTGCGATTTGCAGAATCCGACAAATAAGTTTGGTAAGCTGGCTTGATGGCTGTCCTTTGTTTCTGTTTGAGATATGCCACAACCCCTGAACGGAGAAAATATACTCTACCTCGTGTACCTAAAGGATACATTAATTAATTTAATATTTTGGAAATGTTTAAAGAGACAATCATCGCCAAATTACGTCGATGGGAGAAGGAATTTAATTGGGTGTCGTATGGCTAATACATTTACGGAACATTAAAAATGGCCGGTATGGAACAACTTACAAAAGATGATTTGCTTCAACTAAGAATGTTGTTACTAAGTGACATTGAAAAGCTCATTGAAAGAAAAATAAATGCTTCAAATAAAAATGAGCCGCAGGAATGGCTTAGAAGCAAGGTTATACGTAATATATTGGGTATTTCTCCCGGCACACTTCAAAACTTGCGTGTTACTGGAAAAATTCGCTATAAAAAGTCATGGGGTCTTATTACTACAACAGCGCAGATCTTGAAAAACTATTTCGTGATGGAGAAGGGTAGTAGTTTTTGGTGGAAGCTTTTAAGGACCATTGCGAATGATCCGAGGTTAAACGTTTGGCATCTGGCATTACTGCACTCGCTAATCCAATTGGCCTATTTGCAAAATGAGAAAAAGTAATCCATGTAAGCCGGAGCCGCATAATGGAATTGTCACATATCAGTACACTGCCTACGTACCATAAGTATTTTAAACAACTCCAAGACTTCGGATACATACGATATACTCCTTCTTATCATCCGGGTTATCGGAGTACTGTTGAATTTTTAACTCTTTAAAATTATAAAACCAGTGCAACGAACACTGGTTTTGTACAATTCGTTTTTTGACTTTAACCAATGGCCGCTTTCAGTTCATTCAGGTTTCTTTCAATTTCAGAAAGCCTTTCATTTAGATCTATCACCTTTGCAGGGCCTTGTTTAGCTTTTATAGTGTTCAACTCATTTTCAAGCCTCAAAAGAAACATCATAACTTCTGCTTTATCTGCAATTCCCGCTTTTTGTGAAAGTTTTTCACTCAAAGCCGCCATTTCCTTGCTAACGGTTTCCTGAACAGTTATTGCATAATCTTCCGTTTGTTTTACGCTGGAATGGCCTAAAAGCTCTTTAACAATATGGATGGGAACTCCATTTTTAAGAGCTACCGTACTAGCGAAAGTCCGTCTTAACCTGTGAGTATCAAGTTTGTACTTTAAGCTAATATTGCATATTGCTTGAATCTCTTTAAGATAGGCGTTCATCTTTTGGTTTGATCTCACAGGAAGTACGCTTCCTCGTTTGATACAGATGGGATGATCCTTGTATTTTTTCCAGATCTCCATTGCTTTTGGCAGCAGTGGAATATCGCATGTAGCATTGGTCTTTTTCCTGCTAATGAAAATCCAGTATTTTTCGTCTTCCCCAATCCGATATCTTCAGGTTTTAGATCGTATACATCGCAATAAGCCAAACCTGTATAACATTGAAACACGCTAACGTCGCGTACTATGCATAACCTTTCATTCGGAAGTTCTTTAGTTTCAAGTGAGTGAAGCTCAGCTGTGGTCAAAGGTTTCTTTTTGATTTTTGTCTTCTTTCCACAGAATAGTATGAATGGGTCTTTTTCAATAATTTCTTTTTGACAGCCCGCAGTACAATTTTTTTGAAATTGCTGATATATTTTAACGCTGTATTGTTAGCACAATCTCTAACTGTTCTTAGGTAAATATCATAGCTCTGCACAAATTCATAATCAAGCTCGCGGAACTCAAGATCATCCTTCCCATACTTGAACCGAATAAATTCATGAACGTGAGACCGGGCGGTAACATACCTTTCATGTGTGCCTTCGGCGCGTTGGCCTTTTTAACCAGGGCAGCCAATTCATCATTATGGGTCTGGAATTCCTCCAATACTTTAGCCTTTGATACCGTGTTTCCTCCAACATAATCTGCAATAAGTTGTGATGTGATGGTGATGTTCTGATTGAGCAGATCCGTTTTATATTGATTGATCTTGGTTGTAAGAGAATCTAAAAAGTAGTTGAGCACTCTTGCATCTTCTTTTGTTCCGATTGCTCGTTCTGCTTTTTGATCCCAACGGCTAACGTCCCATTTTCTTTTAGTGGACTTATCTTTAGGCACGCCATCAACCGTCACTCTAACGTACACAAACCTGATTTTACTTTCGTTTTCTGGTGTCTTCAAATAGAAGTTTAAACCAAAACTTTGCTCTAGCATAATTCAACATTTTAAAAGATTAATAAATGTAGAATCAAAGTGCTTTCGAGTCAAGTCGTTAAGGAGTTTTACAGGTTGGTATTCATATCGTTATGATGACTTCTGTGGCAGTTTTTTTAACAACTTAAACTGCCACGATTCTGCCATAATTCTTTTGGGTGTTTTTGAAAATTTTGTTGATATATACCCCAAAGAAAAACCTGCAATCCTTTGGAATTGCAGGTTTTATCAGCTTTTGAAAAATTTGCTATGCTTTTCACATAGTTGGTCCGCGGGAGAGAGGGATTCGAACCCCGGACCTGTTACAGTCAACGGTTTTCAAGACCGCCGCATTCGACCACTCTGCCATCTCTCCGGGCGCAAAATTAGGGGTGTGGTCTCAAATAGCAAAATACATTTTAAATAATTGCTAACTTTTTTTATATAAAAAAGACCTGCTGGCTGAGGGCAGGTCTGATCATCATAAGAACGGTATTAGAAGTCGAATTTTAGTCTTATGCCTGTTCCCATATACTTCAGGTTTTCCTGGGTTACATTTTTCATGGGAACTTTCAGGAAGGGTTCGAGCGCCACCCCGCTCTTGCCGTTAATTTTCTGCCGGTAACCAACAGATATATTATAAAATCCTAAAAAGGAATATTTTCTTTTGGAGCCTGCAAAGGCTGGTTAGTCGTACTCTGTTCGCTAAACAAAACCGACTTGTCTTCTTTCAGGTTGCCTCTGCTGGTTTCTACCGATACCTTCACATTACGATTATCAACATAAGTATACTTTTTATTGTCGTTAATTACAACAAGTCCCGAAACACCGGCAGAAGCATATAGTTTTTTACTGATATTGTAATTGATCTCAACCGGAATGTCTATGCCAGATAAGGAGCCGTCCACCTGTTGAAGGGAATTCATCTGTGATCCTGCTACAAAATTGTAAGCAGATGTAAGCGCTGCTTTTGAATCAAGCGAGGGGCGCCCTGCCGCTTCCGCTATACCGGTGGCTCCCGCTGCGCCGGTAGCTCCGATTGGTCCCTGCGGATTATTCGATCCGTTCGAAATGGCAGAAGCCATCATTGCTCCTACAGGGTCTGCTCCGTAATTCCGGGAAGCCGAAAGTTTGCTATAAGCAACCCCGGAGCTGATCTTTATCTTATCGTTGATTGCGTATCCTAAAGCGACGCCGTAACCCATATCTATACCGAGATCGCCCAGCAATGGTGATACATAAAGACTAGGCTGCCACTTGCTGTTCTTCTCTTTACGGGGTTTGTCGGTAAGTTTAGGCGCGTTCATCACCAACTGCTTTTCCTCGGTTTTGTAAGGTGGCGGATTGTTGGTTATCGTTGTAGTGTTAGGTACTGCTTTATTTTTCCAGAAATCTACATTAGCCGGCGGAGTTTGTTGAGCCGCTTGATTGGGCATTTGCGGCGATAGATGAACCTGGGCCGGAGCTGAAATAACTGACGGAGGTCTTTGGATAATACCAGGTGTTGTTGTTGCAGCTGTAACCGACGATGATAATGAGCCTGGCGTAACAGCTGGCCTGGAGGCAATGTTATCATTAAGCGGAGTATTGCCGGCGTAGCGATCAACCGGTTGAGGTACATTCCCGGGTAAAATCACCGGAGGTTCCGTTTTTATCTCAGGAGGGGCTACTGCAACAGGAGCAGAGGAGTCAGCACTGGTTGAAGCCAGGTTTTCCACCTGCGGATGGCCGCCAGTATTAGTCGAATTAAAAATGCGGGCTACGAAAAATACCACTGTAACTACTGCGGCAGCGGCTATCGCCCAATTCCACATGTTGATAACGGAGCCTTTTTAGCAGGCGCAGGAGCTCCCGCAGCCTTAAAACGCTCCCAGGCACCCTCATCGTAAGGCTCCTCGTGATCTCGCATCACGCTTTTTATGTGGTTAAAAATATCGTCGTTGGAGTCGATCATGCTTTAAAATTTTCACTATACAAGGCCTTTAGTTTGTTTTTAGCCCTGGATAGGTAGGAGCGGCTTACATTTTCAGGAATGGCCAGGAGTCCCGAAATTTCCTGGTGTGAAAAGCCTTCTATTTCGTATAAATTAAAAATCGCCTGTTGTGTTTTAGGAAGCTTATTTAACAGTTTAAGTATGTCTTTCGCTTCCGTTCTCTGTACCAGCGCTTCCGAAATGGGGGCAAACGGTATATCTGCTATATCATCCCTCCCAAAGTCTATCTTCTTCTTCCTTAGGAAATCAATGGCAGTTCGGGATGCAATTTTGGCAATCCATGCCTTAAATGAAAGCAAAAGATCACCACTTTGTCCAAGTGCATTGAATGAAGAAATATTATTAAAGATCTTTATAAAGCTGTCGTTCACCAGCTCTTCGGCAAAATGATAATCATTGACATAACGAACCACTACGCCTTTCAGGTAGCCGTAAAAGCCCTTATAAAGCGCCTCCTTTTGATGCTCTGTATTATTCTGGCATCCTTTTAATATATCTTCCAGTTCATCCCCGCTTATCGCCAATGTCTGTTTTTAACCAGCTGATTATATCTTGTTCAATTTTTATTTTTGCCGAGACATGGAGCCTTGGAGGTAGTCACATGCCCTTGCTTGCTAATATAAGGTTTTCATGCAATTGCTTACCTAAAAAATCAGCCTGCCCCAGGAAATGCTGGATTTAGGCTGATTAATTGTTTAGGATACTGATCAACAAATATTTAATACAATACAGGATTGTGGGTAAAAGCACTAAGAACAATATTTGTTTTATTGGTAGCACTTCCATTGATATAACCACCACTCCAGATTGTATAAATTTTACTGTTTACCAGATTGTAGGGGTCAGATGTCGCTAATAATTCTAACCCTCCAGTTCTCTTTACTTCAAATGTTACATTTAATGCAGCTTTATAGCTAAAGAATTCACCTGCATTTTTGTACGTGATATTAGTTGCGATTGGTGTAGCCACTCCTTTCACATATAGGTCAAGGCCCGGTGCATCGGGGCTCATGTTGGCAAATCTGATGCGAACTGAATCAGATCCTGCAGAACGACTACTATCTTTTAAAGCAACGACATCCATTTTTGAAGCAGTATCTACGATAAATAATGAGTAAAATTGTCCTTTCTGAAAATTTAAATTTTTAGCGAAAAGCTGATTTGCAGTTGCTGTAGATCCATCTAATACTTTAAAATTCCTTTGTCCGGGAGATACTCTCAGATAGTCGATTCTGTCAGTGAAATTGAAAGTTTTAACTGCCAGTCGGTTTTGATCAAATGCTGCATCTAGTGCTGGGCCTCCGGCTACCGCATGAGCAATTTCTACCTGGGCAAATGGAGCGCTAATATTTTGATAGTAGCGGTTATCTGACTTGCTGCATGATACCAATGTAACAAAAACTGCAAGCCCTGTAAAAGAGAGGCGAACTATAGAGCTCGTAAACAAAAAAAACATAGATTTCATTTTTGAATATCTTTTAAAATGGGGATTAAAAATCGGTAACCAGCTGATTATATGTAACAACGTTAAGGTACCACAAAACGCAACACCCTAAATTATTTTTTTTTGAGAGAGTATATAGATATATTTGTTCTCAACCTATTTTTAACCAATAAAAGCAAACATTAAAAAAAAAAAGTGGTCATTTTGCCAATTCTTGCTATCCTCTTTATTACTGGCTGCAAAAGAAGTATTGACGAACGTTCAGACCCTCCTAGTGAGCAAGGAGTTCCAAAAGTAATTATGGACAAAATCAAAGCTAACGGCTATAGCACTTATAACGTGATCCCATTTGAAGATGGTTACATTGTTGAAGGTGATATTTTTTTAGATAAGGAATTTTTGAGTCTCAAACACATAATCGCTCGGTGTTTGATAAAAGCAAGAGTATTATTATTGACGCCCAAGCCCATTATAGAACTAATAATAAAATTGTATTGAATGGTCCTACTGGTCGACGCAATGTGATTGTAAACATGCCGCCTGAATTTCCGACAATTTATCATCAGGCCTTAGATGTAGCAAAAAGAAGGTTTAACAATGCTGGATTTCGCCTTAGCTTTACACAGGTAAGTACAAATCCAGCAAACTATCCTTATCCTATTGACATTAATTTTCAGATAAATAATAATTTACCTTCCGGAGTTCTTGGTCGTTCTGGAGGTTGGCCAACTTCGAGTGGCAACTTTTCAACTACTCCTATTCAACTTAGCACGAATACAATAGGACCGAACCCGATGTCAACTATCTAGCAACTATTCTTGCTCATGAAATAGGTCATATGATGGGATTTAGACATACAGATTATTTTGATAGGTCACTCAGTGGCTGCCCATATGTTCCAGAACTTCCTAATGGATACAATGAGGGAGATGCAGGTGTAGGCGCCATTCATATACCGGGTACCCCAACAGGATTTGATGCTGAGAGTTGGATGTTGGCGTGCATTCCCAATGGAGTAAATAGACCATTTACGCCCAATGATATTTTAGCGTTACAAAATCTATTTTACCCTAAAAAGCCGTACATATTATAAAAAAATGAAAGGTTGTTTCTAGTTGGGACAGCCTTTCATTTTTAAGCCTGTCCTGAAAAATAGACAAACTGTCATTTTTGCATATTTTAAGCTTCGGCACAATCATTGAAAAGAAGTTTTGCCGTAAAAGGCAGAAATTCTAAAAAACAAGAAAAACATATATTATGGGTAAGATTATTGGAATTGATCTTGGAACTACCAATAGTTGCGTTGCAGTGATGGAAGGTAACGAACCGGTGGTTATTGCAAATGACGAAGGCCGCAGAACAACGCCATCGGTGGTCGCTTTTTTAAAAAATGGTGAGCGTAAGGTTGGAGACCCTGCAAAACGTCAGGCTATCACCAATCCGCAGAATACAATTATGTCAGTAAAGCGTTTCATGGGGCGCAGGTATGATGAGGTAGGTGAGGAAATCAGTCACTGGAGCTATAAGGTAGCTAAAGGCGATAATAATACAGTAAGAATCGATATCGACGGTCGTTTATATACGCCACAGGAAATATCTGCAATGACATTGCAGAAAATGAAAAAACTGCGGAAGATTACCTCGGACAGGAAGTAACTGAGGCGGTGATTACGGTTCCTGCCTATTTTAACGATGCCCAGCGTCAGGCAACTAAGGAAGCAGGTGAAATTGCGGGATTGAATGTTCGCCGTATTGTGAACGAGCCTACGGCAGCTGCCCTGGCTTATGGATTGGATAAAGGAGGTAAGGATCATAAAATTGCTGTATTCGACCTGGGCGGGGGTACCTTTGATATCTCGGTACTGGAATTGGGCGATGGCGTTTTTGAGGTAAAATCAACCAATGGTGATACGCACCTCGGTGGTGATGACTTTGATAAAGTGATCATGGATTGGCTGGCTGACGAATTTAAAGCAGATGAGGCTATCGACCTGCGTAAAGATCCTATGGCTTTACAGCGTTTAAAAGAAGCGGCTGAAAAAGCTAAAATAGAATTATCAAGCTCTTCTGAAACTGAAATTAACCTGCCCTACATTACAGCGGTAGACGGTGTGCCTAAGCACCTGGTGAAAAAATTAAGCCGTGCCAAGTTTGAGCAACTGGCTGACGATTTGTTCACCCGTTGTTTGAAACCTTGTGAAGCAGCATTGAAAGATGCAGGAATGAGCGCCAGCGAAATTGAAGAAGTGATCCTGGTTGGTGGTAGCACCCGTATTCCCAAAGTGCAGGAAATTGTAGAGAAGTTCTTCGGTAAAAAGCCTAATAAAGGTGTAAATCCTGACGAAGTAGTAGCTATAGGAGCGGCCATACAGGGCGCTGTTTTAACCGGCGAAGTAAAAGATGTGTTGTTGTTAGACGTTACACCGCTTTCTTTAGGTATCGAAACATTGGGTGGTGTGATGACTACACTGATTCCTGCTAATACCACTATCCCTACTAAAAAATCAGAAGTGTTCTCTACTGCATCTGATAATCAGCCTGGTGTGCAGATCCATGTAGTGCAGGGTGAGCGTTCGATGGCAAAAGATAACAAGAGCCTGGGAATGTTCAACCTGGATGGTATTCCGCCAGCTCCAAGAGGTGTTCCCAAATTGAAGTAATGTTTGATATTGATGCCAACGGTATCATGCACGTTACCGCAAAAGATAAAGGAACCGGTAAAGAGCAGAAAATACATATCGAAGCAGGCAGTGGCTTAAGCAAAGAAGAAGTAGAAAAAATGAAAGCCGAAGCTAAAGCCAACGAGGCGAGCGATAAGGCTGAAAAAGAAAAGATCGATAAATTAAACCAGGCGGACAGCCTTATCTTCCAGACTGAAAAGCAACTGAAAGAATATGGCGATAAAGTACCGGCTGATAAAAAGGCGGTTATTGAAGGCGCAGCAGAAAAATTAAAAGAAGCGCATAAGCAACAGGATATTGCGGGCATTGATGCTGCAATGGCTGAGTTGAATAACGCTTGGACTGCCGCCAGTGAAGATATTTACAAATCAGGGCAGGCAGGTCCTGAAGCGGGAGCCCAGGCGCAGGCAGATCCGGGTCAGCAGGGCGGCCAGGCAGGTAATGCACAGGGTGCCGACGATGTAACTGATGTGCCTTACGAAGAGGTTAAATAAGCTTTAACGCTATAGAAAAATGTATAAGCTGTCCCATCCCGGGACAGCTTTTTTGTGCCCACCTGTTTTTCTTTCCGGTTAATTTTGCCGGCTTTTTGTTTGCCCTTATCTTTGCAGCATAAAATTTCGAATCATGAAAGTGTTCATTGCCGGAATCCTCGTACGCATCCATTAGTACAACCGGTCTTGTTATTGTTTTTTTAAACGGTATTGAATTACTGCTTCAATACGGTATTACTTTCATTCATAATTTTTACAAATGACGACTATACAAAAGAGTGCTGGAAAGGCATCTCTGTTCCTGCAACTGCTAAAAGAAGCTTTGCAGGGAAAGGAAATTGATTATACAACTGTTAGCATCCGCAAAGCCGTTATAATGCTGGCTATCCCTATGATGCTGGAAATGATGATGGAATCTGTTTTTGCATTGGTAGACCTGTATTTTGTAGGCCACTTAAAAGAAAGCAGCATCGCCATCCAAACGGTGGGTCTTACAGAATCGGTATTAACTGTTATTTATTCAGTAGCCATTGGTATGAGTATGGCTGCTACGGCTATTGTAGCCCGGCGTATAGGCGAAAAAAATAATGAAGGCGCTGCTCATAGCGCAGCACAGGTTTTAATAGTTGCCTTTGGGGTAAATACCCTGCTGAGCCTGGTAGGCGTTTTATATGCCAAAGACATTTTGATGGCTATGGGCGCAACAGAGCAGGCGGCCGAGCATGGCAAAATGTTTACCCAGATAATGATGGGCAGCAGCATTGCTATTATGTTGCTGTTTTTAATTAATGGTATCTTCAGGGTGCAGGTAATGCGGCTATTGCGATGAAAAGCCTGTGGGTGGCCAATATCTGCAATGTAATTCTTTGCCCTTTGTTAATTAACGGGCTTGGCCCTATACCGGCACTGGGATTAACAGGAGCGGCGGTTGCAACCGCAACCGGCCGGAGTATTGGTGTATTGTATCAGTGCTACCACTTATTCCGGGGCAGAGGCCTGATGCGTTTGACAGCCAGGCATTTCAAAATTGACACAGCCATTATCAGGTCGCTGGTAAAGATTGCAACTCCGGGGATCTTCCAGTTTGTTATTGCATCGTGCAGCTGGATCGTTCTGGCCAGACTGGTAGCCGTTACCGGTGGGGAAGATGGAAGTGCAGGGTACCAGACGGCGCTGCGCCTGATGATGTTTTTATGTTGCCGGCCTGGGGTTTGAGCGGCGCTGCGTCTACTTTAGTAGGGCAAAACCTGGGCGCTGACGCGCCTGAAAGAGCAGAGCAGAGTGTAATGAGAACCGTGAAGTATAACGTGATTTTTATGCTAAGCGTGTCGTTGATATTTTTTCTGCTGGGCGATTGGCTGGTGGGCTTTTTCAGTGAGGTAGACGACGTACGCAAAATAGCAAAAAATGCAATGTACATTATGGCAAGCGGCTTTGTTTTTTATGGCGTGGGTATGGTGATGATTAATGCATTCAACGGGTCGGAGATACATGGACACCCACAAAAGTGAATTTTTCGGGTTCTGGTTGTTTCAGATCCCGGTGGCTTATTTGCTGGCCCGGCATTTTGAGCTGGGCGCAACCGGAGTGTTTATTGCGATACCTGTTGCAGAAACGGCTATCACCATTGTTTCTTTTATCTTGTTCAAGAGGGGAGGGTGGAAATTGAAAAAGTATAATCGCCTCTACATTTTACCTGGCAGGAGCTCCTGCCAGGTTTTTTTATTACTGATTCACCAGGCAGTAAAATGCCACGGCCGGCTTAGGGAGTGATTTTGAACAGGGCCGGCTATATTTATGTAAAAGGGACGCGGGATTAACGGGAGATGATGTTAGAGCGCACTCAAAAAAGCAGTACATTTATCCCTTTAAGATACGGCTATGACTTATTGCTTAGGTATTAAATTAAAAGAGGGGCTGGTAGGTATATCAGATACCCGTATTTCGGCAGGTACCAATGTTACCACCCGGAAAAAAGTATCTGTACATGAGGATGGACAAAGCTCACTATTTATAATGACGAGTGGTTTACGATCGGTACGGGATAAAGCTATTACCTATTTCCAGGAACTGGTATCTGATGGTATTCCTTATAATAAATTGTTTGAGGCCGTAAATGCCTTTGGAGAGCAAATTAAAAGAGTAGCCAGGGAAGATGAGGCAGAGCTTGCGGCATCCGGCTATAAATTTAACCTGAATGCTATTGTTGGCGGACAGTTGAAGGAAGACAAGGAACATAAACTTTTTTACTATACAGCGAGGGGAACTGGATAGAAATGGCGATGGGCTCGCAATATGCCATTATTGGCAACAGCGGCCAGGGAAAAGCCATTTTAAACCGGGTGCTGGATGAACAAACTACCATCAAACAGGCATTGAAAGCCGGATTTTTGTCTTTCGACTCTACACGCGTCAGCTCTAACGATGTAGAATTCCCCATAGATGTGGTGATCTATGAAAAGGATTCGTTCAATATCATAGAAAACCGGTACGAATACGACGAGTTGAAACCCGTATCAGAAGCATGGGCGCAGAAGTTACACGAGGCTTTAGACGAAGTGCCGGATGCCTGGATGGAAAAGGCCTTTGAACAAACAGGAGATAAACGCAGCGAGGGTATCGTATAAATCCTGCCACTACGGTTAAGTTGGTGTGCTTGAAGAACTAGGTGCTAAACAAAAATATTATAGGAGGCCTGTTGAGGCTTAATTATTAATTCTATTCTGTATGAAGTTTAAGATTTCGGCCGAATTATCTTACAAGGTTAAAACCGATACCACTTTTTTCTTTAATATCCAGGCTGCCCAAACCAGGTCTCAGCTTATTACAGATGAACAAATCATTACCACCCCTGCCAAAGTGAAAATAGAATCATTTGAACTGGGGACGCGGAAAGCAAGATTTTTGCGGGTGCAGGTACCTCAAACAGATTATTTCAAAATAAGCTATACAGCAATGGCGGAACTAAAGCTAAAGCCGGTAAACCTTAAAAGGGCAGAACTGCAGGTAAGCACGATACCACCTGAGGCCGTTTCTTATTTGTTTCCAAGTCGCTACTGCCAGGTAGATAAGCTGTATAAATTTGCTGACGTAGAATTTAACGCCTTGAAAACCACCTATGCAAAAGTGCAGGCCATCAGTAACTGGATACACCGGCATGTACATTATGTAAGCGGCAGTACCAATGCCAGTACTTCTTCTATCGAAACCATTACACAACGCGAGGGAGTATGCCGCGACTTTGCCCACCTGGGTATTGCTTTATGCAGGGCAATCTCCATACCTGCCCGTTACTTTGCCTGCTACGCCTACCAGCTCAATCCCCGACTTTCATGCCTGCTTTGAAGCTTATATCGACGGGAGATGGATCCTGTTTGACGCTACCCGCATGGTACCGCAACATGGCTTGATAAAGATCGCCCATGGATATGATGCTGCAGATACTTCTTTCGCAAATATATACGGAGAGGCAGACGCTTTAAATGTAGTGGTAAGCTGCGAAGCGCTGGATAAACGCCGCTTTGAAAAACAGGCTGACAAACTAAAAGTAGTTTGTTATGAGTAACCAACCGATGGCCGATAGCCGGACAGTTCATTTATCATTTATAGTCCATGGCTATTCTCTGATCTCTACCTGCCAAATGCCTTTAAAATGCCTGGTATACCCAGTCCGCCTTCAAATGTTGAAATGAGCTTTTTGTTTTTGTCGTAAAAAGCAAGGTAGGGCAGGTTCTTCATTTCATAATAAGGCGGCATCACATAGGCAATATCACGCCCTACAGTAATACCATGATTAGCCAGCTTGTACTTGGCCGCAAAAGCTTTCATGTCGTTAAATGGCTGCGTAGTGGCCATCACTATCTGAATACCTTTGAACTTTTGTATGTTTTTATAATTTCTTCAGTTTCATGTTTACAGTGATCGCAATCGGGGCTAAAGAAAATTAATAAAAGTGGCTTGTCTTTTGCAGTTTCGCCTTCAGGTTCCATTTGGTAACACTATCAGTTAATAACAATACCGAAGGGGCGGTGTTTTTGTTTAAGATATAAAGGGGTTTCCTGGCCGGAAACGGTACAAAACAATGAAAGGGAAATGACCAATGTTATTAAATACTTCATACTGCGAAAAGGTTTTAAAGCGAATAAAGGTAATACATTGATGTAATCCGGCAGCATTTCGCTGCATGGATAATTTTTTTGGAATCCCTACGAAAATATCGTAGTTTAGTATTAAAATCGTAAAAATGACAAAGCTTACACCCCAGGAAGAACAGTTGATGATAGCCATTTGGAAAGTAGGCGAAGGCCATGTGAAGGCCTACATGGAACATATGCCTAATCCCGGTCCGTATACCACTGTAGCCTCCACTATTAAGAATCTCGAAAAGAAGGAGTATATATCAGGACGCCTTTTTGGAAATACCTACGTGTATAAACCCCTGGTTTCTGAGGAGGAATATAAAAAAAGTTCATGGGAAGTGTGGTAAAAGACTATTTCAGTAACTCCTATAAGGAGCTGGTTAATTTCTTCGTGGACCAGAAAAAGCTTTCCGCGCAGGAGTTAAAGGAAATTGTAAAAATGATCGAAGGTGGAAAAAAATAATTGTAGGGATAATGTCTTTTTCAATCAAAATTAAATAGGTAGCTATGCCATTATTGATCGATTACATTCTTAAATTAAATATTTGCCTGGCAGTGGTATATCTTTTTTACCAGCTGTTGCTGCGCCGGCTTACATTTTATAACTGGAACCGCTGGTATCTTTTAGGATATACGGCGTTGAGCTTTATTATTCCGTTAATAGACATTATGCCATCGCTCGAAAGACGTGCTTTACAACAAAACCAGATGGTGCAGTGGATACCCGTGATCAGTTTTGCGTCGCCCGGCGAGCGTAATTTTTTTGAAACGCTTACTTATTGGGACTGGGCGGTAGTTGTATTAATACTGGGCTCCATGGTATTACTGGTGAGGTTCCTGATCAGGTTTTATTCCTTCAGGAAAATGAAGGCTAAAGCGCAACTGATATCGGGCCAGGATACAATGATTTACCAGCTGGATGAACCCATTACCCCTTTTTCTTTCGGGAACGCCATATTTCTTAACACGGAAATGCATTCAGGCGAAGACCTTGAGGAAATTATCCGCCACGAATTCGTACATGTAAAGCAAAAACATACCATTGATATTATGTGGTGTGAATTGCTTTGTATGCTCAACTGGTTCAACCCTTTTGTATGGATGCTACGCCATAACGTGAAACAGAACCTGGAGTTTATAGCGGATAATAAAGTATTGCAAAGCGGGCTGGACCGGAAAGAATACCAGTACTTGCTGCTGAAAGTTATGGGTAACAGGCAATTTGCATTTACAAATCACTTTAACTTTTCGTCGCTCAAAAACGTATCACCATGATGAACACCATTAAAAGTGCCAAAGTACAGCTGATCAAGTTTATGTTTTTGTTGCCCGTAGTGGCAGTGCTGCTGCTGAGCTTTAGAAAGGAAATTAAAGCATATCACGAGCAGGTGGCGATTGAAAAAGCTCATAGTAAACAAGAAGGCGCAAAAAACGGCGCATTTGCCACAAACAGTCAACCTGCTGTTGCGGCTGTGAGGATACCTTACCCTCTAAAGAGCCGGGAAAAGCTACCACGTTAAAACTTAGAAATCATATCAGTTTATCGAACCCCGAAAAAAAACCATTGATCATAGTGGATGGAGATCGTAAAGGTCAGGACTATGATCTGCATGCCGTTAGTCCTGATGATATCCGGAGTATTGACATACTAAAAGATGCATCAGCCGTTGCGCAATTTGGTGAAGGGGCCGAAAATGGGGTTATACGCATCACTACCAAACAAGCAGACAACCCAGCACCCACTTTAAGATTAAGGGGTGTAGACGCTGATAAGGCTCCTTTGTATATTTTAGATGGTAAAGTGCTTGACGCAAAAAATCTTTCAGATGTTAATCCGAGCGATATTGAGAGTGTGACTATTTTAAAAGATGCATCTACAAAGGCAATTTATGGTAGCGAAGCGGCAAACGGCGTGGTGGAGATAAAAACCAAATCAAATAGAGCTTCAGCGGGAGACCTGGTTTTTTCTGCCAAGGGCGACAAGGTTTATATGTCTTCAAAAGGATTGCATGAGATTTCAGCAGATAAAGTAGTTATTAGTGAAGGTGGTAAAAAGGTGGTCGCTCAAGGTACCGTAAAAGGCTCTGTTCAAACAGGGGCAGGTGTAGAAAAAGACGAACTGAAAGAAGTGACTGTAGTGGGTTATAGCACCAGAACGATGGCTGCCGGGTTGCCATTAAATGGCAAAGTAGGGGTGTGAATATAGTGCCTTCAAAAAAGGGCGGTGATTTAGAAGAAGTGACAGTAACCGGGTATGCAACCCGCCGTTCTCCGGGAGAGGCGAGGGGAGGTTCGAGCAGGCAGTGAATCCCGCCAGCGTTCTTGCCGATCCACCCACAAATGCTCATTATGTTTTAAACGGAGAGCCTGTTTCCCTGAAGAAGATCAGAAATCTGGATCGTACAAGCGTAAAATCGATTGATGTGTTGAAAGGTGACCAAGCCAAAAAATATTATGGTGCTAAAGCAAAGGAAGGCGCTATTGTGGTAACAACTAATTAGCATCCAATACTGACCGGTAAAAATGCGTGGCGATAGCCGCGCATTTGCTTCATAGGATTGTTTCGGTGTCGTTTACCGTTGTTACTGTTTTCTTTTCGGTAAGTGCAAAAAATAAGCTGATAATGCAAAAGCCTATCCAGTATAGATAAATGCCTACATGAAAGCGCTCGCCCAGCCAGCGATGTGCCAGGTCGGTTCTGAAATCCCTGAATGTAAGGTATAAACCCAGCAGGAAAACCAGGAAGCTGGCTATTAAAACAACTTTGCGCTGTATGCCTTTAAGCGAACGGTCAGCAAAGTACAATATAATACCGATGACCAGCATACATGCCAGGCATACCAATGACGACTGCCACCAGCTTTGAAAAAAAAGAAAATTGCTTATAGAAAAGCTAATGCCAATTTTACCTACCAGCGAAACACCGGCAGTTAAGTTGCCCGATAATAATGAGAGACAAATCAAATAAAAACCAGTAAAAGGTAATTGCGCTTCATGCCGCAATTTACAATTATTGTATTGCTTCTAATGAATCACTGGCATTAATAGTATAGATACGGCTTATACTGTCTTTTTCCGGATGTTGTATTTCAATCCATTTTTCCGTGCTCCTGAAAAAGTTTACCGGATCATTCTCGCATTCAGCTTTTTCGTTTGCATTGGACAAAACCGGACAAAAGTAATCCCGTTTTACCTTGTTATTAATGGTTAACCAAAATGTATTAGCTGGCGATACATAAGATGTTCTTGGTGTAGTCATACCTGTTAAGTTACCGGGATATTGATTGTATTTAACGATACCACCCGGAACTATCTGGATCTTGTCAGAAATAAAAGTAGTGTCCTTATTTCCCTGTGCATACCGGTACCCGTTTTGCATATAAACAGGTATGCCCAGCTCGTTTTTCAGATAAGTTCCTACCCGCTTTTCAATTTCAACTTTTGCAGAATTCTTTTTACAGGCATGAAGCAGTAAAAGAATCAAAATAGTAAAGCCCGCAGCTGAGAGTAGCTTGTTCATATGTGTTTACTTGATTACTACAATAACGTAACCAGGAATGTAAACGCAACATGAACAACCGGGGATTGTATTTTTAGTATGATAAGAGGAAAACTTAATCTGCCAGCTGGTAAATTTCCTTGTAGTTGCGGCCCAGGCCATCATAATCAAGGCCATAACCCACCACAAATTTATTAGGAATAACAAACCCGGTGTAATCAATAGGTACATCATATTTCGTCATTTCTGCCTTGTGCAGGAGTGTGACGATTTTTAAAGACGCTGGCTGCTGATGTTGTAACTGTGGTAAAAAATGGTGTAATGTTTTACCTGTATCAATAATATCTTCCAGTATAACTACATGCCGGCCATGCAGATCTGTATCCAGCCCTATAGCTGTAGTTACGCTGCCGGTGGAGTTTAAACCCTTGTAGGAAGCCAATTTAATAAAACTGACCTCGCTGTCTACCGTGAGATGCTTAAATATATCTGCGGCAAACATAAATGATCCGTTCAGTATGGCGATGAAAACAACTTTTTGCCTTCAAAGTCTTTATTAATATATGCTGCCAGTTCTTTGATACGGTTTTGCAGCTGTTCTTCGCTTAAATAGGTGGTAAATGTTTTATCGTGAACCTGAATGGTATGCATATTGAAAAGCCATTAATTTTTGCGAAAGACGCCGAGTCGTCGTGCAATTTCAGTTTTGTACCGGCAGCGGGAGTATCATACTTACCCAGGTTATTCAGCTTTAGCAGCGACTCGAGCCGTATGCCTTCTGCTTGTGCGATATCGTATATATTTTCTCCTGCTACTACTTCGTGATAGGCTTTTTCGCAAACCGTTCTTTTTAACTGCAGAAAAACCAGCGTGGCTTTTTGAACTTTTTCTGCCGTACTGCCGAAGTCATTCATGGCATAAAGCCTGTTAAGCGGAATATTGTATTTGCTGGCTACTTCGGCAAGAGAAGCGCCTGCGTTTAAAACTACGACTTTGGTATTATTGATCAGAAACTCGCCTTGGGGATAGGTGCTTTTGCCTGCTGCGGTGCCACATGAGTTACCGATACAGCATGAGTGGGGGCTACTGTTCCTGTGCTTTGGCAAGATAGGTTTTAACCTCCTCATTACATTCAACCTTTCCCAGCCCCATTAAAGTATATTCCGCCAGGTTATATCTTTCGATGATGCCGATTAATAATTGAGGGTATTTGGGGTTGGTGGCATAGCCTGCTTTCTTTAAGCCATAAGCCCAGCCGGGATAATCGGTAGGGTCCAGTTCAAACAAACCTGCATAACGGGAGCGGCCTTTCAAAAAATCAGAATGATCTTTATAAGACTGGCTGGCATCTTCATATTTCATAAAACGCTCCTGTGGTCTGTCGTCGTCATGTAAAACATAGGGGCCATCATATCCCTGCTTACACTTGATGCCAAAGTGATTATTGGATTTCAGAACCAGGGGACTTTGCCCCGACATGGTTTCCAGCACGCCCTGCGCCAGTTTTACGGCAGCTGGTACACCCGTGCGTTGCATTTCGGCCACTGCAATACCGCAGTAAGTTTTGATATATTGTAGCGTTGCTTCGTTTGTTTGTGCTTTGGTAAAGAGGATCGCGCACGTAAGAAGAATTGTGCTGCAAATTTTTTTAATCATTACTAAACTAAGTTTTTCTTATTAAATAAAGCCCGTCTCTGATAGTAAGTACCACTTTATCGATATCCGTTCTTTGGTTAATAAACTGGTTGAACTCCTTAATAGCTTTGGCACTTTTGCCTTTGGCATTTTCTTTCAAAGCTTCACCATGGAAAAAAATATTATCTGCTAAGATAAAACCATTTTTTTAACACGGGAAAAACCAATTCAAAATAATTTATATAGCCAGGTTTATCGGCATCAATAAAAACAAGGTCCCAGTCTTCATCCAGTTTTGGTATGATTTCCAACGCATTACCTGTGTGTAACCGGATATTGCTTTGGTAAGCCGATTTTTCGAAAAAATTGTTGGCAATGGCTGCAGTAGACTCCTGAACTCAATAGTGTGCAGTACACCGTTGGGTTGTAAACCTGCTGCAAGGCATAAAGCGCTGTAACCTGTAAAAGTTCCGATTTCCAAAATACGCTCAGGCCTGATCATGTGGCTGATCATTTTGAGCAGCTGGCCCTGCACGTGGCCGCTTAACATGTGCGGTTCCGCATGGTTTTTTGGGTGAACGCATTGATTTCGGCCAGCAATACATCTTCGGCAGTACTGTACGCATCTGCAAACTGATTGAGCTGTTCAAAGTTCATAGTCTATTATTTCGGATAATGTGATGCGATAATTGTCTGTCCTCTGCCAGCTATTAATGCACGCTATCCTGTTCCAGTTCGGCCGCACTTACTTTTTTAGAAATAACAAATAAGCCAATAAAGGTAAACAGGGCATTTAAAATGATCAACTCCAGGCCTATTTTAAAGTTGCAAAAATAGCTTCCTGGTTTTCATCAATTAAGAAGCAAAGAATGGGTGCGATAAAACACACAAAAGGTACCAGTTTGTCGTTAGGCCTGCGTTTTACAAAAATACCAAATGCAAAGAGTCCTAATAAAGGCCCGTAAGTATAGCCTGCCAGTCGTAAAATGATATCGATCATGCTCTTACTGTCAATCCATTTAAAGATCAGCACCAGCAGCAAAAACGCCGCAGCCACAATAAGGTGAACGGTTTGCCTGAAGCGTTTTTGGCTTTATCATCCATATCCGTGCGCCTGTTGAGGCCGGCAATATCAATGCAGAACGAAGAAGTGAGCGCGGTCATAGCGCCATCTGCGCTTGGGAAAAGAGCGGATATCAGCGCTACAATAAAAATAACAGAAATGGCCGGGGGCATATGCTGTACTGCTACGGTTGGGAACAACGCGTCTCCTGAAGCCGTAATATTTTCCTGTGCAGCAAATAAATGCAGTAAGCCTCCTAAATACAGGAAGAGCCCGATTACCACCACCATTATAAAAGCCAGCGACACCATATTTTTTTGCGAATCTTTGAGTTTGTTTACAGAGATGCTTTTTTGCATCATTTCTGGTCAATACCCGTCATGCTGAGGGTGATAAAGGCGCCGGCCAGTATTTGCTTGATAAAATAAGATTTTGAATTAACGTCGGTATTGAAAATCTTGGAAAGGCTGGCATTTCGCATGGCATCCAGGCTCTCTGTAATATTGAGGTTCATATGTTGCAGCAGGTAGATCGTACAAATGATCAAACCAGCTAACATACCCGTTGTTTGCAGGGTATCGGTCCAAACGATCGTTTTTACACCTCCTTCGAAAGTATATAAAATGATCATAAAAAGGATAATGAGGGTGGATACCCAAAATGGTATACCAAAACTATCCAGTATAGTGGCCTGTAAAATATTCACTACCAGGTATAGCCTGGCTGTAGCGCCTACCAGGCGGCTGATAATAAAGAACCAGGCGCCGGTTTTATAAGAAAGCATGCCCATCCTGGTTTTCAGGTAACCATAAATAGAAGTGAGCTTTAACCGGTAGTAAAGTGGGAGCAGTATAAAAGCGATCGATAAATAGCCGAGCATATAACCGATAACAATCTGCATATAGCCAAACTGGCTGGCGCCAACCGCGCCGGGCACACTTACAAAGGTCACGCCGCTTAGTGAAGTACCGATCATGCCAAATGCCACGAGCATCCAGTTGCTGCTTCTGTTGCCGATAAAAAAGATTCATTATTACTATTCTTACTGGTTTTCCAGGCAACCAGAAGCAGTAACAGAAAATAAGCAATTACAATGGAGAATAAAAAACCTGCAGACATATTATTTTTTTATGAATGATTTTGCTTTGGCAATTTAATTTTTGAAGATATGGAAATTTCTTTTGTGATTTGTATTATAGTTGCCGGGTAAAAGCGGCTTTTAGAAACAGGCTTCCTTTAAAAAGAAAACCTTATTATATGTTGATCAGATCACTGGCCGTTTTTTGCGGCTCTAAAGACGGCAGGGACGCACTATTTACGGCAGAAGCCAGGAGCTTAGGTGTATGGATGGCTTCCAGGAGTATGAAATTAGTATATGGTGGCGGTAACGTAGGCCTGATGGGGGCTGTGGCTAACGCCGTAATGGAAAATGGCGGGTCGGTAGTAGGAGTGATCCCCGAGATACTGGATGCCAGAGAACGTTCGCATAAAACCATAACAGAACTATTGATAGTAGGGGATATGCATATCCGTAAAAGAAAATGTATGAGCTCTGTGATGCAGCGGTTATTTTGCCCGGGGGTATGGCACTTTGGATGAATTATTTGAAATGATCACCTGGAATAATCTTTCCATTCACGATAAAAATATATACATTATTAATCTCAATGGTTTTTATAATCATTTGCTGGCGCATATTGAAACCATGCTGCACAATGGCTTCTTATATGAGAACCCCATGCACCGGCTTACCGTGGTTGGCAGCGTGGAAGAACTGGTGCTATTGCCTGAGTTTAGCTAATGATATATAAAGGCTTTGCTGCCAGGCTTTTCCCGTTGCGGCTTTTCCGTTATTTTCGTAAGATGAAGATGCGGATTATCAGTTCTGTTTTCCTGTTTTTTTATATAAGTGCTGCAGCTCAGCCCGGTTCGGCTTCACAAGTATTGCAGCGCATCCAGAAATTAAAAGTTTTAGGTTCGGTTTTGTATGTAGCGGCCCATCCCGACGATGAGAACACCCGCCTGATTACTTATCTGGCTAACGATCGATTGTATCGAACCGGTTATCTTTCCTTAACACGGGGAGACGGCGGACAAAACCTGATTGGAGATGAACAGGGTATTGAGCTGGGGTTGATACGTACCCAGGAGTTACTGGCAGCGCGTCGTATTGATGGGGAGAGCAATTTTTCTCCAGGGCTTTCGATTTCGGGTTTTCAAAGAATCCCGAAGAAACCTTCCAGAAATGGGACCGTGCAAAAGTGCTCAGCGATGTGGTTTGGATGATCCGTAAATTTCAGCCGGACGTTATCATTACCCGTTTCCCCGTAACCGGGGAAGGTGGGCACGGGCATCATACAGCCAGCGCAATATTGGCGAACGAGGCTTTTAAAGCGGCAGCCGATCCTAATCAATTTAAAGAACAGTTAGTATATGTAAAGCCCTGGCAAGCTAAAAGGATATTATGGAACACGTTTAATTTCGGCGGAAACAATACCACCGATCCGTCGCAGTTTAATATTAATGTAGGCGGCTACAATGCTTTACTCGGCAAAAGCTATGGAGAAATAGCGGCTGAAAGCCGTAGCCAGCACAAATCCCAGGGTTTTGGTTCTGCTGCTGCCAGGGGCGACAGTTATGAATATTTTAAAACTACCGGCGGGGATGCTCCCAAAACAGACCTGTTAGAGGGGTAGACATCACCTGGAACAGAGTAGGAAAAAGCGGTGCTGCTATACAGAAAATGATCACAGCAATCGAGACAAAGTTCAGCATTGCTGCGCCCGAAAAGTCGGTTGCAGATCTCGTAGCGCTGTATAAGTTGCTTAGTGCATCGGGCAATCATTATTGGATCGAAAAAAAAGAAGTCAGAAGTGCAGCAACTGGTTGCTTTATGTAGCGGCTTATATATAGATGCCTATAGCAACCAGCCTTTTGCGGTGCAAACGGAGGCCGTAAACATAAATACAACGCTGAACAACCGGCTGGGTGCAGATGCAGTGATTAAGAGCATTACTATTGGTGAAGTTGCCAACGATATCAATAAATCACTGGACAAAAACAGGAATATTACTTTCGACACGAGGATCAATGTACCGCTACAAAAAGAGATCACACAACCTTATTGGCTAAACGAGAAAAAAAGAAGGGAATATTTTTGTGGCCGACCAGCAGCAGATAGGAGTGCCGGATGTGGCGCCTGCTTATACTGCCCGGTTTACCGTGAATATATCGGGACAGGACTTTGTTTTTGAGCAGCCCGTAAGGTACAAATATACTGATCCCGTAAAAGGTGAAGTGTATCAGCCCTTGATTGTAATACCACCCGCCACCATTACTGCATCACCCAACCTGGTAGTGTTCAGGCCCGATAATAAAAATCAACGGGTGCAAACACAGCTGCATGCTTTTACCGATATACGTGGTACTATTACAGCCGGGCTCACCGGCATCGATTATTCGGGTGTTCAGAACGGCGCCCAGTCTTTAGAAAAAGGAAAGACCGCTTTTTACAATTTTGATGTAACGGAGAAGCACGAACCGGAGGAGATCTATACCCTTACTCCTTATGCCAATAAGAAAACAGATAAAGATACTGTGGGCTATCATCTGGCGTTGAGAAGTATCGATTACGACCATATTCCGGCAGTACGCTATTTTTACCCCGACTTTATTACTGCCTTAAATATCAATTTGAAAACAGTTGGTAAAAAATAGGGTATATACCCGGCGCGGGCGATAAAGTAGCGGTTGTACTGGAGCGGATGGGCTATGAGGTAACGATATTGGACAAGATAACCCTGCCTGTAAGCAACCTCAGTAGCTTTGATGCTATCATTACAGGAGTACGTGCTTATAATACGAATGAGTGGATGAATGATTTTTACGACGAGCTGATGAATTATGTAAGAGACGGCGGCAACCTGATCGTACAATATAATACCAGCAATAACCTTGGCACTGTTAAGTCGAAAATAGGGCCTTACGAATTTAATATTACCCGTAACAGGATCACTGATGAACAGGCGAAAGTAACCATTATAGACCCTGCTCATAAGGTATTTAATTTCCCGAATAAGATCACCGCTAAGGATTTTGAGCATTGGGTGCAGGAACGCAGCATTTACCATGCCGGTGGATGGGATAACCATTTTAAGCCATTATTGTCGATGGCTGACCCCGGTGAAAGCCCTGATGAAGGAAGTTTGATTACTGCTAATTACGGAAAAGGTACCTTTACTTACACAGGATTAGTTTTTTTAGGGAACTTCCGGCAGCGGTTCCCGGAGCCATGCGTTTACTGGCTAACTTGATTGCGTTGAATAAGTAGCGTGAGTTGGATGGGTTGACTGTATGATTAAATGTTATTGCCGGCCGGCAAACAGAATAAAAAATGGAAAAGAAAAAACCTTTAGTAGATATCAGGCGGGGAGAAATGGCTTTTCTGATAGCTATTGTAATAGGACTGGTGATCGGTACTCTTATTAAAAGAGTCCGGTTTGGGCTAATGTTGGGCCTGATCATAGGATTGGGAATTGTTTTTATGAACTCATTGCGAACGAAACGATAAAGCATGCCGGAACTTAATAAAAAACCACCTTTATTTAAGTCCTGGACCACTTGGTACATATTGGTTGTTGTAATACTGGTTTTGTTAATAGCATTTTTTACTATCTGACAAAAAAGTTTTCATGACACCATTAGACTGGATAGTACTGGCCTGTACGCTCATACTGATCATTCTCTATGGCGTATTTAAGAGTCGTGCCAGCAAAGATCTGGAAGGCTATTTTTGTCGAACCGGAGCATGCCCTGGTATATTATTTTGCTGAGTATTATGGGTACGCAGGCGAGTGCGGTTACTTTTTTGGCTGCACCCGGACAAGCTTATACCGACGGAATGCGCTTTGTTCAATACTATTTTGGACTACCGCTTGCCGCCATTGTGATTTGTATCTCATTTGCACCTGTTTTTAGCAGACTGAAAGTATATACGGCCTACGAGTACCTGGAGCGTCGCTTCGATGGAAAAACAAGAACCTTTACTTCCCTACTTTTTTATTACAGAGAGGGCTCTCTACCGGTATCAGCATCTTTGCCCCTTCCTGATACTCTCTGTAATTTTTGAATGGAACATCTACCTTACCAACCTGGTAATGGGAGGGGTGCTGATTATTTACACCGTTACAGGAGGCGCCAGGGCAGTAGCTTATACACAACAATTGCAGTTTTTATCATTATGGTTGCTTTGTTTCTGGCCGGCTATTATATGGTATATAAGCTTCCGGCAGGTATAGGGTTTACCGACGCTCTTAATATAGGCGGTAAGATGGGAAAATTTAATGTAATTACCACAGGTTTTGAAAACGGCAAATTTAACTGGGGCGACCGGTATAATATTTTCAGCGGTATTATAGGCGGCTTCTTTTTGGCGTTGTCTTATTTTGGTACAGACCAATCGCAGGTGGGGCGCTACCTGACTGCAAAAATTTAAATGAAAGTAAAACCGGGCTGCTAATGAACGGTATTGTAAAAGTACCCATGCAGTTTTTAATTTTGTTGCTGGGGTGCTGGTATTTGCATTTTACCAGTTTCATAAGGCGCCTGCTTTTTTAATGATTATGAGCTGAGTCGTTTGGAGAACTCAATACATAAAAACAGGTTCGATGAACTACAGGCAACGCTTCATCGCATTGATGAAAAAAAAGGCAGTGTTGTTGAGCCGGTATAAGGAGCAAAGTGGCGAGGCCGCCTACTTTAACCAGATGTTGCAGCTGCAGGACAGCACCATGGTGGTACGCAATGATATTAAACAACTGGTTAAGGAAAACGGAGGCAGGGATAATGACACCAACTATATTTTCCTGAAGTTTGTGATCGACTATCTTCCGCAGGGACTGGTAGGCCTGATCATTGCCGTGATATTTCTTGCCAGTTGGGGCAGTATTGCCGCGGCTGTTAATTCCCTTGCGTCCAGCACTGTTATTGATATCCATAAGAAATATTTTCACAAAGCCAGGCTGGGAGATTACACCTACTCAAAGATTTATACTATTGTATGGAGCCTGTTTTGTATTGGCGTGGCCATGTTCGTTTCAAACTGGGGCAGCAGCTTAATAGAAGTAGTAAATGTTTTAGGCTCCTTGTTTTACGGAACGATACTGGGGTATTCCTGGTGGCGTTTTATGCCAGGAAAGTGAAAGGCAATGCGGTATTTGTTGCAGCGGTTGTTACCGAACTGGTGATTGTACTGCTTTTCATTTTAAATGAATATGGAAAGATCAGCCTGGGCTTTTTATGGCTGAATATGGTGGGAGCAGTAATGGTATATGTACTGGCAGTGCTTCTGCAGAGAACTATATACAGGAATAGTCACCGCCGGCTTTCATGAGCTTTGTTAATAGCCTGGCTTTACCGGGTACACAAAAAAAAGCGCGTATACATTTTAATTGTATATGCGCTCTGTATCGCATTAAAACGGCAGGGAGCGGTATCTCTTTCGAAGCTCGTGCTATTGCCTGTAGTATTTATCGGTTTGCCAGCTTTTTAAAAGTAATATCCAATACCGGGAATTTTATAGGACTTTGATAAGTATAATGCCACCATTCGGTTGAAAGCGCAGCAAATCCGTATTTAGCCATGATGTTTTTCAGCTTTTCGCGGTTTTGTAATATGGGTTCAGTCAATTGTTTAAAACCGTGATGTGCCGTGTCCGAAAAATTGTCAAAGCCTGTACCCATATTCAATTCGTCACCGGTGTTGAGATCAATAATAGTAAGATCGATGGCGGTGCCGCGATTATGATGGCTTCCTTTGGCAGGATTGGCAACGTATCTTTCATCTTTTACCAGCTCCCAAAAATGCCTGGTAACCGAATAGGGACGATAAGCGTCGAATACTTTAAGGCCTAATCCTTCTTTATTCAATTCCCGCTGTATTTTTATTAAGGAGTCGGCAGCAGGTTTCCGTAAAAATGTTATCCGGGTGCCTGCAGGATACATATAGCGTCCCATAAAATTGTTACGGGTGGCATACTTAAAGTCATATACAATGGAAGGTTCCCGGCTTTTTAATTCTACCATTTCCAGATAAGGCGCCTCTTTTATTTCCTTTTTATAATGGCTAAGAGAACGTTCAACCGGTAAATTGTTTTGTGCGTATACAGCCGATACGTACAAAACCCCGGTAAGAACAACCGGGTATACGGTGTATTGCAGCTTCCATTTTCTCATTTTATTCGGTCGTCTGCCCGTCAAAATCCTCCTCGTTCTCTTCTGCTTCTTTTTTAGTAGCCCTTACTATACCGTCCTTGTGATGGGGAGGTGCGTAAATAGTATACATTTTTAGTGCATCGACGCCGGTATTGATTACATTATGTTTGGCTCCTGAAGGAATGATGATTGCATCGCCGTCTGTTACCACGTACTCGTTACCGTCGATCACACATTTACCGGTACCTTGCTCAAAGCGGAAAAACTGGTCGTTCTCTTTATGTATTTCTTCGCCAATTTCCTGCCCCGGCAATAAGCTCATCAACACCAACTGCATATGTGTTGAAGTATACAATACTTTTCTGAAATTTTCATTTGCTAACGTAAGTTGCTCTATATTGGCATTAAATCCTTTCATAAGTGAGTGTTTAGGTGAAATTTATTGTAATAGCCGGAAATTAGTTACAGGTCCTCTTCGCGCTCCAGCATTAATATAGCGCTTTGCGGCACAATAAAGTATTTTTCATTCTCATACATGATCTCGGTAGCCCCACTGAGAAAAAATGGCCAGGTCCCCTTCCCTTGCCTGCAGGGGCACGTATTTTACCTGGTCTTCATCAGTTTTCCAGGGCTCATCATCTACGGCAACCGGTATCGCATATCCCGGTCCTGTTTTAATAACATATCCCTGTTGTACTTTTTCTTTCTCCTGCACGCCCGGCGGGAGGTACAGGCCGCTGGCCGTACGTTCATCTGGCTTTTGTGGCTTAATCAGTATCCGGTCGCCAATAACTATTAATTTCTTAAATCTGTTTTCTGAGGTAATACGCATAATTATCCTTTCTCTAACAAAAATAATTAAAGTGATGACAAGGAGGAGCAAATGTTAAAGAATGTCTTCTTTTATCCGGTATTTCTTCCTGGAAACAATAAGGCTGGAATAGTGTGCTGTGTATTCTTTTACAGCTCTGTAACTTTAATACTTCTTATACTATCTATTTTCTGGATCGCGATCCTGTATTGTTTAATCAGATCGGTAACTGCTGTAATTTCTTTTTCTGGCAGGAAGAGTCTTGCTCCAGCTGTTTCTTGTATCCGTAGAGCGCCTGTGTTACGTTTTTATATTCTTTATAAATACTATCCACTTTGAAATCGGCGATAACGCCTGCAAGTTTTTTAGAAGCTTTTTCCCAGTTGATATCTTTATACCGTAAACGTAATACATCTGCCTGTTTATCCCAGTTAGCGGTTTTTATTTTTTCGCTGTAAGCATCTTTAAGTAGTTGTTTTTCTTCCTGTGTTACAGTTTCTGCAAGGGAGTTATCTATAGCGCTCCAGCTTAATTCAACAACAATTTTCTGGGTAGCTTTTAAGGCTTCCTGAACCTCTTTCTCTTCTTTGTCTGCCAACACCGGTATTACGGTTTCCAAATGGCTGACAAAAGTTGCAGCAGGTTTTTCTGCTTCAACACATTCTTCGTTTTTAACACCCTGGTTTCCGGTATAGGCAGTGCTGGTTTTTTAGGTACAGAGCAGGTAGCCGAGGGAGCTGTTCCTCTTCAGTAATAACAGCCGGAATAGTTTCCGGTGACGCTTCCGGAAGGACGGTCGGCTCCAGTTGAGAGGCAAACCGTACACCTGCAACAGGCTGTGCTGTTGGAGCCAGCATCGCACCGATATTATCATTACTGCCTGGTTTATTCAACAGGAGCCCACAAACATAACAGCTATAAGCGTGCACAGAAAAGAAAGGCTCTTTATGGAAGGATACTTTCTTTTTCCGGCGCCTAATAAGAACTCTACTCTTTCAAGCAGCGGAGACCTTTTGCCAGAAATAGGTACGGCCAGTTTATGAGTTTTTCCCATATTTTGCCTGGCCAGCAATAACAAGGTTTTCGCATACATGCAATTATTATACTCGAATTGCATTACCCAGTTATCTGCTGATTTTTCACGTTCCAGGTTTTGCATTTTAGCGAGCAGTCTTGCAAACGGGTTGAAATAAAGAGTAGTGAGAATAATTTGTGTAATTAGGTTTTGCAAATAGTCATTTCTGCGAATATGGGCCAGTTCATGCAATATAATAGCCTGTGCCTGCTCTATACTTAACTGGTTGATCATAGCCACCGGTAACAATATTACCGGCTTCAGAAAACCAACAGTTAGAGGGGAAGAAATAAGATCAGATGTAAACAGGCTGACCTTTCTTTTAATGCTCAGGTATTGGGAAGCATCCAGCAGAAATATTTTTAAAGCGCCCGGAACTTTTCCCAATCCCCGTCTCCGCAACCTGTAAACGCTTTGAGTGCCTGATACAAGCTTCATTAATGGTACGGTTAAAAGCATCATGTAAGCAATGGCCGCGTATACCATCACCGGCTGGATAGACCGGATATTGCTCATCCATTTTACTATTCCCAACCCCGTATCAGGACTGAATAAAGACATAAAGAAAGTTGCAATAAACGCACTAAATCCTGTAAGAAGGGCTGCAAAGCTGATATTGCTTAATTGCTCCGGCGACAAACGCTTGTACAAATGAGTATAACCGATCCAATAAGCCATATAAGGCCTGTTTGCCAGATGCTGTTAACAACAGCGTTTCCTAAAGCAGTTAGTACCGATTGCAAGCTCTCGTTCATGGTTATTTTTTCTTTAAATTGTCAATTAAAGACTGTATCTGGTCCAGTTCCTCTTCAGTTACCTCCTGGCTTCCAAGGGCCTGCATTACCAGCTGGCCTGATGACCCTCCGAAAAGGTTACCTATAAACTTGTTCAGTAAAAATTTCTGGGTGTTCTCTTTATCTGTAGCTGCCTTGTAAATATGGGTCCGGGCCGAGTCATCTCTGTTAACCAAGCCCTTATCATTCATAATTTGCATCAGCTTCAGCGTGGTTGTATAACCTATATCTTTTCCTGCAACCAGCTCTTCGTGTACCTCTCTGACCGTAGCTTTGCCTTTTGCCAAAGCACCTGCAGTATTTCGAGTTCACTTTCTGTTGGTTTTAATGTTTTAACGTCTGCCATACACCAAAATTTTAAGCAATTTACGATTTGTTTCGTATAATTAACACCTCTTTAGAATTTTCTGATTTTTTTAACAAAAACGATAAAGAGAAAAATAGGCGTTGGTTGAGTGCTGTTTTATCTTCTTAATATGTCTATTAATTCTTCAATTTCCTTTAATAGGTACAATTTGTCATCTGACAGGTAGCAGGTACCGATATCCTGTAGCAGCTTTATGATCACTTCCTTGTTACTCTGGGGCCTGAAATAATCGGGCTTAACGGCTAAGGAAATCCTGTTAAAATAATTATAGAGGTCGTTATGGGTAAACACCTGGCCCAATGTAGGGTCGATAAAGAATTCTATATTCAAATGGAGCTTTTCGGGGTCGCTTTCTGTTTTCGATTTAAAATAAGCGAGTACAAATTGGTTAGGAATAGGCAACAGCCTCACAGGAACATCCAGTAGCTCGGTAAGTAAAAGATAAAGCACGCCGTTGCCGCTCTGGTTTTTTTTCGATTCAATAATATGGGAGATCAGGAATTCGTTAGGAATACGTTTTTCACCAAGCGATCCTTTTAAGCCGAAATAATTATACAAAATGCTGGTGATAACGTTTACCTGTTCGAGAGGAGTGAGGTAGTTGTTTAATTCGATCCAGATATTGCGCCGGAGCCGTTCAATATCCTGTATGATCTTGCCGGTATGCAGATCGGGGTAAAGCAATTTAGCCACCAGCAGGGCGCCGGGTATCAGGTCGTGATGCGGGGCATGACTCCATTCAGTAAAATCGTTCTTTAAACTGGTAAAGTGCAGGCGGTGAATGAGCAGCTCAATACGTTCCTGAACATTGTTATCGATGGTGTTTTCCCAAAGGTTTTCGAGGTCGGCGATGATGGGTGTACCGTAGGAGATAATGCGATTACTTACCGCTTCAAACACTTCGGTATCCGGATCTTCAATCAGGGTGAGTAATGCTTCAACTTCTTTATCATTATCCATTGAAACAAATATAGGAATAGTTGATGGTTAATAGATCATGGTTCATGGCCAGCGCGCAAAGCGGCGATCAGCTATCAACCATGATCCATAACTTTCTTTATCCCATATTATGAAAAACTTTTTGAACGTCTTCATCCTGTTCTAAACGTTCTATCAGTTTGCTCACTTCTTCGGCTTGTTCGTCATTAACCGGTACGGTAGTGGTAGGTATCCATTCCAGCTCTGCGCTGATAGGAGTTATGTTTCTTTCTTCCAATGCTTTCTGCATGTTACCGAAATCGGTAAAAGCTACCCTCAGAACAATTACATCCTTTCCGTCATCAGTAGTGCTTTCTCCCAATTCTTCCAGGCCAAAGTCGATCAGCTCAAGCTCCAGGTCGTCGGTATTTAAACCTTCCGGGTTTAATTTAAAAACCCCATTTTATTAAACTGGAAAGCAACGCTGCCGCTGTTGCCCATGGCACCACCTCCTTTATTGAAATGTGATTTTACATTAGCAACTGTGCGTACGTGGTTATCTGTAGCCGTTTCAACCAGCAATGCTACACCATGAGGTGCGTAACCTTCATACAGGATTTCATCATAATTCACCAGTTCCTTACCCTGTGCACGTTTAATAGCTGCTTCTACCCGGTCTTTAGGCATCCCTACACTGCGTGCATTCTGAAAGCAACGGCGAAGCGCTGCGTTTTGTGACGGATCGGGGCCGCCGGCTTTTACAGCTATAATAATTTCTTTACCAATACGAGTAAAGTTCTTAGCCATTCTATCATACCTGGCAAACATAGAAGCTTTACGAACTTCAAATATCCTTCCCATAAAATATAAATTGTGGCTGCAAACGTACATTAAATTTTTCAACCATAAAATTACACGAAGGGTGAATGAAAAAAATTGTTGGGAGTTCCTCTTGCCCCTCAAAACAACAATAATTTTACAAGAGAAATCTAAGTAGCCTTAATAAAAAACCGCCTCATTTTGGGAGGCGGTTGGTATCAAAAAAATCAGAATGCGATGATTAATGTAATCCATCTCCGGGAGGGTCTTCTGGAATTACCACCTGGCCTTTGGCCAGTTTACTATGCTTAACACTGTAAGTAAAATAAATGATAAACCCAATCGCCAGCCATCCGCCTAAGCGGGCCCAGTTCTCCCAGCCCAGACCCAGGATCATTGCCAGGCACGAAACAATTCCTAAAATAGGAAAAAGAGGTACAAGAGGTGTTTTAAACTCGCGTTTCAGGTTGGGTTCTTTCTTCCTCAATATAATTACTGCAGCACAAACCAAGATAAATGCGAACAGGGTGCCAATGCTGGTCATATGCCCCACTACATCGCCGGGAACAAACGCCGCAAACAGGCCTACCAGGAGCAGGATGATAAGATTGCCTTTATAAGGTGTCTGGAATTTGGGGTGAAGTTTACTGAATGAAGCCGGCAATAGCCCGTCTTTACTCATTGAATAAAACACCCGGCTTTGACCCAAAAGCATCACTAATATAACAGATGTAAAGCCTGCGAGAATAGCGATGGTAACAGCATCGGATAACCATTTATAACCGGGCATAAAGTTTTGAATAGCCGCTACTACAGAAGCTTCTCCACCCTGGCTCGGATCCCTGAAGAATGAAACGGGCGCTAATCCTGTTAATACATGGCCAAACAGTAAATACAATGCGGTGCAAATAGCCAGAGAACCGAGGATACCGATAGGTAACGCGGTTTTGGGATTTTGGTTTCCTGAGCCGCGGTGCTTACTGCATCAAAACCGATGAAAGCAAAAATACAGTTCCGCAGCGCCCAAAATACCCATAATACCGCCGAAGTTGTGGGTAACCCCTGGTGGTCTACATATTTTTCGGCAGAGGGTATATACGGACTGTGATTGGCAGGATTAATAAACTTCCATCCCAATATAATTATTAATACCACAATGGTCACCTTCACAATTACAATAAGGGCATTTACAAAAGACGATTCTGACGTTCCTTTAATTAATAACATACTCATCAGGGTTACGATGAACAGTGCGGGAAGATTCATAATTCCCCTTATGCCATCTGGCGATACCTGGAACGGCGAATGACACCATTCGTAGGCGATCGGCTTCCAGTGTAAGATATTAACCAGGAGGTTATTTAAATATTCGCTCCAGGCTATGCCAACAGTGGCGGCACCAACGGCGTATTCCAAAACAAGGTCCCAGCCAATAACCCATGCCAGCATTTCACCCATAGTAGCATAAGTAAAAGTGTAGGCACTACCCGATATGGGGATTGAAGAAGATAGCTCGGCATAACAAAGACCGGCAAAAGCGCAACCTATTGCAGCCAGAATAAAACCAAATGTTACCGATGGACCGGCATTTTGAGCAGCGGCAGCAGCAGTACGTACAAAAAGGCCCGCGCCAATAATAGCACCGATACCTAATGCAACCAGTCCTCCGGCAGAGAGCGTACGCTTCAAGCCTTTCTCTGAGTCGGATGCTTCCGCCAATAAAATGCTAAGTGGTTTCTTTGTAAATAATCCCATAAGTATCTACTTTGAGTGGTATATTATTTTTTAATCAATTGTTTTAACAGGGGAAAAATAAGGAATAATCGCATACACCTTAACAAAACTTTTGGAAGTTACATATATTATTCTCTATTTTACCAAGTTTTAGGTATTATAAATTAGTTTTTAAGCCTGCCTTACTATATGACAAAAACAAAAAAGCCGGATTAATTGCGCTGATAGCATTCACTGTTGTAGCTGTCTTACACCTGTTTAGCTTCGAAATCAGTCCTTTACCCACTCAGCTGCTCTTCGCTTCCAGGTGGATACTGGTAGTCATCCTTTTTATTTTTGCTTTCCTGAAACGTTCATTAACTACCTGGATACTGGTAAGCATTTTATTCGGGGTAATATTGGGAAGCGATTTCCGGGGTGTCGCATTGTCGTTTCAGCCGCTAAGCCAGGGTTTTATTAAATTAATCAAAACAATTGTTGGCCCCATTCTTTTTGCTACATTAGTATATGGCATAGCAGGACATTCGGATCTGAAGCAGGTGGGCAGAATGGCCTGGAAATCGTTGCTGTATTTTTATAGCGCTACCACCATAGCTTTATTTATAGGGTTGGCTGCTATTAATATTACCCGGGCAGGAGTAGGAATAGATGCATCCAAAATTCCTCATCACGACTTACCTAAAGCTTCGGTAACAAAGGACGCCGATATTGCAGCTTTGAAAAATATACCGGAGGGCGATCAATGGATCTATAAAACCACTTCATTTTTCAGGGACATCTTTCCTGAAAATATCGTGAAATCTATCTATGAAAACCAGGTATTGCAGATCGTGATATTCTCTGTTATATTTGGTATTGGCCTGGCCAAGCTGCCTGAGGGCAAAAAAAGCCTATTGTGGACTTTATGGAAAGCCTGTCGGAAACCATGTTCAAATATACCCATCTCATTATGTATTTTGCGCCGATAGGAGTGGGCGCTGCAATGGCTTATACAGTAGGGCATATGGGCATCGATATTTTAAAATATCTTTTCATGCTTTTAATTACCCTGTATGCAGCGTTGATCGCTTTTATAGTATTGGTGCTGCTCCCGGTTGCCCTATACCTTAAAATTCCTGTAAAAAAATTCATACAGGCAATTAAAGAGCCTGTTTCCATCGCATTTGCAACTACCAGTTCCGACGCTGCGTTGCCCGCAGTAATGAGAAATATGGAACAATTCGGGGTGCCCAGAAAAATCGTGTCTTTTGTGGTTCCAACAGGGTATAGCTTTAACCTGGATGGTACCACACTTTACCTGTCCCTTGCCTCCATTTTTGTAGCCCAGGCAGCAGGTATGGATCTGTCGTTTGGGCAGCAGTTGTTAATTGCGCTTACACTTATGATCACCAGTAAAGGCGTAGCAGCCATTCCACGGGCCTCATTAATCATATTAATAGCTACTGCAGAACAATTTGGACTACCTATCGTAATTATCGCCGCCATTTTGGGAATTGACGAGCTGATGGATATGGGTAGAACCTCGGTAAACGTTATAGGCAACTGCCTGGCCTCAGTGGTGGTAGCTAAATGGGAAGGAGAGTTTGACAATGCAAAAGCCGAGGCTTTTAAAGATTAGCAAATATTTATTTAAAGGTTGAACTTTTTTTCAGCACTTTTGTTGAATGGCTAGCCAACGACAGGCTGTCTTTGACGGATTTAACATAACTGATATAAACACATAAAACGAAAACGAACGATAAAATTAAATCATGATTGAGTTATTGAGCACGGCATTTCAGTGGACGGATTTATTGCAGCCAACGTGGTATATAGAAAATGGTGGGTTGTGGTTAATATTATTTGTAGTTTTTGCAGAAACCGGTTTATTCGCAGGTTTTTTCTTCCCGGCGATACCTTATTGTTTATTGCCGGCATTTTTGCGCACAAGATGGAAAAAGCCGGCGAGCTGGTGCCGGGTTTGGCCAACCAGTTTATGCAGGTTATCGGCCTGGGCCATATACATAATGAATGGGTAGATCTGTTTGTACTGTTCGGTTTGATTGCTTTAGCGGGTATACTGGGTAATATGGTAGGGTACTGGACCGGCCGAAAAGTAGGACCCTCTATGTACAACTGGAAAGAAAACTTCTTCTTTAAAAGACGGTACCTGGAGCAGGCGCACGATTTTTATGAAAAAAATGGTGGATTTGCCATTGTTGTAGCCCGGTTCTTACCTTTTATAAGAACTTTTGCTCCCATTATTGCAGGTATTGTAAAGATGGAAAGAGCTAAATTTACCTTCTACAATATTCTTGGCTGCTGCCTTTGGGTGTTCAGCTTGATTTTTGCCGGTCATTTCCTGCAAAAATGGCTGATGAACCATTATAATTTTGATCTCACCGCACACTTGGAAATTATTATTATCGGTATTGTTGTTATTACCACGTTCCCGGTTATCATGAAGCTGGTTAAAGGTGGCAAAAAAGCAAAAAAACTGATCAGGGAAGCGCAGGAAGACCGTATGGAAAATACCGTTGAGCAGCAACAAAAAGACTAAGAGGCTGCAGCGGTTTTAATATCTCTTATTTCCAGTATATTTTTACTAAAGCCATGCATACTTACCTGTCTCATGGCTTTTGCCAATTCAGTAAGATGAATGAGCTTTTTGGGAGCAACGCGTTTAAAGATCCAGATCACCGGTTGGTACAGGCGCGGTACGTTAGAGGCATTTTTAAATGATTCCATTGCTCCCGGGCGAAAATTATACACCGCTTTAAACGGTAGTTTCATCAGCTCATTTTCTGTTTTTCCCTTTACACGCGCCCATCTTAGCCTTCCCTTTTCCGTACTGTCTGTGCCGGCGCCCGACACATAACAGAACGTCATTCCGGGGTTTTGCCTGCACAGCACTTCTGCAACATGTAATGTAAGCGTATAGGTCATCCGGTAATAATCACCGGCGCTCACACCAACGGACGACAAACCCAGGCAGAAAAAGCAGGCATTATAACCCTGTAACCGGTGTTCGATGGGTGTTAGGTCTTCAAAATTGCTATGTATTATCTCCGTTAACTTGGGATGGGTTATATTGGCTGACCTGCGGCTTATAGATAATACATTTTCAATCCTGTCATCATTAAGACAATGGTGTAATACGCCTTCACCCACCATGCCGGTAGCGCCTGTAATGATTACTTTCATTTTCATAACAAAAGATGTTTATCAGGTAAAACGTACTTCGCCCGCAATTACTCTGAGGGGCGGTAAGCGGTAGTATACTTGCGCCATTTCTCAATTACTTCTTCAATATCTTTCGCCAGTTCCGATTCGAAAAAACACGCTCGCCTGTTACCGGGTGTGTAAAACCCAGTGTTTTTGCATGCAGTGCCTGCCGGGGACAAATGGCGAAACAATTGTCAACAAATTGCTTGTATTTGGCATACACGGTTCCCTTTACAATTTTGTCGCCTCCGTAAAAATCGTCGTTAAAAAGAGGATGGCCTATGTGCTTCATATGAACCCTGATCTGGTGTGTGCGACCGGTTTCGAGGATGCATTGCACCAACGTAACGTAACCAAATCTTTCCAGCACTTTATAATGGGTGACTGCTTCTTTTCCATGATCACCCTCGGGATAGGCTTCAAATAATTTCCTGAAACGCAGGTTACGTCCTACATGAGCCACAATGGTACCTTCGTCTTCAGCTACATCTCCCCATACCAGGGCCATATATTTACGGTCAACGGTGTGATCAAAAAACTGCTTGGCCAGATTGCGCATGGCCAGTTCGGTTTTGGCTAAAACCAAAAGTCCGCTGGTGTTTTTGTCGATACGGTGTACCATCCCGAAGCGGGGAAGTGTTTCAGCATTGATAGCCGAATTTTGTTGCTGGAGGTGCCATGCCATAGCGTTCAGCAGCGTACCGTTAGGATTGCCGCTGCCGGGATGCACTACCATGCCCGCAGCTTTATTTACGATTACGATATGGTCATCTTCGTAAAATATGTTGAGCGGAATATTTTCCGGTACAATTTCATTTTCATCCGGTGCTGTATCCGTGTATACTACAATTTCCTGGTTGGCTTTTATTTTGAAGTTGGGTTTTACTTCATTGCCGTTCACCAGCACCATTTTATTATGAATAGCCTGCTGTATTTTATTACGGGTAGCCCCTTCAATGCGGTTCATCAGGAACTTATCGATGCGGTAAGCTTCCTGGCCGGCATCGGTTCTGAACACAAATTTCTGGTACAGCTCATCGCTGCTATCCTGCTGTTCGGTAAGTATTTCTTCTTCGTTCATTGTGTGCAAAGGTAAACTAATGTGTTTTGAACAGATTGTGTTTATTTTTGTTGTTGGTAACAGCCCAGTATTGATGGGCTTATCATACTTTTTTCATATTTCAAACTTTCAAATATCAGGTGAAGCAACAGGTACATTTCCGGGATTTGGGTAATATGCGTTATAAAGATGCCTGGGATTTCCAGGAAAATATATTGCAGGAGAATGTGTTTATTAAAACACATTTACGCGAATTGCAGGATAGCGGTGAGATTGACCAGCTTAAAGAAAAGCCCCAAACCAGGCACGAATTACTTTTTGTAGAGCATCCTCCTGTATTTACATTGGGGAAGAGCGGGGATATGGGCAATGTGTTAATGAGCGAGGAACACCTGGCTAAACTGTGTATCGATTTCTTTAAAATTAACAGGGGAGGAGATATTACCTTTCATGGCCCGGGACAGCTGGTCGGATACCCCATTTTCGACCTGGAGAAGTTTTATACAGATATTGGCAGGTATCTGCGCAATATTGAAGAAGTGGTGATATTGACGCTGGCTGAATATAGGTTAAAAGGAGAGCGCTCTGCCGGTGAAACCGGTGTTTGGCTGGAACCTGATAAAAAGGTCGCGAACGCAAGATATGCGCTATTGGTGTACGAACCAGCCGCTGGATCACTATGCACGGATTTGCATTAAATGTAAATACCGACCTGAACTACTTTAATATGATTGTTCCCTGCGGCATACAGGGGAAACAGGTGACCTCGCTGCAAAAAGAACTCGGGCGCACTGTTGACATGGATGAAGTAAAAGAAAAAGTAAAACGAAATTTTGAAAAGGTATTTGAAGTGGAGATAACGGGGAGTATTAGTTAATAGTTAATAGTTAATAGTTAATGGGTGATAGGTAATGGGTGATAGGTAATGGGTAAAGGGTAAAGGGTAAAGGGTATCGCTAATCCGGCACCTGGTAGCCATTATCCAACATCCACCTCCCTTATTTAACAATCACTTCCTTGATAACCTTACTGCCCAGCGCTTCATTTACCCGCTCGATGATCTTTTCTCTCTGGTAAACCAGTTCATGTTTTAAGGGCGCTACAGAAGTGTACACAAATAATTTATCTCCTATAATGTGTAATTTGTCGGTATAACGCGCTACCGTCTTTCCCATTATATTTTCCCAGGCAGCATCAATCTCCAGGGCTTGTATATCGCCGCGAATACGACTTCTGTTTAAAAATTCTTTTAATGCTTCGCCCAACGAATATTCACCCATATTGTATGTTTTTGTAATCAACCGCTTTAACCAGCTCACAAAGATATCAAATCGAAGTCGGCTTTTAAGTTTTCAAGATGTTTTGTTAAACGCTCCTGATTGGTATCGGTAATAAAAACCTGGCCGTTATTTTCTATACAAACCTTTTGTAACAGGTTACTGATACGCTCTTCATCCAGTTTCTCGAAAACATCGTCGAGCAATAAAAAAGGAGTTACTTTTTTTTCCTGTGTAATAACCTGCAGCTCAGTTAGCTTTAAAGCAAAAAGCAGGCTTTTGCGTTGCCCCTGGGAGGCAATATTTTTAAATGGCTGCTGATTTAATTGCAAAATAATATCATCGCGGTGAATACCGGCCGTGGTTCGCTGTAACAAGCGGTCTTTGCTTTGGGTGGCCATCAGCAGCTCTTCAAACGAGGTTTCCAGCAGCCGGCTATCATACAATATGGAGAGATTCTCTTCTTTCTGAGCAATTTCGGTATACAGTCTTTACTTTCGGTAAAAAAGAAACGAGAAACTGGCTTCTCTGTTCAAACAGGTAATTACCCGGTACAATTAACTGGTCCGTTAAAATTTGCAATAGTGCTTCATCGAGCTTGCCTGTTTCTGCCGCCGACTTAAGCAGCGAGTTGCGTTGCTGCAAAATTTTGTTATACTGGATCAGCTTTTGTAAGTAATCGGCATTAAGCTGCGATAGCAGCGAATCCAGGAAACTACGTCTTTCTTCGCTGCCGCCGGTAATCAACACCGCGTCATCCGGCGCAATTACAACGCAGGGGTAGCGGCCAATATGCAGGGAAAACTTTTCATAAGCTTCACCATTGACGAGGAACTCCTTCTTATTATTCTCCTTAGTATACAGGTGGCAGTTTCTTCCACACCGGCTTTCATAACCCGGCCTTCCAGGCGAAATCCTTTCGAACCATGCTGCACGTTTACAGCGTCGGAAGTACTGAAATAGCTCCTTGTAAAACACAGGTAATGAATGGCATCCAGTATGTTGGTTTTACCTACGCCATTTTTACCACAAATACCAATAACATTTTTGTGGAATTCGAAAACTTTATTTGTATAGTTTTTAAACTGGAATAATGATATGGAATTCAGCCTCAGCATTTGCACAAAAATAGGCTTTGGCGGGTACAATACGCTATATACCTCATGTGGGGCATTCCCAATTGTCGCTATTGTTGTGCTGCCCGTAGCGGCCCGCCCGTGCCGGTAGGGGCGGGGAGGCATCTCGTGAATATAGAAGGAGACTCCTCGGCTTCGCCCGGGGTGATGTATGATAAAGGTATATGTTTGGGGTGACAATTGGGAATGCATCCCTGATATGAAAGGCCTAACATTTTTTCGGATTCGGATGTTTTTTACCGCAAAGCACAGAGAAAACGCCCGCCCCAACCAACGCCGTTCGGACGAGCGAAGGGCTCCATGCGGCAGGAAAAATGTTATGTATCCGATGTGAACCTATGGCAGGGTTTGGCTTTAACTGCTCAAAATGGTATTTTGCAGTATTGAACAGGTTTATTAGCAGAAATAATGAATCAACGGTTTGAGGTATAATGCAGAGATAATATGGACAGAGCGCATGAGCCCGTTGGGTAACCAGGTGCATGTGTATGCCTGTGATATAAACACGCTGGACACTCAATCTTTCTGCTCCCTGTTAACCAATGAAGAATTAGACAAAGCCAATGCTTTCCGGCAGCAGGCCGATACCCGCCGCTTTATTACAGGGAGGCTGATGGCTAAAAAATACTGGGTTACTATGCAATGAAAGTGCCTTCAGACATTGTGATTAAACCTCAGCATTACGGGAAGCCTTTAGCCTATACCCATTCGGGTATAACACTACCTTTTTTAATATTAGCCATTCGGGTAACAAGGTACTCATAGCGTGTAGCCACGATCTGGTGGGAATAGATATAGAACTGGTTAAAGATATAGAAACGGAAAACCTTGCTGAAACCGTGTTCTCCGAGCGCGAACTTCGCTTATTCAGAACCGCTGTTGATAAAGCACCTGTTTTTTACCAGTTCTGGACCCGCAAAGAAGCGTTGCTGAAAGCAGCGGGAGTGGGGCTTACCAATAATTTGCCAGCCATTGATATCAGTCATGGAATAGATGTTGATTTCAGTAAGTCTTTCACCGAAAAGCAATTGGATTTACTTACTTTTATCATGCACGACAGGGAAAAATATTTCGCCAGTCTTTGTTATGTTAAAAACATGCCAGCCAGGTTTATCATCATGACCAATGACTTGTTAAGTCAATTATAAATGGTAGATCTTTCTGCACCGTCTTATTGCATTAATAACGCTGCGTTAATTTCCATCGTTCTCTGCGCTATATATACTAATCACGGCCAAGATGCTAAACGCGGAGGAGTAAGTACGCACACAATAGCGCGCGGCAGCAATAATTGATTGTGATTTTAAAAGTAAACCAGCTATGGGTAGCAGCTTATTTTCTTTTCGATTTTTCCCAGGCAGCGCTTTGCGATTTTTAAGGTACCGGTTAATGCCTGCGATTACTGCATAATTCATCAAACAGAAATAGTAGGGGATAAAAAACGCTTTTACTTTAAGGTTTTTCTTTTCAAAAAAATAACCTACCAGGCTTAAACCATAAAAAATAATCTGCCCCATCAGTAGTGTTATATACAAAGGATGGTTTGTTTGAGCAACAATGAAGATATTGAGCACCAAAACCAGTATCATCAAAAAAGGAGTAACGGTCCACCGCAAAACACGATGGCTGACATATTGAAACGTGAGCACCGGGTTGCGGAAAGGGTTAGCGGCTTTTTTAGCCTGAATATAGACTGGATGCCGCCTGCAGCTATCCTGATCTTTCTTTTCAGCTCCTCTTTTGAATCAGCAGAGGCGGTTTCCATTGCATAAGCTTTCGGTTCGTAGGCAATTACAAATCCTTTTTCAGCAATGCGCATGGCAATCATGTGGTCGTCGATGATGGTGTCGGTTTCAACGGGCTGGTACAATGATCTCCTGATGCTGAATAATTCTCCAGCCGCACCTACATTGCTGTATAATTCATAATCCCATTTTTTCAGGGCAGATTCATATTTCCAGTAGAATCCTTCGCCTGCCGAACTGGCATCTGCGCTATCGGCCACCATTATCTTTTTCTCACCTGCAACTGCACCCACTTTAGGATCCTGGTAGTGTTTCACCAATTCTTTGATAGCCTCCTTATTCAGATAGGTATTGGCGTCTGTAAACACGATAATATCGCTGGTCAGTTCAGGCATTACCCTTTTATGGCAGCCATTTTGCCTCCCCGCTCGTCTTTATGATAGAGCTTTACCTGCGGGTAATTTTGTATTTTTGAGGGGTGCTGTCGTTCGATCCGTCGGTTACAAAAATGATATCGAACAGTTCGGCCGGGTAGTCCAGTTCCAGGCAGTTCTGAATTTTTTCTTCTATATACGCTTCTTCGTTATAGGCCGCTATAAGCAGGGCTACGGTTGGCAGGCGGTTTTCATCCAAAGTTATTTCCGCTTTACGCTTTCCCGCAATACGTTTCAACTTAATCAGCGCGTACAAAAAAATGCCGTAGCCGGCAAATGCATAAAAAATGATAAAAAGACTGATCCAGAACAGAATAATCATGGTATAAAATATCCTAATGAGCTGCTGTTAGCAGAATGGGTAAAGTTCCACCAAAGGCCTTTCAACGTTTGGGCGGCAAGATCAGTTCTCCCGTGTCTTAAATGTGTTAAAAGTTGCTTTGGTGTGGCGATAAAAATATAGTAAGCTGAGAACAGGGCAGTTTTGGGTAAGCTGGCATTTTTCCTGATATACAGCATACGGTTACGCGTCATAAAAAAGCTTTGATTGGGCTGGCCTTGCCTACGCTGATAGATTCTTTATGGTAAATAACCGCTTTGCCGGTAAACCATATCTTCTTTCCAATACGTTTAAATTTTTCGCACCAGTCCAATTCTTCGTAGTACAAAAATACCGTTCATCCATCATTCCCGCCTGATCGAGGTCGGTTCGGCGGCACATTACTGCAGCGCCGTGACAAAAACCTGTTTCGCGGCTATCATTGCTGTATTGACCTGTGTCGGTTTCTTTTTCACCAATTATACCGTTACGGGCGGTAATGTAGTTCATTGGGGTAAAACCGGCATATTGAATTAATTTTTGTTTTCATGGTATTTGATCAGCGGCGATAATAATCCGATTGCGGGATTCTGCTCCATTTCCTTTACCATAGCTTCCAGGAAATCGGCAGTAATTTCGGTGTCGTTATTCAATAAAAGAATATAATATCCTTTGGCATTGATAATACCCAGGTTATTGCCTCCTGCGTATCCGAGGTTTTTTGAGGAGTGAATATAGATAAGGCCAGGGTATGCAGCTACAAAGTCCGTCATCCTGTTCTCAGCAGGAGCATTATCCACCAGTATTACTTCCACCTCGTTACTATTGGTAAATTTTTTACCGATTTTAAAAATCTATAGTAACGGCGGGTTGGTTGTAGTTTACCGTTATTATTGATGTTAAGGGCATTACCTTACGAAGATAAAATCTTTTAGTATCACCGGCCCGCTAAACTTTTTAAATGCTCATGTAATTCAAGCACCTGCATAATTACAGATGTTTTCCCGTTATTATCGATAACAAAGTTGCAACGCTTCATTTTTTCGGCTTCATCCATTTGCTTATCCATTCTGGCAATAACAGCTTCCCGGTCAAGTCCTCCTCGCCGAAGCACTCTTTCGATGCGTAGTTCTTTATCAGCCCATACACCTATGGTATAATCCAGGTGTTTTTCGCTCCCGCTTTCAAATATCAGCGCTGCTTCCTTAATAGCGTAAGGCCCTTGCTGGCGGGTAAACCAGCTGATAGAATCCTGTATGGTAACAGGGTGGATAATGGCATTTAATTCGGCAAGGAGCGCAGCATTATCAAACACTTTTGAAGCGAGGTACGCTCGGTCAAGCTTGCCGTGTTGTAGGTGGCAGCACCAAATCGTTCGGTCAGTTGCTGCCTGATCTGCTGGTTGGCATTCATCAGTTGCCGGGCGGCAGTATCGGCATCGTAAATCGCTATGCCCAGCGTCAAAAAAATATTGGCAATGGTTGTTTTACCACTGCCAATACCGCCTGTAAGGCCAATTCGTAACATATTGTAAGTTTAATGTTTGTGGTTTAAGGCCGTTAATGCAACCTTAAATTTAAAACCTTGAACTTTAAAATTTTATTTAGCCGGAGTTGTAGCTGCGGGTTTATTGATCTGCGCCGTCCAGTCCATGCTGATGGCCGATTTTTCAATTTTGATATAATTGCCCGGGCTGATTTCGATGTTTAAAGTGCCATCTTCATTTACCTGCTGAATTTTACCATGTATACCAGCGATAGTTACTATTTTATCGCCTTTCTGTAATTCTTCGATGAATTTTTTCTGGTTCTTGGCTTTTTTAGCCTGGGGGCGGATAAAGAACAGCCAGAAAACCAGGACCATACCTACTAAAAAAATCAATTGAAAAGATCCACCGCCTTGTCCCTGTGCTTGTAAAATGTAATGCATCATTATTTATTATACTTTATGAAAAATTATTTGGTAACGTTCACCCTGAAGGTTAGCGTGTGCTGTGTAAACGGCTTTGTGTTGGCAGTTACCACAACGGTTTTAGTGTGTGAGCCTTCACTTTGTCCTTCACTGTTAAACTTCGCAACGATTTTTTCTTCTTTACCAGGTAAAACAGGTTTTCCGGTTTTTCTGCTACTGTACATCCGCAACCGGGTTGTACGCTGGAAATGATCAATGGTTTATCTCCTGTATTTTTAACCACGAAAGGAATTTCTACCACCTGGCCGGTTTTTACATCTCCAAGGTCTTTAAATGTAGAATCTACCCAGGTAACAGTTGTAAAGTTCGATGAGTCTTTTAAGGCTTGTTGTTTTAAAGAATCGCTTAAAGGTGCATCCCCGGCCGTTTTATTGTTGCCGTTACTGTTGCAGGCCACCAATGCTGCGGCGGCAGAAATAATCAATACTAAACGTTTCATATTATCCAGATTGAATTTTTATTTGATTTTGCAGTGCGAATGTAGATCAATATTCAAACCCAGCGAAAAATATTGCTTTCAAAATCAGGATTTTCGAAAATCCTTTTCTTTAGCTTCCTTCTTCCACCAGTTCTTTATGAATATTATCCAGGATACCATTTACAAAATGGCCGCTTTGAGTGGTACTGTAATCCTTAGCCAGGTCAATGTATTCGTTGATGGTTACTTTGGGAGGTATAGTGTCAAAATATAAAAACTCAGCCACGCCCAGCTTCATCAGCACCATATCCAGTAAAGCGATACGCTCCGGATCCCAGTTTTTTAGCTTGGGAGTAATAAGGGTGAGGAGGTAATCTTCCTTGTCAATTACTGTCTTTAATAAATTAACAGCAAACTGTTCTTTGTCGGGGGTGATAATTTGCTGGAAAGCTGTTGCCTGGGGTTTACGTATAAAAGCGGCAACGCTTTGCACAATCATTTCTCCGTCGTCATCCCAGTTGCTGAAGATCTCTTCAATGTGAGCAACAAATTCTTCGTTGTTCAGCATCAGGTCGTTAAATATATATTCGAATATTTTCCGGTCTTCCTGCAGGCTTTGCTGATGGATACCGGTGTAGTGTAAATATTGCTGCGAAGCAGTAAGCTGTGTATAAATTTTTTTGACGAGCTCTTCATCGATCAGGTGTTCTGGTTTTTCATTTTTAAAAGCAATCTTAACCTCGTTCAGGTCTAATATTTGCCAAAGCAGGTTACTGCCTGCCAGCTTCGTGTTTACGTTCAGATCTTTTTCGCTCGGTATATATTTATGCGACTTGCGGTAAGCATCTTTCTCGGCGTAGCGGGCTACTTCCGTTAAAAAATGCACCACGTATACCATTAAGGAGCGGGTTTGGTTGAAATGTTGTTTAAGCGTTTTTTGAGGATCAAGGGGTTTGTCGGTATCCAGACTGGAGGTGTACGAATAAAGGGTTTGCATCACTTTTACCCTTATGTTTCTTCTGCTAATCATTGAATCAAGAACTATTTTGAACCGGCGAAGATAAGGTTTTTATCAGTTGACAGGCTGAAAAGTTGTTAGTTGACAGGGAGGAGGGTGACAGGTTGATAAGTTGATAGGTTAACTGGTGGTGGTGCTGAGCGGGTAAGAGGTTGATAAGGCGAGGAGGATTAATGAGGTAGGGAAGGTTAACTGGTTGATTAGTTGGGGTGAGAATTGATAGGTAAAGCTATGCCCGTATTGCAACGAACCTTGTCAACCAATAAACCAGTCAGCATATCAACTTTATCCTTGCCAACCTGTCAACCTTTAAGTCAGTTAATTCATTCTCCAATCACCTGGCATTGCCATCTTGTCACTCATGGTAGAAGCGGGTCCTTAACCTGTCATCAAACTGAAAAAATTTCATGTTTCTCAACCGTGGCATATTATTTAGGTACATTTGCCAACCATAAAAAGTGTTTGCTATATAAACACTATTAACAATCAAATTTTTAAAAAGATAAACAATGGCTAAAAAATCGACTGTTACCCCTTTGCATGACAGGGTAATCGTAAAACCAGCAGCAGCTGAAGAAAAAACAGCAGGCGGTATCATTATTCCGGATACAGCAAAGAAAAACCACAACGCGGTACTGTAATTGCGGCGGGTCCTGGTAAAAAGACGAACCGGTTACTGTTAAAGCCGGCGATACTGTATTGTACGGCAAATATGCCGGAACCGAAATCCAGATCGAAGGTCAGGATCTTTTAATTATGCGTGAAAGCGACATCCTCGCTATCGTTTAATGTAAAATAATAAATGTAAAATGATGAATATAAATTACGTATCATTCTGCATTTAATATTTAGTATTCAATATTTTAAATTTTAAATAGAGATGGCAAAACAATTACACTTCAATATAGAAGCGAGAAATAAAATGAAAAAAGGCGTTGACGCTTTAGCTAACGCTGTAAAAGTAACCCTGGGTCCTAAAGGCCGTAACGTGGTTATCGAGAAAAAATTTGGTGCTCCCGCTGTAACTAAAGATGGTGTTACAGTAGCAAAAGAAATCGAACTGGAAGATGCAATTGAGAACATGGGTGCTCAGATGGTGAAAGAAGTAGCTTCTAAAACCGCCGATATTGCGGGTGATGGTACTACAACTGCAACCGTATTAGCCCAGGCTATTATTAGCGAAGGTTTGAAAATGGTAGCTGCAGGTGCTAACCCAATGGACCTGAAGCGCGGTATTGATAAAGCGGTTTCCTGGTGGTAGAAAACCTGAAAGCGCAAAGCCAGACTGTAGGTAGCGATAGCAAAAAAATTAAACAAGTAGCTTCTATTTCTGCTAATAACGATGAGCAGATCGGCGACCTGATTGCCCAGGCTTTTGGTAAAGTAGGTAAGGAGGGTGTAATTACTGTAGAAGAGGCAAAGGTACTGATACTACTGTAGATGTAGTAGAAGGTATGCAGTTCGATCGTGGTTATATCTCTCCTTATTTCGTTACCAACAGCGAAAAAATGGAAGCAGAATTGCAAAGCCCTTATATCCTGATCTACGATAAGAAGATCAGTGCTATGAAAGATATTTTGTCTATCCTTGAAAAAGTAGCTCAAAGCGGCCGTCCTTTGGTGATTATTGCTGAAGATTTAGAAGGTGAAGCGCTGGCTACCCTGGTAGTAAATAAACTGCGCGGTACACTGAAAGTAGCTGCTGTTAAAGCTCCAGGCTTTGGCGACAGAAGAAAAGAAATGTTGCAGGACATCGCTATCTTAACCGGTGGTACGGTGATTTCTGAAGATATGGGCCACAAATTAGAAGGTGCTGATATTGCTGCATTAGGTCAGGCCGCTTCTATCACTATCGATAAAGACAATACGATTATCGTAGGTGGTAAAGGTAAAAAAGCAGACATTACAGGTCGCGTAAACCAGATCAAAGCTCAGATCGAAACAACTACATCTGATTATGATAAAGAAAAACTACAGGAGCGTTTAGCTAAATTAAGCGGTGGTGTTGCTGTATTATATGTTGGTGCTGCTACTGAGGTTGAAATGAAAGAGAAAAAGACCGTGTAGACGATGCGTTACATGCAACCCGTGCGGCTGTTGAAGAAGGTATCGTACCTGGTGGTGGCGTTGCTTATATCCGCGCTGTAGCCTCTTTGGATGTTAAAGTAAAAGGACAGATCGAAGATGAGCAAACCGGTATGGCTATCGTAAAACGTGCTTTAGAAGCGCCTATCCGTACTTTAACGGATAATGCAGGCATCGACGGCTCTATCGTTGTTCAAAAAATTAAAGACGGTGCTGGCGACTTCGGTTTCAATGCAAGAACAGAAACTTACGAAAACCTGTTCAAAGCCGGTGTTATCGATCCAACTAAAGTAAGCCGTGTTGCTTTGGAAAATGCAGCGTCTATTGCAGGTATGTTATTAACTACCGAGTGTGTAATTGCTGATAAACCAGAACCTAAATCAGCGGCTCCTGCAATGCCAGGTGGTCCTGATATGGGTGGTATGGGCTATTAATTTAGTTGATAGTATTAATATGACGGTTGATAGTTGTTGGCCGTTAAAGATAAAAAGTCCCGCTTCGGTTTCGAGGCGGGATTTTTTTGCGGCGATTAAACCCATAGACATTATCAACGCGAACCACTTTCGGCCTGGTATTCAATAATAAACAATACCAGCTTTTAATCTATAACAGGTAGTAGTCTACCGAATACACGACGATGAATTATTAACACCACAGGCCTTCACATAATAAATAGGCCCTTTCATCTGGTTAATTACCCTGTTGGACGAATAACGCTCTTATATAAATTTTACCCTATATATTTTTACAATGGTTTAGAGGGCCAGAGTGGGTAACGGCACCTTTTCAGGTACGGTTGACCCCTCTTTTTTTGTTAGCCTGAAACAATTGCAAAGAAGTACCGCGCCGGGTTCATATAAAAGGATACGTTTCATTATAATAGGGTGGAACCTTTTTACCCTTGTATTTTCTAAGGTATCCAGGAAAGGTCTTTTGATCCTCGTAAGTGGAGAAGGATGGCTATAGTTGATCCTGCCTGTGGTTGTATTTTAGGAGTAAAAATACCAGGCTGGTAAAGAGGCTTAAGATCATTAATGTATTCATTTACAGAGAGTATTATAACGAATAGACCCCTGTGGAAACAGGGGTCGCAACCAAAACTAACTGCTTATGAGAAAATCTTTATATAGGATAATTATTGTAAACTATTTTCTATTTATTAAGCAATAACTATGCCGTTTTCGTGTTTTCAAAGTACTTGTTTTAAAAAATATTCACCAATGCTATTTCAGTTTATTAGGATAGCTCGCAGGTAAAAAAGTCATCTACTTTCTTTTCTTGCCCATTGCTAAAAACAACAGACCGCTTACAGCAAGTAACGCCGCTGCGGCAATATACCTGCGTCGGTCGTTTATACTGCATACCAACCGATGCTTCTGCTTATGTATTTCGCTTACCTTTCTTATAAATTCAGAAACATTCGCATCATCATACGCCCCGTACGCATCAATTAATGTGCCCTTACTACCATCAACCGTGCTGATTAAATAAAGAATAGAATTGTCTCCCGGATCGCTTTCTCCTTCAAACCGGTAAAAATCGTCCACACTTACCTCGTCGGGATCATAATACTGATCTTTGCTGTTCCACAGCATTCCGTTGGGTTTTACCCTGAAGTCGGTGTTATAACCTTTCTTGATAGCATGGTTGACCGAATCTGATAAAGTAGACATTTTTTCGGAAGACGTATCTTCATGGAGCTGGCTCGTGTTTGTGTTCATAACAATAATTTAGCGATCTTTAAATACGATTAAATGAGTTCAAAAATTCTGCCGTTTTAGTAGTGTATCAGTAATTAATCAATCCTTAAGAATAAGCGTTGTCAGCCTCCCCGGTTTCCGAATGGGGAGCATCAACGGGCTTCGACTCGGGCGAACCTTTCTGTCGAAGCCAGATCGATAAAATAACGATGGACGCTACACTTAAGAATTCACTCTGCCAGTTTTGAAAAGACTCAAACCAAAAGCCGCTATCCCCTATATATTTATTCCAGGATACGGTAGGTAATCCTTCCTCCAGCTGCTCTTCATTATGATTCTTAAGGCTGCCGTAAAAGTGAAGCGAGAATGACACCAGGAATAATAAAGTAAAGGCGATGCTTAAAGAGTGATTGTACAGCTTTAGCCATATACCGCCTTTTCTTACCGGGAGGGAGCGCCTGGCTGGGGTTGCGGCTCCCTGTCAACGGCCTCTTCTTTATCCGGGTCTTTGGATTCGGACGATCCAACCTGGAACAGCTTAATAGTAAGCAATACATACAGGGCCATTTGAAGGAATTCGCTTTCCCAGTTTTCAAAAGTAGCCTGTATAAAATGGCCGCTTTGAAAATATGCCCATGCATTCAGCTTTGGCTCGCCATTAAGGACGAGTTCATTGTTCTTGTCTGACCAGCCCGTTAAAAATTGACCAGCCAGTGAAAAAAGCATGAGCAGAAGAAGGGCAATGCTCAGCCCGTTTCTCTTCAAAAAGGAATGTTTTGATGCCATAGTTAATGATTCGTGTTGGATAAAATGCCGGCCAGTAGTTGAATACTCATTTGAGCGAATTCCCATTGTGCTGCCGGGCCTTTGCTATGCGGCAACAGCTTTTCGTTGATCAGTAGCTCTCCATTCCTGATAACACTTACATATGCCATTACCTCGTGGATGCCTTCTTCTGGAACCGGCGTAGCAAAGCCGGTAATACCTATACCGATCTGCGACCTGAAAAGAGCGCAGGCAGACCGGGCCAGTTGAGTGCTAAGTTCGCTGCTTACTCCTTTTACTTTTTCTGCATATACCGGGTCGGCTTTTAAGTGAATGGCTTTCTGCGCCGAATTATAAACAGTAATGCCTCCTGATAAATTTTCTGTGCTTCGGCAGCAGTACTCAACATAAATTGTATAGCGCCCGAGGTAACACTTTCTGCTGTAGCAATGGTTTCGCCATTTTCGATACAGAATTTTTTTATACGTTCTATTGGGTCGCTAAGGCTTTGGGGAATAAGTTCGCTGTTCATAGAAATAATGCAGACAATTTTAATACCAATCCCTGATAGCAGAAACGGGAGATCATTTTCTTCTACCTCAGGCATAAATTTTGGCGGAATAATACTGATATGATTTATTAGCAGAAGAACAATAATATTATGCCTTCTTCAGTTATTGCCGGTTATAGTTATAATAAAGAGGAGCAGGTACTTCGTATCGTATTTGTATCGGGAATGGTATACCTGTATAAAAAAGTGCCCGCATCGGTATTTGAAGCGTTTAAACGCTCTGGTAGTAAAGGCATTTATTTCAACCAGTTTATAAAGAACCGGTTTTTATTTGAAAGGGTAGACGATTGAATGGGTGCATTCCTAATTGTCGTTCCAAACAAATACCCTTATCATACGTCACCCTGAGCGAAGTTGAAGGGGCTCTTTCTATATTCACGAGATGCCTCCCCGCCCGTACCGGCATGGGCCGGCGCTACGGTCGGCAGGCGATAGCGGCCATTGGGAATGCGCCGCGATTGAAAGGTGTAATGAAACCATACAGATTGTACTTAACTATTTTTTTCGCCTGCAGGCTTGCTGTTGGGTATATTGGCTATACACCAGCATATGATAAAGGTAATCTCAGCAAACGCGTCTAAGAGGTATACCCATTTGATTACGCCTTCGAGGTAGTACCACACATCTATTATGGCTAAACCTGAAGCAGCGGATATAGCAATCAAACGGATGAGCCTGTAGTCGGTACTGTAGCTGGCTCCATATAAAAGCGGCAATGCTACAGATAGTATCAATACGCTTACTGTTTTAACCAGCCATACGTCTTCTTTTGGACCTGTGATCATCATAAAGCTGTCAATATGTACTAAGGGCCAAACTGCTGTTATCAGAAAATAGAGGCCTTGCGTCCATAATAAATATCGCGTAAAAGAGGTGTGCCTGGTATGTTTCATAATATAGTGTTGATGTAGCAAAATGCCTGCAATTAATGTTCCGGGTCAGTTAAGATATTGATAACAGGATACCGGTGATAGTAAATGGCAAAGAATTTGGACACACGTTTTTTACCCTCTAAACACAATTACATGAAAGCAGCACTGATCAAAGGTCCCCGTAATATATCCTATGACACCGTTGACGATCCTTCTATACAAGACGATCGCGATATTATCTTGAAAGTAACTGCCACCGCCATTTGCGGATCGGACCTGCACCTGTATAGCGGTGGTATACCGCAGGCGAGGCCTATGGTAATGGGGCACGAGTTTATGGGTATTGTAGAAGAAGTGGGGAAAGGAGTCAACAATTTAAAACGGGGAGACAGGGTAGTAGTGCCTTTTCCCGTTGCCTGTGGTCACTGCTTTTTCTGCCAGCATGATGTGCCGGGCAACTGCGAAAACAGCAATCCTGAACACTATGGCCCTGAAGGTGGTTTAATAACCGAGAAAGGTGGTGGCTTATTTGGTTATAGTGATTTATACGGTGGTTACGATGGAGGCCAGGCGCAATATGTACGCGTACCGTATGCAGATTATGGTCCACGCATTGTACCCGAAAATCTCACCGATGAACAAGTGCTGTTTCTTACGGATATATTTCCCACAGGCTATACCGGTGTAGATTGGGGTGAGCTGCAGCCCGGCCAAACGGTAGCTATTTTTGGTGCTGGCCCGGTGGGAGTCATGGCTGCTAAAAGCGCCCTGCTGCGTGATGCCGGAAAGGTGATCATGGTGGATACATTGCAATACCGGCTGAACAAAGCGGCTGCGCTTACCGGCTGTCATACCATACTATGGGAGAACGGAGCCAAAGATGTGGTAGCGCAGATAAGAGATCTTACCGAGGGACGTGGAGCTGATGTATGTATCGAAGCGGTAGGCTTTGAGCCATCGAGGAATATATTGGAAAAAGCCAAAGCGGTGATCAATTTTGAAGCAGGGTCTGTTAAAGTGCTGGAAGCCTGTATGAGTGCAGTGAGAAGGAGTGGCTATGTATCGGTGCTGGGTGTGTATCCTACCAACTATGATAACTTTCCTATAGGCCAGTTTTTTGATAAGGGTATCGTGCTAAGAGGAGGCCAGGCGCCCGCGCATAAATACATAGATATGCTGATGGGATACGTGGCAGAAGGTAAGGTGAAGCTGGACGATATTATCACCCATCGCTTACCGCTATCAGAAATCGCCCGCGGCTATGAGATCTTCAATAAAAAAGAAGATGATTGTGTAAAAGTAGTACTGGATCCATGGAAGTAGGATCGGCTTTGTGGAATTATTTACACACTTCAGGCAGTTAACCGGGGAATTAAAGATGCGTTTGCCCTTGTTTTTACATTATTGGCTACGTTAAATTTTCGTAGAAGTGATGGCTTTATTCTTGCTACCACTAACATACTTAAACCCTATCTATAAAATTTATTATGGCAAAAACATCTACCACTAAGAAAGTAACCCGGCCCGCTTCGGCAGGCTTGGCCGATTTGTTAAAGCAGCGGCTTCAAACAATTTACTGGGCCGAGTCGGAACTGGTAAGCACCCTGCCCCAGCTGAAAGAGCAGAGTAATTCGCAGGAACTGCAGGCCGCAATTACGGAACATATTGCACAAACACAAATGCATGTTACGCGGCTCGAAGAAATTTTTTCGGCATTGAATGAAAAGGCAGATGCTGTGAAATGCGAAGGGCTGCAAGGTATATTAAAAGAAGGCGCTGCAACGGTCAGCCAGTCTGAAGAAGGTCCTGTACGCGACGCTGCCATTATCGGCGCCTGCCAGCTGGTGGAACATTACGAAATAGCGGCTTATGGCACGCTCGCAGCCTACGCCAAAGTGCTGAACGAAAAGCAGGTCTTAGATCTTCTTTTAAAAACATTAACAGAAGAAAAAAAGTCTGACCAGATCTTATCAGCCATTGCCGATACGCATCTGAATGCTTCTGCTGTAGGTGAGGCATAACCGGCTACCTGTTCTTTTTAATCTGTAAAAAATCAAACATTGCATACATGGAAGACAATAATAAAAGTTATCATAAGGGTAATGACCTAAAGCAGAACAATTAAAAGCCTATACCAGTAATCACCAGGGCGAGTTTTTAAATACCAACCAGGGGCTAAAGATCAACGATGATCAAAACTCCTTAAAGTCGGGCGACAGGGGCGCTACCTTGCTGGAAGATTTTATACTTCGCGAAAAAAATTACACATTTTGACCACGAGCGTATTCCGGAGAGGATTGTTCATGCCCGGGGATCCGGCGCTCATGGCTATTTTGAGCTATATGAGTCGCTGGAACAATACACCAAGGCAAAACTGTTTACCGATACTACGGTAAAAACGCCTGTGTTTGTGAGGTTCTCTACAGTAGCGGGATCCAGGGGATCAACCGATCTGCCCGGGATGTAAGGGGCTTTGCCGTGAAGTTCTACACCCAGGAAGGCAATTATGACCTGGTGGGTAATAATATGCCGGTGTTTTTATACAGGATGCCCTGAAGTTTCCCGACCTGGTGCATGCGGTAAAGCCCGAACCTCATAACGAGATTCCGCAGGCTGCATCAGCACATGATACCTTCTGGGACTTTATAGGGCAGATGCCGGAAAGTATGCATATGATACAATGGCTGATGAGTGACCGGGCTATTCCGCGGAGTCTCAGGATGATGGAAGGGTTTGGCGTACATACGTTCCGTTTTATTAATGCCGATAACAAAGCCTGCTTTGTAAAATTTCACTGGAAGCCTTTACTGGGTGTGCATTCAGTAGCCTGGGACGAGGCGCAGCGGATCTCCGGAAAAAACAGCGATTTTCATAAACAGGACCTGTGGGACGCCATTGAGCAGGGCCAGTATCCCGAGTGGGAGCTGGGCGTGCAGATAGTTCCCGAAGAGGAAGAGCATAACTTTCCTTTTGATCTGCTGGATCCAACCAAGATCATTCCTGAAGAGATGGTGCCGGTGCGCAGGATCGGCAAAATGACACTGAACCGAAACCCGGATAATTTTTCGCCGAAACAGAACAGATCGCTTTCCATCCCGGTCATATCATTCCCGGTATTGATTTTACCAACGACCCTTTACTACAGGGAAGATTATTTTCTTATACCGATACACAGCTGTCACGTTTGGGTGGCCCCAATTTCCACGAAATCCCTATCAACCGTTCTATACCCGAGGTGCACAATCACCAGCGTGATGGGATGCACCGGATGCAGATCAATAAAGGAAGGGTTGCTTATGGTCCGAATACATTGGGGGTGGCTGTCCTTCCAGGCCAGGATGGCCGAAGGAGGCTTTCATTCTTATGAGGAGCGTATCGATGCCCATAAGGTAAGAGCCCGGAGCCGTAGTTTCTTTGATCATTTCAGCCAGGCTGCCCTTTTCTACAACAGTCAGTCGGAAGCAGAGAAACGCCATATACAAAATGCCTTTTCTTTTGAGCTGGGTAAGGTAATGGTAGAAGGTATCCGGCAGCGTATTGTTGATATGCTCCTTGAAGTAGATGCCGACCTGGCCAATATTGTGGCTGGTAATTTGGGGCTGGTGCCAAAGAAATTACCGCAACCGATCACCGGAAGTATACCTGCAGATGGCGATTTGGAGGCACATCATTCTTTTAAAGAAGAGCTGCCGGTAGCTGTATCTGAAGCATTGAGTATGCAAAATACCATTAAAGATATAAAAACCCGCAGGATTGCTTTACTGGCGGCAGATGGGGTAAATGGTGAGGCTTTGTTACAGCTGAAAACAGCATTGGTTGAAGCCGGTGCAACCTGTAAAGTGATTGCGCCGAAGCAAGGATTTATCAGCAGCGATAACGGCGAGCTGGTGAAAGTGGATGAGTTTTTTAATTACTTCTTCTGTTTTATATGATGCGGTTTTTGTTGCCGATCATTCCAATACGGCTATGCTGGCGGGTTGTAAAGATGCGATTCATTTCATTGCAGAAGCTTTTAAACACTGTAAGGCCATCGGTGCAACCGAAGGCAGCAGCTCGCTATTACAGATAGCGTTACCCGAGGCGGCTATACAAAGCGCCGGCGTGATCACCGATGGTAGTATCGAATCATTTGTGAAGGCTGTTGCCCACCATCGTTTCTGGGAGCGGGAAGAAACGCCGGTAGTGGCAGCCTGACCTTTATCATTTTTAATTCAAAAACAATATTCAGTATGTCGAAGTTAAAACCTAAAGAAGAAGTAAACCCGCCGCAGGAGCAGCCGAGGCCGGGATCGGAAGAACAGATGAAACCTGTACCGGAAACCGATCCGCTGAGTAAAGGTTCCGGTAAGCTACAGTCTAAGCGGGTACTAATTACCGGCGGTGATAGCGGAATAGGAAAAGCGGTTGCCAAATTATTTGCCAGCGAGGGGCGGATATTGCACTTTGTTACCTGAACGAAGATGAAGACGCTGACCAGGCAAAGGCCGAGATTGAACATTGGGGCGTTAACTGTGTATTGATACCTGCTGATATCAGCAGGGAGGATAGTTGCAGGGAAGTGGTCGAGATTGCAGTGGAAAGCCTGGGCGGCCTGGATATACTGGTAAATAATGCTGCCGCGCAATGGGAGCAGGAGGATATAGCCAACATCTCCACGGAACAATTATTAAAAACATTTTCCACCAATTTTTTCTCCTGTTTCTGGATGAGCAAATATGCGCTTGAGCATTTGAAGGAAGGCGCCTGCATTATTAATACTACTTCGGTAACGGCCTATCGCGGAAGCCCTACACTAATGGATTATGCAGCCACGAAGGGCGCTATTGTGGCTTTTACCCGTAGTCTTGCCGGTAGCCTGGTAAAAAGAGGCATCCGTGTAAACGCGGTAGCGCCGGGTCCTATCTGGACACCATTGATCGTGTCCTCTTTTGATGCAGAGAAAGTATCCGAGTTTGGAAGCGATACGCCTATGAAACGTCCGGGCCAGCCCAACGAGGTAGCGCCCAGCTATCTTTTCCTGGCATGCGACGACAACAGCTATATGACGGGACAGGTACTGCATCCGAATGGCGGCGAGATCATTAATGCCTGACGGGGTTATTGGTATAAACATAATAAATAGTAACATTATGAATCGAGACGGAGCCTTGCAAAGTGTCTGGCAGCAGGAAATAAAAAAGTTTGATACGCCCCGGCAATAGCTGATATATACGATGTGGCGATTATCGGAGCAGGTATTACCGGCATTACCTGCGCTGAAAAACTGCAGGCATCTAATAAGAAATGTATAATACTGGAGGCCTGTAATATTGCACACGGCACCACCGGAGGAACCACCGCCCATTTGAATACTTTTTTGACAGTAGCTATGATAAGGTGATCAGGGACTTTGGTAAGGATAATGCCCGGTTGCTGGCGCAGGCGGGTAGGGAAGCGATAGCTACTATAAAAACCAACGTTCAAAAATACCAGATTGATTGTGAGTTTGAAGAAAAGGAGGCCTACCTGTTTGCGACAGATGAAAAACAGGAGCAGGAATTGAATGACCTGGTGGAAGGTTCACTCGAAGCCGGACTGGAAATAAGCTGGTCTGATGCGCCTGCTTTTCCCATACCTTTTGTAAAACAGGCAAGGATAGGCGGGCAGGCACAATTTCATCCGGTAAAATACATCAGGGCTTTGGCAGATGCTTTTATCAAAATGGGGGACGATCTTCGAAGAGGCCAGGGTACAGGACATGGAAGAGACGGAAGATGAGGTATTGGTGCTCAACACAACCAGGGGAGTAATCCGCTGCAGGCATGCTATTTATGCAACCCATACGCCGCCGGGTGTTAACCTGCTGCACTTTCGACTGATTCCCTGGCGCAGCTACGTGGTGGCGGTACGTTTAAAAGACGGCGTTTATCCTGCTGCTTTAGGTTACGACCTGGAGGATCCCTATCATTATTATCGTACACATGTTATTAACGGTGAACTGTTGCTGATAGCAGGCGGTAAAGATCATAAAACCGGGCATGAGGAAAATACAGAGCAGTTTTTCAGAGAGCTGGAACAGCATGTGCAGCAGTATTTTAATATTGATTCTGTGGCTTACAGCTGGTCTTCCCAATATTACGAGCCTGTAGACGGGCTGCCTTACATAGGGCATTTACCCGGAAGTTTCAAAAATGTATATGTTGCCGCGGGCTACAACGGCAATGGAATGATATTCGGCACCCTTGCCGGCACTATTCTTACCGCGCTGATACATTCCGGTGAACATTTATATAAAAAGCTCTTTGATCCTTCAAGAGTTAAGCCTGTGGCAGGCTTCAGCAAGTTTGTAGAGCAGGGCGCCGACTTTATTTCGAGCTTTATTAAGGACAAGCTTTCAACCGAAAGCATACAGTCTCTTGTTGAATTAAATAACGACCAGGCCAAAGTGGTAAAGTATGAAGGCGACTCTTATGCCATGTATAAGGATAATGGCGGGCGGCTGCATGCCATTAGCAGTACCTGCACACACGTTCATTGTAACGTGGTTTGGAACAATGCCGAGAAAACCTGGGACTGTCCCTGCCATGGATCAAGGTTTAATATCAATGGGAAGGTATTGAATGCTCCGGCTGTAAGAGACCTGGAGCGGGTACAGCTATCGGAACCTGGTGAATCTGTTTGAAGCCATACCTGTCTGTGAAATTCAATGATAAAAAACCGGGAGGAGTAAACCATGCCCCTGGTCTTATTAGTTTTTAAAGGAGCACTTAGGCGCTCCTTTTTTAATGTGTATCCGGATAAAAGCTGCTAACTTAGTTGTAAAGCCTTTAGGCAGCATACAATAACCTCCGCCTCCCGGATCCCGGAACCAGGTGCCTGTTGAATGCTGCTGCAATTAAAAAGAAACAAATGAAAAAAGAAAAGATCGGTCCCGGCCAGGAGCAGATATTGGGCGAGAAAGAAAGAATTATTGTAGTAGGCGGCTCCGCCGGTGGTGTAAATGCATTAAGGGCTTTAGTTAAAGGGCTTCCTCCGAACTTTATGTCTCCTATTTTTATCGCCTGGCATATGTCGCCCGATTCCAGCGGAATTCTGCCCGAATTGCTGGGCTCCCTCACTCCATTAAGGGTGGCACATGCACTCGACTATGAGCCAATAGCGCCGGGGCGCATTTATGTAGCGCCGCCCGACCATCATCTCTTAATTGAGGACGGGTATGTGCGGATAACCCGCGGCCCTAAAGAGAATCGTTTCAGGCCGGCGATCGATCCCTTATTTCGTTCTGCCGCCTATGCGTACAGTAACCGCGTGATCGGGGTTATCGTTTCCGGCGCCCTGGACGATGGTGTAGCAGGTCTTTGGACTATTAAGAACAATGGTGGTATATCTGTAGTACAGGATCCTGCAGATGCGGATATACCCTCCATGCCCCAAAACGCCCTTCGGGAAAACCCGGTAGACCATTGTGTTCCGGCCGCTGACTTTCCCGCTTTATTGCTGAAGCTGACCCAACAAAGAATGCCGGCGAAAAAGCAGAAGCCGCAGCAGGTGCCAACAGAAGTTGAAAAAGACGTAGCAGGTGAGGTAAGGGGCCGGCTTGAAAGCCTTTAGCCTGGGCGAGCTCAGTCCTTTCTCATGCCCTGAGTGCCATGGTGTGCTTGCCCGTATCAAAGAAGGCAGCGTTATTCGTTTCCGTTGCCATACAGGGCATGCTTATTCGGCTGATACATTATTGGCGGGACTTACCGACCAGATCGAACAGCAATTGTACAGTGCTATGAGGGGATGGAAGAGAGTATCCTTTTGCTTAATCATATGGGCGATCATTATGCAGAAGATAATGAACCGGGTAAAGCGGCTTTCTGCTTTAAGAAAGCTAAAGAGGCTGAGGAACGATCGCAACAGGTACGCAATATTATCAGAACCCAGGAGATGCTAACCAGAGAACGGATCGCAGAAGAGTTGAATGTGGGCAAAACAAAAGAGCGTAAAGAACCGGTTCTGAACAGCAGGTTTTTTATATTGCACACATAAACTACCAACTATTTAACTAAGCAGCATGGCAAAAGCACTCAAAAGGCCGGAAGACGATGATAAGGCAAACAATGATAACAGTACAGATTCTTTTTTAGCCGTAGTATTGGGTGCGGGCAGAGGCGGCGCCAAAGCCCTGGAAGAATTTTTCAGGCATACTGCTACCGGTGATGCCTGTTATTTAATAGTGGCGCATCTCGAAGCCGATGCTATTACAGCTTTAGCACAGTTGTTAAAAGACATCAGCTCCTTACCTGTTACGCTGGCTCAAGGGAAGATCATCTTTTAGCGAATCATATTTATATTCTTTCGCATCACGACGAATGGCAAATGGAGGAAGACTTTTTAGTGTTAACTCCCGGGGCGGCGAAGGCCCTCCACCCGATTGACCGGTTAATGGAGCAGGTTGCTTCTTTTTTTTGGAATGAATGCCATTGGAGTGATCTTATCCGGAGAAGGTGCAGATGGTGCAATGGGTGTAAAAAGCATTAAAAAGAGTGGCGGAGTTATTTTTGCGCAGAACCCGAGAGAAGCAGAGCAGGGTGAAATGAGCCGCAATGCCATTATCACAGAATGTGTGGATGAAATATTGTCTGCAGCAGAAATACCTGCCAGGATTCATGCAATAAAAAAGGAAACCTGCTGGCCCAGCCCGATCCGGTTGCAGCCACCGAACGGCAACAACAGGCGTTGGAGCAGATCTTTAACGAGATCATCCATCATACAGGTCATGATTTCACCAACTACAAAAAGCCAACCTTGTTGCGGCGGATTGAAAGACGACTGGCGGTACACCAGCTGGCGGACCTTCCTTCTTATGCCTCCTTTATCGCAGATCATCCCGAGGAAGTATCGGCCCTTGTAAATGACCTGCTCATATCGGTAACCAGCTTCTTCAGGGATGCAAAAGCTTTCGAAACATTGGAACAGGAAGTATTGCCCATGTTACTGAAGGCCAAGAAGAAGGAAGACCCGCTGCGAATATGGATACCCGGCTGCGCCACCGGTGAAGAGGCCTATACTATTGCGATCCTGTGTGCTGAGAAAACAGCGGATATCAAAGACCTGCCCAAGATCCAGATATTTGCTACTGATATAGACACTGCGGGGATCAGCGCTGCCCGCGAGGGTTTATATACGGCTAATGAATTATCTAATGTATCGCCCGAGCGCGTAAGGCGTTTTTTACCCGCGAAGAGAACATGTTCCGCATTCGCAGGAGATCAGGAAACTATCATGTTTGCCAATCATAATTTCCTTAAAGACCCTCCATTTTCTCACCTCGACCTGGTGAGCTGTCGCAATGTGCTGATCTATTTAGACCGGGTAGCTAAAGACAAGGTGATCAATACCTTTCATTTTGCCCTGAATCCCGGGGCTTCCTGCTATTAGGTTCGTCTGAATCGGTGGATACAGCTTCGGGATTGTTCTCCATTTATAACCGGGAATATCATATTTTCCAGAGCCGCCGTTCGGGTGGCCGTGTTTACGCATCGGCCGAACCGCGCGCTACAGCAGCTTTAGGCTCTATTTCCGCATTGGAAGTGGGAAAGCCCGAACTCGACACCACCAAGGAACTTTTATCAATGGGGAGCCTGCACCTCCAGTTGCTCGAGCAATATGCACCTCCGTCCTTGCTGGTCAACGAAGAGTATGATGTAGTGCATCTTTCTGAAAGAGCAGGGCAATACCTGCAGATGTCGGGAGGTAATATTACCCGCAATGTTAAGTTGATCCGTCCGGAATTGCGGCTGGAATTAAGATCAGCCTTATATCAGGCTGCGCAACGCAAAACGGCTGTAGAAGCCAGGGGCTGGAAGTTGACCTGGGAGATCGCAAGGAAACCGTGAATATTGTGGTGAAACCCCTGGTGAATATGGAGAATAGCCTGCCTTTTTACTCATTATCTTCGGCATAGCTACGGGGAAAGAACAGGAAGTAGCCCGCGTAACAGATGAGCCGGTAACCCAGCACCTGGAAGATGAATTAACGAGACTAAAAACACAGCTGCGCTTTTCTAACGAACAACACGAGTTCCAGGCTGAAGAATTAAAGGCGTCTAACGAAGAACTTCAGGCAATGAACGAGGAATTGAGATCGGCAGCAGAAGAACTGGAAACCAATAAGGAAGAGCTGCAATCCATCAATGAAGAACTGCGTACTGTAAACGAGGAGCTGAAAATAAAAATAGGGAAACCAGTCTTTTCGCTAACAATTTGCAGAACCTGATCAACTCCACCGATATTGGTACGATTTTTTTAGATAGAGGTTTTAGGGTAGCCCTGTTTACACCGGCGGCCCGCAATATTTTTAATCTGATACTTAGTGATTATGGGAGGCCTATCACAGATATTACGAGCAGGCTGACTTATGATGACCTGTTAAAAGACGCGGAAGCAGTGTTGGATAAATTGACAATGGTAGAGAAGGAAGTTACTACAGTGGATAACCAGGTATACCTGATGCGTTTATTCCCTACCGTACTACCGATGATCGTATCAACGGTATCGTTGTTACTTTCATTGATATCAGTACCCGCAAAATCGCCGAGGAGAAGTTAAAAGAAACCATCGAAGAACTCACAAGGTTTAATAAAGCAATGATCAGCCGGGAAACCCGTATGATTGAATTAAAAAAGAAGTAAATGAATTGAAGCGACGGTTAGGTGAACCGGAAATCTATCGCTTCTCCATTGAAAACGATGCGGATGATGGACAATAAGCCTGACAGGAATAAAAAGGAACGACTCCCCGGCGACGGCAACCTCAAGGATCTCTGGAGACTTGAAGAGCTTCAGAAGGCGAACCAGGAGTTTAAAGAGGCCCGCCTTGCCGCTCTTAACCTGATGGAAGATGCAATTCTTTCAGAACAGGCCCTGAGGCAATCTGAAGCCCGCTACCGCTTTCTATTTGATAATATCGACCAGGGGTGCAGATTTGCGAATTGGTGCGTAATGAAGCCCAGGCGGTTATAGCCCTGCAGCCGGTACATGTTAATCCTGCATGGATCAATATTACCGGTAAAAGCAGTGAATGGAGCAGACAGGAATCCCGCATGGATCAATCCTGGTTTCGTTATTGCGAGCAGGTAAAAGAAAACGGGGCGCCTGCCCGCTTTGAAACCAGGATCAACGACGACCAGTGGCTGGATGTATTTGTGATACAAATGGAAGGAGATCGTTTCATGATCCTGCTAACGGATATTACCGAGCGTAAGCGACACGATGTGAACCAATCCTTTCTGGCTTATTGTAGTGTAGCATTGCTGAAAGCCGGTAGCCTGAAGGATATGGTGGATGCGATCGGTGAAAATGCACATACATATCTGGGTGCAGTTGCCTGCACTTTTCTGAAAACAGAAGAAGACCACGACTCCTTACAACGCATTGCCGGTTGGGAGAAAGTATCGCAACCTTTACCTGCCGGCGCGCTCTCACTATCGGCACTGGTTACAAAAAACAACCGTGAGAAGCTGTTGCAGGCAATTCCATTGGTGTTGCAACGTACAGATACAGAGCCAACAGCACCGAAAGATCCGGCATTGGGCTTAATGCGTACGGCTCTATACATTCCTGTGGTCAGAGACCAGCAGATCCGGTATCTTCTTTGTATTTACCATAATAATCCATACCATTGGTTTAACGACCAGGTATCATTACTTACCGAGCTTGCGGGCAGAACATGGAACAAACTGGCCCGCCTGGAAGCAGAAGAAAAATTAAAGGCCTCCGAGGAAAATTACAGGGCTATTGTAAACCAGAGTGTATCGGGTATTTTTAAACTTAGCCTCGACGGGCATATCCAGTTTACCAATGCTTATTTTGCCAAAATGCTTGGGTATAGCGTAGAAGAGCTGTTGAAATGCGGGGTGAAGGATATTGTACACCCCGATGACCTGGAGAAAACGTTTACAGGTTTTAATAGCATGGTTCAGTCAGGACAACCTTTCGAGGTGGAAAAGCGATTGAAAAGGAAAGACCAATCGGTGATATGGGTAACCAATTATGCGGCGCCCCTTTTTGATGGAGTCAGGCAACCTGTAGGTGCCCTGGTCGTTTCAGTAGACATCAGCCGGCAGAAGGCTGTAGAACAGCAGAAAGATGAATTTATTAGCATAGCCAGTCATGAGCTGAAAACCCCGTTAACCAGTGTAAAGGCCTATGGCCAGCTGGTACAGCAAATGTCAAAGGAAGGTAATGCCGTGGAACTGCCGGATATGATCGGTAAGATGAACCTGCACATAGACCGGCTGGTAAACCTGGTAGGTACTATTTTAGATACCACGAAGCTGGAGCGGCAGGAATTTTCGGTACACCTCGAAAAGCTCGATATCAATGAACTGATCTGGGAAAAGGTGAAGGAAAATCAACTGGCAGCGCCTCACTTCAGTTTTGTTTTTAATCCCTGCGAAAAGGCATGGATCTTTGGTGATAAAACATCGCTGGGACAAGTCTTAAATAACCTTATTTCCAATGCAGTGAAATATTCTCCTTCTGGCAGTACTGTTATTATAGATTGCGTTCATGCCGAAGGCTACATTAAAGTAAGCGTAACAGACGAAGGCATAGGTATATCTGAAAAAGACCAGGAAAAGGTCTTTGATAAATATTACCGCTCAGTAGGCTTGCTTGAGTCTGGCAGGTCGGGCATAGGGTTGGGGTTGTATCTTTGCAGTGAAATTATCAGGCGGCACCAGGGCGAAATAGGTGTTTCAAGTATACTGGGACGGGGCACAACTTTTTATTTTTCCATCCCGTCTATCAATCAAAATGTATCATGAAGAAAATTGTTTTTGTAGAAGATGACCTGGGTATTTTGGAAGTAGCCCGGTTTATATTTGAAAAGGCGGGATATTCGGTAACCCTGCATGGATCTGCAGGAAGCCTGTTAAGCCAGACCTCCCTAACCCTGATATTTTTATATTGGATAAACAATTGCCCGATATGGATGGACTGGATCTCTGCCGAAAGCTCAAAGCCAGTCCTGATACCAGTGCAATACCCATACTCATGTTATCCGCAAATCCACAGATCAAAGTCCTGGCCTCTGAAGCCGGCGCCGACGCGGTTATGGAGAAGCCCTTTGAAATAAAGGAATTATTGTCGGTTATAGCCGGCCTTACCACGCGGGCTACACAGTCGTTGTGATGCCTTTTTCAACATATTGTAGAAAAAGTGCTACAATATATCGCTAACCGCTTCGCTAACTTCTCCCGGTTATACCTAAAAATGAATTGATTAACAAAGGCATATCTTTTGCTTTTGCACTATCGATAATTTCTTCGGTAGTAAGGCCATTGGGCCGGCGAACTTTTCACGATGCTGGCTATTCAATTCTAAACAAAACTATATGAAAAGATTTCTATGGAACGATAACACTAAAAAACCAGAGGCCCAGCCACCGGTGCAGAAAGTATGCTTTACTGCTAATAGTATCCATTATCTTGCCACCGCGCATTTGCCGGTTAATTTAGACGAATGGGAATGGCACGAGGAGATAATCGATGGCGCCCGGACTTTTGTAATTACCGATAAAAAAATCCTGAAGAAAACCGGCCGGCCTCCTTCAGGAATTAAAAGCCTGCGCCAAGCCTAAGCCTGGCCTGATTTTTTTCCAGGTTTAATTTATTATAAAGTGTTTTGCGATCAATATTTAACAGGGCTGCTGCTTTTGTTTTATTATACTGCACCCGTTTCAGCACTTCCATGATTTTACGGTATTCTGCCTTTTGCGATGCGTTCTTTAAGTCATGATCAGCAGTGGTATCTGTTTCAACCGTTGTAGTTTTTTCTACCTGGGCCGATAATGCCAGCTGGTTTAATTCGCGTTGTACAAGTGCCTCCGAAATAGCCGAGCCACCCGGGGTAAGCAGGCAAATGCGCTTAATAAAATTCTTAAGTTCTCTCACATTGCCTGGCCATGGGTAATTGTTAAGGAGCTCAATGCAGGCGGGTGCAGGCCGGAGTATTTTTTTGTCCAGTTCTTTTTCGGCCATAGCTATAAAAGATTCCACAAAAAGCCCGAGGTCGCCGTCACGCTCTTTCAATGGAGGAATAACAATTGTAAACTCGTTCAGGCGGTGAAAAGATCTTCCCGGAAACGTTGTTCCCGTACAAGGTCGTACAGGTTTTTATTAGAAGCCACTATGATGCGGGTATTTACAGGCTTTTCATTGCTGCTGCCTACTTTGCGGATATGTTTCTCCTGTATGGCGCGAAGCAGCATGGCCTGTACATCGTACGACAGGTTGCCTATTTCGTCCAGGAATAAAGTGCCCCCGTCCGCCATTTCAAAGGCGCCGGTTTTATTTTGTATCGCTCCCGTAAAGGCGCCTTTTTCATGCCCGAAAAGTTCACTGGCCGCCAGTTCTTTTGAAAGGCTGCCGCAGTCAACAGCTATAAAAGGGCCGTGCGCTCTTTTACTTTCCAGGTGTATCTGGTTGGCCAGCCGTTCTTTACCGGTACCGGTTTCTCCACAGATGATCACACTGTAGTTGGTAGGCGCAATAAGGCTCACGTTGCTGTACAACATTTCTGACGCAGAGCTTACACCTTTTACATAAGAATCGCCATCGGGAGGTGTAGTAGTCCGCGACGGAGATTCCGGCGCCTCGCTCGATTCAAATGCGTACTGCATCAGCTCCAGTATCTTTTCGGGAACAGGGGTTTCTCCAGGTAATAGAAAGCGCCGGCCTTCATCAGGTCTACAGCAATTTGCACGCTGGCGTGCCCTGTTATAAAGATGACTGCAGCTTTAGGCTGTATGCGTTTGATCTTTTCAAACATTTCTTTGCCTCGTATATCCGTAAGGATATAATCGCAAAAGATCAGATCAAATTTTTTTCCTGTATTAGGTTGAGTGCTTCTTTACCCGAAAGACTGGTATCGGTAAGATAATGATGTTTCTTTAAAAAAGAAGCGAGTAAATTACATGTCGAGGGGTCATCGTCGATGATGTATTCTTTTCATTACGGGCGGTTTGGTACAACATTCAATAAGTAAGGGACTGTAAATAAACCAAAAAAACGGCTTTAGCAAGCAAAGTTTTATAATAAGTGGTTAAATAAAAAAAGTGTGGAATTTTGTACACAAATTGTAGAAATTATACCTTAAATATACTGCATTTATTGTTGGCATCATATTCTTATTATTTTTACCCAATAAATTGAAACATGGCATACCGGAACGATCCCTTATTGGTGACTTTATTTCATGACGTTAAAAATTGCCTGAACAACATTGCAATTGCTACTGCTTTGCTGGAAGAGGATGAAATAGCCAGCGAGGATAAACAAAAGTATACTACAGAGATCAGGAAGAACTATACGCAGATCAAAACCATGCTGGTTAACTTTATGGAAGACTGAATTTATCGGTTTTTTATATACCGGGTACCGGCTGGCTTCTTCAAATATCCGCTGGTATAGCGCCGGCTTTCCCTTTTATGATGAGGAATTATTTGCGCTCCTGTAGAAGGCTGTGCCCAGGCTGTTCCCCGCCCGTAGCAACATGACAATTTACAGGATATTTATTTACAACCAGTTAAGTGTGCCAGGCCGGATAAGCGCTTAAGGCACAGGAATTGACCATTCGTTGCTGGTGAATGACCCTAATACGTTCCCTCTACTCTAATCATTTTTATTTAATTAAATCGGATGAAAATCCGGAGAAACCCTCTATGAATCAAAAAATAGATCTAATCGTTTTCTCGCACCTCAGATGGTATTTTGTATACCAGCGTCCGCAACACCTCATCAGCAGGTTTGCCAAAATGTATCGCACTATCTACATCGAAGAACCGGTTTTTAAAAGCAGTGACAACGGTTATTCGCTTTGCTACGATCAATCGGGCGTATTGGTGATAACCCTGAAATAAGTAATGAGCACGGCGGCGACACTAACCTGGTAATGGAGCAAATCCTGCATCAGCTGTTTCAGGATCTGGCTGTCAGGAAATATATTTTCTGGTATTATACGCCTATGGCACTGCCTTTTAGCAGGCATCTGGAGCCAATGTTAACGGTATACGATTGTATGGATGAACTTTCGGCTTTTAAATTTGCACCGCCGGCCTTGCTGGAGCTGGAAAGGGAATTATTGTCAAAGGCCACACTGGTATTTACCGGGGGCAGAGTTTATATGAGCATAAAAAAAGCAGGCATCGGTGCCTGTTTACTGCTTTCCCAGCAGTATTGATAAAAACCATTTCAACAAGGCCCGGCTGTTACAGTCTGATACCGACGACCAGTTTAATATACCGTTTCCGCGGTTCGGTTTTTTTGGTGTAATCGATGAACGCTTTGATATTGATCTGATCGATTCTGTAGCCCGGCAGAAGCCCGACTGGCAATTTGTTTTAATTGGTCCCGTAGTTAAAATAGATGAAGTTATGCTGCCCAGGCGAAACAATATACATTACCTGGGAGCAAAAAGTATGACGAGCTGCCGGCCTATATCAGCAGCTGGGATGTGGCCATATTACCCTTTGCCGTTAATGAATCCACCCGTTTTATCAGCCCTACTAAAACACCCGAATACCTGGCAGCCGGAAAGCCGGTTATTGCTACGCCTATTCAGGATGTGATAGAGCCTTACGGGCGACTGGGATTTGTAAAAATTGTGTATGATGCGGCATCGTTTATTGCATACGGTGAAGAAGAACTTACTACTAAAGATATTCAAAGATCGCAGCGGATTGATGCGTTCTTAGATACCATGTCGTGGGACAGCACCTGGAACGAAATGCATCATTTGATAACTCAATCTATGAAACAAAATAAAACCTTATCTTATGTTTGATTACCTTATTGTTGGATGTGGCTTTGCCGGAAGTGTACTGGCAGAACGATTAGCGACGCAGCTTGATAAAAAAGTGCTGATTATCGACCGCAGAAACCACGTGGGCGGCAATGCCTATGATTATTATAACGAGCATGGCATACTGGTGCATAAATATGGGCCACATATATTTCACACAAATTCAAAAGAAATATTTATGTATCTCAGCCGATTTACCCAGTGGCGGCCTTACGAGCACCATGTATTGGCCAGTGTAGATGGCCAGTTAGTGCCTATTCCTATTAACCTGAATACGATCAACGCCCTGTATAACCTGCACCTGGATACTTCATCAGTACAGGATTACCTGAAAAGCCGCTCAGAAAATATAGCCCCGGTAGCTACCGCTGAAGATGTAGTAGTGAATAGTGTAGGTAAAGATCTTTATGAAAAGTTCTTTAAAACCTATACCAAAAAACAATGGGATATGGATCCTTCAGAGCTGGATCCTTCGGTAACGGCGAGGGTGCCCGCGCGTAACAACCGGGATAACCGCTATTTTACCGATACCTATCAGTCGATGCCTTTACATGGTTATACGGCAATGTTCAATAATATGCTTTCGCATCCCAATATTCAAATCATGCTGAATGCAGATTATAAAGATATCAAAAACAGCATCCCGCATAAGGCAACCATTTTTACGGGGCCGATTGATTATTTTTTTGATTATTGCTACGGCAAGCTGCCTTACCGGTCTATCGATTTTTCTTTCGAGACCTTAGAAACGGAAAATTTTCAACCCTGTGGTACTGTTAACTATCCCTTAACGCAATTATATACCCGCATCACCGAGTTTAAAAAGTTGACAGGTCAGGTACATCCTAAAACAACGGTTGTTTACGAGTATCCTACTGATAAAGGTGATCCGTATTACCCGATACCCAAAAAGAAAACCAGCATCTTTATAATAAATACCGCGACCTGGCCCGGTCGTTCCCTAATGTATATTTTACAGGCCGGCTGGGCACCTATAAGTATTATAATATGGACCAGGTGGTGGCACAGTCGCTGGCTCTCTTTAAAAGATAGCATCTTCTGATCGCCTGCCGCTGGAAGGGGTAGCCAATGGCCGGTTGAATCATATTGTTAACGGGCACAATCACTAGCGATGGTGTACAATAATCCGTTCGCCAGTTTCTGGATGGCGGGATACGAGTGCAGCGATATGATCAACCGCTATGGAGACAGGGTAGACCTTTTGCAACTTACGGGGCATCTTGAAAGATTGGAGGATGACTACAGGCTTCTCGGTAATTTTGATATGAGGTCGGTAAGGGAAGGTATTCGCTGGAGTGTGGTGGAGCCTTCACCAGGCGTTTATGACTGGCATGCGGTAAGCCTTATTATAAGAACATCAATCGGGAGCAATAAGCAAATACTGTTCGATCTCTGCCATTTTGGTTTGCCGTCAGATCTTACTCCTTTTCATCCCCATCTGCCACAGCGGTTTGTGGCTTTGTGCCGGTCTTTTGTGGAGTTGTACCGTAGTATACAGCCCAATGGCCCGCTCATTGTAACCCCCATCAATGAAGTAAATTTTTTTGCCTGGCTGGGAGGTGAAATAGCCTGCACCAGCCCTTATTGCACCGGCAAGGGATGGGATGTTAAATACCACCTGATGCGTGCTTATATTGAAGGTGTAAGGGCGATGAAGGAAATGGATCCCCAGCTACTGGTTTTAACAGTAGAACCTCTTGTAAATATAGCATCCGATGAAACGGATGCAGATGCCCTGAGCATTGTTCAACTGATGAACAGCTACCAGTTTCAGACATTGGAAATGCTTACAGGACGTATTTGCCCTGAACTCGGTGGGCAGCCTGAATACCTTGATATTGTTGGTTTGGACTATTATTACAACAGTCAATGGTCGTATCCGTTGAACCGGATTCTCGACTGGAAGTTGCCGGATACGGAGCCTGGTTATCGGTCTTTAAGCGAGCAGGTGCGGGATGTATATGAAAAATATCAACGGCCTGTTGTGCTTACCGAAACCAGCCATCCGTTAGAAGACCGGCCACTTTGGATCAGGAACATTACGGCAGAATGTATCAGGATATTGGCGGCCAATATACCGTTGTGGGGTGTTTGCATATATCCTGTTATCGACCGGCCTGATTGGGATCATACAGGTATCTGGCATCGCTCTGGCATATGGGATATTGATGAAACCAGCAATACGCTGGACCGTATTTTATATGAGCCGTATGCGGCAGCCATCAAAGAGTGCCAGCAACAGATTGCACCGTTTATGAGACCATGGGAAAGCTCTAATGTTAAAACTTTCTTTCTGGCGGCAGACTTCGAAAACGAGTTGTAAGCATGCCGGACTATGGTCTCGTTTTTGGAGTAGGACTAAGGGTTTGCCGGCTAAATGATACCGGATCCATAACTAAATTGATTTAAAAACTCAAACAAAAATTGTATGAATAGTTATACCTTAATTACAGGCGGTTCGCAGGGCATAGGTCTTTCCCTTGCAAAACAATTTGCACAAAACGGTTATAACCTTATCCTGGTAGCACGGGATTCTTCCGAACTGGAAGAAGCATCATCGTCTTTGGCATTTTACGGGGTTGAAATCATTACCATGGTAAAAGACCTGTTTAATAAAGATGCGGCCATGGAGCTCTATAATGAAGTAGTGAATCAGGGTTTGCAGGTGGATATACTGGTTAATAATGCAGGGCAGGGGCAGTACGGATTGTTTGAAGATACCGAGATAGGAAGAGAGCTGGCCATTATCCAGTTGAATGTATGCTCACTGGTAGTGCTTACTAAATTTTTTCTGAGAGACATGCTTCAGAGAGGCAAGGGCAGGATCCTAAATCTATCTTCTATAGCAGGCAAAACTCCGGGGCCCTGGCAGGCGGTATATCATGGTACCAAGGCTTTCGTTCAATCCTTTACCCAGGCCTTAAGAAGTGAAGTAAAAGACCAGGGTATTGTGGTAACCGCATTGCTGCCGGGCGCTACAGATACCGATTTCTTTAACAAGGCAGGTATGAATGACTCGAAGGCTGTTGAAGATAAAGATGCCCTCGCAGACCCGGAAGAAGTTGCCAGAGACGGCTATAATGCCTTGATGGAGGGTAAAGACCAGGTGATCTCAGGATTCAAAAACAAGATAAACGTAGCCATGAGCAATCTTATGCCCGACAGTGCAGCAGCCGATAATATGAAAAATACACAGGAGCCGGTAGATGAGTGACTAATCGGGGCTCAATAAAAAGTTCAGGGATATAATCATTCCTGAACTTTTGTATGCGCCTAAACGTACATCCAGAAAAAATGCTGGGGTCTAAGAAAAATATCATACAGATATCAATAAAGCTTGCCATGCTGAATGCAAATACAAGATGCGATATGAATATGGACAGCAGGAAAGAACGATAAGAAATGAAAGCTTTAAGCGGATGCACGCTAAGCGTCAGAAACCATACGATAACGGCCAGTATCCCGGCCAATATTCCAAAGATTAGCACAGAAAAATAACTGTGGATCAGCCAGCCCTGGTACCACAGAAAAAAGTAAACCGCAACAAATGCAATTCCTATAAAATAATGAATGGTATTTCCCCAGGCCAACAAACGTAACTGGCTGGTGCTTTGAGTGGGTTTTCAGTTTAAGCGATATAAAAGTGCCCAGTAACCAGGGAATGGATTTTCGTTGCCGGTAGCCTAGTAACTGCATTAATACCGTCATAATAAATGTACTTAATAGCCCTATTATAATGATGATGCCAATTAACATGCTATCTCTAAGTCAAAATGGATGCCAATAACAAACTGTTGCCGGATGTGTAATATCGGTTTATTGTGGTCTGAATTTTGAACCTCTGTTGTATGAAAAATAATACAGTAGAATTGACATTGAAGAATCAAACGGTTGTTATCACTGGCGCTTCCAGCGGCATTGGAAAAGCTGCTGCTATTGCTTTCGCGCGCAAAGGGGTGAAGCTGGTACTTGCCGCCCGTGGCAGGAAGGGTTAGAGGAAACGGCAGCTAAAAGTTATGAAGCGGGTGCCGCGGCTGTTCATATAGTTCCTACTGATATGTCAGACGCAGCGCAGGTACAACAACTGGTAAAGGAAGCTTTATCCTGTTATGGACATATCGGTTATTGGATCAATAATGCCGGTGTGCTGTCCTTCGGTAAATTCGAAGAAACCCCTCTTGAGGTCATCGACCAGGTGATCAAAACCAATCTTCTGGGCTATGTATATGGTGCCCGTGCTGTATTGCCCGTTTTTAAACAACAAGGGAAAGGTGTATTGATCAATAATATTTCTATAGGAGGCTGGATGCCTGCTCCGTTCGGTACTGCTTATACGGCATCTAAATATGGTATAAGAGGAATGGTGGAAGGTTTGCAGGCAGAGGTTTCCCATTATCCCAATATTCATGTATGCGCATTGTATCCTGGTTTTCAAAGGTCGGCTGGTATAGGTCATGCTGCCAACTACTCCGGTATCCGTTTAAGCACACCTCCGCCGGCGTTCGATCCGGGGCATCTTGCAGAAGCGATGGTGAGGCTAGCGTTAAATCCAACAGCTGCCACTTATCCCGATTGGTTCGGAATAATTTTTAAACGGCTATACCAGGTATGCCCGGGATGGATTCGAGAGCCTCCTCTGTAGCGATGCGGGGCGCTATGAAATGGGCTAATAAAACCGGCCCCAGCCAGGGCAATGTTTTAAGGCCGTCAACCGGGTACAATAGTATTTATGGTAAAACCTTATTGTCTTCCCCGAACGTACAACGAGCAGCGGCTTTGGCAATTACCAGCGTTGTAATTGTGGGTTTATGGATGGTGCGGCGCCGGCGTTAATGACCGGTAGCCCTAATCCCGCCTTTTGTCTTCAGTATATACAAAAATCCCCGGCGACAGCCGGGAAAGTGTGGAATAGGTAGTATTTGAATATAGTTTTATTCTGTTGCCGCCTGCGAATTCACAAAGTCCTGTGCTATTTCTGTTAAAGCCTCATCTGTCATTTTTTCGTTTGCCAACGTACGCTCCAGTAATTCTGCCACCTCTGTATGGCCCATATTTTGTGCGAAAGTTCTCAGCGTTCCGTAGGTAGCTATTTCATAATGTTCTACTTTCTGTGCAGCAAGTATCAATGCGGCATCTCGGGTATAGCTGTTTTTTCGGTGTCGCTGATGATAGACTCTGCCTCTTCAATCAAACCTTCCATAGCCTTACATTTTTTGCTGTCAGACTCCTCGTCTAAAAGGTCGAAAATGCGTTCCAGGTTTTCTATATGAAGTTGCGTATCGCTGGTATGTTTATAAAAAGCGGCAGCAAGCTCTTCGCTGGTGCTGGCCTCCTGCATTTTAGGCAGTGCCTTTATTAGCGACAGTTCTGCGCCGTAAATGTCTCTCAGTTCCTCCACAAAAAACTGGTGAAATTCGCTGTTTTGCATGTCTGAAAATTTGTTGGAAATTGTCATAGTGATTGTTTTTTTAAGTTAATGAATAACTAAGTTTAATATTTAAGGTCTGATATCCCGTTTCTAATATCTGTTATCCCTTTACTTCCTCTTCAATAATACACTGTCTATTCGCCGGGCTTCGGCAAGATGGTGTTCCAGCGTGGGAATTTTAGAGGTCGCCCATTTGCGCAGGTCGGGATCTTTTCCTTCATTCGCCTGTTCGCGAAACGCTTCAATATCTTCCTCGTGATCTTTTATCATAAACGAAATGTATTCACGGTCGAACTCACCTGCTTGCTTTTCATTAAGCTCATTATATTTTTTTGCTTGTCTTCGCTCAAAGCGGCAGGAAGGCTTATGTTTTTGTTTGTGCAAGTGATTTAAGTTCATCATTGGCTCCAGAATGATCAGTTGTCATCATGTTTCCAAAATCTTTAACTTCCTTATGAGTGGCTTTTGTTTGGGCCAGTTTACCCAGTTCTACCTCCATCATTCCTCCATCTGCCGCTTTTACGGCAAACGCTGCATCTGATTCTACCTGGGTATTGTCAAATTTCGCTTCGTTTTGGTCTTCCGCTGTTTCCTTTGAGTCTGAGCTTTGTTGCCGGTTTTCACAGGCGGCAATACATAAGGCCAGTAGCATGCTGGCGGCGATTAACTTTTTCATATTGAACGGCTTTTATTAAACAAATAATATGACCAGGTAAATATGGGCCTCAATAGCCATGCCGGAACAGACCGGGGAGCATAAACAGGTTTCAACCCGTTTAAACATCAACAATTTATATGGATAGCAGCACTGTTTTGAACCCGGGAATTAAAAAGGCATACAAGGGATGTGTAAAATACTATACATATTGTAGCGCCTATTGCAGGCCGTTCTTCTTCAAACGCATACAAAAGGTAACGTCAGAGGCAGATGTGTTCCTGTATGCTTGTGGAAATATGGTTGTTTTTATTGATTTTAATTGTAATGTTTATATTTTAGTGGCCACGCCATCATTACGGATAGCTAACAAATACAAGCCGGGGCGGTTACATTTTTAAAGAAGTTGTTTCCCGGGATATATAAAAGTGTCAATTCATGAAAAGGAATGTTGTTCTGTTTTTAATTATTATAAGTTTTACCGGCTGCGGCCTGGAGCAGCGTAAAAAAGAACTGGAGCAAAGAGAAGCCAGCGTCACCGATCGGGAGCGTGCTTTAGTATTAAAAGAAAAAGAGTTGAAGCTTTGGGAAGACAGCCTGAAAAGGAATATGACCCTGAAGGATTCGTCTTTTCTATTAAACGACAGTAGTACGGTGCCGCTGCCAGACTCACTTTCGGGAGCATGGGACGTAAATATGCTCTGTACTAAAACTAATTGCAATGGTTTTGCTGTAGGAGACACACGCAAAGAAACCTGGATGTTTATTAAAAGAGATGAAGCGGTAAGCGTAAGAGCTATGCAGGAGATCAGCTGATCAGGTTATATATAGGCACTTTTAACGGTGACGGGTTCCAGTTATCAGTGCCTCCGGCTGCTTCAGACTCCCTTTCTTCTTCCATGACTGTAAACCTGAAGGTAGAAGGTGCTAACAGGCTTTCCGGAGAGCGGGTGATCCGCCAGTCAGGCGGCTGTAGTTCCATTTTTAAAGTAGATGTAACGCGCGCCGCTGTTTCCAAAAAATAACCTGAATCCTCATATTGATCTGTATGTTACTAAATATTGCTGATCTCAGCCTGCCGATATCTGATCCGATCTTAAGATATTTAATCGTGATCCTGATCGTTTTACTGGCGCCTATTTTATTAAACAAATTAAAGATCCCACACCTCATCGGATTAATTATTGCCGGAGCCGCTATAGGTCCGAATGGTTTTGGCATATTGGAGAGAGACAGTAGTATAGTGGTTTCAGGCACTACCGGCCTGCTCTATATCATGTTTCTGGCAGGGCTTGAGATTGACCTGGTCGAATTCAAAAAAATAAATGGAAAAGCGTGGGCTTTGGTTTATATACTTTTTGTATTCCTATGATCATAGGTACTTTATCCAGCTATTATATACTCCATTTTGACTGGATGACCTCTGTCTTATTGGGTAGCTTAATTTCATCCCATACATTATTGGCATATCCTATTGCCAGCAAGCTGGGTATTACCAAAGATAAGTCGGTTAACATAACAGTGGGCGGTACCATGATCACCGACACACTGGCATTGCTGGTATTGGCGGCTATTGTAGGCATGACCAGGGGAGAAGCAGGAACGGCATTCTGGATACGGTTAGGCTCCTCTATTCTGGCATTCGGCCTTATCGTGTTATTGGTATTTCCTATTATAGCGCGGTGGTTTTTTAAGGTAGTAAGCGACAAAATATCGCAGTTCATTTTTGTGATGGTGATGGTATACCTGGGAGCGGTGCTGGCTGAATTCGCAGGGGTGGAGGGCATTATTGGAGCCTTCCTGGCCGGTCTGGCGCTAAACAGGCTGATACCTCATACATCACCGTTAATGAACCGGGTAGAGTTTGTAGGTAATGCTTTATTTATCCCGTTCTTCCTGATTAGTGTAGGTATGCTGATCGATTTCAGCGTTTTTGTAAAAAGTATAGGCACATTGAAAGTTGCGGCTGTACTTACCCTGGGTGTGATCGTTGCAAAATGGCTAGCAGCCTGGGCTACAACCAAAACGTTTAAAATGAGCAGCAATCAGTTGCGTGTTATTTTTGGATTAAGCGTGGCGCAGGCAGCAGCCACACTGGCGGCCGTAATGGTAGGCTATAACATTGTAATTTCAGAAACTCCCGAGGGTGTACCTATCAGGCTCTTAAATGAAGATGTGCTGAATGGTTCTATATTGGTAATATTGATTACCTGTACCCTGGCATCATTTGTTACCCAGAAGGGCGGCCGCCAGCTGGCTGAGGAAACTGAAGCCGATAAAGACCAACAGGATACAGCAGATGCAGAGGGTATGAACATTCTTATAGCTGCCAATACTGTGGGGAAAACCGAGCAGCTGGTGCAGCTGGCACTGAATATCAGGAGGCATAACCCGCTTGATAAAATGTATGCACTCAATATTATTAATAAGCATGAAGCCCCTGATGAGTCTGATAATAATGCCAAAAAAATATTGCACCTGGCTATGCAAACAGGTGCCTCAGCCGATATTGAAATTGAAGAAGTGATCCGCTATGATACCGTGGTAAACGGTATCAGCGGGGAAGTAAAGGCAAAGAAAATTACCGACCTGATAATGGGGTATAGTACAAAGCCTTATAGTTCTGATAAAAGTTTTCAACTGATCAACGGTATATTAGCTAATGAGCAAATTACCACCTATGTGTATAACCCCGTACAGCCAATTTCTACTATAAAAAGAATATTGTGGTAATACCTCCTCATGCTGAAAGAGAGCGGGTTTTACTATTGGCTGTCTAACCTCTGGACGCTGGCTAAAAACTGCGGAGGTGGTGTGAAGTTTTTCGCTGCCGCAGAACTTGCACCGGTTTTTAAAACACTCAATGAACTGAATCCCATTAGTTACAGCTTTTCAGAGTTTACACGCTGGGAAGATTTATTGGTGCTGGGAAGAGAGGTAGGGCCTGACGACCTGCTTACTTTTGTGCTGAGTCGTAAAGGGAGAATTTCCCACAATGCGCATATGGATAAAATCTTTTCTTACCTGGATAAGTACTTCAGGCAGAATAATTTTTGCTGATCTATCCTTCGCAGAAAAAAACGGATATGCAGGACGATTTCTTTGCAGGCGCTCACAACCGTGTTCTCGACGGATCGGTAGACATACATGAGCTGGGCAAAGAGATAGAAAAACTTTTTACAGGAAAGTAGCTCCGCGGAATTAGAACCGGTGCGCGATCATTTTCAATCTGAATAGGTTTGCAGTTGTTTGCGGTACTTAATAAGAATCGTAGGTTTGGATATAAAGCCTATAAATCTCTCTTCTTGGTCAAGTACCGGCAAATGCCAGGCATCTGTCTGGTCAAATTTTTGAACAACCTCTACCATATCTTCGCCTTCGTGAATTAAAACCGGAGGCTCTTTCATAATGCTTGAAATGCTGTAGGATTCAGGATTGCTGGAAAATATAACCGGTTTTAGATCGTCTAAAGTTAACATACCGGTAAATTTCTGCTTGTCATCAACGATGGCAAATACATTTTTACTTCCCGTTTTAACCATGCTGAGCAGCTGGTTAATAGAAGCGTTGATAGGAATGGTTTGAGGATTGGAATCAATAACATCAGCTACCTGTAATCTTGTGATCAGGTTTTTATCGTGCTCGCGTGTAAATATCTTTCCTTCATCAGCCAGCTTTTTCAGGTCGGGCGATATAGGTGAGAATCTTTTTGCCACCAGGAAGGAAATAACCGAAACAATCATCAGCGGTATAAACAGGTCGTACCCAAAGCTGGATTCGGCGATCAGGAATATAGCTGTAAGGGGGCATATAATGCGCCGCTCATTACACCAGCCATTCCTGCCAATACAAGATTGGTTTCAGGCACATCGCTTAAACCTATTAATTTACAAACCTGAGCAAATAAAAACCCCAATGTACCACCGGCAAACAGCGATGGCGCAAAATTGCCGCCGTTGCCCCCACTGAAGATGGTAATAGGAGTGGCAAACGCCTTTAACATGCAAATCAATGCCAGGAAGATAATGATTGTCCACTTTAAGCTCGAAATACCTGAAAAAACTATTGTGTATTACAAATTCAACATGGCCGTTGGTGAATGACTTTATAGCGTCATATCCCTCGCCAAACAGCGGCGGCAAAGCTACGCATAGCAGCGACAGCATTGCTCCTCCCAACATAGCCCTTCTCATTTTTGATAAACGGAGGCGGGCAATAAAATGCTCTACTTTCTGCGCAACTACCACGAAGTACCTCGCATAAAAGGCCGTAAGTAAACCCAATACCAGGTAAAAGGGAGTGTTATGATAATTAAAAGGCTCCCTGGTATGAAAACGGAAAAGCACATCTTCCTGCAATAACACTTTCGAAACCAGGCTACCACAAATAGCCGCCACCACCAGCGGAACGAAATCTGAAAAAACCACGCCGGTTAATAATATTTCAAAAGCGAACATAATACCGGCGATGGGCGCGTTAAAAGCAGAAGCAATACCAGCGGTAGCTCCGGCGGCAAGCAGCAGGGTACGTTCTTTATAATTCAGCTTGTAGGTTTGCGCAAAGTTAGAGCCAATAGCCGATCCCGTTACCGCTATGGGGCTTTCCAGTCCTGCAGATCCTCCCAGTCCTACCGTGACAGCACTTTGTATTACCTGCGAGTACATTTTTACCGACGAAACAATACTGGAGTTTTGTGCAATCTCGTAAAGTATGGCGCCAATACCTTTCCGGTCCTGCCCCTTAAAAAAGTAAGCACAATAGCCGTGGTAAGCACAATTCCAAGGAATGGAAAAATGATATAAAAAAGTATCTGGTATTCGAAATGTATCTTATGACTGATAAAGTAGTGAATATAATGAACCAGCGACTTTAGCGCTACACCAGCCAACCCGGCTGTACAGCCTACTAACATCCCCGAGAGAATAAGAAACTGGGTTCGGTTCATACGGCTCTTGAGCCAGAATAAAATTACTTCATAGCTTCTTACTTTCCGGATACTGTATCGGGTGAAATTTCTTTTGAATTTTAAAAAACTATGATATTTTTCAGGTAACTTTTGCGCACGGTTCCATTTTTTTATAATACCAATATGCCAAAGGTATTAAAGAGAAACACAGGGCAAAAGAATATTTTCTATATAGGCTTAGGTTTCCGGCCGGAAAGCAGTACGAATCAGTAATGTGGTACTGTGGCTGTCATTACTCACTATGTAGCGGGATATACGCTTACACGGTAAATGTATGACCATAATTTTTCTTTCTATTTAGTTGCTGCTAAGGGTATCTGCTCGCTAATAGCTTCATAAGCAGGCGGCTGGTTTAAGGCATCGATAGCAAGGCCACTGAACAGCTTCAGTTGTTTGCAGCCGGAAAATATGATGCCGGCCGTGGCATTAAATTAGTGCGGGGTTGAATGTCTTATTTGATAAACGATATCTGAAACTCATTTTCTCATTTAAAATTTAGTATTATGTCTAATCATTCTGAAGGAAAAGTAGCGGAAGCAATAGAGAACCAAACGGCGAAGTTGCCTTCCGACACGTATTTGTGGGCTTCTGTAGCTGCAATGGCTGCTTCGCTGGCTTTTAAAATGCTTAAACAGGATCACCGCGCCTTGTTTATAGGACAGTGGGCCGCACCTTTCCTGTTATTTGGCATTTATAACAAGATTGTTAAGACCCAGGGGCTGATTGATGGTGCAGTTTTATTCCGGCTTTTATTTAAAGGTTCTTCGGGAACCTTTTTTGGGTTTACCGGGGTTATGAAACACCAGGAAGAGTGCTACAGCTATTTGAAGAAACATGATATGTGGACAACATACCACAGCGTTTGGAAAAACAACCACATTATCTCGCCGGGAAGCGCTTTGATCAGCGATAAACGCAGATGGCTTCATATTTGACACCGCTTCAACCATGATGATCCTACCTAAAAATAAGATCAGGGTTTTTACCTGGCATATACATGGAAGTTATCTCTATTATCTATCGCAAGGGCCTTTCGAAATTTATATACCGGTTAATGAAGCCCGCAGCGAAGGCTATTATGGCCGGGGCAACACTTTTCCGTTTGGAGATAACGTGCACGAAGTGCCGGTGAGCGAACTCAAAGACCTGCAATTTGATGTGCTGTTATTTCAATCCTTTAAAAATTACCAAAAGGACCAGTTTGAAGTACTTACAGCCAAACAACGTAGTGCGCCCCAAATATACCTGGAGCATAATACGCCGCATGGAACAGCCGCTACCACACGGCATTATGTAAATGACCCGGATATACTGCTGGTACATGTAACTCATTTTAACCGGCTGATGTGGGACAATGGCCAAACTCCTGCCATTGTGATCCCACACGGTGTGACCGACAGCAAGGTTCCCTACAGCGGTACTTATGCAAAAGGATTTGTTGCCATTAATCACCTGCCACATCGCGGGCGTGTATTGGGATGGGATATTTTCCGAAAGGTGAACCGTACCATTCCCTCGATCTGGCAGGCATGGGAAATGAAGGCTATGGTATCGGGGAAGTGCTACACCCGCAGTTGCCGGAAGTAAGATCCCGGTATCGCTTTCTTTTTCACCCGGTACGGCATACCAGCCTGGCATTAGCGGTATGCGAAGCCATGATGGCTGGCGTTCCTGTGGTAGGGCTGGCTACCACCGAGCTGGTAACTGCAATCACCAACGGTGTAAACGGATGGATACACACCAATACAGATATACTGATCGACAATATGAAGAGCTTGCTGAAAGATCGTTTAAAAGCTAAAAAAATGGGAAGAGCCGGCCAGGAAACTGCGATGGAATTATGGAATATACAGCAGTTCTCTAAAAGATGGCAGCATGCTTTTGAGCAGGTATTGGCTTCAAAAAAACAACCTTTAAACCTTGTACTATAATTTAAAAATAATACTATGAATAAGAGCATTGCATTGATAAGTGATCATGCCTCTCCCTTAGCAGCCCGGGAAGTATAGATAACGGCGGACAAAATATTTACGTAAAAGAACTGGCTATTGAGCTGGCTGAACAGGGGTGTAGCGTAGATATTTACACACGCTGGGAAAACATTGCATTACCACAGGTCTTAAAACTGGGTAAAAATATCCGCCTGATCCACATAAAGGCAGGGCCTAAAAAGTGTATTCCCAAAGAGCAGTTAGTTCCATACCGGGAGGCGTTTGCTGATAATATGATCACTTTCATGAAAATATATGGTATTCGCTACGATGTGGTGCATGCCAACTTTTTATCAGTGCCTATGTTGCCATGCGCATTAAAGAACGGATGTGTATACCGTATGTGATCACGTTTCATGCCCTGGGTAAAGTACGCCGCATGCATCAGGGTAATAACGACCTGTTTCCGCCGGAACGTATCCATATCGAGCAGCAGGCTATTAACCTGGCAGATGCTATTGTGGCCGAATGCCCGCAGGACCGGCAGGATTTGCTGGAGCATTATGACGCGCCTGCTGAAAAAATTACCGTTATACCTTGTGGTGTGAATACTAAAACGTTTTTCAATACGGGTAAAAAATCATCACGTGTACGATTGCATATTCCTGCGGACGATTTTGTGATACTGCAGTTGGGGCGCATGGTACCCCGCAAGGGAATTGAGAATGTGATCAGGGCTACTGCTGTTGCTGTAAAAAGAGGTATTAAATGCCAGTTGGTTATTGTTGGCGGTACTGCAGACAATGATGCGGAGCATCTTCGTCTCAAAAAGCTCTGCGAAGACCTGTATATAACGGATGTAGTAAGTTTTGTGGGACAACAGGAACAAATGGAGCTGAAATACTATTACTCCGCTGCCGACGTATTTGTATCTACACCATGGTATGAGCCTTTTGGTATTACACCACTGGAAGCCATGGCCTGTAAAACACCGGTGATCGGATCCAGGGTGGGGGCATACAGTTTAGCGTAAAAGAACTAGAGACCGGCTTGCTGGTAGATCCTGAGCAACCGGTGGCATTAGCCGATACTTTCGAGTACCTGAGCCGTAATACCCACCTGTTGGAGAGGATGGGAGAGCGGGGACTGGAACGGGTGAAGTCGCTCTTTACCTGGCGACGTATTGCACAGGAGATGCTGCTGATGTATCAGCTTAAATGTACCGGCTTCCGTAACAACTTCCTACCAGATGAGCAATCTGCCTGGTCATTATAGTAGTATTCCCTTGCTTAAAAGCTGATGATATTTAATACAACACCGGCAAGCCCGGCTATATTCATTGATAAGGATGGTACCCTGGTACGGGATGTGCCTTACAATATCGACCCGGAATTACTGGAGTTTACCCCAGGCGCAGTGCCATTTTTAGCAGCCATGAAGAAAGCCGGATTTAAGCTGATATTGGTAACGAATCAGCCGGGCATAGCTATGAACCTGTTTAAAGAGACCGCGTTTTTGAATTATATAGGCCACATGAACCAGCAACTAAACTCCCGCCTCGATGGTGTTTACTATTGTGCACACAATCGCCCGGGCGCCGATGGCCGTTTTCACTGCGACTGTCGCAAACCCTTACCGGGGCTTATATTAAAGGCGGCATTTGAACAGAAGATTTCTCTGGAAGATTCATGGATGATTGGTGATATACTGGATGATGTAGAAGCTGGTAACCGGGCCGGATGCCAAACCATCCTGTTGAATAACGGGGCGAAACCGAATGGATTGCCGGCCCTATGCGAACGCCCGACTTTACCGTGAAGAGATTTGAAGAAGCAGAGGCGATCATTCTTAAAAAAGCACATCATGAAACCCGATCCCGGTATTAAACGTATCCTTTGCATCAGGCCCGATAATATGGGTGATATACTTATGAGCACACCGGCGATAAGGGCTTTGAAAGATTATTTCGGGGCGCATATTACCCTGCTCACTTCCCGCCAGGGCAGTCCTGTAGCGGGTTTTATACCCGAAATAGATGCCACCATTGTAGCCGATTTACCATGGGTTAAGTTATCGGGTACGGTGGCTGATATAGGGCCGGTCATCGAAGAGCTGCGCTCAGGTGCTTTTGATCTTGCTGTTATTTTTACGGTATTCAGCCAGAGCGCATTACCATCGGCCCTTCTGGCCTGGATGGCGGGTATTCCGCGCCGGCTCGCCTATGCCAGAGAAAATCCTTACGAATTACTTACACACTGGGTGCCCGATGATGAACCCTTCGGGCTCATACATCATCAGGTACATCGTGATCTGAAATTGGTGGCAACCATCGGTGCACGCACTTTAACTACTGCATTAAGTTTAGAAGTGCCTGCCGCAGCAGGCATCAGCTTATCTGCAAAACTGGGCAGGAAAGGAGTTGATGAAACAAGACCCTTTATGATATTGCATGCGGGTACCACAGATCTGAAGCGCGAATATGCAATGGAGAAATGGATTGCTATTGGAAAAAAGTTATACAGCGCTGTAATGTTCCTCTTCTCTTAACCGGTAGCGAAAAAGAAAACAAAATGACCTATCCTATTTGGAAGGGAATAGATGACCCGCTTTGCTATAATCTCGCCGGTCAGCTAAAGCTGGATGAGTTGCTAAGCCTCATAAAGAAATGCCGGCTGCTGATAACCGTGAATTCGCTGCCGGTGCACATAGCATCCGCTTTAAAAAAGCCGGTGGTAGTGGTGTATGCTAAAACGAACCCCAGCATACCCCTGGCAAACACCTCACCAGGTACTATATTTTGAGGTACCGCAGGCTTTGCAAAGCCAGAACCGGTTACTGCATTTTATGGCGCGTACTCACTGCTGGCAAGGGCCGGAGGCTACGGTAAACCAGGTGGTTACTGCGGTGGTGTCAATGTTGCATCAGGATATAAGCTGTGAGGCTGTGGCCAGTACGTTATCGTAACTGTCATTTTTCAACCAATTAATGGTTTTATGTCTCGAAGTATCCAGTGGGCCCCAGCGGTGAGGTTCACCATCCATGCTGATGACTATACTTTTTGTTCTCATTGCAGCGCCTAAATGAGATACCCCGGTACAATTACTGATTAACGCCGATGCATGGCGAAGGATCAATGCCAGGCTTCCAAGGCTGGTACGTCCCGCTATATTAATAGCACGGTTATGAAGCATCTGGTTGATATGATTGGTAAGCGCTTGTTCCTGGCTGCTGCCTGTTAATACAATAGTAAAGCCCTGCTTCATGAAATGTTGGGCAATACGGGCAAAAAGCTCGGGGGCCATTGTCGGGTAATCAATGCCGAACCGGGATGCACACAAAGGTAGGGTCCGGTTATATCAAATCCCGATTGATTCAGTTCTTCCTCGTCGGCATCGGAAAGGGAAAGTCAATATGCGTACCATCGTCTGGAATGTGCAGGTGATGAAGCAGTGCCAGGTGACGTTGTATTTCATGTATCCCTTCAGGATACTCCAGGAAATTACGGGTGTTGACTCTTCTGTCGCCCTGCTCACAGAAACCAGCTAAACAACGGGGTTGTAGCTGTTCCAGCATATCGTTCACAATACTGCCGTTGCCCTGCATTTGTAATAATAAATCTATACGGCTTTTTTCATTTCGTAGAAAAAGCATTGATAGCGTCGGTATGAACGGGCTGTTCGGGTAAACCCGGATAGCCGGGGAAATGAATAAAATCATCGATATAACAATAATATCTTTTTACAAACGTTTCAGACCATGGCAATCCCATTAGCGAAATGCGTGCCTGCGGAAATGCCTTTCTTAGAGCACGAAAAGCGGGTACTGAACACAAAAGATCACCTAGTTTTAAGGCCCTGAAAATAACGATATGCATGATTGTTTTGTACAGGTTTTATTTTTCTGAATTTATAATTGCCATACCAGTTCCAGTAAACAGAAAGAAAGGGGATGCATAATGAAGTAAGTACCATTTCTGTAATATGCCGGAGACTAAGACTGTTCTGGGAAAGCCGTTTGTATATAAAATAAATTATACCCAGCAGAGCAATGCCGAGGCAGGTGACAGCTGTTGTGAATCTGCCCAATGCAAAGCATGCCAGAGCACAGAAAATACCCGCTACCGAAAGATAGTAGTAGCCAGGAGGAGACTCCTTGATATATAATTTGTAAAAGAGCGGGTATTTTTACGCAGCAGCGCATTGTACAAAGATTTTGCTGCTCTTTAATGCTGATACCCCAGCTGGCAGTACGAACGGGATGGTATACCAGGCAGTCGGGCGCATAGTAAGGCGTTTCCCGTTACTGAGCAACGCAAATTCCAGGTCGGAGTCTTCTCTCCAGGCCACTTTGTATTGTTCATCAAATCCGCCTACCTGTTCGAGTACGCTCCTGCGACAGGCCACATTAGCAGTAACAAAAGCCGGGGTCTCCAGCCGGGTAGTTTGCCTTTCAAAATCGGTAAGCCTCTGATGGCCGGTCGGAACTTTAACCCGCCCGTAAATAACATGACATAGCGGGTTGTAAAAGTATTGCATGATTTGGGTGAGCCAGTTAGAAGCGGGTATACAATCATCGTCTGTAAAAGCTATTATGGCGCCGGCGGCAGTTCGCCATCCCAGGTTTCGTGCGGCAGCCGGCCCGCCTTTTGAGGTAAGTACAAGTATCTGATGGTGGCAACACTTTTATACAGCATTTCATTTACGCAGGATCTCGACTCAAAGCAGGGGCCATCGCTCACCACCAATATTTCATACTGCGAGGTGTCCAGCTCCTGTCCGGTTAAAGCTTGCAGGCAGCGCTTCAAAAGATCGGGGCGCCGGTAAGTAGGTACGACTACAGATATCTGTATCATGTGTTCTATTTTTAGTTCTTACTGATATGAAATGAACCAATAATCAGGTCGTCGAACGGGGTAGACCAAAAGCACTCGATAGCATCCCGCGGCGTACATACAATGGGTTTACCCGCGAGTTAAAAGAAGTGTTAACCAGTATAGGGATACCCGTCATCTCGTGGAAAGCATACAGCACATCGTGGTAAAGGGCATGTTGCTGCTGGTTGATAGTTTGTATTCTCGCAGTGTTATCTACATGGCAAACAGCCGGTATCCGTTCTTTTTGAGCTTCTTTTACTTTAAAAGTAAAAAGCATAAACGGAGAAGTGTGCGCTTCCTCAAACCATTGGTTTGCGTGGTCTTCAATACAACCGGTGCAACCGGCCGGAAGTCTTCCCGGTCTTTGAGTATATTCAGCTTCGCCTGCATACCGGGGTCTATGGGTGAAGCCAGTATAGACCTGGAGCCCAGCGCACGCGGCCCAAACTCCATCCTCCCCTGAAACCAGCCAATGATGCGGTTTTGGGCCAGGATCTGTGCGGTTTCCGCGGCAATATCAGTAAGCCGCCGGTACGGGATCTTATTCTCTTGTAGAAATCGCTCAATACTATTATCAGTATAATCGGGTCCCCAGTAAGCATGTGTCATTTCAAAGTTGCGTGGTTGCCCGCTCTCCTGTGCATCTGTCCATAGTGCTGCGCCTAAGGCCGTACCGGCATCGCCGGCCGCCGGCTGTACCCAGATGTTTTCAAAAATGCCGGCATCCCTTATATAAGCATTCAATACGCAGTTGAGCGCAACACCCCGGCGAGGCATAAATTTTTTGCCCGCTGGCCTGCCGTAACCACGTACACAGCTCCAGCATTTTTTCCTGCAACACTACCTGTAGGGACCGGGCTATATTGAAATGTTTATCTTCAAAGGGAGCGCCTGCCTGCCTGGGTTCGCCCAGCAATGTCTCCAGCTCATCAAAACGGATCGTGTACCGGCCTTCTTCGCCAATCTGTATAATAGCACGCAATCCCTCTGCAAGGGTAGGCTGGCCATAAGACGCCAGCGCCATTACACGGTATTCGTCTGAAGAATGAAGGAAACCCAGGTGCATGGTAATTTTTTCGTAGAGCAGGCCCAGGGAGTGAGGCAGGTTTACCTGGCTGATCCGCTGTATGTTGGTACCCCTGCCTATGCTATAGGAGGTGGTAGCCTGTTCTCCGCGGCCATCTGTAACCATAATAGCAGCTTCTTCAAAAGGAGAAGGCAAAAGGCGCTGGCGGCATGTGCCAGGTGATGGTCGATGAACCGCCACTGCGCTTCTTTGATGCTGGCTCCTTTAAAACGCTGTTGCAGGTGGTGAGGGTAGCCATCCTGCAAATGAAAACGGGCATTCAGGATATAAGTCAGGAAAAGTGCTTCCCAGGATACCTGGTCCCGGTTTTGAGGTGTAAATGTCAGCGGCAGGGAAATAGGCTTTGCCTGTTCCAGCAGCTGGTAAGGGTCAAAAGAATAGGAAAAAATCAACATCGTTGATATGAATGCCTGCGGTTTCCAAGCAATAATGGATGGCGTGAAAAGGCAGCTCATAAGTGCTGAAGGGAATGGGTCTTTTACCATGTTTTATCTGGGTAAAGCGTTCTTCTTCCGCTGCTGCAATGATCCGCCCGTCTTTTACCAGGCAGGCGGCGCTGTCGTGAAAAGCAGCATTAATTCTAATGTATACATCTGATTATTGATTAAAAGTTTCATCACTCCGCATCAAATAGCCCGCCAATGCGGTTTGCCGGTTCAATCGTATAGCTCACTGGTACGTACTGAGAAAAATATTTCTTTTAATGTGGAAGTATTTACAGCGTTTTTGGTTTGATCGGCCACGGTATAGCGCCTCATACAGAATGTACAACTCAGGATAATTTACTCCGCGTAAAGTATCTTATTGCTGATTGGAACGGTTTTTGAATTTGATGATTTGTCAATTTTCACACAAGCAGTTAGTTTTGATTGCGACCCCTGTTTCCACAGGGTCTTTTTATTTCGGACTTTGACGGAAGGGCGCAAAAGATAATAATAGACATTTATCTTTTTAACTTATTAGCAATTAACGCGGAATGAAAATTGCTGAACCAGGTGAATAGTGGATGAAAATACTTCTGATAAGTTTAAATATAAAGCATGCTTGAAATAAAAAAGAAGAATGGTTGGATAAATTATCTGCCTGGGTTGTTAACCAGGGACCGTCTATTTTACTGGCAATAATTGTATTGATTATTGGCCTGTGGCTTATTAAGCTGTTTTCGAACTACCTGGGAAAAGTTATGCAAAAACCAAAAAAATCGACCGTTCCTTAAAACCGTTTTTAAGGAGCGTGATTGTAGTGGTATTGCGTGTTTTGCTGCTGTTGGCTGTAATGCAGATAGCCGGGATCGCCATGACCTTATTTGCTGCATTGATCACATCATTGGGCGTAGCGGCCGGCCTGGCTTTATCCGGCACTTTGCAAAATTTTGCAAGTGGTATACTCATCCTGTTCCTGAAGCCTTTTCGTGTAGGCGACAATATTTTAACGCAGGGACAGGAGGGAACGGTTAATGAAATACGTATATTCTATACTATCATCACCACTTATGATAATCGCATAGTAGTAGTACCGAACAGCAAATTATCCAATGAAGTGATCATTAATTTAAGCGGTTCGGGCAGCCGGCGGCTCGACATAGAAATGAAGTTCAGCAATGCCATCGATTATGAGCAGGTGAAGGCGGTTGTAGAGCAGGCTATTGCAGATGCCGGTACTATCCTTGATGATCCGCCCCGGCGCGTGGTATATCGTCGCTGGAACCGGACGGGTATAAGGTAATGCTGAATCTTTGGATTGGCGCGCATGGCTTTATTGATACCAAGATCCGATTCCAGGAAATGTTATTGCAGCGCCTGAAAAGCTCGGGGCTGAAATTGCCCGGAATGGCATAAGCTTTGAATTTAACCCCGGTAGCAAATGATGAATACAGATAATCTTTATATAGGAACCAGTGGCATTGTTTTACCTTATAAGAATAAACTGGCTTACCCTGAGGCCTTACAGGGCATGAGCCGGTTGTCGGCATACGGCACCCTGTTTAATTCGCTTGAAGTAAATGCTATTTTTTACAAGTTACCACGGGCTTCCACTATCGCGCAATGGAGCCAGTCGGTGGGCGAAGATTTTCGCTTTACTTTCAAACTATGGAAACAAATAACACATTCCCATTTGCTCGATTTTGATAAAGCGGATATAGAAAAGTACTTCGAGGTGATTGAGCCGGCAAAAAGAAAGCCGGCTGTTTACTGATACAGTTTCCAGCATCTGTAAAATGCGGGCTTTTTCAGAAAGTAGAAAACCTGCTTTCGGCTTTAGAACAATTTGCTATGGGTTCCTGGCCGCTGGCAGTTGAGTTTAGAAGCGCCTGCTGGTACAACGAAAATACCTACCAATTACTCGATAATTACAAGGCTTCACTGGTATTTCACGATAAAAAGGCAGTGAATCGCCACAACCCGAACTGGATGCAGATCATATTTACCTGCGCTTTCACGGACCCCAGGGTGATTATAAAGGCAGCTATGATCCCGGCTGGCTATATGAATATGCCGGTTACATAAACGATTGGCTGTGTGCCGGGAAATCTGTTTACGTCTATTTCAATAATACAATTGGCGACGCGCTGTCTAATGTACAGCTGTTGCAAAAGTTTATCGGGGAGAGAAAGGACCCGAATGCTTAATTTTCACATTGGCACCGAAGAGGCAATGAGGAGAAAACGGCAATAGGTTACCTACGATTTGTAGAATATTTTCCCCGGATTTCGTCTTATCCATTAATATTCGAATGAATAAACAGCTCACAAACAATATAGATTCTTAAATTGGTCTGCCATTACAGGGCAGGCATCAATATTGTGTTTTGTTGTGATATAGGTTTATTATGAAAGTCAATAAAATTCAATCTGAACAAAGCGTAGTGCCCGACATAGGACCCAGGAAATGGGTGAACGGGAGGAGCCTGGGGTACCTGGGAGACTTGCAACACCCGGGCGAACAAACGGAAGGATATTTTATGTTAAAGGGCCGGCAAAAGAGTAATAAGTTCTCAAAGAATAAACGAATAACATAGGATTTGGTTAGTTTTCTTAATAGTTTTCGCATACACCTCATGTTTCCACATGAGGTTTTTTGTATGGTGCTAAACGGTAAGATTGTACAGAGATATGCAGGGAAATATTAGGGAGCAGCACAGGATAAACCCTGCGTATGAAAATATTGGAGAAGAAAAGCTAACAGGTATTATAGCATGTGCAGGAGTACCGGGTCAGGCCGCCTCAGAAACAGGGAACAAAAATTGCTATAATGAAATGATGAATAGCCCGGTCAGTTGGTCAATCGTAGTTTCCCCACTACTGAGTGGCATGATCATACGCAGCAAATAGTACCAGGCTGGTTTTATAAACAAGCCGGTGTACCTGGCGCAGCAAAGCGGAATACCAACGGAGTTGATATCCGCTTTAGTGGGTATGAACGGTGTGAAGCGTTGATTCGCCCGGTTAAAAAATATTCAGAGTATGTTGTTGTAAACCAAATATTAGCACTTATTTTAATAGTTTTTTTAATTAGTTTTACCTGATGAATGAATCGATGCCCTTATGGGTCGCGGAGGAGCGGCAGGCACTACTGGCTGCGATAGTTGATTATTCGGAAGATGCCATTGTCAGCAAAACGCTGGATGGCATTATTACCAGTTGGAATCATGCAGCGGTGTCTTTATTTGGATACCAGGAATCGGAGGCCATAGGCCGGCATATTTCACTGATTATCCCGCCCGATCGCCTGCATGAGGAAGATTTTATTATCAATGAAATCAGAAACGGCAGGAAGATTCAACATTTTCAAACCATCAGAAAAGCTAAGTCGGGGCAGTATATTCCCTTATCATTAGCCATATCGCCTATTAAAAATGCTGCCGGTGTTATTATAGGCGCATCAAAAATAGCCCGCGATATCAGCAAGCAAAAGGAAGCCGCCGAAAAACAGGGAATGCTTGCAGCTATTGTTAATAATTCCGACGATGCCATTGTTAGTAAAACCCTGGAGGGGTAATCACCAGCTGGAATAAGGCGGCTGCCAGGATGTTTGGCTATAGCGAAGCAGAAGCCGTAGGGAAGCATATTTCCTGATCATACCCCGGGAACGGCTTTCCGAAGAAGATTATATCATCGGAGAGATCAGGAAGGGAAACAGCGTTTCCCATTTTGAAACTGTCAGGGTTACACGAAGCGGTAATTCCATACCCATTTCGCTTACGGTTTCTCCCATTTTGAGTGAGGATAAAAAACAGTTATCGGAGCTTCAAAAATTGCGCGGGACATATCGGAAAAAGTAGCAGCTCATAATGAACTGGAACGATTGTATCAGCAGGTAAAACATCTGAATGAAAAAAAAGATGAGTTCATTGCCATGACCACTCATGAATTGAAGACACCTGTAACATCACTGAGAGGCTTTTTACAGTTGCTGCAAATGCATACCGACAGTAACGACAAAAATGCGCTTTTTGTAGAACGGGGTATCAAACAGGTAGATAAATTAAGTATGCTTATCAACGATCTCGTGGAGTTTTCGAAACTCCAGGCGGGGAATTTAGGCATGCATTTTGAAATCTTCGATATGAAAGTGCTGGTAGAAGATTGCCTGGAATTGTATGCTGCAAGTAATTCCCATCCGATTAAATTACATGTCAGCGGGTCACTGGAAGTGCATGCAGACCGGCTGCGGATAGAGCAGGTGATAGATAACCTGGTTAGCAATGCCGTTAAATATTCACCCGAAGGAGGAGTTGTTGAAATAGACCTGGAAGGCAGGGAGCATGAGGTAATGGTAAGGGTTAAGGACGAAGGAATAGGCATTGATGATAAGCTCATGGATAAACTGTTCAGCCAGTTTTTCAGGGCAGTGGAGCCAGGATATAATATACCCGGATTAGGGATGGGATTGTATATAACCAGGAAATTATTGAACGTCATGGTGGGAGCATTAACGTAGAAAGTACATTAGGAAAAGGTTCTGTTTTCAGCTTCGTGCTGCCCAAACAACATAGCAACCAATAAGAATAGCCGTAAGCTTATAAAATGAAAAAAAAAGGAAATTTTAGTTGTAGAAGATAACAATGATATAAGGGAACTGATTGGTTTTATCCTTACTGAAGATTCCTACGATTTGAAAATGTGCGCCACAGCCGGCGCGCTTAATGTAGAAATGAGCAAGGGATTGCCCAATGTTATCGTGCTGGATATAATGCTTCCCGACGGAAACGGCATTGAACTGTGCAGGCATATAAAAACGATCCCTCAACCAGTCATGTGCCGGTTGTACTGATGTCGGCGCATGAAAACGAATGGCAGAAAGATTCCGGTGCAGACTCCTTTATAGCCAAACCCTTTAATATAGGCGATTTTAAATCGGTAGTGGAAAGTTATCTCTAAACCGTGTCAAACTTCCGCATTAAGCGGTAGCATAAAGATTATTAATGAACCTGACTGCCTTATTTTCCGATAAAGCAACTAAAGCAAAGGCCAAAGTATCTCTGGTGGGCAACTGGGTATTGAATGGCGAATTAACAGTGCACGAGTTACTGGCATTTAGTGAAACCCAAAAGCCGGCCAACAAAGCTACATGCATAGAAGCATTAGAATATGCCACCCGCAAAACGCCCGAACTGGCAGATGAAAGTGTGCTCCAATTTGTAACCGGCACTTTAAAAGAAGATGAGGCCCGCATTAAATGGGAGAGCGCCAAAGTGATTGGTAACATCGCGAAACTATTTCCGGGCAATTTATCAGGAACCATTGACCAGTTGCTTATTAATGCCGCTCATACGGGAACTGTGGTTCGTTGGGCTAGCGCCTTTGCGCTGGCGGAAATATTAAAGCTGAAAACAGCCGACTGTAAGAGATTGCTTCCCGCCATAGAATCGCTAAGCGCACAGGAAACGGACGGGGTGTTCAGAAAAAATACCTGGCCGCCCTGAAAAGGTAAATAAAGGAGTGAAGGGGTGATGTGGCTTAGTGCTTGTGTTAACCTAAATGTTCTAATTGCTGCAATACAGGAATAAATGAACGGCCTCTCTCTGTGAGATAATATTCAATATGTAACGGCTTTAATTTGATAGTGGTTTTTTCTAACAACCCAATTTCTTCTAACTCTTTGAGCGCAACTGCAAGAGTTTGCTTATTGGCGCCGGGTATATCACGAAGCAGGCTGCTAAAGCGCAGGGGATGATCCATCGCCAGGCGAAAATCTCTGGTTTCCACTTACCTGAAAGCATTTTTAACAGGGCCTGCGCCGGGCAGGTCTCTTTTTCTTCCATGGAGATTTGGGTAGTCATAAAAATCTGACTTATTGTACACCTGGTTTATAACAGGCAACTTTGTGCAAATTTATAAAAAATTGCACAGGGCATTAGTAATAATGAAACCGGCTTATTTACTTTTAATCATCTTACTGGCATGGGGCAATATGCAGTGTCGCTCTCAAAAAGGAAAAACTATGCAACAACAAAACAATCCGCTATTATGCGATCGGGAAACAGGCATCTGCGAAATACCTGGTAGCACAGCAACATTACCTGCCATTGATATGGCTTCAATCATAGAAAAGCCAATCAAACTCACTTATTTTACCGATCCCATCTGCTCCTCCTGCTGGGGCATCGAACCCCAGCTAAAGAAAACTAAAGCTCGAATATGGCGACAGTATGGAGATCGATTATCGCATGGGCGGTTTATTGCCAGACTGGAGTTACAATAGCGGAGGAATCAGCAAGCCTTCGGACGTTGCGCATCACTGGGACGAGGTAAGCGTTTATTACGATATGCCCATTGATGGCGACGTATGGCTGGAAGATCCTTTGCCATCTTCTTACCCGCCATCTGTTGCTTTTAAAGCGGCCCAGATGCAGGATCATGCTAAGGCCGTCGCTTTCCTGCGTATCATAAGAGAAATGGTCTTTTGCAAAGAAAAATATTACCCGTTGGGAACACCTCGGCCTGGCGGCCCAGGATGCCGGGCTTGATACTATACAACTAAAAAAGGACTACGAGGGAGATGCTACAATACTTTTTGAGAAAGACCTGAAGCTCGCGCGCGAATGGGGGTAAGGGATTTCCTACCCTGTTCTTTACGGATGCTGCAGGTCAAAAGAAGGTGGTGTACGGGTCAAAGCCTTATAGTGCTTACCAGGATGCTATACAGCAGTTATTGCCGGGTCTGTCTCCCAGGTCTTATAGTAGAGAATGGTCAGCATTGTTCGGCACCTATTCTTCCCTTACGGCCCGGGAGTTTTGGGAGCTGGCACAAACAGCCCGGCCTGTTGCCGAAAAACTGCTCGGAGAGCTGACCAGTAGCGGAAAATTGAAGAAACTCGTTACGAAGAATGGCTCTCTGTGGACATTGAAGGAGCATTAAAGGAGTGCGTGTATATCACCATATGGTGAATATATCTTATTTCTCCTGGGTAGAATCCGGAACCATTATGATGCATAGCGGTCCAGTACTTGGACTCGTATGTCGCACTTTAGTAGCCATAAATCGTATTATAGGGCAATGAGATGTAATTGAGCTTTGGATAATTGTTATTAGCAAAATACTATAAGTTCCGGTAGGCCTGCTCAATCAAAAACTTAACGGCTTCCTTCACTTCATTTCTCCCTTCTTCGCTTTTCATATCCAAACCACAAAATATGCTGCCATTTACTGCCTGGTACATATTGAGATAATAAAGGCCTGAAACCAATAAGGCGGTAATAGCACGGTAACGGGCGGCATTTTTACCAAAATGCGGATCCACGATGGCTTCGAACAAGCGTTCCCCGTTTTCTTCCTGCTTATCAGTTAGTTTTTAAGCGCTTTCCTGCTTTCTGAAAGCCGCCATAAAATAATTCTTTGAAATTCCTTATTCTTAAACATATAATCGAATTGCGATATAAGCATCTCTTTGGTAAGAGCTTCTCCACCATCACAAATGGGGAGGGCACTTCAACTATATTGCTCCAGAAATCGTAAGAACGGATATATTCGTCAATCAACTGACTGGTACCTCCAAAATAATTATAGATCAGTTTTTGTCCAGGCCGGCGGTAGCTGCTATGTCATTCACTTTCAATCCGGTATAGCCCTTTGTTTTGAGCAGTTTCCCAACAGCATTAAGCAGCTTTTGTTTACTTTTTTTTTACTTCTTATAGGACCTTCAACAATTTTTCTTTTCATAAAATATAATTCTGAAATCAAATGTGTTTTAAAGTTAATTAACTTTTGCCCGTCACTAATTAGTGAGTTATTGTAAGTTTGCCGCATCAAAAATTGCTGTTTGGTTTTGGCGCATGTTTTATAGAAATGCCCCGGTTTTTAACCTAAAATATTTAGTTAAAGGAATCAGGTAAATGAAAAAGGTTGAGACACCCTGTACGAAGAAAGGCACTAAGGCACAAAGCAGCACTAAGGTTAATTTTATTCTTTACGCCTTGGTTGGGTGTTTTCGCCAATCAACGGTAGGGCCTTCCTGTCTTCGAGGCTCCTTCTTTCCGCAACGGCGCAAAGAAGCAAGGGTAGGGTGTTTGCCGCAAAGGCACTAAGGCATTAAGCAGCACTAAGGTTGATTTTATTCTTTATGCCTTGGTTGTGTGTTTTCACCAACCACCGGCCTTGTTTGTACTTTCTTTTACCCATCTGGCTGCCGGGCAAAAACACCGGCACCTTATTTTTTATATTGAAAGCTGTATTACCGGATGCGACAAGAAAATCAGGTTCGTTTCATCAGAAACCATAGAAATATTATATGACGAATATTGCGGGAAAGAAGTATACACTGTCAACTTGAACAAGATCCGGTTTAAGTGATGGTTGAGGGAGCCGGCCGGCAAACTTAAATTCTGTGAAAGTTATTATTTGCGAATTATAAAGCGTCGTGGCGAATTGTAAATGCCGGCGATGGAATAAGTAGAGGTTTTGTTTTTTTGTTCCTGATACTATGTACCGCCGTTGCAGACTATGAAAACTTTAAGGCCGTTGCTACTAATATTACCATAGCAAAAAATAAAGGACGGTATCACCAGTTTGATGATGAAATTCGGAAGCTGGTTTTGCAGAACTGTTGAAAGGAAAAGGGTGTGTGTTGTAACGATCATATCAGTCGCGCAACCTGTTGAAGGTTCAATATTAACAGGGTCAATTGTGGAAATATCAATAAATATTATTAAGTTTAAGAAATGAGGAACGGCATTTTAATAGTATAGAATTTGTGCGCTTTGCGTGTAATTATTTCTTAAATATTTTGTTTTAGGAACAGCCGCATAAAATTCCGAATAAGATTAGAACTTTGTAGAAATGTATTTAAAGCAGATCAATATCTTTCTCATATAACAACGAGGTCTGACATGTTGAAAACAGTGATCATTAAACCAGAGAGTGAATTGGTGAAGAAATATGTTCAGTATTTCCTTTTTTTTGTTAAGCACGATGAGGAAGCCATTCAGTATACTACATTTCCTAACAATAATCTTTGCTTGGCTATCTATAGGCAAAGCATGATTAATTACATCAATAAACCAGGCTTCAATCACTGTGTGGTCAAGTCAGGCGGTACGGTTTTTTCAAGTAGGCTATATGGGTTCCATACAATGCCTTTTACGGTAAATGTGAATGGCTGGCTGGATCAGGTCTGCATTCTTTTTTATCCATCGGCATTAAGAGCTTTTACAAATGCATCTTATGAAGACCTTATGCCGGCAGAAAATGTGTTTGATGAAATATTTCCAAAAGAGGGAAACCGGTTCCTTGAAAAGCTGTTTGATCAGGCCAACCTGAATAAGAGAGCTACAATACTGGAGCAGCTTTTACTTCAGAGAATCAATGGAGAAATTGCGCCTAAATTGAAAGAAGCACTTTGGCTGATCGCCACGAATCGTGACGAAGTGCTAAATATTGAATCTCTTTCGCAAAAACTATCAATAAGCGATACTACCTTATTCCGTTTATTTAAGAGTCACCTCGGGCAAAATCCTAAATCTTATCTTAAAACGTTTCGCTTCAGACAAGGATTGAACGATGTATTGCTGTCAAAAACTCGCTTACAAAAGTGGCTTACCTCAATCAATACTACGATCAGGCACATTTTATTAAAGAATTTAAGGCCTTTGCAGGATTAGCTCTAAACAGCTGGCAGATCGCGTTTTTATCAGTCAAAACGACCTTGCGTGGATCCCTCACTCAAAAGAGGTTGAATGATTTTTACAATTTTGAACAGTTGTTACGTTTTTTCTTTGCTGTTCAAAAATGTAAGATGAAAAAGATTATAACTGTTTTAATCGTAAGCTGCTTGTGTTTTTCGGGTGCTATTGCGCAAAGTTCATCTAGCACAAAAAGGTCAGCTGGGCTAATAGAAGGCGTTCCGTCACTGAGTTACAGGCAAATGCTCCAAGACTTCGACTCGCTGGTTTCTTATATAAAACAGGTGAACCCCATAATCTATTTCAATGATGAATTGAGAGGGATCAGTTTTTTCCGGCACGCAACCTCATTAAGGAAACAGATTAATCCTCAAACCACCATGCAACAATATCTGGTAATAGTTAAAAAGACCATCAATGCTGCGCAGGACCCGCATTCTCATATTATGGGTAAATGGCACCTGGATATTTTAAAAAATAATTGGATACGTAATGGCCATGTTAAGCATATTGATACGGCTACTATACCTTATGGATATAAGTACGCGCAATTTTATCAGGAAAATTATTACGCCAGGCTAGACCTAAACCTGGTTTATACTTCGGGAGAGTACTATAATTTATTACCATTCTCGTACCATGGTGTGGCATACCCCGCATCCATGAAATTGCTAAGATGCCAGGGTGAACCGGTTCATCGTTTTGTACAAAAACAAGTTGAGCTTGTTTCGCCATTGCGTTGGGATAGAACTCATAACCGTGGCTATAATGAAAGTTTTTATCAGCCGGCAGCATTATACAGGAAGGGGTACTTAAAGCTGGATTTTTTAGACAAAGAGGGAAAGGTACATGTGATTAATATTGCAAAAATGATACGGTTCAGTTTTTGCGAAAAGCAGTCAATGAGTTTGGATACAATGGAGAGACCACTCCGGTTATCACGCACTATTTTAGCAAGGAAAAAATCTTTTACGCACGCTTACCAATGATGGTAGAAGCATATGGTGACTCACTCAGTAAGCGATTAGAACCTGTCATAACAAACGATACAGTAAAAGCTATAGTACTGGACATAAGAGGTAACCCCGGTGGAAGTGACAATACATACAGTCGTTTTCTTGATAAAGTGATCAAAGAAGCATTAAAACAAAATGTGGTAGTAGGAAGGGTTTATAGTCCTTTCAATCTGAACTATTTTCACCTTACTAACGATTCTATTAAAAAGAATCCTGCAATTTCTTTTAAGGTAGACGTAGCTACTTTGAAGAAGCCAGACATGTATTATATTTCTTACCCCGATTTTACTTTTGCGGTCCCGGACTTAAACTCTTTTTCCTTTGATGGGAGGATCTATGTGTTGCAGGACCGGTATATTTATTCTTCGGCCAGCAACTTATCCAACCTGGCAAAACTCAGTAACCAATTAGTAAGTATTGGCGAAACACCCGATCTGGTAGGAGGGCTTCAAACAAATCCTTCTGTTCTTCAATTGCCGCATAGCAAGCTCATTTTTCGTATTGAGCCCCAAATTGATTTTACGAGCTGTAAAACTGCAGCGGATATTTTTCAAAACAATGTAGAACATCCGGTTAACTATTCTATCGATGAATTGTACCTGCGTGTTACCACCAATGAAGATATCCTTGGGCAATCGTTCCTGTTAAAGCATGACCCAATGTTTGGTAAAGTCTTAGAACTGGAAGGCCTTAGATAACAACGCCCTGATCTTTTGATAAAAAGCTGGTGTTGCGACCGTTCATTCTCTTCGATTTGAGTTAAAGAAAGCCCATGCAACAGATGCCCGGGAAAGAAAAAGCCGGTTTTATAGCTGGCATGTTTCTCTTGTCTAAATGGTTAATTATAAATAGGTTATTTATATATTTTTATATAAAATTATTATAAATTATTTATTGTTTATCGTCGAAATTTAGTAGGTAACAGATAGGAAGTGTTTTATAAATGTCTGCAATTGTGCGCGCCGATAAGTTTTAACTGTAGAAAACTTTTAATCCTTCCAACTTTAGGCTACCTTTGCAGCCTTAAAATTTATTCGTTAATGATAAGTGTAAAAGATCTGAAACTCGCTTACGGCAAGCGCGTGCTGTTCGAAGATGTAAACCTGAACTTCACGAAAGGGAATTGTTATGGTGTGATTGGAGCTAACGGAGCAGGAAAATCTACTTTTTAAAAATATTAAGCGGCGAAATAGAGCCTAATAAAGGAACGATAAGCATTACCCCGGGGAACGCATGGCTGTATTAAAACAAAACCAGTTTGAGTTTGACGAACAAACGGTTTTAAACACCGTGCTGATGGGACATAAAAAATGATGGGATACCGTACAAAAAAGAGACGCTATTTATGCCAATCCGGATGCTACAGAAGATGATTATATGAAAGCATCAGAGCTGGAAGCTGAGTATGGAGAAATGGGCGGTTACGAAAGCGAGAGTGACGCCGCTTCTTTTTTGAACGGACTTGGTGTAACGGATGAAATGCACCAGATGCTGATGAAGGATATCCTTCCAATATGAAAGTGAGAGTACTTTTAGCACAGTCATTATTTGGTAACCCCGATATTCTTTTATTGGATGAGCCTACCAACGGCCTGGACATAGAAACCATTGGCTGGCTGGAGAATTTCCTGGCTGATTATGAAAATATTGTATTGGTAGTGAGCCACGACCGTCACTTCCTGGACGCGGTATGTACACACGTAGCCGATGTGGACAGGCAGAAAATTAAAATTTTTACAGGTAACTACTCCTTCTGGTACGAAAGCTCTCAATTAATGGCCCGCCAGATTGCAGATAAGAACAAGAAAATGGAAGAGAAGCGTAAAGACCTTCTCGACTTTATTGCCCGGTTCAGCGCCAATGCATCTAAGAGTAAGCAGGCCACCAGCCGTAAAAAGCTTTGGAAAACTGAATTTTGAAGAAATTGAGCCCAGTTACCGGAAATATCCCGGCATTATTTTCCAGCCTTTACGCGAAGTAGGTAACCAGATATTAAACGTAGAAAAGCTGAAAGCTTCTACCGAAGATCGTGTGTTATTTAATGATGTTACTTTTAGCGTTAATAAAGGAGATAAGATCGCTTTTATCTCAAAAGACCCGTTAGCCGTAACACAATTTTTCCAGATCATAAATGGTGAGGAAAAAGCCGATTCTGGATCTTACGAGTGGGGCACAACAGTAACGTCGGCCTACCTTCCCATAGAAAATAGTAAATTCTTCACCGAAGGTTTAAGTCTCATGGATTGGTTGCGTCAATATGTACCGCCGCACGTTACAGACGTGGATGAGCCTTTCCTGCGCGGATTTTTAGGTAAAATGCTTTTCAGCGGGGAGGATGTAATGAAGAAAACAAATGTGTTGAGCGGGGAGAGAAAGTAAGATGTATGCTCAGCAAAATGATGCTGCAAAATCCAAACGTTATTGTGTTAGACCAGCCTACGAACCACCTCGATTTGGAAAGTATCCAAAGCTTCAACGAACAGTGTACTGCCTATAGCGGTGTGGTGCTGTTAACCAGCCACGACCATACTTTCATGCAAACGGTTGCCAACAGGATTATAGAGTTAACTCCTAAAGGTATTATCGACAGGTTGATGACCTTTGATGAATACCTGGCTGATGACAGGGTGAAAGCATTAAGAGAAGAAATGTATAAATAAACTATGGCAGAGGCGGGGAAACCCGCCTCTTTCTTTATGCCTACCGCTCATCACAATTCTATTTCAGAAATGATCGTTTTTGCTACTTTCATCCCGCTATATGCTGATTTTTTCGTTTTACATTAAGAATTGATTATGACAAAAAGTATCTACTTACCATTTCGCTTCCCCTTTTAATGGGAGGTCTGTTGCATGCGCAGGATGACCTGATTAAGAAAATAAGCGACAATAAAACACAGGGAAAGGCTGGCTTTACCTTTAAAAGAACCATAGACCTGGCTACCACACCTATCGAAAACCAGGGATCATCCGGAACCTGCTGGAGTTATTCTACCAACTCTTTCCTGGAGTCTGAAATGATCAAAGCCGGTAGAACACCGGTGCCGCTTGCAAAGATTTATACCGCCAGGTGCTCTTATATAGATAAGGCAGACAATTTTGTAAGAATGAACGGCGCCGTAAGCTGGGGCGACGGCGGAGAGCCGCACGATGTAATAAATATGTATGCCAAATATGGCATTCTTCCTTATGATAATTATACCGGCCTGGTAAACGGGGCTACCAAAAATAATTTTAACGCCATGCAAACCAGCTTGAAAGCCATGCTGGATTCTATTGTAAAGAACCCTACAGGCACCGTAGACCTGGCCTGGAAAGACCGCTTTAAAGACTCACTGGATAAATACCTTGGAAAAGTGCCGCAACAGTTTGAATACAACGGGAAGCAGTATACACCGGTAAGCTTTGCAAAAGAAGTGGTAGGATTGAATCCCGACGATTATATTGAGTTCATTTCTCAGAATAATACGCCTTACTGGCAAAAAGCTATGATGATGGTGCCCGATAACTGGGCTTTTCAGTGGGATTGGAATATTCCTCCACAGGAGTTTACCAATATTATCGACCATGCATTGAAACTGGGCTATACGGTAGCCTGGGGTACCGATGTATCAGAACCATTTTTCAGCTGGCCCAATGGAGTAGCATTTGTGCCGCAAAACCCTGAAATCTATAAAGGCGGCTTAAGCGATGAGCAGAAAAAGAACTTTTCAATGGTCCTAAACCAGAACCTGAAATTACCGCCGAGTTAAGACAGAAAGGGTTAGAGAACCTCAGAACAACCGACGATCACGGTATGCATATAGTAGGTATGGCCAAAGATCAGAATGGCAAGGATTACTACCTGGTTAAAAACTCCTGGGGTGAAAGTAATGATTTCAAGGGCTTCTTATATGTAACCAAAGCCTATGTGCAATATAAAACAACCGGTTTAATGGTAAATAAAAAGGCATTACCTGCAAATATTAAGCAGAAGATAGGTATTTAATGTATTGGTCCGGTAAATGATTGATGCCTCCTGTTAATAGCAGGAGGCTTTTTATTAAATAAACAGACGCTGTAACATCAGTAGTTTTCTCGAAAAATATAGCCGGAGTATCTTAAGCTGAATAGGATCATATCAAAACAACTTGTTTATTGATACCCCATTCTACTGCAGGGACAATACCGGTAGCAAATAGTGCGGTCGGGTGCCGCAGGTAGGCAACCTGCAACATAACATCACATAAAAGGCTTCCCCGTTTCGGGAACGTTTGCGTACATTTTCCGGGCTGGTTTTAACCTTAAAATAGTTTATTGTGATATATTGAAGCAACATAGCGCACCAGCTTTTATGTGGTAGCCCGGATAAGCGGGTGACTCCTTAAAGCATCGGGGGAGCTATGTTCGAAAACTATATTATTTCTAACGTAAAGCTGTCTAAAAATGGAAAATCATTCGCGAAGATCATTCCTGTATTCTTTAAGTATGCTGGCCGCAGGCGCTGCGCTAACGAGCCCATTGTATGGCTTCAGCGCTTCTAAAAAGCTGAAACTTGTATTAGTAGGTACCGGTGTAAGAGGCATCTCTTTCTGGGGTAAACGGCTTATTGAACAGTATCCTGATAAGCTTGAGTTTGTAGGCCTCTGCGATATCAACCCGGGAAGGGTGGAGTACGCCAAAAAGTTTATGGGTGCGTCCTGTCCTACATTCACAGATTTTGACAAAATGATCAAGGAGCAAAAGCCCGATCTCATCATTGTTACTACCAAAGACTCCGTGCACCATGAGTATATTATTAAAGGATTAAAATATGGCTGCGATGTGCTGACCGAAAAGCCATTAACTATTGATGAAGATAAGTGCCGGCAGATACTGGAAGCAGAACGGGCATCTAACAAAAAACTGATCGTAGGCTTTAACTATCGCTGGGGACCTTATGTTACAAAAATAAAAGAGCTGCTGGCAGAAGGGGCCATCGGGGAGGTTACTTCCGTAGACTTCAACTGGTATCTGAACACGCATCACGGAGCATCTTATTTCAGACGATGGCATGGCCTGATGAACGGAGGAGGATCGTTATGGGTGCATAAAGCCACGCATCACTTTGATTTGCTCAACTGGTGGCTCGATTCTGATCCCGAAGAAGTATTCGCTTATGGCGCATTAGAGCATTATGGTAAGAACGGTCCTTTCCGCGCTAAGAACTGCCGCACCTGCGATCACAAAAAGGATTGTAAATATTATTGGGATATTACCAAAAGCGATCACGATATGCGGTTGTATGTCGATAACGAAAAATACGATGGTTATTTAAGGGATGCCTGTTTGTTCCGTAATGAGATCGATATCTATGATAAGATGTCGGCGCAGATCAGGTATGCGAATAAAGCGGTTGTCAACTACTCTTTAACTACTTATTCGCCCTTCGAGGGGTGGCGCCTGGCATTTAACGGTCAGAAGGGGCGCATCGAAGCATGGACTGATATACCGTTCTTTAAAAATGAAAACCTGAGCCAGGCAGAATTACATGCAGCCGAAATGAACCAGAATCTTAAAGAAGATACAGCAGTAGAACCTGTTATTTTGTTTAAGAACTGGGAGAACTTTAAGACCATTAACGTGACCAGCGAGCGCGGCGGGCATGGCGGCGGCGATAAAAGGTTACATGATAAGATCTTTGTTAATCCCAATGCGGCAGACCCTTTGAAACATTCGGCGGGAGTCAGGGATGGGGTGATGTCGGTATTGATTGGAGTAGCAGCAAGGAAAAGCATACAAACAGGACAACCTGTTAAAATTGCAAATCTTACAGACCTGAAACCTTCGGCCAACAGAGTTTGATTCCGATGATTTCTGGAATATTAAAACTCCGGCTCGGTATTAGCGAGCCGGAGTTTTTTTATAGCTGATTATGCTGTTGGCTACTGCTGTGCTTTGGCAGGATCATCATAATTGACCATCCAGCTGATTCCGAATTTGTCGGTGAACATACCAAAGTAAGCGCCCCAGAAAGTGTGGTTCATGGGCATGGTTATTCGCCCGCCCGCAGAAAGCCCGTTAAATAATTTGTCGGCCTCCTCTTTACTATCTGCATTGATGGATAGAGAGAAATTGTTGCCCTGCTGATAGCCAGATGCCCATTCGCCGCCCGTATCGCTACCCATTAAAACGGTTTCTTTACTGATCGGCAAACTGATATGCATGATCCTGTTCTTATCTTCTTCAGGCATTGTCATACCTTCCTGGGGCGGCATTTCTCCAAAAGTGCCTACATACGGATAATCTCCGCCAAATACAGATTTATAGAAGTCGAAAGCTTCTTTGCAATTACCATTAAAGGTTAAATAAACGTTTACTGTAGCCATTGTATTGTTGTTTTTAATGAACGCATCTGGTGTTATGTTGTTCAGGATTTTTGAGATTGTTCGTAGGTAGGTCCATACAAGCCCGGAACTTTATTGCCGCTTGCTCTCAGGTGTGCAATCATTTCACCGCGATGATGATACAAATGATTGAAGAGAAAGCCGCGAATAACCTGTACTTTAGGCATGGGCGGCATAAGTGGCGAACCGCCGGCATGCATCGTCCATTGATTCATGTACTGCGACTCATCCGATTGCTCAATAGCTGTTTTAGCTTTGGCCAGGTTTTCTTCAAATTTTTGCAGGATGTTAGATATCTTACTGATATCGCCTTTGTCGTACCTGTAGGTCGACATGTCAAAGTCGTCCTGTGAAAAAGTGGCATCGTACCAATTATATACTTCGGCAATATGCGAAGCCAGTTGTGCCACCGACCATAAATGGGGCTGGGGCGATACTCCAGTGCCTTATCGGGAATAGCGTTTAATAGTTTTCTGGTGTTTTCGGCTTCATACAGGAATTCGCCGAGCAATGCTTGTTTGATCATTGTTGTAAATTTAATATGCTGACAGATGTTAAATGTGCTAAACGATGATAGGAGCAATTTTTAGGATATGGTCTTGAGTAAAGCATAAACCATCGTTTCTGTTGAGTGTTAATACGAATGTATGATTATTTGTTTTAATGTACAAGTAGGAATCGATAGCATCAGGAATACAATATAATAAATACCTTTCTGAAATAAAAAATCCGGACTTTTTAGTCCGGACAATTATAGCAGTATTTCTGATTTTATTTTTTGTGCCTGCTTTCGAGTACCTGCAATACATCCGCCAGTGAAAAGCCCTTAGCTTGCAACAGCACAAGATAGTGAAACATCAGGTCTGCCGCTTCTCCGAGGAAAAGGTCCTTATTATCGTCTTTACTTTCAATAACAATTTCAACAGCTTCTTCGCCTACTTTCTGCGCGATCTTATTAATACCTTTTGCAAAAAGAGAGGCAGTATAAGACTTTTCGGACGGATTATTCTTCCGGTCGGTGATAACTTTTTCCAGTTGTTGCAGCGAGAACCGGTCATTGGCTTTTCCAAAGCAGCTGGTATCACCTGTATGGCAGGTAGGGCCCTGTGGGGCCGCTTTTATAAGTATGGTATCATTATCGCAATCTACCAGCACTTCTTTCACCAGCAGGAAGTTGTTAGATGTTTCACCTTTGGTCCATAAACGTTGTTTGCTACGGCTAAAAAAAGTAACTTTTCCTTCCGCCTGTGTTTTTACAAAAGCTTCTTCGTTCATAAAGCCCAGCATCAGTACTTCCAGTGTGTGCGCATCTTGTATAATTGCCGGCATCAGGCCATCGGTGTATTTAGAAAAATCAGGAGTCATTTTTGGGGTATTGATGATTGAATTGTATTTGTTGGTGAAGGGCTGTTCATGGTTGATCGGCTATTGTCTTACCGTTATATTCTGTTGCTTCAGATAAGTCTTCAGATCCTGTATCTCAATTTCTTTAAAATGAAAGATACTGGCTGCCAGGCCGCGTCGGCATGTCCGCGGGTAAATATTTCTTTAAAATGTTCCATGCTGCCCGCGCCACCGGAAGCAATAACCGGAATATTAACAGACTGGCTGATTGCTGCAGTAATATCTGTAGCAAAACCGGCTTTGGTGCCGTCATTTTCCATGGAAGTTAAAAGTATTTCGCCGGCGCCCAGGTCATTGCACTGCTTTACCCATTCGGTTGCAATAAGCGGGGTAGGAGTGCGGCCGCCGTGAGTCACCACTTTCCATACACCATCAAAGAGTTTAATATCGACAGCTACTACCACGCACTGGCTTCCAAAATTTTTGCCAGTTCCGATACCAGCTCAGGCCGCTTTACGGCAGAAGTGTTGACGGAAATCTTATCCGCACCATTCTCCAGTAAAACAGAAACATCCTCAACTGTGTTGATGCCGCCCCCAACTGTAAACGGAATGTTGATGTGAGTAGCGATCTTCCGCACCAGCTCTGACAAGGTTTTCCGTTTATCAACGGTAGCTGTTATATCTAAAAATACCAGCTCATCGGCGCCTTCCTGGCTGTAACGGGTGGCCAGTTCTACGGGGTCTCCGGCATCTCTCAACTCCACGAAGTTGGTACCTTTTACAGTTCGTCCGTCTTTAATATCTAAACAGGGTATAATTCTTTTTGCGAGCATGAAAGTTGATATTTATCTTATGTCACCCTGAGCCTGACGAAGGGTGCTTTTAAAATCCAAACATGATTCGTTGGGCTCACCATGACATTGTTTTACGTTATAATTTACCATTCTAAAGACTTAGTTCTTTTCATTTTCACTTCAGCGTGGTAGTAGCTGTGAACAATTAATCTCTTAATTGAATTGTTTTAAATCTTCTAACGAGATGCGGTTTTCATAGATTGCCTTCCCTACAATCGCTCCTGAGCATCCTACTTCTTTCAACGTTTCCAGGTCCTGTATTGAACTTACACCTCCGCTGGCGATCAGGCTGATACCTTCTACACGGTCCAGTATTTTTTTATACAGGTCGTTAGAGCTGCCCTGCAGCAGGCCGTCCTTACTGATATCGGTGCAAAAGAATTGCTGTACACCTTTGGAAGCGTAATTCTTAATAAAGTCGATGATATTGATATCTGTTGCCACAGTCCAGCCTTTGATCTGTATCTTTTCGTCTAATACATCGGCGCCCAGTATAAATTTCTCAACCCCATAGGCGCTGAACCAATCGCTGAGCAGTGTTTCATTTTTTACCGCCACGCTTCCTATAGCCGCGTACGCTGCTCCCGAGTTAAAGGTAATTGCCAGGCTTTCATGAGAGCTGATGCCGCCACTGAAATCAATCTGCAATCCCGTTTTTCCCGCTATCTGTTCCAGCACCTTCCAGTTTTTTACTTCCCCTGCCTTTGCTCCGTCCAGGTCTACCAGATGCAGTCTCTTCAATCCTGCATCTTCGAAGCTCTTGGCCACTTCCAGCGGATTTTCATTGTATACTGTTTTTTGCGTATAGTCGCCTTTGCTTAAACGTACGCATTTTCCTTCTATAATATCTATTGCCGGTATAATTTCCATTTTCTCTTGATTCAGTTTTTTTCCATCACTATAAAGTCCTGTCCTAATGCCTGCCATGGCCGACCTGTAGTGTACATCCCCATTTTTTCATATAAGCCCGTAGCGCTTAAACGGGCATTACACCAAAGCCTATGTACTTTTTTGTTGTGCTAAATGATCGATGTAATGCAGCAACGCAGATGCAAGCCCTTTTCCTGCCAGTCTTGGCGGGTAGCTAATTGCGGAACTGCATTTCCCGTCCCTGTTGAAATACAGATACAACTGAAGCCAGTTCGCCATCTTTATAAATGCCCAGGTGTGTGCCGAGCTCATCATCTTTTAATTTTACTACGGCCTCCGGGTACCCCGGATACATTACTGCATGTCTTAGCATCCACACTTCTTTCAATGGTACAGGTCTTATATCCATATCACAGCGCTAAGAAATTTTTAAGAATCTGTTCGCCGGCATCCGCACTTTTTCGGGGTGAAATTGTACCCCATAAAAATTATCCTTTGCCAACGCACAGCTAAAATCCACTTCATAATTAGCCGTGGCAATGGTGTCATTATTTAACTCTGCGTAATAGCTATGTACAAAATAGCAGTAACTGTTATCAGCAACTCCTTTAAACAGCGGGTGGTGTTTTACCCGTGTATTATTCCAGCCGATTTGAGGGATCTTTAAAGTGGTGCTGGTAAACCTTTTAACCTGAACATCAAACAGTCCCAGGCATTGCGTATCATTTTCTTCGCTGTGATTACAAAGCAGCTGCATTCCCAGGCAAATGCCTAATAAAGGTTGCCGGGCAGCCCGTATCACCTGGTCTAAATTACGTTCCTTCAGGTAATGCATTGCTGTGCTGGCTTCTCCGACACCTGGAAAATGATCTTGTCGGCAGACAGGATCGCCTCTTTATCGTCGGTAACTACAGCCTGCATCCCAATGCGTTCCAATGCAAAAAGCACTGACTGTATGTTGCCTGCGTTGTACTTTACAATTACTGTTTTCATTTTACCTTAAAAATACTTTTGGTTCTTTGTTAAGTGCATCTGTAAGCCAACTGGGGTGTATCTGCGCCATATCAGCAGGGATATCATTCGCAGCGAAAAATTTTAACGCTGCCGTTTCCTGGTTGGAGAAGCTGAGGTCGGGCTGCCCTTCTATTTTTGCCTCAAAATAAGAAGTAACATACTGCACGGTTTTATCGGTATACCTGTATGTTTGTGAAGCCGGTGATAAATACACGCCTATAAGACGCAGGATCGTAGCTTTTGAATTTGTTTCTTCTTTTATCTCTCTCTTCACCGCTTCTTCAACGGTTTCGCCAAATTCTACATGACCCGATATAATGCCCCACTGTCCAACATCTCTCCGCTTTTGCAGCAGGATCTCCCCGGCGCTGTTAAATACGATGGCCGCCACAGCAGGTAATATTTGTACAGACATGTTCATGTGCGTTACCAATTTTATATAGTTCCTTTTGTTGTAGGCAGCTGGTCATTGCCAGGCGTTCTTTTAATCGCCATTTTAATGGCCTTGGCAAGACCTTTGAAAATTGCTTCTATCTTATGATGTTCATTTTCTCCCTCAGCTTTAATATTCAGGTTGCATTTAGAACCATCGCTGAAAGACTTAAAGAAATGATAGAACATTTCCGTGGGCATTTCACCAATCTCTCTCTTAAATTCGGCATTCCATACCAGCCAGGGGCGCCGCCAAAATCGATGGCCACCTGCGCCAGGCAATCATCCATGGGCAGTAAGAAGCCGTAGCGTTCAATGCCGGCTTTATTACCTAATGCCAGCTGAAAAGCTTCTCCCAGCGCTATGGCTGTATCTTCTATAGTATGATGCTCGTCGATATGCAGATCGCCCTGGGTAATGATCTTTAAATTAATACCACTGTGACGGCCTAGCTGGTGCAGCATGTGGTCAAAGAAACCCAAACCTGTTGTGATATCGCAAATGCCCGTTCCATCCAGGTTAATCTCGATATCAATTTTAGTTTCGTTGGTATTGCGGGTATGTTTAATAACCCGTTCCTTTTGCTGCAGGAATCCATAAATATCCTCCCAGCTTTTCGTTTTCAGCACAATGGTAGTTTCCAGTTCTTTCAAACTGTCAGATATTTCGGCGGCACCCAGTGCTTCATCTAAATTCAGCCAGATGCCTTTACATCCCAGGTTTTTTGCCAGCTGTATATCGGTGATCCGGTCGCCGATTACATAAGAGTTAGCCAGGTCATATTCAGGATTGTTAATATACTTGGTGAGCAAACCTGTGCCCGGCTTACGGGTAGGAGCATTTTCGGCAGGATAAGTTCTGTCGATAAGTACCTCGCTGAAAACAATGCCTTCACCGGCGAGATTGCGCATTACCAGTTCCTGGTAGGGCCAGAAAGTATTTTCCGGGAAAGCGTCGCTGCCCAGGCCATCCTGGTTAGTGATCATTACCAACTCAAAATCCATATCCCGCGCTATTTTTCCCATCCAGGTAAACATACCAGGGTAGAAAGTTATTTTTTCAATCGAATCTAACTGATAAGTGGGCGGTGCCTCGTTGATTAATGTGCCGTCCCTATCTATAAATAAAACTTTTTTCATTCGTTAATGGTTAATGTTGATTTTGGTTAAATGCCTGCTGTTGCAGACAGGAACTTATCAGGTATAAATTTCATTACCCTATATGTACTAATGAAAATTTATAATGAACGTTTCATGTTCAAACAGTATAATTTTTAATGCTTCAATTAAAGCCTGGTTTTCAGTTGCTGTGCCTACCGTAATACGTAAACAGCCTTCACATCCTTTGGTGGTATTGCGGTTTCTTACAATAATTCCTTTTGATTGCAAATATGTAAAAACATTGTGGGCCCCGGTCATTTTAACTAAAAGAAAATTCGCGTCAGAGGGGAATATTTTTTCAGTAAGCGGAATTTTAGCCAATTCTGTTTCCAGCCAGTTACGTTGCTCAATGGTGGTTTTGGTCCACTGGTTTACCTGCTCTACATTTGCCAGGGCTTTTAATGCCAGTTGTTGCGTGGCTTCATTAATATTATAGGGTATTTCACATTGTTCATCAGGTTGATGATCTCTTTGCCGGCAAAAGCAAGTCCCAGGCGCAAAGCTGCTAATCCCCATGCTTTGGATAAGGTTTGCATCACTACGAGGTTGGGATAGTCCATTAGCTGTTGGGCAAAGCTTTTCTGCCTGGCGTAATTAATATAGGCTTCATCGATTACCACGATACCGTCAAAATTATTGAGAATGATTTCAATATCCTGGCGGGTAATGCTGTTACCGGTTGGATTATTAGGGAGCAGATGAAAATAATCTTGGTATAGTCATCCACGGCGTCTGCAATAGCCTGTATATCCATCTGGTAATCGCTGTTAAGCGGTACTTCCTTCACTTTAATATTGTTGATAGCAGCACATACACTGTACATGCCATAGGTAGGAGGCAAGGTAATTATATTATCTATGCCTGGTTCGCAAAAAAATACGCATCAGCACATCAATGGCTTCATCGCTACCATTGCCCGCAAATATATTCTCTACCGGTACACCCTTGATTTCGCTGATACGCTTCTTGAATTTGATCTGTAAAGGATCAGGGTACCTGTTCAGCAATTCATGTAATTCACCGATATCAAGAGTTACAGGCGATCCTATCGCATTTTCGTTGGCATCCAGCATTACGCTGGCTTCACCGGTGAACTCATGCCGGGCTGTAGTATAGGGGCCAGGTTTTTGATATTGTCTCTTATCAGGTAATCTAAGTTGAAGTCCATTTTTACTAATATTAATCGTTCGTTGCCTCGTTCTCAAAGTTTTTACAGTCTGATCTTAACTGCATTGCTGTGGGCCTGCAGTCCTTCGGCCTCGGCCATTGTAGTAACTGTTTTAGCTATATGATGCAGACCATCTTTGGTTAACTGCTGGAAAGTGATCTTCTTGTAAAAACTATCCAGCGATACGCCGCTGTAAGCCGTTGCATAGCCATTGGTGGGTAATGTATGGTTGGTGCCGCTGGCATAATCACCCACGCTTTCTGGGGAGTAATTACCAATGAATACCGAACCTGCAGTGTTGACCTGTTTAAGGATCGTATTGCTGATTTTGCAAGCCAGTATCAGGTGCTCCGGAGCATACAGGTTTGAAAATGCAAGGGCCTCATTAACTGTTTTTAATACTATCAGCCTGGCATGCTGCAGGGCCTGAAGTGCAATATCCATACGTGGTAGTGCGGCAACCTGCGCTGTAAGAGCTGTCTGCACTTTTTGGCAATATCAATAGTAGTACACGCCAGTATTACCTGCGAATCCGGGCCATGTTCGGCCTGGGCCAGCAGATCGGCGGCAACAAATTCGGGTACCGATGTTTCATCGGCAATCACCAAAACTTCAGACGGACCGGCGGGCATGTCAATTGCCACTTTGGTTTGGAGGATCTGCTTGGCTGCGGTTACGTATTGGTTACCTGGTCCGAATATTTTGAAAACGGCCGGAATGGTTTTGGTTCCGTAGGCCATGGCTGCAATGGCCTGTGCACCCCGGTTTTAAAAATCTTAGTGATACCACAAATAGAAGCAGCGTATAAAATGGCATCATTTATTTTGCCGTTTTTGTCAGGTGGAGTACATAATACCACTTCCCGGCATCCGGCAATTGATGCAGGCACGCCCAGCATTAATACCGTAGAGAACAGGGGTGCAGATCCGCCGGGTATATACAGGCCAACTTTATCAATGGCTCTTGCTTCGCGCCAGCATATAATTCCCTTCGTAGTTTCTGTTTTTACCACAGCCTGCTTTTGCGTGGCATGAAATTTCTGGATATTATTTTTAGCTTGCTGGATTGATTTCTTCAGCTGCGGGTCGATATTCTTGGCAGCCAAAGCAATTTCTTTTGTTGAAACCTGCAGGCTCCTGAGCACTACCCCGTCAAATTTTTCTGCAAAACTTTTTAACGCGGCATCGCCGTTATTGGCTACTTCGTAAATGATAGCATTCACAGCAGCCTGTATGGTATTACTGTTCTGCATCGGCCGCTGGCAAATAGACGGCCAGGTTTTGGGAGAAGGATATTTATAGAGTTTCAAATTGTAGTTTTTTTACCGGATAAATCAGCAGGACGAAAAACGCCACCTTTTAACTTGTCAACTTTTATTCGATGATCTTTTCAATCGGCAGGATCAGGATACCTTCTGCACCGGCAGATTTTATTTTTTCGATCACGTTCCAGAAATCATTTTCACCAATTACGGAGTGAATGGATGACCACCCTTCTTTTGCCAGCGGAACAATGGTGGGGCTGTTAATCCCCGGTAGGTATTTGCATATTTTATCGATGCTGCTGTTGGGAGCATTCAATAAAACGTATTTATTATACTTGGCTTTTTTACCGAACGGATACGGAATAAAAGCTGTTCAAGAAGTACTGTTCTTTTTTTTGGAGATATTTTTACCGGAGATCAAAACCGCTTCCGACTTAAGGATGGTTTCATATTCGTACAATTCATTGCTGAAAAGCGTACTGCCGCTGCTTACCAGATCGCAAATAGCGTCAGCCAAACCTATACGGGGCGCTATTTCCACTGAGCCGCTGATCTCGTGTATATCAGCTTTTAGTTTATTTTTCTTTAGCCAGCCTTGCAATATAACCGGGTAGCTTGTTGCAATTTTAATCCCGTCTAAAGCCTGTATATTTTTGGGCTTTTTGCCTTTCGGTAAGGCTATGGATAAACGGCATTTTCCATAACCGAGGCGTTCTACAATTTCTGTTTGTTTATTTTTTTCAAGCACCACGTTTTCTCCAACAAAGCCAATATCTGCTACGCCATCCTGTACATACTCCGGAATATCGTCGTCACGCAAAAACAGTATTTCCGCATCAAAATTTTCTGTACTTATTTTTAACTGGTTATTTCCCGCAGGTACACCTATACCACACTCTTTTAACAGTTTAAGGAGTCCTCGCTTAACCTGCCTGATTTTTGTACCGCGATTCGTAGCTTTTCCATTTTTTTGTTTTTATTTATTGATCATCTGTTTTTGAAAATAAAAAAGGCTTACAAACGTAAGCCTTTATATAAGTTGATACATAGCACCACCGGCTTACTGCTGTAAGTTTGTAAAATGATGATGGATATGTATGTTGTTAAATGTCATTGCGCGGCAAATATAGAAACTAATTGAATAAAGTAGCAACTTTTTATTAAAAAAGCGAAACTATTTTGCAAGATGCCCGAGGCCCCGTGATTGGAACATGCCTAATATACTATATCGGCTTATTATTCGATATCAAGGGTTATCGGCTCAATATCCGATATTTTTCATTATCGGCTAATTTTCCGATATTTTGCTATATCGGCTATAAAGTAGATATTTACACTACGAAGCATGAACAGGGCAAATATTTAGATTGCGCTAAACTCATAACACATGATAGCAGTAATTACGGGGATATTGTAAATTCGAGAGGTGAGGCCGCCGGCAAATGGCAATCCATGCTAAAGCATGTATTGAGCCAGTATGGAAAAGAACCTAAAAGCTGGGAACTGTACAGAGGGGATAGTTTTCAGCTTCGTTTGGAGCCTGATAGTGCTTTTGGAGCAGCTATCCATATAAAAAGCAGTATCAGGCAATTAGCCGGCCTCGATGTACGTATGGCGATAGGAGTGGGAAGTATAGAAACCGATGCAAAAAAAAGTGACAGAAGCAACAGGAGAGGCATTTATACGCTCGGGTGGTTGCTTTGATCACCTGGGGAAGCAAATGCTACAGGTAGATATTGGCGAGCCCGACTTAAATGAAACATTAAACCTCATGATTAGCCTGGCAATGCTTACTATGAATAGCTGGAGCGAAACGGTAGCAACGGTAATCAAAACTGGTATCGAGCACCCCGGAAAAACCAGAGTGAGCTGGCCCAGCTGCTGCAAAAAACACAAAGTAGTATAAGCGAAGCTTTAAAAGGGGCGGTTACGACGAAATCAAAAATTGAATAAATACTATCAATCTAAGATCGCTCAGCTATGATGATACTTTTCTTAAAACTGTTATTGGCACACCTGCTGGGAGATTTTGTTTTTCAGCCAACCTCCTGGGTGGCCGATAAAAAAAAAGAAACGGGCTAGGTCTCCTTTTTATATTTGCACCTTGCTGTTCATGCCATTCTGTTAGCAATCATATTGCAATTTAATACACGATACTGGCTTGGATTTCTATGTATCCTGGTAAGCCATTATCTTATAGATTGGATCAAACTTGAATGGCAGGGAAAATGGAAGGAAGGCTATTTGTTTTTTGCCGATCAGGTAATGCATATCGCTTTGTTACTGCCTGTAGCTGCTATATATGAAGACGCACACATCGACTGGTCTTTTCTTTTTCATCCAAATATCTTCTGCTGCTATGCGCTGTGGTTATAGTTACCTATACTGCTGCTGTATGTATGCGCGTAATTATGGATTACTGGAAAGTAAAAGAAGATGGCGTCGAAGAATCGCTGACCAGGGCAGGAAAGTACATAGGTATGATAGAGCGTTTGCTTGTTTTTTTGTTTGTAGTACTCAATCAATGGTCGGCCATTGGCTTTTTAGTAGCGGCCAAATCTATTTTACGTTTCAGCGATTTGTCAAAAGCCAAAGACAGGAAGCTAACAGAGTATATTATAATAGGTACTTTATTGAGTATAGCAATCGCTATTATTACCGGATTGGCCTATAAACACGCCCTGCAATTTTTAAACGGAAGCTAACGGAAGACGGGCTGTTAAAAATCTTACAACGGAGGCAGAAATTTGGGTTTTTGTTTAACAGGAAAATTCTGTTCGTCAGAACAAGTTTCTTTATCTTAGCCACCTTTAAATTTAGTTATGTTACAAATTACCAAACCTATAGCATTTATAGACCTGGAAACTACCGGGGTAAACCTGGGAACAGACAGGATCGTAGAAATAGCTATTGTGAAGCTGCTGCCGGATGGTTCGAAAACAGTGAAACGGAAACTGATCAATCCAGAAATGCCCATATCCAAAACATCTATTGATGTTCACGGCATCACCAACGAAATGGTGAAGGATGCACCCACTTTCGCGCAGGCCGCGCAGGAGCTGAAGCAGGTACTGGACGACTGTGACCTGGCTGGCTATAATTCTAACAGGTTTGATATTCCATTGCTGGTGGAAGAGTTTCTACGTGCGGGTGTAGACTTTGACATGAAAGGACGTCGGATGGTGGATGTGCAGAACATTTTTCATAAAATGGAGCAGCGAACTTTATCTGCAGCTTACAAGTTTTACTGCGGTAAGGTATTGGAATCGGCTCACTCAGCCGAAGCTGACGCCGCTGCAACCCACGAGGTTTTGGTAGCTCAGTTAGAGCGTTATCCAGAGTTGGGGAATACCATCGAGTCGATCAATAAATTTTTGGGCGACGAAATGGTGGTAGATTTTGCCCGCAGGTTTGTAATGCAGGATGGAGTAGAAGTATTTAATTTTGGAAAATACAAAGGACAGTCAATTGCAGAAATATTAACTAAAGAACCCCAGTATTACGATTGGATGATGAGGGGTGATTTTCCTCAGCAAACCAAGCAAAAGCTTACAGAAATATTTACCCGCACCAAGCTGAAAGGGTTAAAGCTTTAAATGCCTGAAGAAAGAAAGAGCTAGGGCCACATTTCTTTAGTACCGGGGTCATAGCCTTGTCTCGCTGGCATATTGTTGATTTAATTATGATTTTTTTGGATAAGATAGTTATCATACCTACCTATAACGAAAAAGAGAATATCGAAAGCATCCTGAAGGCTGTGTTTGAGCTGGAAGGCAACTTTCATGTTCTTATTGTTGATGACGGTTCGCCGGATGGAACTGCCGATATGGTACGCCTGCTTCAGGAAACCTATACGGGGCGCCTTTTTCTCGAGGAAAGAAGGGGTAAGCTGGGGTTGGGTACCGCCTATATTCACGGGTTTAAATGGGCTTTAAAAAAGACTACGAGTATATTTTTGAAATGGATGCCGATTTCTCGCACAATCCCAAGGACCTGATTCGGTTGTACGACGCCTGCAGGAACCAGGGGCTGATGTAGCCATCGGAAGCCGTTATGTAAAGGGAGGAGGTGTTATTAACTGGCCGGCTGACAGAATTGCTTTGTCCAAAGGAGGATCGCTTTATACGCGCATTATTACATGGATGCCTATTAAAGATCCTACGGCAGGTTTTATGTGTTATACGGCCAAGGTGCTGGAGAGTATCGATTTCGACAGCATTACATTTGTAGGCTATGCATTTCAGATAGAGATGAAATTTGCTTCCTGGAAGCTCGGCTTTAAAATAAAGGAAGTGCCTATTGTTTTCCAGGACAGAACCAAAGGACAGTCTAAAATGAATAAGGGCATTGTAAAAGAAGGGATTTTAGGTGTGATCAATCTTCGCTGGCAGAGCCTTTTCAAAAACTACAGGAGAAGGGTGCGAACCAAAGCTGCAGGCAGCGTGTAACCCGGCTATCATAATCACCACTCATCATGTACAGCAAATCAGAAGCTTCTAACATAAGAAAAGAGTTCTGGACTACATTTGGTATGTACATGAAACCGGTGAAAAACGCTGAACAACTCACTATTAACTGGGTTAACTACAAAACAGGCATCCGTCATATTTATTTCCGTATGGATGCAACGAGGCGGGATGCTACTATTGCCATCGAGATAAAACATCCCGATGCTGTAAGCCGGGCATTGATATATGGCCAGATGGAATCATTAAAAAGCTACCTGGAACAGGTACTGGAAGAGTCATGGACCTGGCAGCGGGAATTTTACGATGAGGACGGAAGCAGCGCTTCACGTATTTTTATACAACTGGAAGATGTGAGCGTTTTTAACAGGGAACACTGGCCCGCTATTATTTTTTTTAAAAGAACGGATTATTAAGCTCGATCTTTTCTGGAATGATGTTAAAACGCAGTTCGAAGTATAAATTTTCTTACTTTAATTTTATCAGGTTTATTATCTTCATCACCGCACTTTAAAAAATGCCAATGAAAAAGGGACTTGTATTCATCCTGCTATTAGCTTCAAATATGTTACGCGCACAGCAAACAATAAGATTGTATGAGGTTGTTCCCAACAGTAAAGCCTCAGATATAGCGGAGAAGACCGAAACCGCTGCGGATGGCATTACCCGGGTAAGCCAGGTGGTAATTCCCGAAATGATCATGTACCGGCCTGAAAAGCCCAATGGAACGGCTGTGTTAATATGCCCTGGAGGAGGTTATCGCATCTTGGCCATTACTCATGAAGGCCATGATGTTGCCAAAGTTTTTAATCAGTGGGGTGTTACTGCATTTGTTTTAAAATATCGTTTGCCCGATGATAAAACGATGATGGATAAATCTATTGGCCCCCTGCAGGATGCAGAACGTGGTATACAGCTGATCCGCCAAAATGCCAAACAGTGGGGTATTGATCCTAAAAAGGTAGGCGTAATGGGGTTTTCGGCGGGAGGACACCTGGCTGCATCCCTTTCAACAAAGTATAACCAGGAGCTGATAGAAAATCATAAGCATATTTCTTTGCGCCCCGATTTCTCTGTTTTAATATATCCTGTGATCAGTTTTACTGATAGCCTGGGTCATACAGGTAGCCGCGACAACCTGATTGGTAAAAAAGGCTTCACCCGATAAAGTAAAGAAGTTCTCCAACGAGTTGCTGGTGAATAAAAAAACACCTCCTGCTTTTTTGGTACACGCAAAAGACGATGGCGGCGTTCCTTTCGGTAATAGCATTGCGTATTACGAAGCTTTACAAAAGAATAAAGTGCCGGCTGCTATAAAGTTATTTGAAAAAGGGGTCACGGTTTTGGCATGTATAATAAAAAAGAAGACGGAGACTGGATGGCCGAGCTCCGGCAATGGCTGGTGAAGGAAAAATTTTTGGAAAAATAAAGATCAAACAAGCATAAAATAAATAGCTATGAAAATTGCTTTTCACGGTGCAGCACAAACAGTGACGGGCTCCAAACATTTAATAACGCTAAAGAACGGTAAAAAATACTGCTGGACTGCGGTATGTTCCAGGGTATGGGCGATGAAACAGAATTGCTGAACCGCGATTTTGGCTTTATAAGCAGCGAGGTAGATGCCATGATCCTTTCTCACGCACATATAGATCATTCGGGCCTGATTCCAAAACTGGTGGCCGAGGGTTTTAAAGGAAATATTTATTGTTCACCGGCAACCAAAGAATTAACAGCCATCCTGTTAATGGATAGTGCAGAAATACAGGAAAGCGATGCCCGCTTTATGGAAAAAAAGCGGGTGACAGGTTTACCCGAATTGCTGAAGCCTCTATATACTGTTGAAGATGCTCAAAAAAGCATGAGATTATTTGAGCCCCGCGAATACGGTCAATGGTTTGACGTAATGGAGGATGTTAAGTGCATGTTTACAGATGCAGGGCATATTATAGGCAGCCAGTGTGTACATCTTAAAATAAAGGAAGATGGGAAGGAACGGCAAATTACTTTCAGCGGCGATCTGGGCCGTTACCGCGATATCATACTGAGGTCGCCGGAGGTGTGTTTCCACAGGCAGATTATATTATCATGGAATCTACTTATGGTAATAGTTTGCATGATAATATTACAGGTACTCCCGATCAGCTGCTCGAGTGGATTCAACGGGTTTGCGTAGAACGTAAAGGAAAACTGATTATGCCTGCGTTTAGTGTGGGCCGCACACAGGAAATACTCTATTTCTTAAACCAGCTGGATCTGGAAAACAGGTTGCCCAAGATCCCGATCTTCGTAGATAGCCCGCTGAGCATTGAGGCCACCGACATGGTGAAGCGTTTCCCGCAATATTTCAACAAGCGTATTCAGAATGTTATGAAAAACGACGACGACCCGTTTATGTTCCCGGGACTTACTTATATTAAAGATGTAAGAGACTCCAAGGCACTCAACTTTAGAAGCGGTCCCATGGTAATTATATCAGCCAGTGGCATGGCCGACGCAGGGCGGGTAAAACACCATATTAATAACACGGTGGAGAATTCAAGGAATGCAATTGTAATGACCGGTTATTGTGAGCCCAACTCCTGGGGGCAAGACTTCTGTCGGGTATGAAGGAAGTGGGCATATTTGGTGCCGAAAGGCAGGTAAATGCCGAGATCGGGCAAATACGTAGTATGAGCGCTCATGGAGACTATGAAGATATGAGCCAGTGGCTGGCTTGCCAGGACCCAAGGGCGGTTAAAAAGCTGTTCCTGGTACATGGCGAACCCGATGTACAGCTGGATTTTAAAACCGCCTGCTAAAAAAAGGATTTATGGATGTGGAGATCCCCGAACGCCACTTTGAAATAGGACTGGAATAATAACAAATAGTAAAACAAGCCGCCGCCAGGGCGGTTTTGTTTTTAAATATGTTTCCAGATTATGCCGGGAACACCTTTTATCGAAATAGGTTATTCGTGTTATTGATTTTTATCAATGGCGTCTAACAAAAAAATGATTTATCTTTCCTAAAAGATCGATATGAGACTGCTGCCATTTTGCTTTTCTTTATTGATAACCGTTTTACTGGTATTTATTCTTAACCGGCCAATAGGAACCAAAATCCCTATGCCTTTAGGAAGTTTTTTAAGCCCGCAAACAGGCTTCTGGCAAAATGCCGAGGACACAGCTCAGAATTATGATCTCAATATTCAGCAATCAGATCTGAAAGGCAACGCTAAAGTATATTTCGATGAAAGGTTGGTGCCGCATGTGTTTGCAGAAAATGATGAAGACCTTTATTTTATACAGGGGTACCTTCACGCTAAGTTCCGCCTTTTTCAAATGGACCTGCAAACTAAGGCCGCAGAAGGGAGGGCGAGTGAAATAGCGGGCCCTGTTGCCATTAATTATGATAAAGAACAACGCCGGCTGGGGATGAAGTTTGCTGCCGAGAATACTTTGCGGGTGGTAGAGCAGGACCCGGCAGCACTTGCAAGATATACTGCTTACACAAAAGGTATTAATGCTTATATTAATACATTAACCGAAAGTTCGCTGCCGCTGGAATATAAAATACTTAACTTTAAACCAGAACAATGGTCTAACCTAAGAACAATGCTGTTGTTAAAGATGATGGCGAAAATGTTAGCTTCCGGTACCGAGCATGATCTGGAGAATACCAACCTTCGCACTATTCTTACTTCTCAACAGTTTAATATGTTATATCCGCAGGTGCCGGATTCATTATTACCCATTGTGCCAAAGGGTACAATCTTTCCCCGGCCCATGCATCAGTATCAGCTGCCGGCAGGTGTGGATTCGGTGTACTTCCATAACCAGATAGCTACCGCGGCAAGCAGCCAATATCCGGAGGATAAAGATAATGGCAGTAATAACTGGGTAGTGGCAGGCAGCAAAACAGCGAGCGGAGTCCCTATTCTTTGTAATGATCCGCATTTGGAGTTATCGCTTCCCTCTATATGGTATGAAATGCAGTTAACCACTCCTACATCAAATGTATATGGCGCTACCTTACCAGGAAGCCCTTTTGTAATTATTGGTTTTAACGATTCTATTGCGTGGGGAGTTACCAATTCGCAAAGAGATGTAAAAGATTATTATACCATCCGGTTTAAAGATAAAACCAAAAAGGAATACTGGTTTGATAATGCCTGGAAACCGGCACAGCAACGGATAGAGCAGATAAAGGTTAAAGGTGAAGCACCGGTTTTCGACACGGTGGCTTATACTATATTCGGGCCGGTGATGTATGATGCAGCCTATGCCGATACGGTTACCCGGCAGGATGCGCTGGCGGTAAAATGGATGGCGCATCATACCGGTGATGATGGCAGCGCATTTTATAAATTAAACAGGGCGGGCAGCTATAATGATTATGTGTTGGCCATTAAAGACTTCGAATGCCCTGGCCAGAACTTTGTATTTGCATCCACATCAGGAGATATAGCGATATGGCAACAGGGTAGGTTCCCGGACAGGTGGCAGGGGCAGGGGCAATATATTATGCCGGGACAGGATAGCAGCTATCTGTGGCAGGGCTATATTCCCCAGTCAGAAAATCCACACGCTTTAAATCCCGAGCGCGGATTTCTGGAAAGCGCCAACCAGCGCCCGGCAGATGGTACTTATCCGTATTTTATACCCGGTACCTATATTACACCAAGGGCTAATGCTATTGAGCATTTCCTGAACCGGATGAACAGCATCAGTGTAGAGAATATGATGGAGCTTCAGAATAATAATTACAATATCCTGGCAGGCCAGCTGCTCCCCGTGTTGATGACCCATACCAATGAAGCGGCATTAACACCCGAAGCTCGTAAATATTTAACTATTATTCAACAATGGGATTTAAATGCCGGGCCCCAATCCACCGGGCAAACTATTTACCAGTTTTGGCTGGATAGCTTGCAAAGAAATATCTGGCTGGACGAATTAGTGAAGGCTGGTTCTAAGGTACCGGTTCCGGAGGAACAAACATTGATGGAGCTTTTAAAGATAGACACAACGGCCCTGGGATTTGTGGACAATAAGAATACGCCACAGGTGGAGACCCTGAGCGACCTGGCTACGGCGTCATTGAACGGAGCTGCAGCCTTGTTGGCTCAGTCGGAAAAAGATGGGAAGCTTGAATGGGCCAAATTCAAAGAACCGGCTATCTATCACCTGCTGAAGAGTAACCTGCCGTCTTTGCACGCACCCATTTGCCGGTTGGGGCGCAGGAAGCGTAATCAATGCCATAAAGAAAAGTCATGGCCCCAGTTGGAGAATGATTGTTCAAATGTCTGCCAGGCCAGAGGCCTATGGCGTTTATCCTGGTGGGCAAAGCGGTAACCCCGGCAGCCGGTTTTATGATAATGCTGTTGATAATTGGGTACAGGGCAAGTACTACCAGCTTTGGATGATGCAGAAAGGCCAGGAGGGTGATGCCCGTATTAAATGGACTATGAACTTTATAAAGGGCTGACGAGCCCGGAACAATTGCCTGCAGTAAAGAAACTGAACTTAGAATGTTGACCCTTAAACAAATGCTGATGAAATTTTTTATATCTCTTTTTTCAATTGCAGTATTATCGTTTGTTGTTGGCTTATATGCCCCTGGTGGAGTATTGCGCTGGTTGCTTTTATCGTGTCGTTGTGTATTTCACAGAAACCCGGCTCATCTTTTTTATCCGGGTTTGCCGGTATTTTTCTGCTATGGCTGATACTGGCATTATTGATAAACGCGGCTAACAGCAATATTCTGGCTAACAGGATAGGAGGAATGTTAGGTATAGGCCCGAGACCCGTATTACTCGCCTTTATAACAGCCCTGGCAGGCGGCATGGTGGCGGGCTTTGCGGCACTAACTGCTTCCTATTTAAGGAAATAAATAATAAAACGGCTGTATCTCGTAGCGGGTAACCTCATTCTTTCAGCACCTGGTAGCAGCTAAATAACCCTGCGCAAACTCTAGTTGTCCTTTTTGCTACTATCGAAATACAGGCCAGCGTTCACCAAAGAATTTTGCAGCCGAATTTATAACCTACTATTCAGCTTGCAGCCATAAAATAAAGATCAAAAATAAATAGTACCTTTGCACCGCGAAATTTGGTGCAGCCTGCAACTGCCCAATTATTAAATAATTTCCGTGTTTGCGGGATCAAATTTCAAAATAATGGCACTCCATAATCGTGTTTCCCGCAGGGAGCTGAAAGAGCGTATTTTACAAGACAATACCCCCGCACCACCCTTTCTTTTTACTGTTATTGTAAGATAGACGATCCCACTGCGTTTCGCAACCATTTGTACCGTCAGTTCTCGGAAATCGGCGTGCTGGGACGTATTTATGTTGCGGAAGAAGGAATCAATGCCCAGGTAAGCGTACCCACCGAAAAATTCGACACTTTTAAAGCGTTTCTATATAAAGCGCACCAGGCCCTGAATAACCTGCGTTTAAATATAGCAGTAGATGACGATGGAAAATCTTTTTATGTGCTGGATATAAAAGTTCGTAACAAAATTGTTGCTGACGGAATAGAAGATCCCAGCTTTGATATGGCCAACCGCGGAAAATATGCTGATGCAGCAACATTTAACAGGTTGAGCAGCGATCCCGAAACAATTATCATCGATATGCGTAACCACTACGAATTTGAAGTGGGACATTTTGAAAACGCTATAGAAGTACCCAGCGATACGTTTCGCGAACAGTTACCCATGGCGGTAGATATGATGCAGGAACATAAAGACAAAAATATTATTATGTACTGTACAGGCGGAATCCGTTGTGAAAAAGCGTCTGCTTATATGTTACATAAAGGTTTTAAAAATGTGTTTCATCTGGAAGGCGGAATCATTAATTATGTAAACAAAGTAAAAGAAGCGGGGCTTGAAAATAAATTCCATGGTAAAAACTTTGTTTTTGACCAGCGGCTGGGTGAACGTGTTACGGATGAAATCATTGCCAAATGCCATCAGTGCGGTAAGCCTGCGGATACCCATGTAAACTGTGTAAACGACGCCTGCCATCTTCTTTTTATACAGTGTGAGGATTGTAAAAAAGAGTTTGACGGATGCTGCAGCTATGATTGTAAAGACTTTATACACCTGCCGGCCGAACAGCAAAAGGAGCGCCGGAGCGGTATAGACCTGGGCAGGAACGTTTTTAATAAATCAAAATCAAGGCTGGGTAACTTGTCTGTTAAGGGCGGTATAAGAGAAAAATAACTTTTTTTTAGAATATTGCAGCGTTTGGAATGAAGTTTGCGTCTGTAACGATGTTTAAAGCTAAACTTTTATGAACAGGATATCCAAAATGCTATTTCTCCTTATACTGGTGATTTTACCGGTCGTACTGTTTGTTCTTGACAATAAACGGGTACTGGCTGAAAATGCGAAAGATGTAATCCCGGTTAAAGAGCCGGCAAGATCTTCAAGCCCGGTATATTCCGTGTTCAATTCTGCTGAGTAATCTACTTTTTATCTGATTTTAGCAGCTCTACTTCCTGCTGCAGGCGGGCAATCAATTCCTGTATCTGCGATATTTTATCTTTAGGACTCTCTGCAACAGGCTGTGGCTGATTGTTTAATGGTTCGTTATTTTCAGGTTCATCTTCCAGTTCTTCCTGTATCTCTTCAACATCCTCCTGTATTTCCTCAACATCTTCCTGCATTTCCTCAACGTCTTCCTGTATCTCTTCAACGTCTTCCTGAATTTCTTCGATATCTTCCTGTATCTCTTCTACATCTTCCTGAATTTCTTCGATATCCTTACTGTTTTTGTTCACAGACATCTGAATAAAAATAGCCAGGTAAATAGCCTCCAGCGAAACTATCGTGGTAAGCACCAGCAACATTTTATCAAAGCTTACAATGTGCAGCGGTGGTAACGAAAAGGCAATGATAAACAGCAGCGTATGAACCACCAGAGAACCTGTAGAACCGATCCACCTTGTGGCTACATCTGCAATGCGCTCCAGCCGCTCCCGGTTGCGCTCTCCTAAAGTATGTGTGTCTTTTGACTGTTGCATAGAATGAGGGCGCAAAATTAAACATTCTGGCTTTTATATAAATGAATCCCGGTTATAAAGCGGTTTTTATTGCTCCCACAGCTTTACTCCGCCGTCGATACCGTCTATATTGTTTACCAATAAGATATTTTCGTCAAGCTTAAAATCTAATTTCCTGGACAAACCACCTCCGATATATAAGCGGTCGTAGTTAAAAACGGTTTTCATAATTGAAATTACATACTGCATCCTTTTATTCCACTTTTTCTTTCCTATTTCATTGTAAGTAGCTTCTCCTATAAATGCATCGTAATCTTCACCTTTGTGTATAGGGTGATGGGCCACTTCCAGATGAGGCAACACTTTTCCATCGAGGTAAAATGCTGTTCCAAATCCTGTTCCCAGGGTAATCATCATTTCAAATCCCTTTCCGCTTACACAACCAAGCCCCAGTAAATCTGCATCGTTAACCACGCGGGCTGGCTTGCCCAATGTTACCATCAGTTCTTCGGCCAGGTTAATGCCTGCCCAGTAACCGGTGCCCAGGTTGGGTGCGGTATGCACAATACCGTCTCTTACATATCCCGGAAATCCTGCAGATACGCGGTCGTACTTAAAATCTTTTACCAGCTCTTTATGGAGGTTAGTACATTTTTAGAATTAGCAGGCTGCGGGGTAGGCACTTTGGTGTACTCCTGTAATATTTTGCCGCTTTTGTTAAGCGTACATGCTTTTATCTTAGATCCGCCTATATCAATTGAAAGTGTAATAGCTGCCATAGTAATTATTTATGTGGTTTGTTGATTGCCATTTATTGTTCAAAAAGACCAAAGGTTCCACCGTCCATGTTTTATCTTTATTATAACGTACCCCAATCATTTTACCTTTACTTAAACGAGCAAGATTATTAACAGGTATGGGACGTTCTGCATTGCCCGGCCAGAAATAGAACAGGCGGATCTCTGCCTTTGCCGGTTCATCAGGCGTTTGTATAACCGGGGCATAGGATACTTTCTTCTGCAATATCCAGTTTTGCGGATCGGCTATGCGCTGTATGTCTTCCCGTGTCACGTCTATAACCACTCCTTGTCCTGCAAAAGAAAAGAGCGGTTTTAATACATAATTTTCAAGATCTTCAGGTATCGGGGCTACCTTATTTAAATATTGAGTAGGAGGAATGTTGGGGTGTTGAATTAACGGTAAGGTATATTTGCTGATCCGGTAAAACCAGTTGGGGTGCGGCATCCATTCCACTTCTATGTCCTCAAACAGCACTTTTGCTTTTTCCTGCACCCAATCTTCTTGTTGCAGGAGCTCGTCGAAAATAACGCGGTTATAAATTCTGTTAATAAGCGTTTCTTTTCCATTATTCAAATAAAAAAGTTGCTTTCCTTTTTTATCAGCTCAGTTACGCAAACAGGTTTAATACCGGTATATTCTTCCGTGCAATAAAAGTCTATACTGGTTTTTTGTTGATGAGGAAATATCTCCAGCAAAACAACATGTTCGGGTGGTGCCCGTTAAGCAATAATTCCTTCAGCAACTTCAGGTACGTTTCGCGGTTCAATCCGCCCAGGTAGCTGGAGTAATTGCGGGGCGCATCGAAATGTTTATGATATATATCGTCCAGCAATACCTCAAAAGCAAATAAAGTAGGAAAGGCCTGCATTTCGATCAGCTGTGGTTCCAGCTCGTTGCGTTCGTTAATACAAACGCCAAAATCGAAGGTGATGCAGGAGGGATGGTCATCTTCGTTCAGTACCTGCAAATTTTCGGGGATGGCGTTTTGTGTAAGCGCTTTAAAATCGGGCTGTAAAATTACATCCACAATACTTTCACAGGCGCTGATCATTTGATCGGAAAAATATTGGGGTATAAAAACCGGGGTTTCAGCAGACCGAAACTGTATGGGGCCGTGCTGACTATTCAGGTCTTTTAGAAAGGCCTCATACTTTTCCGGTGTAAAACTACTGTTATACTGCGCTCTTAATTCAGGTACCATTGCAACAAAATATATTAAACAAGATAATGAATAAGTTTTAGTGTTAATAATTAAATGAAGAAAAGTTTTTATAAGTTAATACGGGAGAAATATTGATAAATGAGGAGTTTAACAGCTAAAACCCTACCTTGCGTTTATGAGGCATTTAAGAGCTCTGGGAAAATATTTTTGGAAATACAGGATCAGGTTGGGAGCGGGAATTTTGTTTGTAATATTATCAAACTACTTTAACGTTTTATCGCCGCAGCTGATGCGCTTTATTATTAATTACGTTGATAATGCGTTATCGCTTACTAACAACCGGCCTCAAAATGGGGGTGAAGGGTATGACTTACTTGTAAGAAAGGTTATTGACATGATCGGAGAGCAGGGCAACGTAGGACGGGTAGTTATTATTGCCAGCCTGGTGATACTGCTGCTGGCGTTGTTAAGAAGCTTCTTCATGTTTTTAATGCGGCAGACGATCATTGTAATGAGCCGGCATATAGAGTATGACCAAAAGAACGAAGTATACGCTAAATATCAAAGCCTTGATAGCTTGTTTTTTAAACGCCATGCGATTGGCGACCTGATGAACCGTATTGCGGAAGATGTAAGCAGGGTGCGGATCTTCACGGGGCCTGCCATTATGTATATTGTAAACCTTATTTCAGTAATCGCTTTAAGTGTTTTTTATGCTTCAAAGTAGTAAGGAACTTACCTTTTATGTATTGATACCTCTTCCCATCCTGGCAATTATTATTTATTTCGTAAACAGCACTATTCATAAAAAAAAGCGAGCGCATACAGGAAGCTTTGTCAGATTTAACTACTAATGCACAGGAGTCTTATTCGGGCATCAGGGTAATTAAGTCTTTTGTACAGGAGCGATCGATGCTTGATTTTTTCCGGCTGAATACCGAGCGTTACAGGAAAAATGCGGTAAGTCTTGCCAAAACGGAGGCCATATATTTTCCGGCCATTAACTTATTAATAGGCGTAAGTACTTTATGTACCATTATGATAGGCGGGCTTTATTACATCAACCATCAGCATAATATCAGTCTTGGAACTATTGTTGAGTTTATTGTGTATGTTAATATGCTCACGTTCCCGGTAAGCGCTATCGGATTAACAGCCAGTATGGTGCAGCGTGCTGCCGCATCTCAAAAAAGATTGAACGAATTTTTAGATATTGATCCCGAAGTAAAGGACAGTACTGCTGCAAGAGAAATTATGCTGCAAGGAGTTGTTGATTTCAATAACGTAACTTTTACCTATCCTGATACCGGAATTGTGGCCTTGAAAAATTTTAATCTGCACATCCGGAAAGGAGAGAAAATAGCTATAACCGGCAGAACCGGAAGCGGTAAATCAACTATAGCGCAATTGCTGTTGAGGATGTACAACGTGCAAAAGGGGAGTATTGAACTTGATGGAGTGCCAATTGCTGATTTACAACTGGCATCACTTCGTCATCAGATCAGTTATGTTCCCCAGGATGATTTTTTTATTTAGTGATACGGTAGAAAATAACATACGGTTTGGTATTCCCAATGCCGGGAAAGAAGCTGTACTGGAAGCTGCCCGTATTGCCGGTGGATAAGGAAATAGAAGGTTTTTCTGATGGCTATAACACTATGATTGGCGAGCGTGGCGTTACATTAAGCGGCGGGCAAAAACAAAGAGTATCTATTGCCAGGGCCCTGATCAAAGATCCGGGACTGATTATTTTTGACGACTGCCTTAGCGCAGTAGATGCCAAAACAGAAAAAGAGATTATGGGGCGGTTGAACGAATATCTGGCCCACAAAACCGCGATTATTATTACCCATCGTGTTTTTTCCCTGCTGAATTTTGACAGGATTATAGTGCTGGACGAAGGAAGTATTGTGGAACAGGGCACACACGATCAGTTAATGCAGATCAACGGTGGTTTTTATGCAAAGCTCTACACGCAGCAGCAGGGACGAACCGGCAGTCAATAAGTAATTATGATATGCTGAAGCGCTGATCTTCCATTTATAAATTCTATTTTTATCGGATGACATTTACTTTTTCTATTACTTTAGTAATTGCGGTGATCACCGTTATCGTTTTCTTTTGGGATTTAACAGCCCGAAAGTTATGGACAGCCTTGTGTTTTACGGGCCAGCTATTTCCCGCAGAAATCAGTATTACCGGTTTATTACCTGCGGACTTATCCATGCCGATTTTATGCACCTGGCTTTTAATATGCTGGCATTTTATTCTTTTGGAAGAGTGCTGGAACAAGGGCTGTTTTCATCTCCCGAGATTTTTGGTGCCGAAGCGCCTTTTTATTATGCCATGCTTTATGTGGGGCATTAATTATATCGAGTGTGCCAGATTATTTTAAGCACAAAGACAACTATTATTTCAGAAGCCTTGGGGCGTCGGGAGCCGTGGCGGCAGTTATTTTTGCCTGTATTGTACTTTACCCAACAATGGGTATTAGCTTCATATTTATACCCGTACCTATTCCGGGTTGGATATTTGGTTTGATCTATTTAGGTGTTTCAGCCTACCTGGATAAACAGGGTAAAGGCAATATCAACCACGGAGCCCATTTATGGGGAGCCATCTTCGGAATAGTCTTCACCGTACTTTTTGTTTCCCTGAAAGGAGATATCAACGTGTGGCAAAATTTTATCAACAATATCCGGGGTTAATTTCCCGGCCACGATCAGCAAAATAGTCACTTAAAAGTGCTATTTTAGTTAGGTTAAAATGATTTATCAATAAAACGATTTGCAATGTCTGAACATCATTTTCCGCGTGGCTTCGATTCCTGGCAAAAAACGCATTTTGAGGTGGTAGAAGCGCTTTGTTATTTACGGGATCTGCAGGAAGAAAAAGAAAGTAAAAACTTTTCTCAAATGCTCGACAGGAGCGCTACTGAAGACCTGTATAAATTAGCTATAGAGCTTACCGATAAGTTTGAAACGGAGAAAGTGGAAAGGGGAGGAAGCACTTTATTTGACTTAATTGAAGAGTTTGTTTACAAAGAAACAAGGCGTTAACATATCTGTAAAACAAGATGCCCTAAAATGTTGTATCTTTGTATGCTGATCCAACGCTTTCCCAAGCGGGAAGCAACGGTAAACAAAAGGGGGCGTTTGGTTTTGACAGCGTAGGTCTTTGAAAGTGTAAGCATGTCGGGCGTTGTGTAATTAGCCCGTTAATCTGAATACTCAAACTTTAAATGGCAATACACAGTATGCCATGGCTGCCTAATCAGTGATTAGATAGTCATTAGGGCCGCGTCCCGAAAGGGATCCCTTTGGGATTGAGCAGGTTGGTCTGTTACCAGGCTCCGCCGCCGACTCAAAAATAAAAACAGAATGCTGCTGCGTAAGGCTGTGAACGTAGCATAAGACTATCCAGCTAAGCTTTGAATTGGTTTGTTCTTTCCCGGTTCATTGCCGACAAATAATAAAGAAATAAGCATGTAGAAGGCTTTTGGAGAATATGTTTGGACACCGGTTCGATCCCGGTCGCCTCCACAAAATAAAAACGACGGGTATTTTTGATACCCGTCGTTTTCGTTTTTATAAGATTTTGTAATGGTTGTTCAGGAGCCTGGAAGTATCTTAACGTTCAATTGGCCCTATCTTCCCCAGCCAAACCAGTCGTTGCCATTTGCATATAACATCAGGCCTAATAAAAGTATCATTCCAACCATTTGGGCATACTCCAAAAACTTCTCATTGGGTTTACGGCCGCTAACCATTTCGTATAGGGTAAACATTACGTGGCCCCGTCCAGCGCCGGTATAGGAAGAAGATTCATAAACGCCAGTACAATGGAAAGGAATGCTGTAATATTCCAGAACGCTTCCCAGCTCCAGAAAGTAGGAAATACAGATCCCATAGCCTTAAACCCGCCAACGCCCTTGTAGGCCTCTGTTTTAGGGTTTAAGATCAAAGCAAACTGATCTATATAGGCTTTTAATTTTTCGATAGACTTTTTCACACCTGCCGGAAAAGATGCGAAAAACCCGTACTCGCGCTTTTCTATCTTGTAAGCGCCTAAAGCTTCATACTCTTCATCGGTTAAAGGAGGGATACCTATTTTGCCGTCAGCACCAACTTTTGCAGTTAGTGTAAGCGGTTGCCCGTTGCGCAAAACAGAAAGCTGTACCTGCTGGTTTTTCTTACTCTGTACAACACCCGACATTTCGTCGAAGAACCGAACGGGAGTAGCGTCAACTGCGGTCACCAAATCCATTTTCTCAACCCGGCCTTATATCCGCCCATAGTGTCCATCTTAAATTTCTTGTCGTATTCTCCCACATACGAGGGCACCCGTTTCGTAAACATATATGCTTTTTTGCGGCGGCTTTCTACCAGTTTGCCGATCAGGTTCACCGGTACATTCACGGTCATTTTTTTCCCCTCGCGCTCCACGTCTATTGTTTTACTGCCAATAAGGATTTTGGCGGCCAGGTCTTCAAAATAGGGAACAGGTTCGCCATTCACCGCCAGTATCTTATCGCCTGAGCGTAATCCAATCTCGCTCATCAGGCTATCGGTAACGGCTACGCCATCCCGTAAAGAACTCATGGGCGTTTTTGCTCGCCCCACACAAATAAGATCATTGCATAAATAACAAAAGCTACCAGCACATTCATAATAATACCCGCCAGCATAATAATCAAACGCTGCCAGGCCGGCTTGCTTCTGAATTCATAAGACTTAGGAGGCTGTTTCATTTGCTCCTTGTCCATACTCTCGTCAATCATACCGCTGATCTTCACATAACCACCCAGCGGGAGCCATCCAACGCCATATTCGGTGTCGCCCACTTTCTTTTTAAACAGGGAAAACCAGGGATCGAAGAATAAGTAAAATTTCTCTACACGGCAACCAAACCATCTTGCGGTAATATAATGCCCGAATTCGTGCAGCAAAACGAGGATAGAAAGGGCCAATATAAGTTGAGCAACCTGTACACCTACACCAGACCAGTTAATAGCTAAAGTATAAAACATTATCGTATAATAAATCTATTCTTAAAAAATCACGCAAAGATACATCGATTGCCCTTACTGAATTGCTAAAAAACACTATTTGGGAATCCTATATTTTTTTAAATAATATAATAGAAATTATTATAATTCGTTGTAATTCACGGTAAAATTGTTTATATAGATTAATTTAGTCTATTTAACAAGTATTTTATTGTTTTTTCAAAAACATAGTTATATTTGTTAGCTAGTAAACTTTTATAAAGTAAATATTACGAAAGTGGAGAACGGAAACAACGACAAAAAACTGGAAGCTATTTATAGCAAAAGGCTTCGTGCAGGAAAAAGAAGAACTTATTTCTTTGATGTACGGTCAACCAAAGGCAATGATTATTATTTAACAATTACCGAGAGTCGTAAAAGGTTTGATGATAATGGGTATGACAGGCATAAAGTTTTTCTTTATAAAGAAGACTTTAATAAGTTTTTGAAAGCCCTGAATGAAGCAGTTGATTACGTAAAAACCGATTTAATGCCTGATTTCGATTTCGATGCTTTCAATCACGATGATTATGATGAGGAAGGCGGTAGCAGTAGTTCTTATGTAGCGGCGGCTACAGCCAGTACGCCTGTTGAAGTGCCGGCACCAGAAGAAGCGCCTACTAATGATGAAAAAGTAGTAGAAAATGTGGCGCCTAAAACAACAGAATCGGGCAGTGCACCTACCAGCCATGAAGAAGTAGATAAATGGTAATATCTTTTAAAATACTTGGAGAGGCCGCTATATTATAGCGGCTTCTTTTTATTATACGATATACTGCGCTGCTTGTTTAAAATGAAGCTGATTGCTGCCTAAGGCGCCCGCCTTCCTAATGCCTGTTATGCATAACCTCAAATAAAATCTATAGGCTAATTATTGGTCTTACTGCACCTGCCTTTTAATTGTTTTCACCTGGGCAAGATATTCCTCCAGTTCGGCCAGGGTAAAGCTGCTCAGGTTGAATGATTTGGTAAGACCACCTTTTTGCGCCGCCAGTACCCCATATTGGATATCATAAAGCCCGGCAATAGAATGCGCATCAGGATTAACGGAAAGTAATACGCCTTTTTGCATTGCATAGCTAATCCATTGCCAATCCAGGTCTAACCTATGGGGTTGGCGTTAATTTCAATAGCCACTTTATTGGCAGCACATGCATCTATGATTTTTGATGATCGATGGGGTAGCCGTTCCGGCTTAATAGTAAGCGCCCTGTAGGATGGCCCAGAATAGTTGTGTAAGGGTTTTCTATTGCTTTAATAAGGCGTTGCATTGCTTTATCTTCCTTCATATACAGGTTGCTGTGCACAGAAGCGATAACCAGGTCGAAGCTGGCTAATACTTCATCGCTGTAGTCAAGGCTCCCATCATTTAAGATATCGCTTTCGATGCTTTTGAAAATTTTAAAGGGCGCTAGCTTTTTGTTGAGCTCATCTACCTGCTGATGTTGTTGTAAGATTTTCTCTTCAGACAGTCCGTTGGCATATGCGGCTGTTTTGGAGTGGTCGGAAATAACAAAATACTCAAACCCGTTTTTAATAAGATCTGTTGCCAGTTCTTCAATGGTATTAATGCCGTCAGACCAGGTGCTATGATTATGAATAATGCCTTTAATATCGCTAACCTGCAATACCTGTGGCAACGCTTTGTTCCGGGCCTGGTTAACGGCCTCGCTGGTTTCCCTGAAATAGGGCGGTACGAAGTCTATTCCTGCTTGTTCGAAGATGTTCTCTTCGCTTGAAAATGAAGTGTGCTCAAATTTGTCCTTGCCGAAATGTTCGATGAAGGCATGAAGGAAGGATTCGCCGGAGCTATAAAGAAATTGCTTTTTATAAAAGTGATCGGTTCCGTAATAAAGCCTGAGTTTAAGCCCGTTGGTTAGCTTGTAAAGAATAGAAGTGTCAGTTTCTTCCAGTAACTCGGGGGTAGGCTGTCTGGAACTTAGGTTTTATAGTGTCGGGTGTAGCGGCTATAATAAATTCAAGCTCTTTAATAATCAGCATCTGGCGCCTGAAATCGCCTGCTGCAGCTACCTTATCCTTTCCGAACAAACCTTGCAGATAGTTTCTGTATAGTGGGATATACGGCTGCAACCTGGGCATACAGGAAGTGGCCGATATTTTGATTATAAAACTGGATTGCTTCCAAAACATTTGCCTGGGTTTTGGCGCCAAATCCCTTATATCTTGTCAGGCGATTTTCTATGCAGGCATATTCCAGTTCACCAATCGATTGTATTCCCATTTCCTGCCAGACTGTATGTATTTTTTGGGACCCAGCCCTTTGATATGCAGCATCTCCCTGACACCAGCCGGCGTGTTTTCAATTATTTCCTGCAATGCGCTCATGACACCGGTATCCAGCAGTTCTATAATTTTAGCAGCAACCGACGGACCTAATCCCTTTATAGAGGCGATGCTATTTCTGTCTGCTTCGGCCAGCGGATATTCCAGCTTTTCAATGTGGAAAGCTGCTATGGAGTAGGTTTTGGATTTAAACGAATTTTCGCCATTAATATCCATCAACTTTGAAAGCAACGAAAAATGATCTGCTATATCTGCATTGTTCATTGATGCAAAATAGCAAACAAAGCAATATGACCGGTCACTTTTGCAAATGGGCATAAAAAAACCTCCCGGAAGGGAGGTTTATAGATTTTAAAACCAGCTGCTTATTTTTTCTTAGCTGCTGCTTTTTTGGAGCTGCTTTCTTAGGAGCCGCTGCTTTTTTGGAGCCGCTTTCTTAGGAGCTGCTGCTTTTTTGAGCTGCCGCTTTCTTAGGAGCTGCTGCTTTTTTAGGAGCCGCTGCTTTTTTTTGGAGCCGCTTTTTTGGGAGCTGCCGCCTTTTTGGGAGCTGCTTTCTTAGCTGCTGCTTTTTTTTGGAGCTGCTTTCTTAGGAGCCGCTGCTTTTTTTGGAGCTGCTTTTTTAGCTGCTGCTTTTGCCATTTGATTTTGAATTTAATTGATTAGTAAATGGGTTATCGATGGTAAAATTATAGAAATTTAGAATACCGTCAAATTTTTTTTTCCACAATTTATTAAGGCACAAGTAGTAGTTATTCACAAATCGTCCTGCAAGCATAAAAAGTCCCGCTGTTTTGCGGGACCAAATAGTATCCAGAAAAAATATATTCCTAAGCGAGCTGCTTCAGAAACAGAAACGAAAGTTCTGTCTTTCCTCCCTTTTTGAATTCTACCACACCGTCAGTTAATGCAAATAAAGTAAAATCTTTACCTACACCTACGTTAGTGCCGGGATGATAAACAGTACCACGCTGACGAACGATAACATTACCCGCAATAGCAGGTTGTCCGCCAAATATTTTAACACCTAATCTTTTGCTTTCCGAATCGCGACCATTTTTTACACTACCTTCGCCTTTCTTATGTGCCATAGTAAATTATTTAAAGTTGATATTGATAGAAGTTTTATAAAAGATTGTTAACTGATATATTAAGCTATACCGGTTACTTTAATTTTTGTATAGGCGGTACGGTGCCCTTTCTTTTATGAAAACCTTTTCTTCTTTTAGTTTTATAAGCAATAACAGTATCGCCTTTGATATGATCAACGATTTCGGCGCTAACTTTTGCTTTATTATCGGCGCCAACAGACAGTTTTCCATCAGCGTGTACAAAAAGTACATCTAAGTTAATAGAGTCACCCGCTTTGCCTTCCAGGTGTGGAACAAATAATGTCTGATCCTTTTCAACTTTGTATTGTTGGCCTGCTACCTTAATTACTGCTATCATCTTTTAAAAATTAGGCGGCAAAGGTAGTTATTATTTCCGATAAATCAATAATAAAAATAAACTTTATGCAAATGATTTTTTGCAACTAGGTTTGTCCTGTTATTTTTGCTTACATTTGATTGCCTGATATTCCCATTAAAAGTTTCGTAAGTTAATGAAAATCAAATCATTTTTAGCAAAGCCGTTTGCTTCTATCGTTTATAAAAATATAAGGAAAGGCATGCTAACAGCTGTAGCTGATCAACAGGCTATACTTAAAAACCTGATTAAAGTTGGTAAATCTACGCAATTTGGAAGAGATCACAAGCTGGACACAGTAACCGGTTATGAAGAATTTCAGCAGGCTGTACCCGTAAGAGATTATGAAGCTTTTACTCCCTATATTAATATGATCAAGGAGGAAAGCACAATGTTTTATGGAAAGGAGTACCTATTTATTTTGCGAAAACATCGGGCACTACCAGTGGTACCAAGTATATACCTATCACCAAAGACTCGATCGGAAATCATATTAACTCGGCGCGCAATGCCTTATTATGCTATATGGCCGAAACAGGCAATCACCAGTTTGCTGATGGAAAGATGATCTTTCTGAGCGGATCGCCGGAGCTGGAAAGAATAGGGGATTCCTACCGGACGGTTAAGCGGTATTGTGAACCACCATGTACCCAGGTATTTGCGCAAAAACCAGTTGCCCGATTATGAAACCAATTGTATTGAAGACTGGGAAACCAAGTTAAACAAGGTAGTAGATGAAACCCTGGGACAAAACATGACGCTGATCAGCGGCATACCGCCATGGGTGCAAATGTATTTTGATGAGATTATTAAACGCACGAGTAAACCTGTAGGAGAAGTGTTCCCCGACTTTTCGGTAATGGTGTATGGCGGGGTGAACTTTGAACCGTACAAAACCAAACTACTCCAGAGTATTGGCCGCAAAATAGATGGTATAGAAACATTCCCTGCTTCGGAAGGTTTTTTCGCGTTCCAGGACAGCCAGACAGAGCCGGGTTTGCTGCTCAACACCAACAGCGGTATTTTCTTCGAGTTTATACCGGAAGATGAAATAGGCAGCGAGCATCCCAAACGAATTTCGCTGAAGGATGTAAAAACAGGCGTCAATTATGCATTGATCATTAATAGCAACGCCGGGTTGTGGGGATATAATATTGGCGACATGGTGAAGTTTGTTTCTACCGAGCCCTACAGGCTGGTTGTAACAGGTCGTACCAAGCACTTTATTTCGGCCTTTGGCGAGCATGTGATAGGCGAGGAGGTAGAGCATAGCCTTATGAAGGCGGCGCGCGAGGAAAATATTCATATCACGGAGTTTACCGTAGCGCCTTATGTAAACGAGGGAGAAGGGAAAAGTTATCACGAATGGTTTATTGAGTTTGATACATTTCCACAGAATATCCAGGAGTTTTCCAAAAGGTAGATATCAATTTACGTGAGAAAAACGTTTATTATGACGACCTTATAGCAGGAAATATTCTTCAGACATTGAAAATTACGCCCATCCGCAAGAATGGCTTTATCGATTACATGAAATCCATTGGTAAACTGGGCGGTCAGAATAAGGTGCCCCGGTTAAGCAACGACAGGAATATAGCCAATAGCCTTTTACAATGGGCTGAAAATAATTAATGCGAATTTTATTAGGTCTGTTGAATTGCAAAGAGCAATTTTGTGATACTTTTTTGCCCGCAATTTGTAATAGTAATAAAAAATCATTTCAACTACGTTAGGAAGTATATGGTAAAAAGAATTGGAATATTCGGCTCAACCGGCTCTATTGGCAAGCAGGCATTAGAGGTTATTAAACATAATCCCGATAAGTTTTCTGTAGAAATTTTAACGGCCAACAGTAACTACGAAGAGCTGGTTGAACAGGCGCTGAATCATGATCCTAATATGGTGGTGATAGGCGACGATACTTATTACGAAAAGGTAAAGCAGGCGCTCTCTGCAACAGACATAAAAGTTTTTGCCGGCGAAAAAGCATTGGAAGAAGTGGCGGCGATGGATTGCTATGATATGATGCTGGCTGCTATTGTGGGCTTTGCAGGGCTTAAGCCAACATTAAAAGCAATTCAAAGCAGGAAAGCCGTAGCACTGGCTAATAAAGAAACACTTGTAGTGGCCGGCGACATTGTAATGGATATGGCGGTACAATACCAGGTGCCGATTATACCTGTAGACTCCGAGCATTCGGCTATATTTCAATGTTTGGTTGGCGAAACCAGGAATAAAATTGATAAGATTTATCTTACTGCTTCAGGCGGGCCTTTCCTCGGCAGAAAAACAAATTTTCTGGTGAATGTAAAAGAGAGCATGCCCTGCAGCACCTAACTGGCAAATGGGCGCCAAAATATCTGTAGACTCGGCAACACTTATGAATAAAGGCCTTGAAATGATCGAGGCTAAATGGCTTTTTAATTTGCAGCCCGACCAGATTGAAGTATTGGTGCATCCTCAAAGCGCCATACACAGCATGGTGCAATTTGAAGACGGCAGTCTGAAAGCCCAACTGGGGTAGCCGATATGCGTTTGCCGATACAATACGCCCTGGCTTTCCCGCATCGTATACCCAATGAATACCCGAGATTTAGCTTCAGGAAGTTTAATACTTTTACTTTTGAAGAACCCGATCTCCGCACTTTCAGAAACCTGGCCTTGTCAATTGAAGCACTGGAAAAAGGCGGCAACTTGCCTTGCGTTATGAATGCGGCAAATGAAATAGCCGTTTATGCTTTTCTGAAAAACAAAATCGGCTTTTTAGAAATGACCGATATTATTGAATCGGTAATGGCCAAAGTGCCATTTATTGAAAAACCCTCCTTAGACGACTACCTGAACAGTGACGCTGAAGCCAGGACCCTGGCCGCCGATATAAGCTTATAATAACGCTTTATTGGATCTACATTTTCCTCAGCCAAGCTACGCAGCTTATCTTGCAGGTGAGAAGTACGATTTGCGCCAGGTAGCTCAGGTAACAAAATATTTGTTATATATAGTGGTGCTGATTTGCGAAACCGCTGTATATTAGATGTATAAATGTAGAGAAATAACGATTTATATACCGGGCTGATTTTAATCTTAATGCAGGTTTAAAGTGAACCCGGTTATGGAGCCCTTTGACTGTTAAATGAGACGCTGGCAAACCCTGGCCCGGGTTATATAGCGTAAAGTTTATTAATTACTGTAACCGTATATGCCTTATAATTCTCTTTACCTCTAAATTACATCTACTCATGAAAATTCAAAGCCTTATTGTATTTGCGTTGCTCTTTCTCAGCGTACACGCTAACAGCCAGTTTAATCCCGGCGATGATTTCGATGGCGATGGTATTAGCAATCTTAACGACTTGGACGATGATAATGATGGTATCCTTGATATTGACGAAGGATGTACCAATATAGCTACCCATGAATTTAATGGCAGTTTTGGTACGCTCAACGGAACTTCACGTAACCTGGAAAACCCTCCCGGGGCGGGCTATATATATGCGCCTACTACCAATACAGCAGCAGGCCAGTATGCTGTAATTGCAAAAAATAAAACGCCCGCCTGGCACTCTGCAGCCCTTTTCAATTTTGTGGGACATACTACAGGCAAGCCGGATGATGCCTACCTGGCTGTGAATGGCGGAACAGGTGTTGGGGCTTTTTACCGGGAAGTACTTGCTTTAACCGCGGGTATAGCCTGCACTTATAGTATCTGGCATACACCTGCCTATGCCCCTAACGATCCCTATGGAGTGCAGATAAGAGTATATGCACCTGGTGAGCCAGTCCCAATTGCCACTGCAACTGCTAACTTAACAGGAGCAGCGGTAGCCAGCGCCATAGGTTGGAGATCGCTGTCCGTAGGTTTACTTCTACCGTTGCAGGCAATTATACCATTGAACTGGTAAATACTTATACTGCTGCGGGCGCAAATGATTTTGCTATTGACGATATTTCATTTGTAACGGGATGCAACCGGGATACTGACGGAGACGGTACGCCGGACCAATTCGACACTGATAGTGATGGAGATGGATGTCCGGATGCTATTGAGGAGGACTTAACTTTACTGCTGTCGATTTGAATGGAAACGGGCAGTTAATTGGTGGGGTTGGAGCCGATGGTCTGCCTCTGGTTGCTCCTGCTGGGCAACAGCCAGGAGCGGCCTACGATGCAGCTGTTAGCTCCTGCGATCCTCTTGCTTATCCGGTTTTAAAAACCGTTTCAGGCATGCCATCTGTAACCAATTTGAACGATCAGCCATTGTTGGGCAGCGAAAATAACGGTACCAGGCAAAGTTGGCAGGGCCGTACTGTAACAATCACCGATCTGCCTACCAATGGTTTTATTCTCTATTATAATAATACCGCCATTACCGAAGCCAATTTTCTGATTAATAATTATACCCCGAATTTGTTATTTATAGCCCCGGGGCCGGGCACTCCTAACGGTACCGATTCTACCAGTTTTACTTATGCAGTGACAGGAGGTGGTGGGGTAACTCCAACACGAAGCGATTCTGCGGAATATGTCATTAAGTATTCGCAAGCTCTGCCGGTAACGTTCGGGGCTATTAACGCTATAATTAAGAGCGGAATCATTACCGTAGACTGGACTACTGTAACGGAAGATAATAATAAATATTTTGAAATAGAAGCCTCTGCAGATGGTATCAGCTTTGTTAAAATAGGCAATGTAAATACTAAAGCGCTCAATGGAATATCTGCCACTCCCTTGAACTACAGTTTCAGCAAAAAAATACCGGAAAATTTTAAATGGGCGCTGGCGTTGGGTTTCTTGGTTGTAAGTGCTGGCTGGCTTTCTTTAAGAAAGCGGAGACGTAGTGCTCTTCTCTGGGGAATATTATTGTCGGGAGTAGTTGTTTTCTATTCTGGATGTGCAAAAAGCGATCCTTTTGCCTCTGGCGCAGGAAAACTATACATACGTATCGCTCAGGTAGATAAAGACGGCATAAAAACCTTCTCCAGGGTAGTTACTGCGATTACAGAGTAGTAGTGAGGTAGCCTGTTTTTATCATGCTCTTTAACCTCATTCCACCTCAATTTTATTGGGATAACCCGAGGTGTATCAGTAAGATACATCTTTATATTGACGGTAATGCCCTAAATTCGTGTTCAAACTTTTATTAATGATGAACTATAAATCAGGCATATGGGCATTGGCATTGAGCCTTATTGGTAACATAGCATTCGCGTCTAAGGTTGATACCGTTGTAACCCGCAGCGCCGCTATGAAAAAAGATATCAAGGCCGTAGTAATTACTCCCGATACCTATAGCAAAACAAAGCAATACCCTGTAGTTTATCTGTTGCATGGATATAGCGGCAGCTATGCCAATTGGCCTAAAGCCAGCGCGGTTTTGGAGTCGGCAGATCAATATGACCAGATTGTAATTTGTGCCGACGGAGGTTTTAGCAGCTGGTATTGGGACAGCCCTGCAGATCCTTCTTTTAAATATGAAACCTATGTATCGAAAGAATTGGTGGCTTGGGTAGATGCTAATTATTCAACAATTAAAAGTCCGGCAGGAAGGGCTATAGCTGGGCTAAGTATGGGAGGGCACGGCGCGTTGTATCTTGCTATTAAACATCCGGATGTTTTCGGCGCTACCGGTAGCATGAGTGGAGGAGTAGATATCAGGCCGTTTCCCAATAACTGGGATATGGCTAAACGATTAGGCAAATATGCCGATGCTCCTGACCTCTGGGAGAAAAACACCGTTATCAATATGCTGCATTTGATACAGCCTAAAACATTGAGCATTATTATTGACTGTGGTACCGAAGATTTTTTCTATGAAGTAAACCAGAGCTGCACCGGCAACTTTTATACAGGAATATACCGCATGATTATATAATAAGGCCCGGAGGTCATACATGGCCTTACTGGGAAAACGCAGTAAAGTACCAGCTGCTTTTTTTTAATTCCTTCTTTTCCAAGAAAAGCTAACCTAAGTATCTGGAATTGTGAATGGTTTGATTTCGTGTAAGTTAAAATTCAGCACAATATTTGATATATTGAGGTCGGCACAGCAAGCCTTCAGGTAGTGAGTCGCGCTTATGAGGCTTCCGATATCAATTTTTATTTCTTACAAAACTTGTAACTATAATGATTCAGAATGCATTTGATCGATTGGTGACAATTATGGAAACCCTTCGTGAAAAGTGTCCCTGGGATAAAAAGCAAACGATCCAATCGCTGAGACAAATGACGTTGGAAGAAACTTACGAGCTGACCGATGCCATCCTGGATGAAGACTGGGCTAACATAAAAGAGGAGCTGGGCGACCTGTTGCTACATATTGTATTCTATTCAAAAATTGCGGCTGAGCAGCAAAAGTTTACTATTGAAGATGTAGCCAACGCAATAAGCGATAAGCTTATCAAAAGACATCCCCATATATACCCGCCGGAAACACAAAGCGAAGATTTACTGGAAGTGAAAAACGAAGAAGATGTGAAACGAAACTGGGAACGGCTTAAGCTGAAAGAAGGTAAAACGTCTGCTTTGAGTGGAGTACCTGTATCGTTGCCCAGTATTATAAAAGCCATGCGCTTACAGGAGAAAGCCCGGCAGGTAGGTTTTGAATGGGAAAGAAAAGAAGATGTCTGGGAAAAGGTAACCGAGGAAATGAACGAACTGCAATCTGCCATAAACCAGCGTGAATCGCAGTTACGTCAACAGGAGGAGCTGGGAGATCTTTTATTTTCGATTATTAATTATGCCCGGTTTTTAAATATCGATGCTGATGCGGCTTTGGAAAGTACTAATAAAAAGTTTCAGGACAGGTTTACCCAAATGGAGGCTATTGCCCGCCAAGAAGGTCAGAACCTGAATGATATGACACTACAGGAAATGGATGCTATCTGGAACAGCGTAAAAGTTGCAAAATTGGGGAATGAATAAAGTTTATCAAAATAAAAACTTCTGGAGCTACCTTATATTAATTGCTTCCCTGGTTTTATTTGTGGGTTCATTTATTTTTAAGGCGCCCTTTTTAAACGAAACTTCTTTAGAGTACAAAGAAAAGGAGCTGCAAAAAGGCATTCATAAACAGGAGAGAGACGCTATAGCCTTACTTAAGGACACAGCACTGATACGGAGGTTGAGCGAAAACAGAGAAACACAGAACGATATAGATTTATTATATAACAAGCCTTATGGCTTATACTTATATAAAGGAGCAGAGAACAGTCAGCCCTACCTTCATTTCTGGAACACGGCTACGATTATAATACCCGATAGTGTTTTACATCAGATAAAGGATGAAAAGCTGGAAAAACTTGCCAATGGCTATTATCTTATAAAAAAATACCGGCAGAAAATATAAAAGATGTTTCCCTTTATTATGCAATCCTGGTACAATCTACCTATTATTTAAACTCCACCGATTATGCCAAAGAAACATTTCCCATAAGGCCCGATCTGACGTCAATAGCCAGTGTTAGCGAAACACCTACATCTGATGCTGTAGAAACCTTATCGGGCAAGACCTCTATTTACCTGCAAAAAAAAACTACCGCCAATATCGACGACGACAGCCCGTTTTTCGTAATTATCAGGTTGGTTAGTTTCTTCTTCTTTTTCCTGGCTCTTTATTTCCTGCTCTTTAAAAATGTGGTCAGGCGGTATAAATTTGCAGATATCCCCTGTTTCTCTGCTGTTTGCTAACTTTCAGGATATTGCTATATGTATGCCGGGATGTATTTAAGCTGAACAGCCTGGAGCTTTTTGGTCAGCAGCTTTATAATGCCAATATTATATTGCCCAGCTTTGGTGACTTGCTCCTTAATAGCGCCCTTTTCTGCTGGTTTGGTATTTTTATATGGAACAGGATCAAGCCCGATGAAACCATCCAATCTGCCGATAAAGCACCGGCTCGCATTCAATGGCTCGAGGAAGCCTATATATTGCCTTGCTGTTGCTGCTTACATTTATTGTAGTAAATGTGATCAGGAGTATCATTTCCAACTCGAAGGTTTCTTTTGATGTTACCAATTTCTTCGGCCTGTCTGTTTACACAGCAATCGGTTTTATTATCCTGGCTTTTTTATCATTTGGCTTTCACTATTTTTCGCGGATACTTTTTTATTACCTGTTTCCTGCCTTCAGGGGCGTGTATACCTGATCTATTTATTTATTGCATTAGCAGGACTGTCTTATATAGCGATAATGGGTTCCGGCTCAGGATCTCTATATCTGATTTGCCTGGCCTGGTTGCTGATCTATACATTCCTGTTTAATAATGAGCGGTCATTAAATAAGTTGATCAGGTTTAATATTTCAGGAACAATTGTCTGGATATTTATTTTTTCAGTAAGCATATCTTTTTAATGCTTTCTGAAATAGATAATGCGGAGCTGAAGCAAAGAAAGATATATATAGAAAAACTGAATGTAAAGAGCGACTCCGCCACGGAGCGGCTGATAGTAATGGCGAATGTTTACCTGGACAATGATTTTTTTGAGGAAAACTACAACAGGTTTTACGACCAGGCGCAAAATGAATATTTGCGGGATAGCATATTGTCGAACAACTATTCGAGATACAGAAGAGAGTATACACCTGGTCTGTACCTGTTCGATAGCCTGAACCGGCCCATGTTTAATACAGGAGATCTTTCTTATGAATCCCTCCAGAATATTATACTAAGGCAATCTACCCCTACAAACTCTCCTGATCTTTATATTTATGAGCCATCGTACGAAAAGTTTGCCTACATCACGCACCGGCGAATTGTAAACGACAGCGGCGCTTTGGTTGGAACGGTTTGGATCATATCAAAACCCAAAAATACTCCCCGATGCCATCAGGCCGGAGCTTTTCCGCCAATCGAGAGATTCCTCCTTTTTAATTCGCCGGTATATAATTATGCAGTATATTCTAAGAATTTATTGGTAACGTCGTCCAAGAAATATCCGTTTACTTCCACGTTACTGAAATCTCAAATTCCAAAAACTACGTTTGAATTAAGGGAGAACAATGGCTACAGTGAGTTGTGGTACCGGGCAGGTTACAATAAGATTATAGTAATGACCCGTAAGAATGAACGGGTACTGAAACAATTACGTTATTCTCCTATATTTTTTGCGCATTTCTCTTCCTGGTAGCGCTGATACAGCTGGTATCCAACATACTCAATTTTGCGCTGAATAAAGGAAGGCTTAAGAAGCAACTCCGGTTTTCCACCAGTATACGGGGCCAAATACATAATACATTTATATTAATTACACTTTTATCTTTCTTAGTTATCGGGATAGCTACCATATCATTTTTCACAAAGCGTTTCGATGATTCCAACTCAGAGCATCTGGGCAGAACCATGAGCATCATGCTTAATGAAATGCAGTCGCACACAGAAATAGGGTCGTTGGTTTATGAACAGGCCGACTCTCTCAATTCGCAGCGGTTGGAGGAAATTATGAAGCGTGTTGCAGATATACATGGTGTAGATGTGAATCTTTATAATTTCAGGGGAAATTTGCTGGCCACCAGCCATCCCGACCTGTACGATAATGGTGTTTTGAGCTCTAAAATAGATCCCCGTGCTTATTATTACCTGCAGAAGCTGCGTCATATCGAGCATACGCAAAAAGAAAAAATATGGGACAGGAAATATACCAACATGTATGCGCCGCTTAGAAATAAAGACGGAACTTTTTATGCATACCTGAGCATACCCTATTTTATTTCTGAACAGGTTTTAAACGAAGAGATATCCAGGTTTCTGATTACCTTAATTAATCTGAATGCCTTTATTTTCCTGATAACCGGCCTGGTAGCCCTGCTAATTACGAACAGGATCACCCATTCATTTGCGTTGATTAAAGACAAATTGATGCAGGTGAATCTGTCAAAGCATAATGAGATGATCATTTGGGAAAAAAATGATGAAATAGGTAGTTTGGTTACCGAATATAATAAAATGGTCACGAAGCTACAGGTAAGTGCCGATGCTTTGGCTAAATCTGAGCGGCAGGAAGCCTGGAGGAAATGGCACGGCAGGTAGCGCATGAGATCAAAAACCCTTTAACGCCTATGAAGTTAAGCCTGCAATATTTGCAGAGAGCCATTGACAATGATAGCCCTAATGTGCAGCAGCTTACATTTAATGTATCCAAAACCCTGGTCGAACAAATTGATCACTTATCAAAAATTGCGGCAGACTTCTCGCAGTTTGCCAATATTAACCAGGTTAAGACCGAAATATTTGATCTCCATGAGGTCATACAGCCATTGATTGTTATTTACAGCAAAAACCCTGAAGTGGATCTGCTTTGGCAGCCACTTTCACAACCTATTACTGTATTCGCTGATAAAACACATATGAACCGGGTATTTACCAACTTATTTGGCAATGCGATAGAAGCGGCCCGCGAAGATGTGACCTGCAAAATGACCGTAAAAGAAAGGATAGAAGGGAATAAAGTATACGTGAGCGTAAGTGACAATGGAGTAGGTATAAAAGCTGAAATGCTCGATAAAATATTTACGCCCAATTTCACTACCAAAACTTCCGGTACAGGGCTGGGACTGGCTATGTGTAAAACAATTATTGAGCAGGCCGGGGTGAAATAACATTTGAAACAGATGTGAACAAGGGTACCACATTTCATATAGAACTTCCCTGGTAGATTGATTATTAACAGACCTGAAAGTACCAATTTATTTGCAATTAAAATATACTGAACACAAAAAAGCCGGTTGAAATAATCAACCGGCCTCTTTATAGCTAAATGGTAATTGCTTCGATTAGTGAGCAGCTTTAACTGAATCTACAGTAGCAGCAGCAGCTGAATCTACAGTAGCAGCAGCTGAATCGATAGAAGATTTAGCTGAATCAGCGATAGCTTCAACCTGAGTATTTAAAGAATCTGCAGTAGCTTCTGCTGCTTCTTCAGTTTTAGTTTCAGCACTGTTACAAGCTGCGAAAGATACAGCGATCAAAGCAATTGCGAAGAATTTTTTCATGATTGTCTTTTTTGTTTTAAAATTATAATTTGAAGATTAATACCAAAAAGACAAAGAGGTAACCCAAAAAAGAAGAATTTTCTAAAATTTTTTAAACTGATAATGAGCTTATTAGGAATTAAATTAAAAAATATATCATTTTTTCTCTAAAAACTCGGGAATCAATGCGTCAAAAATGGTTTTTGATGCTTCATTTTCGCTTACGAGGTCGTGCAAAGTGATGCGTTCGAGCAAATTATTTACGGTCATTTGTATCATTTGCCACAGTGAGCGCGACGAGCAATCTACTGAGTTGGTGCAAAAGCGCATTACAGCACCGTTTTCGTCAGTAAATTCTTTATCAAGCGGTGTTCCCAGGGCCTCCAGCACTTGTTTAATTACTATCTCATTGGCAGGTTTAGCCAAAACATAGCCGCCCTTATTGCCAGGCGTGCTGCGAATGAGGTTAGACATGCGGAGCAGCCTGGTTAATTTTGCTATATAATGTTGACTCAGCTGCTCTGTTTCGCTCAGCTGCGGTATACTCATTCCATCGCGGTCTTTACAAGACCCTATGCGAATTAAGATTCTTAAGCCGTATTCTTCCTGTGCAGTAATTTTCATATAGAGTATTTACATAAAGCCAAGTTCCAGCTGAGCTACTTCGCTCATCATCGATTTATTCCATGGGGATCCCAGGTTACTGTTACCAATACATCGCTTACGCCCTCCACAGCTCTCACTTTTTCGTCTACTTCTAATGGAAGCGATTGGGCGGCAGGGCACCCGGGAGCGGTAAGCGTCATCAAAACAAAAACATTTCCACCCTCGTTCACTTCCACCTTATAAATAAGCCCCAGCTCATAAATGTTCACCGGCAACTCGGGATCGAAAATAGTTTTAATTACCTCGATGACTCTTTCTTTTATTTCTTCTTCATTCATTTGAGTTCAACTTTAATATTTCAGATCAGCGGTTTGATGTTACACATTTAAATATCAAGCATCAAACTTTATGCTCTTAAACGCTAAGGCATAGTTCTTCATTTGTCTTACCATCGCCAGCAGCCCATTGGAGCGGGTTTGTGCCAGGTGGCTAGTCATGCCAATCTTATTAATGAAGTCCATATTAGCATTTAGTATCTCATCGGGCGTATGTCCGCTTAATACGCGAATGAGCATGCTGATCAGCCCTTTTACAATTACTGCATCACTCTCAGCCTGGTAATACACGTTCCCGTCCCGGTAGTCTGCAACAAGCCATACGGTAGACTGACAGCCTTTTACTTTGTTCTCTTCTTTTTTATATTCGTCGGGAAGTGGCGCGAGTTTTTTACCCAGGTCTATAATATATTCATACTTGTCGTCCCAGCTATCAAAAAGTGAAAACTCATCTATTATCTCTGCTTCCGTCTGTTCTATTGTATTTGCCATTTTCTAACTTACCTTAAAATTTTTACTGCTTTTGCTAGCCCCTCTGCCAATTTATCCACCTCTTCTATTGTATTATACAAGGCAAAAGACGCACGGATAGTGCCGGGCACACAAAAACGGTTCATCAAAGGTTCTGCACAATGATGTCCTGTTCTAACGGCAATTCCTTTATTATCTAATAATATGCCTACGTCCTGCGGATGCACACCGCTGATCACAAAAGAAAGCACACTTACTTTATGGTCGTTATCACCGATAATCTGAAGACCATCAATGCTTCTCAGTCTTTCAGTGGCATGGTTCAGCAACAGGTCTTCATGTCTTCGGATATTGTCTTTTCCAATTTTATTAATATAATCTATTGCAGGCTTTAAAGCGATGGCATCGGCAATATTGGGCGTGCCTGCTTCAAATTTGTAGGGTAGCTCGTTGTAGGTGGTTTTTTCGAAAGTCACCTCTTTGATCATTTCACCGCCGCCCGCAAAAACAGGCATGGCGTCCAAAATGTCTTTTTGCCATATAAAATCCCCATACCCGTAGGGCCCAGCAATTTGTGCGAGGAAAACACGAAAAAATCACAATCAAGGTCCTGCACGTCTATGTCGAGGTGCATAGTGCTTTGCGCGCCGTCAATTAATACCACAGCGCCTATTTCGTGTGCCAGTTGAATGATCTCCTTAACAGGGTTTACGGTTCCCATTGCATTGGAAACATGATTCACTGCAACCAGCCTGGTGCGGTCATTCAGCAGCGTCCTGTATTCATCCATTAATAATTCGCCGCTATCATTTACGGGAATTACTTTCAGCCGGGCGTTATTCTGTTCGCATATAATTTGCCAGGGAACAATATTGGAATGATGTTCCATCCCGGATATGATTACCTCATCTCCCGGTTTCAGATTTTGCCTGGCCCAGGTATAAGCTACCAGGTTGATGCCTTCAGTGGTGCCGCGGGTATAAATAATCTCTTCCCGGGAAGCGGCATTAATAAAGTCTTTAACTGCATCTCTTGTAGCTTCAAAGTCTGCAGTTGCTTCTTCCGCTAAGGAATGAATACCCCTGTGTACATTGGCGTTATTAAAACTATAGTAATGTACCAGCGCATCAATAACCGATTGTGGTTTCTGTGAAGTAGCAGCATTGTCTAAGTACACCAGCGGGTGTCCCTTTACTTCACGGTTGAGAATAGGAAAGTCTTTCCTTATAGCTGTTACATCAAAAGTATGTATAGCATTTATAGTTGCTGTTTCCATAACGACCGATTTTTTAATGTCATTAAAGCAGCATCAGGAAATATTCGACTTCTCTGTTCGGCTTAATGACAATTAAATTTATAAATCCAGTTTCTTAACCACCAGCTCATTCACGAATGTTCTAACATTCTCATGCCTGATCCTGTCCAGTATGTCCAGGGCAAAGCCATGTAGCAGGAGAGAGGTAGCTGTTTTTTCTTCGATGCCACGTGAGCGCATATAAAACAGGGCATCTTCATCCAGGCTGCCAACCGTACAACCATGTGAGCATTTTACATCATCGGCAAAAATTTCCAGCTGTGGTTTGGTGTTAACGCTGGCATTGTCAGATAATAAAATATTGCGGTTGCTCTGGTAGGCATTTGTTTTCTGAGCAATCTGGCGTACAAATATTTTACCGTTGAATACACCGGTTGAGCTACCGTTCAATACCCCTTTATACAATTCATTGCTCAGGCAATGCGGCTGTCGGTTATCAACCACGGTATGGTTATCAATATGTGTTTGCTGATCTCCCAGGTACAAGCCAAACATATTAGCCTCGCAATACTCGGCAGACATTACCATATTGAGGTTATTGCGGATTAATCCGCCATTTAAAGAAACCGTCACCACATTCGCCACACTTTTACCTACCTGGTGTACGTGAGTGGTGCTTACTACCTTGGAGTTTGGCTCATCGTTCTGTATCTTGTAAAGATCAAGGACGGCATCTTTTCTACCACCAGTTCAATAACCTGGTTGGTAAAGCTTTCATCTGCACCGATTGTTACAAATGTTTCCACAATTTGTACTTGTGCATTTTCGGCCACATGAACCAGGCTTCTGGGCTGGGCGAAAATATTACCCTTGCGGGCATCTGTAATATTATACAGGTAAATAGGATGGCTGGCTGCTTTGCTTCTGAATACATGTACAAATACACCTTCCTGTATAAAAGCCGTATTCAATGCATTGATGCCATCTTTGTGATAGGAGGCACTATGCCCTAAATGTTCTTTTACAATTGGGCCATATTGGGTATGGATAGCCGCCGCCTGCAGCGAGGTGATCTCCAACTCTTCAGATCTTGTATGGGACAACTCAGGATGAAAATGGCCATTGATGAATACGATCAGGTTGGCTTCCTCATGACCGGGCAGCTGTAACTTTTCAAGGTCAGCCGCAGTAAATGATTGTTCTTTAAGATCGGTCGTAAAATGATAATCTTTTCCAAAAAAATCATTGATGCGTGTATATTTCCACTCCTCGTGTTTCACCGTAGGAATGCCCGTTTGTTCAAATTCGGAGAACGCCTCATCCCGCATAGCTTTAATATGATTATCTACAGGGTTGGCCTGAAGCTGTTCGAAACGTTCTTTAAAATAAGTAATTGTGTCCATTAATATGTTAATGTGATGATGTGATAATTTGATAATTTGCTGATGTGCTAATGAATTGTCATTTCTGAAATTTGCATAAGCGATTGGCTGCTAGCACATGAGCCGATTGGCTTATTATACTAAAGCACTCTTAATAAAATCGTACCCCTTTCTCTTCCAGCTCGTAGGCCAGCTCTTTTGTACCCGATTTTACGATTTGGCCATTGTATAATACGTGCACAAAATCAGGAACGATATAATCCAGCAAACGCTGGTAGTGGGTAATTACCAGGATACCGTTTTCCGATGTACGTAACTTATTTACACCATTGGCTACGATCCTGATTGCATCAATATCCAAACCTGAATCTGTTTCATCCAATATGGCTAACTTAGGTTCGAGCATCGCCATCTGGAAGATCTCATTACGTTTTTTCTCACCTCCCGAAAAGCCTTCATTTAAAGAGCGGCTCAGCATCACCTGGTCAATTTCTACCAATGCCATTTTCTCTTTCATTTTTTTCAGGAAAGAAACCGCATCCAGCTCTTCTTCACCCCGATACTTACGTACCTCGTTTACGGCAGTTTTCATGAAATTGGTAGTGCTTAAACCCGGAATTTCAACAGGATACTGAAAACTCAGAAATACCCCTTCGCCGGCGCGCTCCTCAGGCGCCAGTTCCAGCAGGTCTTTCCTAGAAACTCCACTGATCCGCCTAAGACCTCATAATCTGCTTTTCCTGCTAATACTGAAGCCAGGGTACTTTTACCCGATCCATTGGGCCCCATAATGGCATGTACTTCACCGGGGTTTATTTGTAAATTGATACCTTTTAATATTTCTCTATCTTCAATACCTGCTCTTAGGTTGTTTATCTTCAGCATTTTATAACTTATTTGTAAATTTTTGTTTTAGTTTTAATCAGCGAGTGTTATCTCAATTTTATATTAACCTACACTTCCTTCAAGACTGATAGCCAGTAATTTTTGCGCTTCTACCGCAAATTCCATGGGTAATTGGTTCATTACTTCTTTAGCAAAACCATTTATAATCAGGGCTACTGCAGTTTCGGTATCAATACCGCGCTGGTTGCAATAAAAGATCTGGTCTTCACCGATTTTTGAGGTAGTGGCTTCGTGTTCTACCATGCCCGTGCTGTTTTTCACCTCGATATAAGGGAAGGTATGAGCGCCGCATTTATCACCCAGTAGTAAAGAATCGCATTGGGAGAAGTTACGCGCATTGGCTGCGTTTTTACCCACTCTCACTAATCCCCGGTAGCTATTATTGCTGTAACCGGCTGATATTCCTTTGCTTACGATACGGCTTCTCGTATTTTTCCCGATATGCAACATCTTGGTACCGGTGTCTGCCTGCTGATAGTTATTGGTAACTGCTACAGAGTAGAATTCACCGGTAGAATGATCACCCTGAAGAATAACGCTGGGATACTTCCAGGTAATTGAAGAACCGGTTTCTACCTGTGTCCAGCTTATTTTAGAATTAACTCCTTTACAAATACCGCGCTTGGTTACGAAGTTGTAGATACCGCCTTTTCCTTCTTTATCGCCGGGGTACCAGTTTTGCACAGTAGAGTACTTCACTTCTGCATTATCTAAAGCAACAATTTCAACAACCGCTGCATGTAATTGATTTTCATCTCTCATTGGTGCAGTGCAGCCTTCCAGGTAGCTTACATAAGCTCCTTCTTCGGCAACAATTAAGGTACGCTCAAACTGCCCGGTATTTTCTGCGTTGATACGGAAATAAGTGGAGAGTTCCATAGGACTGCGAACACCTTTTGGAATAAAGCAGAAAGAGCCATCGCTGAATACTGCGGAGTTCAACGCCGAAAAGTAATTGTCCGTAACCGGAACCACACTACCTAAGTACTGGCGCACCAAATCCGGATGCTCCTGTATCGCTTCGCTCATGGAGCAGAAAATAATACCCAGTTCAGCCAGCTGCTCTTTAAAAGAGGTACCGATAGACACACTATCAATAACGGCATCTACCGCTACGCCTGTCAGGCGTTTTTGCTCTTCCAGCGAAATACCCAACTTTTCAAAGGTTTTGATCAGTTCCGGGTCAACCTCGTCCAGGCTGTTAGGCTTTACTTTTGCTTGGGCGCAGAATAATAAATCACATCCTGGTAGTTGATAGGCGGAAAAGTAACATTGGCCCAGTTAGGCTCTTTCATTTTAAGCCATTGCGCATAGGCTTTTAACCGCCACTCCAGCATCCATTCAGGTTCGTTTTTCTTCGCTGAAATAAAACGTACTATATCTTCGCTTAACCCTTTCGGGGCCGATTCTGATTCTATTTCTGTTACAAAACCATATTTATATTCGCTGTTTACATGGCTTTCGATCGGATCAAATTCAACCTCCGTGGTTTCGGGCTTTATTAATTGGTCTGTATCTGTGTTCATTTCGCAAAGGTAGGCTATTTATACTAAAAAGTATAAATGAAATGGGCGGCAATTCTATAAATTTTATGAATAAAGCTATCGATAGCAGTGATAGCATTTAAGCCTTTTACAGTGTTATTACAAAGTAAACGGTAACAGCCGCGTCAAGCGAAACAGATCTTCCGTTCTTTAAAATATCCACACTGCATATTATATGCTCTTTTGGGGTAGGCAGGTTTATCGATGAATATTCGTTGGCCGGGTAGGAGATGCAGGGTTACGGGAGGGAATATCACATTCCGGTAAGAAGAAAAGCTAATACAAAACTGAATTCTAAATATGGCGGTATAATCGCTCTGTTCTTTTACCGTTTGAGTCAACATTGAAACGGGAATCCGGAATGATCGGGAAATAAATACACCTGCATCTTTTGTATAGTACCCTTTAAGGAAGAAAATAAGAGGTTATGTAAAATAAGGCGGCAATAACCTATTTTTATATAATGCTTGAATTTATCCTTATCCTGGTGGTGATACTGGCTATGGCTGGTTTTTCGATGAACAAGAAAAAGTAACTTATGGCAGGCGTTGGTTTGTAAAATACTCAATCTGCCGTTATACTTATAGCAGCTTTCCACGTAATATCTCGAACTATCCTATGGATCCGGGCAGTAGTTTGCGTTTCTATTCATTTTTAATGCAGCAAAAATATTATGCATCGTTGTTGCGGGTTATTAAAAAGTAGATAACTATTTTATATGTAATGATGCAGGAATGATCTATTTATAACCTAACAGCCCGCTCTTGGCTTAATAATTGTCTTGAAATTATTTTTAACCGTTAAAAATCGAAAACTATGGGATTTGATCAGTATCATGAACCCCGGAAGAGCTATCGCAACCGGTAAGAACATTTGCAAGAATGATTCAGTCGTTAATTGAAGAAGCTGAGGCTATAGATTGGTATGAGCAGCGGATTCATGTAGAAAAAGACAGGGAGGCAAAAAAATAATGAAGCAGGCGCAGAAAGAAGAGTTTATTCATTTTGCAATGGATCTTGAGTTCCTGTTACGGAAGAAAGAAGACTGGCGTATTATTATGAAAAACGTATTGTTTAAGCCGGGTGATATTGTAGAAAATGGTGAGAAGGCCGAAGAAAAGGTAGAAGAATAAAGGTTGTGGTTGGTTTTATGATAGTATATGCAATTGGAGTGGGGGTAGTTTGCTGATAAGCGATTACACCGATATACCGGGCATGAGATTTATTTTTTAGAAGTGCGCATGGCCTTTACTTTTTTTACAGCGTCATCTTTCAAAAGTTGGGCATACTTGCTCGTTTCCACGCCATAGAGGGCAATCTTTCCGTCTTTATCGGCATGCACGCCAAAGCCATACCGTTTGGTAAGAGGAGAGGCCCGCAGGCAAGGTTGCCCTTTTGAGAAAAAATGCCTCCCTGGCAGCTTTGTATTCTGATGGGGTAAGATCGTTACGCCGGGCGTATACCTGGAACAGTACATCATCTGAAGTAAATTGATAGGGTGTTTCGCTATCAGTTCATATTGTAGCTGTGCCACTGTTTTAACATCGCCTTTTGAGGCAGGAACCTCTGCCGCTGCTACCGGGCAGTCTTCGGCTACTTCAATCAGGGTATCGAAGTAATTGGTGGTATGCTGTTTCATACAATGTTTTTGAAAAGTAACTCTAAATTAATCTCATTTCAGTTAAGATAGGTTTGAAGCCCGCCTTCTCGTATGCTTTGATAGCACTGGTGTTTTCACTATATACCTGTAAACGTATTTCGGATAATTCATTATCGTTTGCCCATTGCTTCAATGCATCAATGATGAGACTGTTCACACCTTTGCCACGAAATGCCGGATGCACGTACATAAATCCTAAAAAGCATAGGCGTTGTAATTATTATAAGGCTTGCCGTTTAAAACCCGGGCCGAACCGCTTCCTATAATAGTTCCCTTGTTTTCAGCTACAACAATAATGCAATCATCGCGGTTAAGCATGGCTTTAATATCGTAGTAATGGAAACGCTCCGTTTTCATAGACGGATCAAACGGTCGTTCAGCTTCAATAATTCCCTGTTCAAATTGCAGGAGTACCTCGAGGTCTTCTAAGCGGGCTTTTCTTATTTGCATCGTTCTAAAAAATGGTTCGGGGATGAAGGTATAAAAAGATGACGGAACCGTATCATCTTAGTTCAAACAAAACCCATAAAGCGTTTCCAGGCGCAGGAAACCTCTGGAAGCCGGCAGAAAGGAGGTGTAGCGCATTGAATAGGATTGTAACAAAAAGTTGGTGTTAAGGATTCCTTGAATTCGTTAACAGCCGGTGGTCTATCAGGTCCAGAATAGTATCATCAACATCCGGATTAAATTTTCGGGCATACAGCTTTCCTGATCCTTCCAGGGCTTCAAAGTCGGTAGTAAGCAGGGTTTTAGGGCTAGCTTTCCCTTCGCTCCAGTCGATATATCTTAAATTATTATTAATTAAATCATTCCGATATGCTGAATTGTATAAAATTGTCTGGAAGAAAAACTCGTCTGGTCCCCAGGTTTGCCGGAAGAACCTGACAACACGAGGGTTTTTACGGCTGTATTCCAAAATAAACCGGATATGTGTTGTAGCAAGAGTCATCCACTGGGATCTGCCGGTGAGCAGTAAATCGGAAGGTAAACTCCTTTTTGGGGTTACAGTATTTACCATGCGTTCCAGAAAATATTTTCCCCGGAAGCTAAGGTCTACCCAATGGTATCGCTGAACTTTTTGTTGGGCTTCCTGCCACCAGTCAGAATCGCTTAAACGCATTTCCATAAAAGATTTCCCTGTATAGTGATCAAGAAAGCCATGCACTTCTTCAGCCGGCTTTAACGGGTAATCAGATTCGCTTAGAAGATTAATGTGATCATATTCTTTGTGCTGTGATATAATCTCATCCATTGAATTTAACGTGGCCTTAACCATGCTATAGCCACCCCAGTTCACTCTTGTCCGCTTTTTGATAAAAAAGATATTATCGGTACCAGAAAGATATTTTTAAAGGGATCAATTAAGGTTTTCTTGTCAACATGGATATAGATGTCAGCATCCTTATAAGAAATGGCACGTACCAAACGGGCTAATAACCGGGGCGATTTATGCGCCAAAATAAGATGAGCAAGGATAGCCATAGAGCCTTTGTTTAATAATTTATTACCGGGCAAAAATAGTTCGGATATACCCATTTAAAATACCAGATGTTATCTTAAAAAAGGGTTTTTATACAAACGTGCATAATGAAGGAAAGCTTTTTACCGGCCGCTTATCGATCTTTTGTTGAACCATAGATGCTTCTACAGGCAGGTGATTCAGCAACAAGCTCAGTTTCATAATATTTGTTTGGAATACAGATGGAAAATAAGGATACTTATTCATTATAATAAAAATAATTGTTTTTTATTAAGAGCGCCATACCGCATCTTGTTGGAGCCAGATACAGGCTAAGTTGGCACCCGACTAAATTTTTAACACCCAAATCAGCTGATGCTTAGCCGAAGCAAGCATAAAATATGCCTTAAAAAATATCATTTCCCGTTCCAAAGAAATTGTATGCTTTTATATGGTGAAAGATAAAAACAGAGGGAACGTTCTTGATTCATTGATTCGAACGCTCTATTTTTGGTATTTCGTACCAACAATAAAGCAATATGCACGCAGGCAGACGATTTACACCGATAGAATTTATGAAATGGACCAGCCATGATACTTACTGGATGCTGTTCCTGGCAGCGGTACCAACGGTATTGTATTATTTCGGTCTTAAATTTTTAGCATTACCCTGGCAACCTACTGCTATTGTAGGAACAGCGGTTGCTTTTATTGTAGGATTTAAAAATAATGCCAGCTATAACCGTTTATGGGAGGCGCGCCAGATCTATGGCGCTATTATTAACGATAGCCGGAGTTTTGCTTACACGCTCCGGGATGCCCTGGGCGGTAAGCAGTCGATAATAGCCAAACGCATGTTTTACCGGCATTTTGCCTGGCTTACCGCCTTGCGCTTCCAACTAAGGGAGCCGAGGGCCTGGGAAAACATGGGACACAAACGCAATAAAAATTTTCGCGCTTCACACTACGATATCCCAGAAGCACTAAGCAAAGTAGATGTAGAGCTGGCGCGCTACCTGGGGCAGGATGAGTTAACTTATATTCTCTCTAAAAAGAACCGTGCTACACAGTTAACAGCCGTGCAATCGGAGGAGTTGGCTTTTTAAGAAATAACGGGGCTATCAACGATTTTCAATGGACACAGTTGCAGCAAGGCCTGATGAAACTCACCGATCACCAGGGCAAGGCAGAGCGTATTAAGAATTTCCCTTATCCCCGAAACTTTTCATCTATCGCTACTTACCTGCTCTTTATTTTCGTCATATTAGTGCCTTTCGCCTTACTGCGTGAATTTGACCGGTTGGGAGACGGAACCTTTCTGGAAGGTTATTCACTTTGGTTCAATATTCCTTTTTCGGCAGCTATTACCTGGGCTTTTCATACATTGGACACGGTGGGAGAGAGCTCAGTAAATCCTTTTGAGGGGAGCGCCAACGACGTACCCATTACACAAATTAGTCGCACAATTGAAATTGATATGCGCGATATGCTGGATGAAACTAATCTGCCGCCGGCCATTGTACCCAAGAATAATATTGTGCTGTAATGTAGAGCACGCCGGGAAAGGACCACTGCCGATAGCAGCAGGTCATGGATGAAGAGTTACAGTTTTATGGCAATGTTCCTGTTAAGACTGTTCACCATTGTACAGTAAAAGCAATAAAAAATGCCGCAGATTGCTACTGCGGCATTTATATATTTTAAAGGAAGGAGCCTTGAGCTCTTTCGCCTGTTGTAGTGGCTAGTACATCCATCTCACAAAAGCCTCCATAGCGGCATAGTGGGTGAGCCCTAAGTCTGCATAAATCTTTGCGGTAGCGGCATTTCTTTCTTCGGCTCTTTGCCAGAACTCGCGGTCATCACTTCCCTGGAAAGGCACACTGTCTTTTTGCGACTGGTGAATAAAGATGCCAAAGCGTTTTTAAGCACCTGCGCCGGGCTCATAGGTATGGCCATTTCGATATCTTCAATATCCCATTCCTGCCAGGCACCTTTGTACAGCCAAAGCCAGCAGTCATTGATCCATTCGTCGCCATCGGCTTTGATGCGTTGTAAGGCTTTTAGTACGGCATTAAAACAAACCAGGTGGGTGCCATGGGGTCGGCAAAATCACCGGCGCAATATACCTGGTGAGGTTTTACTTCACGCAGCAATTTTACGGTCAGGTCCACATCTTCTTCACCCAATGGTTTTTTCTCAATAGTACCCGTTTCATAAAAAGGCAGGTTCTGAAAATGTACATTGTTAGGATCGATGCCTACGTAGTTACAGGTGGCTTTGGCTTCTCCCCGGCGGATCAATCCTTTTAAAGACCGGATGGTAGGCGAATCTACCTGCCCTGGTTTTTTACCGGAGATATAGGTTCTGGCTTCATTTAAGATTTGCCCTGGTTTATCGGAGTTAATATCAGCAATTTCATTAAAGCCTACAGCAAAATCCAGGAACCGGGTTACAAACTCATCGGTTACAGCAATATTGCCCGAGGTTTGGTAAGCCACATGCACTTCATGCCCCTGGTCGTGCAGGCGTTGGAAAGTGCCTCCCATGCTGATGATATCGTCATCCGGGTGTGGGGAAAATATGATGCATCTTTTAGGATACGGCTCCGACCTTTCGGGATGTGCCGGTATTACCGCATTGGGTTTGCCGCCGGGCCAGCCGGTAATGCTGTCGCGCAGCATATAATACACTTCAAGGTTAATTTCGTAGGCGTCGCCTTTCTCCACTAACAGATCACTGAGCCCGTTGTCATTATAATCTTCGTTGGTAAGGCTCAGTACCGTTTTGCCCAGCTGCAAAGCCATATTGACAACGGCTTTTTTATGTTTTTAGGCGTCCACTCACAATCGCCGGTGAGCCAGGGCGATTTGATACGGGTAAGACCCGATGCCGCTGCTTCATCAATAACGAAGGTTACATTATCGTGGTTTTGCAGGAAGGAAGCCGGAACGATCTCTGAATCTTCATCTTCTACCGCTTTTTTTTACAGCAGTAGCCTTGGCTGGGCCCCATGCCATGAGCACGATCTGTTTGGATTTCATGATGGTGCTGATACCCATGGTAATAGCCATACGGGGTACTTCTGAAATATTGGCAAACTCGTAGGCATTGGCCAGGCGGGTACTGTTGGTCAGGTTCACCAGGCGCGCGTTTTGGTATAAATGCCCGAGCCGGGTTCGTTAAACCCTATATGGCCGTTGTTACCAATTCCCAGTATTTGCAGATCGATACCACCTGCTGCATCTATCTTTTTTCATACTCAGCACAGGCGGCTTTAATATCTTCTTTTTTATTTCACCATTAGGGATGTTAATATTTTCCGGTTTAATATCCACATGATCAAAAAGGTGGTTATGCATAAAGCGGTTATAGCTTTGTGGAGCCTCCTTGCTAATGGGATAATACTCATCGAGGTTAAAGGAAATAACGTTGCTGAAGCTGAGGCCCTCCTCCTTATGCATGCGAACCAGCTCTGCATAAAGGGTTTTGGGGCTGGAACCTGTAGCCAGGCCCAGTACACAGTTTTGTCCCTGTTGCTGTTTTTGACGGATGAGGTGGGCAATTGTTTGTGCAATAACCTTTGAACCGCTTTTCACATCAGACTGGATATTTACACTGATCTTTTCAAGACTGTCGATATGATTGCTTGAAGTTTGTTGTTTACTCATTGCTTGGGTTTGTTTGATTTGAGTAGCCGTATTGATTTAATGAATAATGTATTAATTTTTTCCGAAATAGTTGGTGCCCCAAAGGTCGTACCGCTTTTTCTGCACTTCTAATCTTTTGCTGAAGTTATCCCAGTTTTTTTGCTCCTGGGGCGTCCATAATACCTCGCTTACTGCCGCAACACGCGGAAATATCATATATTCTACCTTCGATGAGTTGCTGATATATTCCGTCCACAGGTTGGCTTGCCCGCCCTGCACATACTTTTTCTCCTCGGCCGTAAGGGCATCCGGGAAAATTTTCCAGCTATATACTTTCTCAATAGGAAGAAAGCCTCTGTTGTCGCTGATCGTAACCGAATCTTCCTTTTTAGCCTGCTGGTAGTCTATATAAGCGTAGGTAGTGGGGGTCATGATCACATTATGATGTTCCTTGGCAGCCTGGATGCCGCCGGCTTCACCACGCCAGCTCATTACCCAGGCGTTGGGTGCCAAACCGCCTTCCAGTATCTCATCCCAACCCATCAAGGTTTTACCTTTGGCGTTTAAATATTTTTCCATTCGCTGAACAAAATAACTTTGAAGGTAGTGTTCAGCTTTATGCTTACTGTCGCCTTAATGTTAAGATCCTTAATTCTTTTTTGGCAATTCGGGCAATTTTGCCAGTTGGTTTTAGGAGCCTCATCGCCGCCTATATGAACAATTTTGGAAGGGAACAGGGGCAGCACCTCATCCAGCACATCCTGTAAAAAACTGAAAGTAGATTCTTTGCCGGCACAAAAGATATCATCGTACACTCCCCAGCTTTGCATCACTGTTTTGCTGGTTGTATCGCCGGCCCAGTTGCCGGGCTTGTTTCCTGCTTTCTTAAAAAAATAATAGGTTGGCTTTTCGGGAAAGCAACTTAAATAGGGATAGGCGGCAATAGCTGCACTTCCATGTCCAGGCATTTCAATCTCAGGTACAACTGTGATAAACCTGTCGGATGCATATTTTACAATTTCTTTTACCTGTTCCTGCGTATAGAAGCCTCCATACTGCTGATGAGTATTACCGGTACCTGGATACCTGCCTATAATTGTTCCGTTACGGTATCCGCCAACCTGTGTCAGCTTGGGATATTTTTTTATTTCTATGCGCCAGCCCTGGTCTTCTGTTAAATGCCAGTGGAAATAATTCATTTTATGTAACGCAATATAGTCTATATACCGTTTTATAAATTCAAGGGAAAAACATGCCTGCCTACGTCCAGCATCAGGCCGCGATAGCCTACCGTAGGCGCATCAGTAATGTTTACAGCAGGTACCCTAAGCATGGTGCCTTTTTCGGTTGGCAGCAGCTGTATGAATGTTTGTATGCCATAAAACGCACCGGGAGCCGTATTACCGTTGATACTCACGGTATTTTTATCGACATTGAGTGTATATCCATCTTTACCATCTTTACCCGCTTTTATAATAATACCCGACGTACCCCTGGATTTTACAGGTAATGTTAAGCCATAGCAACTTTTAAGATAATCATTTAAAAAGTTTGCGGATTTTATTTCATCTTTGGTTTGAGCAACAATGGTTGTTTGGGACGTAAGCGTAAAAGTCCCCGTTTTTTCAACAATATGTGTGGGCTGGGAATTATACTTATTTTTGCGCAGCTACTAATCCAAATAGCGCAAGCAGAGGCAAAGCAAGAAAAAATGATTTAAGCATAGCAAAGATTGTTTAAGCAGGTGGCAAGATAAGTAATTTTAGAAGAGCCGGGGATCCCAAATGCAGTGCAAACGATTGTCTTTAAAAAGTTTTTATGACGAATAAGCAAATAGTAGAAAAATTTTACGACGCCTTCAGCCGGAAAGATTTTGAAACAATGAACAGCTGCTATGCAGAAGATATTGTATTCAGCGATCCGGTATTTGGTTTTTTACGGGGAGATGAGGTGAGGGCCATGTGGAAGATGCTTTGCTCCAATGCGAAGGATTTTATGTTAACCTTTGATGAAATTACCGAAATAGACCATGAGTATTTAACCTGTAAATGGGTAGCATCTTACACATTTGGCGGAACAGGAAGGAAGATTGTAAACCGCGCAAAAGGGTTTATGAAAATAAACGATGGGAAGATCGTGGAGCACAGCGATGGCTTCAGGTTGAGCACCTGGCTGGCCCAGGCATTTGGTATACCGGGTAAATTATTTGGCTGGACCAACTTTATGAAGCGCAAGGTACAAAACAGGGCCAGAAAGAACCTGGGCGCTTTTATGGATGGAGAGATGAGGAGCCGGGAATAACAGGGCCTCGGGGCGGCCCGTAGTTCCTCCCCGCTTTTTGTACCTACAGTTTCCAGTCTACCGGGGTTATTCCCTTCTCCATTAAATAATCGTTGGTTTTTGAAAAATGCCGGCACCTAAAAAACCGGCATGCGCCGAAAGGGGCGAGGGATGGGCTGCTTTAAGTATCAGGTGTTTTGAAGGATCAATAAACGCTGCTTTTTCCTGGGCGAATTTCCCCATAATAAAAACACCACATTTTGTTTTTCTTCGGCTATTGTGCGTATTACCGCATCTGTGAATTGCGCCCAGCCTATTTTAGCATGGCTCATGGGTTCTGCCGCACGAACGGTTAAAGAGGCGTTCAGCAGGAAAACTCCCTCAGCCGCCCATTTGCTGAGGTCTCCGTTTGCAGGTCTTTCCATGCCGATATCTGTTTGCAGCTCCTTAAAAATATTTACCAGCGAAGGCGGCGGGGAACACCCGGCTGTACCGAAAAACATAACCCGTGAGCCTGGCCCGGACCGTGATAGGGGTCCTGGCCAAGGATCAGTACTTTAACCCGGTCAAAAGGTGTGGAATTAAATGCATTAAAGATCATCTGTCCCGGGGATAAATAATCTTCTTTTGTTCTCTTTCTGTTTTAAGATGTTTAACTATATTGGCAAAATAAGGTTGGGCAAATTCGTATTTTAATTTTTCTTTCCAGGAAGCTTCTATTTGTACGTCCATTGATCTTATCGTTTAAAATTCAAACCTACATGAAATTTTTCAATCATAAAATCGGTTCTGTTCTGTGGGATGATTTTTGCATATGCAGGAAAGGTTGAAAAACCGCAACAACTATAGCTGGTATATAAAAAAACGTAAATTACTGTAATGATTTTTAAACTATGGAATATATAGATTATTATAAAGTACTAGGTGTAGAAAAAAACGCATCAGCCGATGATATCAAAAAAGCTTACCGTAAACTGGCGCGAAAACATCACCCGGATTTAAATCCTAACGATCCGGAGGCTGTGAAAACCTTCCAGCAGATCAACGAAGCTCATGAGGTGCTAAGCGACCCCGAGAAACGTAAGAAATATGATCAGTATGGCAAAGACTGGAAGCATGCCGAACAGTTTGAGCAGGCACAGCAGCAAAGACAGCAGGAGAGCGGTGCCCAGCAGCCTTTTGGCAACGAAGAATATTTTTCTTACAGCAATGAAGGCGACTTTTCCGATTTCTTCTCACAGATGTTCGGAGGTATGGGGGAGGAACGTCGTCAAAAAATGTAAAATATAAAGGGAAAGACTATAGGGCGGAAGTGAAGCTGGGTTTGAAAGATGCCTACAAAACGCATCAGCAAACCTTCACAGTAAATGGAAAGAACATCCGCATTACTGTGCCCGCCGGTATTGAGAACGGGCAGGAGATAAAGATCAAAGGCTATGGCGGCCCGGGAGTAAATGGCGGCCCTGCGGGAGACCTGTTTATCACCTTTCAGATCATCAACGACACGTCGTTTATAAGAAAGGGAAATGATTTATATAAAGAAGTGCCTCTCAGTTTATATAAAGCAGTTTTAGGCGGAGAGGAAACCATCGATACAATGGATGGGAAGGTGAAACTGATTTTGCAACCCGAAACACCCAACGGTACGAAAGTGCGTTTAAAAGGAAAAGGGTTCCCCGTGTATAAAAGCGAAGGCAATTTTGGAGACCTCTATATCACATGGCAGGTGGTTTTACCTACAAATCTTACAGCTAAAGAAAAAGAATTATTTCAACAACTGGCCGATGAAGCCTCTAAAAAATAAGCTATGACCAACGACAACAGTATTTTGATAGAGGAATGTTGCAGGCATTACAGCATTGAAACCTCCTTTGTAAGAACATTAAATGATCAGGGACTGATTGAGCTGAGTTATATTAACGAGTCTTATTTTATCCATAACGACCAGCTTTCACTCCTCGAAAAATATATGCATCTGCATTACGACCTGGACATTAACATGGAGGGTATTGAAGCCATCAGTCACTTATTGGAGAAAATAGAAAAGCTTCAGGCAGAGTTGCGGCTTTTAAAAGGATAACAGCCGTTGTAGTACAATTAAGGGCAATCGTTTGCGCAAAGCTTTGTGGTTAGCGGGTTTCACTGTTTCTTTGAGGATTGTTTTTCAATTATTCCAACCACAAAGTTTATGAAGTTTTTATTCCTTCTGCCGCTATTATTTTTAAGTAGGTACGCGGCAATAGCCCAGGCTTTACCTATTGAGCTGCAAACACCCGAGATTGTTTCTGTTAACCGCATGCCGATGCGCGCCACAGCTTTTGCTTACGAAAACAAGGCTTTGGCCGAAAAACGGGTTAAAGAGCAGTCGGCCTTTTTCTTATCGCTTAACGGCAGCTGGAAATTTAGCTGGGTGCAAAACCCTAACGACAGGCCAAAGGATTTTTATAAAACAGATTTTGATGACAGCCGGTGGAAAAATTTCGCCGTTCCCGCCAATTGGGAGCTAAACGGATATGGCCTGCCCATTTATGTCAACCACCCTTATGAGTTTGCAGGGCGCAAGCTTACAGGGGCGAGAATGAATCCGCCTTTTGATATCCCCGCTGATAATAATCCTGTAGGGTCTTATCGTAAAAAGATCATGATACCTGCTAATTGGGAGGGGCGCCAGGTATTTATTCACCTGGGTGCTGTAAAATCGGCATTTTTATCTGGGTGAACGGGCAGAAAGTAGGGTATAGCGAGGATAGCAAGCTGGCTGCAGAGTTTGATATTACCAAATATATAAAAACCGGCGAGAACATTGTTGCTCTTGAAGTATACCGCTGGAGTGATGGCAGTTACCTGGAGTGCCAGGATATGTGGCGCATTTCAGGTATTGAGCGTGATGTATATTTATATGCCACGCCTAAACTGGACATAAGGGATTTTAAAGTGCAGAGCGGGCTGGTTAATAATTACCAGGATGGGCAACTGCATGTAGACGTAGAAGTAAACAGTTATAAAACAGATACCAAAACGCTGCATTCCCGGCCAGACAGTTTTTATGTTGAGCTTCAATTGGTAGATGCCCGGGGAAAAGAAGTGTACCGGAAAGCTGACGACAAGGTTCAAACTGTATTAGGCCGTTATAAAACCATGGTTTCCTTTGATGGCCTTATACCCTCGGTAAATACCTGGTCTGCAGAAATACCTTATTTATATACATTGTATTTGTCTCTTAAAAATAAAGGGGGCGAGGTGATTGAAGTAGTGCCTGTTCGGGTAGGTTTCAGAAGCGTGGAGATCAAAGGGCGAGACTTCCTGGTAAATGGCAAGCGCGTGTTTTTTAAAGGTGTTAACCGGCACGAACATAATCCTAAAAAAGGACATACTTTGACCAGGGCAGATATGTTAAAGGATATGGAGATGATGAAAAAGCTCAATGTAAATGCAGTAAGGCACTCTCATTACCCTCCCGATCCTTACTGGATGGAGCTGTGCGACGAATATGGATTGTATGTAATAGATGAAGCCAATATTGAATCGCATGGAAGATACTACGACCTGGAATATACTTTTGCCAACGACAAACAATGGCGTATGCCGCACCTGGAAAGAATAACCAGGATGTATGAACGCGATAAAAATTATCCTTCGGTTATAACCTGGTCATTAGGAAACGAAGCGGGTAACGGGGTAAATATGTACGAGGCCTATGAGTGGCTCAGGAAAAAAAGACAGCAGGCCGGTACAGTATGAGCGTGCCGAACGTGATTATAATACCGACGTAATTTGCCCTCAGTACCCTTCGCCCGACTGGGTGGCAGGTTGGGCAAAGGCTAAAGACCAGCGGCCGCTTATTATGAGTGAATATGCGCATATTATGGGTAATAGCCTTGGTAATTTTAAAGAGTACTGGGACGCTATAGAATCTACACCCGGCGTGCAGGGCGGATATGTTTGGGAATGGATCGACCAGGCATTCGATACCGTTAAAAACGGCAAACGCATTATGGCCTATGGAGGCGATTTCCCGTTGACCGGCCCGGTTAACGAAGATTTTAGCGATAATAACTTTTGTGTAAAAGGCGTAGTTACTGCTTACCGGGAATTAACTCAATGGCGGTTGAATTAAAAAAGTGCACCAGTTTATTAAAACAAAATATATAGCCAATAACCGTATTAATATAGCTAATACGTATTTTTTTAGAGGTACCAATAACATCCAGTTGTTCTGGGAAGTGCTGGAAGATGGGAAACCGGTAGAGAAAGGAACGGTAAAAGAGCTCAATATTCAACCAAGGGCAAATGTGGATATTAGCCTGCCCATCAAAACCATTCCTAAAAATGGCAGAGAATATTTCCTGAATGTTTATTATCGTTTAAAAACAGCCGAACCTTTACTTGAAAACGGTTTTGAACTGGCATCTGAGCAGCTGGCTTATGCAGGAACCCGGCTGCAGTACAACCGGCCAATGTAACAGGTGTTATCAACGAGTCGAAAACTGCAAATTCCATTACTTTAACCGGTAAGAATTTTAGTGTTGTATTTGATACAGAAAAAGGCATATTGGCTTCTTATCGTAGCGGAAACCTTGAATTGCTGGAGAACGGCCCCGGCCCGGCTTCTACAGGGCTGCAACCGATAATGATATCGGGGCAGGCTTAAATCGATCCCTGCGCGACTGGATGGATGCCTACGGCAAAAGTGGTGCAGCTAACGTTACAACTGAACGTATCAACAATAGCGCTTACAAAATCAGCATCACCAAAAATATACTGGGCGGGAAAGCAGGCATAAGCGAAATATTCACAGTATATGGCGATGGTTCCATTCACGTGGCCAACCACTTCACTATTGATGCCTCCGGTCCAAGAACTGTAATGCGTTTGGGTAATGACCTCATGGTGAATAAACAGTTGAGCAATATTCAGTGGTATGGAAGAGGACCGTGGGAAAACTACTGGGATAGAAAGTATGCAAGCGAGGTAGGTATATATCGTCAGCAGATCGACCAGCAATATTTCCCTTATGCCCGTCCGCAGGAAAGTGGTAATAAAACGGATGTACGCTGGTTTACACTTACCAACGAAAAGGAAAGGGCATCCGTATCGATTTTGCCGACAGCCTGCTTTCGTTTTCGGCCTTGCCTTATAGCTTGGAGGATTTGGACCCCGCACCGGAAAAACATCAATACCATTCGGGTGAGCTGGTAAAAAGGACAAGATCTATCTCCACATAGACCTGAAGCAGTTAGGTGTACAGGGTATAGACAGCTGGGGCGCTATGCCTTTGAGAAAGTATTGGATAACGCCGGGAAAATACAGCTATAGCTATTGGATAAGGACCTTGTAGTTGTTGGCATAAAAAGTAGCCAGCTATATAGCTGTTTTTGCGCAAACGGTTGCGTGCAGGGAAACCTGCCTGATTCACTACCTTAGTTGCGTCAAAATAATATGTAACGAAAGTCCATACTGAAAGACAAATCATTTACAAAAAAACTATTTATGAACAGGTTGAAAATTCTTTTCGTAGCTGTTACCTCGTTTGCATTAACGGTGCAAGGTGGGGAGAGCTTCGGACAGGCCGCTAAATCGGGTATTCAAAAACAAAGACAGACCGGTCTATTAAAATGCCGGTTCCTGCGCGCCCTGCAGGACAAAAAGATATGCTGGCTTATGCCGCACCTAAAATACCCGTAGTAAGGGTAGGGTTTATCGGGTTGGGAATGCGTGGCCCGGGCGCAGTAGAAAGATGGACACATATTCCAAATACTAAGATTGTGGCGCTGGCCGATTTGAGACCGGAGCGTGTAGAAAATGCGCAAAAATTCTCGACAAGAATAATGTAACACGTGCCGCCGGGTATTCGGGTGCAGAAGATGCCTGGAAGAAGTTATGTGAAAGACCTGATATCGACCTGGTATATATTGCCACCGATTGGAAGCACCACGTTCCTATGGCATTGTATGCTATGCAAAAGGGTAAGCATGTGGCTATTGAAGTACCGGCTGCCATGAACATGAAGGATATCTGGGACCTTATCAATACCTCGGAGAAAACACGTAAGCACTGCATGATGCTTGAAAATTGCGTGTATGATTTCTTTGAATTAACTACTTTGAATATGGCACAAAAAGGTCTCTTTGGAGAAGTAATACATGGAGAAGGTGCTTATATTCACGATTTGTCGCCGTTTTGGAAAGAGTACTGGAATAACTGGCGCTTAGATTATAATAAGGAGTTTAGGGAGATGTATATCCTACGCATGGTATCGGACCGGTTTGCCAGGCGTTGAATATCCATCGCGGTGATAAAATGAATTACCTGGTTTCGGTAGATACCAAATCCTTTAACGGGCGTGAGCATTGGAAAACGGCAAAAGGCGCTTATCCTGATCAGTTCAGAAACGGAGATCACACCGTAACATTGATTAGTACTGAAAAAGGAAAGTCCATTGAAGTGCAGCATAATGTAATGACACCGCGACCTTACTCCCGTATGTACCAGCTAACCGGCACAAAAGGATTCGCTAATAAATATCCTTCGGAAGGATATGCTCTTGATGGAGATCAGGTATCTTCTGATATAACACCCGATCATGAAAAGTTGAGTGCGCACGGTTATGTAAGCAAGGAGATCAAAGAGGCCTTAATGAAAAATATAAACATCCTATTCACCAGGAACTCGAAGAAACAGCTAAAAAGGTAGGTGGTCATGGTGGTATGGACTTTATTATGGATTACCGCCTGGCTTACTGCCTGCAAAATGGTTTGCCGCTGGATATGGACGTGTATGACCTGGCTGAATGGTGCTGCCTGACGGAATTATCTGCTATTTCTTTAGATAATGGAAGCGCGCCGGTATTAATACCCGACTTTACCAGGGAGCCTGGAACAGGATACAGGGGTATAAACATGCTTTTGTTAAATAATATACTATTAAGTCTGTAAAACAGAATTAATAAAACTTGGTGCAATCAGTTAGGAAAAAGAAATGCCTCCGGAAACGGGGGCATTTTCTATATGTACTACGAACGGAGTAACAATTAATAAAAGATGATTTACCTGTTTATTTTAAGGTAATATCGCCGAAGCTGCTGCTGATAGTTACTGCAGCTTTGCCTGAGCCCTGCGTGCCTGAATAAACTTTATCGAATGTCGGACCATATTTCTTAGGCTCTGTTTTATTGATGATGTCTACCTTGCTGTTGTTTTTCAGATTTCCGAAGCTGGTTTTGATATTAAGCGTTGTATTCAGCCTGGATGATACATTAATGGAGACATCAGAATATGATACTTTCATATCCAGCTTTTCCAGGTTGTCGTTCAGCCCTACCTTACTGCCTTTACAGAAGTCTACTGTGCTGGATACGGTACCCGAAAGATTATCGATTTTCATGTCAGAATAAGATATCCTGATCCGGCCATCGTTGATAGCGCTGGATGTTAGCGAGCCAAATTCTACATTCATATCTTTTAACTTCTGCAGTTTGCCGGTTATAACAGGGCCGAAGGACTGTTTAATATTTACCTCACCCTGCCAGTCGGGGATATTCGTGCTGCCGAACTCATTCCTGATCTCCAAAGGATTATGGGCAGGCATATATACCACATAATTAACCTCCATTTTTGATTTTTGACCCTTTGTATTGGTGTTGCCCAAAAACTTTGTGGTAAAAGAAACCGGGTTACCGTCGCTGCTTTCTATGGTGATATTGTCGAGAATGCCCTGGGCTACCCGCTCATTTTCAGAGAAGGCAATAATGGTAACATCTACCTTAACCTCATCGCGGTTCCAGGCTTTTACCTCAACTTTTCCGAATTTGTTAGAGATTTTAACCTTTTGGTCATTTCTTAAAGTATAACTCTTGCTATAGGTTTTTTTCTTTTCATTAAAGTTGTCGGCATGTACAGCCGGAATTGTTAGTGCAAACAGCAGCAACAACAGGCTACAGATTTTTATAATCCTTCTCATCATTACTATTCTTTTTTTTTGTGTACTTGTTTTAAAATCTCGAGTTGTTTATTGAGCAGATCTGCTTGCATTTTTAAGTTGCCAATCATGGCTTCCAGTAATTTCTCGCTGTTTACGCCTTTTGATAGCTGTGCTTTCAGCGCGTCGTAAGAAGTTTCCAGCATTTCGGCATCTTTAGAAAATTCTTTATAAAGCTCGGGCTCCGTTTTTTAAGTTCCTTCATCTGTCCCTGCTTTATTTCTATCAGCCTTACATAATGATATAACTCCTCTTCTTCAATACTTTTATGTGGAGCGTTGTTTTTTCTTTTTAGAATCTGTTCCCGCTAGTTCAATAGGCGGGTTGTCGTTTTCAACCGGAGTGTGGTCCTGAGCTACGTCCTCCGGATTTTTATTTACGATAACAGGCGAACTGTCATTTTCATGGCCGTCTTTTATTGCTATTTCATGTGTTGAGCCTTCATTCCGGTTCAGATTATAGAATACAACGGCTGTAGTAACCAGTAAGGCAATCACAGCTGCTACTTTCATCCAGCTTTTTATTACAAACACCTTTGCTTTAGGTGTTGCCTGTTTTGTAATATCCAGTTTGCCCTCTATGCGTTGCCATAAATCATCTGATGGCGTATACTCATCAAACGCATTTTTGTTATTCTGTATAAAATGTTCCAGTTTCTTACTCATGCTATAGCGTTTACTGTATCAATCACCTTTTTTCTTGCACGGTGGTAGATCGTTCTTACATTATTATGAGATATATTAAGGAGCGCTGCAATTTCTTCCTGTTTCAGGCCATCTATCACAAATAAATTGAAGATTACACGATAATTTTCAGGAGCCCTGCAATAGCTCGTTTTATTCTGTCGATGTCGGCCGAAAAATCATCCTCATCCAGTTCGGCGCTGTCGCTGGCATTAATATTGCCTATCTCCGCATCCACCCATTGTATTTTTTTTTTTCTTAGCAGGCTGATAGACTTATTAATCACTATTCTTCTTAACCATGCTTCGAATGAGCTTTTGTAAGTAAACTTATCCAAACTATTAAAAGCATCTATAAAAGCCTCCTGAACCGTATCTTCTGCGTCGGCCAGGTTATTCAATACCCGCATACTGCTGTTCAACATCGCCTTGGCGTACCGGTGATACACGTCGTAAAAGGCTTGTTTATTGCCCTCACGGCAAAGTTCTACCTGTTCATCTAATGCTATTTCTACCGTAAGGTTCAATGTTAGTATGTGTGGCTTTTATATAATAATAGCAAAAAGCAAATGAATGTTACACTTTGTTACAAAAAGTTTTTCGGGAAAACCGAAAATAGTTTATTTTAACTGAAAAAGGACGCAGTCCCTGGCTGTACTTTTGCCTAAAGTCCTCAGTATGAAGCAAAACCAAAACGACTCGGTATATTGATTTTTTCAATAGATTAATCAACATGGGGTGCATCCCGATTTACCGATCATTGAGTCGCGTAGGGTAAAAATGTTGAATATTATTGCGCTGTTTTGCACACCTTTTATACTGATGTTCCTGGGTGTCAATTTTTTTCAGCAAAGATGGATACTCACCACCTTGAACCTGGTTAATTTTTCTTCCCTGTTGCTTTTGTTTTGGATGCACCGGTGCGGCCGGTATTTAGCCGCCAAATGGGTAAGAATAATACTTTCTGTAAGCGTTTATACCGCTTCAGGACTGCTCTATCATAACGGAACGGAATATTGTTTAATAGGAACGCTGGTGATTTCCATTCTTGTATTCGATAATAAATGGGCGATAACGGGCCTCAGTATTTTAATCACTGCTGCAATACTGGCGGTGACTAATTTTCACATAGCACTGCCGCAGATCGAACCCATATTGCCTGTACGGGTTCACATTATTATTGTAGTATCCCTGTTGTTTATTATCGTTACGATCTGTTTTTATAAGAGAATCCAATATGATTATCAAAAGGAAATTGAGGCAAAGCAGCAGAGTTTGCTTGTTATGAACCGGGATAAGGAAAGGTTATTATCTATTGTTTCCCACGACATCAGGGGACCTCTCCTGAGCCTGGAGCATACACTGCATTTATACTGTAACGATCTGATAGGGAAAGAAGATGTGCTGGAGGCCTCGAATCTATACGCAAAAAGGTATCGCATCTGAACAATACCGTGGAAATTCTATTGCAATGGAGTACTTCTGGCATGCAGGGTATTCAAACCCATCCCCGTTATTTTTCGCTTTTGGATCTTGCAAATGAGGTGGTATCTTTTTTGAATTTATCGTACAGCAAAAGAAAATAACTGTAAATGTGGGTATACCTGCCCACCTGGGGCTGTTTGCAGATAGAGACCAGATGGCAGTTGTTTTTCGGAACCTATTTAGCAATGCTTTGAAATTCAGTTATATGAAGGGAGAAGTGGATATAGTGGGCGCCCTGGTAGACCAGGATATTGTTGTATCTGTAAAGGACAGGGGCATGGGAATGGATGAAAAGGTAAAAGAAAAATTATTCAATATACAACAGGCGCCCTCTTATGGTACAAATGGCGAACGGGGCATCGGTTTAGGCTTATTATTGTCAAGGGAGTTTGTGGTAAGGAACAACGGCAATATCCAGGTACAAAGCAGTGTAGGAAACGGTACCTGCTTTCAGCTGAGGTTTCGGCAGGCAGGCGGAAACCAGCCTGTCCCGGCTACCGTATAACAGTAAGCAAACAGTTTTATTATAAATAATACCAGGGATTACGCTTGGATGAATAAATATAGTTTTTCATATTCTTCCAGAAAGCCAACACCATATAAACGATAATGGGAGAACCCATTGTTAATACGGAGGAGTAAATAAAATATTGCCTGATACGACAGGGAGAGATATGTAACCTGTCACCAATAGAGGAGCAAACACCAAAAGCATTCCACTCGACAAAATTTTTTAGGCGATTCATATTAACTATAGTTGGTTTACACTGCAAAATTACAAATCCCATGATATTTCAGCAACTTCTATTAATTAGAACTCTTATTTTTTGTAAATTCGCGCCATTGCTTATGAAGGTATTAATAATATAAAAATATATTACAAAATGGTATTCTATCTCGAACTGATTAAGAAAACTCATGTTGAATTTAAACAAAAGTTAACCCAGCTCGTTAGTTATTAAACACCTACCGATTCCAACGGGAAATCTCCACATCTGTCTGTCGCGGGTTGTTATCATTTTTTTCTTATTGATAATGACCAACATATGTAGATTTTACTCCGCGCAAACGGGCCTGCGATGGGCCAGGACCCGCAAACATTATAATTAATGCAGACTGGTTGATAAACGGCAGTACCAGCAACTGTTTAAAACCTGCCTATAATATTGAAAAGACTTCTGTAATGAACATGTATAAGGACTATATCAAGGAAATTGAAGAAAGAAAGGTTCAGGGCCTTCATCCTAAGCCGATTGACGGGGCCGAGTTATTAAGCGAAATTATTGGGCAAATAAAAGATGCAGGTAACGAGTACCGGGAAGATTCACTTAAATTCTTTATCTATAATACTTTACCGGGTACAACCCCTGCCGCTGGCGTAAAGGCCAAATTTTTAAAGGAAATTATTCTTGGAGAATCGGTAGTTGCAGAAATTACCCCGGCTTTTGCTTTTGAATTATTATCTCATATGAAAGGCGGGCCTTCCATAGCGGTATTGCTTGATCTGGCCCTTGGAAATGATATTGATATTGCCCGGCAGGCTGCAGCAGTTTTGAAAACGCAGGTATTTCTTTATGATGCAGATACCGACCGGTTAAAAGAAGCATTTAAGAACGAGAACGAGATTGCAAAAGACATACTGGAAAGCTATGCAAAGGCAGAGTTCTTTACCAAACTTCCGGAAGTTCCTGAAGAAATTGAAATAGTAACCTTTATTGCCGGCGAGGGCGATATTTCTACCGATTTGCTTTCTCCGGGCAACCAGGCGCATTCACGTTCAGATCGGGAGCTGCATGGTAAATGCATGATCACCCCAAGGCGCAGGAAGAGATCAGGGCGCTGCAGGCACAGCATCCCGGTAAAAGCGTGATGCTGGTTGCGGAAAAAGGTACCATGGGTGTAGGTTCATCCAGGATGTCGGGTGTAAATAATGTGGCATTGTGGACGGGAAAACAGGCCAGCCCTTATGTGCCATTTGTTAATATAGCCCCTATAGTGGGTGGAACCAACGGTATTTCCCCATCTTCCTTACTACGGTTGATGTTACCGGCGGTATCGGTATCGACCTTAAAAACTGGGTAAAGAAAACCGATGCCGAAGGCAACCTTGTTCGCGACGAAAACGGAGATCCGGTTCTGGAAGAAGTGTACTCGGTTGCAACAGGTACAGTGCTTACCATCAATACAAAAACAAAAAGCTTTATAATGGCGAGCAGGAGCTGATAGATATCTCCCGGGCATTAACACCCCAGAAAAAGGAGTTTATCAGGGCCGGCGGTTCTTACGCAATTGTATTCGGGAAAAAGATACAGACGGTGGCCGCTAAAATACTAGGTATCGAGCCCACCCCGGTGTTTGCTCCTTCGAAAGAAATTTCGAATGAAGGGCAGGGACTTACAGCAGTTGAAAAAATATTTAACCGGAACGCTGTAGGTATTACGCCCGGTAAAATTTTGCACGCGGGCTCTGATGTGCGGGTGGAAGTGAATATTGTGGGATCGCAGGACACCACCGGCCTTATGACGGCGCAGGAGCTGGAAGCTATGGCTGCTACGGTAATTTCACCCATCGTAGACGGCGCTTATCAGTCGGGCTGTCACACCGCTTCAGTATGGGATAAGAAGGCGCAAGCTAATATTCCCAAGCTGATGAAGTTTATGAACGATTTTGGTTTGATCACTGCCCGCGATCCCAAAGGGGAGTACCATTCCATGACAGATGTGATTCATAAAGTACTTAATGATATTACGGTGGACGAATGGGCGATCATCATAGGTGGCGATTCGCACACAAGAATGTCTAAAGGAGTAGCTTTTGGAGCCGACTCGGGCACAGTTGCGTTGGCACTGGCTACAGGTGAAGCTTCTATGCCGATTCCCGAATCGGTAAAAGTAACCTTCAAAGGTGAAATGAAAGAGCATATGGATTTCCGTGATGTGGTGCATGCCACACAGGCGCAGATGTTACAGCAGTTTGGCGGAGAGAACGTGTTCCAGGGCAGGATCATTGAAGTACATATTGGTACACTTCCGGCTGACCAGGCTTTTACCTTTACTGACTGGACTGCTGAAATGAAGGCAAAAGCTTCCATCAATATTTCTGAAGATGATACATTGATCGAATCGCTGGAGATTGCCAAAGGCAGGATACAGATCATGATCGACAAGGGGATGGACAACAGCAAGCAGGTGCTTCAGGGATTGATTAATAAAGCTGACAAACGCATCGCTGAAATTAAATCTGGCGAAAAGCCGGCCCTTACACCCGACGCCAACGCCAAATACTATGCTGAGGTAGTAATAGACCTGGATGCAATTGTTGAGCCGATGATCGCCGATCCTGATGTACATAATAAAGATGTGTCTAAACGTTACACGCACGATACCATCCGCGCCTTATCTCATTATGGCGGCGATAAAAAGGTGGACCTGGGTTTCGTAGGCTCTTGTATGGTACATAAAGGCGATCTGAAAATTGTTTCGCAGATGTTAAAGAACCTCGAAGCGCAGCAAGGCAAAGTGGAGTTTCATGCGCCGCTGGTAGTGGCAGCCCCTACTTATAATATTATAGATGAGCTGAAAGAAGAAGGCGACTGGGATCTGCTGCAAAAGTATTCGGGATTTGAGTTCAACGACCTGTTGCCAAAGAGCACTGCCCGTACTGAATATGAAAATATGATGTACCTCGAGCGTCCGGGCTGCAACCTTTGCATGGGTAACCACCAGAAAAGGCTGCTAAGGGCGATACCGTAATGGCTACTTCAACCCGCTTGTTCCAGGGACGCGTGGTAGAAGACGCTGAGCGTAAAAAAGGCGAGTCTTTACTGGCTTCAACTCCGGTAGTGGTATTATCGGCTATCCTGGGAAGAATTCCAAGCATAGACGAATATAAAGCAGCTGTTGAAGGCATCAATCTGACCAAGTTTGTTCCTTCTGTAAAGGAATTAACGGCTTAGGAGCATTCTGATAGATATTTAATGGGATCAACCCCGTTCTGTTAAACAGGACGGGGTTTTCTTTGGGGCCAATATTATCCGGGCAATATTTGGCCCTATTTCTGCAACCAGTGACACGGGTTGTTTTTAACTTCCGGAAGTATCCAATCGCAGGTAACAATCCCTAACTTTGTATTCTCTCGTAAATCATTTTTGTACAAAAAATAGAAGACATGGCATTTGATCTTGATCTGATTAAGAAAGTTTATTCTGAATTTGAACAAAAAGTAAACGATGCTCGCCAGTTACTGGGTCGTCCTTTAACTTTTACCGAAAAAATATTATACGCGCATTTGACGAATCCTGCTACCAGGGCTTATGACCGCGGCGTTGACTATGTAGACTTTGCTCCCGACAGAGTGGCTATGCAGGATGCAACAGCCCAGATGGCGCTGCTGCAATTTATGCAGGCGGGCCGTGCCAAGGTAGCAGTGCCTTCAACCGTGCATTGCGATCACCTTATTATGGCAGAAACCGGTGCTGAAGCCGATCTGAAGCAAGCCAATACAGAAAGTAAGGAAGTATATGATTTTCTCGCTTCCGTATCCAACAAGTACGGTATTGGTTTCTGGAAACCGGGTGCCGGTATCATTCACCAGGTAGTGCTGGAAAATTATGCTTTCCCCGGGGAATGATGATCGGAACCGACAGTCATACAGTAAATGCAGGAGGTTTGGGAATGGTGGCTATTGGAGTAGGCGGCGCTGACGCCTGCGACGTAATGGCGGGTTTGCCCTGGGAGCTTAAGATGCCCAAATTAATAGGTGTAAAACTAACCGGGAAACTAAATGGCTGGACAGCGCCTAAAGATGTAATTTTAAAAGTAGCCGGTATCTTAACCGTTAAAGGAGGTACCGGTTGTATTGTAGAGTACTTTGGAGAAGGCGCTATATCTATGAGCTGCACCGGAAAGGGTACTATCTGTAATATGGGTGCCGAAATTGGCGCTACTACCTCCACATTCGGGTATGATGACAGCATGAGCCGCTACCTGAAGGCAACCGGCCGCGAAGAAATTGCCGCTGCTGCAGATGCCATCGCGCAGCATCTTACTGCAGATCCGGAAGTATACGCCAATCCCGAACAATATTTCGACCAGCTGATAGAGATTAACCTGGATGAACTGGAGCCGCATCTCAACGGTCCTTTTACACCCGATCTGGCTACACCCATTTCTAAAATGAAGGAAGTAGCGGCAGCCAATGACTGGCCAACAAAAGTGGAAGTAGGATTAATTGGCAGCTGTACCAACTCTTCTTACGAAGATATTAGTCGCGCCGTATCACTGGCCAGGCAGGTTAACGAAAAAGGCCTTAAAACCAAAGCAGAATTTACGATCACCCCGGGCTCAGAACAGGTGCGCTACACGATAGAGCGTGATGGCTTCCTGGATACATTTGATAAAATTGGCGCTACTGTATTTGCCAATGCCTGCGGCCCCTGCATTGGTATGTGGAACCGGGTGGGCGCTGAAAAGAAAGAAAAGAATACGATCGTACATTCGTTCAACAGGAATTTTGCAAAAAGAGCCGATGGTAATCCGAATACCTATGCATTTGTGGCTTCTCCTGAAATAGTAACAGCCCTTGCCATTGCAGGTGATTTAACCTTTAATCCGCTTACTGATACTTTGATCAATGAAAACGGGGAAACGGTGAAATTAGATCCGCCAACCGGGGAAGAATTACCATTGAGAGGGTTTGCCGTAGACGATCCGGGGTACCAGGCGCCGGCTGCAGATGGGAGCCATGTTCAGGTAATTGTTGATCCCGCCAGTAAACGACTGCAGTTATTAGATCCTTTTGCACCATGGGAGGGAACAGACCTGAAAGGATTGAAGCTGCTGATCAAGGCTAAAGGAAAATGTACTACCGATCATATTTCAATGGCCGGACCATGGTTGAAATTCCGTGGGCACCTTGATAATATCTCCAATAACATGCTGATAGGGGCAGTAAACTTTTTAACGACAAAACCGATAATATTAAGAATCAGCTGACCGGTGAGTATGGTCCTGTACCGGCTACCCAACGGGCTTATAAAGCTGCAGGTATTGGCAGTATAGTGGTAGGTGATGAGAACTATGGGGAAGGCAGCAGCCGCGAACATGCGGCGATGGAGCCGCGCCATTTGGGCGTACGTGCCGTACTGGTAAAGTCGTTTGCGCGTATTCACGAAACCAACCTGAAAAAGCAGGGCATGCTGGCATTGACCTTTGCTGATAAAGATGATTATGAAAAAATTCAGGAAGATGATGTAGTGGATATTACCGGTTTAACTGAATTTGCCCCGGGCAAACCATTAACGCTGGTGCTCCATCACTCCGATGGTACTGCTGAGAATATCGAAGTAAATCACACTTATAACGATCAGCAGATTGAGTGGTTTAAGGCAGGAGGCGCACTCAATATCATCAGAAAAGAATTTGCTGCTGAGAGTTAGTAGCAATACTTAATTGCTGAAAGGTGTCATTCTTAAAAGATTGACACTTTTTTGTTGCGTTATCCGGTATCTGCACGTTTTAGTTGTAAAATATAGCTGTAAATGAAACAACGTATTGCGCCGGCCTGTTTTGTAGTATTATCTGCCCTCTTATTGTTGATCAGCTCCTGCACCAAAGAGAGCAGCGGTGAGCAGGGTATTACCTAACCACCTCTTACAAAAATTCGCTTGCAGTGCCTGTAACTATCCAGTACGGGTTGAGATTGAAAAGGCAGCCGGTTAAAGAAGACACTACGGGGTTTGTGGGGCAGGGCATTGTAATTGGCCCGGGAAAACCTATGAAACGTCGGTTTTTATATGTGTCGCTAACTGTAGAACAGACGTCCTCAGCGAGTCTGACCCACGGTATCAGAAAAACCTGGTTAAAGTAACTATAGATGGTAAAGCGAAAATCGATACCTCCTGTGGTTTATATTACTCGCTTTTTCCGGATCCGCAAAGAAAGACCGATTGTGAAGCAGACCTGGCCAATCTTTTTAACGACGGGCAATGGGTTAAAACAAAGGATGCTTCAGGGAATATTATAAGAAGAGAATATATTATTGGCCAGGCTGACCGGGCAGAACTAAAATAGGTTGGTTGATCAGTTGTTGCGTCATTGCCATTATTTCCGTTTAAACATTATGCGTAATTAAAATTACTACAATGAGAGCGTTACATACTTTTATTCTCTGCATTGGTTTGATGATACTGGGGTGTAATAAAAGCCGGGAGCTGGGGGCCGGTTGTGGTCCCCAGCAATGTGATGCCAATATTGCATGTACTGCTATAATTCAACATCTTTTTGTAGATATAGCTGATGAGGAGGGTGCAGGTGTACCACTGGATTATATTAGTGTAACCAGGATTAAAGGAAATAAAACCGTGATACAGCGTTCTATTGAGGCACGGTATCAAACCGGTTCATACCTGTTGTTTTCCGATAACGAAAAAAGGAAACTTCCTGGTGTGGGGAAGAATTTGAATTTAAAGGATATAACAACAGCCGCTTAATGGCAAAAAGAATATTTAAAATAGGCTTCGATTGCTGCCATGTAAAAGTGCTGGAAGGGGATACTAAAATCGTAGTAAGGGAATAGCAGTTATAAAAAAATAGATGCCGGGATGTTGCAAAATACCCGCCTGATCCGTTATCCTGATATTAGTTATTAAATATGCTGCAATGAGAGCTTTAAATATTTTTATTCTTTGCATTGGTTTGGTGGTACTGGCATGTAACAAAAAGGCTGGGGTGGGCGATGATTGCGAATCGGGTTGTAAACCCAACCGGGTATGTACGGAGGAGTTCAGGAGCTTAATGGTGCAGGTAGTGAACAGTAGCCATGCAGGGGTGGAGCTGGATAGCTTTAAAGTGGTAAGGGTAAGAGATAATAAAATGATTGTTGATAATGTGCAATGGCAGCAGCCTGCAGGTGTATCGTATCAGCCAGGCGTTTATTTGGTGTATTCGGATGCTTATATGGATAAAACCTCTGTATGCGGAGAAGATTTTGAGTTCAGGGGCTACCTGAAAGACAAAGTCGTGGCCAATAAAACATATACTATAGCTCATGACTGTTGCCATATCAATCTGGTGTCAGGCGATATAAAGATTGTTATTGAGCAATAAAAAAACCGCTGATCAAATCAGCGGTTCAATTAGTCGTCATCCTGTGTAAACCGGTTGGCTTCGGCAAGAATAATTCACAAGGATTTAGCGAATTTCTTTTTGTCCTATCGGAAACACAAGATGACAGTATTTTAGAACTATCAGGTTTTGAATTTCTGTTTCCTATATTAACGAATAGTATGCCTGAAATGTTTTAATCACAATTGCCAATTGTTGTTAAAATTATTTTCCGGTCATTAACTTTCTTAAATTCATTAAACCGTAACGCATTCTTCCGAGTGCAGTGTTAATGCTGCATCCGGTCATGTCTGCAATTTCTTTAAAGCTCAGGTTTGCAAAATGCCTTAATATGATTACTTCTCTTTGTTCTTCGGGCAGTTGTTCTAAAAGATCTTTTGCCTTACCCATACTTTGTACTTTAATTATTTTATCTTCTGCATTCTGCTCGGTACAATTAATGGTATCCAAAACCTCATTATCTGTATTACTCTTTGCAAAAGGAAAGCGTTTCAGCTTTCTGAAATAATCAACGCAAAGGTTATGCGCAATACGCATAGCCCAGGGTAAAAACTTGCCCTCTTCTTTATACTTACCACTTTTCAGGGTTTCAATAATCTTTATAAAAACATCCTGTGAAATATCTTCAGCGTGGTATTTATCCTTAACAATAAAAAGTATCGTATTAAAAAGCTTATCCTTATACCTCTCCAGTAATGAATCGAGTGCCGATTCGTTACCACTTGTAAACAAGTGTATAAGCTCGTTGTCGCTCTTCTTTATATCTGTAGTCATTACTTTCAGAAAATTAATAAAAATAGTTGTAGCGCTTCTTTTTGTCTCATGTATCACTTTTCTCGTTTGCTACGGATGCAAATGACCCAAAAAATTGCCCAAAAGTGTTAAAAATTTTGTTAAAATTACAATTATTTGTTAACAAACTGTTGATTATCAATAATAATATTTTTAAGCCTAACGAGTGTGAAAACAGGCGCCTGTTATTTTAAAAAGCCTTTAAAAAGGTTCAAAAACAATCTTTTCTAAACAATTTAGCAGCTACATTTGTAAGCTGTACAGGTAAATTTTAATAATGGCGGCACAGAAAAAATCAAGCGGTGAAATACTTATAAAAGGGGCAAAGGTTCATAATCTTAAAGATGTAACCGTTAGTATTCCAAGAAACAAATTTATTGTGGTTACCGGCGTTTCCGGTTCGGGGAAATCTTCTTTAACCATTGATACCTTGTATGCCGAAGGGCAAAGACGCTACGCTGAAAGCCTCAGTGCTTATGCCCGGCAGTTTTTGAACAGAATGAACAAGCCTGATGTAGATTATATAAAAGGTTTATGTCCTGCCATAGCTATAGAACAAAAGGTAATTACCCGTACGCCCCGCAGTACTGTGGGAACGATGACGGAGATCTACGATTATCTGCGATTATTGTTTGCCAGGGCCGGCGTCACCATTTCCCCGGTATCTGGCCAGGAAGTAAAGAAAGATGATGTGGCAGATGTTATAGCGGCTATACGGAAACTACAGGAGGGCGACAAGGTTTTCATTCTTGTTAAATTTAAACAGCACCGTAACCGGGATATCAAGGAAGAGCTGAATATATTGATGCAAAAAGGTTTAGCCGGATTGCTATGGACTCTAACGAAGCAGGGGAAGGCATGACGGTAAACCGGATTGAAGATTTTCTGGAAATGGATGCTGCTGCTTTAACCCGGCAGTTTCAGGGCGGGAAAGGAAAGAAGAACAGTGCTTATATTTTGATAGACCGCATTGTAGTAAAAGACTTTGATGAAGATGATATACATCGCCTGGGAGATTCGATTGGCACTGCATTTTACGAGGGGAAGGGGATGTTTACGTTGAAGTAATTCCGCAGAAAGGGAAGAAAAAACTGCTGAATTTTAACAGCCGGTTTGAGTTGGACGGTATCGTGTTTGAGGAGCCCCAGCCCAATCTTTTTTCGTTCAATAATCCTTTGGGTGCTTGTCCTACCTGTGAAGGTTTTAGCCTGGTTCTGGGTATTGATTCCGACCTGGTTATTCCCGATAAAAGATTAAGCGTATATGAAGGAGCAGTGGCTCCGTGGAAAGGGGAGAAGCTGGGAAAATGGAAGGATGCTTTTGTAAGAAGCGCTGCCAAGGATAATTTTCCGGTACACAAGCCCATAGCCGATTTGACCAGGGAGCAGTACAATTATTTGTGGAGAACAAGAGGCGGAATCAATGATTTCTTTAAGGAAGTTGAGCAGAATTTATATAAAGTCCAGTACCGTGTATTATTGAGCCGGTACAGGGGGCGTACTACCTGTCCTGATTGTAATGGGTACCGCTTGCGTAAGGAAGCGCTGTATGTGCAGGTGGGCGGAAAGAATATAGGGAGCTTTGCGAGATGCCGGCACGTGATTTAAAGACCTGGTTTGACCGGCTGCAATTAACCAGCCATCAAAAGGAAATAGCCAAACGTATTTTAATAGAGATCAATAACCGGCTGGATACGCTGCTGAAAGTAGGACTGGGATACCTCACCATGAACCGGGTAGCCAACACTTTAAGTGGTGGCGAAAGCCAGCGCATACAATTAACACGCAGCCTCGGTAGCAACCTGACCAACTCTTTTATATACTGGATGAGCCATCAATAGGTTTACATTCGCGCGATACCAGCAACCTGATCAAAGTGCTAAAAGAACTGCGTGATTTAAATAATACCGTAGTAGTGGTAGAGCACGATGAAATGGTAATGCAGCAGGCAGATCATATTATCGACATGGGACCTTTAGCATCTCATTTGGGAGGTGAAGTGGTGGCCGAAGGTGATTTTAAAACCCTGATAAAAAAACCGAAAAGTTTAACCGGTAAATATCTCAGTGGCGAGTTCTCTATTGCGCCGCCCAAGGCAGTACGTAAATGGAACCGTTCTATTAAGGTAGAAGGGGCGAGGCATAATAATTTAAAGGATATTACAGTAGAGTTCCCGCTCAATGTGCTTTGCGTGGTAAGTGGCGTTAGCGGCAGCGGAAAACCACTTTGGTCAAACAGATCTTATATCCTGCCCTGCAAAAAATGAAAGGTGAATTCAGCGGCGATAAGGTAGGGTTTCATAAAGCTATTACAGGCGATGTGGAAAGCCTGCAGCAGATAGAAATGGTAGATCAGAATCCTATTGGTAAATCGTCGAGAAGTAATCCTGTTACTTACATTAAAGCTTATGATGAGATCAGGGATCTTTTTGCAAAGCAGCCTTTGAGCAAGATGAGGGGTTTTCAACCCAAGCATTTTTCTTTTAACGTAGATGGCGGAAGATGTGATACCTGTAAAGGCGAGGGCGAACAGATTGTTGAGATGCAGTTCCTGGCCGATGTACACCTGGTATGTGAAAGCTGCGGCGGTAAACGTTTTAAAGAGGAAATATTAGAAGTAAAATACAAAGATAAAAGTATTTTCGATGTGCTGGAAATGAGTGTGGATGAAGCGATTGACTTTTTTGCTGATGAAAGAAAGCTGTCAGAAGCGATCAGGCCTTTAAGCGACGTGGGATTAGGCTATGTAAAGTTGGGGCAGTCTTCCGATACTTTATCGGGTGGGGAAGCGCAAAGGGTAAAGCTGGCATCCTTCCTGGGCAAGGGCAAAGCCAGTAACAAAGTGCTGTTTATTTTTGATGAACCTACCACAGGACTTCATTTTCATGATATCAAAAAGCTGCTGGCCTCTTTTAATGCATTGATAGAGCAGGGACACTCTATATTGGTAATCGAACATAATATAGATGTTATACGAAGCGCAGACTGGCTGATTGAGTTAGGGCCCGATGCGGGTGACGGTGGTGGTGAACTGGTGTTTGCAGGTAAGCCAACTGATATTAAAAAGTGAAGGAAAGTTATACTTCGAAATATATTTAGAAATGAAACTTCTTCTGGGATGTTAAAAAAACATTCAGGAGTTAAGGATAGTTAAGGAATGGTCCTCTCAATAATATGTTTTCATTTTAATTTCCCTTAATTTCTTCATGGTTCAATAAATGAAATTGCGATACGGCATTTATGAAAGCGAGTTTAAACCATTGAGGAGTGAAGGCTAAGATATAGCACCTCTTGACATCCCTTCATTCCTTAATGGTTAAAAAATAATAACAACATAAGGCAAACAAAAAAGGTTGACCCGAACAGATCAACCCTTTTTTGTTAATAATATAAATGAGATTAAACAGCCGGTTCCTGCTGGCTTAAGCAATGAAAGCTTCCCAGTCCCCAGATGATCTCCGTAGAGTCAATACCAATCACCGTTTTGTCTTTAAAATGCTCCTGTATAATTTTTAATGCCGTATCATCTTTACTGCATCGGTAAGTAGGTACGATAACCGACTTATTGGCAATATAAAAATTGGCGTAGGAGGCAGGTAATCTCTGATCTTCATACACCACGGCGTCTGGCATGGGCAATTCAATAATATTAAGTTGTTTGCCGTTCAGCAGACGCATTTGCCGTAATTGCTTCAGGTTGTTTTGAAGCAATTCGTAGTTCTCGTCGTTTTTCTTTTCTTCAATAACGGTAAGCACGGTATCTTCGTTTACGAACCGAACCGTGTCGTCAATATGGCCGTCGGTGTCGTCGCCTACAATGCCATCTTCTACCCAAAGCACCTGCTCTGCTCCGTAATAGTTATACAAATATTCTTCTATCTGCTGTTGATTCAGGTGGGGTTGCGGTTTTCATTTAACAGGCAGGCTGTAGAAGTGAGTATGGTGCCATTGCCATTAAACTCAACAGAGCCGCCTTCCATAACGATACCCGGATTGAATACTGGTAACCCCAATTGCTGCGCGATCTTTGTGGGTACCACATCATCAAGATCGTAGGGAGGATATTTATCACCCCAGGCATTGTATCCCCAATCGACGATAGCTTTTTTATGATCAGTTGCATGGGGATTGATGAGAAAAGCAGGCCCGTGATCACGGCACCAGGCATCATTGGTTTCGTTAAAGTAGAACTCCACCTTGGTGAGGTCCACTCCCTGTTTCTGTAAGTGTTTTAACGCAAATGACTTCATTTTTTCATCTGCCACATTGATGCGAACCAACTCGTGTTTAGCCAGTTCTTTTATAAAATGCGCATAGTAAGGATAGATGGTATGGAGTTTACCCGGCCATGAGGCTTCTTTGTGAGGCCAGCTTAGCCAGGTAGCCTCATGTTGATGCCATTCGGCAGGGAAATAATAACCAAGTTGTTGAGGGGTAAACCCGGCAGCCGGAAAGCTCGCAAGCCCGGAAGTCGGAGCGTCCGGAACTCCGGAAGTATTTGAGACCATTTTATTTTAATGAGTTTTGTTGAGCGCTTGTTTTTTCCTTCAGAAGACTTGCTAGTTTTCGTCTATATAACGCTTTGTAATGGGTTGATAGCTATCTATCCTTCTGTCTCGCAGGAACGGCCAGTGCATCCTGAAATTATCTGCTTCCTTCAGGTCTAATTCAACCACTTCAGTTTCTTCTTTATCATGCGACGCGAGGTAAATCAATTTGCCCTGCCCGTTGGTAGCAAAGCTGCCACCCCAGAATTTCATAGCGCCATTTTGCTCAAACCCTACACGATTCACGCTTACTACCGGAATGCCGTTAGCAACGGCATGGCTGCGCTGAATGGTTTGCCAGGCATTATATTGATCTTTGTTAGTTTCTTCATCCTGTTCGGTTGCCCAGCCAATAGCGGTAGGATAGAAGAGGATTTCGGCGCCCATTAACGCAGTAATACGGGCCGCTTCAGGATACCACTGGTCCCAGCATATAAGCACCCCGATAGTGGCAAATTTGGTTTTAAATACTTTATAGCCCAGGTCGCCCGGTGTAAAATAGAATTTTTCGTAATAAGCCGGGTCGTCAGGAATATGCATTTTGCGGTATTTGCCCAGGTAGCTGCCATCTGCATCCAGCACGGCGGTGGTATTGTGGTACAAACCTTCGGCCCTTTTTTCAAAAAGCGAGGCAATGATCACCACACCTAACTCTTTAGCCACAGCTCCCAGTACTTCAGTGGAGGGACCCGGAATAGACTCGGCCAGGGAAAATTACTGTAGTCCTCAACGTCACAAAAATATAACGAGGTAAACAGCTCCTGCAGGCAACGATTTGTGCGCCTTTGGCCGCTGCTTCTTTTGTTTTTTCGATGGCTTTGTTCAGGTTTTCCTGCTTGTCAGCAGTGCAGCTCATCTGAACCATGCCTATTTTTACTTTCGCCATGTCGGTTTTTTTATAGAAGTTGCAAAGGTACTTCAAAAAAATCAGTAGAGCTTACAAAAAGGACATTGGCTGGTTATCTTTATAAAAAGAATTATATGGAGCTGATAAAGAAGTATTTTGATAAGTTGCAGGTCCAAAGTAAACATGACTGGGATTTTTTTCGGTCAAAACTCGAATGTGTTCACTACCCCGCGCGAACCATTATTTTGAAAAAGGCCAGGTAGAGCAATACCTTTCTTTTATTGAAAAAGGCATCGTTCGTTTTTATATACCGCAGGAAGACCGGGAGTTAACATTCTCTTTTGCCTTTGCCAACAATTTTGTCAGCGCTTACGATTCTTTTTAAGTGCAATGCCCTGTTTGTACCAGGTGGAAACACTGACAGCATCTACTTTATGGCGAATAAGCGCTACCGGCCTGCAGGAGGTGTACGAGCAAACTAATGCGGGAAATAGTATAGGAAGAAAAGCGGCAGAGGCTTTGTTTTAAAAAGTCTCAAAGAGAAATGTCGTTATTGTATGATAACGCTGAAACCCGGTACCTGAAGCTATTGGCTGAGCAGCCTCATTTAATTCAGCAAATACCGTTAAAATATCTTGCATCCTATATAGGAATAACGCCACAGGCATTGAGCAGGATCAGGAAAAGGATTTCTTAACCCAGGTTCATTTTCTGTAATAGCGATTGATCTGATATTTGTTTAAAAAATGAAACCGCTGATCTTACTTCTGGTATGTTTTTTACTGGCCGGCGCGGGCATCCGTGTTTATGAAGGTACCTGGGATATGCCTTTGGCAGGTAAAGTAGCCATGGCCATTATGTTGCTTTTTACAGGTGCTGCGCATTTTAAGTTTATGGAGGGCATGACGGCCATGCTTCCTGCTTTTATTCCATTCCGGAAAGCTATTGTTTATGCAACCGGCATTTTTGAAATAGTTGCAGCGGCCGGCTTGCTTTGTAGTAATATAAGCATACCGGCGGCCTGGTCACTTATCGTTTTCTTTGTTTTGGTATTGCCGGCTAATATTTATGCAGCTCTCCGAAAAATAAACTACGAAAACCCAGGTGAGAAGGGACCTTCCACCCGCTATCTTTGGTTCAGGGTACCGCTACAGTTGTTTTTTATAGCCTGGGTTTATTTTTTTGCTGTCATTAATCACTGATCAGCATGGGCACAAAAATGCGGAACCTTTGGGCTCCGCATGTATTATTTTTTGATGATTTTACCTCAGCCGGTCAAGGTCTCTGATCAGTTTCTGGTCTTTTCTAATACCCTGTATGGCAAAGAAAAAGCCGATTACGATGAGCAGGGTAAGTAATGCTGTTATAGCTATATTGCCTGCCGAAAAATTCCGGCTATACACCCAATATACAGCAATCAGTCCTAAAGATGTTACCAGGCCTAGAAGGCTCAACCTGATCTGCTTTTTACGGTCTTTAAACAGGAAAATGGTTACGGCAGATAAACCAAGCACCAGCACGGTTAATAATATTAAATAAATATTATCGGTAGCGGTAAGCTCAGGTCCTTCCACACCGGTGGTTCCGGGAGCCACTACTCCGCTATAAAAAGGAAATTTAAAGGTCAGCCCGCTACTGATAGCGGAAAGCAATAACCACAGTGTTTGTTTTCTTTGAATCATGTGCTAAAGTTCATAGTTAATGGTTGATAGTTCATGGCCGGTCGTTCTATGAACCATGATCTATCAACTCTGGTCTTTTACTTATCCTAACTCCGGATACAGCGGGAACTGTTTCATGAAAGCTTTTACCTCTTCTCTTACGTCGCCGATCAGTTTTTCGTTGTCAGCGTTGGTAAGTACCCTGTCTATCAGGTCTACCACCTGTATCACATGTTCTTCCTTTAATCCACGGGTAGTTACAGCCGGAACACCCACACGTATGCCTGAGGTTACAAACGGAGATTTATCGTCGAAAGGAACCGCGTTCTTGTTCAGCGTAATAAAGGCTTTATCTAAAGTTTCCTGTGCTTTTTTACCCGTAATGTTTTTATTACGAAGATCTATCAGCATCAGGTGGTTGTCGGTACCTCCGCTGATCAGGTTATAATCTTTGTCAACAAAAGCCTTAGCCATAGCCTGCGCATTGGCTACTATTTGCCTGGCGTAAGCGGTGAAACTGTCATCCAGTATTTCTCCAAAAGCTACTGCTTTAGCGGCAATGATATGCTCCAGCGGACCGCCCTGTATACCCGGGAATACTGCCAGGTCTAACAATTGGGTAATGGTACGTGTATTTCCTTTAGGATCTTTTATACCCCAGGGGTTTTCAAAATCATGGCGTACCATAATAACGCCACCACGCGGGCCACGTAATGTTTTGTGCGTAGTGCTGGTTACAATATGGCAATGATCAAACGGATCGTTTAAAAACCTTTCGCAATTAAACCTGCCGGGTGCGCAATATCGGCTAGAACAATGGCGCCAATTTTATCGGCAACCGCACGAATACGGGCATAATCCCAGTCGCGGCTATATGCCGAAGCACCGCAAATGATCATTTTAGGCTTTTCGGACAGTGCTTTTTGCTCGAGGTCGTCATATTCAACTAATCCTGTTTCTTTATTCACCCCGTAAGAAACAACCTTGTAATGCTTGCCGCTGAAATTAGCCGGACTGCCGTGGGTAAGGTGGCCACCCATGCTCAGGTCTAATCCCATAATTGTATCGCCTGGCTTTAAAACTGCCTGGAATATAGCAGCGTTCGCCTGCGCCCCGCTATGCGGCTGTACATTGGCCCAGCTTAAATTAAAGATTTGCTTTAACCGGTCTATGGCCAGGTTTTCTATTTCATCAACCACTTCACAACCACCATAATACCTGCGTCCGGGGTACCCTTCTGCATATTTATTGGCAGGTACGCTACCCATAGCCTGCAATACCTGGTAAGATACAAAGTTTTCTGAGGCAATCAGTTCGATGTCGTTGCGCTGGCGCTCTAATTCTTTATTGAGCAGTTCAAAGAGGATAGTATCATTTTGCATGGCGCAAAATTAAGGTTATGCTGATTTTTATTAGCATATTTTACTTAAAAGAACCCGGTTTTTATATGTAAATGATAAATTTAGCCGGGTAATACCGGAATTGTGTATAAAAAACATATTCGTACAAATGGAGCAGCCTGTTCACCGCGATCAAGAAAAAGCGGTCACCCCTATCAATACTGCGGTTAAGTTTTCATTTTTACTTACCTTCACTTTTTTATAATATACTGTAAATTATTTCCCCGATCCGGGGTTTGTTATATATATGAAGGCAATCATCCCTGTTGCAGGTACCGGAACTAAATTGAGGCCCCACAGCTATACGCAGCCCAAAGCATTGATACCACTGGCAGACAGAACGGTTTTGAGCATCATTATCGATCAGCTAAAAGATGCCGGAGTGGAAGAGTTTATTTTTATTATCGGGTACCTGGGCGATAAAATATATCATTATATAAAAGATAAGCATAGCGATATTATTGCCCATTTTGTTGGGCAGGAAGACCGCCGGGGAGTAGGGCACGCTATCAGCCTGGCAAAAGACCTGGTGAAAGGCGATGAAATACTGATTACCCTGGGCGATACTATTTGTGAATATGATGTAAGGGAGGTTTTACGAAACGCAGGGTCTTATATCGGCGTTCGTAAGGTAGATAATCCGAGAGATTTTGGTGTTGCTGAAATAGATGCCAACGGGATTATTGAATCTGTAATAGAGAAACCTCATATTCCCAAGTCTAATATGGCAATGGTGGGCGTTTATAAAATTGTAGAAACAGATATTCTATTTTCCTGCCTTGAAAAAAAATATAACGGCCGGTTTACTAACCCATGGTGAATTTAGTATTACGGATGCGATCCATTGCATGATAGAGAAGGGGTAACTTTCAGGTCTTTTAAAGTGGACAACTGGTTTGATGCCGGTAACAAAGAAACACTCCTGAAATCAAATGCTACCCTGTTAAAGAAGTTTGGTGTGGAAGCGGACGCTTCTCAATACCAGAATACGGTACTGATCCCGCCTGTAAGCATCGGCGTTGGATGTTCTATTGAAAACTGCATCATTGGCCCTAATGTAACATTAGGCGAATACACCAATATGGCGCAATCCATTGTTAAAAATTCTATTGTTGGCGCTTATTCCAACTTGTATGATATTGTTCTGGAAGATTCGCTGATTGGCAGCGATACCAGCCTGAAAGGCGAATCAAGAAGCCTGAATATCGGCGATAATACCAGCATTGACCTGGGATAGCGAATCGGCTGCTGGTTGTGCGTTATTGTAACGCAACGGGCTTTGTTCCGATATACATAACTATGCCATAAACATAGTATCTTCCGGTAAATTGTATGAACCGGATGAATTATGTTTCAAAATAAGATTACCACTTTTCCATATTCAGTATCCCATTATCCAGGCGGGGATGGTTTGGGCCAGCGGATGGAAACTGGCCAGTGCGGTGAGCAACGCAGGTGGCCTGGGCATTATCGGCGCAGGATCTATGAATCCTGCCTTACTGAAAGAGCATATTCAAAAATGCAAGGCCGCCACCAGCCTTCCTTTCGCCGTTAACCTGCCGCTTTTATACCACAACATAGACCAACAGGTTCAAACCATTATCGAAGAAAAAGTGCCCATTGTTTTTACAAGCGCCGGCAACCCCAACACCTGGACGACCAAGTTTAAACAAGCCGGGATTACGGTTGTACATGTGGTAAGCAGCAGCAAATTTGCTTTAAAAGCCCAGCAGGCCGGCTGCGATGCTGTAGTAGCCGAAGGCTTTGAAGCCGGAGGTCATAACGGGCGTGAGGAAACGACGACGATGGTATTGATACCACTGGTAGCTGCGGCCGTTGATATACCGGTTATTGCAGCTGGTGGTATTGCTACAGGCCGGCAGATGCTGGCAGCTTTTGCTTTGGGCGCCGAAGCTGTGCAGATGGGAAGCCGGTTTGTAGCATGTACAGAAGCTTCTTCACACGTTCGGTTTAAAGACAAGGTGATAAATGCGATTGAGGGAGATACGCAGCTTTCCATGAAAATATTAACGCCGGTACGATTGCTTAAAAATGATTTCTCTGATAGAATAGAAGCTGCAGAAAACCGATGTGTGTCGCGGGAAGAATTAGCTGTCTTATTAGGAAAGGGACGCGCCAGGCGGGGTATGTTTGAAGGAGATATTGAAGAAGGAGAGCTCGAAATAGGCCAGGTAAGCGCCTTACTCAACGATATACCATCGGCAGCAACAATCATATCAACCGTCTGGAATGAATTTCTCGCCGAAAAAAACAGAATAGCGCATCTTTAATATCCGGCTCCTATGAAACAATACCTTCTTCTAAGCTTTTGTTTTTGTTTAGTTCTTGGTGAGATACAGGCGCAGTTCGATCGGTTTCAGCATGAAATGGAAACCAGGGACAGCATGGCTACTTTTCATGGAAGAGAAAAGATCTTTATCCATTTTGACAAACCTCAATATCAAATAAATGACACGATGTGGCTGAAGGGCTATATTGTATCCGGCAACATGAATACGGTAAACGATAGCAGCCGTATTGCTTATATAGAATTTATTGATGCTAACGGGCAGCTGGTAAAACGTATCAGCGCTATATGCGATCTGGGACTTTTTACAGCAACATTACTTTAGGTAATCAGTTATTCCCACAGGAAATTATGTTTTGCGGGCCTACACGGAACGTATGCGGAGTTTTGGTGACTCACTGTTTTTTCAAACACCGTTTAAAATTATTAATCCGAAAGCGGAAACGTGGAGAGCAACTTTAAATGAATTGAGTTTTACTGATGACCGGCTTTTTATTGCAGCCAGCCTGCGTGCCGATGAGCAAGCTTCATTATCGAACAGCAGGGTTACAGTAGCACTGAGATCGAAAAACAAGACACTATTCCGCAAACGAATGATCACAGATGCAGGCGGTAATATTTATATCGACACCCTGTTAAAAAATCATTCTGATAGGAAGAATTTTCACCTTGAAATAACCAACAAAGACCTGGACCTTAAAATACCGTTACCTGACAATAATCAGCCTATTGATTTACAGTTTTTGCCGGAAGGAGGGCGTTTTATTGTGGGGTACAAACAAAGGCTGGGTTTTAAGGCACTAAATATTTATGGTAAAGGGGTGGATGTGAAAGGTATTATTAAAGATAGCAAGGATAATACTTTGACATCTTTTGAATCTGTATACAGGGGAATGGGCATAGTGGAGCTGACGCCGCTGCAGGGTGAAACATACACAGCCTGGCTGGATAATGGATCGAGCTATAAAATTCCGCCGGCAGAAGCTCGGGGATGGGCTTTGCAAGTGGGTTACACCGGGCAGGCGGACAGTATTGTTATTAAGGTTGATACCAATGATCCTGCCGATACAGTTGGTTGTTTTATTACCGGAGAAACAAGAGGGTATAATTTTTAAAGGGCCGTTTAAGGAAGAAACAACATCATGAGTTAAGATTACCCGCATCTACTTTCCCCAGCGGCGTTGCCAGGATTACCTTGTATAATGCGAATGGAGTTCCAGTTAATGAAAGAGCATTATTGGTGTGGCATGATGATGATTTGAAGTTACAGCTAACTACGGCAAAGAATGTTTACAGTAATAAAGACAGCGTTGCATTGACGCTGACTGTTAAAAATGATGCGGGCGAACCTGTATTAGGAAGCTTTTCTTTGGCTGTTTTGGATACAAGCCAGGTATCGTTTAATATAAACGCTGAAAACATCGTAAGCTACATGACTTTAAGTGCGGATTTGAAGGGATCGGTAGAAACCCCTTATTATTTTATTAAGAATCCGCGGAGTAAAGCAACAGATGCGTTGATGCTGACGCAAGGCTGGGTGAAATATGATTTTGGGAACACTCCCGGAAAATATGGTTATGAAAAAGAGTTCGCGATAAGAGGGAAAGTCACTAATATCTTAAACAAACCCTCTGCCAATACTAATGTTACTTTATTTGGTCGTGACGGTCGTAATGGCATCTTTTTAAAGATACACTCACCGACAATGAAGGCCGTTTTTATCTCAGGGATTTTCCGCTGTTTATGACCGATAGTGTGAGCACACTTATAAAAGCAGTGAATAAAAGGGATAAATCTTTTGGAGTAGGAGTGGAAGTATTTAATAAAGAATACGCCGAAATGCCACAACCTGAAACTATATTCGATCCAGGAAGTATCCTGTTTGATACCGCAGCCAAAAGGGCGATAGACAGGCGGTCTGCAGTAATGGAACAATTGAGAAGAGATGGCCGTTACCTTGAGGAAGTAATAGTGACAGCTAAAGCCCGCGTACCTGGTTCAAAAAACCTGAATGAAGATGGTGGTTCTGACCAAACTATCACGCAGTCGGTTTTGGAACAACGCCCAAAGATGATTTACTTACGGTGTTGAGTAAGCAAATACCTGGCTTTCCGCGTATGCGAGGCATGCCTTTACAATCGGCAGAAGCCGGATAGAAATTGTGATAGATGGGATGGACCTGAAGTTTTTTGAGATGAATCCCATTGATGTGTTGCAATACTATTCAGCAGAAGATGTTAAAGGTATTGAAGTAATGAGAAGTCCCCGGTACTCTATGCAGTACCAGGTGCGGTTTAATGAAGGAAAGGTAGATTTTATGAACCCGCCTATTTATGTTGAAATTACAACTCATGGTGGAGTGGGCCCTTTCCTGAAAAAAAAATGCCGGGTATGTATCTCCTAAAGCCGAATGCTCCATTTGTGGGAAGGCGGTTTTACAGCCCTAAATACACATCGCCCGATCAGGAAACCGTGTTCCCCGATCTCCGGCAAACGGTTTACTGGAATTCGGATATCATAACCAATAAAGAAGGCGAAGCCCATATCTCTTTTACACATCAGAAAGTAAAGGTAATTACCTCGTTATTGTACAGGGTTCTGATTTAAAAGGTGGCTTTGGCACTTTAATCGCTCCCTTAAGAATAAAGAAGGACAGCGAATAAATATTTATCCTTTAAAAATAAAATATACGGCGGCTATCAGCAGTACAAAGCCAATTAAATGATTGAGGGAAAGCTGGAAATTGTCAAACATGAGTTTTGAAAAGATAACAAAACCACCAGCGTAATTACTTCCTGCAATACCTTTAGCTGAACCAATGAAAAGGGGCCGCCGGTTTCGGATGAACCCAGCCGGTTGGCAGGTACCTGCAGGCAATATTCAAAAAGGCAATACCCCAGCTGATCAGGATAATGATCCATACCGAAGTATGGGCATGACTGCTGCCTTTACCAAAAAATTTAAGGTGTCCGTACCAGGCAAAGGTCATAAATATATTGGAAAGGAACAGCAGGCCAATGGAACTAAATGCTTTCATTTTACTTTTTTAAGCTTATAAACAGTATGGCAATTACCAGGTTGCGGCGCTATCGTCTCCCCGGTGGTCAGCTACTGCCTCAAATTCGCCGCCGGGTAAAACCTTTATTACTTCTGTGCGGCCTATCTGGCCACGTTCTGTTAATTTATACCCTATGTTTTTTAATTGTTCGCTGGTGGCGGGCCGGAATTTTCTTTCAATAAAAACCTCGTCGGGTAGCCATTGATGATGGAACTTAGGTTGATTAACAGCATCATCGGTTGTCATTTTAAAATCAATGATATTTACGATGGTTTGAAATACCGATGTGGGAATGGTGGTACCTCCGGGGTGCCTACTACCAGGAATGGTTTCTTATCTTTCAGCACAATAGTTGGCGCCATCGAGCTCAACATCCTTTTACCGGGTTCGATCGCATTGGCTTTACCGCCTACCGCACCAAAAAGATTCGGAGATCCGGGCTTGGCGCTGAAATCGTCCATTTCGTCATTCAATAAAAATCCGGCACCCGCCACTACAGTTTTACTACCATAATTATTATTTAAAGTAGTGGTTACCGATACGGCATTACCCTGGTTATCTATTACACTTAAATGGGTGGTTTCTTCGCTTTCGTAGCCCGGTACGATACCTTCTACGGTTGTTTTACTATTTCCTGCTTCGCCGGGCCGGTAGTCCTTCATACGGTTTTTAAGGTAAGTATTGTCAGATAATTCGGCCACAGGCACTTTATAAAAGTCTACATCTCCCATATATTTGGCCCTGTCTGCGTAAGCCCTGCGCTCTACCTCAATCATGAGCTGAACGGATGCAGCCGTCTGAAATCCCATTCGGGCAATGTTGTAGGGCTCTGTCATCTTCAGCATCTGTGTAAGTAATAAGCCTCCGCTGCTGGGCATCGGCATGCCTATAATCCTATGCCCCGGTAATCAAATTGCTGTGCTTCCCTGAATTTTGCTTTATAATTTTTCAGGTCTTCCAGGCTGATCAAACCATTGCCCGTTTCATTTCTTCTACTATTAATTGCGCCGTTGTTCCTTCATAAAAGCCTTTTTGGCCGTTATTTTTATACGTTTCAAAGTATTGGCCAGGTCTTTTTGTACCAATGTGTCTCCTTTTTCCACCCCTTCGCTTTAACTAAGACCGGTGTTTGGGTATTATATTTTTCAAAAGATTCTCTGGCATTATTCAGAGCCTGGGCTTCTCCTTCCGTTATAACAAAGCCTTTTTCTGCCAGGTCTATCGCCGGTTGTATAAGCACCTGCATGGGGAGTTTTGCAAACCGGTGCGATGCGAAAAGACCGGCTACTGTGCCGGGCACACCTGCTGACAAATGGCCATACAAACTTTTTTCACTATTGGCGTTTCCGTCGGCGTCTAAGTACATGTCTTTTGAAGCTCCGGCAGGGGCAGTTTCGCGGTAGTCCAGTGCAACCGGCGGTTTATTTTTTAAAGTGGCTACCATAAACCCGCCCCCGCCTATATTACCGGCACCCGGGTATACTACTGCCAATGCCCATTGGGTGGCAATGGCTGCATCGAATGCATTACCTCCCTTTTTAGCATTAATAAGCCCGCCTGGCTGGCCAGCGGGTGAGCAGAAACCACGGCTCCGTGTTTGCCGGTGCTTTTTTGATGCTTGAATATTGGAATGCGGTTACCTGCGCCTGGGTTACATAACCCGCTGTTAGCAGCAACAATAATAGACGAACACCCATAATATTGTTTATATTTTATTTTTTGAGAAAGATAATAACATTCGGGCAAATTATTTTTTGAGTAATCAACACTTCAGGTCATTTATTGGGTATTAGGTTGTCGGCAGCTCAAAAAAGCAGGATATGAACGATCTGTATCATTTACCCAATAAATACGGTTTTTTAAAAAAGTTTTTGCATTTTTGCATAAACCTGCCTTGATCTAATGAAGATGAACATTTATAACTCCCTATTGGAAAAGAAGAAGAATGTGCAGAAGTCTTTTGTTGTGCTCATTGATCCTGACGGGGTAACAGCATCTTCTCTCGAAAAACTCATCCGGTTATCATTAAAAACCCGGGTAGATTACTTTTTGTTGGTGGTAGTTTGGTTATTTCCAATCACTTAGATGAAGTAATACAACAAATAAAGGCCAGCTGTGATATACCGGTGATCCTTTTTCCGGGTAGTCCGTCCCAGGTTAGCAAATATGCCGATGCGTTGCTGTATCTTTCTCTTATTTCAGGTAGAAATCCCGAATTACTGATAGGCCAGCATGTGGTGTCGGCTCCTTTTGTGAAAAAGAGCGGGCTGGAAATAATGCCTACCGGCTATATTGTGGTAGATGGGGGCGCCTACCACGGTGTCTTATAAGTAATGCGGCGCCCGTGCCTTCTGATAAAAACGAAATTGCCATGTGCACAGCTATGGCCGGCGAAATGCTGGGCATGAAGCTGATTTACATGGACGCAGGTAGTGGCGCCAAAATGCCTATCAGCGAAAGCATGATACAAGCGGTGGCGCAAAATGTAGAGGCCCCGCTTATTATTGGGGTGGCATAACCGATCCCGAAAAAGCTTACCTCAACTGTAAGGCGGGTGCAGATGTAGTGGTGGTGGGCAATGCCATTGAAAAGATCCGGCACTCATTGCTGAAATGAGCGAGGCCATCCATTCTTCTTCGGTTAATATCAATCAATAATCCAGCACTGGTAAACCTGGCGGTGCAAATGTGAGCGGCTGTAAATAAGTTGTTACTTGTGAGGCTGATACGCGCCTAGTCTGGCTGATGCAGAACAAATCATCTGTTTCCCTGTTAAACATTTAATAATTAAAGGAGGTTCTGAAACTATGGAATTAGGAATTGGAATGTTTGGCGATCTGCATATAGATGCCAGTGGAAAGCCGCAGCCTGCACAACAACGTTTACAGGAAATTATAGAGGAAGTAAAATTGATGGACCAGGTAGGTCTTGACTTTTATGGTATCGGGGAGCACCACCGTCCTGATTACGCGGTTTCAGCACCGGAAATAGTATTGGCTGCTGCATCAACAGTCACTAACAATATAAAGCTGGGTAGTGCGGTTTCTGTGCTAAGTTCTTCCGACCCGGTAAAGTTGTACCAGAGCTTCGCCACTGTTGATTTAATTTCAAATGGCCGTGCGGAACTGATGGCCGGCAGAGGTAGTTTTATTGAGTCTTTTCCGCTTTATGGACAAGACCTGGAGAATTATGACGCTTTATTCGACGAAAAGCTAAGGTTGTTGTTGCAGATAAACCGGCAGAACCCTATTTCCTGGAAAGGGAAGTTTCGTCCTGAACTAAATAAACAGTTGGTTTTGCCTCGTGCTGTAAACGACCAGTTGAAGATTTGGGTTGCTGTAGGCGGCACCCTGAATCCGTGGTGCGAGCAGCAACGCTGGGATTACCGGTGATGTTTGCCATTATAGGTGGAAACCCTGCACAGTTTAAACCGTTGTTCGACTATTACAAAGATATTTACGAGCAATCAGGGCACGACATGGCTCGATTTGAAGTAGGGGTTCATGTTCATGCTTTTTTGGAGACGATAGCAAAGAGGTGGGAGAGTACTATTACCCTTTGTATGCTGCCCAAATGGATCGTGTTGGCCGTTCGCGTGGCTGGCCTCCGTACCAGCGCGCGCAATTCGACCGCGGCCGGGCTAAAGGAGGGCACCTGATAATTGGCGATGTAAATGAGTCGGTAGACAAGATACTGGAATTACACGACTTGTTCGGACTCACCCGCTTTTCTGCACATATGGATGTGGGAGCCCCTCGCACGAACGGATGATGAAGTCTATTGAAGTATTCGGAACCAAGATTGCCCCTAAGGTACGGGAAGCATTAAAAAAGTAGCACCACTACCCGTAAAAGCTATTTGATACCGCCGAAAGCAGCAAAGCAAAGATTTTTGTGCAACACTTCAACTGTTTGGAAACCTACCTGCTTCATTAAATTTAATTGATAGGTTACCGATCGGGGAGAGTCTTCCTTAGCTATATAATCCAGTACCTTCTGGCGGTTTCTTTACCGCCGAAACTTTCCAGGTAATCTCCGTATTTGTTCCAGATATAGCTGGTCAGCTTCTCATTATCCTGGGTTACCAGGTCGCTGATCATAAGGCATCCGCCCGGTTTAAGCAGGCCATACAATTTCGTGAAAGTGTGGGTCCAGTCTTCATCATCGCGTAAGTGATGCAATACGGCTCCCGCCAGAATGATGTCGTAACTATTAGGTGCCAGGGGTAGCTCCGTATATCTCCCTGTCGGGTTTCAACGTTTCCCGCCGTTTGTGCAGAAACCCTCTCAAAGGCTTTGCTTAGCATAGGCTGGCTCAGGTCAACAAGAGTGCAATGCAGGCCGGGTAACTTGGAAAGCATCTTCAATGTATAGTTGCCCGCGCCACAACCAATATCCAGCAAATGCGTTGCATCAGGCGCTATGTTTTTAGCGGCCTCGGTAATCAGCTCCAGTGAAATGGTGGCGTCGATAGTAGATTGCTGACCGGTTTCCAGGTTGGAAAACCTTTCCACGTCGTTATCAAAACGCTCGCGTATTTCTGCAATAGTTGACTTCATAACTCTTTTTTAAAGGAGACACTTAGCTTGAACAATGATCCCGGCGCCACCTTAAGGGGTTGGGAAAATTAAATTATTTAGATGCAATCTTTTCTGCCAGCCACAGATATTCTGATGCAAAGTTGTGAATGCTTTTTTTTCAAAAGCAGGATCCAGCAAATCACCATTTTCATCGATCTTCTTATCAATAGTAGGAATAACCAGCAGCTGGGGCAAACCACCGTAAAAAGTCCGGCACCTAACAAAATCAATTGCTGTGCTGCTCTCATGCCTCCAAAGCCTCCGTTGGAAGCGGTAACTACTCCCAGTGTTTTATGCAGTTGTTTAGGAAATGATCAACCAGGTTTTTAAAGAAGGAGAGTAACTGCCGTTATATTCAGGCGTAACAAAAATAAAGGCATCTGCTTTAAATACGCGCTCAAACAATGGTTTCCATGGTTCAGGCGTATTGTCGATAGAGTTGAATACTTTCTCAACCCAGGGCAACTGGTGCTCGCGGCAGTCGATAATGCCAACATGATGCTCCGTATTTTTCTCGAACCATTTCTGTACTGCATATGCAGCTCTTACGGTTAGGCTCTGCGGGCGCGGGCTGCCGGATATTATTTCGATGTTCATTAAATCAAAGTTTAAAAATAACAGCGAAGTAAAGCAATTGTTGGCAATCTTGGCGTGCAGGCGGCGGTATGTGCCGACATATTTTTTCCGACGAGGTATTACGCCATAGTACTGAATACACCAATTCTGATAATTTAAAAAGTTATTGAACAGGGATGCCATTATTTTAGGGGTATTAATGCTTATTTTCGGTTTTAAAATGGGCTATATGATGAACCGTAAGCGTTTTTTACAGTTAGGTGCTTTTACCGGGATAGCAACTTCTTTATTAGGAAGGAAAGTTCATGCACAGCATGTGGGTAAAATGAGCGGACCTGTAGTAGTATCTACCTGGGATGCGGGTTTAAGGGCCAACAAAGGAGCATGGGAGATATTGGGTAAAGGCGGTAATGCATTGGATGCCGTTGAAAAAGGCGTAATGGTTACCGAAGACGAGATTAACTGTTGCGTAGGGTTGGGTGCCAACCCTGATAGAGATGGCTTTGTAACACTGGATGCCTGCATCATGGACCATCGCTTCAATTGTGGCAGCGTTGCATTTCTGGAGCGGATTAAGCATCCTGTGTCGGTGGCCCGCCGTGTAATGGAGAAAACACCGCATGTGATGCTGGTGGGTAGCGGAGCGCAGCAATTTGCCATTGCCGAGGGCTTTCCGCTGGAGTCGCCCGATCTATCGCCAGACGCCAAAAAAGCTTACCAGGAATGGCTGAAAAGTGCGAAATATGAACCTCAGATTAATCGGGAAAACTTAGAGAATAAAGGCCACGGCCCTTTTGCGCCATCACAAATTAATGGTGAGTGGAACCATGATACAATTGGTATGGTAGCCATTGATGCCCAGGGCCAGCTGGGAGGAAGCTGCACTACCAGCGGTATGGGGTTTAAGATGCGGGGGCGCCTGGGCGATTCGCCTATTATAGGCGCCGGGCTTTACGTAGATGGAGATGTAGGCGCCTGCACAGCAACCGGGCAGGGGAGGACGTGATACGTGTAGCGGGATCGCATACAGTGGTGGAAATGATGCGCCAGGGATACGGACCGGAAATGGCCTGCCGGAAAGTAGTGGAACGGATCGTTAAAATAAAGGGCGCCGATGTGCATAAAATACAGGTAGCTTTTCTGGCTATTAACAAGCACGGTGTAGTGGGCGCTTTTGCCATTCATAAAGGCTTTAGTTATGCATTGAAAACAAATACAACCGAGAAATTGGTAACAGCCAACAGCTGGTTTAAGTGATGGAGAGACGTAGTGAATAGTAAATAGTGAGTAGTAAATAGTAAATAGTAAATAGTGAGTAGTAAATAGTGAATAGGGAATAGGGAATGGGGATAGGGTGGGATAAATGGTGACATTAAATATAATAGGAGTATATGGAGCTGGGATATATATTGAAATTGCCACATCAGATTTTGAATCTACCAGGAGCGCAGTTGCGGGAGGTGCCGACCGTATAGAGCTTTGTGCTAATTTGGGAGAAGGCGGTACTACTCAATCTTACGGGGTAATAAAAAATGCAGAGAAAGTTTTGATGTAAAGCTCTACCCGATCATACGGGTGAGAGGTGGAGACTTCTTTTATACCGATGAGGAGTTTGAGTGCATGAGGTATGATGCCCTGCTGTGTAAAGACCTGGGATGTGATGGCGTGGTGATCGGTTTCTTGAACAGGGATGCATCTATTGATATAAAAAGAACGGCGCAGCTGGTGGAGGCCGTATATCCTCTTGGTGTTACATTTCATCGTGCTTTCGATCGTTGCCGGGCGCCGTTTGAGGCATTGGAGCAGTTGATCAATATTGGCTGCGAGCGGATTTTAACAAGCGGTCAGCAACTCACCGCTCCCGAAGGAGCAGGATTAATAGCCGAACTGAATAAGGTAGCTAACGGTCGTATAAAAATAATGCCGGGAAGCGGTGTGAGGGCCGGCAACGTGATGGAGTTGGCTGCACAAACCCAATGTAAGGAATTTCATACCTCTCTTCGTGAATTAAAAGAAAGTAGCATGACTTTTTTTCCTCCGGCTTTTGAAAATAATAAGGAAAATAATCATTATAGCGTTGATACAGAGGCGGTAAAAACGATGAAAAATGTTTTGAACGCTCTTTTATAAAAGTGCTTCCAGTCATTTTTATTTCACTTCAAGCTATAAGACAATATTTATCTGTGTACCTTTTCCTATTTGGCTGGTAAGCTCATAAGTAGCTCCGATTGTTTTAGCCCTGCTTTCCATATTAATCAGTCCTATACCCGATTTTTCAGTTTCCTGCGTATCAAATCCCTTACCGGTGTCTGTAATAGTAATTTTTAGTTGTTCGCCTTGCTTTTTACAATTATATGAATATCGCTACCTGAAGCATGCTTGGTGGCATTGCTGACGGCTTCCTGAACAATTCGAAACAAAATGATTTCTTTGCGGGGATCTAACTGTAAAGGCTCGTCAATTGTTTGAAGTGTAGCCCGGCATATGCCTAGCTTATTAATTTTAGACAGCTCCAGTCTTAATGAAGCAATAAAGCCCACCTGGCTTATTTTGTCGCCCAACAGCGTTTGCGATATATGACGTATATCCTGGAGGCTATTGGAAATGATTTCCCGGCAGGTTTGCAGTTTGGTGTTTTGTTGCTGGCCGCCTTCCTGCATCAGCAGGTTGAGGTAAATGGTTGCGGCCGATAATTGTTGGCCTACATTATCATGTAGTTCCCTGCTAATGTCGTCAAAAGCCTTCTCCTGTATTTCTATGGTACTGTTTAAAAGATCTTCATTGAATTTTGTCTGTAATAGTTGCTTTTCCCTGGAATTTTGTTGTTGTTTTTTGTAATAGGCCACTACAAAAAGATGATGAATCCTGCCAGTATGCCAAAAAGAAGAATCCCGGTAAAAATGAAAACATATATTTCTGATACATTATTATTCATTTTGTTTATGCCTGCTATCTAAATATATAGCAATTCCTGTAGTTATGTAATATTGTATATTAAGCACATAGGTTATATCTGATAACGTAAGCGTGCTGTTTTTGGTCTTTAAAAGAACATTATAAAAACTCCAGCAGAAAAAATTAAAAGTAAACAATACTAATGTAGAGGTATTATACCAGAATAATCCTTGTTTCAGCAAAGGTTGTTCACCGGTATTTTGTAATATGTTTTTGAATAAAAGCAAAGCACATAATACGTATGCAATATTTGCCGGTAGCATGGCATTCGTGGGCACTGTCCATACATTCTGAAAAAAAGCAAGATTAATGATGGTAAATAGCGCAAATACAACCCAGGACCAGGAAATTATTGCAGTTGACTTTTTTAGATAACTCAAATAAAACGTGGTGATGAAAAAATATTGCAGGGGCTGGTAAATATGGTAAGGCGGACAGCTGTTTCTGAACTCTTTAATAAAAATACGTGTTATCGACTCACTGATAAAAGTAATCAACAAAAAGATAGTTAAAACCTTGTAGGGACTACTCAGTTTTTAAAGTTATAAAGCCCTACCAAAAAACCCGTAAGTAAAATCAGCAGATATATCAGAAACCTTGTAGTCATGGTTGTTGTCTTAATGAAGAACTATCTTGTGGTTCAGGTTCTCCACAGCGTTCAGGGCAGGGATCGGTACTGTCATAAAAGTCACCCTTATCCTCAACAACTTCATCTGTACCACCGGACAGGCTTCTGACTTTTGCATTATTAGATCCGGCTTTTCCGGGTACTGTTCCCCGAATAACGAGTGTTAAGGCCTGGCTTTTGTTCTTATCATAAGGTTCGGTTTTGCCAAAATAGACACTGTATCCTACAATATTAGCTGTTTTGTCAATTTTTCTGATAGACTCATCGAGCCCTTTCAGCGTTTCCCTGGATATCCAGAAACCCCGAAGCGTGGTTTTTCCGTCTTTTGTTACCAGTTTATAAGCGTCGCCTAAAGAATCCTGCGAGCTGAGATAGTTTGTAATATACGTGTCGGCTGTTTCTTTATTAATTGGTGCTGCCTGTGTAGGAACGGGATCGGAGTTTCTATGATTCTTTTTCTTACCTGATCATAGACATAAAATATCAGAAAACCCAACAGTATCAGGAATAGGTAAAATGGAATACGTCTTACTGAAAGCGTTTCATTTTGGGCCATATTGTTAAATTTTAAATTGCGGTAAATGTATATATTTAAAAGATAGGATTACAATTTTACTAACTCTTTTCTTAATGCTTCAAGGCAAAGCCCTACGCGACTCTGTACATTGAATTTTTTGAACAGCGCTTCCCGGTAGCCATCAATAGTACGTTCGCTTAGGTTCATTTCGGCCGCAATTTGCTTATAGGTGAGCTCGCTGCAGGCATGTTGCAAAAAGATCATCTCTTTTGGGCTCAACAGGGGCTCGTCTTTTTCATCTGCCTTCATTAAAATACGCCGGAAATTAATGTTTCCGGCATCAGCATTGTAATAACCCTTTTTATTGATTTCCTCCAGCGCTTTCTCTAATTCGTTGGGATGTGTGTCTTTTAAAAGATAACCGCAGCAACCAGCCTTAAACATGGAAATAATAGCATGATCATCTGCGTTCATAGATAAAGCGACAGGTTTGATCTGCGGGTAATTTTCCGAAAGCCATTTGGCGGTTTCAATGCCATTCATCACCGGCATATTCACATCTATCAGTATAATTTCGGGTAATTCTTTTTTGTTTTTAATTTTCTCCTGCAGATCCCTGCCATTAGAGGCTTCAAGAATTACTTCGTATACCTTGAAACTCTCCAACATAAGGCTTAACGATTTTAAAAAGAGCTGGTGATCGTCTACAAGACCTATTTTAGTTTTCATCATTTTCTGAAGTTTGGGGTATTACAATAACAACACTGGTTCCTTTTTCAGAGGAGGTATACTCGATGGTGCCTCCCAAAAGCCTGGTACGGTATTGCATATTTTTTAATCCCATTCCTTTATTTTCTTTGTTTTTAAACCCTGTGCCATCATCCGCAATAGTTATTTGCGCATCAGCACCTTTTTTGTAAAAATAAATATCTACTACCTTACAATGGCTATGTTTTAAGGCATTTTGCACCGCTTCCTGTATAATTCTGAAAAGAATGATCTGTTTAGTGGATGGGAGTGCCGGCTCAGCATGAATATGTAAATGGGCGCTTATGGCACTTCCGGTATTAACCCGTATTACCTCGGCCTTTAGATTTTCAAGCAGATTGAACTGCGAAAGCCAGTCCTTATCGAGCGATTTGGACAAAGAGCGCAGTTCGTTGATGGCTTTTCCCAGTGTTGCATTAGCAGTTAGCAGTGTATCCGGCGGTTTGGGTAAACTTCGTTCGGCCAGTCCAATCAGCATCCGTGATGTACTTAACAACTGCCCTACATTATCGTGCAGTTCTTTGCCAATTTGCGAAAAGGTTTGTTCCTGCACTTCTATCTGTGAGCGTAGCAACTGGCTATTGAAATCTTCTTCCAGCAGTCGTTTTTCTTTCAGATGCTTGTAATCTCTGCGTTTGTAGGCCATTAATAGAACAACTATAAATAAAGTGATTAAAAGAAGGAAGACTGAAGCACCTAATATTACGACAATATCGTTCGATAATTTTTGCATAAGATGCCATAGCTGATGTACAGGCTACAAATAAATAAAAGAATATTGTGAAAGCGCCATAAAGCCCCAGCGTGCTGCTGCTGGTATCTATTACATACTTGTAGGATATAAATATAAAGAATGCTCCGGCATAATAGGTGAATATACCCACTACACACCAAAAATACTGGTTTCGGGAATACTTACTTCCTCATGGGTATTGATGAGCTTGGAATAGAAAAAGTACAGACTCAGCGCTACAATGACAATGCTTTCGAAAGCCGAGCTCCCCGAACTGAATTGTGAAATTCCATCTCCGTTTATGATCAGCAGTATTGAAACAGCGGCATATGAAATTAAGGCGGCGTACATTACCTGAGGCCTGCAATGCAGCAGGTATTTTAAAAAGAGCGTCAAAATAATAAGAAAAGATGCGGTGGCATTGAGCTTATATACCCAATAATTGTTTTGCAGGAGAATGAATTTTCTGGGAACAGGCAGGCGTTCAATAATGGAAGCTGTACAGTTACAGATCAATTGAATCAGGCAGAAGATAAGAATTAACTGCATTTCTTTAGAAAGTACTTTCTTATTTCTTAAAAGAAACACAACTGCTACGGCAGGGCCAACAGTATCCAGTATGTTTAATATTTGGGAGAGGAATTTCACGCTGATTATCTCGGATTATCGTTCTGTTTCTTCAGCTTTATCGCATCCCGGAGGGTAGGGGCAGCCGTTTACATTACCCTGTAGAGCACGGGTTTTGGTGTTCCCATTGTCCGCACGGGCACATATTTCGATAATATTCAGCTTTTCATTTTCAGCAGTAAAGCGCACTTTGATTTCCTGGCTGACGATGATTCCTTTGGCTTTGGGGTTTTCTTTGAGAAGCCTTTCGATCGTTTCCCTCGTAAAGTAAAATTCGAGTTTGCACTGATTGTTTGCTGACATTATTTAATATTTAGGATACACAGAATGTTTAGCAAACTTACAGCGTGTTTTTAATAACCCATACGGGAAAATTCCCGTATTAATTCCGGCAAATCCCCGTTGCAGCAGCAGGTTCAGCCCTCTATTTTTGACTTATTAAAATTATTAGACCTTAATACGGCTAATTTATGCAACGCACCATTTCCACCTATGAGCCATCCACCTGGCAGGATTGGAAATACTATAATTGTAATTTCCCAATCCTGCCATTATTTCCTGCAAAATAAACGGTGTTCTCGTCTTTATTATAGGCACAGGTATTAAAACTCTCCCCGCTGATTTTCTTCCAGTGAACACCACCATCATTACTGATGTCTATTCCTGTTATACCGCAGGTAATAGCCTTGTTTGCACCAACAAAGCACACGGCGCTTCTATAACCCGAAGGCATGGTTACCGGTAGCTGCCAGGAGCGTCCCAGGTCGTGGCTGTAGACAAAGGCACTATCGGCGCTATGGAGACTATTATAGTTGCCGCTGGCCACCAGCAGTATCTTGCCTTGAGCTGCTATTCCATTGGCTCCGGTCATTTGCTGGCCTTGAGTTGTGGGAAGGGATATTACTCTCTTTTGTGCAAAGAAGCGGGAAGCTGCGCCACCACTAACAATACAGTAGCCTAATGCCGACCATATAATATTGGAGCCGCTGGCGGCAAAAAAGCCTCTCCCGGCTTTGCAGGCGGCAGTTGCAATGCGTTGGTGGACTGCCAGCTGTTGCCACCATCCTCTGTTTGTGCCACGAATATTTTATTGTTAATGGGATCGCCTATTACTATGCCCTCTTTTGCATTTTTGAAAGCCATGGCGTCTAAAAACATAGCGGTGTCTTTGTTTTCATATACTTTGGTCCAGCTTTGTCCGCTATCTGATGTTTTTAATATATAGGCGGGAGAAGCAATACCCATTATAACTGCTGTTTTTTCATCCAGTGCTTCTATATCGCGGAATTCGGTTTTTTCATACCCTTTAATAATCTGCCATTGCCAGCTCTGGCCTCGGTCGGTCGACCTCCCTACAGTTCCTCCACTACCGCTCACCCAAATGGAGTTGCCTTTGATACTTAACCCGCGAAAACTTGTTTTGGTGCCTTGTGCGATTATTTGAACCTGCTGAGACTGCGCCTGAAGGAGGGAGAGAAGGACCAACAGCAGAAGGAAAATTTTTTTCATTAGCTAAAAGTAGGAAAGATACTTTAACCAGGTACGATCAAGCGCTATTACTTTATTTTTCGTCAACCGTTAGCCGCCCGATCATTGAATTGAAAATAAAAAAATGGAAGGGGTAAACTGCGTACCAGTAAAGACGTCCTGCGATACCATTGGGTCTGAAAGTAGCGGTTTGGTATAAGGTGTTTCCTTTAATGATAAATTCAAGCCATGCTTCACCCGGCATTTTCATTTCTGCAAAAAGGAGTAGTCTTTTTCTTCCCTGTTAGCGTATAGTACCCGCCAGAAATCAACGCTATCTCCCGGCTCGAGGCTTCGAATGTCCCTTCTGCCCCGGCTTAAGCCCACACCTCCAAACAGTTTGTCTAAAAGCCCTCTCAGTTTCCATAATGCCGATGGGGAATACCATCCCTGCGAACCCCGATACCGAATATGCGGTTCAGTGTTTCCTCTTCATTTGTTACGGTGCGCTGCTTCCTGTCTTTAAAACAACCCTTTTCCGGCACTTCCAGGTACTGCCATACGTTTCTTTTGTGAAAATGATCGGGGAACGAATCGTACCAGCTGGAAAGCACATCGTTCTGTTCAATTTTATCAAAAGCCAGCTGAATTGCTTCCTGTAGCTGATAAGCTGTATGCCTAATTGCTGGTTGAGGCTGTTAGGTTGGGCTACTACATCTACTTTCATACTTTCTACCAGGTTTTTTGCCAGCGTATAGCTGGTAGAAGTGATAAAGTACAGCCAATAGGAGGAAAGGCGGGGAGAGAAGAAAGGCACTGTTATAATGGTTCTTTTTAGGCTTCGTGCCCGGGCATATTGAAGAATCATTTCCTTATAGGTTAATACCTCCTTACCTGCAATATCGAAATGCCGGTTGTAAGTAAATGCCTGCAACTTAACCCCGGTTAAAAACTCGATCACATTGCGTATGGCAATGGGTTGGCACCGGGTTTTGATCCATACGGGTGCAATCATTACGGGCAACTTTTCGGCAAGGTCGCGTATTATTTCGAAGGAAGCGCTTCCCGAGCCTACAATGATCCCGGCCCTCAAAGCGGTAAGCGCGTATTTCCTGCTTTGAAGCGCTTGTTCAACAGCTTTCCTTGAATTTAGATGCCTGGATAGCTTTTCTTCGTTTACAATACCGGTGAGGTAGATGACCTGAGCCGCGCTTGTTTTTTCAACAGCTTCACGGAAATTTTCGGCGCTTTGCTTTTCAGTTTTGGAGAAATCACCGCCTTCCGACATAGAATGGATCAGGTAGTAGGCGATATCCAGTTCGGGAGGAATAACAGATAAGCCTGACTTATCCGAAAAATCGCATTCAACAACCTCCAGCGTTCCTGCAGCGTCTTTATATTTGGAGGTATTGAAGCGGTGTTGATCCCTGACTGCGCAAACGACGTGATGTCCCTCTTTCAATAACTGAATCAATAACCGTTTGCCGATATAACCGGTAGCGCCTGTCAGGAGGATTTTCATGCAGGGATATGGTCAAAATCCCTGCCACAAAAGCGTTTATTCGCCGGGTTCATCTGCTGTGCTGGCGTCCCCATCAGGTTGACTACCACGAACTGACATAGCATATTGTTTAGGGCTGTTTCCAAATTTCTTTTTGAATTCGGTACTGAAGTGTTTTCTGTCCTGGAATCCTACGGCATAACAAACTTCATAAACAGCCATGTTGGTAGTACGCAGCAGTTCTGCTGCTTTTTGAAGCTTCACCGATTTGATAAAATCGTTTACAGAAAGGTTGGTGACGGCCTTCATTTTTTTATAAAGTACCGGAACACTCATAGCTACTTTTTGTGCCAGTACAGTAACGTTAAATTCTGACTCGTCGATGTTACTTTCAATAATATGTAGTACTTCTTTCAGGAATTCATCATCCAAAGGATTTGCTACAGGTTCGCTTGGAACGTTGTCGGCGGTATTTAGAAAGCCCTGTTGAATACGAAGCTCTACATGCCGCCTTACCCTTTCGCTGGTAGCCAGCAGGTTACCCACGTTTAGTTCGAGTATGGTACGGTTAAAAGGCTTGGTAAGGTACAGATCGGCCCCTTTGTATAACCCCTCGATATGATCCTGCTGTGTTGATTTGGCGGTAAGCAGGATCACGGGGATATGGCAGGTTCTTAAATCCGATTTAAGCCGGTTACAGAAACTTAGCCCATCTTCATCTGGCATCATCACATCGCTAATGATGATGTCGGGCAGGTACTCAATTGCATAGTCCCATCCATGCGCTGCATTATCTTTCAAAATAACATGATGTGTTGGCTCCAGTATTTCCTGGATCGTTTGCTGTATACCGGGGTTGTCATCAACAACCAGTATAGAAAATCTTTTAAGATCGCCAGGTTTATTATCAGCAAGGATTGCTGGAGCAAGTTTAATGGCCGGTTCCGTTGAAAGCGTTTCCGGCAGGGCTTTATCTAAAGTTACCTGGGGTGCGGGTGTGGTGATTCGCTGGTTGAAATGCTCTGACCCTTTTTGAAGGAATACTGAAAAAGTAGTATGCCGTTCCTGCAATTCGTTTTCGGAAAGCTCGCTTTCTACCTCGATACGTGCACCATGGAGCGCGGCGATTTTACTGGATAAGGCGAGGCCGATACCATATCCTTTATTCTGCGATCCGCTATCGTTTACCTGGAAGAAGTTGTTGAAAAGTTTATCCTTATACTCGGGAGCTATGCCACGTCCGTTATCTGAAACCGATACCTTTATATAATGCTGCACATCTTCTACATGTACCTGTATCTTACCACCATCGGGCGTGAACTTAAATGCATTACTGATGAGATTGAAAAAGACTTTTTCCAGCTGCTCTGCATCAAAATACAAAACCTGGTGTTGAATAGTATGGGTAAAAGATATGTGCATATCCCGCGCCAGCGATATTTCGGTAAAATGCTCGTAAATCTCTTTTATAAATGCGACAATGTCGTGGGGCGCTATCTGCAGGCGCATGTTTTGCGTTTCCGCCTTCCTGAAATCCATCAGCTCTTCAGATAGTCTCAAGAGGTTGTTGGCATTCTTTTTAATATGGTGAAACTGTTGCTGCAGGTAGCTATCACTGGCTCTGTCGGATATCATTTTATCAACCGGCGACATGATCAGCGTTAAATGTGTTCTTATTTCGTGTGTGACATTGGTGAAAAAATCGAGTTTGTGCTGGTGTAAGGCTTCTTCCTTTTTATCAATTCTCTCAGATAAAAAAGCGGATGATTACGAATAAGATTCCTGAGAACAGCAATATGTAAATAAGATAAGCCCACCAGGTTCGCCAGAAGGGGGAGTACTATAATAGATAATTCTTTTTCATCGCTCCATATTCCGTCGTTATTAGCACCTTTCACAACAAGCCTGTAACGACCGGGTTTTAAGTTCATATAGGTAACGGAGGGCCGGTCTGTTCCTATCCACTGGTCATCAAAGCCTTTCAATTGATATACGTATTTGTTTTTTTCCGGCTTCAGGTAATTCAACAAGGCAAAGTCGATGGTAAAAACATTCTGGTTGTATTTTAATTCCAGCTTTGTAGCCGATGTTATATCTTCCGTGCCGGGATGATTTAAGGTTTTCAAACCTGTAAATAAAATAGGGCTTTTATTGTGTTAGGCTTAAAAGAAGACGGGTCAAAACTTATCAGTCCTTTGTAGCTGCCGAAATAAAAAGTGCCGTTATCGTCTTTAAAATACGCGTTATAGTTAAAGGTATTGGAAGGCAGCCCGTCGGTTTGAGTATACCGTTGAAATTTACGTGTGGCCGGATTGAGTTTAATAAGGCCGTTTCCAGTGCTCAGCCAAATAAAACCATTGTTATCTTCCAATATGCCGTATATATTATTTCTTTTTGTTTGTTGACTGAAGGTAAAAGAATACAGCTGCTGCGATCTGCGGTCATATTTTTAAAACCACCATCTTCAACACCAAACCACATATTGCCTTGCCGATCTTCCTGGATGCATGTAATATATAGGGCAGCCGTATCGTTTTGACCGATAAATTTGTTAGCTGCCGTTACTACTTTCTTACCTGCTTTAATAAGATAGAGACCTGCCGAAGTTCCTATCCAGATGTTATTCTCCGAATCGGGGAATACCTTTTTAACATTTTTACCCCTTAAGGCCGACCAGTTGTAGGCGGCGCTAATATCATTAAGGTGTGTGCCGGAGCGTTCGTAAACCTGTACTCCCCTTAGCCCGCCCTGCAAGCCTATCCAAAGGTTGTTATGATGGTCTTCGGCAATGGTTGAAATTTCTGATCTTAGGAAATTAGGATTTTCAGGAGTATAAAAATATTTTTGAAAGTACCGTTACTGTAAAGGGTTAGTCCCCGGCATGAGTACCTACCCAGATATTTCCATCGCGATCCCTGTAAACCGATTTAATTAGGTTGGAGGCTATGGCATTACTGCCGTGGGTGTAATAAGTAAAATGGCTCGAACTTTTATGATATTGATTTAATCCACCTCCTTCAGTGCCAATCCAGAGATTGCCCTCCTTGTCTGACGCAACGGAACTTACCACATTGTTGCTTAATCCCGTCAGACTTCCATTGTTTTGCCATATTCTGAATTCAGAGGGGAACGGGTTGATAACATTGATGCCTCCGAAAAAGTTCCATCCATACCAGTTGATGGTGATCGATATAAATGCTATGTACCGAATTCTGGCTGAGGCTGTGGGGAGCGCCCGGTTCGTTTTTAAAAGTAGCTATAGTTTGCTGTGTCCAGTTAAGCCTGGTTAATCCTTCCTGGGTGCCAACCCATATATTGCCCTCGGCATCGGGCTTAATAACCCTTATAATATTATTGTTAAGGCGCAACGGAGATGAGCCGGTATTGATACGAATAAAGCTATTGGTATGTTTTCGGAGTAGATTAATGCCCTGGCTCTGGGTGCCGATCCATAAATTGTCATATTTATCAGCATAAATTGCTGTTATAATATTACTGCTAAGACTGGCAGCGTTCAAAGAATCGTGCTTAAAGTGCTGGTATCGCAAGCCCTGGGCAGTATTGGTAATGGACGTAAGGCCGGCATTGGTGCCCACCCAAATAGTCTTGTTCTTATCCACAAACAGGCATCGTATACTTTCCTGTTCAATTTTTGAAGGCCCTTTCTCCGAATTTCTCAAACATGAATTTTTCGCGGTCTTTCAAACGAAATACTCCCCGGCTGGTGCCTGCCCAGATATGCCCCTCTTCGTCCTCAAAAAGACAAAACACATAAAGATCGGCACCGGAAGTGTTCAGACGCACTGAATCAAACCTGTTTTTTCAATATCGTAAGTTAGTAGGCCCCTGCTCATGCCGATCCACATCCGGTTCGATCGGTCTATGAGTATCGTATTGATATCATTTTCTGCTGTGGGAATGCCGGTCTTGTGCGGACCAAACATTCTTATCTCCTTTCCGTCAAACCGGTTTAAAGTGTTGCCCGCCGCCGCCCATATAAAGCCAGATCTATCCTGCGCAATAGAAAAAACGCTATTATGAGAAAGACCGGCCTCAGTGTTCCAACTGTTGAAAGATAGTTGCTGAGCTTTTGCGCTCCCCATAACTGAGAGCAGACATAAAATCCGAAAAACAGTAAATAAAAAGTGTAAAAAAGTAGAGCCCATTTCCTGCCTGAAGCTACAATTTGTTAACGACTTTAAAAATATTTTTAAAAAACACTAAAATGAATAAAAATGATAGTGTTGATAATCAATTGTTTGTATTTGTGTTTATAAAAACACCTCAATTTATTTAAGAAAACCCTAAATGGTTTTTGAAATCAGGCAGATATTACACCCAACAGAACTGCGGAGAAAATCGAGGAAAGTACAATTGCCAATTACCCTGCTTTGAGAAGTAATGTTGAGCTATACATAGAAACTGCTTCATATCCGCCGCCCTGTTGAACCAGGAGTTGATTTGCCAATTTTCACTTATTTAAAAACTAACATACAAAATGCAAAACCAGAACATTTTGATCTTTATGGGAAAAGGAGCCCGTCCCTTTTTAGCGGATGGAAAGGATATATGGTTACCGTATGTCCGATGTATGCGGAGAAGGGTAATAATATTATTATCATTTCTTTTAATGGATTCAGTGGCAAATGGCGCAGGACCCGGAGCAGGGCTTTTACCTGACGCAAAGGCGGTCTTTCAAGCTGAAATCGAAGTGAGCGGATTGGTAACCGATTCAGCCGGAACAATCCTTCCCGGTGTGTCTGTGGTATTAAAATCCAAGCCAAGTGTGGGTACCACTACTGATTTAAACGGCAGGTATATCCTGAAAGTACCGGCCTCAGACGTCCTGGAATTCAGAATGGTAGGTTACCTGGCCCAGGAAGTACCTATCAATGGTCAAACTACTATTAATGTAACGCTTCAAAAGATTATCAGAAGCTGGATGACGTAGTGGTAACCGCGTTTGGGCAGCGGGCAAGAAAAAGGGATCTTATTGGCTCTGTAAGCTCTATTAACCCTGGCGAACTAAGGATCCCGGCCAGTAATCTGACTACGGCTCTCCAGGGAAGAATTGCCGGCATGGTGTCTTTTCAAAGGAGCGGCGAACCCGGAGCTGATAATGCCGACTTCTTCATTCGAGGTGTCAGTACATTTGGTGTCAACCAGCGGCCGCTGATGTTGGTAGATAATATGGAAGTGAGCGCAGACGATCTGGCGCGTATTCCGGTAGATGATATTGAGGGGTTTAGCATTTTGCGTGATGCGACAGCTTCAGCCGTATATGGATCAAGAGGCGCCAACGGAGTCATATTGGTTACTACCAAGAAAGGGCAGGAAGGGCCTCCCAAAATTTTCTTCAGGGGAGAGCAAAGAATTTCTTCAGCCACCCAGCAGCTTGAAATTGCAGATCCCATTACGTTCATGAAAATGAACCGAGAAGCGATCCTCACAAGAAATCCTCTCGGAGGATCAGATGCCAATGTTTATTCCCTCGAAAAGATTGACCGAACAGCTGCGGGAGATGATCCTATTTTGTATCCGGCGGTAAATTGGCTAGATTATATTACCCGTGACGTAACCACTACACGTAAGTTTAACCTCGGACTTTCGGGTGGCGGACAGGTGGCTACCTATAATGTGAGCGGTGATTATTCTACCGATAACGGTCTGTTGAAAATCAACCCTATTAACGACTTTAACAGCAACGTTAAATTTAACGTATACAATCTCAGAACCAACGTAAACCTGAATGTAACTAAAACAACCAGTCTTACAGCTCGCTTTAACCTGAATGTGCAGGATTATAACGGTCCGCCGGTTACCGGTAGCGAGGCATTTGGTCTAGCATTACGGTCTAACCCGGTATTGTTTCAGCCTGTTTATGAAGCGCCGGCCAGCCAGTCGTGGATCAAACACCCGATGTTTGGTAATTTCGGAGAGGGCGGTTATTTAAATGCTTATGCCCAGATAGTCAGGGGCTATTCTGAACGAAAAAGAAGTAATATTTATTTCCAGCTCGATTTGAACCAGAAGCTTTCATTTATCACCGAAGGATTAACCTACAGAGGGCTTTTAAACATTACCCGTAATTCCTACTTTAGTCAGCAGAGGACTTACGCTCCTTTTTATTACACGCCGATTCAAAACCCTGAAACGGGCAAGGTCGACAGATTTCAGAACATTAATCCCGAAACGGGAACGGAATACCTGAACTTCGTGCCCGGCGAAAGAGACCAGGCCGCTATTTTGTATGCGGAAAGCCAGTTTTCTTACAACAGAACTTTCGGCGAGCATAACCTGAGCGCCATGGTAGTGGGAACCATCAGGGATAACGTTCAAACGCCGGAAAGCTATACCTTATTAAATACACTTCCCTTTAGGAATGTAAGCCTGTCGGGTAACGCCACTTACTCATTCAAAGAAAAATATTTTGCCCAGTTTACATTTGGATATAATGCTTCTGAACGTTTCGACGAAAAGTTCAGGTGGGGGTTCTTCCTTCTTTTGGAGTAGCCTGGACGCTTGATAAGGAGAAATTTATGGAGCGCCTGAAGCCCGCTATCAGTAAATTCCGTTTACGGGCTACTTATGGCTGGTTGGGTAATGACAATGTAAGTACATCTGAAAACCGGTTCTTCTACCAGTCTATTGTAAACCTGAACAATGGTGGCCGTGGTTATACTTTTGGCCTGCCAACTGCTGTAGTAGATGCGTATCCGGGCATTTCCATTACCCGTTACGAAAACCCGAATGTACAATGGGAGATTTCGCGACAAACCAATTTTGGTATAGACCTGGGTTTCTTCAATGGTGCACTAACCTTTACCGGAGATTACTATCAGCAGTATCGTTACAATATTGTACAGCAAAGGGCCGGTGTAACTGCCTCTGCGGGATTCCAGGCGGCCATCCTGGCAAACCTTGGCGAGTATAAAAGCAAGGGCTTTGATGCAGAGCTAACGTATAATAAAAACTTTGGACAAAGTTTATGGATACAGTCCCGGGGTACTTTTACATATGCTACCGGCGAATTTGTTAAATATGATGAACCAACTTACGCTTATCCTTACCTGTCCCGTTTGGGCCTGAATTCCAACCAGACCCGCGGGTATATTGCCGAACGATTATTTATTGATGATGCAGAAGTGGCTAACAGTCCGCAACAGCAGTTTGGTGGTGAAGCGGTGAGAGGTGGCGATATTAAATATGTTGATGTTAATAAGGATGGCGTTATTAATAGCAACGATATGGTAGCTATCGGGCATCCTACTGTACCCGAAATTACTTATGGTTTTGGTCCCAGTATCGGTTACCAATCTTTCGATCTTTCTTTCTTTTTCTCCGGAAACGCACGTACATCTTTATTTATCCGACCATACACCTATAATTCTTCTAATAACACATACGGAACTGCTCCTTTTGGAAACAGGTTTTCACCCAACTCGGTATTACAGGCGTGGGCAGATAGTTACTGGTCGGAAGAAAACCAGAATATTTATGCCCAATACCCAAGGTTAAGCCAGGACGCAACCGCCAACAATACCCAAACCAGTACATTCTGGATGAGAGATGCCAGCTTTATCAGGTTGAAACAGGCAGAACTGGGCTATAATATTAAAGGTATTGCCATAAAAGATACAACGTAAAAAGCGTACGCATCTACTTAAGCGGAACTAACCTGTTTAGAATAGGAGCTTTCAAGCTTTGGGACCCGGAGATGGGTGGTAATGGGCTGGCCTATCCGCTGCAACGCGTATTTAATTTTGGTGTAACGGTTAACCTATAAACTTCTGTACATAATGAAAAAGATAGTATTTATATTAATGCTCCCGGTTCTTTTGTCGGCGGGCTCCTGCAAAAAGTTCCTGGATGTGGTGCCCGACAATACACCCGTAATTGATCAGGCTTTCAGCTTACGCGTAATGGCGCAACGGTTTCTGGCTACCTGCTACAACAGGCTCCCTGCCAGCAATGCTTTGGGCAACGATCAGTATTTAATGGCCGACGAGTTCTGGTTAAACTCCACGGCGAACTTTAGCTCATCGGCATATCCCGGCTGGTATATTGCCATGGGACAACAGAATGCCAATTCACCCTTGCTCAATTGGTGGGGTAGCGGCGGCAGCGGCGCCTATTGGCAGGCTATTTATGATTGTAATGTAATGATTGAGCGGGTACAGGAGGTACCGGATATGGACCAGTCGGAAAAAAACATGTGGGCGGCAGAGGCCAAAGTGCTAAAGGCTTATTACCATTACCTGCTGGTTCGTGCTTATGGGCCTATCATTATCAGGGATAAAAATCTTTCGGTTTTTGGGAACAAACATCTATGCAGGAGCCTCGTGTTTCAGTGGACGAATGTTTTAACTACATTGTAAAAACGATAGACGAAGCGATGCCCGATCTGATGCCTATAGAACAGAATGGTAACCTGGATGTAGGCAGGATCAACCAGGTGGCAGCCAAAGCCGTTAAAGCCAGAATACTGGTAGAAGCAGCAAGCCCGCTGTTTAATGGAAATACCGATATGGCATCGCTGAAAGATGATGCGGGCAATGCTTTATTTAATCAAACTTACAGCGAGGCAAAATGGACCGCCGCAGCAGTTGCCTGTAAAGAAGCAATAGACTTTGCAGCAATCAGTGGTAAGAGGTTGCATACCTGGACAGCACCTGCTAATCTTGCAATCGGATCGCCATCCACCAGGTTTCAAATGAACTATCGTACAGCTTTCAATGAGTCTGACGGCAATGCCGAGGCTTTATGGTTTGATACCAGAAGCACAGCCTCCGCAGGGTTCCAGGCAGCCTTCACACCACGGGGTTTTAATACAAACACGGTATCTAATGGGAGTATTACCAGCTATATGGGTGTAACCCTCAATATTGCTGAAAAATTTTACTCTAAAAACGGTGTGCCTATTGAAGAGGATAAAACATATCCTTATGCCAACCGCAACGAGCTGGTTACGGTTCCTGCTACAGATGAATACCGGTTTAATCTTCAGGCTAACTATACCACCATTCGCTTTCATTTAGACAGAGAGCATCGCTTTTACGGCGCGTTATCCTTCGATGGTGGTCGTTATTTTATGATGTCTGAAATTAATGATGCCAATGCATTAAACACCAACTACAAGCAAGGTGGAAATGTGATGCAATACAATGTTATTAACAACCAGGTAACGGGTTATATGTCCAAAAAACTGGTTAACTACCAGAATTCGTATGGTGCCAGCAATGCTTATGCTGCCCGGCCTTACGCTATCCCTGTTATCAGGCTTGCCGATTTATACCTGTTATATGCAGAAGCTTTAAATGAATCCCAGGGGCCAACTGCCGAAGCCCTTACTTATATTGATGCGGTACGGGCCAGGTCTGGCTTAAACGGGGTACAGGCGTCATGGGCCGATTTCTCCAATCAACCCAGCAAACCATCAACAAAAGAGGGCTTACGCAGCATTATCAAACAGGAGCGCACCATTGAGCTGGCTTTTGAAGGAAAACGTTTCTGGGACCTAAGAAGATGGAAAGACTGTGTGCTGGAGCTTAATAAGCTGGTGACGGGGTGGGACGTATCGCAAAGAACTGCAGCGCCATTTTACAGAAGCAGGACTTTATATAGCCGTGTATTCACACCTAAAGACTACTTCTGGCCTATCAGTATAGATGAAATGAGAAGAAATCCAAAGCTTAAACAAAATGTGGGGTGGTAATACCGGGTAGCTGTTATATAGATAAATGATCATCGTTTTGAAGAACGATATAAACTAAAACATAATGAAACAATATTTTTGATAAAACAGACAGCATTTTTTTGCTATATGGCTTTGCTGCTCCTGGGGCAGGCTGTAAAGAAGATTTAGGAATATCGGTAAATAAGGTAGGAGAGAAGCCCGCTGCTGTTTCTAACGTACAGGTAACTCCTATTTCAGGCGGGGCCACTTTAAAATACGATCTTCCTTTGTCTGAAGATCTCCGCTATGTAAAGGCAGTTTATACACTCGATAACGGTGTGAAACGGGAGGCTAAAGCGTCGATATATAAGAATGAAATTACCGTAGATGGATTTGGAAAAGAGGAACATATAGCGTAACACTTTATGCTGTAAGTGTAGGAGAGGTAGAGTCAGAAGCGGTAACTGTGCCCGTAACGGTTTTAAGACCGCCTTATCTGATTGTTTTGGATAAAATAAAAAGCAATGATAACGTGGTGGCTACTTTTGGTGGCCTTAACTTAAATTATACAAACGACTCGAAGTCTGACATTATTATTAAAATTATAAAAAGGATTCTTTAGGTAAATGGGCGCCTGTTGATGACGAGTATACTAATTTTCCCTCAGGAACTATAAGGATAAGAGGACAGAAGTCGGTGGCTACAGATTTCGGGATCTTTATTCAGGACAGGTGGGACCATAGTTCGGATACATTTAACGTAACGCTTACGCCCCTGGAAGAAGTACGGATACCAACCACTGGCTGGAAAAGATTTTTTCTGCCGAGCGATGCGGGCGAACGGGCAAGTGGCTTTCCTTTTACCGGTATATGGGATGGAAATGTTAATGCCGGTTATCTCTCTATTGCCAATACCAATGCTCCACTGGAATCGATAACATTACCTAATTCACTTACGATAGATTTAGGCATAGCTGCCAGGTTTAGCCGTATGCAGATATGGGCTACCCGCTATAGCACTGCTTCTGATGTATACGGCGCCGCGCATTTATACGAATTCGAAATTTATGGTAGTAATGCGCCCAATCCCAACGGTCAGTGGGATGAAACCTGGACCCGGCTAGGTCACTTTACGAGCTCAAGACCCAGTGGTTTTGGTTTCGGGGTGCCGGCTACATCAGCAGAGATCACCAATATCCAGCAAAATGGAGAGACCTATGAATTTCCGGATCCTACCGGTTTTCAGAAATTCCGTTATATCAGGTTCAAAAATTATGCTACTTGGAACGGTGCTTATGAAGGAGGATCTAACTTCTTCATTTTCGAACTACGCTTATTTGGACAGCTATAAAACTAAAATAAATGAGAAAGATACGCTTTTTAGTCATCGCGCTTTGTGTGCTGCTGATATTTAATAAATGCGGCAAGCCAGATGATTTCTACTCCGCTGATTTTTAAATGCGGCAGAGTTGGCCAAGCCAGGCAAGGTTGATTCCTGCAAATATTACCAGGACGTAATAGGGCCATTTTAAAATTCATTGTAGCGCCGGACAGGCGTGTGAACAAGCTTAAAATTGCCTACAGCAGCTCTTTGAGCGCCCAGGTAAATACAACAATGGCAGACATAGCGGCCGGGGAGTACGGCAATTATAAGGAGGTAGCCATTAGTAACCTGCCCGAAGCTACGCTTTTGGTAAATATTACTTCTTACGATAGCAAGGGCGATAGCTCCAATACTGTAACCGGTTCGGGATTTATTTATGGCGACCGGTATAATTCGTCTTTGTACAATCGCATTTACCAAAATATTACCACCATAAATGGAGTGAAGCAATTGAATTTTCAAAATGAAAGCGCTAAACCAAGGGATACGACTGTGTTTTATACGCTGCAGAAAACCATTGTGACCTATTCAAAAGCGGGTGGAGGAATGGCTACAATAGAAGTGTCGCCTTTTGCGAATGAGGTAAAAGTGCCTGATATAGCAACTACTGGTACGATCAGGCATTATTCAATATTCAAGCCGGTTGTGCAAGCCATAGATATATTTCAATCGGCAGAAGTAACAGTTAGTTTTTGACAGGTATAGTGTGATGTCTAAAGATCATTACTTAGTGGTAAGAAATATGCAATAAAATCGATTAAGTAATTAAAACAGGGACGCCTGGTAACACCCCGCATACTAATGCGGGGTGTATGTATGTATGTATGTATGTATGTATGTATGTATGTATGTATGTATGTATGTATGTATGTATGTATGTATGTATGTATGTATGTATTGATTTTTAATAGTTTTTGTCTGTTGATGAAGCTCGTATCTGTTGCTTAACGCTATAAAATGGCTGACATTTTGTTGCTTTTAATGAGCAATGCAATATAGTGTGCGAACAAAATAGTGTGTTAAGGACTTTAAGTAAAAAATAGTTATTGAAGACCAGCTGTTTAGTTGTTTTATTTATAAATACCCCTTTTTTATTTAAGAAATCCCCGATGTTTTATTCAAGTCGTTAGGATATTCACGTCAAAGAAATCCAGATAATTCACTATTGTTAGAATGCAATTATCAAAATGGCTCAAGCAATCAATTTAACCGATCAGCGTGCCGGAGCTTAGAGAAATGAGTATTTAAAAATCACGTCCTGTTCTACTTGCCAAACAGGAAAATGAGAAAAGTAAGGAATAAGGACTATTGGTCTGAAGCATCCATGATAAGGAAGGCTTAACGGGCCATTGCAATAAACTATTAAAAAACTATTGCTTTTTTATTAAAAATGAAACAATCATTATATCAATTACTGCTTATAGGCTGCTTTCTTGTAAACATAGTTGTGGTTAAAGCTTCGGAAGCTAATACTTCCGATTGGCCGGGGCCTGACTATGCTATATCATACCAGGATACAATAGTTACCCAGGTACAAAAAGATTCTGTTCCCAATAGTGGCGCTGTTCAGGAAGAAGCGGATACAATTGTGTATTATAATGTGAATCCGGCAGCATTTCAGTTTACACAAGACACTATTCATGTTAAGTATATCAGGTCTACCCCTGCTATTACCGTGCAACAAATGGTTAAAGGAGCTATTTCTGGTTTATATGTGCAGGAAACGACAGGCGAACCGGGATCTGTTCATCAGCAAATGTATGTTCGTGGTTTGAGCCGGCCATTATTATCGCCCAAGGAGCTTTATCTTTCTCAGCCTGCTGTGTATTTAAACGGTATTCCGCTGATACAGGATAATCCTTATACTTATAATATACAAACCTACGATGTAAATCCTATCGGCCCTGCAACGAACCTGTTAAGCATACTCGATCAGGATAATATTGAAAAGATTGCTGTAGTCAAGGATTTTAAAGGTATAGGCCTTTTAGGGCCACGGGCTTCCAACGGAGCTGTTTATATTACAACAAAGAATGCAGCACCGGGAGAAAATTGCTATCTGTAAATAGTTATTTTGGTTATGCCTTAACACCCCGTATTAATACCTTAAACGCTGCTACTGAGAAGAACTTTCGTTTGCCTTTTTACCGGCAATATGGAGCTGGCGCAGGGTCGCTGCCTGGCTATCTGAGCGATTCTTCCAATGCTGATTATTACGGAGCGTCTAACTGGACTGACCTGTATTATAAAAATGTTCCGCTTTACAACGTTAATGCAAGCCTTACAGGTGGTGCGGGCCGTTCTAATTTCCGGGCATTTTTCGGGACCATGCAAAATGCCAGCACGGCAGATGCTACCAGTTTAAAACGGTACATCGGCTCGTTTTATGTATCCATGGTACCAGCAAAATGGCTGAGCGTTTCGAGTATGATCAGCGGAACGATATTGAACCGTAATCGCAACAGGAATTTCACCGACCGGTTCGCTGAAATCCGTTACCTGCCATCTATTGCCAATCCATTGCCACCCAATAAAAATATTTACCAGCAATTTATTGATGTATATGAAGGGGATTTAATAGATAATAACCTTACCTCCTCTGTTCAGGGATATTTTTCTCTCTCTGCTAACCTGGGTAAAGTACTTAATACAGCTCGTCTTTCTTTCGATTACAACGAAGGTAAAAGGGATTTGTTCTATCCTAAAGTTTTGTTTAGCGGCAATAATTATGTTTCTAATTATTTTGGTTTTAATCAACGGTTCATTTTAGAAGATAAGCTGGAATACAGGTACATTTTTGATAATGCCTCCAAGCTGGATCTTATGGGAGGTTTAAACTACCAGGGTGATCTTTCGAGGTATAGCTATTTTGCAGGCTATAACGGGCCGGATGATGTAAAAGGATCGCGGAAGTAGACGGGAATACACAGGCCTCCCAATACTTAACACACAACGGGTATATCGTAAATGGCTACTTGGACAAGGTGCAGCAAAGGCTCATGTCTTTTTCGCAAATGCGCGGTATGCGCTTGCCAATGGCCTGGAGATAGGAGCTACGGTAAGAAGCGACGGTAGTTCTTCCATGCAGCCTGATCAAAGATGGCTGATATCTCCTGTTTTTGATGCTATGTACAAGTTGGTAAATCCCAGATCTGGTATACTATCGGCATTAGATGTTCATGCGTCATGGGGGCAGGTTGGCGACCTGGTGGCGGATCAGCTTACCGGTGCCGGGCCGCAGTATATGCCACAGTTAAGCTGGGGAGGTTTTCCTCTAACAAGCTATAACGGTTATGCCACTTATTCAAGACCGTATAATAACGCCTGGATCGGCTATGATATTCCCTGGAGTTATGTACAGCAAGTGAATGTTGGAACTAATGTTGGTTTCTTTAATAATTTTCTTTCTTTAAGTATAGATGTTTATAACAAGGATAATAAAAATCTGACTCTTACGGTACCTACTACCGCAGAAAGCGGTTATAACTATGAACTGAAACCCGGAATGTGGGTAAACAATAAAGGCGTTGATCTTACCATCAGGGCGCAACTGATTCCCGGTGGAAAAAACGGTTGGGGATGGAACGCTGCTCTGAATACGACTTTTAATAAAAATATGTTGAAAGCCTTGCCAGATGGTGTTTCAAGTATTATCCTCAATAATCAAAAACTGGAAGTAGGACATGCCGTAGATGAGTTTTGGATATTCAGGAATGAAGGCATTTATAATAGCCAGTCGGAAGTTCCTTCAGGTAGGACTTTTAAGGGGCTTACGCTAAATGCCGGTGATCCTGAATGGTTGGATGTTGATGGCAATAATGTGATCAACGACGACGACCGGGTATTAAAGGGCCATGCATTACCCCAAATATTCGGGGCTAATCAACCAGTTTATTTACAAAGGCTTCGATTTGAATTTTCAGTTGCAGTATGCTTTGGGACATCATGTTATCAACCAGGAAGCTGCTAATTACATGGACTTTATTACCAGGGATAATACCAATAGCCTTGATAGAGTAAAAGAAATAACACATTGGGAAGAAAGGGTGGATACAGAAAAGTATCCTATGTATAATCCCTGGAGCCCTGTAACCCCTTACCAGGTAAACCAGGACCTGTTCCTGGAAAAAGCCAACTTCTTTTCACTTCGATCGGCCACTATCGGTTATAAAATAGCAGGAAGAAATCAACTGGGCTTTGGCAGAGGTAAAGGCATTAGAGATCTGTATCTCTATATAACTGGTACCAACCTGTTTAAAATTTCACCCTATACTAACCGGGATCCCGAGCTGGCCAATTATTATGGGTATGACAACGGGTTGTCGCTACCTCTTACTAAAAGTATCATTTTAGGCCTTAAACTAAATCTGTAAACTGCTTATACCCCTATATGATCATGAAGAATATATATCGTTTTATTTATGTTTTCATTGTTGCTATCGCCTGTAGCGGTATAGGATGCAACAAAATATTAGACCTGGAGGCATCAATACCATTAATGAAAAAAATGCGTGGAAGTCTATTACCGATACCCGTTCGGCGTTATTAGGCAATTACGGCTTAATGCGTTCTGCTTTGGCCGACAATGAAGCCAATTGGATGTACGGGGAGCTTAGAGGAAGCGCGTTTAAGTCGGTTTCAGGCCCGATCTCAAAGCTGTGATCGAGGGTAAGTTAAACCTACCTTTTCCCTTACTGGAAAATGTTTCTAACTGGAGAAAGTTTTATGCAGTGATTAACAGCAGTTTTTTATTTATCGAAAAATCGGGTAATGTCTTGGCGTCAGATCCGCAATATACCAATCTTACGAACCAGGTAGATATAGCGCAAATGAAGGCGCTTATTGCTTTGGCCTATTATTATCTGGTAAGAACCTGGGGCGACGTTCCGTTGATCAAGCAATCTTACGACGGTCAGTTTCCAAAAATACCCCGTTCAAGCTCATCGGCTGTGTTAAGCTACGCCGAGCAGCTTTTAAAGGAAGCGGCGCCTGTATTGCCATTTATATATGGATCTGTAAATGCTGATTATTTTTCGGGACTGTATTATGGCAGCTCCGACTGGTCGGGCGACCTTATTAACCGTCTTACGGCTTATGTATTGCTGGCCCATATTTCGGTGCTGGATGGAAGGTATCTCGATGCTTCAGCGTATCTAGACTATGCTTCGGCCAATTCCTCCAGCGCACTCCTTACCACTTCTTCCACTACCACGCTGGTGTCTGCAACAGGCGGCGTTTTTACAAACACCAATAATAAGCATGTGCTGGCTTTTGGGATGTCGCAGGAAAAAACGAAACAACGCCTACCGGTCATCTGGAAAACCTTACCTTGGGCGCGCCTTTTATTCAGCGTACCAATCCGTTAATATATATACCGGCCGAAGATATCGCGTCCATCTACAACGAACCTAGGGACGAAAGATTTAGTATAGATGCCACAGGTACTGTTAGCAGCATGTTCTTTAGCAACCTTACCAGCGATTATCCTTTGTTTACTAAAATCGCTATAGTAGGCCCTACTGCCGGCGCTAGTAATAATACATCCGTGTTTACATTATATGGTTCTCCTATTGTCTTTAGCCGTGCTGAAGAAATGATATTGTTACAGGCCGAGACCAAAGCTGTATTGGGCAATACCTCACTCGCGCTCGACCTGTTAAACCTGTTACGGGCTGATCGCAAACTGGATCGTTTACCGGCTACCGTAAATGTTATTGATGAAATATTTAAAGAACGGAGAAAAGAATTATTAGGGAAGCCTGGTATTGGTTTGACCTGATAAGGTACAAAAAAATTAAGAATAACGATCCTGTATTCAATAACCTTATAGCTACGGGCGGCATTTACTGGCCGGTTGCCCAAGAGGTATTAAAAGCCAATGGCCTGATACAGCAGACACAATATTGGAAAAACTAAAGTTGTTACTGATTATGATATTTAATAGAAATAGGGGCATAGTTGTTTATTGCTTCATTGTTTTCATCTCAGGGCTTCTTGTATGTAGTTCCTGTAAGAAGCCGGGAGGAGATTATGCGTATGTTAATACGGAAAATACGTATAGCGGAACTGATTATGAGTATATCGTGGCAAAAACGGGCGTATACGATTCTCTGGTAAAAGCGATCAATCGCATCTCATGGCTGAAAGACAGTCTTTCAAATAGTGGAACCCAGCTTACTTTATTTGCTCCTTCCAATGCAAGTTTCAGACTCATTATGTCTACTTTAAACATAGCCAGGGCCAGTTCCGGGAAATCCCCTGTTTATATCAGCGATCTGGACCTGCCAAACCTTGATACTCTTATATCGCGGTATGTGATTAAAGGAAAAATCAGCACTTCCACCATACAATTTGTAGACGGGATGGACCTGAGTTCCGTGTTGTATCATTATCCTATGCATGGCCAGAGAAGCTTTAGCGAAGCCATGGGATTCCAGGCAGGCGGCCCAACCAATATCATTTTCAGCGATACAAAAAAATCCCCGTTTATAAGAGACTGGATCCGTACAGAAACTAATGTAGTTAATATAGTTACCCAAAATGGCGTGGTACATAGTTTAAATCCCGAGCATGAACTGGGCTTTGGTGAGTTTGTAAGCAGGTTTAACAAATAAAAAATAACTGACTAAAAGATTGGGTTGAGCCAAAACCAACAAAAATATAAACTGATGAAAATTATAAATCTATCAGGTATTCTTTTTTAGCAGTGCTGTTATTATCAGGCTGCGTGAAAAACTATATTCCGCAGGATCTGGATTCATTTAATCTGGAATCCTCGTATACCCAAACATTATTTAACCCCATACTTGGCAGGAATACATTGTATAGTAATATTTTCCTGGATAATAATAATTCGGCAAAACCCTTGACTTTTAAGCTGGTAAATGTTCGTACATACGACGGGCTGCCGGCGCCTGAGTTATCGGCAGCTTTCCCTATTTATGTTTGGAAAGAGCAGTACACCGGCGATGAGACCTCACTGCAGGCAATTGAGGCCAAAAGAATACAGGAAGATCACCCGTTTCTGGAGATCAGGGAGCATTCCGGTGATATGCTTTTCTGGGGCAGTAACGAAATACTCGCCAGGTCGGTAAAATCTATGCCTGATTCGGGGTATAAATTTGATATACAGGTAGGCAACAGTGGTGGCAGTAAAGTTATAAAAGACCTGAGGATTCAACCTTATATCATAAGAGAATATGAACCTAATAATGCGGATATTATTTCCGCCTATTCTTCAAGCGACTGGTTAAACCCTTCTTCTGTTTCTAATATCATTGGCGACAGTAGTCAAACAACCTTATATGCCTCAGATATTAGAATTTCCATTCATAAATTATCCAGCCAGGGTTCTAGTTTCAGAATCGTATTTATTGACAAGAATAATAAATTTATCGATCCCTCAAAATTCAATCTAACTAATTGGACTGGCTTGGTACATGGCTTTAATATGCAAAAAACGGCTACGTATGTGAAGTATGATGTAGCCTATCCTATTCCGTTGGTAGAAAGAAGAACAAAATATACAACCATCGACGGAAAATATGCCCATCTTGATCTTAGCTATTCCCGTTTAACTGCAGGAGGCTTCAGGCAGGTGTCTAATCTGCTGTTTGATTTCGCCATATATACCAAAGGCGACTGGGAGATCATCGTGTCCTTTCCAAAAGAATCACCCAAGTTTGACAACGACTGATTATGAGAAAATTTTCAAAATACCTTAACCATATTTTCATGAAATTATTACTGGCTGCTGTATTCTCATGTGTAACGCTGTTTGTGGTTGCACAAGGAAATATTACTGTTACGGGCGTGGTCAAAAGTAAAGAATCGAACCAGCCTATCAGTAATGTTACAATAAGTATTGGTAAAAATGAAACCGGCGTTACCACCAGTAACGAAAACGGTGAATTTACGATTTCCGTTCCTGCCAATACGGTACTTACTTTTTCTTATGCGGGTTATGAGAAGCAGAAGGTTAACCTGAACGGCCGTACGAAACTAGACATTACGCTGGCCGTGAAAGACGGCGGTATGGAACAGGTAGTGGTACAGGGGTTTCAAAAAGACAAAAACAGTTCAGCACAGGATCCAGTGTTACAATCAGTGGCAAGGATATTCAGGATGTTCCTACATCCAATGTAATGGAACTTTTACAGGGCCGTGTAGCAGGTGTTAATATCCAGAATACAACGGGGATGCCCGGCTTTAGTTCGTCTATATTTGTAAGAGGTGTTTCCAATATAGGCGTGTCTGGTGGCGGCAATGATGCTTTTTATCACCCTCTTCACCCTTGTTTGTTATTGACGGCGTTCCTTTCGATCCCAACACCAATTTTGAATATGGTTTTAATCAGGGAGGGCCGGGTATCAGTCCGATCTCACTGATACCTCCGGAAGATATAGAAGATTTTTCCTTTCTGAAAGATGCCATGGCTACTTCAGTATATGGTTCAAGGGGAGCAAACGGAGTAATTATCATTACCACCAAAAGGGGACGATCTAAAAAACCGATTATTACCTATACCGGCAATTTTGTTTTAAGTGTTCCCCGGGGCTGAAGAGTGTACTTGGAGGTAAAGAAGAAAGAGAAAGCAGGATTAGCAAATATTGGAGAATGACACCACTGCATATAGCGGCCGCGACCGGATACAGGAAAACCCATTTTTAGCCGACTACTTAAATCCTTACTATAATAATTCTACCAACTGGCAGTCTATATTTTATCGTCCTAAATTCAATATGACACATAATATAGCAGCGGCGGGCGGCGACACAAAATTCAACTACAAATCTAACCTGTCTTACTATAATGAACGAGGTATTATCGAAAACACGGGCTTTGCGAGATATACAATGGGTTTGAATACAGAATATATGCCAACACAGCGGTTCAGACTTTTTACCTCTATAACGGCCTCACTGGGCAATCAGAGTATGGGTAGCGGTACAGGTATGATGCAGGGCGGCGTAGCCACGGCGGCATCGGCAAGTTCATTATTGCCTCCTCCGTCTTTTTTAGTGGTAATACTACTGCGTTGGGCGTATCTCAAACCGATAATGAAAATAAAACCGGCCGTTTGGCTGCTAATATGGATGTGCGGTATGAATTGGTAAAAGGATTAAATATCCAGAATAATTTAAGCTATGACTTCACAACAGGCAGAACCAATACATTTACGCCATCTGCTATCAACAATAACTACTCGCTGAGATATAGTTATGACAGCCGCAGGGAGGGTATCAATAACAGGGCTTCTCTTAATTATACCACTAACTTCACAGAGGACCACCTGATCAACGCATTTGTATTTTCGGAGGTAAGCCTTGATAAATTTATGGCTAAGGCTCAACAACAGTCGGGCACTCCAAACGATCAGTATGAAGGTCCGGTAGGTTATATCTCTAATTTTCAGAGAAGGGGTGGTATACTCAATAGTAACTATGAAACAAGGCTGTTTGGATATGGCGGCACCTTTCAATATAACTACCGCAAAAAATATGTATTGGATTTCAGTTACCGGTTGGATGGCAGCTCAACGAACGGACCCAACCAGCCTTTTGTAAAGGTGCCTGCTGTAGGTTTAAGGTGGAACTTTAATAATGAAAAGTTCATGGAGCGGCTCGACTGGGTCGACTACTCATCTGTCAGGGCCAGCTGGGGCAAAAATATAGTTCCTACTGGTAGCATTTTTGACGCCTATGGCCGCTATGTAACATCCGGGCAATATAATAATAATCCTGCCACGGGTCTTAACTGGGAGTACCTGCCCAATGTAGGCCTTCTTCCGAGGATCACCACACAGTTAAGTTATGCGCTGGAAGCAGGATTTTTAAATGGTAAATTTTCTACTGTTCTTGAATCGTATTATAAGCAACTGGACAATGAGCTATTCAACATAAGTATTGCTGATCACAATGGTTTTGCAAAGTTTAAGACCAATTATATGAGCCATGTAAACTATGGTTACGAGTTTACGGTTACATATCGCCCTTTTAATAAAGAAAAATTCAGGTGGAATATTTCTGCCAACGGGGCCTTTAACCACGATATACTTACCAGGTTGCCTAATGATGTAAGACAGATCCTGCATAAAGATGAATCAACAGTGGGGGCATCCGGCAGGATATATTATACCGGCTCGGCAGGAATTCTGTTTCGAATATATTGTACCATTACCGGGGTGTATTTCCGGATGATGCATCAGTGCCTGTTGACCCGTCTACTGGTTTGCCTTATTATACGCTGGATGGAAATGGCAATAAAGTTTTCTTTAAAGGCGGTGATCCTTATTGGACGGATCTTGACGGAAACTATATACTGGACGAACGTGATTTGGTTGTTGCGGGTAATGCTTTTCCCAAGTTTACCGGCGGTTTGCAATCGATGCTCACCTATGGATCCTTTACGCTTACCATGAACATGTCGATTACTGCAGGCAGGGATATCTTAAACAATTCCCTCGCTCAGCGGCTGGCCAGTTATAACAACCCGGTAGCCAGTCAAAGCAATGCTGCGCTTGTGCCTATCGATGAATATAATTTCTGGCAGGGGCCCGGCGATGTGAATGCAACATACCCTAATCCTTATGACTTTACAAGGAGCGACGCTGTTAAGCCTTTTCGTTTTAATCAGACATTATTTCAGGAGGATGGCTCTTACTTCAAACTCAATACTGTAACGGTAGGATATAATGTGCCAAAATCCAAAACCCACCGCTATGGTATCAATTATTCGCGTATTTACTTTACTGCCAATAACGTGTACACATTTTCGAATTATTCGGGTCCTGATCCTGAAAACGTTACTGACCTGGGGCGCGACAGAGCAGATGGATACCCTACCAGGCGCACATATACAATAGGTTTAAACGTTCAATTTTAATTTTTATGAAGATGAAAATAAAATGCTTACTAATACTGGCTGTTGTTCTCGGGATAACAGGAGGCTGTAAAAAGTTCCTGAACGTTAAACCTCTTGATGATCTTTCGGGAAACAACTTCTGGGAAACACAGGCGGATGTAGAAAGGTTTACCAATGATGTCTATCGCATTTTCAAAGACGAATTTGCCATGAAGACCGCTGTGCTTTTTATGGGAGATGTAAGATGCGCTCCTGTAGTAGTAGGTGCCGCTTATCCGCCAAGGGGCGACGTAACTTTTCTCTCCAGGAACGACCTGAGAAATGCTATCGCTGCTGATGCAAGCCGTACCAGTCCTACTTATGACGCTATCAGGGAGTGGTGGCAACGAAATACACGGTGGGACCTTATAGACGACTGGTCTCCGCTTTTCAAGGTGGTACAGGCTGCCAATATATTGTACGAAGAAGCGCCTAAAGTGCAGGCAAAGGATCCGGGCCTTTCCGATAAGATGGTGAGGCAATACCAGGGTGAAGCCGTTTTCATGCGCTGCCTTTCTTATTTTTATCTGATCAGGCTATATTCGGATGTTCCTTATTATACCAATGCGTACAATGAGAAGTCTTTACCTCGCACCAGTCATGTAGAAGTAGCTAAAAAGTGCCTGGAAGACCTCGAGCGTCATCGTACAGATGTACCCTGGGCTTACCCCGACCCGACTTACAGGGCAATAAGGGCCATGCAAAGCAGCATGCTGGCATTGGAAATGCATTTTAATATGTGGCTGGCGGGCTTCGATAAAACCAATGCCAATGCTTATTATCAAAAAGTAGATGAGCTGGGCGATATCCTTTACAATCAGGGAGAGCTGGAAATGGGCGTGTTAAAGCTTTACCCGATCAGCCAGATATTTACTGTATTCCAGGGCCGGTCGCAGGAGGGATTATTTGAAATACCGCAGAATATTAACTATGGCCTATTTCCTCAAAACAGGCGTATGACTTATGCCGGAACGGTAATTTGGGAAAGTAACCTTACCAATAATTCTAATGCCAATAGTGTAGAAGATAATGTTGAGATGAATTATATGTCGGGGTTCCTGAGAACATTATATCCCGACGAGCAGCCGGATGACCGCATTAAAGCCTGGTTCACTTTTAATAATGTGAACACTATGTATGCAGCCAATTCGCAAATGCTGAAGTTTTACAATATCGCATTAGGCCCGAAGGGTGGCGATAATGCACTCAGTAATAACTATTTTATATTTCGCTATCCTGATGCTATTTTATTACAGGCAGAAGCACTGGCATCTATGGCGAATGCTGAGGGAACGGCAGCCGGCGCTTATAATGATAAGGCTGCACAACTTTTAAACAGGATCAGGTCAAGAGCTAACACTGCTTTATTTCCTGCCAATCCTGGTGAAGGCAGTTTATTAGATGCTATTTTCTACGAGAGATGTAAGGAGCTAATGGGAGAGGGGCATTACTATTATGATATGGTGCGCACCGGAAGAATATACAATCCGAAGTTCAATTACACGAACAGCATGTCTTATGGCCAGTTTTTGCAAGGCGCCTGGACCTGGCCTATCAATAAAAAAGCACAAACCAACAACCCACTGATTCAATTAAACAATTATTGGAATTAATTATGGCTAAGATTCTTTATCAGTTCTTTTTATGGAGCATTATTTGCCTGGCTGCCAGCTCCTGTAAAAAAGATTATTATATAGATACCGGGGTTAATGAAGCCAGGTTTGACGGCACCATTATGGAGTACCTGGAAAAAGACCCTTTTACTTTGATACCCTGGTGCGTGTTATCAAGCATGCCGGCTTGGAATCTGTTTTGCAAAATGATCAGGTTACTTTTTTTGCGCCTCCGGATCCGTGTTTTGACAAAATTATAAGATATGTCAATGAGGTACAGTTAGAGCGGGGAAGAGATAGTGTGACCCGGTTTGAGCAAATCAAACCTGCGGTTTGGAAGAAGTTCCTGAGCCTGTATATTTTTCCCGGCAACCGCGGGCTTAAAGATTACAACCAGATCGATACGCTGGCCCTGGACACCTATCGCGGTAACTTGTTTGAGTCAATCGATAACCAGGTGGTGAATATCGGCGTTATATATAATGATGCAGTTAACAACAATGGTACGCCCGGTGACCTGACCGATGATATAACCCTGAAGTATAAAGGGTACCGGCAATTGATGTTGTCATACCTATACGATTTTGGCGGTTCATTTGGAATACGGTGGTATAATGCGCCTGTAGCTACCTCCGACATTGCACCGCGTAACGGCAGATTGCACATCCTGAAATATCGCAATCATACATTCGGCTTTTATCCTTTCAGATTCGGCCAGGCTGCAGATGAGGCGGGTATCGAATAATCAACTTATATCAAATACTATATCAAAGTATGAGAAATCTTTTTTCAATAATAGCTGCGGGTCTTCTTCTTTCAATGATTATATCGGGATGTGAAAAAGACGAAACGTTTTCAGATCCCTATGGGGGCGGCCAGTCGCTGCTGCCAATAAGGTTTTCAATAAAGCGCCCACGCCGTCGAGAGGCGTTGCAGGACAGGACATGACATTTTATGTAACCGGATTGGGATCTGCGAGCGCAACAGAAATTAAGTTCCTGGCAAGTGACCTGGAAGCGGGTATTAAAAATATAACAGATAGCACTATCACCATAACGTTGCCCCAGAACGTGAGCTCCGGCGCTGCGTCGCTACGGGTAGATGGCCAGGTATTTCAGGGCCCTAACATATTTATAGAAGGTAAGCTGTATAGGGATGCTACTTTTAAATCAGGAATAGGAACGAACGGGTCGATATTTGATATATTGCCCGACAATGGCCAGTATATTATTGCAGGCAGGTTCTCTTCTTACGGGTTAAATGCGGGGCTGTCAAGTATCACAAAAATCAATGCATCGGGTGAGAAGGTAGACGGATTAACCGTAGGGCGAGGGCTTTCTTCCGGCAGTATCTTTTCGTTACTAAGATTACCCAACAATGACCTGATGATTGGCGGTTCGTTTGTGATGTTTGACAGTGTATCTGACATGGCCAACATCACTTTATTAAATAGTTCGGGATCGCTTCGTACCAGAGAGGTAGAACTGTATGTGGCACCTGATAATTCAGACCCCTCCTATGCAAAGGATACCGTGCCCCAGTTTATAGGTAACCTTGGCGGCTTTGTTGACAAACTATACTATTTCAATAATCAGGTTACAGCAGTAGGGGGTATGGCATCTTACTATCAGTATTTTTATGAGCGGTCAACAAAAGACAACAAGCTGGTTGCTTTTTCTTCTATTCTACCCGTCAGCCGTATGTTCCTTAGCGGAGAGGTCGATTCTAATTATTTGTTTAATAAACTAACTCCCAATCAACGCCCTCCTGGTTTTAATGGCAATATAACCGGATCATGGATGCAAAACGATGGAAAGCTGATTGTAGTAGGCTCTTTTACATCATTCAACGGAGCCAGTTGTAACAGGATTGCACGACTTAATGTCAACGGTACATTGGATCCTACATTCCAGGCAGGATCTGCCGCGAACGAAAATATTAATAACATACAATACAATAGTATCGCGCAGAAGTACATAATTACGGGAAGCTTTACCAGTTACAATGGTACTGCTGTTAATAACATCGCTGTTTTGAACAGTGACGGGTCTCTTTATAATGGTTTTCGTACAAATGGCGCCTTTGCCGGTGGTATACCTACGTTTGCCGGCCAGCTTTCTAATGGTTTGATAATAGTTACCGGAGGTTTTGAAAAATACAACAACATTACAAGGAAAGGCCTGATGGTGCTGAATGCCGATGGATCATTGGCAGCTGGCTATAATACTACGGGAGCGTTTAACGGAACAACTTATAAAATGGTGGAAACCAAATCGGGGATCGGTGGCCTACCTGCCGTTATTTTAGTAGGCAGTATCGACACATTTGAAGGAGAAAGGTGTGGTGGAATATTAAAACTTGTATTCGGAAATCAATAATCAACTAATGCGTGCTGCAACAATGCAAAATTGCCAGCCATCGATCATCATGAAATGTTTGGCTGGTAATACACTAAATAATAAAACGATAATGAAAAAGCTGTTCATTTTCACTATAACAGGCGGGTTGCTTTTATCAGGGTTTACTGCATGCAACCGTGATTTTGATACCAGGATAGATACAACTGTTGTTCCGGACACAATTGCACATCAGGCTTCATCACAAAATAAAGTGCTGTATGTTGTGGTAGACGGTGGTGTTGGCAAAGTAGTAACCGCACAGTCGGTAAGGGACAATGTTTATCCCAATATTAATAACCTTACCAAAACCGCTATTTTTTCCGGGGCCAGCCTTACAGATGATAGCAACGTAGAAGCCACTACATATGCTGATATGTTCACCGGTGTGAAAAAGGCCAAACATGGCGTGGTAGCCGCTTCAGGAGCTAATAAATTAAATCAGTACAAACCTTTTATCGACAACCTGTCTGCTGTAAACACCGGCTTTAAGACAAGCGCCTTTGTGCAGTCGGATTTTATTTTCAACAACCTGGTGGTAAATGCGGCTGTAAAGCAATTGCTGACATCTGATCAGGCGGTGCAGAGCGCAACTGTAGATAACCTGTCAAGTACCTCGTCTTCGGTAGTGATAGCGCAGTATACTGGTTTGAAAAAGCTGGTGATGTTGGCGGTTACGGTCCGTCTTCTGCAACCTATCTCGCAGCCTTGCAATCTTTCGATACCTTCCTGGGCGCGCTGCTGAATGCTATAAAGAGCAGGTCATCAATAAGAACAGAGAATTGGGTAATTATTATTGCATCCAACAAAGGCGGTAAATATGTACTGGGTGAGAACGAAGATGACGGCTCCGACTTCTCTGATACAGAGCGCAATGGGTTTGTAATTATTTCAAATCCTAATTTTAATCTCGATTACTTCGCCGTTCCTGATATGCGTGAGTATTCAGTAAACGGAACTTCACCCGAGGAGCTGGGGCCCGCAGACAGACAAGGCTCGCTGGATTCTGCATCGGCAAGAATATATAACCTGGGTACTACCGGTAATTATACCATCCAGTTCAAGGCTAATATTACCAACAGGAGTACGAGTGCTACTATTCCGGCAATTCTTTCAAAAAGCAGTGCGGCCAGCGGTGCGAATCCAACTAATGGCTGGTCGTTTCTTCTACATGCCGGTACCAATACCAACTGGTCTTTCAGGGTAGAAAATAATATAGCCAATACCGGGCCGTCTTATGAGCTGGGTGTATGGAATACTTTTACGGCTGTTATATATGATAGTGCTGGTAAACGCTATACGCGCACTTACCTCAATGGCATAGCTGGTGGCCGAACCGACATCTCTAACAAATCACTTTCCACCAACTCTAGCCTGATTATAGGAGGCGGACCTTCGTATGGAGCTAATTCTTTCAGGGGACGAATATTTGATATCAGAATTTATAATACTGCATTGCCTGAAAATTACATCGTGGCCAACTATTGCAGAACTTTTGTTAATACCGGAGAACCTTTTGCGGGGAATCTTATCGGGTACTGGCCGGGAGTGGGAGAGAACTCAGGAAGCATCAGAAAAAATATTTATAGATTATTCAACAAGTAAAAGAGACGTGAAGTTTGGCGCGGCCGCGGTATGGGGCGGCCTGAATGTTTCTGCAAGCGCTAATATTTGCCCGGTTTATCCCGATGTGGAATTAAATAAAATTCCGTTTTCTGTAGACATCCCACGGTTTATTTATACCTGGATGGGGATTTTCAATGTACAGGCTTACCAACTGGATGGTAAACTAATAACGCCAACTTACCGGTCAACCGGTTCAGCCAACTAAATACTATTAAACGTATCAGGATGAAATCAATAAAAAATGTATTCTGTTTTTGATCGGTGCTGTCGCATTCATGACAAGTTGTTCAAAAATTACGGTTACCAGTTTGAAAATGGTACAGGTTCTGTAGGCTATAACGATTCTACGGGTCTTGAAATAGACACAGCTATGGATCGCATAGATGCTTCGAAATTTACGGCGGCCCAAATCTATCCGGGAATGGTAACGCCTTTACAGCCCCGAATAAAAGATACGATCCTCAATATAGATCTAAATTATCAAACGGCAACCGCCTCAGATTTACGGGTGAGCGTTTTACCCAGTAACTGGATCAGTACCGGACTTTGGGCGCCGGCAGGAGAGCTGATTAAGATCGTTATTCCTGAAGGCATCTATGGGTTAACGGTGCAGGTGGGTTCACATACCGATAATCTCACGGGAAAGGAAGTGCTTCAACGAGACCCGGTTATAGTTGTCAGAAGGACACTTTACCCTGGTGTCAACTACGTAAGGAATTTATATGGCGGTCTGATTTATATATTGCCCCAGCGGCCATTGGGGCAGGTGCTTCCCATAAGCTTTTCCGGAGTTTGCGCCGGCGCCAACTTTGTTTTAGGTCAAACTACAGATGAAGAGTGGCGACAGATGATCAGTAAGACATCGGTACCGTTTTTCGAAATTATTGGAAAACGTATCGCTTTCACTTTGCCTAAAGCCAACCTTTCCTGGTATCTATACCTAGTCCAACAGCTTTAATGCAAAAATGGGATTCTTTGATCAAGGCGGTGTATTACGATTGGTATGGGCTTAGCGACAATAATCCGGATGTTAAAACCGCTCTCCCTATTTGCCCTGGAGAATCGTATTCGATATCCAGCCTTCTGTGGGGGCTATGCACAGCGGAGATCCTATTGTTGCAGGGCAAACCTCGGGCTATTTTTACCAGGCGGTAACTATTGGCCAGCTCGAACAGTCTAACTGGGGAGTGTTTCATGAAATCGGGCACAATATGCAAATGCATAGCACCTGGACCTTTAGCAACAATGGAGAAGTGACCTGTAATCTTTTTTCTCTTAAGAAGTCATCTATTTATAATTATATACCGGGGCCGCTCAATGATGGCTGGTACGGAACCGGCGGACAAACACCAGGAGCTGCATCATTCCTTGCACTAGACTCTTCCGCCAAGGATTGGTCAGTTCTTACCAATCTCGGTCAATTCTATCCGCGCATGGCTATATATGCACAGATTTTTGAGAAATATGGCTATGGTTTTATGACTTACCTGGCAACAGCAGCGAGGAATGCACGTTTTACCTCAATAGATAATCAATCTAAAATAGATTTCTTTTATGAACGGTTAAGTGAATATACCCAAACTGATATGTACCGCTTTATGAGGGAATGGGGATTGAAGGTGAGCCAGACTTCCCGGAATGCTGTTGCTGCAAAAGGCTATCGCAAGCTAATGACGAATGTATGGATGTACAATCCGATTACTAATACCGGTGGTGACCAGCCTCTGGCTCCCCGGGTACAGTTTGGAAACGGCGCGCCAGGTACCAGCCTGGGATGGACCGTTTCGTCTATTACCAATGTTCGTGGCGGAACGAACGGCACTTATAATGCATCGTACGATGCTAAAAACTTGCTGGACGGAGATATTAATACCATTTGGCATAGCTGCTTTAATGGCTGTTATTCCGGTATAAGCAGTACCGGTACCGCTCCCAATAATGGCAGTACCTCGGCAGCGCTTTATCCTTTTAATGCGGTTGTAAAAACGGGAAATGCTCCGGTAAAGGCCGACGGGTTTTATATCGTGCAAAGGCAAAACGGCAATAGCAATCACATGGACGCTATTACCATTGCAATAAGTGCTGATGGTAACAGCTGGAATACATTAGGTACTTTCCCGCTTAAAACGGCGGCCAACAGCTCTTCCACCGAAGCGCTTACCAAACAGTTTATAGATCTGCCGGCGCCTGTTACTTTCCAGTATTTCAGGTTTACCTGGAATGTGCCTCGGGTGAGGCCAACGGCAACAGAAACTCGGCATTTGCCGAAATGGGCGCTTTTTATTATTAATATCTAATTTTTGTACTGATGAAAAAGTTTGACAGCAATAAAATTTACCTCTTATACTGGGCCGTTGTGCTGGCTTTGGTATGCTTCAGCGCCTGCAAAAATTCTATGATCCTCCCTTGGTTTTTGAACAGGCAGAGGAGGCCACTATTCAAAAAAGAGAAAAGTGCTGCTGATTGTAGCGGATGGCGCTGTTTCCGACGCAGTTAGTTAAAACAATAATGCCGCCCAACATCAGCAAACTCTTGGAGCATGCCAAGTATTCCTGGAATGCTTACGGCGACGCGAATACCACAGACGGGGCTCCTGGGTTGGTCTTACCTCGGGTAAGGTTAGTACCGCCTACGGGGTGGTAGACAGCAGTCTGAATATCTCGAACGGAGAAGGTAATGAAGAAAACCATGGAACCATCTCGTATATCCCTAATTATTCTCAGAGATTGCTGGCATCCGGGAAAATTGGTGCGGCAACATCAAGAATGGTGGTGATTAGTCCCTGGCAAACGTTGCTTGATGTTCCCTATAAGTTTGCAGACAGGAAGATATATGCTGATAATGACGATAAAGTGAAGGATTCGGCCTTGAGGGCGCTGCAGGATGCATCAATCACACATTTGGTGGTAAATTTTAACCGGCCCAATATCATAGGAAAGCAGTATGGTTTTGCTGCCGGAATTACGCAATACAAAGAAGCCATAAATACAGTAGATAGCCAGATAGGCGAGATCATGAACGCATTAAAAACCGGTCAACCTACAATACGGAAGATTGGCTTGTGATTCTTACTACAACTCATGGAGTAAGTAGCACTGATAAAACCAGGTACGATGGAGGAACACTTGATGAAAGAAAGATCTTTTTATTTATAATAATGATAATATTAAAAAGCAGGAATTTTCCAGCCTGTCATCCTATCAAACGTTTCCTTTTACTACACGCAATCAGATAGCAGCGCTTGATGCGGCAAAATCGTCTGTGTATGCCCTGGGCGCTTCCGGAAATTACACTATACTGTCAAAAGTACGTATGTTAACAAAACCTACTGGGTCTAACCATACAGTGCTGGCATATAAAAGCAATCATGCTTATTCCGGTGTAAATGGCTGGAACATGATGATTACCGGTGGTACAGGGCTTTACCGGTTTGTGATTGGTGCAGCTTCGAAGGCACTGCTGTTTGTTGGAGGAGCTGAGCAGGCCTCGGCGCCGGCAGGATCGTGGGATGTTGTGGCTTTAAAAGTGTTTGACAGCGCAAGTAAAAGATGGGCCGTGTGCATGACCAATGGAAAACGAAGCATACCTGTCGATATTACAGGTTATGATATCGGAGCAAGCAGTACTCCTTTTGCCCTTGGAACGATTACGAACTCCGTAGGAGCAGCAACATTTAATTTAAAAGACTTTTCCATCTGGAATACGGCATTGCCAGATCAGTATATTGTCAACTACCGTTGTGAAAACGGCATCGCTGCCAATGATCCGATGTTGACCAATTTAATAGGATACTGGCCTGTGGAGGGATCCGGAACTACGGTTTTTAATAAAGCTCCCAATGCATCCGATAAAAATCTGACCGCTAATTTTCCTCTGGCATGGACCTGGGTACCCGGCGCTGATTGCTCCGGAGGTTCCTCCATTTTTATATCCAGCACCGACATTGTACCTACTATTTTTTATTGGTTAAACACCAAGGTGATAGACTCATGGGGATTGGAGGAAATGCGTGGCTTAAAAACTATGAAACCGAATTTGTAAAGTAAGCAGGAAGTAGGATGGCTGGTTTGGATAAATCAGTTTAGCGATTTTAGTTTTTTGCCGGGTAAACGACTGTTTTACACGCATACATAACCAATGACAAAGGCAGATCTGTTTGCAGGTTTTTGCTGTGCAATAGAATTTCAATTCCCTCATTACTAATCAATGTTTTACAATTAGTTTACAAAATCCCCTTTTTTATTTAAAAGAACCACCCATCGGGTTTTGAATTGGCGTATACATTCGGCGGAGAAATGTTATCATGCCATTCATGTTTTCAGTAGAATTCTTTAAAGATTGCCTGTCGTTAATAAAATATCGGCCAGCCGGAGGAAAACGATTGGGGATGAAATTTTCAGTCAAAATTTAAAACCAAATTGATTATGTGCTATTTTAAACAGTCTCCTCCTTCTTCTCGCCGGTGGAGTTTTTCAAAGTATACTGCTTTGATTCTATTGTTTTTTCTGATAAATATCTATAGCACTTTTGGTGCTTTTCAGACAAATACTGCTCATGTTGTAACAGGCACCGTTACCAATGCGGCCACATTAAACCCCATTGAAGGCGTTACCATACTCGAAAAGGGCACTAATGCTGCAGTGGTTACCAACCAAAACGGTCAGTATACCATTACCGTGCAAAACGAAAATGCGGTTTTGGAGTTCAGTTATGTAGGATACAAAACGCAGTCATTAACCGTAGGAACTCAAACAGTTATTAATGTACAGCTTACGGAAGATGTAAAAGGACTGGACGAGGTGGTGGTAGTAGGCTTTGGTACCCAAAAGAAACAATATCTTACCGGGAGCATTACGCAAATCGACTCCAAAATGCTGGAGAACCGGCCTGTAAATAATGTAGGGCAGGCATTGCAAGGCCTGGCGCCCAACCTGAATGTTACGATTTCGAACGGAGCGCCTAATACCACGCCTTCCTTAAATATACGGGGTGGTACCTCTTATTCTAGAAATTCGAGCGGCAATATGGAGGTACAAAATGGCAGCCCATACATATTGGTAGACGGGGTAGAGATGGATATCAATATGCTGAATCCTGATGACATACAGTCTATTTCCGTGTTGAGCGATGCAGCTTCGTCGGCAGTTTATGGTGCAAGAGGAGCTTACGGTGTAATATTGGTAACTACTAAAAAGGGAAGGCAGGCAGCAAACCCAATTTGAGCTACTCCAACATGTTTCAGTGGAACCAGCCCGGTGCCGTGCCCGACCTGTTGAGTGCAGAGGAAATTCAGAGAGCTGCGGTGAATGCTTTTTCTTTTACCAACCAGGGTGTGCCGCAGAATGTGCAGGCTTTGCTCGACAGTATTATTGCTTACAAAAATGATCCGTCGAGAAATCCTTACTTTATGACGGGTAATACTATCAACTGGGTAGCCAGTGTTAACCCTTACGAGTTAGCTGTAAGAGACTGGTCTCCTTCGCAAAAGCACAATCTTAATTTATCCGGTGGTGTAGGAAAAACAACCTACTACGCTTCCCTGGGATATTTTGGCCAGGAAGGGATGTACCTTTTAATACCGATAAGTTTAAGCGATACAACTTTATGTTGAATACATCTACCGTGGTAACTGATTGGTTCAAGGTAGATCTGAAGACCAGTTATAACAGATCGGTATATACCCAACCGGTAAATCCTGCCGGAAAAGGCGGGTGGTGGAGAGCCCTGTCGCAGGAGCCGGGTCGCAATATATTTATGCCGCTTAGAACGCCTGCCAATGCACCAGTGCCCAACGCGCTGACGGATAATATCCTGTCGTTTATGCAATACAATTCGCTGGATAAGGATGACGAGGATATTCTGCTTATTACGGCTTCACCTACTCTTACGCCGGTTAAAAACTGGAACATCAAAGCCGATTTTTCTTACCGCTCAGAGAATGCACGAAATAAAACGGTGGTTCCCTACCAGGAAAGGGTAGCTACAGTATGGAACCAGCTGGCAACAGACTATACCAATCCCAGCTATGTATATAAATCGGTTACAGGTATCAATCATTTTGTGACCAATATTTATACAGACTACACATTAAAACTAAACAATCACAATCTGTATGGATTGGTTGGCTATAACCAGGAGCTCAATAAAAGAGATTATCTGTGGGATAATAAAACCAATCTTATCAATACAGATATACCTACTATTGGAAATGCAACCGGTCAGCTAACTGCAGAAGACCAGGAAAGAGAATGGGCGGTTAAAGGAGTTTTCTATCGTTTTACCTATGATTATAAAGGTAAATACTTGCTGGGTTCTAATGGCCGCTACGATGGCAGTTCCCGGTTTGCTACCGCTACCCGGTTTAAAATGTTCCCCACGGTTTCAGCCGGTTGGCGTATTTCGGAAGAGAAGTTTTTGAGCCGTTAAAACCGGTAGTGACCGATCTGAAGTTCAGGGGCTCTTATGGAAGTTTGGGTAATCAAAATGTAGGCACTGATTTGTGGCTGCGCCTTTACTCAACAACCCAGCAGGTGAATTACATCTTTGGCGGCACCAGGCCGGTAGGTGTGAATCCTCCCGGGTTGATTGACCCCAACCTGACATGGGAAACAGCTACAACGCTGGATCTGGGTTTGGATGCTACCTTATTCAGGAAGCTGAATATCAATTTTCGTGGTATGATCGAAAAACGACCAACATACTGGTTGATGGAGAAAAATACCCGGCCGTACTGGGTGCAGCATCGCCTATCACCAACTCTGGCGTGTTAGATACCAAAGGTTTCGACTTCCAGGCCAACTATAAAAGTACCACGTCTGGTGGATTGGGCTATGATATTACCGCCACCTTATCGAACTACAAAACAGTAGTGGTGAGTTTTAAAAATAATCCCAACAAGCTCCTGAGTACATTGTTTGATGGTATGGTTGTAGGCGATATATGGGGGTATGAAACCTATGGCATTTTCCAGGATAGCGCAGAAATAAAGAACGCGCCGCTGCATAGCTTCAACAGGAGCCCTCATGGTACCGGGCTTATTTTTCCCGGCGATACCAGGTTTAAAGACCTTGATGGCAATGACTCTATTTACGCAGGAACAACGGTTATAAACCCCGGCGATTTGAAGGTGATAGGAAATTCAACACCCAAGTATGCGTTTAGCCTTAACACATTTTTGAGCTGGAAGAACCTCGACCTGAATATTTTCCTCCAAGGTATTGGTAAACGCGATGTTTATATTTCCGATAACCTTTTCTGGGGCGCTATTAACGGCGGTTCCGGCACCAGGGAAGTGTATGAAAACAGCTGGACGCCTGAACGAAGGAATGCACTTTATCCGGCCTACCGGAGCAGGGCGTCTAATGTGACCACACAAAGCCGCTTTTTGCAAAATGCGGCCTACCTGCGACTTAAAAATCTCTCCCTGGGTTACACATTGCCCTCTGCAATTGCAAATAAGGTGGCTATGAAAAAATTAAGGGTTAGTGCGTCAGCGTTCAATTTATTACAGATATCCAAAGTGCCTGAATATTTTGATCCGGAAGTACTTTCCGCTAATTACCCGGTGCTGAAATCAGTTGCCGTAGGTATACAGGCTACTTTTTAAAAGAATGATATCTGGTTGCCCGGCACGCCGCGCAGTCGGATAGTAACTCAAAATTTACAAAATATAAATTATGAAACAGTTGCGACATAAATATATACTTATTGTTCTTTCCCTTGCAGGGCTTTTTATCGGCTCCTGTAAAAAGATGATTTTACCACACGTCTTCCGCTGGACAGGTTAGGCGACAATAACTTTTGGGCAACCGAAAACGATCTCAGATTATACAATAATGCGATCTATCCTATATATATTACCGGGTTTGGAACCGGCTTTGCAGATGGTACACTTCAGCCCTGGGGCGTGAATGCATCTAAAATCGTATATGGCGATGTGATTTCAGATAATATGGCTTCCGTTAACTTCATGGCCGTACCTGCTAATACTTATAATGTTCCTACCGGAAGCGGATCGGGAGGATGGAATTTCAGCGATATCAGGAGGCTTAATATTTTTATCAACAATTATCAAAAGGTAAACGCCTCTGATGCGGTAAAGAATCTGTACCTGGGCGAAGTATATTTTTTTAAGGCATGGGATTATTTTGAAAAAGTAAAATTGTTCGGCGATGTACCCTGGCTGAATACCGAGCTCAATGTTACCTCTCCCGAGCTAAAAGCTCCGCGAACACCACGGGCTGAAGTGATGGATTCTGTGATGGATATATTGGACAAGGCCATTGGATGGTTGCCTAATAAAGGAAGTGAGCAGGCTGGTCGTATAAATAAAAATGCGGCGTTGCATTTAAAAGCGAGAATAGGGCTACATGAGGGCACTTTCCGAAAATACCACAACCTGCCTAATGGAGAGAAATTTTTACGTTATGCGGCCGACGCCTGCGAAAAAATTATGGCTGCCGGGTATACTATTTATAAATATACCGGTGTAACCGACCCTTATAATAAATTTTTTGCGCAATACAGCTACTCCGGTAATACCGAAGTGATCCTTTGGCGTGAATATTCGGAGACACTGCAAATGGGATCAGCCTTTAGCAGGTATTATACCCAGAATTTGCGGCACCAGATCAGCCTTACCCGCAACCTGATTGATGAGTACCTGTGCACCGATGGACTACCTATCAGCACCAGCCCTTTATTTAATAGTGCAGACAGGGGCTTATAACAAAGGAATTCACTAATAGAGATCCCCGGTTAGCACAAACCGTAGCGCAATATGGTGCCTATCAAAATTCCTCAACAGCTGTGCAGGGTTCAAACAACGCTCCCAAACCTAATATTCCGGGACTGTCGGGCAATAAGGCTGTAACAGGATATCGCATGGCAAAATGGTTTTTGAACGATCCGTTGACTGGAACCGGATCACCAATGGTATGCAGGCAACACCGGTCTTCCGTTATGCAGAAACGCTACTGATATATGCCGAAGCGAAGGCCGAATTGGGTGAAGCCAGTCAAACGGTGATAGACCAGACTATCAATGCTATCAGGGGCCGGGTGGGAATGCCGCTTTACAGGTGGCTAATGTGCCTAACGACCCTGAGCTTGATGCTGCCTATTCGCAATATTGCGGCTATACACCTTCGCCATTGTTACGGGAGATCAGAAGGGAAAGAAGAATTGAAATGGTAGCAGAAGATACCCGTTGGGATGATTTAATGCGCTGGAAGGCCGGCAAATTTTTGAATATTCCTGTGCTGGGTATGAAGTTCGTTCAGTCCGAGTATCCAACACTACGAATCGGTACGGATATTTATTTGAATGAAAATGGATATATAGAGCCCTATCAAAAAACCCTGCCGGGTCGTAACCGGGTGTTTAACGATCGCCAGTACTTATTTCCTATTCCTTTAGAAGATCTGTTATTGAACCCTAATTTGAAACCTCAGAATCCTGGGTGGCCGGATAAATAGTGTGTATTGCCAACTTGTCGTTAATTATTTCTTCATAATAAAAATCAACTCTCATGGCTAAACAAATGATCACAGTTTTTGGTTTTTACGCACTTTTGGCTACCGGCACCTACGGTTGCAAAAATATGAAGCACCGGCTTCTGATAAGTCTGTCGAAACAACAGCGAGGGCGGTGAATACAGCGGGGTTTGTAACCAACCCTGTCAATCTTAACGTCGTCTATTTTATACCTACCGATAATCCGGCGCCCAGTGACTACAAAACGCGGGTAAGCGAATACCTGATCTATTTTCAAAACTGGGTTAAGTCTGAAATGAACAGGAATGGCTTTGGTGAAAAAACTTTTGGATTGCCGCTGGATTCTGCAACCAATAAAGTAAGGCTCATCACTATTTATGCACAGGAAGGGCAGGCATCTTATCCTTATTCTGCTTCGGTATCGGCTGCTAAAATCATTAATGAAATTAATGTGTACAAGGCATCCCATCCTTCCGAGTTCAGTAGTAATAATCATACACTGATCCTGTTGCCCAAACGTACTGATGTTTTCGATCAGCCCTATTACGGGTGGGGCAAAATTGCTTTGCCGTAGACCACGCGGGTTTGAGCGTGGCCAATCTTGGAAATGCTTCACAGGTATCTACGTTAATGGGCGGTATGCTTCATGAACTGGGCCATGGTTTAAATTTACCGCATGATGAAGAGAAATATACTTCTGAAAAACCATCATTGGGAACCAGCCTTATGGGATCGGGCAACAGTACCTTTGGCTACTCTGCAACTTTTTTAAGCTACGGCGATTGTGCAATACTGGATAAGAACGAGGTCTTTCAGCCTGCATCGGGAGGCACTTTTTATACCAGCAGTTCGGCAAACATTGTACTAAAACAGTTTGATGTAAATACTACTGCCGGCACTATTACTATTAGCGGTAAATATACCAGCTCTCATACGGCCCCACATGCTTTGTTGTATTTTGATCCGGTTACTGCCAATAACACCGATCATAATTCGGTGCAATGGGCGGTGCCTGCCATTAATAATGATAGCTTCAGGGTGGTTTGCAATATCAATGATTTCCGAATAAAGGGTACTATCGATTACAATCTCAATATCCGGTTAATATTGGCCAACGGAAATTTGCACACAAAATCCTATGCCTTTAAATTTGTGAATGATATTCCGCAAATCGTAGACACTTTGGTACTGTATCAGAATTGTAGCTATGGAGGCTATAAAGTTTCCCTGCCTTTTGGCTCTTATACTACTGCAGAATTGGTAGCAAAAGGATTAACCGATAACGATGCATCGTCTGTGTCGCTTCCTATCGGTACCACTGCTATACTTTTTGACGGTGACAATTTTTCAGGAACTACTGTTACGCTTGCCGATGGCAGCTCCAGTTGTCTTCAGTCTAACGCATTTAATGATAAACTTTCATCGTTGATATTTGTGCCTGCCAAATCTTCAACTTCGTCTACGGTGAATTTTTATAAGCATTGTTCTTATGGCGGATATAACATAACGCTTGGGATTGGAGGCTATACTACGGCAGACCTGGTAGCGGCCGGCATCACCAATAACGATATTTCCAGCCTGAAAGTACCGGCAGACCTGAAGGTGACATTGTATGATGATGATAATTACAGGGGGCTACTTATACCGCCACCGGCGCTGTTAATGTATCCTGCCTTCCTGCAAGCTTTAATGATAAAACCAGTTCTCTCATCATTTCAAAAAAATAGCATTAACCAAAGAGCCTGTTGAAGCTGCAGTATTAATTGATACTGGTAAAAGGCGGCTGCAGTTAAACAGGCTCTGATTATATAGTTTTTTAAAATCCGGGCGCGAAAAAGACAATGTAAAATGTGCGTAGGATTATTCAAATAGATAAGTGTTTATGAAAAAAGTATGTTTTTTTGCGTTGTTGGTAATTGCTCAATTGAGTGAGTTTGATGTAATGGCTCAAAAGAAGGAAAATGTTGATATGGCAAAGCTGGTAAAAGATAACTTCGCTTTTGCCGACTCTCAGTACAGGTACATGATGAAGCAGGTGCCGCAGGACAAAATGCCCCAGTCTTACGACGAGAAGAATAAAAATTTATAGCTTACCAGCGTACCTGGTGGTGTACCGGTTTCTATCCCGGATCTCTCTGGTATATTTATGAGCAAACCGGCGACCCGGTTATTAAAAGCGAGGCTGAACGGACTTTGAAAGTAATTGAGCCTAATAAAACCTACACCGGTAACCATGACCTGGGTTTTATGATGTACTGCAGTTTTGGCAATGCATATCGTATAACCAAGAATGAAACTTACAAAGATATTATTATCCAGTCTGCAGCGGCATTGGCGAGCCGGTACCGGCCGTCGGCAAAAGTGATACAGTCATGGAATACCAACCAGTATTTTAAAGGCCCAGTAATTATAGATAATATGATGAACCTGGAGCTCCTGTACTGGACAAGCCTTAACGGGGCGATGCAAAATATAAAGATATTGCAGTAACCCACTCCAATACAACACTTCAACATCATTTCAGACCTGATTTCAGTTCTTATCATGTTATAGACTATAACATGGAAACGGGTGCTGTTATTCGCAAAGCTACCTGGCAGGGTGCAGCCGACTGCTCGGCATGGTCGCGCGGACAGGGATGGGGATTGTATGGCTATGTAATGATGTACCGTTTCTCAAAAGACCGGCGTTACCTGGATCATGCAAGGAAAGTAGCCGGCTTTATATTGAATCATCCCAACCTACCTAAAGACAAAATACCCTATTGGGACTTTGATGCACCTTATATTCCTCATGCAAAAAAGACGCTTCTGCGGGCGCCGTGATTGCTTCGGCCTTATTAGAGCTGGGCCAATACACCAAAGGAGCGGAAAGAGACAGCTATATTAGTAATGCAAAGGAAATGATCGTATCGTTATCAGGCGAAAAATATAAGGCCAGAGTGGGCGAGAACGGTGGCTTTTTGTTGAAGCACAGCACCGGCGCTTTGCCGTCTAATTCAGAGGTGGACGTGCCATTGATTTATGCCGATTATTATTATCTTGAAGCGCTGAAACGATATAAAGACTGGTACTTATAACTATTCCGGCAATTAAGCCCAATCATAAATAATTAAGATGAAAAGAACTTTTTTAAAAATAGCGGCTACCTTACTGATTGTCGTTTCTTATGCAGGTGCGCAGGGTCAATCATGGACAGGCCCTAAAGAAAAACCGAAAACCCGGATAGATTTAAAGTATGGCCCGCTAAACCCGGGAAAGCGTACCGATGCCGACATGCAGCGGTTTCGCGAATATGGCCTCGGACAGTTTATACATTGGGGTGTTTACGCTATTGCAGGTGGGGAATGGAATGGCGTAAAGGCGCCTACTGCTTCCGAATGGATAAGAGTATGGTCGGGCAATACCGCACCTCCCAACTGGCAACAGACCTACGATAATCTCTATAGGCAGTTCAATCCTAAAAATTTTGATGCGAAACGGTGGGCCAGCCAGGCAAAGCAAATGGGTGCCCGCTATATGATCATCACCACCAAGCATCATGATGGCTTTTGCTTATGGCCCAGTAAGTATACCAGCTATACTATTGCACAAACACCTTATAAAAAGATATCATCAAACAATTGGTAGATGCATATACTGCCGAAGGAATCGATGTGTATCTTTATTTTTCAATCATCGACTGGAATAATAAAGATTACAGAAGTTCAACACCTAAAACAGAAGCAGAAAAAGAATCCTATAATCGTTTTCTGACTTTTACACGCAACCAACTATTTGAGTTGATGGATAACTACCCTCAGATGAAAGGATTCTGGTTCGACGGTACCTGGGACAAATCCTGGATTGATGCATACCAATACACCTACCAGCTTGAAAAGGACCTGAGGGCGGCCCATCCGGGCCTGATCATAGGCAGCCGTTTTAGAAATGATGAATATGGGAAAAGACATTTTGACTCAAACGGAGATCTGCTGGGCGACTATGAACAGGGATGGGAGCGAAAGCTGCCTGCAAAATACGAGTGGTTAAATGGTAACGACTGGGATTGTGTGATGACCATACCGCCTAATGGATGGGGATATATCAAAGACTGGTCGCAATTTTATACTAAAACCTCTTACGATCTGCTTGATATGCTGATGCAATCTGTATCAATGGGCGGCAATTTTGTATTAAACTTCGGACCTGATGGCAACGGGCAAATGCATACAGGCGAAAACAAGCTGGCTAAAGAAATAGGCGACTGGATGAAATGGAACAGTGAAGCTGTATATGGTGTTACTCATGCGCCCTTAGAACCGTCTCCCTACGGCTACTACACACAAAAAGGAACTGCTTTGTACCTAACGGTTTTTAATCGCCCTGTTAACAACCTGGTAAGGATAAAAATTCCGAGAACAGCTACCCATATACCAACGCGGGCGGGTTTGTTGGCAAGTAAGGCTGCTTTAAAAATGAAGTTTACCAATATTGGTATCGATCTTGATAAAAATGTTTATTTTGATATCTCGCTTCCGGCCGATTTTATCAGTAAAGACCCGTTTGTAATTAAAATAGATACAAAGCCGGGAAAGATAGATGCCAGGGAGTTGGAAAAAGCCCATATGTAGCAGCAGTTGAGTGCATGTCGTTTTTATTACTTTATTTTTAAATCACCAGAATGAAAAAATTGCCTGTTGTACTGGTTAAGCTAAAACTGGTTCTTATATTCCTTTTTATTCAATATGCGGGTAGCGCTCAATCATCTGCGCCAACCTGGGCGCGCGAAACGGCTGCTGATAAAGAGAAGCGAATGCAATGGTGGACACATGACCGTTTCGGAATGTTTATTCACTGGGGCCTGTATGCATTGCCCGCCCGCCACGAATGGGTACAAAACAGGAGCGCATCACTCCTGAAAACTACAGAAAGTATTTTGATTATTTTAATCCGGATATGTTTGATCCTGCGCAATGGGCCAAAGAAGCCAAAGCAGCGGGAATGAAATATGTAGTGCTGACTACCAAGCACCATGAAGGATTCTGCTTGTGGGACAGTAAATTTACCGACTATAAAGTCACCAACACTCCCTATAAGAAAGACCTGCTGAAATCTTTTGTTGATGCATTCAGGGCGGAGGAATACGTATCGGGTTTTATTATTCCCTAATAGATTGGCATCATCCCGACTTCGTTTATGACGGAGGGCATCCGCCTACTCCTGTAACCAAGGAAGAGCGTGAAAAGGCCAATGCAGGAAGGGATATGCGCCGGTACCAGGAGTATATGAGAAACCAGGTAACTGAGCTGCTGACAAAATACGGGAAAATAGATCAGCTGTTTTTGATTTCTCTTATGCAGGTAAGGGGCGTAACGAGTGGGATTCGGAAAATCTTTTGAAATTGGTTCGCAAACTACAACCGGAGATTATTGTGAATGACCGGCTCGATCTGAATGAAACCACCTGGGGCTGGGACTATAAAACTCCCGAACAATTTATGCCGAAAGAATGGGTGAAGGTAAACGGTCAAAAAGTGCCCTGGGAAACCTGTCAGACTTTTTCGGGCTCCTGGGGCTATTTCAGGGATGAGTATTCCTGGAAAAGTCCGGAACAACTGGTAGTAATGCTGGCAGAAACAGTAAGTAAGGGTGGTAATCTTTTATTGAATGTGGGCCCAACAGCACGGGGGAATTTTGATGAAAGAGCAAGCGAAAGGCTGGCAGCCCTGGGGAAATGGATGAAGTATAATAGTCCTGCCGTTTATGGCTGTACCGAAGCCCCGGAGCAATTTAAAAAACCGGCTAATTCCATATTGACCTATAATGCATCAACGAAGCGTTTATACATTCATGTATTGGAGTGGCCCTTTAAAACCTTGCTATTGGAAGGTTATAAAGGCCGGTTTAAATATGCCCAGCTATTACAGGACGGATCGGAGATCAGGTTCTCTACTAATACAAAATCGGGTGGACATACTACAGAAACTTCTGGCGAGAACGATGTGATGTTGCAATTGCCGGTACAGAAGCCTGATTCGCTTGTTCCGGTTATTGAACTGATTTTAGAATAGGTTTCATAAATAAATAGCTCATGAGAATTAAATGGATCGCTGCTCTTTTGTTAGCCCTGTTTCAGGTAGGAGCCAACGCTCAGCATATTTGCCCGTTATACCTCAACCGTCAGCGTCAACCGAAGTACCTGCTTTTTTAAGCTGAACAAGAGTACTGCCATTGTGGTAGATGACGAATCTTTATTGCCCGCCGCCCGTTATTTACAAAAGCAGCTGTTATCGCAAAACAAAATTGCCCTGGCAATTCAGGCAAAGGCTAAAAGCCCTCATATCAGGTTGTCCTTGTCAAAAAGGCCGGAGCAGAATCGTATCAGCTGGAGATGAACGCTCAGGAAATTCATATCTCCGGAGCAGGCAACCAGGCGGTTTTTTACGGAGTTATTTCCTTGCTGCAATTAACCTCATCAGCAAAAAGCAGCCAGGACAACCTGTTGGTACAATGCTGGAATATTGAAGACAGACCCGCTTATAGTTGGCGCGGGTTGATGCTGGATGAATCGAGACATTTTTTTGGAGCGGATAAGGTAAAGTCTATATTAAACTGGATGGCCTTTTATAAGTTAAACCGTTTTCACTGGCATCTTACAGATGAACCCGCCTGGCGGATCGAAATTAAAAGCTATCCGAGACTGGCGCTGGTAGGCGGCATAGGCTCTTACACCAACCCGTATGCACCGGCGCAGTTTTACACACAGGAACAGGTTGCCGAAATTGTGCAGTACGCAGCAGAGCGACATATAACAGTGATCCCTGAAATTGATATGCCGGGCCATGCAACCGCCGCCAATAATGCCTACCCGCAGTTCAGCGGGGTGGCAGTGAAAAGCATCCAGAGTTTACTTTTCACCCTGGTAAAGAAAGTACGTATAGTTACCTGACGGATATACTGAGGGAAGTAAATGCTTTATTTCCTGCAGGTATGTTACACCTGGGAGGAGACGAAGTGAGTTTTGGAAATGATAAATGGCTGGCTGATCCGGATGTAAAAAGCCTGATGGCCCGTAAACAACTGAAAACAGTTCAGGAGGTAGAGCAATATTTTATGCAGCGTATGGCTGATTCTGTGTATGCTATGAATGCCAAGCTGCTGGCCTGGGATGAAGTGGCCGGTATGAATTTACCCAAAAAGGAAACCATCGTTTTCTGGTGGCGTCATGATAAACCGCAACAGCTACAAACCACCCTGGATAAGGGCTATCAAACGGTACTTTGTCCGCGTATTCCTTTTTATTTCGATTTTGTACAGGATAGTACGCATTCCTTAGGACGGAAATGGAATAAAGCATACAGTGGATTACAGGATGTGTATGACTTTAAAGCCGCTAATCTGCCGGGTGTGAACAGCAGCAATCAAAAACAAATATTGGGTGTGCAGGCTAATGTGTGGACGGAAACCATCGCTGATAATTACCGGCTCGATTATATGCTTTATCCCAGGATAGCTGCGCTGGCTGAAACAGCCTGGACCAGCAACGATAAAAAGAGCTATACGTCCTTTGCTCAAAACTTAAAACAACATTTTTATTATACAATAATGAAAGGATCAACTATTTCAATCCTTTTAAAAAATAAATGCCGGATATGCAAAGAAGGAATTTTTTAAAGTGGTCGTCGTTAGTGGGTTTAGCCAGCTCCTGCCTTTTACCAGGATCGGAGCTGCTGATAAGGACATTGATAACGCGCCGGGAGGTACAGCAGGCGACAGGGCTTATTGGGTGGCATTGCTTGATAAAATTGCAACCCCGGTATTGTCTAATATGAGTAAAGGGCAATTGCGAAAGAATATGCCGGTAGAATATAGCGCTACCTGGGATGGTCGTAACAAGCAGGTGGCTTATATGGAGGCATTTGGCCGGCTGACAGGAGGCATAGCACCCTTCCTGGCTCTGCCCGTTGATGATACGGCAGAAGGTAAGGTACGCGCCCGTTTATTAAAACAAACGCAGGAGAGCCTGGCGCATTCGGTAGATCCGCAAAGCCCGGATTATTTGTTCTGGGGAGATGGAAAAACCGCTCAGCCGCTGGTAGATGCTGCCCATATAGCACAGGCATTTTTATATGCACCCGATGTGTTATGGAAGCCGTTGAATGAGAATACCAGGCGTCAATATATACATGAGTTTAAAACGATTCGCCGGATCAAACCTTTTAAAAGCAACTGGTTATTATTTGCGGCCATTATTGAAAGCTTTCTGCTAAGCATTGGAGAAGATATCGAGGCATCAAGAATAGATAATGCTATTGATCAGGTAAACCAATGGTATGTGGGTGATGGCTGGTACAGCGACGGCGATCAGTTTCATTTCGATCATTACAACGGGTTTGTAATGCATCCCATGCTGGTAGATGTGCTCAGGGTAAATGTGGCGCATGGCCGTCGTAAGGTAAAAGAATATGAAACCGCTTATAAGCGCATGCAGCGCTATGCATCCTTCCAGGAGCGTTATATATCGCCCGAAGGATCTTACCTGGTGGTAGGCCGTTCATCTACTTACAGGGTAGGGGCATTCCAGCCTTTGGTAAAGCTGGCTTTGGAACAGCACCTTCCACAGGAAATAACACCGGCCCAGGTGCGTAGCGCGCTTACCAGGGTAATGAAACGCATGTTTATACCCACTACTTTTACCCGGTCTGGTTGGCTTACACTGGGTTTGGTAGGAGACAAGCAGGCAGGTCTGGCAGATTATTATTCCAATACCGGCAGCATGTATGTAACCTCGCTGGTATTTCTTGCATTGGGTCTCCCCGCCTCTGATACCTTCTGGTCGGCGCCCTTTGCCGAGTGGACGCAGTTGAAGGCCTGGTCGGGTAAGCCGTTTCCAAAAGATTATGCAGTGGCGTATTAGCAAACACCGGCGGGCTAAATACTCCTCCCGGCTTCATTTTCACAAAATTATTTTATCTTATGATCTAAATTTGTTTTACATGCTAACTGACGACCGTGACATTGCCTTCAAAAGAAGGCTGGTAAGCACCTTGAACCAGTTGGAGGGCGATTGGGAATATAAAGAAGCAGCAGCATTGGTTAAACCGATTGTTGCGGAATACCAGGCATCTTCCTGGTATCTGCTCGATAGCGATATGATGGCGGAGCTGGCGATCAGCACCCACAGACATATTTATATATCAGGCCCACGGCGGTTGTCGCCCATAGAAACCAAAGACTATCTGGTTACCTTTTTAATGCAACCTAATCCTATTTCGAAAGACGTAATCTCATACCTGCAAATTGCAGATATGATCCTGCTGTTTCAAAAACAACCCGAACCGCTGCTTAAAATCACCTTGGCGAAGTTTAAGATATTAGTGGACAGGCTGAGCTATGAAGAAAAAAAAACTAATGATACAATTGACGAGAAAGTATCCTGTATTTGTAAGGGCTTGCCTGGGATTGGTATTAGCCGAAGTAAACCAGCCCTTATTATCTGCGAAATTATTGCAAACGCTCAGTCCCCATACACTTAACCGCTATAAGCAAAAGTGTATAATTCCTGCTGCTAATCAGCCATAAAATATCATCAACGGATGTAACTATTTATCGAAGAAAAACAACATTGAAAACCATATTGTTGCATTTCCGTTTATGAATTCCCCTTTTGTTTTAAGATAGCACCATATAGCACCTTCATATGATTGTTATATTCACCTGAGTAGAAATGGTCTTCCGGAGCAACCTGGCAGAACCATGCGGGGGTAGCTGCCGATTTGAATCTTTATTCAAAAGATGTCGTGCTGAGAATTCTTCCTGATAGTTTTTAATTCTATAAATCTTAAATCAAACAAAAATGAGAAAACGAATGCTTGCCTGTTGCTTTTTTATTATCTTTTGTGCTTGCTCCAAGAAGTCAACAAGTAGCCCAGCAGCAATATTACAAAGTGAAAATACACTTTCCCGGAGTGTTGCCGATTCCAGGATACCCACAGCCATACCTACAGGCGGTAATTCGTATATCACTGCCGGCGCTGCCAATGGTGCCAAGATCAATCATTATTCGCCCTATGGTATTTCTAACTGGGTTTATCTGTCCACCGTCATCAGTACCTATTTCAAGGTAAAAACAACCGGAGCACTCAATGTGGGAATTAGGGCTAAGGTAGCCAGCGGTACCAGCTCCATCAAGCTGTCAATAAATGGTCAGTCATTTACGAAGTCGGTGTCAGGCAATACGGAAGCTGATTATTATTTCGGAACAGTAACTATTACAGATACCGGATATTTAAAATTGGATATCCAGGGTATGTCTAGGTCTGGAAGTACGGTTGCTGATGTTACCGCAGTAATGATAGGAGGAGACGCAGCAAGCTCACTGGTGTATGCTTCAGCTCCTTCATCAACGCCAGGTGCCGGTTACTATTGGGTACGCAGGGGTTGCTCGCTTAACCTTTCTTATACGAAGCCTTCAGGAAATTTTCAATGGATGTATCATACTGTTACAGTACCGGCTGGCTACGACCCGATAGGATCTTATTTTATGTCTAACGGATTTTCAGGCGGATACATGGGGATGCAGGTAAACAGCGCCACGGAAAGAAGGGTTCTTTTTTTTCTGTATGGAATCCCTCAGATATGTCGAACGGGGGAGTGTTTTGGTGAGTAAAGGCGCAGGTGTAGATGGAGGGAGTTTTAGTGGAGAGGGCACCGGTGCCAATGCTAAATTCAATGCAATGTGGCTGCCCGGGAATAAATATGGTTTTCTCACTAAAATAGTTCCCGACGGGGCGGGGAATACTTTATATTCCGCATGGTTCTATGCGCCCGAGGTTGGTGCATGGAAATTTATCGCAACCTTCAAAAGACCTTTGACTACAAGCTATGTAAGCAGCCCCGGATCTTTTTAGAGAATTTTAATCCGGAACAAGGCTTTTTGCAAAGGAAAGCATATTACGGCAACTGCTGGTTTATAAGCAGCGATACTTCCGGATCGTGGATATCTGCTACCTCCGCTACTTTTATTCCCGATGGCATGGCCAAGGCAGGCACGCGCCAGGATTATCAGGGTGGTATAGAAAACGGAAAATTCTTCATGAGGCATGACGGATACTTTAGTGATGGATACGGACCAGGCAGTAATACCAGTTTTCAAATGCCGGCGGAGCCGGCTCCAATTATTAACCTGTCCGCGCTGCCTTCAGAATAAGTTTTTAAATGAACAGATACAAAGCTGCCCCGGGCAGCTTTTTTTTTTTATACTGTTATCCCGGCAGTAAGAGGATACATCCCTAGAAATAGGTATAAAAAGGCAGTCTAAGTTGTGTCATTTTTGCAATGAAACTTTTTACCATGCTATCACGCCGGAACTTCATTAAAAAATCTGCTTTACTTTCAGCTGGGATTATTGTTCAAAACTATTCAGGTGCGATTGCATCACTTGCAAAGAAACGGGTAGTTATATGTATAGGTGCGGGCCTGGCCGGTCTTTCCGCCGCCTATGCACTGAAGCAAAAGGGATATGCGGTTATTGTACTGGAATCAAGGGACAGGATCGGAGGGCGTGTATTTTCACATCAGGTATCCGATCAGCTCACCATTGAATTGGGAGGCGAGTGGATCGGTAACTCGCATAGCCGCATCAGGGAACTATGTGGTGAGTTTAAGCTGGATTTGGTCAATAACCAAATGAATACGCACCTGATCTATAAAGGCGCTTATACGCCCGCAGGAAGCTGGGATTTTAGCGAAACCTGGAACAAAAAATGGGAGCAGCTGATAAAGGGTTATGCTCAATTAGGCGAGCAGGATAAACAGCAATTAGACCGGTATGACTGGTGGCGTTACCTGGTTAATAATGGTTGTAGTGGCAGAGACCTGGAGATCAGGGAACTGCTGGATAGCACCGATTTTGGCGAGAGTATCCGGCAGGTATCGGCTTTTGCTGCCTTAGCAGAGTATGCTGAAAGCAGCGAGAAGAACGAAATGGATTTGAAAATAAAAGGAGGTAACCAGCAATTAGCGATCAGGCTTGCAGATGCTATCGGACGGGAGAATATCTTGTTGGGTTGCACGGTAACCAGTGTAGAACAGACAGATAAAGTAACTGTAACCTGTGCCAATGGCCGGCAATTCACTGCCGATAAATTAATTTGCACGATACCTACGTTTGCTATATCAAAAATTAACTGGACACCTGGTTTGCCACCTGAAAAATTACAGGCTATTAATGCCCTGCAATATGCGCGCATCAATAAGCATGCAATGTTATTTGAGCAGCGGTTTTGGAAGGAAGATGGATTTGATATGATTACAGATCAGTTGCCTCATTATTTTTATCATGCTACAAAGGGACAGCCGGGATCAGCAGGAGTGCTGATTTCATATAGTATAGGAGATAAGGCCGCGGTAATAGCGAACCAAAATGATGTGGTCAATGCCCGTGCAATAGCTGAAACCCTGCGGCCGCTGGCGAAGGACGCCGCCTCTCTGATGCGTAAACAGGTGAATTATTACTGGGGTAATGATGCCATTTCAAAAGGTGCTTATGCATTATACGGCCCGGGGCAATGGTTTTCGTTAAGACCTATACTGAGTGAACCCTTCAGGCATACCTATTTTGCCGGTGAGCACCTTGCCGACTGGCAGGGTTTTATGGAAGGAGCTATTAACACCGGTGAAGAAGCAGCCTTGCAAATTACAGGCTGAGTGACGATACCATACCATTATTCGCTTTTCTTTTTACGGCTCCATTGGGTTTGCATGTCTTCGTAGGCTTTTTTACTGATCGTAGAATCAGCTTTGCTTCTGCTTACACCTTTTTCCTTACGCGCGTTGATATTGTTCACCAGGGAATTTTTAACGCCCAATTTATTGGTTTTTGTTTTTGAGCTTGCCATAGTTTTCTGAATGAACAAACAAATAGCATGCCCCGAATTGTTTCACCAGCCAAACGCATCAAAGGGGTAAAACGGCTGATCAGAAAAGCAACCTGTATCCTTTACATAACTTCGTAGGCGTCCCAGAGATCTGCATCATTTTTCTGTTCCTTCATCTGGCTCATAAAGATATCCGAACCGTTACACCGGAGGTTGATCATGCCAAAGAGTATTTTGTTGCTGCTGAGATCTGTAGACCGGGCCAGCTCGGTAGAATATACCAGGGGCCGCCTGCTTTTGGAGTATTTACCTGCACAACCTATTGCATCAGCCCTGGGATGGCTGTATCCTTCATTGTCACCCGATGAAATAACAGTAGCATAGGGGTTTACCATCTGCATGAACTTTTCAGTAAAATCGGAAGCGCCGTGGTGACAGGACTTAGCCACATCTACTTCAAACGGGTTGTTACTCCCGTATTGGGCTATCAGGTATTCCTGCGAAAGGGTATTCAGGTCACCACCGAGCAAAACGGTTCTGTTGCCAAAACGAAGCTTGATCACCAGGCTATGACCGTTAATGGTTTTACCATCGTCTTTCCAATACATAAAACCTTTTCCATTGGGCGTGTTTTCCATAAAAGGCGCCAGCACTTCCATGCTAAAAGGTTTTCCTTCAATTGTTTTATTAAGTATAAAAGCGCCTTGCCCGTATCTTTGGGTGGCCATTATTCTTCCTCGCTATTCGCTTTAAGTAAGGCCTCTATAAAATTGGAAATATCCCGGTTAAAATGTTGCGCTTCGTTGGTGTGGAGCAAGTCGTCAAACACATGGGTGAGAATCGTTTTTCCTGATTGTTTTATGGTGTTGCCCAGCCCGGTGTTGTATGGGTTGTCTTTAGTAGCAAACTTCAGTATACCGGGGTGTATTAATGTGCCAAAGGTAAAGCGGGTATCCTCCAGGACTTTGATAATACCTTTATAATGATCGGTATCAAAATGGCTGATGATTACATAATCAATATGGATCTTTTGTGATCATCGAGCAGGTATTTGAACTGCCATTTTGTTAAATAGCTACACATGCTGTTGTCAGGACCCGCATCGATCAGGATCCGGTAATTACCAATTTCGATCAGCACGCCGTCTCCTGGCCCACATCCAGGAAGAAGATCTTGAGGCCCATATGATCGGTGAGATTGTCTGAGTGCATCCAACCATCGGGACCCGCCGTGGCAACCCTGTACCAGTTGCCCTGCTGCTCCAGCAGGGTTACATAAGTGCCCATCAGTATTTTGTTGATGATTTTTTTGCCTTTATTATTGACCACCGATTCATATAACGGAGCCGCATTTATTGCAGCGTATTTAAAAGAGCTCATTTTGATTGGTTTAGTTACTATAAAGCTAGCCATTTAACGGCGGGCGGATGAATATCAGGAGTAACCAATTTAGGTGGTTAGGCAGGATTAATTAGATATTATATAGTCTTGCTTCGCTTATTCTACAGATATGGTATTGGTAAGGATACTAATACCAATAAATGACCAAGAAGAATGAGCGATATAAGGTGGTAGGCTTATTTCCGTTTTGGTTGAAAAGCTTTTCTATTGGGAAAAATAACCTATTTTGCATGCCCTTTTTTACTCTAAACGACTCATCAACACAGCCGACAAATGGATAAAGGTTTTATACATATAAAAGGTGCCCGTGAAAACAATCTTCGTAATATATCGCTAAGTATACCCAAACAAAAGATCACGATCTTCACCGGCGTATCGGGTTCTGGTAAATCATCCATTGTGTTTGATACAATTGCGTCCGAAGCTCAACGCCAGCTGTACGAGAATTTCACCATGTTTGTACGTAACTTCCTGCCGCGGTATGCACCACCACATGCCGATGCCATTGAGAATTTAAGTATGCCGATTGTAGTAGACCAGAAGCGGTTAGGGGAGGATCTCACTCAACCGTTGGTACTATTACAGATATAGCTCCTGTATTGCGCTTGCTGTTTTCGAGAGTAGGAAAGCCTTTCGTTGGCAACTCAAATGTATTTTCTTTTAATGATCCCGAAGGTATGTGTCCCCAATGCAGCGGCCTCGGCAAAAGATGGGCGTAAAGGCAGACTCTTTTTAGATAAAGACAAATCTTTGAACGAAGGGGCCGTGCAGGTACCTGTATTTGCCACCTGGGAAAATGCAATGTACCAGGGATCGGGATTGTTTGATAATGATAAGAAGCTGCGTGATTATTCTGCTGAAGAAATGGACTTATTATTATACAGCAAACCCCTTAAAGTAAAAATGGCTTTTGGCGGTGGTGAAATGAATGTGACTTACCAGGGCATTATTGAAAAATTCACCAAGGCGTTTATTAAGCGTGATCTTAAAACAATGTCGGAGCGTACCCAAAAACGGGTGGCGCCCTATATCGGATTGCAGGAATGTCCGCTTTGCAAAGGAGCCCGGTTAAACCAGGCCGTCCTCAATTGCAGGATCGCAGGAAAAAATATAGCAGAATTAGCTGCTTTGGAAGTGACGGAGTTAATCAGCATTCTAAAAATATTGATGAACCTCTCGCAGGTCCTATGCTGCATACTTTAAAAGAGAGATTACAGCACCTGGTAGATATAGGCCTCGACTACCTGAGCCTCGACCGCGAAACCAGCACACTTTCGGGCGGAGAATCGCAGCGCATCAAAATGGTAAAGCACCTCAGCAGCAGCCTGGTAGATGTGATGTATATTTTTGATGAGCCCAGCGTAGGATTGCATCCCAGGGATGTGCACCGGCTCACCGACCTGTTGAAAAATTAAGGGATAAGGGCAATACTGTAATCGTGGTAGAACATGATCCTGATGTTATAAAAGTGGCTGATCACATTGTAGATGTAGGGCCACATGCAGGCAAAAGGGGAGGGACCATTATGTTTGAAGGAAGCTTTGACGGACTGTTGCATTCAGGTACACTAACGGGACAATATATGACGCAGGACGCTGTTATTAAAAAAGAGGTTCGTACCGCTACAGGTTTTTTGCCCATTGTTAATGCTCATGCCAATAACCTGCACCACGTAAACGTAAATATTCCGGCAGGTGTACTCACTGTAGTGACCGGTGTGGCCGGATCAGGAAAAAGCTCTCTCATTCACCATGCTTTCCTGCAGCAAAATCCCGATGCTATAGTGATCAATCAATCGGCTGTGGGTACTTCTACCCGGTCTAATCCCGCCACCTATACGGGTATTATGGATGATGTTCGTAAAGTATTTGCTTCAGCCAACCAGGTAAGTGCATCCTTGTTCAGTTTTAATTCGGAGGGTGCCTGCGAAAACTGCCAGGGCGCCGGAGTGGTATATACCGACCTGGCTTTCCTGGATGGAATTAAAATACCCTGTGAAATCTGCCAGGGCCGCCGTTTTAAGGAAACTGTGTTGGCTTATACGGTTGATGGTAAATCGATAGCCGATGTGCTGGATATGACGGTAAGAGAAGCATCCGGCTTCTTTCAGCAAAAAGAAATTCAAAAGAAGCTGAAGGCGCTGGTAGATGTAGGATTGGAATACCTGAGCCTGGGACAACCCTTAAGCACTTTATCGGGCGGAGAATGCCAGCGGATAAAGCTGGCCAGTGAGCTACATAAAAAAGGAAGTATTTATGTGATGGATGAGCCCACAACAGGCCTGCATATGTCAGATATTGAACTCCTGTTGGCATTATGAATCGGTTGGTAGATGCCGGTAATACCGTAATTGTTATTGAGCATAACGTAAGCGTGATCAGAAATGCAGATTGGATCATTGATATGGGACCCGAAGGCGGCCATAAGGGTGGGCGGGTTATATTTGAAGGAACTCCTGAAGCTTTGTTAAAGGCAGAGGGTCTTTAACCAGTCAGTATGTCCGGTGACCCGATGGGCCGTCAGGAAGATTTCCGTAAAATCGTTTTGCGATGCTTCCTGCCCCAGTTGATCATCGATTGAATGATCTCTCCAAAAGTCCGGCAGTATTCCGTAGGTTCATATTCTACAAGAACCGGCGTGTCGGGGTATACTGTTCTTTTTACCAGCTTGTTCAGCTCCATATCTTTTAATTCCTTCGACAACATACGCGTGGTAATGCCCGGTATGCTGCGCTCAATTTCCCGAAAGCGCCTGTTGCCATTGCACAACGAATTAATAACGGGTATGCGCCATTTACCCCGATAAAATAAAGGGTATCTTGCAACGCTTTTAACTCTTCTTCCTGATTCCTGGTAATTGACATAATAGAAGCTGGTATACTCTGTGATACTGGTTACAAAAGTATACCATTTAGCTGATAGCTTTGTAAAAAAAAATACAATGAGTCATACATTAAAAAACAAAGTCGCGGTAATTACAGGTGGTAACAGCGGTATCGGTTTAGCAGCTGCTAAAGAGCTGGTTGCACGGGAGGCAACAGTATTGATTACCGGAAGACGAAAGGAGGCGGTGGAGAAGGCCGCTGCGGAAACAGGTTCAATACCTTTTGTAGCCGATCAGGCTAATTTGGAAGATATTGAAAAATTGAAAGAGGAAATCCGGGAGCGATTCGACAAGATTGATATCCTTTTTATTAATGCAGGTATCACCGGTCATCTTGGATTGATAGCCGATGCTTCGGTTGAAAATTTTGATGCTGTGATGAATATCAATTTCAGAGGAGCCTATTTTACATTGAGTAAGTTAATACCCTTGTTGAATGACGGGGCTTCGGTAGTGATCTTGTCGTCCATTGTCGCGTCCACTTATCACGCCAATAGTTCTATTTACCAGGCAAGCAAAGCCGCACTCAACTCCATAGCCAAAACTGCGGCTGCAGAACTGGCATCAAGAAATATCCGGGTGAATATTATAAGTCCCGGCCCTCATACAACAGAAGTAATGAAAAAGCCGGGTTAGATGCAGCAACTTTAGAGCAGGTCAATGAACAGCTGGTAAATAAGATCCCTTTAAAAAAATGGGTGACCCGGCAGACATCGCAAAGCTGGTTGCTTATCTTTCCAGCCCTGAAGCTGGTTTTCTTACCGGTTCCGAGATTGTGGTTGATGGTGGAATGACGCTTTAAACAAACTGTTCTGACAAGTGGCGGATATTTGTGCCGGTGGCGATCCTTGAAACAGGTTAAATGATCTTTACTGGTTTGTGGTGCTCGTTTATTGCCACCAAAGTAAACGAGCCGCTGACAACCTTTTCCCTGCCTTCTTCCAGCATTTTTTCAAGAAAGAGATCTACATGAATGCGGAGGCTCGTATTGCCCACTTTTTCTACATAGCCTATTAGTTCAACTAAAGAGGCAGCCGGAACGGGGCGAATAAACTCTACCTGCTCACAGCTTTTAATTACAAAACTTTTCCTGCTGAAACGTGTAGCGGTCATAAACGCGGTTTCCGTCATCATCAGCAATATCTTGCCTCCAAACATGGTGTTATGATGATTGGTGCTCTCCGGGAAAACTGTTTTAAATACATGGGTTTCAGATTGCGCTAACCTTTCTTCTAATGTCATACAAAATAGATTATGCTGCAAAGTAACTGTTTTACTTTGTTGACATCCCCGGGGCAGATGGGTGTAGCAAAGGTTACCTGTAGCGGAACTGGGGCTCTAGTAGGCAAAACAGGTAGCATATGGTGTATATCACCATACAAATACCAGGAAGGACATCCCCGATATCCTTCCTGGTAGCTTTTTATCTAAAAAGATTGTGATTTTTTACTTACTTACGTTGCTGCTCACAATTTTAGCCAGGTCGAACATGGACACCTGCGACTTACCGCCAAATAATGCTTTGAGTTTGTCGTCGGCGTTGATCATGCGTTTGTTTACGCCATCCTGAAGTCCCTGCTTTTTAATATATGCCCACACTTTTTTGATAATGTCGGGCCTGGAAGCAGGCTTGTTGCCGATCACAGCAGCCAGCACTGCACTGGGAGTAAGTGGTACCAATAATGCAGGATTGATTTTTCTTTTCTTTTTAGGAGCTGCTTTCTTTGCCGCTGCTTTTTTAGGAGCTGCTTTTTTGGGAGCTGCCGCAGCTTTGCTAGCTGCTTGTTTTTTTACAGGGGCTGCCTTTTTAGGCGCTGCTTTTGCCGGAGCGGACTTTTTAGCTGCCGCTTTCTTTACGGCCGCTTTTTTTTGTTGCCATATCAAAGATTTAATTTGAATTATAAATGGGTTAACTAACTAAAGTTAGGAAGAAATTAAATTCGTAATTCATAATATTCGATATAATATTTACAGAGTTTTTTACAGGCTTATGCCGGATCCGCGTTTTCTTTTCTTCCTCCTTCTCCTGAATGGTCTTTTTGCCCGTTTCAACTTCCACTTCCTGGTGGTAACTGCATAATCATTGGGGTGTATATCATCGCCGTACTCCACTGCATAAGCTTTGGTAAATTCGGCGCCCAGGTACAGGATAATAGAAGAGTAATAGATCCATACGATCAATACAACCAGCGAGCCGGCCGCGCCGTAAGTGCTGCCCACCTGGGTTTGTGAAATGTACACCGAAATGCCAAATTTGCCCAGCATGAATAAAACAGCGGTAACCAGCGCTCCCGCTATTACATCGCGCCAGCGGATCTTAGCATCCGGAAGCACTTTAAAGATAACAGCGAATATGATAGCGCTTATTACCAGGGTGAGCAGCAGGTTGATGATGTAAAATACCACAACTGTGACATCCGGGTACTTTGCCTGGAGAGCGCTGCTGATTCCTTCTATTATCCCCGATAAAGTGAGCGATACCAGTAACAGGAACCCGAGGCTGACAATAACCGAGAAGGACAGGAACCGGTTCTGCAGCATTTTCAACCAACCTTTTTCGGTTTAGCCTTCAAACCCCAAATGGAATTAATAGAGTCCTGGATCTCCCCAAATACAGTAGTAGCGCCAATCAATAAAGTTACACCACCAATAATTGCTGCGATCTTGCTTTTACCGGCCAGCGACGCATTTTTGATGATTTCCTGTAACTGGCTGGCTGTATCCTGGCCTACAAACCCATTCAGTACGTCAAATACTTCACCTTCTACCGCTTCCCTTTTGAGGAAAAGGCCGCATAGCGATATGATCATCACCAGCAGCGGCCCCATCGAAAACACGGTGTAATAAGCCAGTGAGCCGCTTAGCTTGGTAATTTTATGTTCGGAAAATCCTTTAAAGGTTTGCCGGAGTATTTTCCATATTCCCTTCAGGGTAATAGGTTTGTTTTTACGAACCGTTGCTGCTGATCCGGTCATGTGGATATTGAATTTAGGGCTTGTTATTTAATTACCTGCTAAAGCGGCCGGTGAGCACCTCACTTGAAAGGCATAAACTGGTAATAAATAAATGTGCCAAAATCTTAACCGGAAGTATAGGTGCAGATACGTTTATAACCGGCTGGCCGGGCGCGGGGATAAACGGAAGACTGGATAGAAATGCAGCTACCTGTTTTTATCAGCAGCATTAACCCGGGTGATCAGGATATGGCCTTCGTCAAACTGGGTAAAGATAAAATCCTGCTTGTTCAGGATCTTTCCTCCATTACTTCGTGAACAAATGCTAAAAGAAGCGTGCCTTGTTGCACCAGCTCATCGCTGTCCGATAATCGCATTGCGTGAATTACCTCATTGTAGTTTAGTTGTTTTCTCATGCAAAAGACTGGTGTGTTCTATAAAGATACAAAAATGCTTTTAAAATATTGCGGTTTTTATCCGGCGATGTTAATTGGAAAGGCAGACAGAACCTGCCTGGCTCCCCGGAAGAGCTGATGATTTCAACCATCTTGTTGACCTGCGCCGGTAAAAACCTCATAGGCTTACCTATCTTTAGTTGACCTGTGTTTTTGGTTGATCTTTTTAACGATGGCATCCAGGTCATGTACCGCATCCACAATCATATCCAGTATTTCCTGCAGTTCTGCAGAAATATTTATTTCTGTATCTTTAATAAGAGCCGCTAATCCCAGCAGCCTGGCCAAAGGCGCTCTTACCTCGTGCGATTGCGACCAGGCAATGTCTTTCAGTGTTTTATTATATTGTTCAATGGAGCTGACATAGCTAACCTGTTCGGTAATATCCCTGAAAAATATAGATAGCCCTGTGGCAGAAGGAAATGCTCCTACGTCAAACCAGGAACGGGTTCCTTCGTAATAGGCCTGGAAGTACCTGGATTGCCCGGTTTTCATAGCCTCCAGATAGTTATGATAAAAGGGGTATTTACGGCGTCTGCATATACCTCCCAAAGATTGCGGTTGATGATATCTTCCCGTTTACGTCCGAGGAGGTATTCCGCCTTGCTGTTCCAATAAGTTACCTTCCAGGAAAGGTCTACGGCAAAAAAGCATCACCGATTCTTTCAAGTATCATTTCTTTTTCCCGTAAGGCTTCTGTAGCGGCCAGCTGGTTTTTTTAATCATATCGATATCCTGGAGGCTTCCTACCAGTCGTACACAGGCGCCGTTCACATATTGGGGCTCACCTACCGACCGAACCCATTTAACCTCGTTCTGACGGGTAATGATCTGCGATTCGAGGTCCCATTTTTGCCGTTTTCTACAGCCATTGTCACCCTGGCAATAATAGCATCCCTGTAAGCCCCTTCCTTGTAAAACGCCATTGCTTCCTCGAAATTGGGGTTATAGGTCTCGTCGGAAATGCCATGTATCTGCCTGGTCATGGAAGACCAGTGTATTTCCTGGTTGATCAGGTCGATTTCCCATGCTCCTATTTTGGCCAGGCTGGTTGCTTTGTCGAGCAATAGCTCCAGCTCTTTTTCTCCGTTATGTCTTTTGCAACGCTAAATACCAGCCCTTCGGAAGACGGCGCTGTTGCTGTCCACGCAATCCATTTCAAGCTTCCGTCGGGAGTCATAAACCTGTTTTCAAAATATACAACAGGATTGCCTTTTTTAAGGTGGTTGATTTGTTCTATGGTGTGTTCCCGGTCTTCAGGGTAAACAAAATAAGTTATAGGATGGGAGAGTAGCTCCTGTTCAGTATACCCGAGAATAGTGCTCATAGCCGGGTTAATCTTTCTCAGAAAACCATCAATGCCTGCTATACAGATTATATCCGGTACAAAGTCGAAAAGCTGGCTCAGTTCCTCCTCGGCTTGTTTCCGGCTTATTTCCGACGCCAGGTCTGAGTCAAAGCTGTCGAGTAATGCAGGGAAGAGCCTGGATTCAACATTGTCTCCGGTCAGGCCCAGCATCACTACTCCTTTTATGTCGTTATTATGTGAAAGCGGGATGGCATACATCGAGGTAATACCGGCGTCTTTTGCATACCGGTTGCGCCTGAATCTTACGTCGGTGGCCAGGCTTTCCCAATGCAGTATTTCGCCCGATTGCCAGCAAACACCAGGCATGCCGCATCCTTTTTCAAACTGGAGGAAGCCGGATAAAGGCGGGTAAAATTTTTCTTCGATATTATCAGCTGCGCTGAAGGCCACTAAGTTAATGAGTTGTTTGCCGTTCCCCACTATCCAGACCTCCGCCAGGTCAAAGTTGCCTATCGCGCGAATAGAGCGTAGTACAGCGTGCAGCGCATCTTTAAGTTTATTTTCTGATTGAAAGGCGCTGCTGATCGCACTTTTCAGCTCATTTCGCAAAGCCTTTCTTTTTACCTCCGTAATATCACTGGTTGCCCCGATTAACCGCACAGCATTACCGCCGTTGTCTCTGAGGATATATGCCCGGCTCTTTACAAATAAATAGGCTCCTTTATGGGTGAAACAGCGGTATTCGTCATTCAAAAAGCTGCGCCACTGTTAATGGAATCTTTTAATCCTTCCAGTACTTTTTCCGGTCCTCTGTAATGATATGGTCTTCCCATTGCGTTTCAGCCGCTCCGGAAATGCCCAGGTGAAGCAGGCTTTCACTTTGGCCGGTACTCCACACCACCGTATTGGTTTGAATATCCCAATCCCATATGATGTCAGACACGGCTTTGGTAACATAATCATATCGCTCCAGGTTCTGTTGCAGGGAAATGGACATCAGCTTTTGAGAGGTGATATCCTGAACGGTTCCTTCCAGGTATTCAGCCTGGCCGGCTGTATTTTTTTAAGAATGCCTTTTCCATGTACCCATTTGAGGTTCCCGTCGGCAGCGTAAATCCGGTGCTCCATGTCATATCCGTTAAATTCGATATCTGATAAGGAAGCGGGCGCTGGAAACAGCATGCGGTCATCGGGGTGAACCGAATTTAAAAAAGTTGTATAGCCAGGTTCAAAGGAATGTTTATCAACTCCCCAGATTTCATACACTTCATCAGACCAAAACATTTTACCCGTGTTGAAATTATATTGCCAGTACCCGATTTTAGCGATCGTTTGGGCCGCAATCAGCTTGTCCTGCAGATCTGCCAGGGTACACATGGCCTGTTCGCGTTCTGTTACGTCCGTACATGAAAGCAGTATGCAATTTCTCCCCTCACCTTTGAACAGGAAGAAGGAAACTTCTAGTTTTAGCGATGTTTGATCTGTTTTTGTATAGGCGAGTATATGCCGGCGATTATCATTATGCAGGTTATTGTTGTTCTTTAATACAGAGAGCCCGTCCATTAAAATAAAAATGTTATGGCCTACCAGCTTCTCCCTTGTCTGCCCCAGCATATCCATAGCTCTTTGGTTCACGCTAAACACCTTGCCGGTTCCGGCTTCGAATAAGATATGAGCAAGAGGGCTGACCTGGAACAATAGTTCGAACTGACTTTCGTACCCGGGTTGATGTTGTCCTTCGGAATTCAACCTGTTGTACTTTTTAATAAACCGGCTTAAAACAAGGTATAACAACAATGCTGTACAGAAAACAAACAGGAAGTTTTTTACCAGCTGAGGGAAGGCTCCCCGCGGCTGCTCAGGAAAAAAAAAGTACGGTCAGCTTATCGCTGAGGTAGAGACATAACATGCCTGCCACCAGGTAAAGGAGGGTTATTGGGAGGGCTTTTACGAATTTCATCACTTTCCTTTTTCTCTTCAGGACCGGAAATATACTGCAAGAAACCCATAAACAAAAGCCGTGTTTATAATATTCTGGCGATCAGGCAGGTCATATAAATCGTAGCGGCAAGTAAGAAATCAGCAGGCTGGTTAACCGGCTTTGGCGCGCCGTTTGTATATATTTCATCAGAAAAATTCAAACGATGAGAAGTGAAGTGGAAAAAGCTGATGCCGGGTTACTGTATCAGCTAAAAGACCGGAAAAGAAGATTTATTATCCTGGAACCCCATCAAAATATAAAAGCCCCCGCCGATGAACCCGGCAAGTGTACGTTAAGCCTGAATCATTATGACGCTCTTGTAAAAGCCCGGGCACACAGTAAGAGGTTGAAAGGTAAATACACTTTCATATTTGACCTGGAAAACGAAAGTCATTTTTATAAGCTGCAACAACTGTTGGGCGACAGTTCCTCTTTTGATGTTTATGTAGCCCTGAATACCGATGAATTTGCCGGGACTCAAATGGCGCCTTTAAAGTAACGAAGCTTTACCGGGCTTATGCTACGATTTTTGCAGGATTTGTCCTGCAAAAGGGGATTTATATGCAGTTGCTCAGAAATAAGATAAATTATTTTTTGTTATTAAAAGGGAAGGGCGTATATTGGGCTTAGTAATTTAAGTTATTGATTTTTTGCTTATTAGATGCCGAAGGAATTTATTGAATCATGATTTTTTTAGTTGTTGAAAATGACGGGTTATACCCGTCATTTTTTTGAAGTGACTGTCTGTCCGGCAACCCCGTCAAGCGCTACTTATTCATGCCTGTTGCCCTGCGTTGCTGCTTTTCTTTTTCATTCGTTCGCGAATGCCGCCTTCTACTCCCGGCGTGGGCAGTGATTGATAAAGATTTCCCTGGGTTGGGGAACCGGCGGGGTTATTGTTGCTTGGTATTTATGTACCATATTCGACCCAGCACGCTCCACTGATCGATTTTTTATCAGGGCTTTTGCTGTTATCTTCTATGTGGATACTCGGCGTGAAGTCTTGGTTCTTCTTCGCAGTAGGTGCATTAACCATTGTGGTAACCACACTCAGCGGGCGCAGGCGATTTCCTAAACCATGATTAAAAGCATTTCTTGTAAAAAAGAAGGCCGGGAACACCTAAAAATAGCCGAGATCTAACCCCATCCTGATAGCACTGCCGGCTACCACTAATCAAAGCATATACTATCTGTTTCTGACTTTTTGTCGGGTAAGGGATTCTTCTTCCCGGTGACAATACGAGCATTCAGGATGCTGGTGGTTTTGTTGCAACTCCCGCAGGGATCAGCTCTCTGAAGAAGAAAAAAATCAGGGTCTCCCGGTTCAAATAAAAGCCAAGGCCGGTCAAGAGGGCAAGAACTACCTTTTTGTACAAAAACTACCCAAAATCTGCGTACTGTACAAAACTATACCATTTTCGAATGAAACCCACCCGTTCCCGGTTCATGTCCATGCTACATTCGTTGTCAACGATACACCGCCTGTATGTCCGGGTATAATTCACTAAGTGGTGAATAAACAGAAGTTCAGGAAGCGATCCATTTTAGATGGGCGTCGACAAATAGATCAGCGATTCTTGACAAATTGGCGGAGCATAACCATTGCTGATAAACGTAAAACGATTGTATATGAAAGGTAATTCGATAACGATTGTAGATATTGCTAAAAAATTAAATATATCTAAGTCAACGGTTTCCCGTGCGTTAACCAACAATCCTAATGTTAATCCTGATACCCGGCAGAAGGTATTGGCATTGGCCGACCAGCTGGCGTATCAGCCTAACATGTTATCGATTGGTTTACGAACGAACAAAACCAAAACAATCGGGATTGTAGTGCCGGAGCTGATCTCATCTTTTTATCCAATGGTGATGGCTGGTGCACAGGAAGAAGCTGCCAGGCAGGGCTTTTCCCTACTGATGGCTTCCAGTAATGAAACTTACGCAACGGAGGTTTCCAACTCAAAGGTGATGCTGGCCAATTGCGTGGATGGTGTATTGGTATCCATTACTAAAGAAACTATCAACTATGATCACTGGATGACTTTTTATCGCAGGGGCATTCCTATTGTGTTTTTCGACCGGGTATGTGGAGAAATGATGGTTCCCAAAGTAGTGGTAAGCGATTATGAATCTTCTTTCAATGCAGTGGCACACCTGATAGCATCGGGCAGAAAGCGCATTGCGTACCTGGCGGGCCCGGCGCAAATGCAGATCACACAGAAAAGGTTGAACGGATACCGTGCTGCACTCAATAAGCATGGTCTTGGATATGATGAAGACCTGGTAGTTGATACTGATCTCAACCTGACTAATGTAAAAATGCAGGTGAAACACCTGGTGGAGCAAAAGCGGCCTGTTGATGCCATTTTCGCGGCTAATGATACCATCGCTATTGAAGCGATACAGGTGCTTAAAAAAATGAACAAAAGAGTACCGGAAGATATTGCGGTAGTGGGTTTTGGCGATCATTACGGATCAGGCTTTGCCGACCCCGCCCTCACTACCATTGCAGTACCCAACCGGGAAATAGGTAAAACTGCGATGTCGCTGTTATTCAGTTTAATGGATAAAGAGGCAGCTGCCTGGAAACCGATCACGCGTATTCTTGATGGGGAACTGGTAGTGAGGCAATCATCCATAAAGCCCGAGCCAATGGTATCTTATGTTTCTTCCTATCCCGGCGTATTCCAGATGAACAGCATACATAACCGGGAGTTTTCTGACGATAAAAAAGAAAGGCGATTTAATGAGGCTTTTTCTGAAAATAATTGGACTGGTGCTGGTGCCATTTGCAGCTTCATCTCAAAATGGTTACTATAGCCGTTTAGAGAAGGATACCCTGGTAATAGGTAATGGATTGGTTGAAAGAAAGTTTACCTGGAATAAAGGGAACCTGATCACCTATAGTCTTACCAACAAAAGCAATAAACATACCTGGTTGAATCAATCCCAATCACCGGATTTTTCAGTGTCGGGTAGCCAGGTTCCGGCCCGCAATAGCTCATTTGCTTACACAGAAGTGGCTGAAAACTCCATCCGGCCGGGATACCTGGAAACGACCGTAGGCTTCACTGTAGGAACTTTGGAAGTAAAAAGAGTTTTTCGCATTTATAAAGACTGCCCGGTTATTGCCTGCGATACTTATCTCAAGGGAAAGATGAATCAAACTTCGGAAAGATCGGCCACCAGCCAGGAGATCAGAAGAATATAGAGTTTGCCGCAGACATGCAATCAGGCCGGTATCTGGTATATTGGATCAGTTGAAACCAGGCGGCTTTCACTGGCAAACAAGAGTTGTAGAATTTTACGATATCACAGATTGGAACAATAACCTGGTTTTTGAAACGAATATCATCCCTTACCGAAAAAAATTCATATAGGGGTAATCTTTTGTTCGCGCATGATATGGAGGCGGATGCAGGATTTTTTTACTGAAGGAAGCGCCTTCTTCAACAACACAACTGGCTTACCCCGGCAATGATTTTACTATGGAATTCGGTCACTTTATGGTTGCCGGACCAGGCTTAACACCTAAAGACATTAAAGAAGAGACGAATGGCGTAAAGCATACAGTGTTGTGACCGGCGTATATAATGGAGGAGAAATCAACCGGCTTACTGCCCTACGTAGCTATCAAAAAAATATGCGGAAGCTGCTTCCGGGCCGTGATGAGATGGTGATGATGAACACCTGGGGCGACAGGAGCCAGGACTCCCGGGTGAATGAACAATTCAGTTTATTGGAGGTTGAGAGAGCGGCACAGCTGGGCATTACACATTTCCAGATAGATGATGGCTGGCAACAGGGAAAAAGCCCGAACTCAGCAGTAGCGAAAGGCTCTTTTGACAATATATGGAACAATCCTGATTACTGGACCCCGATCCGGTTAAATATCCCCGTGGCCTGGGTCCTGTAGTTAAAAAAGGAAAGAAGCTGGGTGTAGAAATCTGTCTCTGGTTCAATCCAAGTGTACAAAATAATTATGCCGACTGGGAAAAAGATGCGCAGGCCCTGGTAAAATTGTATCAAACCTATGGTATCCGCACTTTTAAAATAGACGGATTAGCGATACCTACCAAACAGGCTGAGATCAACCTTCGTAAATTGTTTGACCGCGTGCTGGAGGCAAGTAATAATAATGTGGTATTTAACCTGGATGCAACCGCCGGACGCAGGAGTGGCTATCATTCTTTCAACGAGTATGGCAATATCTTCCTGGAAAACCGTTACACAGACTGGCAGAACTATTATCCTTACTGGACCTTGCGTAATCTCTGGTTATTGTCTAAATATGTGCCTGCAGAAAAATTACAAATCGAATTCCTGAATAAATGGCGTAATGCCGACAAGTATGGAAAGGATGTTTTTGCACCTGCTCACTACTCTTTTGAATACCTCTTCTCTGTTACTATGGCTGCTCAACCGCTGGCCTGGTTTGAAGGGACCGGTTTGCCCGCGGAGGCATTGGGTCTGGCTAAAGTGATCAAAGCCTATAAAAAGATTCAACATGATTTTCATAAAGGAACCATTCTGCCCATTGGAGATGAACCGTCAGGCCGGTCATGGACGGGCTTTCAATCTATACATAAGGGTTATGGTTATCTGCTTGTTTTCCGCGAAAAATCCGCAACAACACGCAACAATAAAAACCTGGTTGCCCGAAAATACGAAGTTGATTTGCACAAAAATATTAGGGAGTGGCCTGAATATAAACCAGGTTACCGGTCCCGGCGGCACATTGAAACTGCAGCTAGAAAAGGAGAATGATTACGTTTTATATAAATACCAATTAGCCGGATCCGGCCATTCAAAATAGAAGATAAATTCATGCGATTTTTTTACTAACGTTTTGCCTGTTGAGTGGCATCGCCCCGCTTGTTGCTCAACGAAATTTTAAGCTGCAATCACCCGATGGCAAGCTGTCTGTCAGCATCCAGGTGGGAAAGCAGATTACGTATTCGGTGATTCATGAAAAAGACTTAGTGCTCAGCCCTTCACCGGTGGCTATGGAACTGGGGATGGATCAGCGTTTGGGGTGGGCTCAACCTTCAAGAGAGCTCATACTACAACTGTAAACCAGGAGATCCGCACGGTCCTATATAAAAAAACTACCATTACCGATCATTGTAAAGAATTGGTATTGGAATTTAAAGAAGGCTTTAACCTGGTGTTCAGGGCTTATAATGAGGGGGCTGCATATCGTTTTGTATCAACCCGGCAAACCGGCTTTAAGGTAAAAAATGAACCGGTGGTTTTCAACTTCGCCAAAGATTATGATGTATGGGTACCTTATGTTAAAAGCAAAGCCAAAGATATAGAGGGGCAGTACTTTAATTCCTTTGAAAATACTTATACCTACACGTCTTTAAGCAAAATGAGTCAGAGCAGGCTGGCATTTACGCCACTGTTGGTGGCATTGAATAACGGTAAAAAGTTTGTATTGCAGAATCTGACCTGGAGAGCTACCCGGGTATGTACCTGATTAACCGTGATGGAACTACTTCTTTGCAGTCCGATTTTGCTTCTTATCCATTAACAACAGAACAGGGTGGTCATAACCAGTTACAGCAACTGGTTACATCAAGGGCGCCTTATATCGCGCAATGTAAAGGCGCAACAAATTTTCCATGGAGGATATTGATCGTATCAACCAGTGATAAGGAGTTGCTGGATAATGATATAGTCTATAAGCTGGCTGCTCCTTCACGCATTAATGATGGGGCATGGATTAAACCCGGCAAAGTGGCCTGGGAGTGGTGGAATCACTGGGGCATTTCGGGCGTTGACTTTGAAGCAGGTGTTAACACACCTACCTATATGGCCTATATTGATTTTGCTACTAAAAACGGTATTGGGTATGTAATACTGGATGAGGGTTGGGCAGTTAATCTGAAAGCAGACCTGATGCAGGTAGTGCCGAGATCGACCTGGAGAAACTGGTTGCCTATGGAAAGCAAAAAAATGTGGGGATTATTTTATGGGCGGGTTATTATGCTTTTGACCGTGATATGAAAAAAGTATGTAAGCATTATTCTGAGATGGGGGTAAAAGGTTTTAAGATCGATTTTATGGACCGCGATGATCAGCCCATGGTAGACTTTCATTACCGTGCGGCCCGAACAGCAGCCCAATATAAACTGCTTGTAGACTTTCATGGCACGTATAAGCCAACAGGTTTAAATCGCACCTATCCTAATGTGATCAATTACGAAGCGGTGAACGGACTGGAGCAAATGAAATGGACCGGGCCTGAAATGGATATGGTAACTTATGATGTTACGATGCCTTTTATTCGGATGGTTGCGGGTCCTGTAGACTATACGCAGGGTGCGATGCGCAATGCGACCAAAAGAACACATAGAGGTATTAACGATGAACCCATGAGCCAGGGCACCGTTGCCGGCAGCTCGCCGAATTTGTAGTGTTCGAATCTCCTTTAAATATGTTGTGTGATAGCCCCGATAACTATGAAAAGGAAGCAGAGTGTACAGCATTTATTGCGCATATTCCTACCGTATGGGATCGCACTATTAGCTTAGATGGCGCTGTTGGGCAATATATTGCTATCGCGCGGCAAAAAGGAGACGAGTGGTATGTGGGTGGATTGACAAACTGGGAAGCACGCACCCTGGAAATTGATTTGTCATTTTTAGGCGCCGGCGATTTTACTGCAGAAGTTTTCAGGGATGGGGCTAATGCCAACCGTATCGCATCTGACTATAAAAGGAAATAGTAGGCATTCCATCTAACCGGAAAATGACCCTGAAGATGGCGCAGGGTGGGGGCTTCGCATTAAAAATTTACAGGAAAAAAAAATAAGTGAGCATGATCAGCAGAAGTTTTATAATGACGGTTGTTATAATTTGCATTGCAATAAGTATCAGTAATGCACAGCAGCTGATAGCCAATGTATATGGCCGCAATACACAGTCGTTGAATGGGAAGTGGGACGCTATTATAGATTTATACGATCAGGGGCGTAAAAACAAGATCTACCTTAACAAAAAACCAGAAGGTAAAACAGATTTTTATGAATATGCTTTTGAGAATGGGTTGAGGCTTAATGTACCGTCTGACTGGAATAGCCAATTACCGGAGCTAAAGTATTATGAAGGTACCGTATGGTACGCCAGGCGTTTTGATGCAGCTAAAATGCCGGGAGAACGCCTGTTCCTGTACTTCGGCGCAGTAAGCTATCGTTGCCGTATTTATTTAAACGGGCAGGAGATTGGCCGGCATGAGGGAGGGTTTACGCCATTTCAGGTAGAAGTAACAAATGCCGTTAAGGCAGCTGGCAACTTCCTGGTAGTGGAAGCTAATAATACCCGTACTAAAGATGCAATGCCTGCAATGGCTTTTGATTGGTGGAATTATGGTGGTATTACCCGGGATGTTTTCCTGGTAAAGACACCGGCCGTTTTTATTGAGGATTATTTTGTACAGTTAAATAAATATAAGACAGACCAGGTAGATGCCCGCGTCCAACTCTCCGAAACAGCAGCCAATAAAAACATAGAACTGAACATACCCGAACTGAACGTAAAACAATGCCTGACTACTGATCAAAATGGAATGGTATCGGTTTCGTTTAAAGTGAAGAACCTGGAACGTTGGTCTCCTGCCTTCCCTAAATTATATAAAGTGATCATCAGTTCTGAAACTGACCAGGTAGAAGAATCCATAGGCTTTCGTAACCTGTATGTCAAAGGCGAAGATATCTACCTGAATGATCAACCCATATTCCTCAAGGCAACCAGTTTTCATGAAGAAATACCGCAGCGGCAGGGACGTGCTTTTTCTGAAGCAGATGCTGCGATGTTATTATCGGAGGCAAAAGCACTGGGATGTAACATGATTCGGCTGGCGCATTATCCGCAGAATGAACATACCATTCGGCTGGCTGAAAAAATGGGTTTCCTGCTTTGGGAAGAAATACCGGTTTGGCAGGGCATTGATTTTGAAAATAATGAAACACGTGTTAAAGCCGGTAACATGATCAGGGAAATGGTGATCCGCGATAAAAACCGCTGTGCGCTTGCCTTCTGGGGTGTAGCCAATGAAACCCAGCCTTCCGCATCGCGTAACGGTTTTTTAAAATACCTGGTTCAGACCTGTAAAAGCATGGATACTTCCAGGCTGATCACTGCTGCATTCGATCTGGTTCGGTTTGATAAAGCGAAGCAACAGTTCGTTATGGACGACCCTTTTATAAAAGAACTGGATGTGGTTGCCGTTAATAAATATATGGGGTGGTATCACCAATGGCCGGTGAGTCCTGATAAAGCCATCTGGAATGTGGCCAAGGGACAACCACTGATCATTTCTGAATTTGGTGGGAAGCCCTGCTGGGGCAAACGGGCAATGCCGATATAGTAAGCTCCTGGAGCGAAGATTACCAGGCTACGCTATATCGTGATAACCTGGCTATGTTTAAAAACATACCGAACCTGCGTGGCACAGCACCATGGATATTATTCGACTTCCGGTCACCCTTCCGTTTTCATCCCACTAACCAGGATGGCTGGAACCGCAAGGGATTGGTTTCTGACCAGGGCATTCGCAAAAAAGCCTGGTACCTGATGAAGGCCTATTACGATAGCATTAAATAAAAGAATACTGCATATATGAAAAGAATTATTGCCGGCGCCCTTTTCCTTTTGGGATATGGTATGCTTCATGCACAAAAACCTAATTACGACGAATCGAAAATGCCGCCCTATACTTTCCCGACCCATTAAAAATGGAGAATGGACAAGTCGTTACCAGCACCAAAATGTGGAATGAAAAACGCCGGCCCGAGATCCTGCAGTTGTTTGAAACCCATGTATACGGTAAAGCGCCGGCGCATCCGAAAGACCTTCATTTTAAAGTGTTGAACGAAGACAGGTATGCGGTGGGCAATATGGCTACACGTAAAGAAGTGGCTGTTTATTTTACCAAAGACGAAACAAAGTTCATGACCGTATTAATGTATATACCTAATAAACGCAAGGGCGCGGTGCCTATGTTCTTTGGTTTGAATTTTAAAGGGAATCATTCGGTGAGCGAAGACCCGGGCATTACCCAGTCTGTTATTCGTATGAAACCCGGTCCTGACGGTGTGGAAGGCCGTACGGGTGTGTTTAAAAGAGGCGCAGAAGCTTCGCGCTGGCCTATCGAAATGTTGATAGCCAACGGCATGCGGTAGCTACGGTATATCGCGGCGATATTGATCCCGACTATGACGATGGCTATAAAAATGGCGTGCAGCCTTTGTTTTATAAAGAGGGTCAAACAAGACCGGCAGCTGATGAATGGGGTACTCTGGCTGCATGGGCCTGGGGCTTAAGCTGTGCAATGGATTATTTTAAAACGGATGCGGATATTGATAGTGAAAAGATAGCCGTAGTAGGCCATTCGCGTCACGGAAAAACGGCTTTGTGGACGGCCGCCATTGATCCTCGTTTTGCTATGGCTATTTCTAATGACTCGGGTTGTGGTGGTGCGGCACTTACCAAACGTATTTATGGTGAAACGGTTAGTATTGTGAATAATCTTTTCCCGCATTGGTTTTGCGACAATTTCAAAAAATATAATGACAAAGAAGAGCTGCTGCCTGTAGATCAGCACCAGCTGATCGCTTTAATGGCGCCACGTCCTGTGTACATCGCCAGTGCGGTAGATGATAAATGGGCGGATCCTAAAGGAGAGTTTTTATCGGGCGTACATGCAGAACCGGTTTACAAATTATTCGGGTTGGATGGTTTAAATACCAGCGAAATGCCGCCGGTTGACCAGCCGATACGAGAAGGTGCTATCGGCTATCATGTAAGAACCGGCGATCATGATATCAACCTGTACGACTGGCAACAGTTTGTAAAGTTTGCAGATCAATTCTTTAAATAACACCAATGCTTTTAGAAATGATGAATGGCAAAGTTGCAGTAGCGATGATGTTGATGGCTTCTATAGTCCTGGGGAATCATACAAATGCCCAAAAGCAAATACCCTTTAAAGTTATCGTGAATAAAGCGTTGATCGCTGCCGAAAAGCAGTCCCTGCTGATGGCAAAAAAGTATGAAGAACAGGAGGGAAGGCTGCCTCGTACATTTGAAAAGGATAAAGATGTCCTCTGATTCGCGCTGGTGGTGCAGCGGTTTTTTCCCCGGTGTTTTGTGGTACCTGTATGAAAATAACAGAAGCGCCGAACTTTTAAAATATGCAAAGCTCTACACGTCCAGGGTGGAAAGAGAAAAATATACTACCGACAATCATGATGTAGGTTTTATGTTGTATTGCAGCTTTGGCAATGGTTTAAGGCTTACCGGGGATCCATCGTATAACGAGGTATTATTGACCGGCGCGAAGTCTTTAGCTACCCGCTACAAACCGCAAGTAGGATTGATCCGCTCCTGGGATCATAATAAAAAATTATGGCAATACCCTGTTATTATTGATAATATCATGAACCTGGAATTGTTGCTATGGGCAAGCCGGTATTCGGGCGACCCGGTGTTTAAGCAAATCGCTATCTCGCATGCTGATAAAACCATGCAATATCATTTCCGGCCCGACTATAGCTCTTACCATGTTGTGTCTTACGATACTATCAGCGGCCAACCACATCTCAAACAAACCCACCAGGAGCTTCCAATGAATCAGCCTGGAGCCGTGGCCAGGCCTGGGGTTTATACGGGTATACCTACCTGTATCGTGAGACGAAGGAACAACGTTACCTGGAACAGGCGAAGAAAATAGCGGCATTCATTATCGATCACCCTCGGATGCCAAAGGACTATATTCCTTACTGGGATTTTGACGCTCCTCAAATTCCCAATACGCCAAGAGATGCTTCTGCAGCGGCTTTGATAGCGGCCGCTTTAACCGAATTGAGTGATTATGTGGAGCGATCTACATCGAAAAAGTATATGAAGGTGGTGGAAACACAGATCCGGACTTTAGCATCACCGGAGTATACGGCAGCCGTTGGTGAAAATGGTGACTTTATTTTAAAGCATAGCACAGGTGCTTATCCTATGCAGTCGGAGGTGGATGTGCCATTGACTTATGCAGACTATTATTACCTGGAAGCACTCACCCGTTTAAAGAATAAAGAATAACTACTGCTTCATTAAATATATCAAACAAAAAAGAATCAGTTTAAGCGTACAGTATGAAGAAAGCAAAGCTATGTTTAAAGGTGTTAATGATAACAGGACTATTATTATCAATGATGCCTTCCAGGTCCCAGACACAGGAGATGGATCTTTCGGGTACCTGGGGTTTTCAAACCGATGTGATGGATTTTCGCAGAGGCTCACTCTCGCCCCGTTATAAACATGCATTACAGGGAACCATTGTATTACCCGGTATTACCGATGATTACCAGATCGGGTATAAAGTACCTTATCGCTATATCGACCGTTTAACACGGAAATATGAATACATGGGACCGGCCTGGTACCAGCGGGATATTGCTATTCCTAAAGAATGGAAGGGGAAACGCATTTTCATGTACTTCGAACGTACACACTGGCTCAGCTCCATCTTTGTAGATACAAAGGAAGTAAGCAAGATCGATTATATCAGCGTACCGCATAACCATGAGCTGACGGAGTTTGTAACGCCGGGTCAAACGCATCGCATTACTGTTAGCATAGACAATCGTTTTCAATATAACACGCATAAATGGGATCATGCACACACGGAGTTTACGCAGATCAACTGGAATGGTATTTTGGGTGCGATCAAGTTGGTCGCAATTGACCCGGTTTATATCGATGACCTGCAGGTGTATCCCAATATCACAGAGAAATCGGTTAAAGTGAAAATGCAGATCCGTAATCGAACCAATAAGCCGGTAGATGGGGTAGCCAGCTTTACGATCAATGGGGTCAATTATCAACTCAATAAAAAGCTGGATTTAGAAATTAAAGACACCCTTGCATTGGTAGAGGAAACAATTGTATTAGGAAAGGATGTTAAGCTATGGGATGAATTCAATCCCAACTTATATACTATTAAATGTAAGCTGAGCACAAAGTCAGACAAGGCCGGCTATCAACATGAGAAGGCTGCTACGTTTGGTATGCGTGAAGTGGCACAGGGAAAAAATCATGTGATGTTGAATAATCGACCCATCCATTTGCGCGGTACCGTAGAAAATGCAGTGTTTCCTAAAACAGGTCATGCTCCTGTAGATGATGCCGAATGGGAACGCATTATGAAAATACTGAAGGATTATGGAATGAACCACCTGCGCTTCCACTCCTGGTGCCCTCCGGAAGCTGCTTTTAGAATGGCTGATAAATATGGAATTTATTTTGAAGTGGAAATGCCGATGTGGGGCAAGGATGCTGAACCGGATGACGCCCGTTATCATTTCTTTCGCCGGGAGATGCGCGCGATCCTGAAAGAATACGGCAATCACCCATCCTTTGTTTTGTATTGTAATGGAAATGAAATTACAGGCAGCTTTGATTTTATTGAAGAACTAACAGCCGATGCCAAAGCATTAGATAACCGTCATTTATTCAGTGGTTCTACCGCCCGCACCAGGGTGAAGTCTGATCAGTATTATGTTTCTCAGCAAACCAATAAAGGCGCTGTAAAAGTGTATGAAGGATTTCCTTATACCAATTGGGACAGGAGTAAGGAGTCGGATGTGGATGTTCCGGTGATCTCTCATGAATCGGGCCAGCGCTGTATTTACCCCGATTTCAGGGAAATAAAAAATATGATAAAAGTCCTGTGGAAGCGCGCAATTTCGAAGTATTCAGGAGCTCCTGGATAAAAACGGCATGCTCGATCAGGCGCACGATTTCTTCCGTGCATCAGGAGCCTTGACGGTACTCGAATACAAAGCTGTAACGGAGGCCTTATTGCGATCGGCCAAATCTGCGGGCTTCCAGCTATTATCTTTAAATGATTTCCCCGGTCAGGGCTATGCGCCTGTTGGCCTCCTGGATCCTTTCTGGGATTCGAAGGGATTGGTCACTCCGGAAAAATTCAGGAGTCCTGCGCGCCCACCGTGGTACTATTACGATACGCGCAAAGTTCTTATTTCAATAACGAAAGCTTTACAGGAAATGCGGAGGTATACAATTTCAGTAATGCTCCTTTAAAAATCCCCGGATCAAATGGTGGGTGACCAATGCTAATGGCAAAATAGTGAAGAAAGGTAATTTGAAGACTCAGGGTATCGGGAATGATGGCGTTTTCCTGTGGGGACATTCTCTTTCGATCTGGAGGACTTTGACGTGGCGCAGCAATTAACGGTTCATGTGTCGGTAAATGAACAGGTGCAAAACAGCTGGAACATTTGGGTGTTCCCGAAGAACGAAACGATCATGCAATCGACGGATGATATATTATACACCACTACTTATGATGATAAGGCAAAACAATTTTTATCGCAGGGTAAGAAGGTAGTATTATGCCCGCTTCCATCCAATGTTAAAGGCCGTGCATCCACTTTTCATAATCATTTCTGGAACCCTATCATGTTTGCGTGGGCGCCTATGACGATCGGTGCATTGATCCACGAAGATCATCCTGTATTCAACCGGTTTGTTACTTCGTATCATACTGATTGGCAATGGTGGGATATATTGAATAATGCAAAAGTTATAGAGATGAAAAATGCGCCAAAGCAACTAAGGCCTTTCATACAGATTATAGATGCATATGACAATAATGAGAAGCTGGGTATTGGCTTTGAAGCAAAAATAGGTAATGGCAAGCTGCTGGTACTGGCGGTGGATACACAAAAGGAGATCAATAAACGGCCTGCTACCCGCCAGTTGTTAGCTAGTGTGGATGAGTATGTGAAAAGTACACAATTTGAGCCGCAGGTAGCTGTAGAAGAATCTTTTATTCGCTCATTCCTGTTAAAATAATTCTATAAAACGATGAAAAGAATAGGGTTGGTTATGGTATTGGCTATAGCAAGTGCTGTAGTTGTGCAGGCGCAGGAGATAAAGATAACAGATCATGCGACATTGAACCAGGTATATGAAGCGTCCGTTGAGTCGGAAAAACTTTTGCCGTTTAACGAGTTGAATAAAGAACGGGGATATATACTTTATGAAGCAACAATAAAAGTGAACTCCAATGAAGAGGTATTGGAGTTAGAAAACGTAAGAGATTATGCTACGGTATATACGGATAGCATTTTACAAGGCACGATGACCGATAACGAAAAAAAGTTGGTGTTGAATGCAGCTCCCGGCGAATACACTTTACGGATCTATGCCGAGAATATCGGAAGAATTACTTATGGTCCTGAAATACTGGATAATTCCAAAGGATTGTTTGGCGATATCAGGCTGGACGGTGAAACAATAGAAGGCTGGACCATAACGCCACTAAATATCAGGGAGGCTGAGGTACAACAGCTAAAGTTTGCAGCTGCCAAAGCTATAAAGCTTCCGGGCTTTCATAAAGGTTTTTTCAATATTGTGAATCCCCAAAACCAATACCTGGACATGTCGGGATGGGGTATGGGCGAAGTATGGATCAATGGCCAGTATATCGGCGCTTACTGGGAGAGGGAAAAGTTGCAATCGATACAGGTAGTTGCAGACCTGCTTCAGAAAGGAAAAAATGAGGTAGTGGTCTTTGAAATGAAAAACAATAGTCAGAAGACGGTAAGGCTTACCGAAAAACCCGTGTTCAAATAAAATTAAAGAATAGACAGATAACATGATGCATATTAAAAAGATCTCCGGAACCTTATTGTTGATACTGGCCGGTGCGATAGCTAATGCTCAGCAGGGCAAGACTACTCCGGTTTATAAGAATGCCGCAAAACCAGTAGAAGAGCGCGTTGCGGACCTGGTGTCCAGGATGACCCTGGAAGAAAAGGTAATGCAGCTCAATCAATATACATTAGGCCGAAATGATAATGCCAATAATATGGCTGATCCTGTTAATGATATACCTGCCCAGATTGGATCGCTTATTTATTTTAGCAGTAACCCCGAATTACGGAACAGGGTACAGAAAAAGCCATGGAGCAGTCGCGCCTGGGCATACCTATATTGTTTGGGTACGATGTAATACATGGATATAAAACGGTATATCCTATTTCGCTGGCGCAGGCCTGTTCCTTGAACCCGCAGCTGGTGCAGCAAGCCTGTGCAGTAGCCGCACAGGAAGCCCGTATGTCGGGGGTAGACTGGACGTTTTCGCCGATGATTGATGTGGCCCGCGATGGGAGATGGGGGCGTGTGGCCGAGGGTTATGGCGAAGACCCTTATACCAACGCTGTTTTTGCGGTGGCTTCTGTAAAGGGGTACCAGGGTGACAATTTAGCTGCGCCCGATAAGGTTGCAGCCTGTTTAAAGCATTATGTGGGATATGGCGCATCAGAAGCCGGCCGTGATTATGTATATACTGAAATCTCGGAGCAAACACTCTGGGATACCTATATGCCTCCTTATGAAGCGGGTGTAAAAGCAGGCGTGGCCACCTTAATGAGTTCCTTTAATGATATCAGCGGAACGCCCGGCACAGCCAATCGCTATATACTTAGAGATATACTGAAGGGAAAATGGAAGCATGATGGATTTGTAGTATCGGACTGGGGCGCTATCGAGCAATTGAGACCACAAGGTGTGGCAAAAGATAAGAAGGAAGCGGCCTTTAAGGCATTTACTGCTGGGGTGGAGATGGACATGATGAACCGCAGCTACGACAATCACCTGGGAGCCCTGGTAAAAGAGGGAAAGATCAGCGTACAATTGCTGGACGATGCGGTAAAAAGAGTACTAAGAGTAAAGTTTCGCCTGGGACTTTTTGATCGTCCTTATACACCGGAAACTAATGATAAAGATCGTTTCCTTTTGCCACAAAGTTTAGCCGTGGCAGAAAAACTGGCTGAAGAATCAGTGGTATTGCTAAAGAATAAAAATAATACTTTGCCACTGTCTGGTGTGTCCAGGATTGCGGTATTAGGTCCCTTGTCTAAAGATAAATGGCATTTGCTCGGCTCCTGGAGGGCACAGGGAAATGCAGAGGATGTAACAACCGTATATGATGCATTAAAAAGGAGTTTGCGGGTAGAGCAGAGATTGTGCAGGCCAGGGGCTGCGACTTCGATGGAGCTGATCAGTCGGGTTTTGAAGAAGCCCGGTCAATAGCCGCCGGTGCAGACGCGGTTATTATTTGCCTGGGCGAAAAAGCCACCTGGAGCGGTGAGAATGCATCGCGGTCCGGCATAGCTCTGCCTAAGATCCAGGAAGACCTTGTGGCTGAAATTAAAAAATTGGGCAAACCGGTCATCCTGCTGCTCTCAAGTGGCCGTCCCTTGAGCTCAACCGGCTGGAACCCTTATCTGACGCTATTTTGACCATGTGGCATCCGGGTGTTCCGGGTGGCAGGCCCGCAGCTGGTGTTATTGCAGGAAGGGTAAATCCGTCCGGAAAATTATCCATGACCTTTCCTTATGCAACCGGCCAGATACCCATCTATTACAACCACCGGCAAAGTGCCCGGCCTCACCAGGGCAAATACCAGGATATCCCTTCTACACCTTTATATGATTTTGGCTATGGTTTAAGTTATACCAGTTTTCAATATGGCGATATCAAAGCCACAGCAACTAAAGTAAGGCCTGATGGAAAAATTTCCATTGAGATACCCGTAACTAATACGGGTGAGAGGGACGGACTGGAAACGGTGCATTGGTTTATTAATGACCCGGTATCTACTATTTCCCGGCCGGTAAAGGAACTAAAGTTTTTTGATAAGCAGCTGATCAAAAAGGAGAAACCAAAAATTTCCGGTTCGATATCGATATCAGAAAAGACTTTGGTTTTGTGAATGCAAAAGGAGAGAGAATTATTGAGGAAGGTGATTACTACGTGATGGTGAAGGATAAAAAGATCAAAATAGAAGTGAGTAAATAAATCCTTTATAATTTTTAATAAATCAAAATGAAATTTAAAAGACTGATACCATCGATGACTCTGGCATTAATGGCCATGCTAGCTTTTGCTAATTGTTCAAAAAAAAGTAGCCGCTTCGAACGGCAATGAGCAGGAAGATCCTGTCAACACCAACACTGTAATTCGTATTCCAACAGATAACGGAACCATGCTTCGGAATCCACTAAACGGATGGGTATTATATGGCTCTTTGAATACCCCTGCTGATTTCTGGACCAAGCTTGACCGTATCAGTGTTCCGGGCCAGTCGGGTACTTTCAAAATAGAAGATTTTGCAGGAACGATGTATGTAAGGACGAGCTGGACTTCGTTGAACCCGTCGGAAAATGTGTACGGGTGGGATACCAATGAAAAGCTAAAAACATTGATCAGCAATGCACGCCAGCGCAAAATGAAAATAGCATTACGCGTAGTAATTGATAGTCGCGATAAGGCGGAAGATTTCACACCGGCATATGTGCGCGAAGCCGGCGCCCAGGGCTATTATACCCAAACGGGCAGCAAAACGGTTTGGTCTCCTTACCCCGATGATCCTGTCTTTCAGCAAAAATATACGCAATTCATAAAAGCTTTTGCTCAAAAATTTAATGACCCCGAATTAGTGGAATTTATTGATGGCTTCGGCCTGGGCAAATGGGGTGAAGCGCACTCTATGAACTACCTCGACGCTAATAACCGTGAGCAGGTATTTAAATGGGCGGTGGATTTATATTCGGGTGCGTTTACAAAAATTCCATTGGCGATTAACTACCACCGGCTTATTGCGATGCCTAAAGATTGGGGCGCTGCAGACCCTATGAGCGAAAACCTTTTGAATTATGCCTTCTCCAAGGGGTACATCCTAAGGCATGATGCATTCGGTATGTCGGGCTATTACCAGTCATGGGAAAAAGCAATTGCCGAAAAATGGAAGCATAAGCTGCCCAATATTATGGAAGGCGGATGGGTTACAGCCCAGCATCCCTATCAAACTGATGCACGGAAATATGTTACGAAAGGCGATGTAAGACGTGGTGAGTATGACGATTCTAAACAGGCAGGTGTCAATATGATGGATTTCAGGATCGGTGAAACGGATATTTGGTTTAATGAAACCTTCGACCTCGTGAAATCCTTTATCAGCGAAGGTGGTTACCGTTTATACCCTGATCAGATCTCTATACCCGCAAGCGTTCTGAAGTCTGCAAAAACAACAATCGAGCATAAATGGGGTAATATGGGCTGGGGCTATTGTCCTAATAATATAAAGCAATGGAATTATAAGTATAAAGTAGCTTTTGCTTTACTGGATCCGGTTTCTAAAAAACCTATATCTGTATTTGTGGATGATACTTCTGATCCTTCTAAATGGATCAAGGGTAATACAACTACCTACCTGTTTAAGCCGGACCTGAGCCAGGTAGCCAGTGGAGCGTATCTTTGGGCAGTTGCAATAGTAGACACATCTAAACAGAACCAGCCGGGTATATTGCTGGCAACAAAAGGAAATGTTACTGCAGAAGGCTGGACGATTGTTTCGGATGTAACTATAAAATAACCGGGTTACGGGTAGCATATAGAAAGAGAATTGTATGGGAGATGTTTAAAAAAGACAGGCCGATTTTTAAGGGGGCAACTGCAGAATATTAATGGTTATGGTCGCGCTGGTCTTGACTGCGAAAGGACAGGCAACCAAAGATCAGCTGGGTGTATCAGGTCGGGATGTTGCCTGTTTCACGCCTAATATGTTTAAAAAAGGCTCACAGATCGAAAGAATTCAACAGGCTATAGACAAAGCCCGAAAGTATAACGCCAAAGTAGTGATACCGGGATATGATGAGGTGAAGAAAACTGCGATCTGGTTGATCGACAAAGCTATTTTATTACCGGGTAATGCAGTGTTAGAGTTGGATAACTGTACCATTAAGCTTTCCGATCACTGCAGGGATAATTTCATACGTTCTGCAAACGCTGGTTTGGGTATTTCGGATGTCAAGCCATTAGGTAATATCCGGATCATTGGTAAGGGAAATGTATTATTGGAAGGTGCTGCTAATCCACGGGCTACCGGTGATCATAATAAAACGCTCTCGAAAGATCCTGAAGGCTTTAACCAGTCTTATGGATCCGATGCGGGTAAGCCCGGTGAGAACCAAAAAGGCGGCTGGCGCAATCATGCTGTTATACTGGCGCATGTAGATGTGTTTGAGATCAGCGGTATTAAATTAAAGGACTATCACGCCCATGGAATAGTGCTGGAACGCTGCACCAATGGTGTGGTAAGGGATATTACCTTCCAGGTACGACAAGCTGTTACTATTGCAGGAGTAGAAAAACAGGTATTAAACCAGGATGGAATGGGAGTTCGGTTCGGATGCAGGAATATTATTATCGAGCGCTGCCAGGGTAATAGTGGGGATGATTTTATTAATATAGGTTTAACGGATACCGGCGTTCCGGCCGGAGCGGAGAATGTAAATGTGGTTAGTGGTTCGGTTTATGGTGGGCCTGCGGATAATATTGCCAATATATACCTCCAGAACTGGCAGGACTTTTATTCCATCTCGCATCGCGCCATTCGCATCATGCCGGTGGGCAAGCTCAGGATACAAAATGTATTTGTGGAGAATATGACCATCAATGCTTTGTCCAACCAGGGCCTGGTAGCCGAATACGCAGCCCATATCAAAGGTTTGTTTGTAAAGAATATGGTTACCTGGCAGCCCGTAAAAGCCAAAGGCATAAAAGACGCCGTTTTCAGGGATATATTGTATCTGGGAAAAGGCGATGCTATTGATGTTGCTGACAGCGACTCTGTAGTAGTCGATAATGTAAGGAAAGCCCTTTTTAATTCCCGTCAGCTATTCGCAGGCTTTGATGATCCCATTATCATAAGCTCATTTCTTACAGCGCATGATGTAGTAAGGTTAAGTAATGTTAATGCCTGGTTCATACAGGGCAATATTGAACTTATTTAAACTTTTAAGCGAAATGATAATATGTCGCTCTGCGAAGCTTAATGTTACTAAATAGATTTTTGCTACCAGCATCTCGTCACTTCAGGACTTTACATTGATAACAATACTGGTAATAAACTCCGGATCCATAAATCGCCCCATACCCATTAACTAACAAAAAATCAATCAAACCATGACGATGCTTATTGTAAAGCTTATGTCAACTGTACATACATCCTTAGATATAAGCGCATTTTTCAATATTGGGAACGGTCCCAAAAATGGGAACGATCCCAATAAAAAAAAAACAAAACAGTTTGCTTCGTAACGGCTGTATCAACTGATAAATTTGTTAATAGAATTAACGATTCCAATCAATCACTTTAAAGCCAATATGAAACGTAAACCCATGCTGCTTCGCCACAGGAAAATTTATTTTGATGTAAATAGCTCCCTCATCTGCAACGAAAATTATATAACAATAACGCAATGTTAATTTTTAAAAACTATGATATCATTTAGACAAACGCTGGCATTAAAAGCCGTTGTTGTGATACTTTGCGGCCTTCCCCTCGGCTTGCTGGCACAGTCAGACACAACTGCCATTGATACAATGAGTGAGAATGATTCTGTCCCAACCATCTATCCGCTTATTTATTACAATATCAAAAAGTCCCGGTCTACGGCATCTGCATCTGTAGTAAACGGAACTGCTATTCATCATACGCCTGTAATATCATTTCCCATTGGGCTTGCCGGCCAGCTGCCCGGTTTAAAAATAAACCAAACCAATGGGCAGCCATTAAATGAAGGGATGTCAATGCTGTTGCGGGGCAGAACGCCATTAGTATTGATAGATGGCATACCCAGATCGATAACAGAAATAGGAATAGAGGAAATTGAGTCGGTTACGGTGTTAAAGGATGCAGTTGCCCTGGCAATGCTGGGTGTAAGAGGTGCTGGAGGCGCCCTGTCTGTTGTTACCAAAAAGGGGCAGCTATGAAATCAGAGATCAGCTTTTCGGGACAATGGGGCACCCAACAACCTACCCGGAATCTGATAGGTAAACCTCTGGACGCATATCAATACGCACAGTTGTATAATGAAGCCCTGAAAAATGATGGCCTGTCTGTTCAGAACAATGGTTTTAGTGACGCCGCTATACAGGCGTATAAAGATGGTTCCAATCCTTATTTGTATCCCAATGTTAACTGGACAGATCAGGTGATGAAGCAATCTGCGCCTATGGCCCGCTATAATGTGAATGCCCGCGGCGGGAATGAGTTTTTAAATATTTTGTCAATCTCGAACACTTTAACCAGGATGGGTTTTTAAAAACAGACGATGGTAATAACTATAGCACAAATGCCGGGGCCAAAGGATATTTCGTGCGTTCTAATGTAGACGTGAAGATCACTGACCGGGTAGATGCCGGTGTATATATTATGGGCCGGATCATGGATCTTAATGCACCCGGAAGTGATGGCACTAATAATATTTTTCAGGCCATTTTGAACACACCTAATAGCGCTTATCCCATTCGTAATCCTAATGGAAGTTTCGGAGGCTCATCCCGCTTTCAGAATAATATTTTAGGACAATCTTTGTATTCCGGCTATTTTGTCGGACATACCAGAACTGTCCTCACTGATTTTTACCTGCGTAGGGAACTGGATGACATATTGCCGGGGTTATGGGCCAAAGCACGCGTATCCTTTTTAGCGACATGCGGGAGAACTATACCCGTAGCAAAGGATTTGCGGTATTCCAGATCATGAATAATGACGCCAATACTCCGGTGTATGGTCAATACGGTACCAATACTGAGCAGGTTAACAATAATGCAGTTGCTTATCAGAATCGATCTAATTTCCAGGAATTTTCTTTAGGCTATTCTAAAAACAGAGATCGTCATGACCTGGATATACTTTTACTCGCCAACCGCGATAACCTGATTGCCGGCTCTAACTTAAAACTAACTGTTCAGGGCTTATCGGCTCATGCATCCTATGTATACGATAAGCGCTTTATTGCAGAGTTCGCTGCAGCTTATAATGGGGCGAATCGCTATCCTTCAGATGGCGGCTTTAAATATGGTGTGTCCCTTCCATCGGCCTGGGTTGGAATTTGCACAACGAAACATTTCTGAAAGACAAGAGCTGGTTAAGCGAATTGAAAATTCATGGTTCCTATGGCATGTCTGGCCTGGATAACGGAAGTTATTTTACTTATATCCAGTCTTACAATAACGCACCTACTACTTATTTTGGCTCCACTGCAACTTCAACTACTACCATTGCAGAATCTTTCCTGGCCAACCCAAACATTACTTATGAAAAGGCAAATATGTTAAATATCGGGCTGGATTCCCGCTTTTTGAACGACAGGTTATCGTTTGATGTAGATTATTACTTTAATAAGTACAGTGATTTGAGCATTATAAGAGGAACTAACAGTGGAACACTAGGCATTGCTTACCTAATGAAAATATCGGCAAACAGAATAATAGTGGGGTAGAGGCTGTGTTGGGTTGGAAAGAAACAAAAGGGAACTTCGGTTATTCGGTATCCGTGAATGCAGCTATTCAGCAAAGCAAGCTGGTTGATAACGGTGAACCTAAACAAATATATGAATGGATGCAAAGAACCGGGCACCCGGTAGGCCTGACTTACGGCTATATCGCTGAAGGATTATACCAGACACAGGCAGAGCTGGATAATCGTGCAACTACAGAAGGTTATAAACCTCAGCTGGGCGACATCAAATTTAAAGATCTCAATAACGATGGTGTGATCAACCAGTATGATATGACCATTATAGGTTCAGAAAGACCTGTTATTCTTTTAGGTAGCAGTTTAGGATTCAAATGGAGTCAGTTTGATCTTTCCACATTGTTGATAGCGGAGTTGAACAGGCAGGTTTATCCTTCGGGTAACAGCTATCGGGAGTTCCTGGAAGGCGTAGGCCAGGCCTTTGAAGTGCATTTGGACCATTGGACACCGGCCAATCCAAATGCCGCCTATCCAAGGTTGACTACTAATGGCGGCCCTTATAATGGAGAGTTTAATAATGCAGCAACCAATAGCTTCTGGTTAAGAAACGGTAATTTTCTCCGCGTGCGCAGTATTGAATTGGGCTACTTATTACCGGTTTCTATACTGAACAGGATAAGAGTCAAGTCCACCCGTGTGTTTGTAAACGGGTATAACCTGTTCAGCTTATCTTCTAAAACCTTTAACGGTGCAGATCCCGAAAACTATCGGGGATTATATCCCATTCAGAAAGTAATCAGCGTTGGTGTGCATATCAAGCTCTAGCATGATTTATAGATAAACATGAGACAAAGCCTAAAAAAATTCTGACAGATATGCAGCGATCCTGCGAACCCTTTGCGGAAAAAGGATCAGTCATCAAAAATATAAATAATACAAGGATGAAAAAGATAATATTTTATTTATCAGCCTTATTGATTATCGGTTTACCCTCCTGCAAAAAGTGGGAAACTGAGCCTAAAGATCGTGTTCTAATATCAGATGTTTTCGATCCTACGGACAAGGAAGCCGTACAGGCCAAGGCTTACTTATTTGGTATTTACTCACTCTTACCCAATGGCTTTAACAGGATTGACGGAGACTTCCTGGATGCGGCTACTGATGATGCGGTGCCGTCTTCCGAAAGATCCAATGTAAGCTTCTTTACCAACGGTCAGCTTACTGCTGTTAACTACCCCGACAATAACTGGTTTAACAGCTATTCAATCGTACGCAGGTGCAATGTATTCCTTAAGAATATTGCTGTAGTTCCGGTTTCAGATTCACTGATCAAAAGATATAAAGCTGAAGCACGCTTCCTTAGGGCATTCTCCTATTTCGAACTGCTGAAGCGTTACGGAGGGGTTCCATTGATAGGTGACGAGGTGCTCGATCTGGATTCTGATGTGAATATCGCGCGTTCCAGCTATGCAGACTGTGTTAGTTATATCGCCGGAGAATTGGATGCAATTAAAAATGATTTGGCTCCCGGTTCAAAAATTACTGTAACAGATTTTGGTCGGGCCAACCTGGAAGCCGCATTGGCGTTGCAATGCAGGCTATATCTATATGCTGCCAGCCCGCTTTTTAATGGCGGCGGTGTAGCAACCGATCCACAGAAAAAAATACTGACAGGGTATACTGACTATGATCCTTCGCGCTGGGATAAAGTAATCGCGGCTGCAGAAGAACTAATTGCAATAGGCTATAATAAACTTCCCGCCGGTACAGGCACGGCTACCTACCGGAATGTTTTTACGACAAAAATCAATACAGATATTATTTTTTCCAAACAATCGGCCAACTCAACAGGACTGGAAGCCGCAAGTGCTCCTGTTGGTTATGTAGCCCCCGCAGCAAGCAATGGCAGAACCAGCCCTACACAGGATTTTTTAAATGCCTTTCCCAATTTAAATGGTTCTCCTTTTGACGGAAGCGTTACTACCTAAGCCAGTTTCAAAACCGTGATCCCCGTTTAAATGCTACTATTTTTTACAACGGGGTTCAGTGGCTTGGCAGGGCCGTAGAAACATTTGAAGGAGGAAAAGATAAGCCTAACCGTCCTTACCAGGTACAAACAAAAACTTCTTATTACCTGAGAAAGTTCCTCGGCGATTTTACCACCGGAACTACCTATTCTAACCAGAGCCATAATTTTCCCTATTTCCGTTATGCTGAAGTATTGCTGAATTATGCAGAGGCTTTAAATGAACGGGGAAGAACAGAAGACGCGGCTAAGCAGGTTTTCCTGGTTCGGGCCAGGGCGGGCATCACTGCGGGATCCAATTCGCGTTACGGTATACCTGCAGGTGTTAGCCAGGCTGATCTCCGGAAGATTATCAAAACGAACGTCGTATCGAGCTGAGCTTTGAAGAGCATCGTTTTGGGATATCCGCAGGTGGAAGGACGCACAAAATCTGCCTGCTCAATTAACGGGGCTTATCCTGGATAATAGTACCGGGAGTATCGTCATCAATCAAAAGGAGGTGGCGCCATTCAAATTTGAGCTCAAAAATTACTATATGCCGGTTCCTTTTTCTGAGATTCAGAAGAACAGCAAATTGATCCAAAACGAAGGCTATTACTAAACCTGCCAACTAACAAATTAATATGAAAAAATTAGCATACTTTATTATTAGCCTGTTGCTGCTATCGGGTAGCCTGGCGGCGCAAACGCAAAAGCGACTCCTGAAAGGAGAGGTAAGAAACAGGGACGGTTTATTGCAGGGGGTAACTATTGCCGAAAAGGCGTACCCACCAACGCAACACAAACCGACGAAAAGGGGCAGTTTAGTATAGAGATCTCTACATCCGTTATCGTGGTGAGCTACGCTGGCTATATCCCGCAGGATATAGATGTGCAGGACCAGAATACCCTGGATATAACACTTTCCGAAGATAACAAAATTATGGATAATGTGGTGGTGGTAGGATTCGGTAAAACCAGCAAAAAGACTTTGACGGGTTCAGTGAGTTCTGTCTCAGGCGATGAGATCAGGCAAAGTCCCTCCCCAGCTTACAGAACAATCTTGCCGGGCGTGTAACAGGTTTTAGCAGCCAGCAACGTAGCGGGAGGCCCGGCGCAGATGCTGCAGCTTTCTATGTTCGCGGCATCAGTTCTTATACAGGAAATAACCAGCCCCTGATCATTGTAGACGATATTGAGTTTACCTATCAGCAATTCTTTGCTTTAAACGCCAACGAAATTGAATCTATTTCTATACTCAAAGATGCTGCAACCACTTCCATATATGGTATCAAAGGCGCCAATGGTGTAGTACTGGTAACTACTATAAGGGGAAGAGCCGGACGTCCTACGATTAGTTTTCAAAGTGAGTATGGTCTCAGCCAGCCAACCCGGCTGCCCCTTATCTGAATGCTTATGAATCCGCCAAGTTGTATACAGAAGCTCAAATGAACAGCAATGCTTTAAAGCCTAATGACAATTTTGTGCCCCGGTTTTCGGCAGAAGACCTGGAGCTTTATCGAAATGGCAGCGACCCGTATGGCCATCCGGATAACGACTGGTATGACATACTGTTAAAAGACTTTGCTCCGATGCTTCGGAATAACCTTAATGTTACAGGAGGAACCGCGAGGGCTAAGTACTTTGTATCTTTGGGCTATATTAATCAGGGAGGACAGTTAAAGGATTTTGGCGTAGACCTTAACAGCTCTTATTATTACAAACGATATAATTACCGTTCCAATATTGATCTCAAAGTAACATCCGATTTAGATGTGCAGTTTAATGTATTTGGCTACCTGGATGAAACCAATGATAACAATGCCAGTGCTAATTCCAACCTTTTTAGCGATCTGAGCCGCAACAACGAAACAGCCCCTACAACTACCCGGTATACAATCCGGATGGGAGCCTGGGTTACAGTTTATGGCAACGCAATTTCGCAGGAAGGAACAATAATAATATAGTAGGCCGTTTGATGTATAATGGGTACTATCGCCCTTTCAGTAACAATATTAACCTGGGAACGAATGTAACCCAGCGCCTGAATTTTATTACGCCGGGCCTTTCGATAAAAGGAACGCTGGCTTATCGCAATCATTACAGTTATGCAAGATATCTAAATCGTCCCTCCAGTGGAAGTGGTTTTCCGTCCTATATCTATGACCCTAAAACAGGTACTTATTCTTTCGGCCGGTCGGATAATACTTACAGGATCACCACACCCACGCTTCGCTATGATGTGGGTTCTACAAACAGTGCCCTTACACTCCAGGCGATATTAAATTATGCCCGTACGTTTGGAAGAGATCATAATGTGACGGGGCTGTTTTTGTATAATCAGAATAGTAAAGTAGGGCCTAACTCTTCTAACGGAGGTATATACAATTTTATTCCTGAGAATTTTAAAGGATATACTGCCCGTGTGGGGTATGATTATAAAAACAAATACCTGGTTGAAGTTAGCGGAGCTTATAACGGAACAGATCGTTTTGCTAAGGATCGTCGCTATGGGTTCTTTCCGGCAGCGTCGGTGGGCTGGAATATAGCCGAGGAAAAGGTCATAAAGGAAAATTTATCTTTTTTAAACCTGTTTAAATTAAGAGGCTCTTATGGTTTAACCGGTGTTGACAATACCGGCGGCGTTTATGCTTACCTGCAAAACTATACATTAGGAAGTGGTAGCGGCATGTTTGGCATAGCTAACAATAATGGACATGTTACAGCGGCTGAAGGTACCTTGGCTAATAATCAGGTGACCTGGGAGAAAGAGAAAAAATGGATATAGGGTTTGATCTGGCGATGTTTAACCGCAAGCTCACGGCTACTGTGGCCTACTTTAATAACAATCGTTTTGATATCCTTACTACAAGAGGTACGGTATCAGCGGTTTTCGGGCAGGGTCTTCCCAATGTAAACCTGGGAAAAACCAATAACAAGGGGTTGGAGTTCGAACTGGGTTACAATAACCGCATAGGTAACGATTGGCGTTATTCCTTCAGGGCTACTTACTCTTCTGCAAAAAAATAAAATACTGTTTAAAGATGAGCCTATCCCATTGTATCCATATCAGCAGGAAACAGGTCAGCCTATTGGATCCAGGTTGAAGTACACATGGACAGGAACGTTTTATACCGAGGCAGATCTTGCTAATCCTGATGTTGCCAAGCCTGCTGTTGGGGGCGTCCCGGTGATATCAGATATAAAGATCTGAATGGTGATGGTATTATTGATGCATCTGATCAATCTTATTTTGGATTGACGAACCTGCCTAACAAAGTATACGGCTTGAATTTAGGTTTGAGTTATAAGAACCTTCAGTTAAGCGTATTATTCCAGGGAGCCAGCGATTTCGTTGCCAGTGCAACAGGAGCAGTGATCCATCATAATGTGAGTAAGCTATTGCCGATCCACCAGCAGCACTGGACCCTGAATTAGGTAATGCAGCCAAATACCCGCAGCTATATATCGAAGATCTCACTTCGAGTCCTGCTAACTATTACTCAGATTTCTGGGCCATCCCAGGTGATTATATCCGGTTGAAAAGCGCAGAGATTAGTTATACTATAAGCGCGGAGGCATTGAAACGTATCCGTATTAAGGAGATGCGCGTGTATGCCAATGGATATAACCTGTTAACCTGGACCAGGCTGGACAAGCTCTATGACCTGGATCCTGAAGTCGTAGAGTCTGTAACGGATCTGCCTTATCCTCCTTCCCGTACTTTCAATTTTGGTTTGAACATCACTTTCTAAATAGGAAAACAATGAAAAGATTAATTACGTTCATCATAGGAGCCGGCCTTTTGGCATCATGTCAGAAATCAAAATTTCTGGATGATAAGACCAATCTGCTGGACGACAAAGCTATATTCACAGACAGTATACGGACGCTTGGTTTCCTGAACCGCATTTATGTGGATATCGGCTACACTTTTGCGATTTACCGTTTTTCTGCAGCCGGAGGCGCGGGTAATACCGAACTGGCTTCCGACAACGCAGAAGGGAACAATAACACGTCAGTTTGGGGTAATGCATATACGCTGGGTTCTATCGGGCCCAACAATGTGCTTACCGGATTTGCGGCAGATAAGGATTTCTGGAATACGCCTTACATGAACATCCGCCGGGTAAATCTGCTGTTGCAGCGATTGCCTGATGCGCCTTTCCATGAGTCTACAAAACAAAGAATGGCTGCGGAAGCAAGATTCCTGCGAGCCTGGTATTATTACCAGATGGTGGCTGTATTTGGTGGTATACCTATCGTTAATGATAATGTTTACGACATCAATGATATTATCAATATACCCCGCAATAGTTTTGAGGAATGTATCAACTATATTACAGGCGAGCTCGATCAATGCACGCAGGCATTAGCAAACGTGGTATACGCTGATATTGATTACGGGCGTATTACTGCCGGGGCCTGCATGGCACTTAAATCGAGGGTTTTGTTATATGCAGCAAGTCCTTTGTTTAATGGCGGAAATAGTTCTAATGCGGGTGATAAAGCGAGCCTGGTGGGGTACCCCAGCTATGATAAAAACAGATGGCAGCTGGCAGCCAATGCTGCAGAAGCAGTGATCAATTCGGGTAAATATCAATTGAATATTGATAATGCTACAAGACCCGGTAATGGCTTTTACAGCGTGTTCCTGAAAAGGGTGAATAGTGAGTATATTCTTGCCTTTAACCGGGGACCACAAAGGAAATGGAATCTTACTATCTTCCTGGTTCGCGATCAGGCAGCCTGGTGATGAAGCCTACTCATAACCTGGTTGAGGCTTTCCCCATGAGAGACGGGAAACCTACATCCGAAAGCCCGATGTATGATCCTGCCAATCCGTACAAGAACCGCGATCCCCGTTTCGATTATTCTATTATTTATAACGGACTGTCTTATACCAGCAACACAGGACCTAAAACACCAATATGGACCTACCAGTCGGCCGGATCTGCCATTCCCAATACAACTTCCGACGGCTATGTGGCAGGCGGATATTTTACGGGGTACTTTTCAAGAAAAATGCTGGATGAAAACCTGGCAAGTAATACAGCAGGTACAACGGACAGAGGGTGGGCGTTGATACGGTATGCCGAGATTTTGTTGAACTATGCAGAAGCCCTGAATGAAACGGGTGCTACCAGCAAGGCCTATGCACCTTTACAACAAATCAGGGAGCGGGCTGGTATTTTGCCGGGTACAGATGGCCTATACGGAATGAAGGCTGGCATGACGGTAGAAGAAATGCGCAACTTTATTCAGAACGAAAGAAGGATTGAGCTGGCATTTGAAGATTATCGTTTCAATGATTTACGTAGATGGATGATTGCAGAGCAGGTATTACAAGGCTTCAATAAGGTAATGATCATTACCCGTACCGGTGAAAATACATTTACTTACAGGAGGCTTCGGCGCCCAGGCCTCTTAATTTCAGAAAAGCCATGTACCTGTTACCTATTCCGTTATCTGAGATTCAAAAATGCCACTGATGGTACAAAATCCCTGTTATTAAGACTATACCCGGATAAGCGATCAAAAATGATTGCACTGTATGTTAAACATACATGGTTGCCGATTAATGTAGTGACTTGTGAGGCCGCAACAAAAATAAACGACGGCAATTTTCAATGCCCGATGTTCATTTTATAGCAATTAGAATTGAGCGTTGAATATTGAAAATTGTTTATTGAGGTGTTAAAGCGTTTCCGAACCTGTAGGTGAAGCTGATATATGCTTACTGGAATATTGCCATTGAAACTTCAGATTTTTTATTAATAATTAATGCTTGTCACAATGAAACAACTAAGTATCGCCAGCAGCGGAAAGATCGCTTTACTGGCATTGTTAGGACTGCATTCGCTTTCCTGCACTAAAATTCAGGGAGAAGATTTTCCGGGTACTAATAGCGCCCGGTCGCAAAAAGAGCGGTTACCGGTGCTGATAATAATATCCTGGTTCGGCCAGCTTATGACAGTACAACGGTATTGCGTAACCCGTTAAACGGCTGGGTAATGTACGGGCAGCGAACTGCTACCGACACTTATTGGGATACACAGTTTTACGTACCCGAATTAGGGCAGAATGTAAAAGCAATCGATTATGCATCCGCCTGCTATATCCGCACCAGCTGGAGATCGCTGAACCCCAGCCCCGGTGTATATGCCTGGAGAGACCTGAACTCGCAGATAGGTAAACTGATCAATGGCGTTAAAACCAGGGGCTGCCCATCGCTTTCAGGATTGTTGTAGACGGACGGGACCAGGAGCCAACACTCCGCAGTTTGTGTTTGATGCAGGAGCTGCCTACTGGTTATCGAACCCCGCAGCCCCTACGCAGAAAACACCTTTTCCGCAGGACTCCGTATTCAGGCAATATTATACCACTTTTATTGAAGAGCTGGCAAAGGACTTTAACGACCCGGCACGTACTTCTTTTATTGATGCATATGGGTTGGGCAAATGGGGCGAGGCGCATAACGTTGTATATGCCGAACCTGGTATTTTAACGGCCGAGCAAACAGAAACAGCTAAGGAAGAAGTGCTGGACTGGATTATGGCGCTGTACAACCGGACTTTTACAAAAGTGCCATTGGTAATCAATTATCACCGGCTTATAGGCCATCCCACCAGCTGGGGCGCTGTAAACCCCAGTAGTGAAAGATTGCTGGTGAAGGCGATCAACCAGGGCTATAGCCTGCGGCACGACGCTTTTGGCATGAATGGTTATTACCAGAGCTGGGAAAGAAACTTTGCAACGGCCTGGAAACACAAACGCCCGATCATTATGGAAGGAGGATGGATCGTAGGCTCACATAGTTATTGGAACGATCCCAGCGGTCAATACCGGCAAGGGCATCCTGAAGATGTACGGCTGGGCGAATTTAATGCATCAGCTCAGGCGCATGTAAATATGATGGATTTCAGGGTGGGGGAAACAACCTCCTGGTTTGGCACCAGCTTTCCACTGGTACAACGTTTTAACTCAGAGGGCGGGTATCGGCTCTATCCCGATGAAATATCTTTGCCGGATGTGGTTGCCAATGGCGCTGTTGCTGTATTGAGCCATCGCTGGAAAAACATGGGCTGGGGATACTGTCCTAACAATATCCCTCAATGGAATTATAAATATAAAGTTGCTTTTGCCATCCTGGATACTGCAGGTACGGTAAAAAACTTTTTACAGACAACAACAGCGATCCGTCTCAATGGCTGAAAGATAATCCCACCACCTACAATTTCACAACAACAGCTATCAATTTACCACCCGGAACTTATACATGGGGAATAGCGATCATCGATAAAACCAATGCTGACAAACCAGGTATTGCGCTTGCCGTAACCGGCAACTTCACCAACGGATGGCTGAAACTGGGCAGCTTACAGGTACAGGCAGCTCCCCTATAGGTCAATCCATTAAATTAAAGGGCTCCAACAACCTGTTTGTGTCAGGCGAAAATGGTGAAGCTCCCATGCGGTGCAATCGCCCGGCTGCTTCTACCTGGGAAACCTTTACTGTTGTAGACGCAGGCGGTGGAAAAATCGCGCTGAAAAGCATGAATAAATATGTCTCCTCGGAAAATGGTGCCACTTCAGGTATTACCTGTAACCGGACGACTATCAGCGATTGGGAAAAATTTGATTGGATTGTAAATGCAAATGGAAAAGTATCCTTTAGGGGAAATAATGGTAAATACATTTCTTCTGAAGACGGGCAATCCGTAATGAAATGCAATCGTACGAGTATTGCCGGCTGGGAGACATTTGCGCTGGAGTGATGGGAGCAGGAATAATAGCTGAATAGCTTCATGGATTGATAAACAGATAAACACATCAATAAGTTAAAGAAGGGCACAAGATCTCCGCCATAGATAAAGTATGAGGCAGTTACTTTATTTAATAAGCACCCATAATCGCATGTAGCCAAATTGTATTATATTGGAGACCCTGCTTTGAGTAGCAGCTATAAAGGATGAAACAAATTGGATTCATGGGCAGACTTCGGATTGTATATTTATGGAGTATTTTGGTAGTTGTCTTTTTCAAAAGGCCAATGCTATTGATACCACGCGCTATCGCTTTCATGTAATGCCGGAAACATCCTATTATGGCGGCATACAAAGCATTGCCAAAGATAGCCTGGGTCGTATATGGTATACAGGACCCGATGCCGTTTTTGTTTATGATGGCAGTAGCTTTTATCAGTTAAATGAACTGGCGTCAGCCTCCGAACCGGGCACAAAATGGCGATTTGGAATGCTGCTTCAGGATAAAGAGGGGCGCCTGTTTTTAACTACCAATCACGGCTTGTTGCAATTTAATTACAGCCGTTTTTCTTTCGAAATGAATGTGCCGGGCAGGATCCGGTCTATTCGCCTGAACGATGACGGGAACCTGGTTATGCTCAGGGACGACAGCCTGTTGATGTACCATCCACGGCATAAGAAGCTGCAAAGTTTTCTGCTGCCTAAAGAGGGCTATTTTGAACATGTATTGATCTCGAAGGGTTCAGTATTTTTGTCGCAGGCAGGGAAATTGATACGGTTTGATACCCATGCAAAGACATTCAGAGACTTTGCCAGGTTAGGTAGTGACAACCTTGCAAATGATGTCACGGTGTATGGTGATCTGTTTTATTTTTTAACAGGTAGAGGCGGGATCTTCGCCATAGATGGCACCGGTCATATACAACGTAATGTGCCGATACTGGCCAATGGAAACAGGTCTGTTATTGCCAAAAACTTTACCTCGACCCGCTGGGCATCATGTGGGTGGCTACACAAACGGGACTGTTTTTATACGATCCCGCCCATGACAGCCACACCACTTTAACCATGAACCTGAGTGATGCGTATTCCTTACCTAACAATTCTATATGGACCATTTATGGTGATCCGGATCAGGAGTCTGGTTGGGAACCTACGGCGGAAAACTGGTGTATAGCTCTCTGTATGATAAAACGGTAAGATACTTCAGGCCGGGCCCCGAATCATTGAATCATCCTATTGTAAGCAGTTTTGCTGAAGACAGGCAGGGTAATATATGGATCGGCACGGAGGGCGGCGGGCTGAATTACTGGAACCGGCAAAGTAACAGTTTTGCATATTATTTAAAGGGGACAGCAAATGCTCCTAATTCCAATATGATCAAAAGCCTGCGCTTTGATCCCGAAAAAGACTCCTGTATATAGCTGCCTTTAATGGAGGTATTACCAATTATGATGCGGCAACCCGGCAGTTCAGCAGCCTCGACTTTCGCAATCCTTACAGTCAGCAACCGCTTACCGTTTACGATTTTATACAGGATGAGCAATTGGCCTGGTGGATGACCGATCCCGACAATGTATTGTTTTATAAAGCACCTGCGGAAGCCGCTGTGGGAGTGGCTTCCATAGTGGGGACAGATAATAAGCCGCTCAGGCTGGAGATTGAAGCCCTTTACCAGGATGCGCAGAAAATGCTCCGGTTGATAACACATGACGGGTTGTTTATTGTGAACCCGGTAACCAGGAAGGTGATCAGGCACTATTACCTGAACAACCAGCCCTATGCGGTGAATAGTTTATGTTGTTACAGGAAGCATCCAACGGCGACCTTTGGCTGGGTACATTAGGTGGGGGTAAACCTGTTAAAAAGGATGGAACCTATCTTAATTTTAATAGCTCCAATGGCTTCCCGCCCAAATTGGTATTCGGTATTCTTGAAGACAGCGGATCGAAAAATATCTGGCTGAGCACCAGTGAGGGCATTTACTATTATGAACCATCAAAACAAAAGTTTAGTAAAGCGAGATTTTATAGTGACAATAGTTGCGGTTCTTTCTACATCCGCTCAGCTTATAAAACCTCAAAAGGGGAAATGCTGTTCGGCGGTACTAACGGTTCGTGATTTTTGATCCCACGAGTATGTCTGACAACCGCCAACGCCCCAAAGTATTTTTCACCGGTTTTCTTGTTAACAATTTAAAGGTTACGGCTGGATCAGCGCATTCTCCATTGTCAAAAGATATCTCCGGTCTTTCTAATAACAAAGATGAATATATTAACCTGGCCAGCAGTCAATCCAACATAGAGATCCGGTTTTCTTCCAACAGCTACCTGGAAGCCGAAAAGAACCAATTCACTTACCGTATGCGGGGCTTTCAGATGAGTGGCAGCTATTAAACCGCAAACAAAATGCTGTTCAGTTTTTCGATCTGCCCGCCGGCAACTATGTGTTTGAAGTAAAAGCCTCCAATAATGATGGTATATGGGGTGCTGATATATCAAGACTTTATATACATGTCGATCCGCCATTTTTTCTTTCCTGGTGGGCTTACCTTTTATATAGTCTTATAGTTGTTGTCCTGCTTTTCTTCGTGATCAGGTACTACACCAATAAAAAGATGTTCAAGGAAAGGCTGGCTTTGGAAGCTATAAAGGAGCAAAACATGAAAGAGCTGAACCAGGCACGTACCAATTTCTTCACCAATATTTCCCATGATTTAAAAACACCATTGACACTGGTGCTGGATCCTTTGAAGCAATTGAAAGAGACCCTGGGTGCCAATGATAAAACGGCTTCGTATATGCAGGTGATTGAAAAGAATGTAACCCGTATACAAAGAATGATCAGCCAGCTGCTCAGGTTCAGGGAAATTGAAAGCCAGAAAATTACCCTGAATCCACAGGTGGCTGACTTTATTGGTTTTGTTAAAGATGTATTTGGCCTATTTGAGCTATATGCCAACCGGAAGGAAATTGAAACTGATATGGCTGCCCATCAGTCGCAGTTGCTGGTTGCTTTTGATTTTGATATCATCGAAAAGATATTGACGAATCTTTTTTCCAATGCTTTGAAATATACACCCAGTAAAGGTTATGTAGGTGTTCGTGTTTATGAGTCTACCCCGGAAGAGTTGAACCGCTTAGCCCGTGAAGTAGACCAAAAGGAAAAGGAATATATTTCAGTAGAAGTGTTGAATACGGGTGATAATTTTTCTGAAGAGCAGATCGCCACGCTGTTTACATCGTTTAACCGTTTGTCTGCAAGACGCCCCACCTTTGAAGAAAGCTCCGGTCTGGGACTTGCTATAGTAAAGGAACTGGTAGATACCCTGGGTGGGACCATATGGATGGTGAATAAAATGAATAAGGTTTCGTTTACCATTTTACTGCCTTTCAAAAGAGAGGCGAATCCGGGACAAGTAGGTGGAACGGTTTATGATTATACCATATCTGAATTAGACGACATGATGCTGGAAGCGGCGGCGCCGGATAGTACCGGTAAAAATGCCAGGAAGGCCAACAGTGTTTTGTTGATAGAGGATGATCCGTCCCTAAGGGCTTATCTGGAACAAAGACTTTCTGAAAAGTATAATGTTTATACGGCAAGCGATGGAACCGAAGGACTTACCAAAGCAGAAAAGATCTATCCGCAGCTGATCATCACTGATTTAATGATGCCGGGCTTTAACGGCTTTGAAGTGTGCCGCCGTCTTCGGCAAAACTTTAAAACCAGTCATATTCCAATCGTCATGATTTCGGGTAAGGGAGATGACAATCAGAATAAGGTGAAAGCACTGGAAACGGGGGCCACTGTGTTTATCGATAAGCCTTTTGATGTAAATTATCTCCTGCAGCAAACAGAAACGATATTAAAGAGCCAGCAGGAATTAAAAGAGAAATACAGCAAAAGATTTTTAGTAGATCCTTCCAATGTTACCATTTCTTCAATGGATGAAGAACTGCTTACCAAAGCCATGAAATTTATTGAGGAGAATATGGATAATCCCGACTATTCAGTTGAACGCTTTGTTTCTGATATGAATGTGGGCAGAACAATCCTTTATCAAAAGATCAATGATATCGTGGGCATGTCGATCAAAGAGTTTATTATGAATATCAGGTTGAAACGAAGTGCTTACCTGCTTCAGCATTCCGACGCTACAATAGCTGAAATTGCGTATCAGACGGGCTTTAACAATGCCAAATATTTCAGTATCTGTTTTAAAAAGCAGTTTGAAATGAGTCCATCCGAATTCAGAAAGCAAGCTGCTTCGGAAAGCCCGCAGGCTAATACATAAGCCGTATAAATGAAAGGCGCGATTGCTGCGCTGATTATCGGTCGCTCATTCCCATTAATTTTGCTGATCAATAAAGTGATTGTTGGCAAATGAAAATGATTATGAGTAGTACAACTTCAAAAAAATGAGTATCACAAAGGACTGGCATTTGTCCCGGGTACAGCAGGTGGCCGATACTGTCAAAAAGAAATAATAAAAGGGGACTGAGAAAAGATGATCAGCTTCCGTCTATAAATGATTTCAGCAGAACTTATAGTGTGGCACGAGATACGGTAGAGAAAGCCTACCGGATATTAAAAGATGAAAGATATATAGTGTCTGTTAAAGGGCGGGGCTATTTTGTAAAAGGAATACCTGCTAAGAAACTTAAGGTATTACTGGTTATGAACAAGATCAGCGACTATAAAAAAATGTTTATAACAGCTTTGTAAAAACCTTGGGGGACAAAGCGCTGGTAGATCTGCAGATCCATCATTACCGCTTCGATATTCTAAGAGATATTATCGAAAGCCGGATGACGCAATACGATCATATTGTAATAATGCCGCATTTTACACATGATACAGATCCTAAAAAGTGCTTGCATTGCTTAAAAGTATTCCTTCGGGCAAGCTGACTATCCTGGATAAGAGAGTAGCCGGGCTGGATCACCCGGCGGAAATATGCCAGGATTTTGAAAACGATATTTTTGATGCTTTGATGTCTCAGCATCGATTGCTGGAAAAATATAATAACCTGGTGGTGATTCTTCGGGAAGATGAATTTCATCCCCGGGAAATAATAAAAGGAATAAAAAGGTTTTGCCGCAAGCATCAGAAAAACTTTAAAGTAGCCGCCGGGGCAGAGGAGCTCACATTGCGGCCTGCTACACTTTATATAGAGACTTCCGAGTCAGACCTCGCCCATCTTATTAAAAAGGCCAAAGAGTTGGGTCTTAAGCTGGGAAAAGATATAGGAATTATTTCCTTTAATGAAACGGTTCTAAAAGATCTGTTGCAGGTTACTGTAGTTACTACCGATTTTGATAAGATGGGTGAAGCTGCCGCTACCTGTCTTTTGAAGAACGACCGGCAGAAAATAAAAGTGCCGTTTAATTTTGTTAAGAAAAACAGTCTAGTCTGCTCCGGCCAATGCTGTATTAGGCAGGCTTTGCCGCTATTGAAAAAATGGTGTATTTTCCGTCTTAACTTCTTGGCATGGCCGGGTGCCAGGCACGGTGCTGTAGGGGTAAACCATCTGCATGTACATGAGTAATGCATAGCCTTCATACCGGCGGCTCTGATGCCAATCCTTTAGCAGGCAAAAAGTTGTCTTTCTCCTTCATACCTACCGCGCCCCTTAAAGCTGGCGGCCTATAACGGTAGGCAGCCTGTTTACTTTAAACCTTTAACAATATCCTCCATCTCGCGAAGCCGGCGTTGCAATAAAGGAAGCCTTTCCGACGCCCACTGCCGTATTAATGCATCTTTTCCTTCAGTAGCTTCCTTTTGGTACTGGTCTATTTTGTTTTTATATCCTTCGATAAGGTGATTAGTATACGCGCGGTCAAAATTGTCTTTATGTTTATGAGCTACCATTTGATAGGTTCTCCTGTACGCCTTGCTATAGGAGGTAGGCAGGTTTACAGATCGCTTTACTGCAATAGTCTTGAGATGTTCCATGTCATCTATAAAGTCTGATTCCACCTTTTTCCCAATTGTTGTATACTTTTTTTCCAGGGCTTTCCCCTGCGCCAGCTGGGCCAGGTGTATCTCAAGCAGACAGCCTTGACCAATTTCTCCAATGAAGGCAATATCACTTTTTACAGGCGATTGTTCAAACTCCTGTTTGTTTTTTTGAATGCTTTCCGGACTGTTGGAATTTTCGCAGGATAAGAGCACACTTAAGGCTGCTATTATAAAAATATTTTTCATATTATATAATTGTATAAAGGTTTAGATACTATAGAGTGAACACAACCCCGTGCCGGGTCTCCATAGATGTGACCGATGCTGCCTGGTACTGGTTATTCTGCCTGCTACTGCAGGAAAGAACAGGAATCGGGTAAGTGCTCATGGGGCAGAATGGGTAGCGGGGTCAACAGTATGTGGAACCGCTATTCTATTTTTGATTTTTTGCTTCAATTGGTATACTCCTTGTGTTTATTGTAATTGTAACCTTAAAAATCTTATACTATGACACAGATGATAATACCCTGGAGATGCAGGTGCGCCTGGATTATGAACGGAAGGAATGGCCTCCGCTGGTACGCGAGCTAAGGCCTATTATATGGGAAGAAGGCCCGAGTTACTGCTGTCTTCTTGGACCGGATTTCAGGGACGGTATTTTGGGCTATGGCCCAACCATCGAAGAAGCTGTAGCCGATTGGGAACGGCATGTACAGGAACGGCTGGCGCACCACGAACCGGGCGATGAGATCGCAGCATTTATTGAAGAAACGCTTAAAGTACCCGGCGTTAAAGGCGGGAACACGGATCGCAGGGCCAGCCGTTACCAGGCTTAGCATGGATTTATATTTATCAGCTTGCTTTTCCTTTATGATCCCAGTGATCCTTAATGACCAGGCCATCCTGTTTCACCAATCGCCTAGCAAACCGGTCGCCCTTTATTGTTCCGTCATCCTGCCTCTTTCCCAAAAAAAAGCAGGACCGGTAAGCCCTCTTCATCTGTTTTAAAAGACAGATCATAATTGCCAAAAGTCTTTTCTATCAGGCTTAAAGGTGGATAGCGCTTTTGTAATATTTTCAGGATAGGTGGTCCGAGTTTCATTGTATATAATTGTGATGTCAGGAATATGCTCTATTCAGAATCACAAAGCGTGCCTTTTTGGGGATGGTGGAAAAATGCGTTGTTGGTGGCCATTGAAAAATAGGAGCAAAGAATAAAAATTTTACCATGCAACAAATGGAAATACCTGGAAACAGGGTGGTTGAAATCAATTATGAAAATGATGATTTGTCCAGGCTGGCTAAAGATCTGCGACCAGTGGTTTGGGTAGATGAACAAGGGTATAGCTGTCTTTTAGGGCCTGATCCGCAGGAAGGTATAATCGGCACCGGTAGCAGTGTAGCAGCCGCTTTGGCTGATTGGGAGCAACAATTGAAAGAAAGGGTAAGGACCGCGGGAGCTTCTGACGAATTGGCTCAATACGTTATTGATACCTTGCGGATTTCAAAAGATGATGTATGGTAGCTCAATAAAATAATATCCTGGAATTTTATAAAATTTAAAGTATGAAAAGATTAATGATAATAGCTTTTTCAGTGTGGTTTTGCAGTTGCGGCAATGAGGGCGGAGGAAATAAACCCCAGTTTGTGGATAGCAATAATACCAAAATCAGGGACGGCCGCACCGGGCCTATTGCTGACAGTGTCTGGAGCGGTAAAGATAATGATGGAGATACTATAGCAGAGTAGATCTGTTGGTTTGCCGCTGTATATATTAAGATTACGCGCTATCACAAATGGGACACTAAGGTAGTCTGAAAGCGATCCCTCCTGCAGCAAACTGATTGGGCTCATTATATCCAACACTTGAGCCCGCAGATAAATAAATCTGTACATGGTTTCCCAGCTGGTAAGTAAGACCACCGCCTATATTGTTATGCCCGGATTTACCGACGCCGTACTGTGCATAGTACTCCAGGAATACCTCTAACGGATCGCTAATATGATAATGCAAAGATCCGTTAGCTAACCAAACCCATTGTGTTGAAAAAGTTTCCTGCTGCCCACCGGCATTATATTCGAGTTTCCATTTAGGAGATAATTTATTCTCAAAGGCCATTAACAGGATGGGCGACCAGTGCTCACGTTGACGGGATGATTTAGAAGTTATGGGCAGGCAAAGCTGGCCTATGAAAGTCATATCCGGTAGCCAGCTATGATCTTTTACCAATGATATTTTAGAACCGATACCCAGCGGCATGGTACTTTGCACCGTCTGATCGAAATAGGTATCCCGGTTCTTTCCCTCTTCTAAAAGCGCACGTAATTCTACGCGGTCAGATACTCCTATACGCAGCAGTACCTGTCCGATAGCGGAGGAAGCCTCCTGATGATACCGGTTCAGTAACAGGGCAGTTTCAAGCTGTATGCTGCCTTTGTCTACTAAGGAAGCTTCCTCTGTTTCGTCGGGTAAATCTACATTCATCTCGGAGGGCGCTGCAGGTTGGTTTTGAGCGCTTACACCTAAGTGAAAAATAACGATTGCAATAAATAGAAGTGTTTGTTTCAAGATGTGTTTTCAAAAGCATAAAGCTTAAACCATGCCACATTCTTGCAAATATGTAAGTGCATTTTAAACTCTTATTAAGAAGCGGATACAAAAATAAAGTCTCTCATTGTATACGATAAGTTCTGAAACCCTGTAACAATGCGTGTTCCGGAATTTTTAAGCGAAACTGGAAGAAGTGTAGCAAAAGATCGTATATTTGTCTATCATTTAAGTGGACTAATGTTGTCAACCACCGGCAGCAGACCATCTAAACTAAAAAACAACATGAATAGTTTGAAGATCCCTGCAACCTGCTTGCAAGAATGTACTATTAATTATGAGGTGGATATAGTGTTTGAAATACCGCTTTCGGGCGATTCTATTTCACATTGTTGTTGTTCCCGTTGAGTGTAGATCATCCTGTTTACATTCCTTCACTTCAGTTACATATAGTTTTTAGCTATGGTAAAAGTAGTCATCGTGCTGTGACCCCGTAATGGTTACAACCTAGTCTTCTTTTACTGTCAGCGTTTGTTATGCTGCGGCTTTTATGCTACCCGGCAGGGGTGGCCGCGGTTCAGGTATGCTATTGTCTTAGGTAATAGCCGATATAAAAATTACAAATAAATGTTTTCCAAGTTTTACAGAGCCGGCAGTCTTATACTGCTATGTCTATGCTTTTTTTTTTCGGGAAAGTGTTATATGCACAAAATCCAACAACTGTTAACTCTGTTCTGGAAGGCACAGTGGTGGATGAAATCACCGGCCTTCCACTGGAAGGAGCCAATATTATTATTGAAGGTGTAACCAATCAGACAACTACCGATCAAAAGGGCAGGTTCGAATTAAGAACCGGTCAAAAATTCCCTTATAACATCATAGTCACTTTTGTAGGATACGAAAAGAAGTTGCAGGTAGCTAATGGTTCGCCTGTATCGGTAAAATTAAAGCCTACTAATAACAATCTCGACGATGTAGTGGTAGTGGGGTATGGCACACAGTCGCGAAAGAACCTGGTGGGTTCTGTTGCCAAAGTCGATCCGACGGATACAAAGCTCATTCCGGAAGCCAGCTTTGACGCCCAGTTACAGGGGAAAGCTGCCGGTGTGCAAATCAATACCAATACCGGTGTTCCGGGCTCTGACGTTTTTATCCGCGTTCGCGGGGCTACCTCCATTAATGCCTCCAACGATCCTTTATATATTATAGATGGCGTGTTTATTAATAACTCAAGTTTACAAAATATTGCACAGGAACGCGGTACTTCACCTTTATCAGATATCAATCCTGCCGATATAGAGAGTATAGAAATCCTGAAAGATGCTTCAGCTATCGCGATCTATGGCTCCCGTGGCGCCAATGGAGTGGTGCTGGTTTCAACCAAACGTGGTAATTATAACCAAAAAAGCCGGATTCATTTTAACGGGTCAGAAGGTTGGGCATGGGCCCCGGCTGACCGGGTGTGGAAGACCACTACCGGACCCGAACATGCTTTATTAATCAATGAATACAACCGCAATATGGGAACGCCCGAGCCTTTCAGGGATCCCGCTGTCATCATCAACGGCGTTGCAGGAAGAGGACTCCCGCAGAATCAGCCTACTTACGACAGGATGAGTTACCTGAACCGCACGGCACAATTACGCAATTATGATCTGTCAATACAGGGCGGATCAGAAAAGACAAAATTTTACCTGGGAGGAGGATATACCAAACAGGAGTCGATATGGAGACCAATGTCATTTGAAAGAGGAGGTTTTAAAGTAAACATCGATCATAAGATCAATAGCAAGATAACCATCGGAACCAGTAACAGCCTGAGCAAGAGCTACCGTAACCAGGCGCGACCCGCTAACGGCGCTAATGGAACACTATTACAGGCTTCTTTAAATATCCCGACTTACCTGCCTATCTTCTCGCAGGACGGAACGCCATTAAAATGGGTGAATTTTGATAATATATCGGTACTTACCAGCACCGTTAATTTATGGTCCAATAGCTATCATTATATTGGTAATGTTTACCTCGATTATAAAATCACACCCAGGCTTATTTTTAAATCTACATTTGGGGTTGATTACAACGACTATGAAGAAAACGAGTATTGGGATACACGTACCATATTGGGTAATAACGGGGACGCGGAACGCAAAGCGTAACCAAAGCAACAACCTCCATCAATGAACAAACCTTAAGTTACAATGACAAGATTGACCGGCATAGTTTCGGTATACTGGTGGGCAATACATTGCAGAATGTGGAAGTGAAGAATGTATCTGCCACCGGCACCAACTTTCCTAATAACTCTTATACGCAAATTTCTTCAGCAGCTACTCAAACTGCTTCCCAGTTCAAAAATAACAGCAACCTGGCATCCTTCTTTTCAAGGGTAGATTATAATTATGCCAATAAATATTACACCGAGTTTACGATAAGAGCAGACGGTTCCTCCAAGTTCGGTGTCAATAACCGCTGGGGTTATTTCCCGGCAGTTGGTTTTGCGTGGCGCGCCAATGAAGAAAACTTTTTCAAAGACAATATATCAGCTATCTCCAACCTGAAATTCAGGATCAGCTATGGTACTACCGGAAACCAGAGTGGCATTAATGAATTTGCTTCTCAGGGTTTATGGACGGGCGGGTTTGGATATGCAGATGTAGCCGGTGGAACAGAGTTGCCGGGAACCGGCCCCTGCAAATAGCAAATCCTGATCTGAAATGGGAAAGCACAGACCAGTTTAGTACCGGGCTGGACATAGGGTTACTCAAAGACAGGTTAACGATAGAGTTTAATTATTATAATAAATATACAAGAGATGCGTTGTTGCTGGTAGCTACACCGGGTATTTCAGGCTTTTCTTCTTATCTCACCAACTATGGAGAGATCAGCAATAAAGGGTTTGAGCTGGCTATTAACTCTGTTAATATTAAAACGTCTAAGTTTACCTGGAATACCAACCTGAATGTAGCGCGTAATAAAAATACGATCGAGAGAATACCAGCTGATATACCTTTCGCCGGTCGTGACCTGATCCGTTTACAACAGGGTAATTCGCTTTATTCTTACTGGTTGTATAAGCAACTGGGTGTAGATCCCCAAACCGGTGATGCTATTTTTGATGACTATAATAAAGATGGCAGAATAACTGCTGAAGACAGGCAGATCGTGGGGAGCACCTGGCCCAAACTCTTTGGTGGGCTTACCAATAGTTTTAGTTATAAAGGCATCGATCTGAATGTATTCTTTACTTTCTCTTATGGCAACTCCATCTGGAACCATAACAGGATGTTGGGTGAAACAGGCGGCACTTTGGATGCTGGGCGTGTATTGCTTGCCAGCCAGCTGGATCGCTGGACTACACCCGGCCAGATCACAGAAACACCGAGGTTAACCGCTGCCAATTATTCAAGGCAGGAGAACAGCCGTTTCTTTGAAGACGCTTCGTACTTAAGATTACGTTCTTTAACGCTCGGCTACACTTTACCCAGGTCTTTAACCGACCGCATTAATATCAGTAAGGTTAGGTTTTACTTAACCGGGAGTAATCTTTACTGTTCACAAAGTATACCGGTGCAGACCCGGAATCAAACCTGGGAACACAGAATATACAGGGGTATGATTATGGCACACCTCCCCAGCCCAGGACCGTGCAGCTGGGTTTAAACGTATCCCTGTAACCCGTATTAACCACACAAACAAAAACGATGAAATTTTTTACTTCTATACTTTTTTTCTTTACCATTGGTGTTATTAGGTTCCTGCAAAAAATATCTTACTGTAGAGCCGGTAAATGCTGTATCCGATGAAACAACCATATTTGATAAAACATCCAGCGAAACCGCACTGCGGGCCGTATACCGGCAAATGGGGAATATCGGCTACTACGGAGAAAACTATGTAACCTTTGGCTATTTCCTAGTGGTGATATCAAAAACCTGACAACGGGCGGCTCTGCGAACTTTGTAAACGTGAACTTCCGGTCGGATGATGTATTGTTCAATACAACCTGGGTGGCTATTTACAGTGCGATCAACCGGGCCAACCATGTCATTACAAAAGTCCCTTCTGTAAATGATCCGGCGCTGACAACTGCTTAAAAAATCAGTATGTCGGCGAAGCCAAGTTCCTGAGAGCTTTAGCTTATTTCGACCTGGCGCGGGCCTGGGGAGGAGTTCAGATCGTTTTGGAGCCTACTACTTCATTACAAAACCGCCCCGCTATCAAAAGAAGTACTTTAGCGGAAACCTATGCGCAGGTATTAAAAGACCTGGAAGAGGCGGAGCCTGTATTGCCCGACGCTGTAAACCGTATCCGTGCTACCCGCAGAACCGTATGGGCTTTAAGAGCCAGGCTGCATTTGTATAAGCAAGAATGGGCACAGGCAGAAGAGTATGCAACAAAGCTGATTGATAAGACGGCGGATTACAAACTGCTCAAACCTTACAGCACCTGGTTTGCCAATAACGTGATTGCAACCCAGGAATCTATTTTTGAACTGCAGTTCAGCCTGCAAAATCCCAATTCTACGCGCTTGCAAATGGCCCACTCGTCTAACGGAGGCCAGTACCGGTATGCACCTAACGACCGGTTTGTACAATTGCTCAATAACCCAGCGGTTGGCGGCGGTCGTTCTGCTTTAATAGGCAGTATTACGCAAAGCGGCATTACCAACTGGTACGGCAATCTGTATTACAGGAAGGATGCTTCTGATCCTGCTTATATTTTCAGGATTGCAGAGATGTACCTGATCAGGGCTGAGGCAAGGGCTCAGCTCAATAATTTATCGGCAACCAATGGCGCCTTGTTTGATCTGAACCAGGTGCGCGACCGGGCGGGACTTGCAGCTGCCGTTGCAACCACACCAACAGAAGTTTTACGAGCGATAGAAGAGGAAAGAAGATATGAATTTGCTTTCGAAGCCCATCGTTGGTACGACCTGGCCAGGACCGGCCGGGCCAAGGCCGTACTGGAAGCATTGGATGCCAACGTAAAAGTAGATGATCATGAGTACCTGTTCCCGATACCGGTAACTCAAATTCAACTGGATCCTAACCTGGAACAAAACCCGGGCTATTAACTTTTAAATAAGCAAACATGAGCTTCTTAAATCTATCATCGCCGCTGCAATGGAACCATAGAAATAAGTGGGTATTACGCTTCCTCTTCCTGTTTTTTTGATACAGGTTGTACCATTGGATTATAAATTTTACCTGGATATTCTGCAATCTCCTGCAGGTGATAAAGGCTTTTATATTCTTTTCAAATTAGCCAATTACACGCCAGGTTTCGTAGCAAGGAACAGCTTTGGGAACTGGCTGATTATTGCGGGTATTGCTTTTGCCGGCGCTTTCCTTTTGGAAAAGATAACCCGGTTTAAAAGCCTGGATTACGATAAATGGTATTATTGGCTTCGTGTATTGCTTCGTTACCGGCTGGCCGTTGCTGCCATTTCTTACGGATTGATAAAACTGTTTCCATTACAAATGCCTTATCCAAGCCTGGGTAACCTGCATACGGCTTATGGCGACTTTCTTCCCTGGAAAATATATTTCCACACCACGGCAATAGCGCCGCCCTTTGAGATATTCCTGGGTGGAGAGAGTTACTGTCGGGCTTGTTATTACTTTCCAGGAAGACCACCACGTTTGGTGCAGGTATTTTAGCAGGCTATTATGGAAATGTATTTGCTTCCAATATAGCCTATAGTATGGGTTATGAGGCATATAGTTTACAGCTGACCATTTTCGCGGTTGTACTATTTGTTTATGATGCGCCGCGGCTCTACAATCTGCTGGTGGCCCGTAAATATACTATAGCCAATAGTTATCGTCCTGTTTTTAATACGAAAGAAAAATGGCTGAAAAAGATAGCCCGCCCTTTGATTGCCATTTTTATTATATGGTTGGGTGTAGCTGCGTATCATAATTATACAACAGCTCCTTACAAATATCCCGCAGCAAAAGGTTTACCCGGAGCCTATGGGTTTTATAATGTAAGGATATTTAAATGGAATAACCAGGAGATACCTTATTCAGCAACCGACCTTAACCGTTGGCAGAATGTGGTTTTTGAAAAATGGGCAACACTAAGTATAAAAACAGCAAAGCCTATTGTTATAGATAATGGGTTGGGGATCAGTTTACCAATAATGATCACGAAAGAAACTTTGAGTCAGCTGGTGTGGGCGGAAGGCGTTATTTCTCCTACAGTTTGGACACCATCCATCATCAATTATCTCTTGCTAATAAAAACAAGAATCATAAGGAAGAAACATTTCAACTGACTTACCGGCTGTTGGGTAGTGACACCATCATTATAAAAGGAGTAAACCAGCAAAATGACTCCATTTATGCTGAACTGAACAAGATCAATAGAAAATACCTGTTGTTTGAAGGAAGACGTAAACCTGTTAAATTATAATGCCATGACTACAGGGAATGAAATCAATTACACCGGATCAGGGGTGTGGAGCCCGTCTCAAAAATTTGTATTCCGTATATGTTTTGTATTCTTTTTGATCATGATCATTCCAACGGATGCAAAATATTACCAGAAATGGGTGACTACCGACTGGAAGCATCTGCATATCAGAGATATGGGTTCTTTAAGCGGATCGAGTTTTAAGATCATTGAAGTAGCCACCAAAAGGCCCGGGGTAATGATACCGGAGGCGCGCCGGAGAAGAAGCAGTATGATTATGTGATCTATCCTGAAACAGGAGAGTATGGCGCCTGGAGCTATATCAACTGGTTTATAGCATTGGTACTGGGAGTAGCGGGGCTTTTATATGGACATTCCTGGACCGGAAGTCCAAAAATTATAACCAGCTCTACTATTTCCTGGAAGTGCTGGTCAGCTATGCCATGATCGTAAGGTTACAGGGACTTACTTTTTCAAAGATCTTTCCATCGCAAATGCCTGAGCTGGCGTTGACGCAGTTAAATACGCCTTTCGGGGACTTTGTAGCGCAAAAGTTGTATTGGATACAGTTTAGCTTTGTTCATAATTTTGAACGCTATGCCGGTTATGCGGAGCTGGTAATTATGTTTACGCTTTTTTCAGGCCAACCAGGGCTATAGGAGCTGCTTTAAGTATTGCCATGATTGGCGTAATCGCCCTGGCGAATCATACTTATGATGGGGAATTCACTTATTGGCATCTTTTTATATAGTAGGCGGAGCATTTGTATTATGGAGGTATTTGCCGCCTATATGGAACCTGATCGTTCATGAAAAAAACACTGCACTTAAAATAGTCTATTATCCTTTCAGCAGGCCCTGGGAAAAATGGTTTCGGATCGCCTTTAAAAGTTTTATTTTTTTATTCTTCTTTGTAGTAAGCGCTTACCTGCATTGGGATAATTATCGTAATGATTCGTATAAAGTTCCTCAAAATCCCGGGCTGGCTAATGCCAGGGACTTTATACTGTTGCAGACTTTAAAGTAAATGATACGGTAGTCCCTTACTCCCCGGTAGATTCCTGCGCTGGCAGGATGTGACGCTGGAAAAATGGTCTACACTGTCTTTTACTGTTTTCAACACTTTCGATATACATGGAGAGGCTGGCCGCGGCAAGCAATATAAAGATATAGACAGAACCTATGAGTCTGCCGGCACCGGTGGTGGAAGACGACATTTTTATTATGAGATAGACAGCATTAATAAGATATTGACGCTGAAGAACAAGAATAAAGTGTACGAAAAACAGGTACTGCAACTTCATTACGAACGTCCCAATGAAAATGAAATACTGTTGAACGGTAATAATGAATACGGGCAGCCCATATCAATGTTGTTAATAAAACGCCTAAACAATACCTGGTATACCAGGATCGTAGCCGAAAAAATACCTGGACACCCTAGCAATAACTGATATGAAAGACGGTATATCAACGGTACAGCAGCCCATAAGCAATATTGAGCCGGCGTTTAAGAAAGCCTGGACCGGAAAACAGAAATTTGTTTTTCGTTGTGCCTTCATTTTTTTACGATCATGAGCGTACCTACCGATTATGGTTACTACATGATGCTGCTGCATTTTGATTGGCTCAATTTAAACTACCGGCATTTGACCGAGTTGGCGGCTTTTTTAACCCGCAGTTCTTAAATGTATATTCGGAGAGTGGCTTCTTTGGTCCGGCCAGCTATATTAATTGGTTATTAGTTTTAGGAATTGCGCTTTTAGGCGCACTGGTTTGGACCTGGCTGGACAAAAAAGACCTTCTTATCATGATCTTTATTACCTGGTGATCGTTTTTGCCCGTTATCGTGTAGCCTATGCAGGCATTAGCTGGGGTATAAGAAATTGTTTGTAATGCAAATGCCCGAACAGTTTGAGGCCATATGGAACACCAACCTGATCGATTTTTTGGTGAAAAGATTGTACTGGGAGGTGCTGGGCGTTGCGCCTGTATACGAAGTATGGCTGGGCTTTGCCGAGTTTATAGCAGGATTTTTACTATTGTTCAGGCGTACTACGGCTATTGGTGCGGCATTGGCTTTTGTGGTATTTGGCAATATAGCCATATCCAACCATGCTTATGATATTGAGAGCATGTGCCCAGCGCTTTAATGGCGCTGTTGGCTTTATTCGTTTTATGGCAATATCTTCCCTATATTTATCGCGTATTGATTAAAGAGGAGAATGCTCTCGTACCCGTTTATTACCCGGTATTGAATAAATGGCAGCGCTGGATACGCACGGGATTAAAACTGGTATTTAATTTTGTTTTGGTAGCTTTATTTGCCTGGTATGAAGTAAAGGCCGTGCGAACAAACGATTTTTATAAACTGCCCAATACACCGGGATTGGCAGATGTAAGTGGTATTTACGAGGTGAGCTTATTTAAACGGAACGGGGTAGAACATCCCTATAATCCTTTAGATACAGCCAGGTGGCAGGATGTGATTTTTGAAAAATGGTCTTCGATGGGAGTGCGCTATGTAAATAAACCGCAACAGATGGCCATGTTTTCGGCAGGCAGCTATCCCAGGGTGGGAGAGCCATACGACGGAAGACTGCATTTCGATTGGAGAGGGGATCTGAGAAGATACCATCTTGAAGCCGACGGAACATTTTCAAAAGAACCGGAATGGCCGAGGGATGTGAAAATAGACTGGGAATTTGCAGGAATGCAGGGTAGGATATTTTATTATTATGAAGCGGACACCGTAAACCAGGTGCTTCAATTGATGAATAAGAACCGTTATCACAGGGAAGAAAAAATGGTACTGGAGTTTAGACGCCCAAATTCCAAAACCATTATATTAAAAGGAATGGATGACCGGAAAGATTCTCTTTATATCGTATTAAATAAGAGTGATCATCAGCATCCTTTACTTAATAAAAAATAAATAGACGGAACCAGCAAACAGGTTCCGCGAAACGATGAGTATGAAAAAATCAAGTGTACTTACTGAAGATTGGTCGGCTGTTGTTATCGGCTTCTTCATTATTGTTGTTACTGTTTTCGGGCTCCGGTTGGCGGCTCCCACCTTTAAATGGGCTGATGCTCCGGGCCTGCTGTCAGGTGTGTTGTCTGCTGAGAATTTTTTGAAGATATTGATCCTGTTCTTGTTTGTATACGGTATGGCGATAGCGGGGCTGTTTTAATGGGTAAACCGGTTAAAGGAATTGCCCGGTCCTTGCCCGTAGTCTATCTCATTACCATATTGGCATCTGTTGCGGGTGGATATGAAGGTATTAAGACCCTAAACCTCGAAACGGTGATATTCTGTTTGTTCTTAGGCCTGTTGATCCGCAACCTGGTGAAGCTACCCGAATGGTTCTATCAATCACTTTCTTCGGAGTTTTTCGTTAAAATTGGTCTTGTCTTATTAGGGATCAGTGTTATATTTTCTGATATTCTGAAGGCCGGTTCCTGGGCCTGATCCAGTCCCTGTTGGTGGTACTATCTGTATGGTATTTCTCCTTCTGGCTTTGCAAGAAAATGAAAGTAGATAAGGAATTAAGTATGATGCTGTCCAGCGCTGTATCTATTTGCGGGGTGTCTGCAGCAATTGCAACATCCGGTGCTATTAAAGGTGATTCTAAAAAATTATCACTGGTAGTTTCCTGGTATTGATCACTGCGGTACCCATGATGATCTTTATGCCATGGATTGCGCACCAGCTGGGCCTTAGCGAAGAAGTGACCGGCGCCTGGCTGGGGGTACCATTGATACAACGGGCGCTGTGGTGGCATCCGGCACCTTGGTAGGCGAAACAGCGTTAAAAATAAGTACGATTGTAAAGTTCTCCCAGAATGTACTGTTAGGTATTGCTGCTTTTGCTATTTCTATTTACTGGTCTTACACCAAAAAGGATGTCAGTGAGCAGGAGAAGCCCACGCTTAAAATTATATGGGAGCGCTTTCCCAAATTCGTATTGGGTTTTATACTGGTATCTGTTATTTTTTCTTTTCTTGTAAGCAGCGAGGTTACCGAAGCGGTAAAGCCACAGCTAAAAAGTATACAGGGCTTTTGGTTTGCCTTAGCTTTTACCTGCATCGGGCTTGAAACCAATTTTAAAGATTTATTCGGGAGCCATAACCGCAAACCTTTACTGGCTTTCCTGGGTGCACAAACCTTTAATATTTTTATTACACTGGTAATAGCCTACCTGCTTTTCAGAAACGTGTAGTAAGCATAATAATTATTACCATGTTTAGAACAGGGCTATATTAAAATAGTCAAACATCTATCAATCCTGTTGTCGGGCAACAAAGGCTGGTTTACGTCGCCGGTTCTTCAACAGGCATATGCTCCTTGTTACATTTGTGCGTAAAGTAAAAATGTAACAATCATGTATAGTCCATCAGTTAACAAGGGCATTCGCCTGGGGATAGCTTTCTTTTTAATGATCAGTATAGGTACCGGTTGCGAACCGGACACGGAAGATCTGGATGACCCGCAAAATCCCGGTAAGACTTCGGGCTTTATTCCCGGCGGAAACAGGAAGTATATTTATAGCGTCGAAAGTGACGGAGGCGCTGGTGGTACCGTCACACAGAGCGTTACCGGTACCAGGGATTCGTCGGGCATTACTGTTTACAACCTGAAGTCGGTAGTCGAGGCAAGCGGCGCATCGATGACCCTTAACAATAACCTGTTTGTTACAGGTGGCAAAACGTATACCGAAATAAAAGTACCGGATGCCTGGTACCAGTATGTAGCTTTATTTAACCAGATACCTAATGTTAGGGTGACAAAAGCTGTAGTGAGCGGTTACCCCGCATACCTGGTAATGGATAATGCCTTAAAAGACGGCAGTAAGATTACTATCTCTGGTCCCCAGGTGCAGGAGCAATTGATAGAATATACAAGTAATGGCAATCAGGGTTCTGTTAAGCAGGAAATAGTACATATAACGGGAACGGGCAAAGTAGAAACTATCAAAGTTCCTGCCGGTTCTTTTGTGTGCAGCCGCTTTTCGTATGAAGTGGCCACAACGATTACTACCAGGGTTGGTCAAACACAGGAAACGGCCAACGGTAATGAAAAAATAACCGTTTGGATGGCACATGGTGTAGGTATGGTAAAGCAGGAATCCGAAGCAGCCCTGGTGTCAATTATACCATTACCTACTGGGGAGATTAAAAAGGTAGTAACCAACACCGCTTCCACTACTACACTTCAAAATATTCAATAACCCGGCAGTTAGCGCAATGAATCATATTGACATTAAACTAGTAGCTTCTGATGACCACGGGCTATTAGCGTTAATCGCAGCCTGGTACCAGGCAGAATGGGGCATATCTGTAGCAGATACAGTTCGTAATTTACGTGCTGTAACCGCCGATAGTCACCAGTTTCAAATGGTCCTTTCTGTAAATGGCAGAGCGGTTGCTACAGGTGGTGTTTACGATCATGTTGGTCTGCTCAATCATAAACCAGAGCTAAACGTATACAGGAAATGGCTGGCCCAGGTGTACACCATACCCGGCGAAAGAGGCCGCGGCTATGGCATTGGTCTTTGCAAACAGATACAGGATCATTGCCGTAACCTGGCATTCGGGAAGATCTATTTGTTTACTCATACAGCCCAGCCCATGTATCAGAAATTAGGTTGGTCAGTAATTCAGCGGTTAACGATAGGTAACAGGAATATAGCTGTCATGGAAAAGAACCTCTAAATACCTGTAAGGTCCGGTAACCGTTACTGAAATACAAACTGAGGATGTGCTAATAGATAAGGCTCAGCTGTTACCTATTGCTGAGCCTTACTTTATCTGCGACGCTAACGCGGTAATAAACAATGGCCCCTAACGATTTCAAATTTTAAACATTTTATATGGAAAGAACAATTGTAAACCCCGTGATCAAAGACCAGGTTACGTTTAAGCAAACCGCGAAAGCTACAAAGGCAGCATTACCCGTTTGGAAGTTACATTAATGCCGGGCGGAGGTACGCCGCTACACTACCACCGGAATTTTTCGGAAACCTTTATCGTTCAGTCGGGTACATTAACCATTCAGTTAAAAAAAGAACACTGGTCCTCGATGAGGACAGCAGCTGACGGTAAGCCCCGGACAGTTGCACCGCTTTACTAATACCACTGCAACAGCTGTACGTTTTACCACGATTGTTGAGCCAGGCTCGGAAGGTTTTGAAAATGCCCTGCAGATCTTATATGGATTGGCAGGAGATCATCAAACTGATGCTAAGGGTAACCCCAGGAGCCTGCTGGCCCTGGCTGTTATTTCCCGTATAAGTGATATGCGACCAGGCGGTGCAGGTGCTTTAATGATACCTTTCTTAGGCCTGCTTAATTTTATTGCCCAAATTTCGGGTTATGATAAGAAGCTGGTAGGGCGATATTGTGTAAATGCCGATCAGGGAATGAGGAGCATATATGAGGTATAGTTGCTGAAAGAGTTAATATCGTTTATTCAACAAATCTAAATTTATTAATAAAAAGTCCGGGGCATTGAACCGCTCCGGACTTTTTCACAAACAATACAGCATACAGATCATTTAATAGGTTCGTCGTATTCTGAACGACCCATATATACTTCTCGCACTAACCTCACAATTATCCAGCTTGTAAAGCGTGCCTTCGAAGCTACCCTGTACAATACCTCCGCCACTTTCCCCGAATGTTTCAAAAACGATAGCGCCTTCTCCGTATACTTTTTCGAAAGTTTCGCATTCGGTGTAATCGCTTTCATAGGTTTTAAACTGGTAGGTGCCCGTGCAGGTTGCCTTTTTGGGATCGGTAAGTTTACCGAAACTATATTTGCCCAGCACTGTTCCGTTGGTATGAAAAGATATAGCTTCATTTCCTGCTGTAGCCGTCATAATAGCCTGTCCGTTAAATACGCCGATGCTGAAAAATATGCCGGTAGATTTTTGACCGCCAATGGTCCATACTACATATTCTTCGGGCATTATCGTGAGTTTTCTTCTTACAATAACAAGTCCTCCGTTTCCCGGCCTTTTCGGATCTGATCGCTTCACTACATTTTTAACAGTTACTTCAATTAATGCTTCCGATTTTTTATCCGTATCCGGTGCTTTGTATTTTACGGTAGCGCTTTTGCCACCTGAAATGGTACCACCTCCGGCTACTACTTTCCAGCCAACGATCTGGTCACGTTTTATTTCGGATCCCCAAAGTACACCTGATGCTACGTCTTCATCCAGTATATGAGCAGTTAGCTCAATCTCTTCACCGGAACCGACTTCATTTTTAGGGGCGTGAATAGATACTTCTCTCATGATGCCCCAGTCGCTGAAGTGAGTAGTAGCTACTTTCAAGGTTTGGGCCGCCTGGTCAAGAGTGCAATCCAATACCTTATGCCACAATCCATCATTGCTCTGAAAACAAGGATATAGTAATGTTGCCTCGGTTCCGGCCACATCTGCATCAGTATATTTAAAAGTGATTTCAACCGGTTTTTTAAGGGTGATATTTTCCGGCAAAATACGGAACAGGCGCCCGGTTGCAACTGCACTATTAGATTGAACTTCCTGGATTGAAAACTCTGTTTCTGCGTCAACAGCGCCGGCCGGAACCTGAACAGAAATATATTGATCGGGTATTGCGATAGAACCACCCGCAACTCCAATGGAGGCCTTGGTAGCAGCTCCTATCGGCTGGCCGGGCATGGTTCTTAAAGGGGTAGAGGTTTCGCTACTGGTATCTGTATCATTCTTTTTGCAGGAGAGCGTAAAAATAAGCCAGCCTGCTATATATAAAAGCTTTATCAAGCCCTTGCTACTCGTCATAAAAAATATTTTGATTAATAAAAAGCCTGCTCCTGGTTGTTAGAGCAGGCTGTTGGCATATTTTGTTGCCATTCCAACCTGGCCGGTACCCTATATCAGGCGGGTACTAAAGATTAGTTTTACTGCTAATTGCTGCGCCCCGGGGTGCGTTATAACCCCGATTTAATAAAGTGGAGCTGTAGTTTTATATCTACGTCGGGCAGAATATACAGTTGCTGCTCGGGATCGTTATAGCTATTCATACCCCATTGAAGACGGTTTAATTTAAAACTGCCTTCGGCAGAAATTTTTTCATGTTCCGCAATAACTTTTGCAGGGATTTGTATACTATGCGTTTGCCCCACCATTGTAAAATCGCCTGTAATGATCGTATTGGCCGATGAACCGGCGCTGGTGTAAGGTTCAACCTTTGTAATATGAAAGCGAGCGTCGGGGTGCAGCGCGATATTGAAAAAATCGGGGCTTTTAAGGTGGTTCAGTAATGCTTCGCGCTCAGCTTCATTGGTGAGGTCTATATTGCTGATGCTGGCAATAGGGATGGTGAAATCCCCGCCGGTTATCTTGCCTTTTCCATTTGTTTGAAGATTGCCCGATACTTTAAAAGCCCCTTCATGAAAATGGGTAGGCGCGCTACCTTTCCATTCTATCACGGAGTTCTGTTCATCCGCTTTAAATTCCATAGAGGAAATAGAATCTTTGTGAGAACATGCCGTAAGGAAAGCGAGGGCAATGCATGCATAATTAATTTTGCGTTTCATTTGTTTGTTTATTTAAGGGAGTGTAAAAAATTTACTTGGTATACATCTGTGATCTGCTGCAACATCATTTTTAACCGGTTGGCCGGGGAGGCGAAGCGGTTAGGGTAGTAGCGCAATTCGGGAAGCGGTTCGCTGAATGCAATAAAATAGTTCCAGAGAGTTCCTGGAGTGATCAGGTTGATCAGTGTGGCCTGCTTCGTAAGTATTGTGAAGGCGTGTGGAATATTACGGGGCGCAAACAGCGCACCCCTTTTTCCAGTATAGTTACGGTGTCGCCCACTATAACGCTGATCCGGCCATACAATACAAAGAAGGATTCATCTTCATTGACGTGAACATGGGGCGGCGGCTCAGCCCCTTTAGGTAAAGTGAATTCCAGTGCGGCCAATGTGTTACCGGTTGTTTGCGGTGCTATTAATGTTCTGAAATATCCTCCTGGTAAGCGCGGTACGCGCTATCTTTTACTGGTTCCATTTCATTGTTGTTCATTTTTTATTTTACTTTAGAGTTTAATTGTTTAAACGCGTCAACTGGTGCAGGCGCCGGCCGTTAAGACCATTCAGCCTGCCTTGATTGATCCTTATGGAATTTTTGTCATAGCGTTGTTAAGGCCCAATTCGCCGTTTCCTTTTCTTTTTCGCCGGGAAAGTGCAAGATTGAAGCTATTCCGGCAGGTATTCAAATACCAGCGATGGATATCAGCTTTTGTCGTTGAAAGCCTGATTTTGTGGATGAATGAGCTGCGGTAAAAGGTTAGGATTGAGCTGGTAATACCCTTACAGGTATATAAGTGGCTATATGTGTTGAAGTGATATAACACCCCGTAGTATAGGTTGCAGCCGGCAAAAGTTATTCCGGTTGATAGAGGAATCCGGTTGCCGGATTAAAATGCTGCGCGCAGATTTGCTTATAGTTGCGTCCGATAGGGATTTTGTTTCCCGATACAACAACATGGTTAGTGCTATAACTTTCAACTTTTTTCACAGGTATGATAAACGACCGGTGAATGCGCATAAATTCGGCCGATGGCAGTAGTTTTTCAGTGACGCTGATCTTCTGTTTGGTTTGAAAAAAATTTATCCGGGGTAACAACTTTTATATAATCCTTAATACTTTCAATCCATAAAATATCATTGGTATTCACTTTTAAAAGCCGCCTTTCAATGCGCAGGTAGAGGTAATGTGTATCCGGCGGTGCAGGAACCGGGGTGGTTTTTACAGCAATCTCTTTGGGAGAGTAATCTGAGCTCAGGAAATGCATCACCTTGTCAATAGCCTGCAGAAAGCGTTTAAGCGGAATAGGCTTCAACAAGTAGTCAATAGCATTAAGGTCGAACCCTTCGATAGCATATTCCTGGTAGGCAGTTGTGAAAATGATCAAAGGCGGTGTTTTCAGGCTGCGTACGAGATCGGTTCCAGAAAGACGTGGCATCTTTATGTCGAGGAATACAAGGTCTACCGTTGAAGCCTGAATGGTTTGAAAAGCTTCCAGTGCGTTGCTGCAGGTGCCAATAATCTCAAGCTCGGGAATATGCGCGGCGTATTTCTTTATGATCTCAAGCGCATGCGGCTCATCGTCTACAATAACCGTTCGGATCTTCATGGGCTTATTATTTATCCTTTAAAGATAATTGAACATTTAACTCAGCAATAAAACAGTCTGCTTCATCAAAATAAGTAAAGGAATGCCTGGCTGGATACAGCAATTGCAATCTCTGCCTTAAATTGAGCAACCCTATTCCTTTTGATCTGCCGTTTTCATTATCGGCGACCGCCTGTTCAGGTTTGCTGTTGGATATTTTAAAGATCATCGTGTGATCCCGGACGTTCAGGTCTATATTGATCCAGGGGATATCGGTAGTTTCTGCAGCGCCGTGTTTAAAAGCATTTTCTACCAGTGGCAGCATCAGTAAAGGAGCTATCGTAAAAGATGTTTCGGGAATATGTATATTCATATTCAGCTCCAGTCTTTCTTCATAGCGCAGTTTTTCGAGGTTTATATAGTCGTGCAGTACTTCCACGTCTCTTTTAAGCAAAACCCACTCCCCGGCACATTCGTACAACACATAACGAAGTATATTGGAAAGTCCGAGCACCACTTCGGGGTCTGCGGTGCATTATCCAATGAAAGCGCGTACAGGTTGTTCAGTGAGTTAAAAAGAAAGTGAGGATGCAGCTGTCCTTTTAAGAAATTGAGTTCCGCTCTTAATAATACCTGTTTCCGCTCGTTCCATAAAATAAACAGTTTTAAAGTTACACATATCCATACTACGGTATTGGTACGTTCAATAGCATTTACAAAATCTCCGGGATGGGTGAGTTGTTTCCATTTGGGAAGACTGATCGACGGCCATGTAAAGCTGCTGTCCCGCATTTTATAAAACCTGAATATATAAGGGTTGGTAATATATACCTCCACTACACGGTATAAAACCGCTATCAAGGGCATAATGATCAACAGGAGCAGGAAAGTATAGAGGTATTTATCGCGAAAGAAAAAGCGCGGCAATACCCATTGTGAAACAAGATAGAAATAGCACATGTGTACCGGCAACAGCATGAAAATCACCACCGTTCCAAGCTCATAGCTGCCAAATGCAGTACTATAAATAAATAACAGCAGGCTAAATGAAATGAACCAGTAAAACAATGGCCGGAGTATCCTGCGTTTATTTATCAAGAAGCTTTTTTGAATGGCCGTAAAGTTAAGGGGCGTTTTTAACATTTTTGATTTTGGTAGACGAAAGAAAGCTTTGGTCGATGAATGTAGCTTTAAATGCATAATAAGTGGCTCTACGGGCAGGATATTGGCGTATGGAAGATATTATCCCTGGTATTATCACCTGTTGAGCTGATTTTAATTCTATTTTTGCCGCAAATTGTACAAAGCGTTATGGGGTATAGCAGTTTAGCGGCATGTGTGGCAGACCTGGAGCAAAATGGTCATCTGGTACGAATTAAAGAAGAAGTGGATCCTTACCTCGAAATGGCGGCTATTCATATGAGGGTATATGATGCGCAGGGACCTGCTCTTTTTTTTGAAAATATAAAAGGCTCCCGGTTCCCGGCAGTTTCCAATCTTTTCGGAACACTGGAACGTTCGCGCTTTATGTTTCGCGATTCGCTGGATCATGTGAAAAAGCTGGTGGATGTAAAGATGAACCCAATGTCGGTGCTCAAAAGGCCATTGAGCTACGTAGGCTCCTCTATGACGGCCCTTGGAGCTTTGCCCTGGAAAAGGAAAGCCAATGCACCTATTTTATATGGCGAGGCAAAGATCTCCGAACTGCCCCAGGTGGTGAACTGGCCTATGGATGGAGGCGCATTTGTTACCATGCCACAGGTATACTCGGAAGACATTACACAACCCGGCATTATGCATGCCAACCTAGGCATGTATCGCATTCAGCTATCCGGCAACGAGTATATTCCCGATAAAGAAATTGGCCTGCATTACCAGTTACACCGGGGATCGGGTGCATCAAACCAAGGCCAATGCTTTAGGTAAACCACTAAAGGTATCGGTTTTTGTAGGCGGCCCACCTTCCCATCCTTTATCGGCTGTAATGCCTTTGCCGGAAGGATTATCTGAGATGATCTTTGCCGGCGCATGGGCAACAGGCGCTTCCGCTATTTTTATGATGAAGAAGGATTTTGTATTTCTGCTGATGCCGATTTTGTAATAACCGGAACCGTATATCCCAATGAGAACAAACCTGAAGGACCTTTTGGAGACCATATAGGGTATTACTCGTTAACGCATCCTTTCCCGCTGATGAAAGTGCATAAAGTGTACCACAGGAAAGACCCCATATGGTCGTTTACGGTAGTAGGGCGCCCGCCGCAGGAGGATACCAGCTTCGGCGCGCTCATCCATGAAATAACAGGTACGGCCATTCCACAGGAAATAAACGGATTACATGCGGTACATGCGGTAGATGCGGCAGGAGTGCATCCTCTATTATTTGCCATTGGAAGCGAGCGCTATACGCCTTACCAGAAAACCGAACGCCCGCAGGAACTTTTGACTATCGCCAACCAGATATTGGGAAAAACCAGTTAAGCCTGGCTAAATACCTGTTTATCGCGTCTCATGCAGATGATCCGGGGTTAGATATTCATGATGTTGCCGGTTTTCTGCGCCATATGTTAGAACGTATCGACTGGACACGTGATGTGCATTTTCAAACCAATACAACCATTGATACCTTGGATTATACAGGAGATGGTTTGAATGCGGGCTCAAAAGTGGTATTCGCCGCAGTAGGATCGCCGAAACATCAGCTGGCTAACGAATGGCCCGGCGGAATCAGCCTACCCCGGCCTTTTTCCCATGCCAAGCTGGCCTTGCCCGGTATACTCGTGGTAGACGGCGCAGCATTTACAACCTACGAGCAGGAGGCGGGGGTTATGGAGCAATGGACAAAGCTGATTTCAGGCGATCAGCTGACGGGAATCAGGCTTATCATTATTGCCGACGATGCGGGCTTTACAGCTGCAACAACCGATAACCTGGTTTGGGTGGCTTTTACCAGGAGCAATCCGGCTTATGATATTTATGGAGTTGACAGCTTTACGCAATTTAAGCACTGGGGATGTAAAGGTCCGCTGATGATTGATGCAAGAACGAAGCCCCATCATGCGCCGGCATTGATAAAAGACCCTGCTGTTGAGCGCAGGGTAGACCGGCTGGGGAAAAGGGGCATCCCTGCACGGGATTATTTAGTTTCTTTAGCCGGCACCGCAAGAGCTGCCGACAACAGAGGCACTTCCCGGGTTTTAAGTATCAATACCAACCTATGATGGGATGTAAGAGCCTTTAAGCCGAAGCTCTTTTTTTCCATGATTTAATGCAAAAAACGGGTCATATAAAAAAAAGGTATAGCAATTTACGGTTCTATTACCCACCAGGAATAGGAGTCGGGCTGTAAGGTAACTTTAATAGTTGCCTCATAATCCCGGTTGAGAACATAGGTTTTTGTGATCCCTTCTTTTTCGCGTATCCGCGCCGTTTGTGTAAGCCCGGTGTAATACAATGGTATTTTAATGTTTTTTCAATCTTTTGATCGGTAGGATTATAAAGCATCATCAATCCCCTGGTTTTTAATGTTGGATTTACATGCAGAACTCCATCCCAGTCGCGCCCATCTGCGCGGCGAAGATGTACAATGCCGGAATTAAGGATGTCCCGGTATCGCTTATACCAGTTAATAACTTTCACCACTACAGCCCTGGTAGTGTCGTTATCATACAGGCGCGGGCCACGATAGCAGGCCTGTACACCTGCGCCATAATACTGCATCATGAGTTGCTCATAATCGGGTAAATGTTCATGCAGTGGTTCCAGTATAGCTTCTGGACCGCCGCCCTGGTAACGGGTCAGGGGTATAAATCCCCAACCCATAGAAGGCAGTTTATCCCAGGTGCCATCATAAATGTTCTGCCGGTTCAATATCTTCTGGTTGCTGCGTGGTAAACTGAAATTTACTTCACGATATCCCAGTGCGATTTTATTAGTACCATCTAAAAAATACCAATCGGGCGCATTAATATAAATGCCACGTTTGTTGAGCCATTGGTATAGCTCTTTTTGTATTTCCATCTGCCGCCATTGGCTATCATCTAGTCCTTTGTGTCCGGGATGAGTGACGGAAGCGCAGCGGTCGCCGGGATATGGACCATCGTTTTCCCAGATATCAAAACCGGTATGCGTAAAAAGGCTTTTATTTTGTCCCTGTAGCCGAGTCCCCAATAGCTGCCAAAACAGGGCGCATTGCCAAAAAATGCACCGCCCGGTTTGCCGGTGCGTGCATCGATCACATCGTCGGCATCGCTTATTTTCCGGGAGCTGAACAGGAGTAACCTCCTATTTTTATTTTCTTACCATGTGCATAATCTGCCAGACTTTTCCAGCGTAATAAATTTTCATTTGAAGTATCTTCCATGTTAATATGGCTTCCGAAGCTTAATATCACTGCTTCATAGCCCGTATTAGAGCATTGGTCAATCGCCTTTTTACCTCTTCATCTGTTTTACTAACGAGGTGCATAAAAATAGGATTGCCGGTGGTCCAGGGTGCAATAGTGCGATACATTTGCTGTACTGATAAACCACGCCTTTCCCGGTCATAGCTATCCATGGCCAGCTCGTAAGTTCTTATCGAAGTAAAGCGCTCTCCGGGCTTCATATCCAAACCCGGCGCATGTTCGGGGTATACTTCCAGCAGGCAGGGTGTTTGATAATCATAGTTTACCTGTGAAGTATAAGTGGTATCGGTTTTCCAGTGCGTAGTTTGATCGCTGAGGTCGTAACGCATGGCATTGTTAAAGGCATAATTGCTTTCAAGATATAATCCCAGGGGCTTTTTCATTTGCTCTGGTTTGCCTACTACGGCGCTTTGTTCTTCCACCATACCCAATATCTCATTTACAACACGATCTAAGCGTATCGGGTTGCCCGAACCATTTTCCAGGCTCAGCCATTTGCAGATAAGGGGTAAGCCATCATATAGTTCATAATTAACAGTTACCATGATCCCTTTTAGTACCGGCAATGCAGACATGTAATGAAACTGAACCAGCTTACCGGTAGCGGCTTTATGGTTGGCTGCCCATACTTTAGATAGAGGATTCAGGTAAGGAGGCAACTCTTTTACCTCATAACGCAGCAGCTGGAAATCGTTGTCGCTCTTCGTAAAGTTATCAACCCATGCGGGAAGGAGATAGGCGTTTTCTTTTTGTCCGTATAAGCCGCCTATATGATAGGAGCGCCCGTTAATGGTTACTATGGCTTCAGGCTTTACCGAACGCAACAATTGCTGCCCCGTACTCATATTGGTATAGTCGGTACAAGCCGTATTAGGAGTCATCCGGAAAACTCTTTTTACCAATCCATTATATAATACAAGATCTTTTTTATCAGGAGTAAGGTATGCAGCAGCTTTTTGTGTTACCGGATAGAGCAGCCAGTCTTTCTGATATAACCCCGGCATGTCGCTCCACACCGGCAATGGCTGCTGGCCACGAATAAGGGCATTGCAGCATACAAATAAAAAGCAAAATAAAAGGGATCTTTTCATGGCAATTGTTGGGTTTAACAAATATACCTGTTTTAGTTACACTTCGTTGCTACCGGTTTAAATACACCGGCCTGTTTAAAAATAATGAAAGTTGTATCTTAAAGGAAAAATAACCATAAATGCAAGATCTTAAAACTCACAGACTGGATGAAGGAATAAAAAAATATGCTATAGTTTAATTCCGGCGCTTATTGCCTTTTTCGCGTTATGCCAGCTAACGGTTAACGCCCGCGTGATCATTGCATGGGATGTTTTTAGCCTGACCTTGTTGTTGTTTTACTGGACCCTGTTTTTTAAAACAGATGAAAACAAATTACCGCATATTGTGGCCACGGAAGATGAGGGTGTAAAGATTATTTTCTCCATTGTGCTGGTAGCCGTATGTATAAGTTTCCTGGGTGTTTTATTGTTATACCAGAACCAGGTAGATGCGCCCAGGCATAAGCTGCTACAAACATTTATTTCCCTATCGGCGATAGTATGTTCGTGGAGTTTGTTACACACCATTTTTACTACCCGGTATGCAGATCTCTACTTTAAGAATCGCAGGCAGGGAAACCGGGAAAATGCCTCTGAAGCCCTGATGTTTCCCTCACCCGAAAAGCCCGATTACCTGGATTTTGCGTATTTTTCCTTTGTGATTGGTATGACTTTTCAGGTATCTGATGTTCAGATCAATTCAAAAACCATCCGGCGATTTGTATTGTTGCATAGCCTGATCTCTTTTGCGTTTAATACCGTTATTGTAGCACTTACCATTAACCTGGCCGTTGGGGCGGCTAAATAAAGTACAAATGCGTTTGACAGGTAATATACGTGAGCGCTGTTGGTACAATAACCAGCATTACATATAAAACACATTGAATTTATGACCGTCAGGATCAGCAAAGACAAATCCGTAGTACCCGGCTCCGAAAGCTTCGGGTTTCGAAACTACTAAGCCACCGGCATCTTCCACGGCAGCTGCCCAATCATCCACCTCTTCCTTACTCTCTGCAGAAAGGGTAAAAATGATTTCGTTGCCGGCTTCTGTGTTTATAATCGAACCTTTGATATTGGGTTCAAGTACATCTTTCAGGAAGAAATGAATAATAAAATTGTCTTCACCAAAGAAAAAGCTGGTTAACTGATCGGTTGCGCCATTTTGTTTAAATCCGAGCTGGGTATAAAATTGAGTGGTTTTTTCCAGATCCCGAACGCTGAAATTGGCCCATATTTTTTTTGTTTTCATATAAGAAGATTTGGTACGCTGTATAACTTGGAATCAATAAAGTATTTTAATAAAAGATTGTAAATAATACTGCTTCCTCTAAGATAAATTATGCGTTAAGAATAGATACAACTGTTGTTTTTTTTTTGTTGGTTTTTTTATTTGGCATCTTTATTGAATATAGTCAACCAGAACCTTAATCCTTAGAAAATTAATCCGTTAACTATGAAGCCCAAGGTTAATGTTGTGGGTCGGGTAATGCAAACCGTATTGTTTGATTAATCAACAATTACTGAAGTGAAGCGGACTTTGTCCGCTTTTTTTTTTAACAGGCATGTCCGCTTTTATATAGATTTGATAAAACTGCCAGCCGGTGCGGTCAAAAAGACGCCTATTCCTGTTGCTGCAGTGCTTCAGCATGTTGAATTATTTCTTTCTCCTTTTTTAAGGCAGTACGCACCGCAGCCTTTAAAAGCTGCCATTTGCCGGCAGCTTTTTTTCAGCACCAATACCTCTTTCTTTTCATTAGTGATCAGGCAAAGATCGGGGCATCGTCAGACTTGTAAAAGTCAAAATGGTAGGATGTATTTCCGATTATGGTATCGGCACTCATCTCCTCCGGTACCTGCTCGTCAATTGTAGGAGATATGTCTTTTTCGCCGGACGAGGCGTTTTACCGTCCCGGGAGGCCTTCAGCTTCACCTTTTTGGGGTCGTAGCCGGGTACCATCAGGCTGATCGTTCTGCTCAAATCGCCTCCCAGCACATCTTCTTCCACTACGAATTTGTCCTTAAATTTTTGGATCAGGGTTCCTCCCGATGTTTTCTTAATAATAAACCTTCCTTCAACTTTTTACCTTCCAGGATGAATGAAAAGGATTTTTCTTTTACTCCTTTTTTCAGTTTGGCTTCTGCGGCCGCTTTATCATCTCCTTTGTTCACGGTGTAGGTTCCCCTGTCATACACCTGTTTTTAGGAATATCCCTGGGTGCTATATCTCTTAGCCGGGTAATCTTGCGTGCAAAACGGTTGTCCCGGGTAGGCGGATAATAACTCCACCAACAGTAGTATATACTACCTACTTCCAGGCATATATGAAATTCCTTTGCATTAGGCTGATATATGACGAATAACGGGAGGTCTTTCATGATTCTCTATGCAATTTTTATTGTTCATCCTAGACCCGAACAAGAACTATTCCACAGCTGCCCGGAAAGATGATAACTAAATTTTAATCCTTTTTGCAACCAGGAGCTGCGAAGTTGGTGGGTGAGTAAAAGCCTGGTCGCAACGTTTTAGTTAGGCATCTTATGCCTGTAGGTTTGATAATTTTAATATATTGCCTCGGCTACAATAAACAAATCAAAGATGTATAAAACAGTAGCGCGTAGTCTCATCGACATAAAGATCTACCCGAAGATGAATGTGATGATTTGTGGATGCTTCTTCTGAATGGAGATGAACTGGCAGATATGCTACAAATGAAGTACTGACGCTTATTGGTATGGCTAACCTGCTTTTCTGCAGTACTTTATTGGCCCGGGTGTACAAAAATATATGCCCCGGCTATGACACCGGCTATGCCATTAAAAGCATCTGAAGAGCTATCATGCTTCGCCGTTCCATTCGTTGTAGAACCGGTTTAGGAAAGATTCCAGGTAAAGATGCCGGTCGAGGGCGATCTCTTTGCCTGTTGCTGTATTCATCAGTTCTTTTAGCTTCAGCAGTTTATCGTAAAAGTGCTGAATGGTTGTTTGTTCCGGCTGGTGCGGGTTGTAGATCTCCCGTTGCCGGCTGCCGCCAAACGCAAAACCCGGGCCAACCCGATAGCGCCGATGGCATCGAGCCGGTCTGCATCCTGTACAATCATGGCTTCCATGCTTTCTGCAATTTTGCCTTTGCTGAAGGAAACCTGTGAAACAATGGTTATTACCTTACGAATTGTATCAGCCGGGATACTGAGTGCGCTCAGGATACCGGTAATCTGCTCTTCAGATCTGTCTACGCCGTTATTCAGCTTATGGTCGCCCACGTCGTGCAGCCAGGCGGCCAGTTCGGTTAAAAACAGGTCGGCATTTTCCTCGCGGGCTATTCTCAATGCTGTTTTAACCACTCTTTCCAGGTGAAAATAATCATGCCCTGTTCCCTCGCCTGAAAATTCCCGGTAAACAAAACTTCTGACTGCTTCTAAAATTTGCTGCTGGTTCATAGGCAGTAAAGATAATGATGCGCTCCGCTATTATATATTATGTTACGCCAGTAACATTTTTTAACGATCCAGTAAATAACCTTTTTCTTTTTCCTTTTGAAGTGCAATTTTAAAGGAAGCAACTTTCGACGGCTCCTGGTTTGCAAGATTGCGGGTTTCAGCAACGTCTTTTTTAAATGGTACAGCTGGTCAACAGGGGCATTGCCTGACTGAGTTCGGGTTAACTCATAAAACGGTGGAGCTGCATTAGGCGCAATATATTTCCATTCGCCATCTGAAATAGAAAGCGATGTTGACGACGCTATGATATACTGCCGTCCTTTTTGTCTGAACCCAGTAGGGCGCTTAATTGATCCTGGCTGTCTACAGGCCGTGGCAGCGTTGATTGCTGGCCCGTCAGCGCTGCGAAAGAAGCCAGCAGGTCAACCTGCGAAAACAGGGCATCTGATATCCCGGGTTTTACCTGCCAGGGCCAGCTTACGATAAACGGAACCCTGGTGCCCGCTTCAAAATTGCTGTATTTGCCACCTCTTACATGCAATGGTCCCCACGGCTTATGATCTCCCAGCAATGCCTCGGCCTTATCCTGGTAGCCATCGTCTATTACAGGCCCGTTATCACTGCTTAAAATAATAAGTGTATTATCCAGTAATTGAAGCTCTTCAAGCGCTTTTACAATTGTACCCACCGTCCAGTCAAACTGAAGAATTGCATCGCCGCGAAAGCCCATGCCACTTTTGCCCGCAAACCGGGGATGCGGGTACCGGGGTACATGAATGTCGTTGGTGCCAACATATAGAAAGAATCCTTTGCGGGCGTTCGACTTAATAAAATGAACTGCCCGGGCAGCTATAGTGTCGGCTATAAATTCGTCCTGCCATAATGCAGTACCTCCGCCTTTCATATAACCGATGCGTGAGATGCCGTTAACAATGGCCTGGTTATGGCCATGATTTTCCGAGGGCTTTAATTTGGTAAGCAGTTCGGGATGATCCTTGCCTAACGGCTCGCCGGGGAAAGGGTCTTTATAGCTCACGGCAATGGGTGCCAAGGGATCATAATTAGCCACTCTTTGATTTTCGACCCAAACGCAGGGTACCCGGTCGCCGGTCGCCGCCAGGAAGGAATAATCAAAACCTATATCTGCCGGACCGGGTGTAATAAAGCCATTCCAATCCTGGGATCCTTGCCTGTCGCCTAAGCCCAGGTGCCATTTGCCAATAGCGCCGGTGGTATAACCGGCTGCTTTAAACATATCAGCCATTGTAAACTGTTCTGGCCGTATCACCATGCCTGCATCACCGGTAGCGATGCCGGTTCCTTTCCTGCGCCAGTTATACTCTCCTGTAAAAATTGAGTAGCGCGATGGGGTACAGGTGGATGCCGTAGTATGCGCATCCCTGAACACTAATCCACGCTTGGCAAGTTGGTCTATATGAGGGTGCTGATTTTCTGTGCCCCATAGCAACTTAAATCGCCATATCCTACGTCGTCGCCGATAATCATTATAACATTTTGAGGCTTACTGCCGGGCTGGCTATGGGAATGATAGGATTGCAGAAGCGCAATAGCCAGGATAATGGGTTTGATTTTTTGTATCATATAATAAGGACTCGTGATATTGATTAATAATCTTTTGATCCTATTGTTACCCTGTTAAGGGCGTAGGCAAGGCATATAAGAACAAATGTAAGCGTAAATATTGCTTCCGGCCTGCCCGGGACAAATGCAAACGGTTGCGCTTATTGTTGGGGCAAAACCCGTTTACAAATGATTAGCAGGCAGCAGCGGCACTATCTTCCATTTTGAAATATTACCAGGGAGAGAGTAGTGCTATTGAAGAATATAAATTTCACCGAATGGTGAAAGCTTGCTCCTTATTGTTTAATTTTACTGCCTGAAAATTGACAAAGTTGTCAAAAAAAACTGCGATCCATTAATGTTGTATAAATATTTTTTCCTGACCCTGGCGCTAATCATCAGTTCCAACCTGTGTATATGGGCACAAAAAGCGTCTATCGCCGGAACCGTAAAAGATACCAGTTCGGGCATCAATCTGGTTAATGCCAGTGTAGTATTGCTTAATGCCAATGACTCTTTTATCCTGAAAGATACCCGTGTGGATAAGGAGGGCCGGTTTTCTTTTCAAAATCTGCCAGATACCGGCCGGTATATTTTATTCTTTACCTATCCCCGTTATGTAGATTACTCGCATAAAGTGGATATGAAAAGCAGTAGTAATGGTATCCTGAAAATGAATAACATAAGTTTGATACCTAAAGAAAAGCTACTGGAACAGGTAATCGTTTCTTCGAAAGCTGCGGCTATAAAGATCAAGGGCGATACTACGGAATATGTGGCAGATAGCTTCCGCGTTCAGCCTAATGCATCAGTAGAAGACCTGCTGAGGGAATTGCCCGGATTACAAATCGATCAGTTTGGCAATATCACGGCGCAGGGACAAAGGGTTAAAAAGGTTTTAGTAGATGGCGAGGAGTTCTTTAGTGATGATCCCACGCTGGTGACCAGGAACCTGCGGGCCGATATGATCGACAAAGTACAGGTGTTTGATAAGAAATCTGATGCCGCTGCCTTTACAGGAATAGAAGACGGGGTCAGAGATAAGACCATTAACCTGAAAATTAAAGAAGATAAGAATCATGGAATGTTTGGTAAGGCAGAAGCCGGTGCGGGTACCCACGGGCGTTATAATGCACAGGGTGTTGTGAATCTTTTAAAGGAAAAAGAAGGATGTCTGCCTACGGAACTGTAAGTAATATTGGAAGAACCGGCCTGGGATCGGCAGACAAAGAAAAGATTGGCGATGATGAGGAGGGAGGAGAAAACTACTCGGGAAAAGGTTTGCCAAGAGCTGTATCCGGCGGTATACACTATGATAAAAAATGGAATGCTGATAAAGAATCTATTAACAGCAATTACAAGTTCAATCTCCTGGATGTAGAGGGCGAAGAGGAAACGAATTCGCAAAATAATCTTCCCACAGGTATTATTCTGAGTAGTGCGCATAGCAACTTTAGCAATTCGGGTACCAATCATAAAGCAAATAGCAAATACATATTAAAATCAGATACTACTTCAACTTTTACAGTTTTTGCCGATGGCGCTGTTAACAACAGTAAGAACACTACCAACAGGAGTACCGCTAACCTGAGGGGAGACAGCAGCCGCTTATATGATAACATAAGTTCGGGTTTTAACGATTACGACCTGAATGCATTCAATGTGAACCTTTCGTGGGAGAAAAAGCTGAAAAAGTATGGCCGGACTGTTTCAATCTACTCGAAAAATAATTTTTCCAATGATGTGGCAAAAGGCGAGAGCAGGTCTAACAGTAATTTTTATGATGTAAATAATAATCAGGATAGTTCGGCAGTTCTGCATTTAAGAAGAAGCATGAATGACAACTGGCGTGCACTTAGCCTGAATATAAATTATACTGAACCTCTTACTTCCCGTTTATCACTGCTACTGAACTATACGCTTAATAACGAAGATAACCGGGATGATAAACGCTCCTTCAATCTGGTTGATCATCCGTTGGGCAATATTATCGATACCGCCTTTAGTACCCGGATGAACGCTTCTTTATGGGGCAACCAGGCCGGTGCTGCGCTAAATTATGCGTACAAGAAAATGACGGTTAAAGTAGGCAATAATATAAAACTGGTGAATATCGATATCGCAGATATGTATGCTGTGTCAGAGTTAAGCCGGTCATTTACTAACTGGTATCCCAGCGCCAGCTTCAATTATAAGTTTAGCAATTACAAGGCCATTAATGTCAGTTACAACGGTTCATCAATAAATCCGTCCCGCAATCAACTGCTGCCTTTCAGGTATAACAATTCGCAGTTGATAACTTATTTGGCCAATACTGCTCTCGGGAACAGTTTCAACAACAGTTTGAACGGTTACTTTTATGCAAGCAAAATTGTAACCAACGTATATTATGGCGCTAACTTCAACTACACGCTTACATCAAACCCAATTACCCAGTCAATTCTTGTAGATCCGTCAGGCGCATATACCTACCGTTTTGTGAACATGGATGGCTATACCAATAACAGTTATTACCTGAACACCTATTATTCAAAAAAAAATAAAGGGTGTTGACATTCAAACCGGTGTGGGGTTAAACTTTAACGGAGGCGTCTCTTACAGCCCTATCAATAACGAGATCAACAGGCTTAATTATAATACTTCAGCGTTTGCGGTAGAATTGCATAAAACCAAATTTAAAAGCTATACGGTATATCTTTTGGGCCAGGCCGGGTATACCGTTAACAAATCTTCCTGCAACCCGATACCAGGAACAATTACTGGTTTTATACTTTTAACCCATCAGTGGATATTTATTTCATGAAGAAATTTCAATTGCATACAGATGCCAACTATCTCTGGCAGCAGAAAACGCAGGCCTTTGCCGACGATTTTAGCCGCACCATCTGGAATGCATGGGTAGGAAGAAGTTTCTTCAAAAATGATCAGCTTACTTTAAAATTGTCGTGCAACGATATTCTTAATGAAAACAATGGTTATGAAAGAACCGCAACCAATACCTTTTTCTCGGAAAACCGTTATACAACTATTCGCCCTTCTTTATGGTAGGTGCCACATGGAGCTTTACGAAGTTCAATAATCTTAAACAGTAAACATAGGGGCATTGACCAACGACTAATTTTTCAAACAGCATCTCATGAAAAGGATAATAATATTTTGCTTTCTTATAATGGCCTCCTGTTTTTCAAAGGCCCAATATGCCGCATTTGTAAAAAGTGGTAAAATACGCTACGACCGAAGTGTAAACACCTTTGCCGCGATGAATATATTTCTGCGTGAAACCAAACAGGTTCCGGAAGACCAGATTCCCGCATTTATGCAGAAGTACCGTACTACCGCGCCGCAGTTTTGGAAGGATAGCTTTGATCTTTTTTCGACAGTAATCACAGCTTATATCAGCCCGTAAACCCTGATATTGATTTTTCCAAAACCTTTGCCATACCGGTGGCATACAAAAACCAGGTATACAGCAACTTTAAAACAGCAGAAGTTACAACCCTGAAGCAAGCCTTTGAAAAGTCTTTTTTGTGAAAGATTCTTTGAAGAAAATTAAATGGAAACTTACCGACGAAACAAGAGAAATTGCCGGCTATCAATGTCACAGGGCTAATGCGCTGTTTTTGATTCCATTTATGTGGTGGCATTTTATACTGATGAAATAATCACCAAAGCAGGGCCTGAATCTTTTAACGGCTTGCCGGGTATGATATTAGGGTTAGCTATTCCTCACCAGCATATTACCATTTTTGCCACCAGTGTTACCGGCTTTGATACGGCGCCGTCGCAGTGGAAACTGCCGGTGCAGGGTAAGAATATACCGACTAATAATAAAGAATTTAATGTAGTAACCTCCAAAATGCTCAAAGATTTTAATCTAACCTCTCCTGGGTACAGTTCTTTATGGATTTGTAATGGTATCTCTTGCCGAAATGCCACATTGCTGTATCGATTTTTCAGATTGTTGAAAAATATTCAAAAAAAAGAAATAATAATGGCTTGTTAGCGGTGGTTTGTTTTAAAATAGTTTTGTATTCTGAATAATTTCTAATAGGAGTATTTTTTTCTTCGATAGTCTTTAAGCGGGCTCCAACCGTTGTCATTATTAAGCTTATACATTTGCAGCTTTCTTAAAATTCATTTGGAGCGCTATATGAAGCATGTCAACACGCCAATAAACCTTACTAACGCTGAGCTAAAGAAATGGGTCAGTAAAATGGCAGAACTCTGTAAGCCGTCCCAGGTATACTGGTGTAATGGTTCTGACGAAGAGTACAACCGTTTATGTAATGAAATGGTAGAAAGCGGTACTTTTATCCGCCTGAACCCTGAAAAAGGCCGAATTCATTCCTGGCCCGGTCGCATCCTTCGGATGTGGCCAGGGTAGAAGACCGCACTTATATTTGTTCTCTGGCCCCGGGGATGCCGGGCCAACCAACAACTGGATGGCGCCGCGCGAAATGAAGGAGATACTGGAGCCAAAGCTGAACGGGTGTATGCGCGGGCGTACCATGTATGTTGTTCCGTTTTGTATGGGCCCTATTGGTTCATCCATTTCCCAGTTTGGTGTGCAAATTACCGACTCTCCTTATGTGGTAGTTAATATGAACCTGATGACGCGCATGGGCGCCCGGGCTTTGGAAGCAATGGGTAACCGCGAGTTTGTTCATTGCTTACATTCAGTAGGTATGCCGCTAACTGAGGGCAGGCCGATGTACCCTGGCCTTGCTCACCCGATCCGAAAGATAAATACATAGTTCACTTTCCTGAAGAACGTTTGATATGGAGCTATGGCTCAGGTTACGGTGGTAACGCTTTGCTTGGTAAAAAATGTCTTGCATTACGTATTGCATCAACATTAGCGCGCGAGCAAAACTGGCTGGCGGAGCATATGCTGATAGTAGGAGTGGAGTCTCCCGATGGTAAAAGGATTATGTGTGCGCGGCCTTTCCGTCTGCCTGCGGTAAAACTAATTTTGCCATGATGATTCCTCCCAAAGCTTTTACCGATGAGGGTTGGAAAGTGACCACCGTTGGAGATGATATCGCCTGGATAAAACCAGATGAGCAGGGAAGATTACATGCCATTAATCCTGAAGCCGGCTTTTTTGGAGTAGCGCCGGGCACTAATTTCAGCACTAACCCGAATGCAATGCATACGATCAGTGCGAATACAATCTTTACCAATGTTGCCCTTACCGACGATGGCGATGTTTGGTGGGAAGGAATGGATGGTGAGCCGCCGGCACATGCTATCGACTGGCAGGGTAAAGACTGGACACCTGCCAGTGAAACCAAGGCCGCCCATCCCAATGCGCGCTTTACTGCTCCTGCGGCTCAATGTCCTTCTATCGATGATCAATTCGATGACCCTAAAGGAGTGCCGGTATCAGCCTTTATATTTGGCGGACGCCGTAACTCGGTGGTACCGCTGATCATGCAATCTTTTAACTGGTCGTTTGGGGTGTATATGGCGGCAACTATGGGATCAGAAATGACGGCAGCAGCTTTTGGAAATATAGGAGAAGTGCGCAGGGATCCTTTTGCCATGTTGCCATTCTCCGGATACCATATGGGCGATTATTTTGGACACTGGCTGAATTTTGGAAGACAGATACCCGAACCTCCCCGTATCTTCTCGGTAAACTGGTTTAGAAAAGGAGAAGATGGTTCGTTTTTATGGCCCGGCTTTGGGGAAAATATGCGGGTATTGAAATGGGTGGTAGAAAGGGCGCGTGGTAAATCAAAAGGTGTGGAAATGCCGTTAGGCTGGATGCCGAAATATGAACACATCGACTGGCGGGGAATGGAAGACTTTACGGAAGCTGATTTTGAAAACGTGATGAGCATTAACCGCGACCTGTGGATTAAGGAAATTGCTTCACAGGACGAGTTGTTTTTAAATTGTACGACCGGTTGCCTAAAGAGATGACCTTTATAAGGGAACTGCTTTTATCCAATTTATGGCGATCCAATAAAAAGAAGAAAGCCGTGGCGCCGATCTCTTAAAAAAACCATTCAAAATGAAACAGCCGGTTCCTCAGGAGCCGGCTGTTGTATATATCCGATTTGTTTAGATTATACTCTTTCAAAATGGTTGAAGAAAAAGTCTCCCTCAATTTTAGCGTTTTCATCGCTGTCGCTTCCGTGAATAGCATTGGCTTCGATAGACTCAGCAAATATTTTACGGATCGTTCCTTCTGCCGCATTAGCGGGGTTGGTAGCTCCGATCAGGTCGCGGAAAGCAGCTACTGCGTTTTCTTTTTCCAGGATAGCAGCAATGATAGGCCCGCGGCTCATAAAGGCTACCAGTTCTCCGAAAAAGGGTCTTTCTTTATGAATTGCATAAAATTCACCGGCTTTTTCAGCAGAAAGGTGAGTTAATTTAAGCGCCACTAATTTAAATCCCTCTTTAGTAATGCGGTCTAAAATTGCACCTGCGTGGCCATTTTCCATAGCGTCGGGCTTGATCATCGTAAATGTACGGTTACTCATATATTCTTTTTTGGGTCGCAAAGGTAAAGAAACTTAATATTTCTTCATGAGCTTAATTTGCCTATTTTTGCGCCACTTTTGTATGAAGCCGATAAATGACATATTTCCGCAGATAGCGCAGCCTTCAAGGTTGTTATAACCATGCATCAGAAACCTGACGGAGATGCTATGGGGTCTGCCCTGGGGTTATATGGCTTTTTAAAAAAGCTGGGACATGAGGTAACCGTCATTTCCCCACCAACTGGGCGAGTTGGTTAAACTGGATGCCCGGTTGCGACGGTGTTTTAAATTACGAAAAGCATCATGAGCGTTCAGCTGAGCTTTTAAATAAGGCAGATTATCTTTATTGCCTGGATTTCAACATATTTCATCGTACAAAGAATCTGGCTTCATTGCTCGCAAATGCCACTTGTACCAAAGTGTTGATCGATCACCATGAGCAGCCTGATACGGCAAGCTTCGACTACGGGATCAGTGATATTACCAAAAGTTCTACCTGCGAGATGGTATTTGACTTTATAGTGGCCAGTGGTAACGACAAATTAATTGATGCCAATATAGCCAGATGCCTGTATTCGGGCGTGGTTACAGATACCGGTTCGTTCAGGTTCTCATCTACCCATGCTTCGGTTCATAGAATGGTTGCCCGGTTGATGGAAACGGACTTCGATCATGCCCAGGTACATAGTAATCTTTTCGATAATTTTTTAGAGAACCGCCTCCGGTTTATAGGTCATGTGCTGAGCAACCGGATGGAATTTCTTTATGAATATAATACTGCTTTAATCGCTATCAGTAAACAGGATCTGCTTAAGTATGAAATCAAAACAGGGGATACGGAAGGACTGGTAAATTATCCCTTAACTGTAAAGGGAATTGAACTGGTAGGATTAGTGATAGACAGGGATGAAGAGCGGAAATGGAGTTTCAGGAGCAAACGGGGTTTTGATTGCAACACGTTTGCCCGCAAATACTTTAATGGCGGAGGTCATTATAATGCGTCAGGCGGAAATACCAAAGACAGTTTAAGTCAAACCGTAGAAACTTTTAAGCAGGCAGTAAAAGAAAACGAACATCTTCTTGTCTGATCTCAAAAAACGTAAATAATAATTAACAATAACAAAAATGAAACGTTCACAAATTTTAGGAGCATTGGCTTTTGCAACCATAGCGTTTGCTGCCTGTAATAATGCTGACTACCAAACCAGCGCTAGCGGTGTAAAGTATAAAATTATCGATGGAGGAAGCAAAGACAGCTCTAAAGTAGGAGATGTTTTAAAAATGCATGTCATCCAGAAAATTGAGGGTGCTAAAGACACTGTATTAACAGATACTTACGGTAAACTACCTGCGTTTGTTAAAATTCAGGATGCTACTATGCCCAACGCCTACGGTCCTGACGAGTTTTTCAAAAAATTAAAGAAAGGCGATAGCCTTATCACTGTTTTATATGTAGACTCTTTAATTAAAAAGGGATTGGCTCAGGAAGCCCAGTTGCCTCCGTTCATGAAAAAAGGCGACAAAATTCTTTTAACCTTCAAGGTATTGGAAGTTTAAAAATGATAGCTTAGCCCAGGCTGACTACCAGAAAGAAATGAAAAAGACGCTCCCCGCCAGAAAAAAAGAACAGGAAGAAATGATGAAAAAGATGATGAAGGAGCAGGAAGCAGCACAGAAAGCTGATGAGGCTGCTCTGGGAAAAATCAGGTGAAAAAGCAAAACAAATAAAAGCGGTACAGGACTTTTTGACTACTAAAAATGGACTGCTACACAAACTCCTTTAGGTACATTTGTAAAGATCGATGAGCCTGGTGCAGGCCCGCAGGTGGTGGATGGTAAATTTGTTACCGTAAAATATGATGGTAAAAAAGTGAGCAACGACAGCACATTTGATGCAAACCAGTTCACTGTTAAATTAGGTGCACAACCATTTATCCGTGGTTTTGAAGATGGTTTAAGACAATTTAAACAAGGTGGTAAAGGAACGATCATTATTCCTGGTTACCTGGCATATGGTAAAGAAGGCAATGGTGGTGTGTTCAAACCATACGAGCCACTGTACTTTAAAGTGGAGATCGTTAGTGTAAGTGATACTGAGCCAGCTGCCCCACAAATGCCAACTCCTCAGGCACATGGCCCTAACGACGGACATGGTCATTAATAGTAACTGCTAAAGACAGCATAGTAGAGCCACTGCGATGAGCAGTGGCTTTTTGTTTTGTACAGGATGCAGCATGACAGTTTGGATAACGCCATCAGGTATTTTTAATCGTTAATGTCGATTGTATGCCGGGAACCGAAGTAACCAGACAGCTCCCGACCACTTATTTAAAACTATTGGGGTGAAACGTTTAATAATATTGCCTTTGCTGTGCTGTATCAGTATGACCGCTATTTCCCAGCGTGTAATGGAACGTTTGAGCCGGGGCGTTATTGCGGTGCCCGACGGAAACGGAAAAGTGATGATTTCCTGGCGGCTGCTGGCCTCAGATCCCGGCAATATTGGTTTTAATATTTATAGAAGAACATCAGGAGCGCCCGTAAAGCTCAATTCACACCCGGTAACGAAGGTTACATCCTTTTTGACGACTGGAAGGATAGCGTTTCGGAGCGTACTTATATTGTAAGAACCGTAGAACGGAATATAGAATCAAAAACAGAAGAGTATTTTTATTAAAACATCCTCGTCGGCCTTACCTTTCTATCCCCTTCAGATACCCCTGGCTATGCAGCCAACGATGGTTCGGTAGGAGACCTGGATGGAGACGGTGAATATGAGCTGGTAGTACATGTAGCCGGCAAAGGACACGATAACAGCCATGCAGGATTTACGGATGAGCCGTTAATACAAGCCTATAAACTAAACGGGCAATTATTATGGACGATTAACCTGGGCAAAAATATAAGGGAGGGAGCCCATTATACGCAATTCATGGTATATGATCTGGATGGGGATGGCAAGGCAGAGGTAGCGATGAAAACAGCGGATGGTTCAAAGGATGCGCGCGGAAGAGTGATAGGTGATGCAAGTAAAGACTGGCGAAATGATAAGGGATATATTTTGGCGGGGCCTGAATATCTTTCCGTTTTTAACGGGCTAACAGGAGAATTGATACATACTACTGATTTTATTCCACCCAGGGCTCCGGCTCTTAATCCAACTGCTGCTGAGCTAAAAGCGATTTGGGGCGATGGTTATGGTAACCGTATGGATCGTTTTCTGGCAGCTGTTGCCTACCTTGACGGGAAGTATCCCAGCCTGATCATGTCGAGGGGATATTACACCCGCACTGTAATCACGGCCTGGGATCTGAAAAATGGAAAGCTGGAGAAACGATGGACTTTTGATAGTGAGGCGCCCGGCAATAAAAAGTACGGCGGGCAGGGCAATCATAATCTTTCGGTAGCAGATGTAGATGGCGATGGAAAGGATGAAATTATTTTTGGAGCCATGTGTATCGACGATAACGGACAAGGGCTGTATTCTACAGGTCTGGGCCATGGAGACGCTTTGCATGTATCCGATCTTGATCCCGCTATTCCGGGTCTTGAAGTATTTTGTATACAGGAGCGGTTCGACGATGCCGGAGCCAGTTTCAGGTCTGCCGCCACGGGCGAAATATATTGGAAAAAGCCTCTGTTAAAGCAGGTGAAGATGGGGAAGGGCCTGGCCGCGGACTGGCATTAGATGTGGACCCCAGGTATGCGGGCTTTGAATGTTGGGTAGCCGGTGCGGGCATACGGGGTATGTTTAATAGTAAGGGTAATACTATTGCTGATCGAACGCCGGCCTGTAACATGGGCATATACTGGGATGGCGATGTACTGAGTGAAATATTAAATGGTACTACAATTGATAAATGGGATTACCGGGATGCCAAATCCATCCGCATCCTCAACACTGCCGATTACCAGTGCCGCAGTAATAATGGTACCAAGTCGAATCCTGTGTTATCAGCAGATATATTGGGAGACTGGAGGGAGGAAGTGATCTACAGGACTGCCGATGATAAGGAGCTTCGTATTTTTTCAACCGCCATACCAACGGAACATAAGTTCTATACACTCATGCATGATCCGCAATACCGCCTGAGCATTGCATGGCAGAATGTAGGCTATAACCAGCCGCCGCATTTGAGTTTTTTTATGGGAGCCGGAATGAACCAACCGCCTAAACCGTTCATCAGTTTTCCCGGTACAGCAAAATAGTATATTTTTAAGTCACCGCTGGCAGATGGAGGCAGTGTTACTCCAAGAGCCTGCAGATGGCATCTATGGTATAGAATGCCTGCATGAGCTTTAATTGCAATTGATTAACAACCTTCAGTAATACATCTTTCTTTTTAACGGAAGTCTCTACCGCTTGTTATGCTATGCCACAGCTTTATATTGTAGAAGCGCCAACTCATGCTTACGCGGAAATAGAATACAGTGCAAAAGTCCCGTATGCTTTAGCTGGTTCCATCAAATACTTTTCTTAAAATACATTGTCTACTTCAGGGCGGCTATATTGCTCCTGCGCATCGCTTATTTTGGGCAGGCCAAAATAGAAATATAAGCGCCTCCTAACAGGGGCATCGAAAACTGTGTTTTCGCTTTGAGGACCTAGTGCTTTGGTATTAGGGCTGATATTCAAAGCAAGCTTGGTGCCCATTGGCGGAATGGCATCCAGAAAAGATATATCGCCCGCCGGTAGCTCGGGGAAAGGTTTGGCACCGCTTAAACCATAGAAGTTGAAAAGGCGTACGGATAAATTTTTATCCTCGCTGGCTACATAAAACCGGCCTTCCACGGTATTGAACTCCATCCAGGTTATCTCGCTGTAATAACCTTTAAATTCGGGATAAACCACTGGCGAATACCCCGTATGTGTATTGTTGAAAAAGTTCTGCCATACATTAACCGGTGTGCCATGCATGCGGTTTTTCCATTGCCGGTAAGGCCCTTTGCCCAGCCATTTTGTTCCCAGTATAAAGTTTTCTGGGTAGCTGAAACTAACGCCTGCGAACGGGTAAGATCCCCTGATATCATATTCATAATCCAGCGCTATCCATCCGTTTGGCTGCATCGTCCATTTAACAGATCGCATGTTGCCTTCGCAGGTAAAAGTTACCGAGGCTTCTTCATTTGTATTTTTAACGGCTACGGCCTTAATTGTTGTTGCTCCGTTTAAAAGAACAGGCCCCTTTTTAAATGAAAGGTTATCCATGCCTGCTGCCGGATTTTTATATGCTCCAGCAACCCGGTGCTCTTATTAATAGCTACTTCAAGCCCGTTATTCGATAAACGAACAACTGAGTCTGTTTCTGATGCGAAGGCCGGCTGTCGGGGAGACTCAAACGGCAGTCAACAGGTTATGGTTGCTTTTTAGTTTCCAGCTCCACTGATACAGCTCTTTACCAAACCTGTCTTTTACTTTGAGCAGCAAAGCATCGTGTTTACGATAATCGGCAGGTAAAGCCAGCTTTAAATAACCTTTTGTCGAAGGCAGAACAGAAGGAGCTTTTGCGGTGCCTGTTTTTTCTATCGTGTATCCGGTAAATACCATATCGAATGCGCTGCGAAAATTTATCAGTGCCCATTCATAAGTGCACTCGTTTAAGTTGGTAAAATGATAGCGGTTCTCCAGTTCAATCAATCCGTTGAAGTTTTCCGCAATCTCCTTCATTGATATTTTTACCGGGCTGAATATTTCCCGCAATGCATAAAAGCTACCCTCTTTTTCGCGGTGCGGCCCCAGTATACCGTCGTTTGCATTCAGGCCGTTGGCATCGATAATATTACGCATATCCGTTCGTACCACACCTTCATCAACAAAGGCCCATATAAAACCGCCCCGCTTCTTCGGGCATTCCAGTGGAGTTCCCAAAAGTCATACATTGCAGCTCCGGCTCCTCCATCATCCTGGGCATGCAGAAACTCGGTGGGCATATAAATAAGGCTGTCATTCAGGATATTTTTTGTACTGTAATAATCTTCGTAATGATTACAGTCAATGCCATTAAAAGCATTGCCGGGACGATGATGCGGATGTATAACAGGCCTGGCCGAAAAATCCCATTTTGTAAATTCTGTGTCCAGCGCTTTATTCGTCCCGCCCTCGTTGCCATTAGCCCAGAAGATGATTGACGGATGATTGAGATCTCTGGTAACCATTTCTTTTACAAGAGGTCTTCCCGCATCTGTGCTATAGGCTTTCTGCCAGCCGGCCAGTTCATTAATGACATATAAACCCAAAGAGTCGCAGAGTTCAAGAAATCGCTTGTCAGGCGGATAATGAGAGCATCTTACTGCATTCATATTCATTTCTTTGATCAGCTGTACGTCGAGCAGTTGCAGGCTGTCGTTCAGTGTTCTCCCCGTTTCGGGCCACCAGCAATGCCGGTTAACTCCTTTCATTTTTACCTGCACATTGTTTACATAAATGCCATCTCCCCGCCTTACTTCTATAGTTCTGAAGCCAAATTTTTCTTTGAGCTGGTAAATGGTTTTATTGTTTTGCTTCAGGCGAACTTCAACAGTATAAAGATGGGGTGTTTCGCTGGTCCAAAGCTTCGGATTCTTTAGTAAGGCTTGCAGCAGCACTGCTGAATCTCCTTTCCTGCAGGTTGCGGTTATATTGGAAACAACATTTCCCCTGGTATCTTTTATTGCAGCAACAACGGTTGCCGGCTGCAGCAGGTTTTGTGTATAGGCCATCATGCGGAAGTTTCCGTCTGCCCTGGCGTCGATGCCCACATAATCGATATAGGTACTGTTCACTGCCTCCAGGTACACAGGTCTGAAAATGCCTCCAAATACCCAATAGTCGGCCAGTCTTTCCGCATTATTTACTGAAACGGTTGACGACATTTTACTCACTTCGGCTTCCAGCAGGTTGGTAGCGCCGTAGTTCAGCTTGTTGGTAATATTATACCGGAAACGGTAAAACGCACCCTGGTGCATGGCACCCGCCGATTTGCCGTTTATTTTTACGTCAGTGTCTGTCATGCTGCCCTCAAAAACAATAAATACTTCTTTTCCTTTCCATGACGCGGGAACATTAAAAGAGTGCCTGTACAGTCCCTTTTCATCGGCAAAACGGAAATTTTTTCCATAGGTTTTATAATCTCGTCCATAGTTATAAGTGCCAAAGCCCTGTTGCTCCCAGCATGAGGGCACCTGTATGGTAGTCCAGTTGCCGCTGTTACGGCCGCCCGTGCAGTAAAAATCCCAACGAACCGTATGATCACTGCCGGTGCCTGACAAGAATAAGGTCTGTTTATACTGGGCTATGCCAGCCTTATACAGAAAAATTACTACAATTGCTATTAAAACACAACGGGTATTATTGTTCATTACTATATAGTAAGTGATCGCATAACTTTTACAAAGCAGTGGCTTGTTCAACCCGGCAGTCTCTCTATGACCGAACAGCGCCGGGTTATCGCTGCTTCCAGTTACAATCGTTATTAAAAATGGTCGCTGCAGGCTAAAGTAGATAAGGTAGAGAACTCAGCCATCCTGATGTATCCTGAACTTGCAGCGATTCAAAAAAATGTATCCGGATTATATTGGTTAAATATAAATATGATAATTGTTCATAAAAAGCATTTTTTTATCATAGCCCAACAAAATTTTATTATTATTAACTTTTTATTAAATCAATTTGTAATTTAGACGGGTGGGCGACAGTTTAGAAGAAAACTATCTATTGCAGACTCAGGTATCGCAGGGCGATCAGCAGGCTTTCAGAACATTATTTGATGGCTACCATCCACGTTTGTTTCAATACATATTTAATCTCGTTAAGTCAAAAGAAGTTGCAGAAGAACTGGTAATGGATGTTTTTCTTAAGTTGTGGCTTTCAAGGGAGATGATGGGCGCTATAGAAAACCTTGATGGCTTCCTGTTCAAGATCGCCTATAATAAAAGCATTGACTTTTTCGTGCTGCTGCCAGGGATAAAACTATCGCAGACATTATCTGGGACCGTATAGAGATTCCGGCTCAATCGTATGCAGATGCTCCTTTACTGATGCAGGAGTACGAAAAAAACTGCGGGAGGCTATTAACCTTCTTCCGGGCAAACGGAAAAGAATTTATGAAATGAGCAGGGAAGAAGGCCTGTCCCACGGTCAGATAGCCGAGGCGCTCGGTATTTCTAAAAATACAGTAGCCAATACGATAGTAGAGGCAAAACAGTTCATCAGATCCTATCTTGAAAAGCACTATGGCCTTGCGGGCCTGGTGGTATTATTAGCCTGTCTTTTGAAAGAAAAATAATTTTTCTTCCGGGTAGTAGTAGCACATTGTTTTATCGTTATTTATAACAGAAAGCATTTATTGCTTTAAGAATGGATCAGCAGCACGACACATATATTAAAGAACTGGTGGAAAGGTATATGAATAATACCTGCTCAAGAGCCGAAATGGATGAGGTATTGGTGCTTGCTGACAAAGACCCGCTTCAACTATACAATGCGCTGAAAGAGCATTGGTTAAAGCTGGAGCCTTTATCCGGGGAGAGCCGCTTGTCGGCTGATACTGTTATAGAGCAGGCGGGGCAAATGGAATCTTTTTTGTAAGACACACGGGAACAGCAGCTTCCGAAACCTTACCAGGGCGCTCCGGGAGGGCCGGGCTGAGACGTTGGATAGGAATTGCGGCTTCCGTAATTGTGGCGATAGGGATAGCTGTTTATTTATTTACCGGCAACCCAAACAACCAATCCGCGGTTCAGCAATATACCGATGTTGCCGCGCCGGCGTCAAGCAGGGCTACGGTAAAACTGGCCAACGGAGAAACCATTACTTTAGACAGCCTGTTATCCGGCACTATTGCTGTTCAGGAAGACGGGAAGCTGATCAAAAATAAAAATGGCCAGCTGGTTTATCAGGCTCAACCATCTGTAGCCGATCATACGCCGGTTTATAATACACTCGACAATCCTAAAGGGAGCAAGGTAGTAGATATAACCCTGGCAGACGGCACACAGGTATGGCTAAACGCCGGTTCTTCAATAACATTTCCTGTGGCGTTTACAGGTACGCAGAGAATCATAACGCTGAAAGGCGAGGCGTACCTGGATGTTAGTCACGATGCTAAAAAGCCTTTTATTGTACAAACAGGCGATTTGTCAATTAAGGTGCTGGGCACGGGATTTAATGTAAATGCCTACCAGGATGCAGAGCCTATCAAGGTTACCTTATTAAAAGGCTCAGTAGCGCTCTTCAGCAAAGGTGCTAACCGGTTGTTAAAGCCAGGCCAGCAAGCCAGTATTAAAGGGCAGATAAGCATTAATAATAATATTGATGTGGATGAAGTATTAGCCTGGAAGAACAACAGGTTCGTGTTCGATAACTGCAGTATACAGCAGGTAATGCGCCAGTTAGAGCAGTGGTACGATATTGAGGTGGCATACGAAGGAGCCCCCACGAGAGAGGCATTTGTGGGTTCTATATCAAGGGATGTAAGCCTGTCGCAGATACTTTCATTGTTGTCGGAAACTAATGCTGTGCGCTTTGAGCAGCAGGCTAAAAAGGTTATTGTAAAGAAATGATTTATAGCAATAGGTAGTTTGAAATCTATATTAGAAAAAAAAGATAACAGCATGAGTCATCAACTACAGGTTGCATATATCAAATTCCGGGAACGCTGTAATGCAGCAGCCACGGGCGTTTCAGCAGTTATAATAAATGCTCACTGGGTAGCGGAAATAAAAAAATATTGTCTACTATTTTGGTAGACTAATTAGACTGTGTTATATTTGCGGGTCACAATTATAAAACACATAACTTAATTTTAAGCCAAGGAAGCATTTTCAAAAGCTTATATAAATAAAATCAACCGGCTCTATTCCATAGGCTGGTGTACAAGAGAATTGACTGGTGTTATCATCGTCCGCTAACGCGGATGTATCCAACTAATAAAAATATACAGTACAACCTTTCATAAACTACACACTTTACGGTGTATGGTAAGGGGAGTGAACTGCGCTTATAATACAATTATAAAAATATAGCCGGCATGTTGCGAGCATGCCGGCCGGAAATCAGTTTCTAAGAAATTAAATAACGGCTAATTACTTATTTATTAAAAACCAACTGTAAAAGTATGATTTTTCTAACACGCGTTAATGGGCATGATATTGCCGGAGCTCCGGTATGTCTGAAGGGCTGCATTACGCTTAAAGTTCTGCGAAGAATGAAATTGACAATTCTATTGCTGACAGCTTTTTTCCTGCAGGTGTCGGCGAAAGGCATTTCCCAAAATGTGAACCTGCAGGTAAAGGATGCCTCTCTGGAACAGGTTTTCAAATTAATTGAACGACAAACCGGCTACGGCTTTTTGTACACGGCTAAAACTTTACAGGGATCTGAAAAGGTAAATCTCAGTGTGAAAAATACACCCTTAAAACAGGTTTTACAACAATTGCTTTATAGCCAGGGAATGACTTTTAGCATGCCGCCTGGAGGAAAGACAATAGTGGTTAAAAAGCAGGGGAGTATAGCCAACCGGGCTCCTTTACCGGGCGCTCCGGCCACCGCTGTAGCCCCACCTGTTCTTCAACTTGTGGAAATTAAAGGCGTGGTTAAAAGCGAGGATTCGGGAGAGCCCTTGGTAGGGGCAACCATCACCGTTAAGGGAACAAAAACAGCAACTCTTACCGACGCCAAAGGTGAATTTTCTATTAATGCAGGCCCGGGCACAGCGTTGGTAATTACTTATGTTGGTTATGTAGACAAAGAAATTACCGTTAAGCGATCAGACTTCTATGAAATTAAGCTGGCAACCAGCCCCACATCAGTAAATGAAACGGTGGTTACGGGTGTATATGTAAGACCTAAGTCGAACTTTACAGGAGCTTCAAATTCTTTCTCTGCAGAAGATATCGCCAAAGTAAGCAACTCCAATATATTAAATGCTTTACAGTCGCTGGATCCTTCTTTTCAGTTGATGGAAAATTTAAACCTCGGTTCTAACCCCAACGTTTTGCCTGATGTAGTGCTGAGGAGCGGTAACAGCTTGGTAGATCTTGGCGGAAGCTCAACGGTACCTTTTGATTATGCCAACGGAGCTAATACGCCGCTGTTTATCCTGGATGGTTTCGAGGTGCCGTTACAACGTATCAACGACCTTGATATGAACCGTATCGCAAAGGTTGATATATTAAAAGATGCAGCGGCTACATCCATTTACGGATCGAGGGCGGCCAATGGAGTTATTGTTATTGAAACAGTACGTCCCAAGGAAGGTAAATTAAGGTTTACTTATATCGGCAATATTTCGGTGGAAGCTCCCGATCTCAGCAGCTACAACCTTCTGAATGCAAGAGAGAAATTTGACCTGGAGAATAAGATGAATGCCTACTCTTTTTACGGCTGGAATTTCAGGGATGAACAGCTGGGCTTTTTTTACAACCAAAGGCTGGCAGCTATTGAAAAGGGGTGAATACAGACTGGATTTCCCAACCTGTACAAACAGGTATAGGAACCAAACATGCCATTTACGTGGAAGGTGGCGCCAATGATGCATTGTATGGCGTAAATCTTACCTACAATAAAATAACCGGGGCTATGAAGGGCTCAGACAGGCAGTTATTGTCAGGTAATACTTTTCTTTCCTATCGCGTTAAAAAATTCCAGTTTAGAAATGACCTTACAATTAATGCCAATACTGCGAATAATTCTCCTTACGGCTCCTTTACTCAATACACCCGGTTAAATCCCTACTGGACTCCCTATGACAGCGTAGGAAATCTTAAAGTATATCTTGAGGATGTAAGGGACAATACAGGCACCAGGCTTACAAATTTTGATCAGTATGATAACCTGGACGGCTGGCCGGTGGGGAGGGCTACCAATCCGCTGTACAACGCGTCATTGAACATAGTAGATAAACGAACCTATCAAAATCTGGTAAATAATTTTTCCACACAATGGCAGGCTGCACAATGGCTGCGTTTCACCGGCAGATTCGCTTACCAGTACCAGGCCGATGAAAGCGATATCTTTCTTCCTGCCCAACATACTTCATTTGTATCGCGGCCCACATTTGAGAAGGGCTCTTATACAAAAGGCTATGGAAAAAAGCAAAGCATGGAAGGTATGCTGACGGCTGATATGAATAAGCTGATTGGTCAGCACCAGTTTTTTGCAACGGTAGGAACCAACATTCAGCAAACGAAATATCATACAGAGAGCTTTCGCGTAGAAGGATTCCCTAATCCCCGGTTAGACCAACTTGTACTGGGCAACCGGTTTCCGCAGGACAGTAAACCTACCGGTACGGAGAGTGTGACAAGGCTATTGGGGCTTTTAAGCAACATTAGCTACTCGTATGATAACAGATACCTGTTGGACTTTTCATTCCGTACGGATGGCTCCTCACAGTTTGGCACGCTGAGGCGTTTTGCTCCGTTTTGGTCGGCCGGCGCCGGGTGGAATCTGCATAACGAGCAAGTTGTTAAGGACCTCGGGTTTGTAGACCGGTTTAAATTGCGTTATTCCTTCGGTTATACCGGTTCACAGAATTTCGAAAGCTACAAGGCTATCTCTACCAGCCAGTATTATACATCGAGCGATTACAGGGTATTATCGGTACTTACCTGCTTGGTTTTGGCAACGATGCACTGGCATGGCAAAAAACCGCTAAAAGTAATTTCGGGGCCGATATTACCCTGTTTAAAAAGATAGATATCACCGGTAATTATTTCGTAGAAAAAACACAGGGTAGCATTGCTACGATCTCTACAGCTCCTTCTACGGGTTTTACCTCTTATGCTGAGAACATGGGAGATGTGATTGGCCGTGGATGGGAATTGTATTTGCGGTACAATATTATCAACGATAATGTAAAACGCAATAACCTGTCCCTGTTTGCCAACCTGTTTTCTGTACGAAACAAAATTGAAAAAGTGTCGAGTACTATCGCTGCAATGAACGCCAGGGCCGACACGGCGCGATCGAGCAGGCCTATCACCAGATATGCCGAAGGGCAAAGCACTTCGGCAATCTGGGCGGTACCCTCCAAAGGCATAGACCCCTCAACCGGTTATGAAATTTTCGTTAAACGGGATGGCAGCCTGAGCAATATTTACGATCCCCGCGACCAGGTAATTGTTGGCGATAGCCGTGCTAAAATCGAAGGTACTTTTGGTACTAACCTGGAGTTAAATGGCATTGGTTTCAATGTGTTCTTCAGATTCCGCTATGGCGGGCAGGCTTATAATCAAACCCTGGTAGAGCGCGTAGAGAATGTAGCCGCTGCATATTATAATGTAGATCGCAGGGTATACGAGGAGCGCTGGCAAAAACCGGGCGATATCACTTTCTTTAAAGGATTAATAGATAATGCGGGCATTGCGATTACAGAGCCCACTTACACTACGTCGCGTTTTGTACAGGATGATAACCTGATGGCATTGGAAAACCTCACCATGTATTATCGTTTCTCGAATGCCCTGAACAAAAAGCTGGGGCTGGAAAATACGCGGATCAGCTTCTTCACCTCAGACGTATTTCGATTGTCGAGTATAAGACGCGAGCGTGGCCTCGATTATCCGTTTGCAAAAACTTTCAGCCTTCAGATTCAAACCTCATTCTAATATTTAAATAAGTTACCATGTTTTTTAAAGATATATCAAAAAAGATGTTCGGAGTGCTGATGGCCGCAACGCTCATCCAGGGGTTAACAGGATGTAAGAAATGGCTGGAGGTAAACCCGGCTACCCGGATATCTGAAGACGAGCAATTTTCTTCCCAGCAAGGTTACATTGATGCCTTGTTTGGTACCTATCAGAAAATGGCTGATTTAGGCGCTTATGGAGGATTGGGCACTTATCGTTTTATTGATGTGCTGGCGCAGTATTATGAAAACAAATCAGGTCAAACCAACACCTTTTATGGTCAAACTGCAAGATATGCTTACACATCTGATGTAAATACGCAGCAAAATGTACGGGCGGCTATCAGTTCAATATGGTCAGGTTATTACGGAGCTATTGCACAGGCTAATTATATTTTAAAGAACCTGCAGCAGCATCAGGTATTGGCTGGTACAGCCTTTAATATTGTAAAAGGGGAGGCATTAGCAATAAGAGCTGCCATTCATTTTGATTTGCTGCGCATGTTTGCCCCAGCTTACCTGAATGGCGCAAATGATACCGCCCTTGCCATACCTTACATGGAACAATTCACCATTGAGCCGCAGGCAAAATTATCAGTTGGAGCTGTTTTAGCTAAATGTGAAACTGATCTTAAAGAAGCAGAGCAGCTGTTATCGGTATATCCTTCAATTGATCAGATAGCGGCTAATCAGGGTTCAACTTCTTCCGAGCTATTTCTGATGTACCGTCAAAACCATGTTAACTATTGGGCCGCAAAGGCAATTTTGGCCCGCTTATATCTCTATAAAGGCGATAAAGTGAATGCATTAAAATATGCCACTGAAGTTATTAACAGCGGCCGTTTCTCTTTTATTAACCCGGGTACGCTTTCGGTTGACGCAACTACCGATGCTTCAGATATTACGTTTACTCCGGAACATATTTTTCGTTAAGCGTATCCAACCTGAAGGTGGCGGCCGATCAGTATTTTAAAAGTTCGCAAACCGCGGCCTCGGATGCAGACGACCTGTTTTCCACAAAGGCAAAGCTTTCGGCTATGTACGAAACGTCGCTGGTTGGGTATGGTACAGATATACGCAATCCGGATGCTGCAAGAAGTATATGGAACCAGCTTACTACCACTATTGTGTATTCTAAAAAATATTATTCCGACAGAACCACCAATGTAAAACAACGCCTGGTTCCGGTTGTACGCCTGCCCGAAATGTACTACATAGCGGCTGAAGCTGCACCAACAGTAACAGCTGGCCTGGTTTATCTTAATGGTGCGGGCGGCCAGACTTATTCCGCAATTGAGCACTGCAGTTGTTAACACCCCGGAACAGCTGGATGCTGAACTACAAAAAGAGTATCGGAAAGAATTATATGGTGAAGGGCAGCTTTGGTTTTGGTACAAACGAAAAAATGTGATTAACATTCCCGACGGAGTAGGGAACCCAATGACCGCTGCGAAGTATACTTTTCCCCTGCCGCTTAATGAAATTGAATTTGGCATCAATTAATCTTATTCATGTTTGTAAACATTATTTAATGAAGATGGCATATCTAAAAAGAATTATCTGCACAATTTGCGCCGGGTTATTGGTAACGGCCTGTAAGGAAGATCAATCCCTCATATATGAGCAGGATGCACGTATTTATTTTACACAAGGCCTTACAACAGAATACTCATTTACTGCTGAACCGGCATCGGTTGTAACTGACACCCTTTTTATTCCCATGCGTATTATGGGCGCCGCGGTAGATCGCGACCGGACATTTAATATTATTGTTGACGACAGCTCTACTGCCAAATTGGGTTATCATTTTCAATTCGGCCCACTGGTAATACCTGCCGATAGTTACCAGCTTTCCCTGCCCGTGTATATTTACCGCAGGCCGGGGCTAAAGGACAGCGTAGTGAACGCGTATCTGACTATTGGGGAGACTGCCGACTTTAAGCCCGGGTATATCGACAAGGCGTTTTCCGGTAACCCCTATAATAAACAACACTACCGTATTTCATTAAACGACCAGTTGCTGAAACCTTCTACCTGGGACACACGCTGGGCCACCTATTTTGGCAGCTATTCCAGAACCAAGCACCAGTTCATTAATCAAACATATGGCAGTGGGGCCTGGCCTTCAGTAAACTTTCCCCAGGATATCAATTTTGTAGTGCAAACTATGAAGTTGGCCTTATATAATTATGAGCAGGCCAACGGCCCTTTGATAGACGAGAATGGCGAACGTGTTGTTTTTCTTTAACCCAAACTACTAAAAATGAAAGCTGATTATCAAAAATATATTCATGCATTATTGCTACTGCTGCTGTTGGTATTTGCCGGCTGTTATAAAGATCAGGGCAATTATGACTATAAAAAGATCAATGAAATAAGCGTTACAGACGCAGCTGCGGCACAGCGTATCTTTATCAACCAGGGCGATACGCTTCGCCTGAATCCTGCTGTTAGCCAAACCATTCCTTCAGGCGATCTTTCATATGCCTGGTTCATGTACAATAATTCTCCCAACAGCTCTTATGCGATGCCCAGGGATACCATAGCTCGAACACCGAATCTGGTGTTCCGGGTAACCGGAGATTTGTTTGTATTAGGTGAAAACTATAGGGTTACCGTAAAGGTGACAGATAACAAAACGGGCATATCGGCGGTGAGGCAGTATGATATAACGGTGGCTAATAAATATGCACAGGGCTGGATGTTCCTGGAAGAAAAGGGAACCGGGGCCGATCTGTCGATGATACTTCCTGATAACAGCGTAGAGCATAATATTTACTCATTGCTGAATCCTGCGGCACCGCTAGGAAAGCCGGTATCAATCACTACTACGAGATTTGATGTAACAGATGATCTTTCCACTCCCAACCGCCGTATATATATTCAAACAGAGAGTGACGCCATAGAATTGAGCAGCCTGACCCTGACAAAAAAATTTGATATCGGATACCTGTTTTTTGCTAAACCACGCATTGTAAAGCCAACTTATATAGGTTGGGCGGCATATATATCAGGCGCCAGCCCGTGGCAGCGTATGGGTATCGCTATCAACAACGGCCAGGTACACACTAATTTGGTTGGCGGTTTCCCCGGAATTAAAAAATGGGGTGAAGCCATTGCAAACCCGGCCGGAGTATATGACTATGATATTGCACCATATATCGCCGGCGGGAGTACCTATGCGGCTACTTATCCCGTTGTTGTATACGATAAAAAATATAAACGTTTCTATTCTGTCGGATCCAATGCTCTTACAGCGTTTCCTGCTGCTGCCAGCACCATTTTCGACATGAATAATGTTGGAATGGATTTACTGCTATTGGATTCAGCCAATGTTACAGACCGCTATAATGCGGTAATGAAAGATGGCACAACGCCTTATCTCCTGCAATTCAGAACGGTGGCGGCTACTGACGATCCTGTTGTTACAATAGCTAAAGTAGCCATGAATGCTCCCGGTATTGTTTCTGCCTCTGCACTGGCCTCGTCAACATTAACGCCCCATATCTTTTATGCAGTGGGTAATAAGCTGTATAAGTATGAAACAACTTCGAATACAACTGCTGAAATATTTGGTTTCCCTGCTACCGAAACCATAACCCGGATGGATTATTTAAAGGCAGTTTCCGGCACGGGGCAGCAAAGACTGGTAGTGGCCACCTGGAATGGCAGTGAGGGTAAGGTATACTTCTTTAATGTATCGGCTGTAGGCGATCTTGGCGGTAGCTATACCCATGTATTTAATGGCTTTAATAAGATAATCGACTTTGCTTACAAATATTAAAAAAATAAAAAATGAAAAAGTATTTTATTCTTGCACTCTCATTAACGGCTGCTGCTGCCGGTAATGCCCAAAACGAGGCCAACTCCAAGGGCAGGATATTCGGAGAGATATTTGAAAAAGGAACCGAAGCTCAAAAGATTCGCTTGTAAAAGTGATTGTTGCCGACGCCAAAGTCAGCGAAAAAGAAGACGATCTGCAGCTTTACTATAATTTTTAAGCTATCGTAAGTTGGCCGCAGAAGCGGAAGCTATTCAGAAAAGGGCTATAAAGCTGTATCCCAAAGGGAAAATAGCCAGGAGTAAAGAGATCTCCCGTTACTATGAGCTCGAAACACTTAAGGACAAAGAGAAACAGTATAATGCTATACTGAAAAAATTCCCGGTGAGCCGGTTCCCGGACGACGGAATTGTTTATGATTATGTTACATCCGCACTCGCAAGAGATTTGATGAAAGAGGGTAAAAGGAGCAAAGCCTAAAACTGCTTGAAAATATGCAGGAGAAGTTCTGGCGGGCTCAGGGATATATTCCTATAGCAGAAGAATTGTTGAAGCAGGGAGATACTGCTACTGCACTGCCTTTGATCCAGAAAAGCATTGAGGATGCACTGGGCTTTATAAATAGCAACGACCAGAGCAATAAGGCCAAATTTGCTGCGGTAGGGTACCCGGGTTATGTTCAAACTTATGCGGCTGTATTACTGGCAAGAGGCCAATATAAGGAGGCCTTAACCTATATTGAAGATGCACGAAAAATAGTTCCCGACCGGTCCGTAGCATTTGCGCCAGGTTATGCGAAAGCGCTGCAAATGACAGGCAGAGAGCTGGAGGCCTTTAATCAATACGCTTTGCTATATAAAACAGGACAGTTTGGGTATCATGAAGCATTAAAAACGCTTTATCAAGGCCTGAACAAAGGAAGCCTGACGGGTTTTGATGACTTCATTGAGCAGCAGAAGCTTGAATTGAATGAAAATATTAAGAGCCACCTCGCTCAAATCATTACCGACAAAGAAACGCCGTCCTTTAAGCTGCGTAATTTGAAAGGAGAAATAATAGATTCCAGATCTTTATTGGGGAAGGTAGTGGTGCTGGATTTCTGGGCAACTTGGTGTGGCCCCTGCATTCGCTCATTCCCCGGCATGCAGAAAGCAGTAGCCAAATATGAGAAAGACCCGGATGTAGTATTCCTGTTTATCGACACCTGGGAGCGTGATGAAGACTATGAGAAAAAAGTGAATGAGTTTATTGACAAGAATAAATACACGTTTAATGTGTTGTTTGATGATAAAAAGAATGACGATGAAATTGCTCCAAAATTTGGTATCAAGGGAATTCCGGCAAAATTTGTGATTGATAAAAAGGTAAAACCCGTTTCTTCCTAACTGGTTCGTCGCCTTACCCTGATTATATTTTGATGGAATTAACTCAAATGATCGAGCGGGCTAAAAAAGGATAAACAATTGCCGTAACATGGGTGCTGTTTCATGGGTCGGTTTTTACCGGCCCATGAATGTATTGATACTTAAAATACATCTGTATTTCTATGAGAAGCTTGTTGATTATTTTGCTGTTGGCTCCCCTTACTATTAAAGCTCAAAACAGCGCTCTTTTACATGAGCAACAATTAAAAGGGGCATATCAGAAGGCTTACCCCGCATGCGTAAAGGCCTATGGTGTGGATTCGTCCACCCGCATGCAAAACAGTGCGCAGTTTAGCGCTGTTGTTGTAAGTGCTGACGGCATTTTACTTACTGTAGCGCATGCCGTGGTCCCTGGCAATTTATACAAAATAAGTTTCCCTGACGGAAGCATTACTTACGCCCGGGCGCTGGGTCGGATCGTTACCGACAGGCAGTCAATGCGCCCGGATATAGCCATGATGCAGATAACGGAATCAGGGCCCTGGCCTTTGTTGAATTAGGATACAGTGGTACGCTCACGCCGGGCCAATCTTGTTTTGGTATATCTTACCCCGAAAGCCAGAACCTGCCGAAGCCTATGTTGCGTATAGGGCAGATTTTAAACAGCCTGAACAAATGGGGTTTTATTGAAAGTTCGTGTATTATGGAAACCGGCGACTCTGGCGGACCGTTATTTGACCTGGAAGGAAAACTGATCGGATTGCATTCGCGTATTGATAAGCCTGAAGGCGCCAATTACGAAGTGCCTGTGGATAGCTACCGGAAGTACTTTACGGCATTGAAGTTGGTAAAGAACTACGATAGTCTGCCTCAACAAAGTGACCCGGTATTGGGTAATGAAAGATCATCTGCACACCATTCCCAGCGCTTCAAAGCGACTGCTCCTGTTGTGCTTGCTAAAGTAAAGAGCAGGATAGAAGGAGCTGTTGTTGCAATTTATGGATCCCGGGACACGATAGCAGGAACGGTTTTTCAGTTAAAAAATGGGAGGCAAATTATAATCAGTAAAAGTAGTGAGGTAGGTGATACCGTCTTTATTGATGTGAATGGACGGTTCATTCCTTTGAACATATTGCGGCGTGATAAGCGTAAAGACCTGGTTGCATTGAGCTCGTCTTACCGGTTCTTACAACCGGTAATGATTAACCAGCTGAAACCGGTACGGGGAGGAGACAGCGGTTGGACAGGACGTTTTCTTTACTCGGTTTTGCCGGACGGAACATTAAAGAGTAGTGTAGCCGGATTAATAGTTAAGGATTTACCTAACCGGTTTAGCTCAGGCGGTTTTGACGCTTTTTTGCAGGAGCGGAACGGTTGCCCGACAATAACCCAAACGGATGCGGGCGGAGTAGCGGAAAAGGCAGGTTTAAAAACAGGTGATTGTATTTTCCAAATCAACAATATACCGGTCAACGGAGCAAAAGATTTTAATAGGGAGATGATGAAATATTATCCCGGCGACAGCATCCGTTTCTCTGTAAAACGACAGGAAGATACCTTAAATGCTGGATTGGTACTGGTGCCAAGGATGTTGAGAGAGCAGCCACACCCTATGAATCATTTTAAAGGCGGTAAATCCATTCGAAGAGACGGCTTTCAGCATGTAATTTTACACGATGCCCGATTGCGGTCTTACGAATGCGGCAGCCCTTTATTCAACCTGGAGGGTAACCTGACAGGAATAAATATTGCAAGATTCAGTCATACCACTACTTTGGCTCTTGAACTTTCTGAACTGCTGGATTTCATTGAAACGATAGGGTTATAACCGGCCTTCCTTAAATAGGATAAGCCGTAATGCTCTTGGTTTCAGATAAAGCAAAATAGCTGTTAACAGTAGTGATATTGGGTAACTTGGCCAGTTTGTAGCGGTAAAACTCATGGTACTCCTCCATATCCCTTGTGGATACCCGCAACAGGAAATCGAAGGATCCGGTCATCTGGAAGCATTCCAGCACTTCCGGAAATTGCTTCACCGCTTTTTCAAATTGCTCCAGAACTTCTATGGTATGTTGATTGAGCAATACATGGCTGAACGTTAAAAGCCCTTTACCAACTTTTTTACGGTCGAGAATGGCTACGGAACGGAGGATGATTCCTTCCTGCTTTAACCGCGATATCCTGTCATGGATAGTAGTAATGGAGCGTCTTAATGTTTGGGCAATCTGCCGGTGGGTAACGGCTGCGTCAGCCTGCAATATTCTTAGTATCTGCTTGTCGAGTTCATCTATTTCAAACATGTTACAATGTATTTACTATAAGCGCCGTAAAATTTGCGACGACCGGTATTTTAACCATTCAAATTTGGTTCTTTTTTCGGATATATGGTTAGAATCTATATAAAAATACGGTATTAATACAAAATTGACATATAAAATATGCTATATAGATCTTTGAAGTGTCTTTTTCTCACCGGTAATCAAACTATTTCAATCATAAACTAAGAACACATGAAACAATTTCTGCTGATTATTGCAATGGCGATGACCGCCACTTTATGTTTTTCACAGGTAAAACAACCTGTACAATGGAACTTCAACGCTAAAAAAATAAATGCAGCCACTTATGAGATTCATTTAACTGCCAGTCTTGATCCGGGATGGCATATCTATTCGCAAACAACACCCGACGGCGGACCAGTACCTACAAAAATCAAGTTTACCGCTAACCCGTTGTTGGTGGTTCAGGGCGCAGCCTCTGAGACAGGAAAGCTTGAAAAAAACATGAACCAATATTTGGTGTGGATGTAAAGCAGTTTTCAAATAAAGTAGACTTTGTGCAAATAGTAAAGCTGAAAGGGAAGGTAAAAACCAATATAAGCGGCAGCATTGATTTTATGGCCTGCAACGACAGGGAATGTCTTCCGCCTGCGAATCAAAAGTTTTCAATAGCCGTTCAATAAGTATTTTTATGAAAAGATTTTTTTTTGCCGGTGTACTGGTTATACTGCAATGTTTAGCGATCCTTTCAAGCGCCGCTGACACTACCGATATAAGGTTTGAATATAAGACAGAGCGGCTTAATAGTAAAGAAGTACTGCTTTCGGTAACGGCGCGGCTGGCCCCGGGTAAAATTGTATGCCATGCAGCGTGCTGACACCGACGCGTTGTACTCAAATATAATATTCGATACCACCATAGCCAGGCTTTTTCCGGCACGGTTACAGAAAAGGGCGCCAAGCAATCAGAAAAAGACGCTTCTGTGAATGCTGCTGTAAATTTTTTACAGACTCTGTTAGCTGGCAGCAAAAAATACATCTCGATCCCAACGATAGCCTGGTAGCAGGTGTTCAGGTAAATTACCTGTATAAAAAAGGAGAGGAATATTTGCCCGGCGAAGAAGCCGGCAGGTTGTATGTGGAGCCCGGTGAAAAAGCACCGGATAATGCCGATATTCAGAACCGATCCCTGCTATGGATATTTTTGACGGCGTTTGGCGGGGGCTGCTTGCTTTGTTAACTCCTTGTGTGTACTCTATGATACCCGTGACAGTTTCTTTTTTACCAAGCGAAGCAAAACACGCATGGAGGGCAGGAAGAATGCAGTCATTTATTCTTTGTCTATTATCTTCATCTTTACATTTATTGGATTTTTAATTACGCTGATCTGGGGACCCACTGCTTTAAATGATATTTCAACCAACTGGATCTTTAACCTGTTTATTTTCCTGGTATTTATCATTTTTGGCATTTCATTCCTGGGTGCGTTTGAAATAACGCTACCATCATCCTGGTCTAATAAGGCCGATTCCAAGGCCAATGCTTCCAGCTTCCTGGGCATATTTTTCATGGCGCTGGTATTGGTGGTGGTATCTTTTAGCTGCACCGGCCCTATCCTGGGCTTGTTGCTGCCGGTAATATTTAAAGGGGGTATGCGGGACCCCTGATCGGGTTTTTCGGATTTTCGCTGGCCCTGGCAATTCCGTTTGCACTGTTTGCGTTTTTCCCGTCCTGGTTAAACAGTTTAAGCAAACCAGGGGCTGGATGAACGCCATCAAGGTGACCCTTGGGTTTATCGAACTGGCCCTGGCGCTTAAATTCTTATCTAATGCAGACCTGGCAAGGGGTTGGAGGTTGCTGGACAGGGAAATTTTTATAGCGGCCTGGATCGTGATATTTATTTTACTGGGTATTTATTTATTGGGCAAACTGAAGTTTCATCACGATGACGAGTTACCGAAGAATGATTTTGGATTGCCTTATTTATCGGTAACAAGATTACTGTTTGCCATGACTTCCCTGATTTTTGCGGTATACATGATCCCTGGCTTATGGGGAGCACCCTTGAAAGGTATCTCTGCCTTTGTACCGCCAATGGGTACGCAGGACTTTAATGCAGACGATCTTCCTTCCGGTTTCAGGTTTCCGGTAGCGGGTGCCGTTACGGCTCATAATGAAGCCGGAGAAGCGGAGGTACTGCCTCAACCGGTGAAGTACCATGAGGAAATGAAAAAGAACGAACCGGATGTTGTGGTGAATAACGGGATGATAACCTATTTCGATTATCAGGAAGCGCTCGCTGTAGCCCGGAAACAAAAAAGCCGCTGATGCTGGATTTTACGGGTATTAACTGCGTAAACTGCCGTAAAATGGAAGGGCAGGTATGGAGCGATCCCCGGGTAATGCAGCGCCTGAAAGACGACTTCGTGATCGTATCACTTTACGTAGATGTACATAATGTTTACATTCCCCGGCAGGAACAATATTTTTCTAAAACACTGAACAGGCAGGTAGAAACATTAGGCGATTTAAACGCCGATATGCAGGTTTCAAAATTTGGCGCCAACACCCAGCCATATTATTTCTTTCTGGATGGCAATGAGCAGCGCCTGGCCCCGGAAGGTTATGGTTATGACCCCGACATCAACAAGTTTATCAAGCTGTTAGATGCAGTGAAAGAGGCTTACAATAAAGGAGGTGTTGCTAATTAATAGATCAGTATAAAAGGAATAAATATGAAAACGACAATAGCTCAAGCCGTAAGCGGTACCGATGATTGCGGTTGTTACAGCAATGAAGCTTCATTAAGTGTGGAGGAAAAAATCGGTAATAAACTTGCACACCTTTGGAACATGGTGGGTAATACGCCTTTGCTCGAAATTTCTTACCGTTACAAAGGCAGGTGCAGGAAGGTGTATGTTAAATGTGAGCATTACAACCTTACCGGGAGTATTAAAGATCGAATGGCCCTGTATATACTGCAAAAGGCTTACGAAGAGAAGCTCATCAAACCGGGTGATACTATTGTTGAAGCTACCAGCGGCAATACGGGTATAGCTTTCAGTGCCATTGGCCGTGCATTAGGGCATGATGTAAAGATTATTATGCCTAACTGGCTCAGTAAAGAACGAATAGATATCATACGCAGCTTGGGTGCAGAAGTAATATTAATAAGCAAGGAGGAGGGCGGCTTCCTGGGAAGTATACAGCTATCCGAAAAAATGGCCCAATCAGATGCTTCCGTTTTCCTGCCCCGCCAGTTTGAAAATCTCTATAATTGCGAAGCGCACGAAAAAACAACTGCTAAGGAGGTATGGATGCAGCTGCAGTCGATCGATAAAACACCCGATGCGTTTGTAGCCGGCGTGGGTACCGGGGTACCATCATGGGCGTAGGCAACTATTTAACGCGTCGAAATCCCGGTATCTGTATTCATCCTCTTGAGCCGGCCGAATCGCCTACTTTATCTACAGGATATAAAGTGGGTTCTCATCGCATACAGGGCATTTCTGATGAATTTATACCAGCTATTGTAAAATTAGACCAGCTAGGTAAAGTGATCAAGGCATCAGACGGCGACTCCATCCTGATGGCACAACAGCTTTCACGGAAATTAGGGCTGGCTGTAGGTATTTCCTCAGGGGCTAATATGATTGGCGCCATACAGTTGCAGGAAGAGCTGGGTAACCAGGCGGTAGTAGTAACTGTATTTAGCGATAGCAATAAGAAATATCTCAGTACCGACCTGATGAAGGAAGAACCCTTGAAGGAAGGTTATTACTCAACTGATGTGGATTTGCTCGATTACAGGGCTATTGGCAGGTACTATTAAGAATAAATAGGCCTGATGTTGAGCGGCATATCGTATAATTCCTTTTCGGTTTTTCGGAAAGGAATTGTTTTTTTGTAAAAATAACTCAAAGTGAAGCTGGAATACTATCCCCATCGTTTAAAATTCAGACACCCCTTTACCATTTCAAAAGGTACCAAAACACATCAACCCACATTAATTGTGATGCTGGAGCATTTTGGCATAAAAGGGTATGGAGAGGCGCCGGCCATCACTTATTACGATATCACGGTCGAAAAAATGATGGAAGATCTGCAGGCCAGGCATGCGATGATCGAAAAGTTTGCTTTTACAGAACCCGATCGCTATTGGCATTTTTTACACCATTTGCTACCTAAAAATCCGTTCCTGGTTTGCGCGCTGGATATGGCAGCGTGGGATATATTTGGCAAAATGTCCCGCAAGCCTCTCTACCAGATGTGGCGGGGTGATATTGCCAAAAGCCCGCTGACGGATTATACGATAGGCATCGACAGCATCGAAAAAATGACAGAAAAGCTAAAAGAAAAGCCCTGGCCGATTTACAAAATAAAAGTAGGAACGGCTGACGATATTGCTATTGTAAAAGCTTTGCGCCAGCAAACCGATGCCGTATTAAGAGTAGATGCCAATGCAGGGTGGGACCTAGAAACGGCGCTTCGGTTGATCCCGCAGCTGAAGGAATTAGGGGTAGAACTGGTAGAGCAACCGCTTGCAAAAGATAACTGGGAGGGAATGAAAGTGTTGTTTGAGCAATCGTCACTCCCGTTAATGGCCGATGAAAGCTGTGTTTTTGAAGCTGATGTAGCCAAATGTGAAGGATATTTCCACGGTATAAATATCAAGCTTACCAAGTGCAGTGGTATCACGCCGGCGCTAAGAATGATACCCGATGCCCGCAAAAGGAACCTGAAAGTAATGTTAGGTTGTATGAATGAAAGCTCGGTAGGGTCGGCAGCTATGGCGCACCTGGCCCCGCTGGTAGATTACCTGGATATGGACGGGCCGTTGTTGTTAGAGGAAGATGTGGCCGCAGGTGTGGCTTACGACAACGGGAGAGTACTCTACAACGGTTTACCCGGTTTAGGTATAGACTATAAAGGATTGTTTCAGAAGTTGTAAACAAACTGTATAGGGATATAGTAGCTTTAGAACAGCCTGGTGCAAGTTGGAAGCTGCTTCACCAAAGTGGGCCTGCTCATATCGGTTCAGTTGAAATGAATATCAATTTTATATATAAATATATTAATTAGTTGCTAATTATCAAATTATTGATAGGTATAATTTTATATTTATTTACATAAAATAAAAGATAATGTTATTGTTGTTGTAAAAAGGATGTGCCGTTTATTTTGTGTCTGTTCTTTTTGTTACTGCCTGTCTGTGAAGCCTTTACAATCCGTGGCTAATATGTGAATAGGTTATCATTTTATAATCCCCATATTATCTTATTTTGCGTGCCCCGATAAAGTGTGGACAAGGGCATGACAAGCGAAAACATAACCTTTTTAATACAATCTTCCCCGGCTTTGCAAATGCTGAGACTGCGTAACGCTGCCTGGGTATTACCTTTTTTATACACGGTATTCAAGGAAAACCGGCGTATGGTGGTTAAAGAAGAACAGCTCGTGCCTTTGCTGGCAGAAACCCTTAGCCAGCATGCAGACGGTACGGAAGACCTGGAGGAGGCAAGAATTGAGTTTGGCGAAGACGAAGAGAGCCGTAGCCGCAAATACCTGGTAAGCTGGGTTCAGAAACGCATATTACAGGATTTTCCCGACACAGAAGGAAACACTAATTACCAGCTCAGCGCCTACACGGAGAAGGTTTTTCAATGGATGCAAAACCTGCAACTGGGTCAGAATCATGTGGGAACGGAGAGCCGTTTCAAAATGTTGTTTGGGTCTTTGCGGGATATGGTGGAGAATACCGAAGATGACAAGGAAAAGAAACTACAGATACTTAAAGACCGCAGGGCCGAAATTGACAAAGAAATAAAAGCCCTGGAATTAGGCGTGGCTCCCCGCGCTATAATAATGCGCAGGTGCAGGAGCGTCTCGACCTGTTTATCAAGCTTTGCTATGAGCTGATCGGTGATTTTAGAGAGGTGGAAGATAATTTTAAACAGATTCACCGCAATATCGTAGAGCAGCATACCAAAGCCGAGCAGCATAAGGGAACCATTGTAGGCTTTGCATTTGAATCGTACGACGCATTGCGCAGCAGCAACCAGGGAAAGAGCTTCTATGCCTTCTGGGATTTTCTCATCTCGCGTAACGGACAGGAAGAGTGGCGTCAGCTTACCGAGCAGCTCCTGATATTACTTGAAGACCGCGAGCTGGAGGCCGATACAGATTTTCTCCAAAACATAAAATCCTTCCTGCTCGAGCAGGGTAAATCGGTATACGATGCCAACGACAAAATGGCGGAGAAACTGAGCCGCATTATTACGGAAAAAGAAATTGCACGACACCGGAGGCTGAGGCAACAGATTAGTAGTATTAAAGAGTTGGTGTTTGACCTGATGGAGGAAGAACAAATAGAAGCCGGTTTGCAAATTGAAGAGCCTGCCGAAATAAAAATAGTGATGGACCGGAAACTGGCGCTGGAAGAAAAAGATCAGCCGCCGCTTTAAAGCAACCCATGGCGGCAGTTGAAAAGATCGCGGATATAGAACGATTCAACCGCTTACTCAATACGGCCTTTATTGATAAAAAGCTGCTTTGGAATAAGGTGGAAACCGTATTAAAGGACAGGCAAACCGCTACTTTAAAAGAGATTGTAGAGGCCACATCGCTGGATAATGGTCTGGCCGAAGTGATCGGTTATTATAGCTTCCTGAAAGAAAAATCAAAAAGGGTACAGATTATTGGAACAGCAGTGGAATTAATACCACTGAATAGAGAGGCAACCAAATTTGTAGAAGTACCTTATTTATTATTTAGCAAATAACAATCGCAGATGTCGGATAAGATACATGCATTTACCCCCGTGTTTATAAAATTATTGAAGGGGCCGGTAGAGTACCTGGAAAAGAGCACCTGGGAAAAGCTGGTGCAATACAGGTCCGAACTGACGGGTTTTTTACAGCAGCTAGGCTTAACCCTGGTACTGGATGAGCAGGATGGATATGCCTATATCAAACACAGCATTACCGAAGAGGACACTACGGGGGTAAGCTGGGCACAAAGGCGCAGCCTTACTTATGACGAAAGTGTAATGCTGGTATTACTGCGCGATATGATGGCCGAATTTGAAGTGGGAGAGGCTACGCACCGGGAGCTAATCAAAAACGCAGGGAAATAAAGGAATATGCCGAGCTGTTTTTTAAAGAAAATGCCAGCAGGGTAAAAATGCTTAAGGACATTGATCGCCTGATCGACCGGGCAGAAGAAAACGGCTTCCTGGAACGATCAGAAAATCATGACGTGGCAGACGAGCAGAAGTTCCGGATCAAAAAGATCATTAAAGCCCGGGTAGACAGTGAAATTTTAGAAGATTTTAAACAGCAACTCACAGCACATGCAGCTAAGCGTATTCAGCACGGATAACGAAAAAGCGGTTTCCGGTTACAATACATGGAGGTATTTAACTGGGGAACTTTTGACGAACAGATACATACCATCACCCCCAATGGTGAAACTAGCCTGTTAACCGGGGCCAATGGTAGCGGTAAAACCACTTTCGTGGATGCGCTGCTTACCTTAATTGTTCCTGAAAAGAGATACCGGTTTTATAACCAAAGCAGTGGTAGTGAGAAGAAAGGCGACCGTACCGAGGATACCTATGTGATGGGAGGCTACGGTACCATTAACTCAGATACGGGTGTTACCAAAACCTTGTACCTCCGCGAAAACCGGGACGAGGCCTACAGTATACTCCTGGCCAATTTTACCAATGAGGCGCAGCAGGAGGTTACCCTGTTCCAGGTACGTTATTTTACCAATGGAGACATGCAGAAGCGGTTTGGCATTGCCCATAAAAGCCTGCGTATTGAAACAGACTTTAAACCTTTCGACCTGGGCAATGCCTGGAAGCGCAGGATCGATCAGCAATATAATAAGGGAAGCCGTAAGCAGGTAGAATGGTTTGACGCTGCCAGCAAATATGCCAACCGTATGGTAGATGTGCTGGGTATGCAAAGTATACAGGCCCTTACCTTATTTAACCAGACAGTTGGTATTAAGGTGTTGGGCAACCTGGACGATTTTATCCGCACCCATATGTTGGAGCCGCGGGATATGGAATCTTCTTTCCAGGAGCTCAAAAAACACCTGGCTACTTTGTTAGATGCACAACGTAATATTGAAAAGGCGGAAGAGCAGATACGTTTGCTGCAGCCGGTGCACGAGCATTACAGGGGTTTAAAAACCTGCAGGATCAGCAAAAAACCATACAACAATCGGTACAAACGGCCAGCATTTGGAAGAGCTTTACGCACGACGCCTTGTTACAGGAGGCATTGGAAGAGGATGCTGCCAACATGAAGGCCCTGGAGCGGCAGGCCGCTGATCTGAAAGAAGCGATAGACCGGTTGCACGAAGAAGAGCGAACCACGCGCAACCAGATCGAGCAAAACAAAGCCGGTCAGCGCTTAAAGCAGCTCGAAGAGGAATTAAAAGAGCAGCAGGCAAGGAAGAAGGAGGCAGAAGCTAACCTGGCGCTGTTTACAGAATGGTGTACCACGCTGCATTTGGAGGATAAAACAGCTTCGGATGAAGAAAGCTATAGAAGGATACAGAAAGAAACAGCGAAAGCTGCCTTACGCCTGGATCGTGAAAACCGCCTGAATGAAGAGGACGATTTTGATGCCAAAAATCAGCACCGCAAAGCGCATGAAGAAAAAGACCAGCTGGAAAGAGAACTGAACATCCTACTGCACAGCAAAAGTAATATACCGGCTCACCTGGTGAATGTGAGAAGGAATTGTGCAATGCGCTCAGGCTTGAGACATCCGACCTGCCTTTTGCGGGCGAACTGGTACAGGTGAAACCGGAAGAGTTGCACTGGCAACCGGCATTAGAGAAATTGCTGCATGGGTTTTCACTGCGTTTGCTGGTACCCGACAAACATTATAAAAGGTGACCCGCTATATCAACCAAACCAATATCGGCGCGCGCCTGGTATACTACCACGTTAAGGATACTATACCTGTGTTGGCCGAAGATCAGACGGTTTTTTATAAGCTGGATTTTCATCCCGATCATCCTTTAACCGAATGGGTGCAGCAACAGGTGATACAACAGTTTTCTTATGTGTGCCTGAACGACGAGAAAACGCTTGAGCGTTACGATAAAGCGATCACCATTAATGGCCTCGTAAAAAATCGGAACCGGCACGAGAAAGACGACCGTCCGGGCGTAAACGATGCCGGGCGCTTTGTAATGGGATGGAACAATGAACGCAAGAAAGAAGCATTAATTACCCGTCGTAATAAATTAACGGATGAACTGGCCAATGCTGCTGAAATTATTGAACGCTGCCGCAACCGAGCAGGTCGTTTGCAGAAACAGTTTTACGCATTGAGCAGATTGCAGGAGCATAATAGTTTTGCTTTGCTGGATGTGGCCGGCTGCCAGCGTGTTTTACATAAAACAGAAGAGCAGATCAAAGAGTTAAGTAAAAGCAACAACCAGCTGCAGGCGCTGACAGCCCAACTGGATGAAGTAATAGCTCAGCGGGCAGAAGCAGAGAAAAAATGGCTGTCTGCCAATGGAGAAGTAACGATGCTGCAAAATCGTATTCATCAGCGCGAGCAGCTAAGAGCATCTTTGCAGGTATTATTACAACATATCACGGAAGAGAACAAAGACGAGCTATTACAGTTTCAGCAGCAACATGCCGTTGTATTGGGAGGTGTAGCGCTCGACACGATTGAAGAAACCTATCGTTTGTTTAAAGAACGGCTGGACGTAGAAGCATTGGGTATACAGCAGCAGTTGCATAAAACCGAAACACATTTAAACAGAAGCATCAGCCAGATCAAAAACCCTTCGCCGAATTTGCTGCAACGTTTTCCCGACTGGTATAGCGATGTACAGTTCTTACCCGAAGAAGCCGCTTATGCAGAAGAATTTAAAGAGTGGCTGGATAAACTGGAAACGGAGAACCTGCCCAAATACAGGAGGGACTTTGAGAATTTCATCAATGATACGATTACGTATAAAATAGGCGGGCTTAACGAAGAAATGGAAAAATGGGAACGGGAGATCAACAACAGCGTCAATAAACTCAACCAATCGCTGGGTGTTATCAACTTCAACCGCCTGCCGGATACTTATATTCAACTGGGTAAACGTTCAGTGCCCGATGCCACTATCAAGGCATTCCGAAATGCTTTGCTGGATGCGTTACCTCAGGCTGCCAACTGGCAACAAAGTAAATTTGAAGATAAGGCTCTTCACTTTCGCCAGAAAGTACAGCCTTTGATCGATAGCCTGGATGAAAGTGAAAGCTATCGTGCCCGTGTAATGGATGTGCGCAACTGGTTTGAGTTCTGGGCCGATGAAAAGTATCGTAATACCAATGAGCTGAAGAAAACCTATCGCCAGATGGGACAGCTATCAGGCGGAGAGAAGGCGCAATTGACTTATACAATACTTTGTAGCGCCATTGCCTACCAGTTTGGTATTACACGCGAGGGAAAGAACAGCCGTAGTCTGCGCTTTATTGCAGTTGACGAAAGCTTCAGCAACCAGGACGAGGATAAAGCTACTTACCTGATGGAGCTCTGCAAGCAGTTACACCTGCAATTGCTGGTAGTAACACCTAGCGATAAAATACAGATAGTACAGGATTATATTGCTCATGTGCACCTGGTGCAAAGGGTGAACAACCGTCATAGTGTTATGTACAATATGACCATTAAAGAGTTACAGCAGAAAATAAAAAACAGGGAGGAAGTAGCGGTAATGTAATGGTGCCGATGCCTTCTGAGGGCTGCGGCAGGCTACTGTATACTATTAGTGAACGCCTTTCAATTGGCTCAAAAGCAATGTCTGCTTCATTGCTTTACAAGGCATTACGGCAATGTAACTATTGTTTAAGGGGAAGAGGGAGAGAACTTTAAGTAATATGCTCTTTGCTTAAAGTTTTAGCATAACTTTGCTAAATTTTTGAGCTGTGAAATATGGAGTACGCAATAGTAGACATAGAAACTACAGGAGGTAGTGCGGCAACGGGCAGTATTACTGAAATTGCCATACGTATATTCGATGGTACTAAAGTTATTGAAAGCTATGAAACTTTAGTAAAACCCCAACATAACATTCCTCCGTATATTACCTTGCTCACCGGTATCAACGATGCAATGGTAGAAGACCATATGCCATTTGAAGGAATTGCAAAAGATGTTTTCTCTTTGCTTCATGGGCCGCACTTTTGTGGCTCATAATGTTCATTTCGATTATTCTTTTGTAAAACGCCATCTCGATAACGCGGGCTTTAATTATACAGCACAAAAGCTTTGCACGGTAAGGATGACCCGGAAAATAAGGCCCGGGCTTGCTTCTTACAGCTTAGGCAACCTTTGTGGCACACTGGATATTGAAATAGGAGAAAGGCATAGAGCGGGAGGTGATGCCGATGCCACCGTGAGGTTGTTTTCGAAACTGCTGGAGTGGGACGCAGAAGGCGTAGTACCGGCCATGTTAGCAGAAATAGGCGCCGAGGGACGCAATATACCGTATAGCCTGAAGCATGATTTTGATCAGTTACCTGGCAAACCCGGTGTTTACTATTTTTATAACGATGAAGGGAAGTGATCTATATAGGAAAAGCCAAAGATCTGAAAAAGCGGGTAGCTCAGCATTTCAAAACCGGTACCTCAAACCGTAACCGGTCAGCATTGATCGAAGAAATAAAACGCATCAGCTATGAAGTTTGCGGAACCGAGTTGATGGCATTTATACTGGAGGCGCTTGAAATTAAACGAATAGGCCCGAAGCACAACACCGCTTTAAAAAGTATGAGGCCAAGACCGGTTTGTTTGTGTATGAAGATGATAAGGGGTATCGAAGAATGGCGATCTCCAAATCGAAGAAAGGTCACACGCCTGTTCAGGTATTTACCACGCAACAAGGTGGCATCAGTAAGCTGCGCGAGCTGGTAAGGCGTTTCGGGCTCTGTTCTTCACTGTGCCGTTTAAGCAGCTGTGAGCTCTGCGACCTGGTAGACAAGGAAAAGAAATTGTTATGTACCTCTAACCAGCCGCCTGATATTTACAACCAGAAGGTAGAAAGGGCACTTTCCTTTTTAAAGGAAGACGAACAGGGGTATTATATTATCGATAAAGGCAGATATGCTAATGAAAAAAGCTGCATCTGGGTAGAAAATGGATCATTTTACGGCATGGGATATATTGATGATGCGGCGGATATTTATTCTCTTGAAGATGTAAGAGACAGCCTCACCCGATATAATGGTAATCATTACATCATGCAGTTGATCATTTCTTACATATGCAAGTATCCCCGGAAAGCGGTACCTGTTAACGGGGTTGCTGCTTCCTGAATTTTTCCAGGCCCGGGCGGTAGGTATATTCTGGGGCCGATCAGGCTATATTAGGTGTTGAACCGGATGACCATAAAGTGCACCGATCATGTACCTGTTTTTAAAATCTCCACGGCAATCTTTGATTTGTTTTCTTTTTATGGGCAATTATAAATAGTATCGAAAGAATAATGATGCCCTGATTTTTAAAAACATTACGGGTTGATACCAATCTATTCAAAAAGTAAAAGTAAAGACCCATTTATAAGATAAGCGTATATAGAAATGTATCATTTTTTTATAAGTTGTTGATTATTAATTAATTTTATTTTTTTCTGATGCGTATTTGACGTACCCTGTTTTTTGGAAAATGCCTTGTTGCTGCTGCATATTTGTGTGAACGAAATGAGAATTGCTTGTTAGGCGTTGTGACAAATCTGCAGCAGGTATTTTTAGAAGATACTGGCTTGCTCCCATTACTCTAAATATAATGTTTGTAAAAGCCTTTCGGGGCTTCTCAAAACAGGAGTCAGGTGACTGGTCATTCAAACAGTTTCAATAACGATTAACCTGTAAATGATCAATGGTTGTTCCCGAAATAAGGATATTGTATTAACCGTTTTATAAAAAACTAACGATGGTAAGAATAAGTAGCTTGTTTTTAGGAATGTTATTATTGGGCGCTTCGCTTTGGGCGCGCCATAGCGGCAAAGAAAAACCACAAAAAGTTATAGTAGCTTATGTTACTTCATGGACACAAGCACTGCCAGATACCAGATATGTAACGCATATTAACTATGCTTTTGGGCATGTTACAGAAACATTTGACGGAGTTAGGATCGACAATCCCGGGCGTTTAAAAACAGTAGCAGCTTTAAAAGGAGCTGGTAAAGAGCTAAAAGTGTTGCTTTCTATCGGCGGATGGGGCAGTGGGCGGTTTAGCGAAATGGCTGCTGACGATCAAAACCGTAAAAGGTTTGCCGGCGATTGTGCCCGTGTGGTAAAAGAATACGATTTGGATGGTATAGACATCGACTGGGAATATCCAACAAGCAAGGCAGGTGGTATTTCAGCTTCAGATAACGACACTCAAAATTTTACCTTGCTGATGAAGGATACGAAAAGCCATCGGGAAGAAAAAATTACTGACGCTTGCAACGGTTATGAGCGGGAAGTACATCGACTTTGCTGCTGTTAAAGAGGTGGTGGACTTTGTAAACATTATGGCTTATGATTCAGGCAACCCGCCTAAACATCATGCGGCATTATATCGCTCTGAAATGACGGGTTCCGGATCGGGTGAAGAAGGAGTTAAAGCGCACCACGCTGCCGGAATGCCCTTGGATAAGCTGGTATTGGGAATACCCTTTTATGGCAGAGGCAATAATAAAGACATCAAGGGTTTTGTACACTACAGGGATCTTATTCAGCTAACCGGCTTCGAAACCAAATGGGACGCTGTTGCCAAAGTACCTTACCTGGTAAATGCTGCCGGGGAAATGGTGTGCACCTACGAATCGCCTGAGTCGATAAAAGAGAAAGCTGCTTTTATTAATGCCAATAATTTACGGGGTGCCATGTATTGGGAATATGCGGGCGATACGGATGACGGGCTCTTAAGCAGGACTGTTTTTGAAGAAGTAATTATAAAGGCGCCCGGTAATAAATAGTAACACAGCAAATCATCAATGAAGTTATTCTGTAATGCGCCCGTAATAAAGGGGCTGGTCATAATTCATAAATGGAAGTGGAGCGAGCTTCAGAAATAAATATATTTACCACTGTTTGAGAATTAAGCCAATGGTTGATCATAAGTATTACGGTTTCTTGCTGCTATGCATTTTAATCGGGGTGTTTCCTTGCACCGGACAAAATGCAATCGGGAACCCTTCTGTTATAAACTATTCAAAAAAATCTTATAAGGGGGAAACCAGAACTGGGACATTGACCAGGATAAAAGAGGCATTATGTATTTTGCCAATAACAACGGGCTGCTCACTTTTGACGGCGTATACTGGCAAACCTATCGCTTACCCAATGGGATCGCATTGCGCTCTGTTATGGTTTCAAAAGACGGGAATATTTATGTGGGAGGTCAGGGCCAGATCGGCTACTTCAAAGCAGATACGCAGGGCAGACTGGTTTATCATTCCTTAAATCCGTTATTATTGCCGGAGGATAATTCATTTACTGATGTCTGGAATATTTGTGAAAAAGACAATTCTGTTTTTTCAGGATCAACTCAAAAATATTTGTTCTGAACCAGGGCAAAATAAAGGTTTACACCAGTAATTACTGGTCCTTCCTGGGCGAAACAGGGAAGGATATTATTGCGCACGATGCCGGCAGGGGCTTTTAGTATTTGAGAACGGTAAGGACTGGAATGCGATACCTTTCGGAGATCAGCTTCCACGGGGTGCGGCAGTGCGTTCGATAGTATCTTTAGGAAGTGATTCTTTGCTGATTGCCACCCAGCAATTCGGCTTTTTTATCCTGCATGCACGGGGACTTACAGCTTTTGAAACCCCGGAAATAAAAGAAATAGCCACTAAAAGCATATACCAGGTACTGCAGCTGCCCGATAAAAACCTGCTGGTTGCTACCCGACTGGGCGGCTGTTATGTGCTGGCCAATAAAGGGCACCTGCTTGAAAGGATTACGATCAATGAAGGGTTACAAAGCCAGAATACGCTTTCAGTAAAAACTGACAAGGAAGGAAATATCTGGCTTGGACTGGATAACGGTATAGATGTAGTGAACTATACAGATGCTATCAAACATATCTTTCCCGAAAAAGAAAATCATAACACGGGTTTTGCTTCCGCCCTATACGATCAATATTTATACCTGGGCACGTCTGCGGGTGTATACCGCACTCGTTTGGGAACGGAGGCAGACATTAGTAAAACGCATGGTGAATTTGAATTGGTCAAGAATTCTAAAGGCGAAATATGGGGCTTTCGGTTGTGTACAACAGATTGCTTGTTGCACATGCTTCCGGTGCCTACTACGTTGATAATGGCGAGGCAGTTTTAATTGACAACAGTATCGGCTATTGGGGCTTTCAGGCATATGACAGGGGTGGCCGAAAACAGATAATAGCGGGAACCTACAACAGTATAGCTTTTCTCGAAGAAATGAATGGTGCTGTAAAGAAAAGTCCTGGCGGTATCTCCAGCGAATCGGCAAGGTTTGTAGTACAGTGCGACGGCGTCATCTGGATCGGGCATCCTTACAGAGGTGTGTTCGGGTGTTGCCTGATGCAAAGGGAGGTTGGGTAGCAAAAGCTTATGCAGATAAAGAAAAGGTGATCAGTAATAACAATAACCGGATATTCAAAATCGCAGGTAAACTGATCCTGGCAGATGATAAAGGTATTTTTGAATACGATAACAGGAGAGATAAATTTATCAGGTCGGCATACCTGGAAAAAATATTTGGTAATACATTGGTCAATTACCTCCAGGAAGACCGGTATGGAAACATCTGGTTTACCCAGGGAAAAAGAATTGGTGTTGCAGACAAGTCGTCGGGGTTTGCCCGCAAAACTTATTTTCGGGAACTGGAAGATCAATTTACCTATAATTTTGAGCATATCAACGTAGTAGACAGCAATAATGTATTTATTGCCGCCGAAAAGGGTTTTTTCATCTCAACCTCGCCTCTTACAACAATAAAAGAAAGGTGCCGGTTGTGCTTATTAGAGGTGTAAGGGCCAGGATCAATGAAAAGGACAGTTTGCTATACGGGGATATAGGGATAGCGCGGCAAGTCCAACGATTCAATATAGCAAGTCGGGCATTACACTTAGCTTTAGCGCTCTTGAGTATAGTCACCCCGGGGATGTCGAATATAGCTATCAGCTCGAAGGGTTTGATCAGCGATGGTCTGCATGGGCCGAAAAAACAGAGAAAGAATTCAGTAATCTTCCCGCCGGCAAGTATACATTCCGGGTAAAATGCAGGATTGGAGATGAAGAATCAAACCCGGCAATATATACTTTTACTATTCTTCCTCCATGGTATCAAACCTGGTGGGCCATTATTTTATACATTTTTGCGGGAATTGGCTTATTCTGGCTGCTCTTAAAATACCAGCGGCAACAAGACTTTAAGGAACAGCAGAAAAAGCTCCAGCAGCAAAAGCGTGAACACGAAGAAAAGCAACGCACCCTGAAACTCCGGCATGAGTTGGAAGTGCAGGAAAATGAAAAAGATCATACAGCTTACGGCTGATAAGCTGCAATCAGAGCTGGACCATAAAAATAAAGAGCTCGCTTCCTCTGCAATGAACCTGGTGAGGAAGATTGAGGTAATGTCAACCTTGAAAGAAAGCCTGCAGTCATATAAAAGTATGCCCGATAGTGAAAAATCAGGGAAAGAGTTTCAAAAGATCATTAAGACTATTGATAAAGAATTAGATCAGCAACAGGAATGGGACCAGTTTGCTTTTCATTTCGATAAGGTGCATAATAATTACCTGCAGCATTTAAAAGACAGTTATCCTTCTTTATCCGCCAATGATCTCAAACTTTGTGCTTACCTGAAATTAAACATATCCACCAAGGAAATAGCACAATTGATGAACATTTCTGTTCGCGGTGTGGAAACTGCCCGGTTCAGGTTGCGTAAGAAATTTCTTTTACCAGGTGATATACACCTCGCCGACTTCCTTATTCGTTTTGAAGGTAAACCATAGGGGGCTGCTGCATCCCCGTTGTGCTTCGGGTGATAGTCACAGATCTGTTCGTTGCGTTTACTACGCTATAATATAACCCTGGCTACTGAATGTCGTACTGGTATTCTTTACCAGGATTGATCTATAAAAATATCAATGGCGTGCCTGAAAATAAGATATTGTGTTGTATTTTATTGATTATCAATTATTGGTTTCTTTGCTGAAGCATTTTTGACGTAGCTTATTTTTTGGAAAAACATGAAATGGCCGGCAAATTTGTACACTCTAAATAGTCTTTTAATCTTATTGATTGTTATGTCATTTTAAAACCAAAGATGAAAGACTTGATAAAAATCAGTTGTCTTTAAGACAGCAATAATAAAATCAAACGATATGACGAGAATGCTTGCAAGGCGATTGCTGCTGCTTACAATGAGTGGATCATTGGTTTCTTCTTCTATGGGACAGGGATTTCTGAAAGCCGAGGGTAAAAAGATAGTAGATGGCAGCGGCAAAGAAATCATTCTCAGGGGAATGGGCCTTGGTGGCTGGATGCTGCAGGAAGGGTACATGTTTGGTTTGGGTTTTCTTGGACAACAGTACCGTATCCGGGAAAAAATAGAAGCTTCCGTTGGCGCAGAGAAAGCTAAGGAGTTTTATGAACGATGGCTGGTAACACATACTACCAGTAAGGACATCGATGCACTGGCTGCTTTGGGCTTTAACTCTATCCGGCTCCCCATGCACTATGCATTATACACACTACCGGTAGAAAAGGAGCCGGTAGCCGGAACCGATACCTGGCTGGAAAAAGGTTTTGCTCTAACCGATAGCTTGCTTAAATGGTGTAGTGCCAATAAAATCTATCTGATCCTGGACTTACATGCAGCGCCCGGCGGGCAGGGGAATGACCTGGCAATTTCAGATCGCGATCCTTCCAGGCCTTCGTTGTGGCAAAGTGAAGCCAACCGTAAAAAAACTATTGCACTCTGGAGAAAACTTGCAGCGCGGTATGCAAATGAGCACTGGATAGGCGGGTATGATATTCTCAACGAAACCAACTGGGGATTCCAGGATGAAAAAGATACCCGCGGTACCGGCGAGCAGCAAAATACTCCATTGAAAGCATTGTCAAAAGACATAACAAAAGCCATACGCGAGGTTGATACGAAGCATTTGATCATTATCGAGGGAAATGGTTTTGGAAATAACTACAGGGGCCTGCTTCCTCCATGGGACAATAATATGGCCCTGAGCTTTCATAAATATGGAAATTTCAATACCACTAAAACCATTCAGCATTTCCTGGATCTGAGAGACCAGCACAATATTCCGATATGGCTGGGCGAATCTGGCGAAAATTCCAATACCTGGTTTAGGAAGCTATAAAACTCTGCGAGGAAAATGGCATTGGCTGGGCATGGTGGCAGCATAAAAAAATGAATCTAAATAACCCTTTCGAAATAAAGAAGCCGGAAGGTTACAACAGGTTGCTGGCTGATTGGTCGGGTAAGGGACCTAAGTTGCCTAAAGAGGAAGCCTGGGATATCCTGGATAAATGGTTGCAGAATACAGCATTGGATAATAATATATTTCATGCGGATGTTGCCGATGCCATGTTCAGGCAGGTACAATCTAATACTGCAATACCTTTTAAGCCACATGAATTAAATACCGGTACCACTACTATTAATGCCGTTGATTTTGACATGGGAGCGCAAAGGATAGCTTATTTTGATACAGATACTGCCAGCTACCACTATACACCGGGTATTAATACGGCAGGTAACCGGGGATGGACCTACCGGAATGATGGTGTGGATATCAAACAGGAGAACGGGGACCATTATATTTTTCATATTGAAGATGGAGAGTGGCTTCAATACACCGTTTCAGTAAAAAATGAGGGGCATTACCAGTTTATTTTTCGTACCAGGTCTGATAGCGCCAGGGTGCCTTAAGCATTTTGGATAATGAAAAAAACTCGCCGGGGTTAACCTGCCTGTTTCATTGCCCGGGCAATGGAGCGCTACAAAAACTTCACCGGTGCCATTAACAAAAGGGATACACCACTTAAAGATATATATAGAAAAGGGCGGTTTTGAATGGCTTGATTTTAGTGTATCCGGGTTGCCTAAATAAAAGCCTGGTGATATTGGGTTACACCTGATCAGAACTGTTAAGTTTCCGGTATCCGGTAAATTAATCTTAAATTAAATTGTATGAGTTACAAACGAAATATAACAGCCTTTAGTTTAATGGCTTTGGTTTCCGTTTATGCGCAATGTAATAAATCTGCTAACCCCGGAGCTGGTGCTCCGCCGCCACAGTTTTCCGCTAACGGCAATATAGCTGTTTGGGTAACTAAATCTGACTCTTCAGTATTATTGAAAAAGTGAATACTATCCGCTTTTCACCCGGAATGGCAACTTCCGCAGCAATACAGGTTGATAGTGCGCAGTCTTTCCAGTCAATAGATGGTTTCGGATATACCCTTACGGGTGGTAGCGCTACATTGATCAACCAGCTCAGTTCGCCGGTAAAAGCTGCTTTACTACAGGAGCTTTTTGGTAACTATGAAAATAGTATCAGCATTAGTTACCTGCGCGTGAGTGTGGGCGCATCCGACCTTGATCCTGCAGCGTTTAGCTATAACGATCTGCCGGCAGGTGAAACCGATGTTCAGCAGGATAAATTCAGCATTGATCCCGATAAAAAGACCTGATACCAGTATTAAAAAGCATCCTGGCGATTAATCCCAAAATTAAAATACTGGCATCGCCCTGGAGTCCGCCGGCCTGGATGAAGGATAACGGGGCTACCAAAGGAGGAAGTCTTAAAAGAGAGTACCATGAATCATATGCCCGATACTTTGTAAAATATATACAGGCTATGAAAGCCGAAGGAATTATCATTGATGCTCTCACTATCCAGAATGAGCCATTGCATCCGGGTAATAATCCCAGCTTATTAATGCTGGCAGATCAGCAGAGAGATTTTATCAAAGACGCATTGGGACCGGCTTTCAAAGCTGCCGGTATCAAAACAAAAATTGTTTTGTACGATCATAACCTCGACAGACCCGATTATCCTGTCAGTATCCTCAATGATCCGGAAGCTAAAAAATATATTGACGGCTCCGCCTTTCACCTCTACGCTGGTAATGTTAGCGCAATGAGCCAGGTGTATAATGCACATCCTGATAAGAATCTGTACTTTACAGAGCAATGGACCGGCTCTACCGGTAATTTTAACGGCGACCTGAAATGGCATATCAAAAATGTGGTTATAGGCACTATGAAAAACTGGAGTCGGGTGGCTTTAGAATGGAATCTCGCCAGCGACCCGGCTTATCAACCCCACACTCCAGGTGGTTGTACCCAGTGTAAAGGGGCCTTAACCATCAACGGCAACCAGGTAAACAGGAACGTAGGTTATTATATTATTGCACATGCGTCAAAATTTGTACCCGACGGATCCAGGCGCATATTGAGTACGGAGCTCGACGGCTTATCAAATGTAGCATTTATAACACCACAGGAAAGAAAGTGTTGCTGGTACTTAACGAGCAGAATTCGGAAAAGGCGTTTTCTATCAGTTTTAATGGCAAACAGGCGTCCTGTACTATAACTGCCAACACGGTAGCTACATTGGTTTGGTAATCCCCAATCAATCAACTTTTTTTTATTTAAGTTTTAAATTAATTAGTAATGAGCAAATGGATCTTATGGTGTACAACCCTTGCATGTGTAGCTGCAAATGCGCAGCAGGCGCCGCTGACTAAAAGAACGATCAATGTTTTTACAACGGCACAGAACGCTAAAGGAAGGATCATTAAAACTTCATCTGGCAAGGCGTTTTCGCCAATGGAGCAACCTAAAGAAACACAGGTTTGTGTTTTTGTTGATCCCTCCAAAACATTCCAGACATTTGTAGGTATTGGCGGGGCGATCACTGATGCGTCAGCAGAAACTTTTGCCAAACTATCGAAAGATAAGCAGCAGGAATTGCTGGCTGCATATTATGATTTAAACAATGGTATTGGCTATTCCCTGGCAAGAACCAATATGAATAGCTGCGATTTCTCCAGCGATATGTACACCTATGTGAAGGATAATGATCCGTCACTGAAAAGTTTCGACATAACGCATGATAAACAGTTTAAGATTCCCATGATTAAACAGGCAATGGCTGCCGCGGGGGTAAACTGAATTTGTATATAAGTCCGTGGAGTCCGCCGGCCTGGATGAAGGATAATAATAATATGCTTACCGGAGGTAAATTATTAAAACAGTATTATCAACCCTGGGCCAATTATTATATTAAATACATCAACGCATTAAAGCAGGAGCGCGTTCCTGTTTGGGGCTTTCCGTACAAAATGAACCTATGGCTACACAGCGTTGGGAAAGTTGTATTTACACGGCCGAAGATGAAGCAGCTTTTATTAAAGCAGCCCTCGGGCCTGCTTTACGAAAGGCAGGCATGGGCGATAAAAAGCTGATTGTGTGGGATCACAACCGGGACCTGATCTATCAGCGGGCCAGCGTTACGTTAAAAGATCCTGCCGTTGCGCAATATGTTTGGGGCATCGGGTTTCACTGGTATGAAACCTGGACCGGGAGTGACATGATGTTTGATAACCTGAAACGAACAGCCGAAGCTTTTCCTCCAAGAACCTCATCTTTACAGAAGGTTGTAAAGAAAAGTTTTCGATGGATAGTATTAATAACTGGAGCCTGGGAGAACGCTACGGCATTTCCATGATCAACGATTTTAATGCCGGAACGGTTGCCTGGACCGACTGGAATATACTCCTGGATGAAAACGGAGGCCCCAACCATGTCGGCAACTTTTGTTTTGCGCCCGTACATGCTAATACCCAAACCAACGAGCTGATTTACACGAGCGCCTATTACTACATCGGCCATTTTTCAAAATTTATACGTCCCGGTGCCCGGCGTATTATTGCCTCGGTAAACCGAACGAATTTACTGACTACCGCATTTAAAAATCCAGACGGAACTATTGCAGTTATTGTTATGAATAAAGGCGATGAAGCGCTGGCTTATAATTTATGGATAGCGAATAACGCTGTTGAAGTTCAGGTTCCTGCACATGCTATTCAAACCATCATACTTTAATATGAGAACGATTGTTGCAGCAGTTGGTTTTTATATATTGAGTGTTTGCGGGTTTTTTGCAAGTGCTGCTCCTGTTGAAATATTCGTGAACCAGGTGGCTTATGAACAAAACGGTTATAAAACAGGCATTGTTAAAACAGATCGCCCGGTTGATCATCATACCCGTTTTGAACTGGTAGAAAAGGGCAGTCAGAAAGTAGTGTTCAGTGGTATATTGCAGGCTTCGCAACAGGTAAAAGATTGGTCCGTCAACAACTGGTATGCTATAGCTGATTTTTCTGCTTTAAAAACACCGGGTACCTACAGGCTGGTTGTAAAATTAGCGGGAAAAACAGATAGCTCTTATTACTTCCCGGTTCAACCCGGTTTACTGCCAGCTATAACCATTCCGGCTATCCTGCAGTTCTTTCAACATCAGAGGGCCCAATCTCCGGAGGAACTGGGAGCCGATCAGCATGTGTTGTTGTATGGATCTGATAAAAGAGTAGATCTCAGGGGCGGCTGGTGCGATGCTTCGGGCGACGTTAGCAAATACTTCTCCCACCTGGCCTACACTAATTTTATGCTGCCACAGCAAATACCCATGGTTACCTGGTCGTTTATTAATACTGCCGAGCAGCTTCCGGGATTAATACATAAAGCAGGCATTGAAGAAGCATTTAATGACGAAGCTTTGTATGGAGCGGATTATTTACTAAGATCGCTTTCCGAAGAAGGATATTTTTATATGACGCTGTTTTCTTACTTCAAAAAAGATCCGGAAGAAAGAAGAGTAGTGGGACTGCTGGCCGATAGTAAAACCACACCCGATTACCAGTGTGCCTGGCGGGAGGGAGCCGGAATGGCCATTGCAGCTTTGGCAAGAATATCTAAATGGAACAGGAACAGGGATTACAACGCCGCTCAATATCTTGCCGGAGCAGAAAGAGCTTTTGCTCATGTAGCCCTCAATAGCCTGAAATATGCTGACGATGGTAAAGATAATATTATCGACGATTACTGTGCATTGATGGCGGCGAGCGAACTGTGGATCGCTACCCGGAAAACGGTTTACCAGGCAGAAGCCAGGAAACGGGCGTCGAATCTTTGTAAACGCTTGTCTGCCACAGGCTACTTTATAGCCGACGATAAGAACAGGCCCTTCTGGCACGCGGCTGATGCCGGTTTGCCCGTTGTAGCACTGGTACGTTACCTGGATATTGAAAATGACCGCAACTTTCGGAAGGCTGTATTGGCTACCATAAAAGGGCTATCGATTATAATCTGAAAGTAACTAAGGAGGCGATCAATCCCTTCGGTTATGCCCGTCAGCATTTCCGTTTTGGTGGGCTGATAAAATCTGGTTTTTTATGCCGCATGAAAATGAAAGCGGCTGGTGGTGGCAGGGCGAAGATGCCCGCCTGGCTTCCCTGGCAGCAGCGATGATATGCGGCGGCCGTTTAGTATATCCTTCCAGCAATGAATGGGGCGTTCAACCGGAGCTTTTAAAATACGCATTCGACCAGGTATCGTGGATCCTGGGTAAGAATCCTTATGGTATGTGCATGATGTATGGCTATGGATATAAAAATGTGCCTTATATGGCTTCAATGTATGGACACGGGTCGGGCAGGGGAGGCATATCAAACGGGATCACCGGCAAAGATGGTAATGCGGACGGGTCAGGCATCGATTTCAAAGTGGAAGATAACGGCAATGAATGGCGCTGGAGCGAGCAATGGATACCGCACACCGGTTGGTTTTTACAAGCGGTTACTGCCCTTGCACGTCGGGAAAATAAATAAGCATCATTGTTTTAATCAAAATTGAATACATGAAAAGAACGTTGTTTGCCTTATTCTTTTTAGGCCTGTTACTGGCTGAAGTACGGGCAGCTCAACCCGGTAAGCCTCACCGGGCTAAAGTATTGGTATTAACCGAAAGAGGTGGCGTGCATGAAGGCTTTGTGGCGGCGGCCCTGGAATGGTTAAAAGCATTTTCGGAAAAAAACAAGCTGGAAGTAAAAGTGATCAACCATCCACGCGAAATAGAAAATGATTCTTTAAGCGCTTACCGGCTTTTTATACAACTCAATTACCCGCCGTATAACTGGACGCCCCAAACGATGGCTGCTTTTGAAAGGTATATCGACCAGGGCTTGGGATCATGGATTGGCTTTCATCATGCCACCCTGTTAGGTGAATTTGATGGCTATCCTATGTGGAATTGGTTCTCTGGTTTTATGGGCGGCATCCGGTTCAAATCCTATATAGCCCAAAAAGCTACAGCAAATGTATGGGTAGAAGCTTCCGGCCATCCGGTAATGAAAGGATTGCCTCGTATGTTTTCCATCCCTGACGATGAGTGGTATACATTCGATAAAAATCCACGCAACAATGTAAAAGTGCTGGCAACGGTAGACGAGGACAGCTACCAGCCTGCGTCCGATATAAAAATGGGTGACCATCCGGTTATATGGACCAACAGCAAAAAGAAAGCAAAAAACGTTTATTTCCTGATAGGTCATAGCGCTTCGTTACTGCAAACACCGGCCTTTACCCACATGTTTGCTAATGCCATTTTATGGGGACTGAGAAAATGACTTGACCGGGTTATATTATAAGATTTCACTTATCCATTCAACTAAAACATAGATATTGACAATGAAAAAGGAATTTCATGGATTGTAACTATTATTTTGATAAGCGTTTCAATTGTTGCGCAGGCTCAACGTTACCCGCGTTTTAAGGTGCTTGCTTTTTATAACAAACATGTGGAGCGTGCCCATGTAGAATTTGCTGATGACGCTATTAAATTTTTCAAAGGACTTACCATCGGTAATGGTTTTGTGTTTGATACTACCAGCCGCATGTCTGACCTTACCGGCGAAAAAAATAAAAGATTATCAGCTACTGATGATGATCAACGATTTTCCTCATAGCGCTGAACAACGAAAGGCTTTTGAAAAGTATATGGAAAATGGTGGTGGTTGGCTGGGTTTTCATGTAGCAGCCTATAACGATCGCAGCACCAACTGGCCCTGGTTTGTAAATTTCCTGGGAGGGGCTGTATTTAATCGCAACAGCTGGCCTCCCTTGCCGGCCAAACTCGTGATAGATGATAACAAACATCCGGTAACAAAGGCATTGCCCGCCACTTTTATTGCTCCTTTAAATGAATGGTACCAATGGAAACCCAGCCCGCGCGACAATAAAAAGGTAAAAGTATTGGCCAGCCTATCAATTGATAATTATCCTTTGGGCCTTAAAGATATTTTGCCGGATGGAGATACACCCGTAGTTTGGACCAATACTGATTACCGAATGATATACCTCAATATGGGACATGGGGATAATATTTTTTCAGACGCAACCCAGAATAAGCTAATCATAGATGCTTTCCGGTGGGTAACAGCCAATGATAAAAAAGGCGATCCGTTTAAAAAATAAAGCCATGACTCCATTACCTCCACCTGCAGGCAGGGTTTTTTCAATAGATATTATGCGGGGCATCACCCTTTGCCTGATGTTATTGGTGAATGATCTTTTTGAGCCGGGTGTTCCTGCCTGGATGGTTCATACCAAAGCAGAAACAGACGGCATGGGATTAGCTGACTGGGTATTTCCCGGCTTTCTTTTTATGGCAGGTCTTTCTATTCCCTATGCTATGGCTGCAAGGAAACAGAAAGGGGATACCCCGTTTAGATTGCTGTTGCATGTATTGTTTCGCTCTGTCAGCTTGCTCATTATTGGTATTTTAATGCTGAACGGTAGCCGGGTTAATGAAGAATTGACGGGCATGCCGGAGCTGTTGTGGAAAGTATTGATGTACCTATGTGTGTTTCTGGTGTGGAATGCCTATCCCCGTAAAGCTGCATTAAAGCCTTTGTTCATAGCACTGCAATTGCTTGGACTTGCGGGGTTAGTATACCTGGTCACCATTTTTAAGGCAGGCGCACCCGGTAATGTAAAATGGCTGGAAACGGGCTGGTGGGGAATACTGGGCCTTATCGGCTGGGGTACCTTACAGCAGCACTATTGTATTTATTAATAGGGAACCGGCTTGCTTTGGCCGCCCTGTCCTGGAGCGTGTTTGTTATTTTAAATATACTGGCTCAATCGGGTGTCTTACCTATAGCTGGTTTTGCCAGCCGGGTATTCGGCGTAGTGCTTAATGGCAATATTCCGTCCATTGTGCTGGCAGGTTTAACTATCGGCATGTTGGTTCAGCAGCATCAGGCAAGAAAAAGTCAACTGCTGAAGTGGCTCCTGTTAACCGGCATTCTCGCGGTTATCGGCGGTTTCATACTCCGTAATTGGTTTATTATATCTAAAATTTACGGTACACCCAGCTGGGCTATGCTTTGCAACGGTATAAGTATATTGTTATTTGCCCTTGTATATTATTATACCGATATATTGGGAAAAATAAAGTGGGCCTGGTTTTTAACATTGCCGGCAGGAACTCGTTAACGACCTACTTAGCCCCGGATCTTATTTATTTCGCTTGCTGGGGTTGGGGCATTCCCTTTTTTTTATAAGCAAATTGGTAATACGGCATTGGCAATAAGCGGTTCTGTTGCCTGGACGGTTCTGATGGTTTTATTTTCGCACTTATTGTCTAAAATATACATACGGCTGAAGTTATAATATAAACATTTTTCCATTGATTAAGAGCGTAAAGCCGGCACATAATGTTGCCGGCTTTTTTTTTACAAGCTGAATGAATAGCATAAACAAATTCAGATGACCTGCTAAAGTGACATAAAGCTAACAGCTGGATCTGTCCTTTATTTAACAAGGATAAGCATAGTAATATCCACCTGTTGATAACGTTGTGCTACAACAGCTTTGATTCATCCATCACGCGAAATTTAATAAGCTGTTTGGAAAGCAACCACTGTCCGGGTAGGGAATAATATTCAAAATCTTCTATTGGCTTGCCGTCGATTGCCGAGTCCTGTTTATTTGAATAGGCATTCAGAAAAACGTTGAACGGGGCAACGGATATCAGTTTCTTTCATTTGTGCCCGGGATTCTGATTATCGGCTTCCGATTGGGTAAGGGAAATTTTTATCACCAGATATTAGGGAGCCGATTTCTGCGAACACGCTATAAGAATAAACTAGTGCAACGTAGCGTAAATAGTAGGTGTATTTATTTAAATAATTGATAATCAATCTTTAATTTTTTTGTTAACGTATTTTTAAAGTACCCCTTTTTTTTGGAAACAGGCCTGTGAGCAGCCAAATTTGTACCCGGTTTTTTACGATAAGGCTTTTCCAAAACCTCCTGCGATGCATCGTTCTCCGGTGAGATCAATATTATTTTCTAACGGAGAAGATCATGAAGAAAGGCCCTGATCAATAAAATGTTTTAAACTATAGCGATTGAGGATGTTTTTGTATGTGAAATAATGCTTGCATAATTCGTAAATAAATACTGCCGGAAAATTTGGCACCAAAAGAGATCGATCATGCGCTGGGTGTAATGCGGTACCATTAATTGCTTGTTCAATATTAAGGCTACTAGCCGGGGAGAAATTATCTGAGCCACAATTTTCATCGTTGGGATGGGTGACCCTTTATGCCGGGCGTCAAGCTGTCAGTTGCTGTGACCAATACGTATAACTATCAATAAAAGAGATTGTAACGCCATTGATAAATCAAAATTGAGAAAATGAGAAAAGAACCCAAAATGAATTGCCATTCAGATTAACCATCGGTTGCAGACCGCAATTTGCATTGCTTAAGCCAAACTTTTAACCCAAAATGTAAAGAATCATTTTACGATTACAAACACAGGAAATTATGTTTTATAAGGTGTATGCTGATTTAAAAAAGCGAACAACTCAAAGGGCGCCTAACAGGTTCTTCCGGGTTTTCCTTCCAACACTCATGCTGCTAACAGCGGCCTCCTGTATTCAGGAGGTTCATGCGAAATATGGAGTGATCAAAAAAGTACCGGGTCAATTCCTCCTCCTATCTCCGAGACCAGACTTAAAACAGCCTTTCGGTTGCTGAATATAGTAGGGCGTGTTACCGATACTTCGGGTATCGCGTTGAGTGATGTTACGGTTTCTGTAAAAGATACCCGCACGGGTACTGCCACTAATTCTTCAGGGCAATATTCACTGTCAGGCGTGAACGAAAATGCCATTCTCGTATTTTCTTATGTGGGATATACAACCCAGGAAATACCGGTTGAAGGGCGCAGTCGGATTGATGTGGTGATGCGAACCGTAGAAGATAGTTTAAATGCGGTGATCATTAACGTAGGTTATGGCCGCCAGCGCAAAGAGTTCCTCACTTCATCGGTTAGTACCGTATCGGGCGCCGAACTGGTAAAAGCCCCGTTCCCAATATTAGTACCGCGTTAAAAGGCCAGTTAGCGGGCCTGGTAGCTATCCAGAGTTCGGGTAAACCCGGTTCTGACGGCGCATCGTTAAACATCCGGGGTACAGGTACCTATACAGGGCAAACAGCGCCGCTCATAATGGTGGATGGTATTGCCCGGGATACCTACGATGATATTGATCCTAACGAGGTAGAGAACATCAGCATTTTAAAGGATGCTGCCGCTACATCAGTTTTTGGTGTAAGGGGAGCAAATGGTGTTATACTTATAACAACCAAACGTGGTTTGAACAGTACAGTCCCTTCAATCAATTTTACCGGTCAAACGGCACGTTCTTCTTTTACCAATTTACCCCGTTTTGTAAACTCTTACGAATATGCCACATTACTGAATGAACAGGCTTTGGGCGATTATTGGGTAAAACATGCAAAGGATCCGGATATCAGGACCTGGGAAGATTTTATCAGGAAACGGATGCCAACTGGCGCACGGATGGCGCTATCAATTTTACAGACAATGATCTTCGCTATTTTCAGAATGCCCATACGCCTACTTTGACTAATGGTGAACGCAACCCCTGGTATGACCCTTACTTTCACCCGGACACAGACTGGAAAAAAATGTTGTTCAGGGATGCTACCAGCACTTCCCAGGCTAATGTGAACATGCGGGGAGGTAGTAAATCTATGCGGTATTTTGTATCGTTAGGATACCTGAACCAGGACGGTTTGTTCCGTACTGATTATATGGCCTATGACAAAGACATGCAGTTTAACAAGAAGCGCTATAACCTGCGTGGTAACCTCGACTTTGATGTGACAGAAGACTTTAAAATTGAGCTAAACCTGGGTACGCAGTTCGTAACGATCGGCGGCATGGATAATGATGCTTATATCTGGGAGAAGAGAATTTTATGGGCTTTTCCTATGAGCTCGCCGGGTTTGGTCAATGGTAAATACGTAGTACCGTTGAGCGCCAATGGTGATGACCGTTATAACCCCATGTATGCAACCGAAAATTCGAACTACTGGAACAAAACCAACAATAGCATTTTAAACTCAGCCGTAATAGCTACCTATAAGCTCGATAAAATTACAAAAGGCTTACAGGTTAAAGTGATCGGATCTTACGATAGCTATTTTGCAAGCAGAAGTTATGGCCGGTACCTGCCTTTATTATACGATATGCGTCCCAACCCCAATGGCGATCCGCTGGACCCTATTTTATCCCAACGTAACGAACTGCAGCCGCCCAGTATCAATGCCGATTTTTTCCTGGGCAAATGGCGTAAAATGTATTTGGAAGGAACAATTAACTATAACCGCAGTTTTGGTAAACATGCCGTTTCCGGTATGTTGCTGGCAAACAGGGAAAAACGCTTTGACCCTAACCTTCAATTTCAGTTACCTGCCGGGTATCAGGGAACCACAGGTCGGTTAGGCTACAATTATAATGGCAAGTATCTTTTTGAATACGCTGTTACTTATAACGGATCGGAAAACTTTCCCGAAGGAAAACGTTATGGCTTATTTCCATCCTACTCCGGTGCATGGGTGATCAGTAATGAAAAATTCTACCGGAAAAATGATCTCCTCAGCTTCCTCAAACTTCGGGGATCATATGGTGAAGTAGGAAATGATCGTATTGGTGGTGCACGATACCTGTATTTACCGGATACCTGGAAAAACAATACCGGCTATACTTTTGGCGATCGCAACACAGCCCGTTATATCAATGGGGTGGACGAAGCAGCCCTGGGAAACCCAAATGTAACCTGGGAAGTATCCAGGAGGTAAATCTTGCATTAGATACCCGTTTTTTCAGGAGCAAGCTCTCCGTGACCTACGAGTATTTTATCAGGAACCGTTCCAATATCCTTTCTTACCGGGGTACCGTTCCGGCCATTGTAGCGGCCAATCTGCCGCCATATAACCTGGGTAAAGTAAAAAGCTGGGGCATAATTTCGAAGTACGCTACAACGAAAACATCGGCGACTTTAACTTCTTTGTAAATGCCAATGGAGCCATCCAGAGAAATAAAATTATTTACCGCGACGAGGCCGTGTTCCCAGGGTTGGAATACCAGGCTTCAACAGGCAGGCCCAATGGACAGCAGCTTTTGTTAACTGCTGATGGCTTGTATACTTCCTGGTCGCAGTTGTACGCCATTGACGGTAATGGTAATCCTATTCTTTCCCAGCCTGTACGCGCATTAAAAGATGGTAATCCATATACAGATATCAACGGTAATCCGGTGTATGTAAAAGACCTGGGCTTTGGTGGGCGCGCGTTGCAACCCGGTGATATCCGCCTGGTGGATGTGAACGGCGACGGACTGATTAATGAAAAGGACCGCGTAAGGCAAGGCTATTCAACAGCGCCTGTTTACAGCTATGGCGTAACCGTTGGTTTCAGGTTTAAGGGATTTGATGTGTCAGCCCTTTTCGCCGGGATGGCGGGTGTAGCCAGGGGGCCATGAATACCTATCACTTCGATAAGCAGCAGGCGCTGTTTGAAGTAGATATGTATCGTTTCAGCCTGGATCGTTATAACAGTGGTGAAAAGATACTTTTTCCCTCGCCCAGCTATGATAAAGGCGCTTCCGGATTTGGTGCTGAGAATGCCGGTAACACTTATTTCCTGGTCAATACTTCTTATACACGGCTACAAAATATGACTATAGGATACACGCTTACAAAAGCTTTCATGACGCGTTTAGGTGTAAAATCGGCTCGTATTTATGTAAACGGCGACAATCTGTATACCTGGTCAAAATCAAAGATCTGGGGCGACCCGGAGAATCTGGGAAACCAGGGATACCCGCTGTACAAAACCTATAATATGGGTATCAACCTGAATTTCTAAAAAGGTAGAAAATCCTTTCAAAAAAAAGCGATTGTCTGACATTAAAACTTAGCAAATGAAACGAAATATATATAATCCGCACAACGATTTTATAAAGGAGGACCGCCCGGGCGTTGCCTCCGGTTCAAATGAGTACGCGATAAAAATAAAAACGATGCACTGGTTGCTGCCGGCGGTCATTATAATCAGTGCCTGCTTGCTTTCTATGAGCTGCAACAAGGATTTTCTGGAAAAACCTAACGGGGCACTTTTACAGTAGATACGGTATTCAGCACACAAATTAATGCGGACATGGCAGTTGCCCGTATGTATAACCTTTGTATTCCTTCCTGGTTTCCCCGCGATAATGGTAATGAAATGCCACGCCCGGATATGCTGACCGATGCGGTATACTATATTTATCCAACCTACAGCTGGGTAGGTTTAACCAATAATGCCGCGGCTTATACTACCGGGAATCAAACAGCCGATGGAAATGTAGACCGGGGCGGGTTTGGAGGCCACTATTCCGGAATTCGCCAGGCCAATATTATCTTAAAAAAGATCGACGAAGTAAAAGATGCTTCCCAGCTATGGAAAGACCAGGTAAAGGGGCAGGCTTTATTTTGCCGCGCCTTCCAGCACTTTGAATTGTTTCGCCAATATGGTGGCATCCCCATCGTTGTGGAACCATTGGATGGCACCAAGCAGCTGGATGTGCGTCGTAGTGCCGTTAAAACAGTAACGGATAGCATCGTTAGCTGGTGCGATCAGGCCGCACGTTTATTACCTGCTACCTGGGGACCTGCTGATTTTGGCCGCGTGACCAGTGTTGCTGCCAAAGCGTTGAAGGCCCGTATGTTGTTGTATGTGGCCAGCCCTTTGTACAATACGCCTTCTAATATGGCGGCCGAAATTGCTGAAGCCCGCTACGGTGATGCGCGTGACTCTGTGCTGGCTTATCCTAATTATGATAAGGAGCGCTGGAAGCTTGCGGCTGATGCAGCCAGGGATGTTATTGACGCAGCTATCGCCGCCGGCGGGGCATTATATCAAACCGGTAAGGCTGAAACCACGCCAAGGACTGATAATTTTGAAGGCCTGGGTGATTATGAAGCAGTGTTTAATGTATATGCAAATAGTGAGTTGATCCTGGTAAATACCGCCCACATGTGGGTTGCAAATAATGGTTGGTTGTTTGGCAAATACCTGATGTCTAAGGTAAGGATGGGCAGCTGGGCAGTAAAGAATAATGTACCCATCGAATTTGCCCAATTGTATGAAAAAAGAGATGGCAGTAAATGGACGGTACCGCTAACGGCAACCGGTAATGATTTCACCACCTGGATCCAGGAACAGAATTTAGATCCCCGGTTTTATCAAACATTTGCTTATGACGGTATGTGGTACAACAGCCAGATCGGCACCATCCCATACTATATTGGCGACGGAGGGAAATCACCCACAACAGATTATGGCCGTAGCGACGCAGGGGAGGATGGCTATGCGCTGGAAACCTATAAATATGTAGCACGTATCAACAACAGGGACGACCGCAACTTTGCCTGGACCATTTTCCGCCTGGCAGAGTTTTACCTGAATTATGCTGAAGCTATGAATGAGTATGCAGGGCCTGCAGGATTACCTACTACCTACCTGAACATGATCCGTAAAAGAGCCGGTATGCCCGACAAAACTCCGGGATCTGTGGAAGCTTTCAGAGAGGCCGTGCAGAACGAGCGATCTGTTGAATTGTCTTACGAAGGGCACCGGCTGAATGATTTACAACGTTGGTTAAAAGCCTATTCTACGCTTAATGTTGCCTTGCACGGTTTTCAAACCAGGGCCAACAATAGCTCGGGTACCCTTCAACGCAACTGGAAGATCGTGTCATTTATGAACAGGGTTTGGCCTAAAAAGTACTACTACCTGCCTTTTCCCAATGCACAGGTTAGTAATAATTATTTAGGAGACGGCGCCTCCTGGTTAGGACAAAATCCCGGCTGGTAATCAGTAAATATTCTCACAATTCTAATTTAATATCAAATGATACAAAAATATAAACCGCTGCTTGCTTTATTGGGTTGGCTATGTAGTGCAGGTGTTGTCAAAGCGCAAACAGTGACTGCAGATGGCACCAACCAGGAGCAGTTGAAGGATAGTACGGAGCTGAACCGCCTGGTAGACCTGGGTTTACGAAAAGAAAAAAACTGGCGGAATACGACGGCTACTTTTACGCTTTCTGGCAAAGAGCTCGAAAAGATGTTCTCAGGCAACTTATTAAATACATTGCAGGGACGTATACCCGGGTTAACTGTAAATACGGGTTCCGGTGAGCCGGGATATGATAATCCTAACCTGTTCATGCGTGGAAGAACTACATGGAACAATGGGGCCGCTCAGCAACTCATTTTACTGGATGGGTTCCAGGTAGACCTGAGCGCACTGAGCGCTTTTTCTCCTTACGAAATTGAATCGATTACACTTTTGAAAGATGCAGCGGCCACCGCCCTTTATGGCTTACAGGGCGCTTCGGGTGTTATTAGTGTGGCAACTAAAAAGGGGAGGGTGTCTTCTAAAAATGAGTTAACGATTAACGCCCGGTATGGTATTCAGGCACCGGTGAAGCTCCCTGAAGTAATGAATGCTTACGACTACACCAGGTTATACAACCAGGCATTGGCGAATGACGGACTACCACAGAAGTATCCTGATCCCGGCTTGTATCAATCTGCCAGCGATCCGTTCCATCCCAATGTGAACTGGTACGATGAGCTGCTGAAGAAAAACTCAGCTATTCAGAATTATAACCTTTCTTTCAGAGGTGGTAACAGAACAGCGCGTTACTATGTGTTGATGGATTATATGAACTATGATGGTTTATATAAAAATGCTACTGCTATCAGCAAAGATTTTGGAACCAATGCGAAATACAGTAAGATCAATCTACGGGCGAATGTTGAATTGGATCTCACAAAGAGTCTTTATGTTGCGGCTAACGTATCGGGCATTATCGAAGATCGTAATACGCCTTCGGGCTTTACCGCTTCGCAGGTATTTGATAACCTGATGCGTATTCCTGCCGCTTCATTCCCGGTAAAGAATCCTAACGGAACCTGGGGTAATAGCGCGGTGTATAATTTTAATCCTATCCAATTATTGCAGCAAAATGGTATATACAGCGCGCACACCCGTACCATTCAAACCAATTTTAAAGTACGTGAGAAACTGGATCTGATCACCCCGGGGCTGGCCGCAATTGGTGGTGTTTCCTTCAATAACCAGTATACCGGTACCAGGCAAACATTGTATTCGGTGATGTCTTTCGAGTTGCTGAAAGATAACAATGATCAGCCCGTTTTAGATGGTCAAGGCAATCCTACCTATCGTACTATTGGGACCAACACACCCCAAACCACCAACGAAAGCGGGAACGGGCATTGGAACCGGAATACATTCCAGGCCGGATTAGATTATAACCGCGGCTTCGGCAAGCATACCTTTAGTGGAATGGTTCTGGGAAGGAGAGTGAACTATACGCGTATCGGACAAACCTACGCTGTAAGGGTACAGGGTATGGCAGGCAACTTCACCTACGATTACGATAAAAATATATAGTTGACTTTAGCTCATCTTATATGGGATCAGCTGATTTTGCCCCGGGAAATAAATATGGTTTCTTTCCTGCATTAAGCGCCGGCTGGATACTATCTAATGAAGATTTCCTTAAGAATAACGAAGTGGTCAGCTTTTTAAAGTTGAGAGCTTCCTATGGCAGTGCTGGAAATATCAACGATACCTACCGCTTCCTGTACCAGGAGCGTGCCGGCGGGGCACCCGGCTGGATCACAGGAACCAGCAACACCAGCCGGGGCGGTATGGCTATTGGTGCTTTTGCCAATCCGGATGCCACATGGGAATTAAAGAAAACCTTAAACGTAGGAGTAGAGGCAACATTGTGGAATAAATTATCTGCAACGATCGATGTATTTAATGAAACACGCAGTGGCATCTATGAAATTCCGTATGCCAATGTTGCCGCTTATACAGGATTTAACCTGCCTTATTTAAATACCGGTAAAGTAAATAATAAGGGATTTGAAGCGGTGCTTACTTATAATAACCGGTCGAACGAGTTTAAGTACTTTATTACCGGTACAGCAACTTTTGCAAGGAACAAAATCATAGAGAAATCAGAAACCGCCCAACCTTCCAGCCGTCTTTATGAAAGAGGATTCGCTATTGGCCAGGTGAAGGGTTTAGTATTCGAGGGCTTTTACCAGGTATCCGATTTTGACGCAAACGGTATTCTTAAACAAGGTATTACCACTTCATCTTATGCACAGGTAAAACCCGGCGATCTTAAATTTAAAGACCTGGATGGAAACAGGGTGGTCAATGAATATGACCGCGCGCCCTGGGGATATAATAATGTACCGGAAATTACACTGGGATTTAATGCGGGCTTCAACTACAAAGGGTTTGATTTCAGCACTTTTGTACAGGAGTAATGAATCGTACTATCAGCATGCTGGGCGCTGCTTATAATTATACGCATCCATTTGTAAACAATAACAATATTACTGCATTCTCCAATAATGCCTGGACTCCCGAAACGGCTGCTACAGCCACTTCGCCCAGGCTATCCACTCTGGCCAATCTAAACAATAATGTGGGTGCAGACTTCTGGTTCCGAAATGGCAATTTCTTCAAGCTGCGCAGTATTGAACTGGGATATACCATTCCGCAGTCGGGCGTATTGAAAAAAATAGGCGCCATACGTGTTTTTGCTAACGGAACCAATTTGTTTGTGTCTAATAAGATCAACGGATTGGAACCAGAAAACCTGTCTATGGGCTATCCCTTAACCCGGGTGGTAGATTTCGGATTTAATGTAAAATTTTAGAACAACGTTGAATTATCAGCTATGAAAAGAAATAAATTAATCGTTCAGCTTTTAGCCTGCATACTGTTGCTTTCCTCTTGCGAGAAAGATTTCATGACGGTGAACAGGGTGGATGCCTTTATTCCCTCGGATCAGTTTTATACGAATTATAACTACGCGCAACAGGCCGTATGGAACGTATACAGCTATCTTCCCAACGGTTTAGCTTCGCTCAGTTATGAAGCCATTACCGACAATGCCGAAGCCACTAACGTTACAGACATGTCGAATGTATTCAACCAGGGCGTATGGAATCAATATGTTAATCCCGACGATGTTTGGAGCAAGAACTTTAATGCCATCCGCGCAGCCAATCTCTATCTGAAGAACAAGGATAAGGCAGATATTGAGTATATCAAAAACCGCATCGTTACCAGCGATTCCACTCCTTACTTCAACGCACGTAACAATGTGAAGTTTATGGAAGGGGAAGTGCTCTTCCTGAAAGCCTACTTTTACCTGGAGCTCATCAAGCGGTATGGCGGCGTTCCGGTGCTGAGGGAAGCCTTTGAATATAAATCGGATGATTGGAAGAATATCCCCAGGAATACACTGGATGAATGCGTGAAGTATATTTTAGAACTTTGTGATGCAGCGTCGGCCATTATCCCGCAAAACTTAAGTAGTTATTCGTGGTACGATGTAGGCAGGGTCACTTATGGGGCTATTAAAACTTTAAAGGCAAAGACATTGCTCTATGCTGCAAGCCCGCTATTTAAGAGCGCCGGCACCACCGCCAGTTGGGAAGATGCAGCAAAAGCGTATAATGATGTCATTATTAAATACCTACACGCTCGACGCCAATTACAACAATGTCTTTGGCGCTAACGCACTCACCTCGAAAGAAATGATTTTCTTCAGGCAGTATGGTAATAATAACTCGGTAGAGTATGCCAACTTTCCCATCAGCTTCCAGGGCGCTAATGGAAACAGCGTGACACCCACACAAAACCTGGTCGATCAGTTTGAGGTATTGATTAAAGATGGCTCGGGTGCTGTAACGGGTTCAAGGCCTTTCAGCTGGCAAAACCCTTCGGATGCAGCTAATCCCTATGCCAACAGGGACCCGCGCTTGAATAATACTGTTATCCTTAATAATACCACTTTCTCCGGTGCTGTTATTGAAACCTTCGAGGGCGGAGCCGCCGGTTTTCCCAAATTAAATGCTACAAAAACTGGGTACTACCTGAAAAAATGGGTGAATCCTTCCATTAACCTCGTAACCAACACCAGCGCGGTGCATACCTGGGCTTATTTTCGCTATGGCCAGCTATTGCTCGATTATGCTGAAGCAGCTTTTAATGCTTATGGAGCCGACGGAAAACCTTCAGGCGCTTCGTTAACCGCCCTGCAGGCTATTAACCTGGTACGTGCAAGATCAACCATGCCGGCACTTACTTCCGGCCAATTAAACCAGGCCAGCATTGAACACGAGCGGAATGTGGAGATGGCTTATGAAGATCAACGCCTCTGGGATGTAAGACGCTGGAAAAAAAGGAAGCACTTACTTCAGTCAGCCAGTCAATCGCATTAAAATCACTAGATCAGGTACTACGTTCACTTACCAGGTGAACAAACTGGAAGATCGCAAATTTGATCCTAAAATGGACTGGTATCCTATTCCCCAGGACGAAATTGTAAAAACAGGCTGGACACAAAACCAGGGATGGTAAGCATTAAATTTTAAAAGATACTATTATGAACAATAAGCTTTCATCAGCATTTTTAAGAATAACATTCGCCATAATGGTTCTGTTTACAGGTTGTAAGCAGGATGCAATAATTGGTGATCGTGTAACCGAAACAGGGAAAGTTTTTTTGCGCAGGCAGATAGTTCGGGAACAAGAGGGATCAATGGAGTAAGTAACTGGGCACAGGATACTGTAGCCAAAACAGTAACGATCGGAGCTACTATATACCGCGGTGGTTTTACAGAATTGGCCCTTTTACGGTAAAGATACAGGCTGATAATGCTGCTGTTGATAAGCTAATCAGTGCGGGTAAATTACCGGCAAACACCGTGAAGCTGGCTGCTGCAGATTATACGTTGGATGAGTTGTCAACAATTGAGTATAAGGATGGCGTGATGAAGGGAAGTGTACAACCTAAAATTAAGATATCGAGCCTAAGCGCCAACCAGGGTAAATATATTGCCCTGGGCCTTTCAATTGCCTCTGCCGAAAAATTTGGCATCAACGAAGCCCGTAGCAGAATTGTAGTATATGCAAATGTGGATTCTTTAATGGATGCCATCATTCCGCCTAAAAACCAGGTTGTAAACGATGCCTGGCAGGTATTAAGAATTGCCAATAATGATAATGTAACCGTAACGCCTGCAGCCAACGGATCATTTGTTTTTGCAGGCGGCAGTGGCGGCCATATCGGCATCTACCAGGCAGTAGAGGTACAGGCCGGTAAAAAATATTCGTTCACGTTTAATGTAAAGGAGCTGGTGCAACCGATACATGGTTTGAAGTATACATTGGATATGGTGCACCTGTTACCGGGGTGGACTACAATGAAGGCGGTGTGCGAATGGGTTTGAATACATGGACCGGCTGTGGTAAGGTGGCGTTTGATGATCTGTTGTCCAAAGTAGGATGTGTTGGCTCCGGCCCCATTTTCACAGCACCTGCTACAGGTAAAGCATACCTGGTCATTCGCACAGGAGGTACTAACCTGGGCACAGGCGGTATCACTGCTTCAAAATTTGTGTTTATCCGGCAATAAATGCCGGAACCCGGGATAAATACCTGTTTTTCCAATTTTTGGGATTGCCCCTCATACGTTAGATAAATTTGTTTGTTCGATTTTTATCATGAGCCCGGTATTTTGCCGGGCTCATTTTGTTAAGCAGAGGCAGGAGTGGTTTAAAACTATGTTTAAGCATATTTCTTCAACCATTAATCATAATGATATTCTGCCTGCTTCAAGATTTCTCAGCATCCTGTAAAAATCAGTAAAGAGAGTGCCGGCCATTTATAAACATGACGTTATCCGGGGCCTGAGGCGATCCGAAACAGTACACAACACGGCATCGGCAAAAACCATTAACTATTCACAGAAAAGAGTGATCACTGCATTTGAAAATCCGGTCGCTTAGCATTGGATGGCGATCATAGAGAAAAGGGGAGTGGATAAGAATACCCTCTCCGTTGTTTTACATGAGAAAAAAGTTAAGTAGCAGGCAAGCTGCCATAATAATATGTCGCCCTAGCAGGAATTACCTTCAGCAAGAAATTATATAATCGTAAAGGTACGATTTTTTCGTAAAATTCTTTTATCTTTCTTACGGTTATTTTAATCCGGGTATTGGTTGCTAAAAATATTAGTTTTCCTGCTAAATAATTTATTAATTTTGTTGCGTTGAAAAGTTGAACACCTGTTATCCGGAAAACCTGGTTCAAGTGTGCGTGCTTTAATTCGAAAAAAATGTAAAAAATGCAACAAAAATTATTTGACGATGTATCTCAGCTACAGTTACCCTTAGATTTACTTTCTTATACGCGTGCATTTATTAACAGTGAAGAGGCTAATGAATTGCTGAAATTATTGTTGCAGGAAGTTCCTGGCAGCAGCATAAGGAAATAATATATGACCGCGAAGTATTAACGCCGCGCCTGTCGGCCTGGTATGGCGATGGACGGGAAAGGGATGCGGGTAAACGGGAAGCCTTAACCTGGTTGCCCGAGCTCTATCATTTGAAGGAGCGCATAGAACGTTTTACGGGCGAACAATTTCAGGGAGTACTGCTCAATTACTACAGGGACGGGCGGGATTCTGTATCCTGGCATGCGGATAGAGATACAATCCCGGGAGTAAAAACAGCAATTGCCTCACTCAGCTTAGGACAGGAGCGGCTTTTTGATTTTCGTCATAAACAAGATCACTCAAAAAAGTACGGAATTTTACTCGAACACGGGTCCTTGCTGTTGATGAAAGCTGATCTGCAAAAGGAATGGGAGCACCGGATCGCAAAATCCGGTATTCCTATGCGATCGCGGATTAATATGACGTTTAGAAAAGTTATGAAATAATAAAGTGCCTTACGAGGAAATTAAATCACCGGTTCTGCCTTATTAAAGTTTTTCTATGGAAAAGAAAGTTGCAGTAAATAATACAGGTATTGATTCAGCAGGCCTGACAGCAGATTATATGCAGGCGATTGCGGAGTTTATCTGGAATGGCTTTGATGCAGGTGCTACGGCAGTGGATATCAATTTTGAGAGTAATGAACTGGACTATATAAGCTCGGTTTCGGTAACAGATAATGGAGAAGGTATTGATCTGGATACCATTGATGAAAGCTTCGGTAATTTCATGGATTCTATAAAGCGAAGCAGCTTTCAGAAATCATCTTCCCGCCTAAAAGGGAATAAAGGGAAAGGCCGGTTTTCGTTTGCGGCATTTAGCACGCGGGCTGTCTGGAAAACCAGGTATCGCGACGCCAGGTCCGGCAGCATTCTCGAGTATGCTATTGCCATAAAAAGCGGCTCTAAAGACAGGTTTGAATTTACTGATAAACGGGTGTCGCAGATTGCTCAAACAGGTACCGAGGTGCGTTTTGACGACCTGTTTGGAGTAACAGCTTATTCTTTTTCGTCTCCTGAATTCATAGATTTTTTAGGCCGGGAATTCGGGTGGTTTCTTTTTCTCAATAAAGACAGGAGCTTTCAGATCCGTATCAATGGAGATCCTCTTCGGTACAATAACTTAATCGCGCAGCATGATGTACTGCTGATACCAGTGACGGAGGATGAAAAGGAAACTGTTTTTAAAGCAACTTTCATACGATGGGTACATAAGATCGGCGACAAATTTTACTTTTATTTCCTGGATAGTAAGCAAAAGGAAGTGTTCAAGGAGTTAACTTCATTTAATAATAACGCTATTGGTTTTTATCATAGTGTTTATGTGGAATCTTCGTTCTTCAACAGTTTTTATGTGAACGATCATGAGCAAAGCCTGAACCTTTTTGAAGGAGCTCCAGGAATTCGTCCATCTTCAGGATTTTGCAGAGCCGGTTGCATGACCTGGTGCGCCACCAACAGAAACGCTTTGTTAGCCAGCATGCTGCCAGTCTTCTTATTGAAACATTTGAAAAAAATGGTATTATACCAGAGTTTAAAGAGAGTGAACAGGGGCAGGCAGCAAAAGCAGATCTTTTAACGTGCTGAAAGGTATTTATACTGCCGAACCTAAAATATTTATGGGATTAAGTAAAGAGCAGCAAAAGGTGAACGTCAGGGTCATTTATCTTTTATTGAATAGTAATAAAAGAAAGGAGCTTGCTGGTTTGCTGACGCGAACTATAAGTCTTGAGGGAGAAGAGCAGCTTGACCTGAGGAAGACCCTGGCTCAACCCTAACTTCCACACCCGTAATCCATAAAATACAAGATATTTTACAATGGCTGCGATAGTTTGTTCACCGGCTGTTAATGTAACCGGCATTCATTACTAAAAAGATCACGCTTATATATCCTTATAACAGATATTTTAAGGTGATTTGCAACGGTCGTCAACAGCGCTAATAGGTTGTAATGAGGTACAACCCTTAACTTTATGACATGTTCCTCAGGTTGAAATGTGTCTTTAGTTTGATGCTGGCTATGTTTTGTGCAACTCATGCCAGGCCTCAGGCTGTTGACCTGGATCGAAGCAGCCCTTTGCAGTATATTGGCAAATCCGTATCTTATTTTAAAGATACAACAGCCCTGCTCTTGTTGCCCCAGGCGCAGTACTTATATGAAAAGGGGAAATTTGTTAAAGGTAGTTCCGATATACTTAACTTAGGCAATACGGCTTCTGCGTTCTGGATCCATTTATCTATAAAGAAAATATCGGATCATGCGGCTTACCTGGTTGTTGGTTCCGCCAATATTGAAGAGATCGATTGCTATATTAAGTCGGGTGATCAATGGAGCAATTTCAAGGCCGGATCCTTACAAAACCCACCAAAGGTGTGAGAAGCACCAGCCAGTATATCTTTCCAGTATCCTCTTCTGACGGGCAAACAGCCAGCGATATATGGCTTCGTGTTAAGAGCAGGAATATAATGCTGCTGCCTTTACAGCTTGCTCAGGCCGATAATTTATATCTTATTGAGAAGTCGTCTGCGAAAGTGATCGAAATTTGCTTTATTGGTTTTTTGCTCGCCCTGTTGATTTTTCATGCATTCCTTTACCTGAGTGTAAGGGATGTAGCCTATCTTTATTATTGCCTGTATATATTATCCCTGGGCATTTACACGATCGGGTACCTGAGTGGTTATAGTTATCTTTTGGGAGAATCATTCCGGTCTTTCGTATATCGTTATCCGCACATTTTCTTCTGTATAGGTTTTGGAACCTCTATTTTAATCACCAACCGGTTTTATAATATCCGGTCTCTGTCATTGCCACTTTTCAGGTGGACAAATCTGCTGTTAGGTGGTTTATGTGTTTTATTAGTGATCAGCCTTCTGGGTTTTAAAGCCCGGGCAGCCTGGGGAGCCCAGGTTTTTGGTTTGATAGTGCCTGTTACTTTAATTGTTACCAGTATTTATGCGTATGGAGCAGAGCGAAAAACTGTTGCTTATTTAGGTGCCGCCTGGCTCACATTTGTAGCAGCGGTTATATACTATGTATTGAGTTTGCAAGGCATCCTGGAGTACACTACTTACAGTTCCCTGATATTGCAAAGTGGTATTTTACTGGAGTTTATGCTGCTTGCCATAGCTTTGGGGCGGCGCTATGAGTTAATCATTGAACGGCAGAGAAAAGCGGAGGAGGAAAACTATAAATTGATCCAAACGCATAATGCAGAGCTGGAGCGGCAGGTAAATCAGCGTACTCAGAGTTTAAAGGATGCTATAGCGAAGCTGCAGGCTTCTGATGAAATTAAAAATAAGCTGTTCTCGATTATTGCCCATGATCTGCGAACACCGTTTAATGGTATTCTCACTATTTTGTCGGCCGATAATATCGACCTTTTTAATGAGGAAGAACTGAAGCGGATGCTCCGCTCTAATAGTAATCATTTCCAGCAATTAAAGGTAATGCTTGATAATATTCTCCACTGGGCGCGTGCCCAGATGCAGGAGGTTCATATAAATATAGAACGTTTTGACATCTCGCAAATGATCAGCTTCCTGGTAGCTGTATACCGGCCGATTGCTGAAGAGAAAAAGTAAATATCCGGATAGAAGGTTCGCCACAATCTTTGTTTTGCGTAGCAGATAAAAATCATATCCAATTGGTGTTGCGCAATTTGCTGGATAATGCAGTAAAGTATACAGTTGACTCAGGTATTATTATAGTTAAGGCCCTGCAGCAGGAAGCAATGATTGAGGTGAGCATACAGAATGATTTTATGCCATCGGATGCTGCTGGTTGGGGCGATAGCCGTGTGGGATTGGGAATAAGCCTTTGTAACGATTATCTTGCACGTAATGGCAGCTTACTGGTCAAAGAAATAGAAGGAAGCCGTATCAGGTATGGCTTTCAATTGCCTTCTTAGCTACATGCAGCACGAAAAATAATAAATTAGAGCCATACATCAGCCCTTGTTGTTTAAGTATTTAACCTTAAATTTGATAGTAAATACTAAGCCCGGTATTATAACCCTCAGGTTTCAATGAATGTTAATAAGGTTATTCTTATAGTAGACGACGATCACGTTTACAAACTGGTTACGCGAAGGATGATTGGTCTTTGCTGTACGAGCGCAGAAGTTTTATTTGCGGAAAACGGACGCGAAGCCATAGTAGCGCTTCAGGCTGCCCTGACTGACCCCTCTATGCAATTACCGGATATTATATTGCTGGATATTGAAATGCCGGAAATGAACGGCTGGGAATTCCTGAGGGCTTTTTCATCCCTTCCTGCCGCGGCAGTAGCGGGTGTCAATATTTATGTAGTAAGCTCTTCCATAGATGATATGGATCTGGCACGTACTAAAATTTATCCCTCGGTAAAAATTTGATAACCAAGCCTTTTTCGGTTGGCTTGCTCAGGGTATTTTGAATAATTAACCATCGCCGGAATAATAGAAGTCATCGCATCGCGGTAAATCATGGTACTGCCATGAACGATTCAGTTTTCTTATGGCAAACTATTTGCAAGTTCAGAAATGGCTTGGGCCTGTCCTGAGCCATTGTTGTTTTACTCGTGTCATCATAAAAATCGTTTATGCGCAACCTGAAGATTGCTATTTATAATGTGAATGGTATCAATGGCCGGCTTCCGGTATTATTACGCTGGTTGAAAGAGGCCCGGCCGGATATCGTATGCTTACAGGAGCTCAAAGCATTGCATGAGAAGTTTCCGATAAAAGAGGTTAATGCAGCAGGCTATGAAGCCATCTGGCATGGGCAGAAAAGTTGGAACGGGGTAGCCATTCTCAGCAAAAAGGGATGCAGATAACAGAAGTACAACGTACATTACCCGGAGATGCTGCAGACGGGCAAAGCCGCTACCTGGAAGCGATAGTGAGCGAAATCGTGATATGTTGCCTGTATTTACCTAATGGTAATCCTTATCCTGGTCCCAAATTCGATTATAAACTTTCCTGGGTGAAGCGCCTGAAGCGAAGAGCGGGGCAACTGTTAAAAATGGAACTGCCTGTAATTTTGATTGGCGATTTTAATATTATCCCCACTGCCGATGATGTATATAAGCCCGAACGTTGGGAGAATGATGCCTTATTCAGGGTAGAAGTAAGAAAGGCTTTCAGGAGCTGACCGATAAAGGATGGATTGATGCCATGCGCCTTTTATTCCCGCAGGAAGAGCAGTTGTATACCTTTTGGGACTATTTGTTTAAGGCTTATGAGCGTAATGCCGGAATGCGCCTGGATCATATCCTGTTAAGTCCTGTAATGGGTGGCCGTTTAAAAGCCGGGGTATTGACCGGCATGTGCGCGGATGGGAAAAGTCGAGTGACCATGCGCCCGTATGGATCCGGATTAAAAAGAATTAGAAGCGTGCCCGGGGTTATCTGTCTCACGCGCATGTTTTTTCTAAAAAGCCATAGCAGGTAATAGGAGCGTAAAACAATTCCCGAATCAGGGCAATAAGCCGGTTCATTATTTTTTACCCGGTATAAACTTAAAACGGTATCTTAAAGAGAGTTTCTCTTTATTACTTTAGTGGGATTTCGTTTTACAATCACCTGCTCTTCCAATATTGCTTGTGAAACAGTTTGGCCCATAGCCTCAAAGTCCGTCGAAATCACAGTTATGCCATCTTCGAGTATTTCTTTTACATCCGTATCATTATAGGAAATGAGCCCGACATCCTGTCCCAGTTTAAGCTTTTTTTTCCGCGCCAGCTTGATCAGGGTAACATCATCCGTATCATACCTGCTAAAAGTAACATAGGCATCGCCCTTCTGAAAATTTCTTTCATCTATGTCAGACTGGATCAGGTAGGGAACTTCATTTCGGTGCAGTAATGCAAGAATCCTTCTATCACAAGCTTTGCATGAATGGCTTCCTGGTGTGCTACCAGAATTAATCTTTTATATTTTGATAACTCTTTTTTCAGTTTGTGCAAAGAGGTATAAATATCATGTCCGTAATCCTGGTAAACACAACTGTAATTGCCGGTAATACCTTGCTGGTTAAGATCCACTACTATTTTTTTTGTCAGGTATCATATTTAACAGGGCGCTACATCTTCTTTTAAAAAGTAGCAATAACGTAGTGCGTATATTTCCCGATATTTTCTTTTACCAGCTTTTCAAATACCTGGTAATTATGGTGGTGGAAATAAATATCTATGTCAGCCTTGTTTTTCAGGTTGTCCAAAAGCGTTCGGTATAGCTGCTCTCTCATGATATTCATTTTGTCGAGCAACAGAAAGATTCTGTATGTATGCTGTATGTCTTTTTCTTAACAAAATACCCTTTGCGGTAAACCGATTCGATAATTCCTTTCTCTACTAAATGATTGAGCCCTTTCAGCAAGGTTTCCTTGCTCATGCCCAGCTGCAGTTGTAATTGCTTTAAAGACGGAATCTGGTCGCCTATATGAAGCCTGTCGTTTTCAATAAGTGAAATAATATATTCTGATAGCTGTTCATACTTTAGTTTGGCCTGCAATGCTCCCTTTACCTTTCTCGCTGTACCGTCAGCAATTGTGTTCATTAGAAAATCTTTAAGCAAAAATAATAAGTAATGGCCAAACAAACCCAACCAGAACATTTTGCTGTATGATGAACCGTAAACGCAGTGTTGAAAAATGTTTTGGCAGATAAAATCAAAAGTTTTATGTTTGTGAAGCATACCAGTCCAGACCAGACTATTTTAGACGATTGTGACTATAAAGACGAAATAAATGCTTTTATGCCATGCATGTTTTTAGCGATTGCTCTTTATAATAAGAAAATGTTTGCCCATTACTTCCAACTTTTAAATAAGGATTATTGCATATGAATCGAAAATTAACGTTATTACTGTTATCCATGGGGCTTCCGCTGCTTTGTTTGGCCCAGGCAGTGAAAACTATAACGGGCACCGTTACCGATGAAAAAGGTAGTCCGTTGCAGAATGTAACTATTACCCTGCAAGGTAAAACGGCCTCTGCGCTTACTAATGCACAAGGGCGCTTTACGCTTCCTAATATCAGGGAAAATGATGTAATGATTATTTCTATGATAGGCTTTATAACAAAGTCTGTAAAAATTACGTCAGACAACGATTATCCTGTTCAGCTGGTAACGGCTAACCAGGTACTGGATGATGTGGTAGTAATAGGATACGGCGAAGTAAAGCGAAAAGATCTTACCGGGGCGGTAGGTTCTGTAAACATGAAGGATATGGAAAAAGCGCCGGTACCCTCTTTTGAAGACGCCCTGGCCGGGAGGGTGGCCGGGGTGCAGGTAAGTTCCAACGACGGCCAGCCCGGCAGCGTAAGTAATATTGTGATCAGGGGCGGCAACTCCATTACCCAATCTAATACACCGTTATATGTAATAGATGGTTTCCCCATTGAAAGTCCCGACAATAATGCGATTAATCCTGACGATATTGAATCTATCGAAGTATTGAAAGATGCTTCTTCTACCGCCATATATGGCGCGAGAGGCGCTAACGGTGTAATCATGATCAAAACCAAACAGGGAAAAACCGGACCTCCTGTGGTAACCTACAACAACTGGCTGGGGCTGCAGTATCCGCAGAAACAAATACCGGTAATGAGCGCTTATGAGTTTGTAAAATATCAGTTAGAGCTAAACCGTTCCATAGGAGAGCAGATCTATTTCCAGGACGGTAAAACCCTGGAGTCTTATAAGGATGTTGAAGGGATCAATTGGCAGGACTATGTTTTCCGCAATGCGTTTATGCAAAATCACAGCATATCTTTAAGAGGCGGAACTGCTGCAACCAAATATTCTTTGAGCGGGTCTTTTCTTGATCAGGATGGTATTGTGATTAACGGCGGCTTTACGCGGTACCAGGGCCGTTTCCAAATAGAACAGCGGATCGGGAAAAATTTCCGGGCGGGTGTTAATACCAACTATACACAGGCTATTAAAAACGGCCAGATCGCCAATTTAACCAGCGATGATCTTAATAGTTCTTCTGCGGGGAATGCTTCTTCCTACCTTCTTTATAGTACCTGGGGCTATCGCCCGGTTACAGGTGCAGGAAATGAAGACGACTTTATTGATCAGCCTTTTGATGATATTGCAGGCAATGCAGATCTGAGTGAACCCTGTGGTGAACTCCAATAATATGTATATGTATGCCTTCACCAAATCTTTTTTACCAATGCTTTCCTGGAGTACTCCTTCCTAAGTATTTTAAATTCAGGGTTAATGGTGGTATAACAGAAACCGATATGCGTTTCGAACGGTTTAACAACTCCAAAACTGCGGCAGGTAACCCGCGCACTGTATATGGAGCTACTTATGGTATTAATGGATCGATTGATAACCTGAATGTAAGAAACCTGCTGAACGAAAACCTGGTTACTTTTAACAGATCCTTCAACAGCAAGCACAGGATAGATGCCGTAGCGGGTTTAACAATGCAGCGCAGCAGCACAGAAGGCAACGGTTTCGTATCTATTTTAGTGCCCAATGAAGTTTTGGGGATTAAAGGGCTCGACCAGGGAACTATTATGAACAAAACCACTTCCGGGTCTTATGCTACACTGGTTTCTTTTTTGGGAAGAGTTAATTATGGGTTTAATTCCCGTTACCTGTTTACCGCCTCTTTCAGAAGCGACGGATCCTCGAAATTTTCTCGTGCTAACAGGTGGGGCTATTTTCCGTCTGCCGCCTTTGCCTGGAACCTGGGTAACGAGTCATTCCTGAAACCCGTGAAAGCTATTTCTGCTGCAAAACTAAGACTGTCTTATGGTATTACCGGTAATAACCGCGTTTCCGATTTTGCATACCTGAGTGTGCTGGACCAGGAAGTAGGTGCTAATACAGGAAATACCCGCAGTGGCTACTATTTCAATGGTAATTATATTAAAGGTACGGTGCCGGTAATGGTAGGGAACGAAAACCTGAAATGGGAACGTACCGCTAACCTTGATGCGGGGCTTGACATAAGTTTTCTTAAAGAGCGTATTAGCCTTACGGCAGATTATTATTATAAAAGAACTACTGATTTATTATTGAATGCATCAATGCCCACTTCAACCGGCTATCTTACCGCGTTCAAAAATATCGGTATTGTTTCCAACAGGGGCCTGGAGTTTACGCTTAATACCGTAAACATCAATACAAAGAATTTTACATGGTCTTCCAATTTCAATATAGCGTTTAACAGAAACCGGATAGAAGAGCTGAATGGAGACCAACCCAGCCTGCTTACGCGGGTAACTAACTGGAATGGTAATTTTAATAACTCTTTGCCTTATATAGCGCTGCCTGGAAAACCGGTTGCTCTTTTTTATGGTTATGTTTTCGACGGTTTGTATCAGCTGGAAGATTTTAATGCGCTGCCTAATGGCAGCTATGAGCTCAAGCCGGAGGTGCCCAATAACGGCGGCGACAGGGCCAATATAAAGCCTGGCTTTATTAAATATAAAGATATTAACGGCGATGGAAATGTCGACGCAAATGATCAAACCATTATCGGGAATCCTAATCCGGTTCATATCGGAGGTTTCTCCAATAACTTTCGGTATCACCAGTTCGACCTGAATGTTTTTCTGCAATGGTCTTATGGAAACGATGTATTAAATGCCAACCGGATCGTTTTTGAAGGTGCCGAAGCCCGGCGGGACATTAACATGTTTAAGACCTACGAAAGCCGCTGGTCGTTAGATAATCAAAACAGCCTGTTGCCGGTTGCCGGAGGTTACGGGCCTAACGTATACTCCGACAGGAATATTGAAGACGGTTCCTTTTAAGGCTGAAAACTGTTTCGTTCGGCTACAATTTCCCGGGCTCTTTAATGAAAAAGTGGAAAATACAGGCTGCGCGGCTGCATGTTTCGGCTCAAAACCTGGCAACCTGGACGAAGTACTCTGGGCTGGATCCTGAGGTATCAGTGCGCCATACGGCGCTGACCCCGGGGTTTGACTGGAGTCCTTACCCGAGAGCCAGAACAGTAACCTTCGGAATAAATATAACTTTTTAACGATAAATGCTTTTACAATGAAGTTGATTTACTGTTACCTATTTGCGGCCTTACTACTGGTAACCAGCAGTTGCAATAAAATACTGGACACAACACCACAGGACTTTGTTGCTCCTGTAAACTATTACAATACCGAGAAGGACCTCGAGTCGGCGCTTGCGGGTGTATATGACAGGCTGGGCGATAACCGTATGTACTCCCAGGGTATGGCCTGCTATCTTGTTTTCAGCGATGAGTTTTTATGAAGAACCAAACCTCAGGCATTAATGCCAATATCATCGACGCGTCAACGCTTGAGATCAACCGGCATTGGGAGTCTATTTATGTAGGTATTGAAAGAGCCAATATGTTATTGGAAAATATAAACAAGGCACAAGGTGTGAGTGAACAAAGAAGAAACGAGATCAAAGGCCAGGCCCTCTTTTTAAGGGCTTATTACTACTTCATGCTTGCCGATGAATTTGGACCTGTGCCTTTAAAGCTGCGCCCGAGTAAAAGCCCCGATGAAGAGCCGCTGGCCGGTACGCCGGTAGCGCAGATATATGAACAGATCATTGCTGATATGAAAGAAGCCGAAAAGCTGGTAAGAACTATTACAGACTATGGCTATAACACCCGTATTACAAAAACGGCGGTTCAGGGAATATTGGCAAGGGTATATCTTACTATGGCCGGATATCCGTTGAATGATGTGTCTAAATATACGGAGGCCAGGAATTATGCCGATAGTGTCATGCAGTCGGGCCTGCATAAATTAAATCCTGATTTTAAACAGGTGTATATCAATCATGTTAAAGAAGTATTTGACATAGGCGAGAGTATTTGGGAGGTAGAATTTAAAGGTGCGAATAAGAATGAAATACAGGAAGGTGGTATGATCGGCAGCTATAACGGTATTACCTGCGGCAATATTGATACCGGCTATGGGTACGATTATGTGCATGCCACAGCCAAACTGTATAATGCATACGAAGCTGCTGATCTTCGCAGGGATTGGACGGTTGCTCCTTTCAGGTTTGTAACAACCGGCCAGACGGTGGTGAGAACCGCCTGGGCTGCCGATCAGGTATATGAACGCAGTAATGGTAAGTGGAGAAGAGAGTATGAATTATTGCTGCCACGGGATCAAAGTTATACCGGCACCAACTGGCCGCTGTTGCGTTATGCCGATGTATTACTGATGTTTGCGGAGGCCGACAACCAGGTGAATAACGGCCCCTCAGAACTGGCTTATAAAGCAGTCAATATGGTGCGAAGGCGGGGATATGGTAAAGACGTTGCATCACCTGACCCAACAGTAGATGCTCCTCCCGGATTATCGAAACAGGATTTTCATGAGCTGATCATGAACGAACGCCTGAGAGAGCTGGCCTTTGAAGGAATACGCAAGCATGATCTTATCCGGTGGGGCATTTACCCTTCAACAATGCAGGCACAGGTGCAGGCGTACCGAACCAACATGCCGGCGGCTTTAAGAGATCCTGCTATTGCCCAGGCGCAGCGGATAACAGAACGATCGGTACTGTTTCCGATACCTAATAGCGAAATGGCGGTGAATCCCAATGTAAAACAAAATCCGGGCTGGTAAAAGAATTGATAAAATAGCTATCAGGAATTGTTGGTTCAAAGGGTTATGATTCTATATAACTGCAATCAATAAACATAAGCGCATGAAACCGATCACAACGATGGGGAAAGTTATCAGAACAGGCATAGGAGACTCTATCAACAAGGTGTCCTGTATAAATGAATTATCCCGGCACTTGCTGGTGTGGTATGGCCAGGGAGATGCGAATTAATCGAAAATGCAAAAAATACATGGATGAAAAAAATATAACTGCTGCTATACTTTTTGTTATGCTTGCTTCCTGCTCCAAACGTTTTGAGTTGGCTGATATCAGCAACTTTTCGGTTACGCCTGAAAAAACAACCTATAAAGTAGGCGAACCTGTCAGGTTTACTTTTAGTGGTAAACCCGATAATGTTGTATTCTGGTCGGGTGAGCCGGGTCGAAAATATGAGTTCAGAGATCGTACTGTTGTACAGGGAAACAAGATTCTATTAAACTTTAAAAGTTTCGCCCAGTACGGACCCGCTACAGTAGACCAAAGTACTTTAAAGTTGCTGGTCTCTACTGACTTCAACGGGAAATATGATTCGGCAAGTGTGCTGGCGGCCACATGGGAAGATATCACGGGCAAAGCAGTATTGTCGTCAGGACAGGACCAGACATCGTCGGGAAATATTGATCTGAGCGAGTTTGCCGAACGCAATAAAAATATGGCAATAGCCTTTCGTTATAAAACAGCAACTATAAAACCGGAGTCTGCTCAGAACAGATGGGTTATCCGCTCCTTTGATTTAAAAAGCATAAATGCGCAAAACGAGGAGACGGCATTGGCCACCATGGCTACTGCCGGCTGGAGCTCATTTAACTTTAGCGGCCCTACTACCAAATGGAGCATCACGTCCGTTCAATTGCTTACGGTTTCGAACCCCTGGCCCTGGATGACGATTGGGTGGTAACCAAGCAGTTTAATCCCAACAGAACCAATCCTGATAAAGGGGAAACCATCAAAAATATTTCTCAAAATCTATATGAATACAGCAAGGTATATACCAAACCCGGTGTATACAAAGTTGTATTTGTAGCAACAAGCGTAAATGTTAAAGAGTCGGATTCTATTTTAAAGGAAATGGAGATTAACATCACGCCTTAATAAGATTAGCATATGAGCCGTTTTACTTTATATAGTTGTAAAATCGTAACATCACTACTGGTATTTGTATCTGTTGCTTATAGCCAGAAAATAACGTCTCCACGCCTGCAAAACAAATCGCTGCAGGTGAAATGGGGGCACAGCAGCGAAGGTTATCGGTTAAACACTTTGCTATTAAAAGATGGATTGACCTGGCGTTCCCTCTCTGGTCTCCTAGGACAATACACTTTGCTTTACAGCGCCGAACAGCCCCATACATACCCGCAGGTTATATCAGACAAAAATGGCCGGGCTGTTCAGTTTCCCGAACCCGAGTATCGTTACATTATACCTACCTGGAAGGCGAATACCTCAGCGGTTTCATTTAATAAAGAAGGTAGGACCATTTCATTTTATCCCGAACATTGCAGCGCAGAAGGGAATACCGTGGTGTTTTCTAAAAAAACCGAACAGGCTGCCATTGAGGCGATATGGCGGCTGGATACCCTGTATACCAATGATCTCAGGGTAACTATCCGGTTAACGGCCCAGGCTCCCGGGTATTACTCCATTGCTACTCCTGCATTAACCGCAAATGATAAGAAAAATTTTGAATGGGCCTGTATTCCCGGGCTGTTTCAGGGAAAGACAATCAATAATGATTTCGTTGACGCTTACGCGTATGGTCATGGTATTCCGGACAAACCTGTTGTGGTGCGGGAAAGAACAGCAGCAGCATTAACTTCTATCCTTACTAATAAGGCGGGCATTACGCTGGGTGTTACCGCAGAACCGGGCACTGCAAGACATCCCTGGCTGCAGGATAAGTCTACGCAGTCGCAGTGGCTGCTGGGTTTATCAATGATCAACCGGAACGGCCAGTTAACGCCTACCTTATATCATCCTGTGCTGGGCCAGGAAAGGTCTTTTCTGAATAAGGGCGAATCTTTGTCGTTTGATTTCAGGTTTACTATACAAAATGAAGGATGGTACCCGGTTTACCAGCATGTGGTGAACGATATTTATCATTTCGATCAATTGCTGCATTTAAAACAAACCCGGCAATCTTTATCGCAAAGAACAGAACAGCTGTTCAGCTATGTAAAAAACGATAGCACTTCGAGGTGGCGAACATTTGACTATAAAGGTAGGTGGATAGGGGCCCAGGAATACCTGGGAGGTGTGTATGGATCTGAAAAGGATGCTGTTAAAAATGCCGATTACGGAGCCATGTGGATGCTGGCAAATATTACCGGGGATTCGGTGCTGCTACATACCCGTTTGCCCCAGGCCCTTAACTTTAAGCTGGCCCAGCAAAATACAACGGATGATTTTTTCAGGGGCGCTGCGGCGGGCCAGTATTACCTGTATCAATCTAAACGTTTCACCGAAGAGTGGGGCGCCTACACAGAGCCGATAGCAACCACCTACTATATGATGCTCGATATCGGGAATATCCTGTTGTTTGAACCCCGCCATCAGCAATTGAGGGCAGAACTAAGGTTGGCGGCGGACTGGCTGCTTTCAAAAATGAAGCCGGAAGGATATTGGGAGGTGGCTTACAACAATGTCACTAAAAAGCCCATGTTTACCGATCAGAAAGACTACCGGCCTACTTTCTACGGTTTGCTGGTTGCTTATAAAATATTGGGCGATAAAAATATCTTGACGCAGCTTCAAGAGCAGCTGACTGGTTTATTAAAAACGCGGTAGAGCAAGGGTATTTTCTGGGTGTTTGCGGCGATGCAAGGTTTGCACCGGATTTTGCTACAGCACAAAGTGCACAGGCATTATTAGATCTTTATGACATTACAAAAGACGAACGTTTACAAAAGGCGGCTATAACTACTGCCCGGTACTATACTACCTCAATATATTCTCATCCCATACCCGACAAAAGCATGAGGAAGAATGGCGCACGTCAGTTAGAAGAATGGCAGATCAGCCAGGTAGGTTTGGGTTTTGAGCATGGCGGAACACTGGGGTCTGCCAATCCCAGCGGGCCTATTTTGCTGGCCAGTCACGCAGGAATGTTTATCCGGTTTTTTGCATTAACAAAAGACTCCTGTTCTTAAAAATGGCCCGTGCTGCGGCACTAACAAAAGATGCCTTTGTCGATCCCGCCACCGGTGTAGCTTCTTACTACTGGAGCGCTATGAACAAAGGCGCCGGGCCGTTTCCGCACCATGCATGGTGGCAGCTGGGATGGATAACGGATTATTTAATGTCTGAGTTGCTGTTGAGGTCGCAGGGGCGTATTGAGTTTCCGCAGGGTTTGTGACGCCCAAAGTAGGACCTCATAAAACATTTGGTTTTAGTTCAGGACAAGTATTTGGTAAGAAGGTTGATCTGGTACTGATGGAAAACCTGGTATCGTTTGATAATCCTAATATCGATTATTTGTGTGCCTTAGATAAAACAAATAAAAAGTTTTACCTGTTTGTCCTCAATAATGATGACGAAATGCAGCAGGCCGCGTTGAAAGTAGATACTTCACGCTTTATAAAGGTCACCGGCTGCAATTAAAGACTGCCGCCTGCAGGTCGGCATCTGCAGCACGCATCAGTTATTCTTGGGGGATAAGGTAAAGATAAAGCCTTATGGACTCCAGGTTTTCAGCTTTCAATATTATTAAATGTATACAATGCATTCTGGCAAACTGTTGAAAATAGAGCTGCTTTTATTACTGGTAATGATACAGGCAGGCCTATACGGCCAAAAGGCGCAATATCTTATATTAGGAGCAGATTTTCAGTTCAAGGGTAAATGGTTTACAGAGCCCGACAGGGAAACAGTAAGCGGCCAGGTGCTACGATATATAGGCGGCGCCGGAGATGAAGCTACGGATGCAATAACAGTAGTAGATATTAAAGAAGCGGGACATTTTACCGTTTGGGTTCGAACACCCGATTTTGATGTTAATCCCCGTACCCGTTTCTTCCAGCTCTCTTTGGGCAATATGCCGCTAAAAAAGGCAGGCGGGCATGGTAAACCCGGATATTACTGGGAGAAGGTAGGCGGGCTTGATCTTAAAAAGTCGCAGGCCTTGTTAAGGCTTCATAATTTTAATTATGGGCGTTGCGATGCCATACTGCTAACCAGCGACAGTGCAGCCGATCCGAATGCTGTAGAAAAGAAACTCCTTCTTTCCTGGCGGATAGACCCGCGTGAGCAACAGGTATTTTCTGATCAGCAACAAGCCGTAAGCGCTCCTTTACGCTTAACCAAGGATGATAAGGTAGTTGCGGCAATAGAAAATGAAATACTGAGGTTGCAGTTTGTTAAAACAGGACCGGATCATAAAGCGATAGCCTGCAAAACAGAAATAAAGAAAGATGGTAAATGGTTGCAAATGGGCGGAGCTTTAGCAGAAGATCACAAGATATATCTTATTTACAGTGATACTGCAACCATCGGATTTAATAAGTATTATCCTACCTGGGATAATAAAGAAGCCAATGCTTATTTTCTTTTTGAAGGAAAGCAATACCAGGTAAGGCGGCCAGGCGATGAGTTTAATCCCTTCCAGGCTGGTCGCTTCAGTGAAGCGATACCTGTATCGGCAGCGCTTATCAGCAAGCAGGTTATCGAAGTGCAGTATGTAACCCAAACCAGGTCTGTTATAACGGCTTTCTGGTCACTACCCGACAGTAGCAGGCATATTGATTTGCGTTTAATTTGCAAAACTTCACAACCAGGCTATTATAGTATGGGGGTAGGGGCGTTTCAGCCTATCGCCGATCAGGAACTTCATAATGTGATGATGGCGCCTATGTTCCAGTACAAGCGCTTGTCTGAAGGTCCGCAGATGATGCTGTCTTCTATGATGCAGCAACCGCTTGCTATTATTTCTTCCCAGGCTGGTCAGGAAGTAGTATCTACATACGTTGCGGCAGATGTATCTACTTTTCCCAAAGACTGGGGATCAGTAGATTTCTCACCCGTTGGATTTACGCTTAAAAATCACCGGGGCCAGCTTCAGCCCGTAATGTTCTCACCTGTGCTGGGTATGAAAGATTCCAGGTATGGCAAAGATCAGCTGATTGATCGTCGCTTTGTTATAGGTATAACACCTGCCAACTGGAATGCAGCCCTAGAAGAGGTATCTAATGAAGTGTTTAAGGTAAAAGATTATCGTAAACAGCCGGTGGCATCGCTTACCGATGCTGTTTTTAATATGATCGAGCTGGCCAACAATGATAGCGCCGGCGGCTGGGCTCCGGAACTAAAAGGGTTTTACGACATTGAGGGAGATCCCAAAACAGCACCAACGGTAGTGAATGCCACGCCTTTGCTCAATGTGGCGCTTTCTGTGTTGCAAAATGATGAGCAGTTATACCTTACCCGTTCTTTACCTACTATTGAATTTACACTTTCCAGGAGCGGGTACAGGTGGGCTACCGATATCGTTCCAACGGCCTTTAATGCAACCGGGAAACTCTAAAACTAAATCCTTTTCAGTCACAGTTTACCACATCTTATTACCTGGGATTACATCGTTTGCTGGGAGCGCTCAATCCGTGGTTAACTGATATAGCATTGCCTGGAGATAGCCTTAGGGCAGTAAAGGGATATTCAACTGATTTTCTTAAGTGGAACGAGGCGCTTTGGGCTTATCGCATAACAGGACGAAAAAAATGGCTGCAGATAGCGCAGGATGATGCAGATGATTTTATCCGGCATAAGATTTATACCAATAATAATAAGCTATTGAGTCATATACCCTTTTATAATGCATCTTTTTATGCCCCATGGTGGGACCTGCTGGATTTATACGAAACAACAAAAATAATAAATGGCTTCAGGCAGCGGGGTATGGCGCTTATTTTACCCTTGCCGGCATCAGAAGCTATCCGGGCGTAGAGGATCAGTTGCAGGCGATTCACCCCGGCGGCCGCTATGATGGTGTTACCCGTATCTGGTGGAAGGGCAATGCCCCATACCGTTTGGGTTTCCTAGAAAGCAGGGCGATGTTGAGGAAAAGAAAGTTCCTGAATGGCTCGTATCACCTGTAGGTTTAGGACTCGAACAGCCAAGCACCTATTTTACCAGGGTAAAAGGCCAAAATGTTCATCCGGTATTTATGAGCAGCTGGGCGCCTCATTTACTACGCCTGTTTCAATATACACAAAAGCCCATTTACGAGATTTATGCACGTAACGGCATTATTGGCCGTTATGCCAACTATCCCGGCTATTATGCAACGGGTTTTACGGATATACCGATGTCAAAGAACTTTCCTTATAAAGGCCCTGATGTTAGTTCGGTTTACTACCACCATATACCTCCTCATATAGCGTTTAGTGTAGACTACCTGGTTACAGAAGCTATTCAAAGATCGGGTGGGAATGTATCATTTCCTTATAGCAAGCAGGAGGGCTTTGTGTGGTTTAATAACCGGGTGTACGGAGGGGGTAAAGGCCGGGTGTTTAACGATATGCAAGCTATGCTGCACATGCGGAAAGGGTTAGTAACTATCGCGAACCCCGAAATAAATTATGTAACTGCAATATCTGATAAAACGTTCTGGATATTGCTTTCTTCGGAAGCTGATGCAGAGAGCAAAATAAACCTAAAATGGTCGGCAGCTGCCGGAGCCAAAACCACGGGCATGGCGCTTGAATACGAAAGCAACGGGCGGTCAGCCTCCCGCGATTTTAAAGCCTCGGCAATTGATATAGCCGTACCGGCAAAAGGGTTTAAAGCGCTTGCGATTCCGCTGGAAACGGTTACCCCGTTGCAACATCAGCTCCGGTTAAAAATGGTATGAGGATCGTCGATCTGGGAAACCCGTGGGGGCGTGTTTTCCTGTTTCGCATCAGGTCTCCCTTTGGCTGGGACTCATTTTATGGATTTGCTGAAACGCCTCCCCTCAAAAATTGCTCGGTTACCGTTACCTGCAATAAAAAAATGGCACAGGTAAATCAATATCCTTATGAATGGAGCTTTAATAAAATACCGATGAATGAAACGCTGTCTGTAGACCTGGTTTTTAAAGATGAAAATGAAAAAACTGTTACCAAACATATTGTGTTTAATGAAAAAGATTAGGGCAGGTTTACCTGTTTTAGTAATAGCCGTTGGGTTAATACCGTTGATGGCGGCGGGCCAGTCTGTAACAGACAGGGATAAGATCGCGGCGTCGCAGGCGGGAGCTTCGCCTGTATATTTTGATTTTCTTTCGTCAGAAGTACCGTTGGTACAGCCGGGTGATTTTTATAACATAATAGAATGCAAAGTTCGTTCAGGCATTCCCAATTTTCTGGAAAAAGTAAACAGCGGGAAGGATGTGGTAGTGGCTTTTATTGGCGGGAGCATCACGCAGTCACATTTTGGCTACAGGCTTCAAACAGCAAATTATCTAAGGAATCGTTATCCTAAAGCACGGTTTAAATGGATTAATGCCGGAGTGTCTGGTACAGGTACCGAATTAGGTGCTTTCCGGATACAGGAGCAGGTATTGCAACACCGGCCTGATCTAATTTTCATAGAATTTGCAGTTAATGGCGCTTACCCAGATGGTATGGAGGGAATGATAAGGCAGGCTATCCGGCAAGATCCTTCGGTGGATATTTGTTTGCTCTATACCATTTTAACCGGACAAACCTCCTTTTATCAAAAAAATGAATTGCCGGATAACATCAAAGGCTTAGAACGTGTAGCCGCTTATTATAGCCTGCCTTCTGTTCAGCTAGGAATAGAGGCTGCAGCCCTGGAGGCATCCGGTAAGCTGATCTGGAAAGCAGGATCGGAGCAACATCCCGGTAAGATCATCTTTGCCGAAGATGGCATTCATCCCGCAACTGCAGGCGGAAATTTGTATGCTGCCGCTATTGCACGTTCGCTGGCAAAGCTGGAAACACAGCAGGAAGTAAAAAGCGTCCTTTGCCCCTGCCTTTAATAACAGCTTCCTGGGATCAGGCAACGATGTTGGAACCCGCAAGTATAGCCCGTTTCAGCAAGGGGTGGCAGCCGATGGCTACGCATCAAAATCCAGGCCTTAAAAAATTTGAAGGCTGGTTTGCCGATGTCTTTACAGCATCGGCGCCGGGCGCCTCTTTCAGTTTCCGCTTTAGCGGAGATATGGTGGGTGTATTTGACATAGGCGGACCGGAAGTAGGACAGCTGGAATGGATTATAGATGGAAAGCCGGTTCAGTTAAAAGAGATAAGCAGGGCAGTTTTATTTATTACCGGGCTCAAACTACCGACTCGATCGGCGCCACACCTTTAAACAGGTTTAATGCGTATTGTAATAACCGGTATCGGGGCCAGTTCGATGTAATTGAGCTGCCTTATGGCGCACACCAGGTGGAAGTACGGGTGTCGGGACAAAAGGCTGACAAGGAACAAATACTGCCCATCGACAAGCGGGACGATATTAACCATCATCCTCAGAAATATGATCAGTCGGTTATTTACCTGGGCAGGATTTTAATAAGGGGTACACTCCTTCAATGACGTTTCAGTTTAAAAGATCTCTTACCTATAAAATCTCTTCGTATGATTAAACTTTCATTTATTTTATTGGGCATCCAGCTATTATCGTTCTGGAATTCCTGTAGTAAGCATGACACTTACGTCGCAGGTGATCTTCAACAGCAAAAAACGCTCCTTGCCGGTAATTGGGATTTTGCAATAGGCGAGCGTTCCATCCTTTCTCAAAGTACATTTCCACCTGGTGATAGCGGTTACTATACAGACGGAGCAGTTCCTTTATTAAAAATAGGCAGCCAGTATTATGGCTTCTGGGCCCGGTATCGCAATTATAGAACCGTTGCCGGCTCTCCATTGCTACAAAATCATCTGGGACAACTCAATCCCTTAACTCCCGTCTTTGGCGGTAATCAGCCGAATAACGGCACTTCAAACGGGTTTAACGATGGGGGCATGTGGTTCATTGGAGTACGTCAATTAAACGACGGCCGCCTGGCAGGCTTTTTCCATGCCGAAACGCACTGGTACCCCAGAACCACCCAGGGATGGTATGCCTATAAATCTATCGGGGTGGCCTACTCCGCCGATAGTGGCAGATCCTGGGGGCACCCTACCAGATATTGAAACATGAGCTGGACAAACCTGCCACTCCGGGTTGGTCGGGACTGGGAGATGGCGCCGTTATCTATAATCATTTAAACAATAAATATTATTGTTATTATACGCCTGCTACAGGCGTTACATCCATTTGTATGGCTGCATCATCTGACCCCAATGGCTACGTAGGGTCGTGGAAAAAATGGTATAATGGTTCATTTTCTGAGCCTGGTTTGGGGGCAAGCAAACGGCATTGTCGCCACTCACTATGAACCCCGGTTCAAACCCCTCTGTACATTGGAATACGTACCTGAACAGGTTTGTGATGATATGGCATGGATGGGACGGTAAACTTTATATCTCTGCCAGTGCTGACGGCGAAACCTGGGAGACTCCGAGGTTACTGTTGCAAGACGGACCGAAGGCCTGGTATCCCGCTATTATAGGCGCCAGCAGCGTTGAGGGCGGACAGGCGATTCAGCTATACTATGCTTTTGATTTCAGAGCAGACGGAAGACGAACCCTGGCCTCCAGAACAATTACATTTCAATTATTATAAATGAGTAGAAACACACAAAATATGCTGCCCCGGCCGGCGTTGAGCAATAGCCGGTTACTAAAAGCAGCTAAGCATAAGTAGTGAAACCACAGGTACTATACACACTGGTATGAAGAAGATACGTTTATTAAAAACAGTTGGCATGCTTTACGCCCGCGGCACGGCATTAACCGTAGGGTGGAGCATTGCTTTGCTGCTTACAGCTTGCCTTACCGGTGCATGTACGGAGCAGCCTGTAGTTCTTAAAAGTCCTTCAGGCTCTTTGGCTGTTCGGGTATTTAAGAACAGCAGGGGTGTTTTTACACAGTAACAAGAAGCGGGTATACGCTCATAGATACGTCCCAATTGGGTTTAGTTATTGAAGGCAGGCCTTTAATAGATATCACATCCTCGTTGAAATTGGTTTCTTCCGGTAATGTGAAAGACTCTTTCAGTCTTCTTAAAAATAATAATGCGTTACGGAATATTAGCTACAAAAAATACGGGGTTAGCGTAGGAAAAGCGGTGATCGAATTTGCTGTTTTTAATACAGGCTGTGCATTTCGCTACCAGTTGCCGCCGGGAAGCAACCATATTACCGCGGAGCAAACCAGTTTTGTTTTAAATGGCAGCGACCGAACCTGGTTTTTTGAACGAACCAACAGCTGGAAGTTAAAATCCTATGCGGGGTTATGGATGCAGACAAGAATGGACAGTCTTGACAAAATTTCTCCAACCGGTCCCGTACAGGGTAAACCTATATTGGTTCAGCTAACCAACAAGCAATACCTGTTTATTACCGAGGCGGGATTATATAATTATAGCGGTATGCGCCTTAAAGCCAAAGCCAACAGTCTTTCTGTAGATTTTACCGAAGGCAGTCAGGGATTTAATGTGAACAGTAGAACAGCTTCTTTTACACCCTGGCGGGTCATTGGCTGGGCCGGTGATCTTAATGGATTGGTCAATCAATTGATTACATTCGCCTTAAATCCCGCACCTGATAAAGCTCTATTTGACAATACCGGCTATCTGAAGCCGGGGAAAAGTGCTTGGAGCTGGATCAGCCGCGATGAACGTTATCTTAACCCTGCTTTTGAGAAGAAAATAATAGACGCTGCCGCTATACTCCATTATAGTTACACGCTTATAGATGATGGCTGGGAACAGCAGTGGGAGAACAAATGGGAAATACTGAAAGACCTGGTGGTTTATGGTGAAAAAAAGGAAATTAAGGTTTGGGTATGGAAGGATTCGAAATTCCTTAGAGATACAGGTTATAGTAACGCTTTTCTGGATACCTTAAGCCGCCTGGGAGTGGCCGGCATTAAAATAGATTTTATGAACAGTGAGGCCAAAGAGCTGATCGATTTTGAGATTGGGTTTTTAAGAGCCGCCGCTAAAAAAAAAGCTGATGGTTAATTTTCATGGTTGTCATACCTCAACCGGGGAGTTCGAAGCTTTCCTAACGAAATGACAAGAGAGGGCGTCAGAGGCATGGAGCTGAATATTATGAATGAGCCCATCCCGGCCTGGCACAATGCTGCGTTACCTTTTACAAGATTTATTATGGGACCTGCTGATTATACTCCCGGTTTTTTTCTAACCGGGCAGGTACCAGTCTTGCACACCAGCTGGCGCTTTTGTATTTATTGGACTCTCCCTTTCAGTGCATTGCAGAAAATCCGCTGAACTTATTAAATGACACTTTATTCGCACCCATTGTTCCGATGTTGCGTGATCTACCTACTACCTGGGATAGTTCCATCGTATTGCAGTCAAGCGAAATAGGGCGTTGTGCGGTTTTGGCTAAAAGAAACGGGGCCGACTGGTACGTTGCCGGCATCAACGGCAGCGATAAAGAAATAAAAGTGGGCATTGATCCGTCATTCCTCAACATGGTTCCCGGCCATAAATTAAGTCTGGTAACAGATGCCGGTAAAGGATTTCGTAAAACGGATATTTCTTATGGGCAATTAAGGAAAGACATGATTGCTATGGTTCCTCATGGAGGTTTTGTACTACGCTTTATACCGGAAACGCAATCAAAAAGTAAAAATAATTAATAAGAAAATTTTCAAATGAAACAGTTATCCGGTCTTTTAATTATTCTTATACATTTTATAGCGCCTGCAACAGCCTGGTCGCAGATACAAAACGATGGCAGGATCACTGTACGATCCGGCGGAAGAAATTATGATTTTTTGCCCAGGTTTCTGGTAATCTATAGTTCAACAGATCCGGGCCTTACCTTAAAACCCGCAGGTATAGCAAAGGTGTCGTACAATGTGCCTACCTGGAAAGCCGCTGACAGCGCTTCAGCAGATTATGTACAGCAGCAGGTGAGTGCGTCGGTTGCCGGCGACGGGTTCGATGATAAAATATTACGCAGCAAAAAGAAAACAGAACGGCTAATATTTATCATTCCGGGACCTCCTGTTTTTGACGGCCCGTAAGATAGTGGATACTAAGGATTCTGTTTTATTGTTGTTTCCGGATCATGCGTGGTTTAGCCTTAAGGCATGGGTTAGTAAAAAAGCCGGCGATCAAATATCCCTGCACTTTTTGCTTACCGTTAAAAAAGATGGTTTTTACAGTGTAGGTTATGTGGGCGCGCCTTCGTTCGATAAAGATATGGTTGAAGAATTATGGCAGCCGCTGATCTGGACGGAAAACGTGTACCGCAACAGCCGTACATGACGCCGTCATATATGGCAACCCTCCCTGCCACATTGGTAAATGACGGGTATAATTCTATAGGAGTGATGGCCGACCCAGGTTACCTGCCCTTTCAACCACTGCCGCTTTTAGAAAACAGCCAGTTTGGTATTGCGCTGCTCAATAATAAATTAAAATTACAACCGCAGGTATTTGCGCCCATCCTGGGTGGTTTTAACTCGCTAATGAAGGCCGGTACGAATTTTAAATTTTTGGTTCATTGTGTTGTAAAACCTATGGACATCACTAAAACGTATGAGCACCTAGCTGAAAACACCATGGGATTCAGGGACTATCGTACCAACGCAACCGTTTCAATGAATACTACGCTGGATAACCTGATTGACTATTCAAAAACACACTATGCCTGGTTTATCGACAGCCTTAAAGGGTTTGCCTATTCGACCGATGTACCCGGTGCAGTAAAAAATGTGTCGAGTCTGAATCCCTTAGAGCTTTCAGTTCTGAGAGATGACGAGGAGATGTTTGAGAAAAGAGCCTATCCGCTGATGGAATTTATGTTGTCGCGCGAGAAATTCTTGTTTACACTAGATAGTAATCAGAAAATACAGTCACCCTCCCGGAAGCTAAGAGGACCCATTGCTCCCTTGTCTGAATTGCAGGTGCTGTATAACATTTTTGGAAAGAATAATTCTTTTTACCCGGCAATGGCGCAAAAGGAGTTTGGAACAGCCCGTGTCAGAAATCTGGACGAAAAGCAAAAAGGTCGTAACTGGATCAATGCAATGTTTATGTTCAGGATGACATCCGACTCTTCCTATTTAAAATTATGTAAGGTTCTGGCAGATCAATACCTGGATGAGCGGGTCAACAAAAAGATGGAGCAATTCGGCGATCCTATGGTAAGCTCCAGTTTCTTTTGGCCCACTTTTACCAATAACTGGCCGGCGCTGCTGGAGCTATATGAGCTCACCGGTGAGCAACGGTACCTGGCGGCTGCACACGATGGGGCACGGCATTATACGCTGTTTACCTGGATGGCGCCCCGGATCCCGGACAGCATGGTTACGGTAAATAAAGGAGGTAAAGCTCCCATGTATTGGTACCTGAAATCAAAAGGTCACCATCAAATGTATTACCCGGAGGAGACGGTACCTGCATGGCGGCTTTCAGAAACGGGGCTTACATCCGAGTCATCAGGCACATCCACCGGCCATAGGGGATTTTTATGTCAAATTACGCGCCCTGGCTGTTAAGGATAGGCTATTATACCAAAGATAGCTTTTTAATGAATGTAGCTAAGGCTTCGATTGTAGGGCGTTCTGAAAGCTTTCCCGGATATCATATGAATACAGCCAGAACAACGGCTTACGAAAAAGCTGATTCCCGCTTCATGAGCACAAAGATCAAAGCGTTAATTCTTTTCACTATAATCATATACTTCCGATGGCTTCTTTGTTTGTCGATTATATGGTTTCGGATGCCTTTGTGAAGAGCAACGGACAAATTGATTTTCCCAGTGAGTATATAGAAGGATATGCTTACCTGCAAAACAAATTCTATGGTGCCGGCAAAGGCAGGTTTTTTAAAGCTGCGGGTGTACAGTTATGGATGCCATCCCGGTTATTGAATATTGAAGATATCGCTTTGAATTATATCAGCGCAAAGAAAAACGACACCCTGTTCCTTGCTTTTATGAACCAGTCCCCGGCGGCAGTTACTACTAGGGTTACGGTAAACCCTGCTTTGGTGGCATGCTCCCAACAGGCCGGGCTACGGCTGCTGTCTCATTCCGGAAAAATATTGCCGTTAGGGGATAGCTCTTTTCTGCTAACAGTGCCGGCGAGGGGCCTGGCTGCCGTAGCGGTTTCAGGGTAACTATTCCCCTGGGTTTTCAAGACCGGATACTGGATACAACAAATGATAATCGAAGCGATTATGCTATGATTCCCGAGGGGATTCGAAAGCATTATTGTTTAAGTTGGGAAGCTATGCCCGGCGGCTCTATGTTTTTCTGCAGGAGGATGACAGTAAGTGGAAGTCGGCAAAGCTGGTATACAAGATAGGTGAGCAGCAGCCGTTAACGGTTCAGAAGGCAGAGTATCCCTTCGAGTTCACCATTCCCGTAGGGCATAACCATCCTGTTCGCTTTCACCTGGAGCTGGCAGGTAGAGATGGAAAGCTGGTAAAGTCTAACGAAATAGAATTAGGTAAATAAAATATTGAATACAAACTGATAAAGAAAATACAATGATATATAAAGAGGGAGAAAAGAAACGAAGCTTACGGTTGGAAGAGCAAAGTGCAGACCTGGCTATCATAGGCGGCGGAATGTCGGGCGTATGCGCAGCCATTACAGCGGCCCGGCAGGGCTTGAGCGTGCTGCTGGTGCAGGATCGCCCGGTACTGGGTGGTAATGCATCCAGCGAAGTGCGTTTGTGGATATTGGGGCTACTTCGCATATGGGTAATAATAACCGCTGGAGCAGGGAAGGGGAGTGATGGATGAGATATTGGTTGAAAATACGTATAGGAATCCCGAAGGAAACCCCGTGATATTAGACATGATACTGCTGGATAAAGTGGTGCAGGAGCCGAATATTAAATTGCTGCTGAATACTGCAGTGTACGACGTGGTAAAAAAGACAGATGATAAGATTGACAGTGTAAAGGCATTTTGCAGCCAGAACGCTACAGAGTACCTGATAAGCGCACCCTTATTTTGCGATGCGTCCGGTGATGGTATCCTGGGATTTCTATCGGGCGCGGCTTTTAGAATGGGGGCTGAAAGCCGCGAAGAGTTTAACGAACCTATGGCCCCCGACCTTAGCTATGGAGAGTTGCTGGGGCATTCTTTGTATTTCTATACCAAGGATACCGGTAAGCCGGTGCATTTTTCTGCTCCTTCTTTTGCAATGGATGTTCAAACTGAAATACCCCGTTATAAAAGTTTCAACGCAAAGGAGCACGGCTGTAAATTATGGTGGGTAGAATATGGGGCAGGCTGGATACCGTACATGATACTGAAAAAATAAAGTGGGAACTCTGGAAGGTGATTTATGGCGTGTGGGATTATATAAAAATTCCGGAAATTTTCCTGAGGCAGCCAATTATACATTAGAGTGGGTGGGTATGATTCCCGGAAAACGGGAGAGCCGCAGGTTCGAAGGAGATTATATACTTTCTCAATCAGACCTGATTGAACAAAAGTTTCATGAAGATGCGGTGGCCTATGGCGGATGGTCAATCGATTTGCACCCGGCAGATGGTGTATTTAGCAGCCGGTCTCCATGCAATCAGTGGCATAGTAAAGGCGTTTTTCACATACCCTACCGGTGTTTGTATAGCAGGAATATTACTAATTTATTTTTAGCAGGTCGTATTATCAGTGTAAGTCATGTGGCTTTTGGCGCAACCCGGGTAATGGCAACCTGCGGCTATGTAGCACAGGCTGTTGCCATGGCCGCAGTGATCTGCACCAGACATCATAAAATGCCTGCGGCCCTGTATAACGATGGACTGTTACCCGAGTTGCAAAACGAGTTAATGCGCACAGGTCAGTTTATACCGGGTATATGTTTAAACGATCTCGGCGATTTAGTACAGCATTGCCATATAAGTGCAAGTTCGGGTTTGCATTTTACCGGTTTTAGCGAGGAAGGGTATGTACTGAAAACACTGATGATATCGGCCGGGCAGATGCTACCCTTAAAGCCAGGAAAGTGCCGGTGATGAAAATAATGGTACATGCTTTAGACAATACAACCTTAAAAGCCGAATTAAGAACCAGCAGCCGTTATGGCTCATTTACGCCTGATACAATATTAAGCAGTCTGAACATCCCGGTAAACCAGGGTGCTCATTATGTGGAGTTGGATTTTGACATGGAAATTGAGAAGGAACAATATGTTTTTATATGCTTCCTGGCCAATGAGCAAATGCAGCTGGCGTATTCTCCCCAGCGAATTACAGGCATGCTTTCCGTATTCAATGGCACTAATAAAGCGGTTTCCAATAATGGAAAACAAGCTGCTCCTGAAGGAGCAGCTGTAGACAGTTTTGAATTCTGGTGTCCGCAAAGACGACCCGAAGGACAAAATCTTGCATTGCAGTTAGATACAGTTCTGTCTTTCGATGTTGAAAATATAAGGAATGGTGTGGACCGGCCCACAACGAAACCCAATGCATGGGTAGCCGATATTACAGATGAAAGACCCTTTATAACATTACAATGGGAGGAGCCTCAGGCAATCAAAAAAATACACCTGGTATTTGATACTGATACGGATCATCCTATGGAATCGGTTTTGATGACACATCCCGAAACTGTGATGCCATTTTGTGTAAGAAACTATTATATTGAAGATGACAATGGAAATACGATCTATCAAAAAAGGATAATTTCCAGACCAATAATGAAATACTGTTTGCAGTGCCTGTGGTCACCCAAACACTCAGGATAATAGTAGACCATCCGTCGGCCACGGTGGCAGCCTCTGTTTTTTCAATAAGATGTTACTCTAAATAACCTGATAATGACTGATACAATTGTTGTAATTGTTTTTTCTGTTTTTATTTTACTGGTTGGGATCAGCTTTTCCAAAACCGGTAGAAACCTGAAATCATTTTTTGCCGGGGAGAATCGGTCCCCTGGTTTATTGGAGGACTGTCTTTATTTATGAGTTTTTTTCGGCAGGTACCTTTGTGGCCTGGGGAGCTATTGCCTATCAGCATGGATGGGTAGCGGTTACTATTCAGTGGACCATGTGCATTGGCGCCCTGATAACCGGATTGTACCTGGCACCCAAATGGAAAGCCACAGGTAATTTAACGGCTGCCGAGTTTATCAAAGCAAGGTTAGGCAGCAACGTACAGAAAATTTATATTTATATTTTTACTATCGTATCCCTTTTTATTAAGGGCTCTGTATTGTATTCTGTATCCAAGCTGGTATCTGCATCGCTGGATTATCCTTTAATACCGGTAACCATTATACTGGGTATTTTAATGATCTCGTATACGGCAGTAGGCGGTTTGTGGGCGGTAATGGTAACTGATATATTGCAATTTGTTGTACTTACCGCGGCAGTACTGATTATTCTTCCGCTGGTATTTAATGAAGTAGGCGGCATAAGCAATTTCCTGTCTCAAGCGCCGGATGGCTTTTTTAACTTAACCAACGGAGAATATACCTGGGGCTTTATTTTTGCGTTTGCCATTTACCATATATTTTATATAGGGGGCAACTGGACATTTGTACAGCGTTATACCAGTGTTGATACACCCCAAAGTGCCTCCAAAGTAGCTTATTTGTTCGCAGCCTTATATATCCTGAGTCCCATATTATGGATGTTGCCCCTATGACTTACCAGACTATACATCCAGGGCTTTCGGGTATTGACGCAGAAAATGCTTATATTATGGTATGCAAACAGGTGTTACCTGCGGGTTTGCTGGGCCTGATGTTGACAGGAATGTATTTCTCCACATCCGCATCGGCCAATACAGCGCTTAATGTAGTATCGGCAGTATTTACCAACGACATATACAAAGGCTCTGTTAACCCACATGCCAACGATAAAAAGCTGATGTTCGTAGCACGCGCCTCATCCTGGTTCTTTGGGGTATTTATGATATTGATCGCGTTGGGGTTCCTTATATCGGGGTATCGTAGAGTTTACTTTAAGTGTGGGAGCCATAACCGGTGGACCGTTATTGCTGCCGCCTATCTGGTCTTTATTTTCGAAACGGTTAACAGGCAAAGCAACCATTTATATTACAATAGCATCGCTGACGGTAAACCTTTTGTTTAAAATGATTATACCTTTTATTAACGGGTATAAACTTTCGAGAGCTAACGAGATGTTGCTGGGCGTTCTGTTGCCATTAGCAATGTTGATGGTTTATGAGGTTTTTAAAAGAAAACGTACTACCAGTAAGGATTACGACAGCTATCTTTTATATAAAACAGCAAAAAAGATGCAGCTGTTGCAATAGATGAGAACGAAAGAAACCTGATCAGGAAACAAAATATCTTTGGTTTGAAGATGATCAGTTTTTCATTGTTTTTTATTGCTATACTTTTATTGATATTGTCATTTATTACTTCAAAAGGCGGTGGCTTGGTTGCCGGCATCTCGGTTGCCATAATGCTCGGAGCTATCATACCCTGGAGCGCATCAAAAAAAAAAGGTAGTGCGATAATAGCCGCCGCATATAAATCCTGAATAAAAGTACGGACAAGGCGTTTTTTATTAAAAGAAAAGGTAGCCTATATGGGCTACCGGTTCTTTAAATGCTGGTCATTAAGAAATGCTATTTCGATTTCTCAATTTCCTGTATATGGTTCAGATGGCTCCGTAAAACGGGGAGCGTTTTGCCAATAAAAGCCCTGAGTTCTGCGTCTTTTACATTTTTCTGTCCGTCTTCAAAAAGCGCTACTGTCTTTTTGTGGTCTTTACCATTTGGTCAACATATGCTTTATCGAATTCCTTTCCCGTTTTTGCATTAATATCTGTGGCGTTTTTTTGCATTTCCTCGCTTACTGCTGCAGGGAGCGCTATGTTTTTAATGCCGGCGAGCGATTTCAGCTCTTCGTTTGCTTTGGTGTGATCAGCTACCATCATAGCTGCGAACTCTTTAACTTTGGGATCAGTGGCCTTAGCCTCGGCTGATTGACCTAACTGCACTTCGGCCATTCCCCGTTAGCAGCATCTACAGCAAATTTTGTATCTGCTTCGGAAACAGCTGGCGGGGTAGTAGATGGCGTTGCTTCTTCAATACGGGACTGATTAATACTGTCTGCCTGTTCTTTCGGATCTTTAGAACTGTTGTTGCCGCAGCTTGTTACAATAAACGTAGCTGCAAGTGCAAAAAGTGTTAAATGTTTCATAGAATGTTATGGGTTTTATAATTAATAAGTGTAAATGATGATGATAAGAGGTAATTCCCGCTACCTGTCGTGCGCCGGCAATTCCAGTCTTTTTCAGCGGCTTTTCTTTTTGCTTCTTCAATACTGTTGTAAATACCAAGCGGATATTCTTCCAGCTGGTCCGAAAGCAAAAGCCGTATATTGCCGGTTGTACGGTCTATTTTAAAAGTGCGCGACAGATCGGTGGCCACTTCAATAGCACCCGATCTGCGCCAGCTTAACGGATAAATAGGATCAGCTCTCATATGATTCAACTTTTTACCGGTTCTAAAATCCTGGTGCTCTTTCTTTATTTCTTTCAGTTATCCCAAAAACATGCCACCGCTATAGTAAAGCAGTGTGCGTTTAGCGGCAAAACTACTCTGAACCAACATACTGGTATCTGCCTAGCTCAATAAATAGCAATAGGTTTAAAACAGTTCCGGATGGATGCTGTGGTATTATTTACCCGCCTGTAGAATTGCCTACTCAGCTATTTTTGATCATTGTACAGGCAAACTCATATAAGAGAGTAAATAATAACAGAAGCCGGGTATAGTTTCTCAACGGCTTTAACGAACGCCGGCCGGTTGGTTGAGCACCGGTTTGTTATGCTTTGTACAACATTGAAAGGCACTTACCTTTTATTTCCTCTTCGCGCAAATAAATTTTTATGATTGAGAATTTATCCATAAAAAATTCTACATTTGTCCACTAATTAAGTAGACTACTGTCTGTTGTAATTCTAAAATAATTCAAATGATACAGTCAGGTTTTTCCATCTGTAAAGAAAACAGGGTTTTGTTCTCTGTTAAGGTAAAGTCAGTTGTTGTAAACATCTCGTGTTGCGGTGCAGTATGCAATTGTCTTTTTGAAGATGTTTTTGCAAGCTAGTTGTACCGCTTTTTATACCTGATATTACGGCATTTTAAATAAGAATATCTACCTGCTCTGCAGGAAACAGCCGATACAGTTATTTGTGCACCGGGTGGAGGTAGCACTATGTTAATACGTTGACGTACGGCTGTTTAACGCCATTTTATTACAGTATTCCCGCTGTTAAGAGAAAATTTTATATACCAAAAATGAAAAAATTAATTACAAGTGTAACCTTTGCAATCGGTTTTTTTGCAGTTCAGATAGCTCACGGGCAATCTGCCGGACGGGTTGTTGATTCATTGACCCGCCAACCTTTGGTTGGCGCCACAATCAGTATTCCCGGATCGGAATACCAGGTGATAACCGACAACAAGGGAGCGTTTATTTTAGCAAAACAAAATCCGCCTTTTCGTATACAGGTAACATTTGTTGGATATCATACTAAAGAATTTACCATTACCGAACCCGACACGGAAATTGAGCTGGCACCTTCAGGGAGTAGCCTTGATGATGTAGTAGTAGTGGGCTATGGCTCCCGCAAGAGAAGCGATGTTACCGGTGCAGTGGGTACCGTGAAAATTGACAATGATATCAGCGCCCGTCCGAATGCAGAATTTGGCCAGGCTTTGTACGGCAAGATAGCTGGTGTGCAGGTAATTTCGGGGTCGGGTCAGCCCGGTGCATCTTCCTCCATTCAGATAAGAGGTATCAATTCTGTGTCGGCCGGAAGCGCTCCTTTAATTGTTGTTGACGGCCTGCCTACTCCGAATTACGACCTGAACCTGATTAACAGCAACGATATTGAGTCTATTGATATACTTAAAGATGCTGCATCTGCTGCAATTTATGGATCAAGAGCAGCTAACGGCGTAGTTCTGGTAACAACTAAAAAAGGCAAAGCGGGCCGAACAAAAGTAGAGCTGAACTATGTAGCGGGCCTGCAAAATGTAATTGACAAGGTTGATGTAATGAATAGTGCCGAATATGCACAGGCAGCGATAGACGCAGCGCAGAATAGCTGGGTGCAAAAAGGCGGAGATCCTAATGCGCCTAATACCATAGAAGCCCGTGGCCAATATAAGTATACTTGGCCTGTGGCTCTTGAAAACCCGGGACCCTGCCCAACACGGATTTCCAGGATGCAATATATCGTACTGCACCGGTTCACAGGGTCAATCTTAATGTATCCGGGGCAGTGACAGATCTACCTTTTACTTATCGGGAGGCTACATCAATCAAAAGGGAATCGTTTTAAATTCAGATTATCAGAAGTACAGTCTTACGCTTCGAAATGTAACCCGTTTGAGTAACTGGTTGGAAATAGGTGGTCTTAGCACCGTAAGTTATGATCACGAAACACAGCCCTATTACAGGATATTTGAATGGGCAGCCCAGTATCCTTCTATTTATCCGGTTTACAGCGCTAATGGCTACCTGGGTGCTCCTAATAATCAGCCGGGCTTTGAGAAGTACAATGCTATTCTTTTCAGGCCGCAAAATGGACATCCCTTGTATCGTATTGGTGATGACATACAACAAAAGCGATTAAATGCTATCGGGAATTTATATGCCCAGCTGCAGCTGGCGCCTGGTCTCAGCTTTAAAACTGCATTCAATTATTATCTGAATCGTATAGACAGCACCAACTATCAGTCTGTAGACCACCAGCTGGGGCCGGCGTATAATACAGAAGGTATTATGACTGTAAGTGGTGTGAATATAATTAATTACACTTATCAAAACCTGCTGACTTACAATAAGAGCTGGAGCGACCATTCGATCAATGTGCTGCTGGGTACGGAGTATAATTATAATAACTGGCGTTACAATGTGCAGGAACGCCGTGGTTATGATAATGATCTGGTACATTCATTATCTGCAGGAAAACTGTATACCAGGCCTATGATAACGCGGCGGTAAGTAAACTGATTTCTTACTTTGCGCGGTTAAACTATGACTACAACGGGAAATATCTCCTGTCGGCCAGTTTGCGCAGGGATGGTTCTTCGAGATTTGCGCCCAATAACAAATGGGGATATTTCCCTGCGGTTTCGGGTGGATGGATCATATCGCGTGAAGACTTCTTTAACAGCAGCGGCGTTGTTAATAACCTGAAGCTAAGGGCCAGCTATGGTCTTACGGGTAATGATCGTTTTGCCGACTATAAATGGATCGGTATTATCACGCAGGGGCGAACGGCTTTCGGAACCGGCCTCGCTACAACTTATTATCCTTCGGGTATTACCAACCCCGATCTGAAATGGGAGCGTACCCGGCAGTTAGACCTGGGTATCGACCTGTCGTTCTTTAACAACCGTATTATACTCGAAGCTGACTGGTACCGGTCTACCTCAGACGGTTTATTGCTTGATGTACCTGTACCAGTAGCATCAGGGTTTACCAGCGTATTTAAAAACATTGGCAAGCTCGAAAATAAGGGATGGGAGCTGAATATTGTTACCCAGAATCTGACAGGAGCTTTTAAATGGAATACACAATTTAATATTTCTGCTAACAGAAATAAGGTGCTGGCATTGGGAGAAGATAATGCGCCAATGATATTTACATCAGCAGCATTCAGTGGTATGCAAAAGAAAAATATTGTTGGGCAACCTATCTTTAACTTTTACGGATATCAATACGGAGGTGTATACCTGAACCAGGCACAGATTGATGCTGACCCTGCTCATTATGCTACTGCAACACCTGGCGACGGGAGATATATTGATGTAGACGGGAATGGCGTGCTGAATGCAGATGACAGAACTATAATAGGTAATCCGCAACCGGATTTCATCTGGGGTATCACCAATAATCTTTCTTATAAAGGCTTTGATCTTAGTTTCCTGTTTCAGGGTGTACAGGGCGGATCGCTGCTGGATGAAAACATTCACCGGTCATTGCTTTATCACGAAGGCCGCAATTATTCGAAGGTATTGGTAAACAGATGGCGCTCGGAGCAGGAACCCGGTGACGGTTATCATTATAAATTAAAGGTAGACCTGGATGGCTATGAAAAAACGCCGTCGAGCTATTGGCTGCAGGATGCGAGTTATTTTAAGCTGAAAAGCCTTACGCTGGGCTACAATTTGCCTGCAGGCCTTTTAGCAAAAGTGAAGCTTTCCCGTGCCCGCGTTTATCTCAATGGGGTTAACCTGTTTACGAGTACCAAAAGCTTGGTAATTGATCCGGAAGCTTTTTCGGGAGGGGCTGCTGACGCTTCCAGGCGAGGAGTGAACAGTAATTCATATCCTACTTCCAGGGTTATTTCATTGGGGCTTACTGTTGGCCTGTAAACTTTTAAAAAAATCTCTAACGATCTAAAAATATTTTGATGAAACGTTTTATACCACCTGTAACCTTATTATACAAGAGCACGGTGACGTCGCCTGTTGTTTATTTTCTTCTATTTTCGTTATTGTTCTCTTCCTGTACAAAAAATGCGCTTGACCTGTATCCTGAAACAACTCTGACCGAGGGTGTTTTTATAAAAATGAATCCCAGCTGATACAGGCGGTTAATGATGCGTACCGCCAACTCGAACGTATTTATGATGCGGGAGGTGTTCCGGATATCTACGGGGAATTGGCTTCCGATAATGTTTTTATAAAAGCAACATCCGGCGGTAATTCGTGGTCAGAAGATATTAACCGGCACGATATAGATGCCGATAACGGTAAATTGGCTACAGCCTGGAATACAGCTTACAACGGTATCTATATTATTAACAACGCGATAGAACAGCTGGAAAAAACAACGGTAACCTTTTCAACTGTTGGATTAAAAGAAAGATTGCTGGCAGAAGCAAAAGCTATACGTGCGCTCATCTATTTCAACCTGGTGCAAGCCTGGGGAGGAGTGCCGTTTCCGCTTAAAGTAGTATCGCCGCAGGAAAGCTATAATTATTTACGGGAAGATAAAACAATTATACTTGCACAGCTGGTAAATGATCTTAAAGCCGCGAAACTGGATCTTCCCCTTCCTACACAGGCGCTAATGCAGGACGTATAACACAGTACGGCGCCAGTGCCATTCTTGCTTATTTTTACCTTGCGCAAAACGACAAAGCCAATGCAACGCAGGAGCTGAAATCAATTATAGAAAGTAATGCCTTTTCTTTGGATGCCAATAGTGATGGTGCAATCAATGCTGCAGATTATGCGCATCTTTTTAAGGCTGCTACAAAGAATTCAAAAGAGTCGATTGTAGAGATACAATACATTGCCGGTCAGAACCAGGTAAACAGCACGCACCAGACGGAGTATGCACCTTGGGACTTTGCTTTTCATCTTCCGGGAAGCACGGTTACTTTCAGGGTAACGGTTTAAACACGCCAACGAATGACCTGATCAATGAATATGAAACGGGTGACCCGAGAAAAGACTTATCGCTGGCTACCGGGTTCAACGATCTTCAAACCGGGAACTTTATAGCTTATCCGTACACATTAAAGTTCTATGACCCAACTTTCCTTTACCCGGGGCAAAATGTGGAGATTATTCGCTATGCTGATATTCTGTTATTATATGCAGAACTTACTTCCGATGCCACTTATTTGAATCAGGTTCGCAGAAGGGTGGGATTGCCTGATTATGGAAGCGCTTTATATCCTTCCGGAAAATATTCAACGCTGGCCTTAGCTATAGAGCACGAAAGAAGGGTAGAGCTTGCTTTCGAATTTCACCGTTTCTTTGATCTGGTGAGAACCGGCCGCGCCGTATCTGTACTACAGTCCAAAGGAATCAATACCTCTTCCAATAAATTGGTTTTTCCGATCCCACAGTCGGTTATCGATATAAACCCACGAATTACCCAGAACCCTTAAATGACTATGAATAAAATAATCCTTAAGCATTTACACCTGGCATTCCTGGCGGTGTTTGCCTGCGTCACAGCTGTTGCGCAAACAGCTGTGGAGAAACCTAATATATTGTGGATAGTGAGCGAAGACAACAGCCCGTTTATCGGTGCCTACGGAGATCAGGCAGCTACTACCCCGAACATTGATGCGTTGGCAGCCCGGGGTATATTATATGAAAACGCGTATTGTACGGCTCCGGTATGTGCCCCGTCACGCTTTACGCTTATAACAGGGGTATACCCTCCGTCTTTTGGCACAGAAAACATGCGGAGCGAATATCCGGTGCCAGGATTCATAAAATTCTTTCCGCGGTATTTACGCGAAGCAGGCTACTACACGTCCAACAATGCAAAAAAGATTACAATACAGTAGATCAGCCCGAAGCATGGGATGAATCCAGTAATAAAGCTACTTACAAAAACCGTAAGCCCGGGCAGCCTTTTTTGCCGTTTTTAATATAGGCACTTCCCACGAAAGCTCGATCTTTGGATACGACGCTAAAAGGAAAATGTATGCAGCGTTTAGCGGTCAACCGCTCGATAGCATCCAATTGCCTAAAGACAAGCCGCTCGGGCACGATCCCGGTAAAATCAGGATACCGCCTTATTTGCCCGCTAATGATGCAATGAAACATGATTGGGCCCTTTATTATGATAAGATACAGGAAATGGACGGTGAGGTCGGGGCTATTTTGAAAGAGCTGGATGAAGCCGGATTATCTGATAATACGATTGTGTTTTATTACGGAGATAATGGAGGCGTTTTAGGAAGGAGCAAAAGATTTATTTTTGAATCCGGGCTACGTGTGCCGCTTGTAGTTCGCATACCCGATAAATTTAGAACACCAGCCACGCCGGTTGCCGGCAGCAGCGTAAAGCAGCTGGTAGATTTTACCGATTTTGCCCCAACAGTGTTGAGCCTGGCTGGAATTGAGCCACCGGGTTATTTTCAGGGCCGGGCATTTTTAGGCAAATACAGATCTGCCGTTCCAAGAGATATGGTCTTTAATTTCAGGGGAAGAATGGATGAGGGGATAGACCTGGTAAGATCGATCCGGAATACGAAGTATCGTTATGTAAAGAATTTTATGCCACACCGGCCATACGGACAGCATATTGAATTTTTGTGGATGGCTGCTTCGATCCGGGCGTGGGAACAGGATTATAAGGATGGTCAATTAAATGAACTGCAGTCGCGGTTTTTTAAGCCTAAGCCATCGGAAGAGTTATATGATATAGACAATGATCCTGATAACATACATAACCTGGCTGGTAAGCCGGAGTTTAAAAATGTACTTTCAGAACTCAGAAAGGAAACCCTCCAATGGTTACTCAAAGTGAAAGATGTTGGATTTATCCCCGAGCCCGCAGTGGCGAAAATTATTGAAACAACAACATTATATGAGTATGCCAGATCCGGTAAATATCAAATAGACGAGGTTATAGCTACAGCATATCAGGCCTCTTCTCTTGATAAAAAATATTTGGCAGAACTGAGTAAAAAGGCAACGAGCGATGATCCTGTAATCAGGTATTGGGCAGTGACCGGATTGCTGGCGTTGGGAAGGGATGCGCAGGCTGCAAAATCAGTATTAAAGAAAGCGCTTGGGGATAAAGAAGCGTATATTGCAACTGTAGCAGCTGAAGCTCTTTACAGGCTGGGCGATAAACAGCAGGCATTGCAACATTTATTTAAGGTTATAGATGATACCAATGTCATGAACAGGGTACAGGCTTTAAACGCGTTGCAATGCGCCACACCGGAAGAATTAAAACAGGTGGAAAAGTTGCTGGTTGCCCTCAGCAATAATAAAAGTGAGTATGATAAAAAAGCGGCGACGTTCCTGTTACAATATATACGGCAAAGCAATTAAAGCCGGCTGGTACAATAAGTTATTGTCGAAAAATATATAAAAATCTGCAAATCGGGGATTTATGAAACTGATGCGTTACACCGTCTTAATTTTTCTATCGGCCTGTATAGGTGCTGTATGTAGTGGCCAGTTTAAAAACGACCGGCCTAATATCATTTTTATTATCGGGGATGATATTAGTATTGATGACATAGGGGCATATGGTAACACGTATGCCAGGACGCCCCATATCGACGACCTGGCTGCCCAGGGGCCTGCGCTTTAATAACATGTATGTAACTTCCAGTTCCTGTAGTCCAAGCAGGGTGAGTATATTAACAGGGCGTTATCCTCATAATACCGGAGCCGCGGAACTGCATTCGCCGGTGCCTTCCCATTTGGTTTATTTTCCCGAGCTTTTAAAGGCTTCCGGATATTATACTGCGCTTGCGGGCAAATGGCACGAAGGACCGAACACCAGCAGGGCATATGACACTATCTTAGCGGATAAGGCTGCTAACGGAGAAGGAGGAGAAGCTCAGTGGGAACAGTTGTATCTGAACAGACCTAAAGAAAAGCCATTCTTCTTTTGGCTGGCAGCTTATGATGCCCACCGCGACTGGTCGGCAGACAGCTCATTTAAAAAACCTTTTAAAGCGTCTGAAGTGTTGGTTCCCGCTACCCTGGCTGATGATGAAGCAACACGTAAAGATCTTGCTTCCTATTATAATGAAATATCAAGATTAGATGAGTCGGTAGGCCTGTTGGTACGCCGCTTAAAGGAAGACGGGCAGCTACAAAATACCGTTATTGTTTTTATTGCAGATAATTCAAGGCCTTTCCCGGGTAGTAAAACCCGGGTAAACGACAGGGGGCTTAAAACTCCGTTTATATTTTACTGGCCGGAGAAAATAAAGTCGGCAGCAGTGGTAAACGCTCTGGTTAGCAGCATTGATATAGCTCCTACATTTTTACGGCTGGCTGGCCTGCAGCCCGCGGCAACGATTCAGGGTACTGATTTTACCCGGTTGTTAAAAGAGCCCAAGGCTGCTTTTCGCACATTCATTTTTGGCGAGCATAACTGGCACGATTACGAAGCTTACGAGAGAAGCGTGCGTTCAAAAGATTTTTTATACATATTTAACGGAAGGCCCCACTTAGACAATGGCGGACCAATTGATGCCAATCAAAGCCCGTCGGCAAAATCGCTGAAGAAGTTAAGGACCTCCGGATCATTGACATCACTTCAGGCGGATGTCTTTATTACTCCCCGTCCTGTTGAGGAATTGTATGATCTAAGGAAAGACAGCGCACAATTAGTTAATGTAGCGTTGAAGCCGTTATACAGCAATACTATAAATCAGTACCGGGGTATTCTTACAAGATGGCAGCGGGAAACGGGTGATACAAAGCCTGACCAGCTGACTCCCGATTGGTATGACAGGAAAACGGGCGAGGTACTGCAGGAAAAAGGTGTAAGGGGTGAAATGCCGGGAGCTGCGCGAAAGGCAGACCGGATAAATGTGAAAAGCGTATTTTAACATGTGAAGAGATTGTGATACATTTTTATGTTTGAAAGTTATATGAACACACCGGGTTAACGTAATATTGCATAGCCGTTTGCCAGCCGTTTTGCGGTGCGTTTAAATACTTAATGTGTCAGTAAAGAACTATTTTTCGTGGATACTGATCTGTTGTCTTCAGATCTCTAAATTTATTTCGGGTCAGCCAGTTTCAGGTACTACCGAAAACCGGTATTTCCGAACGATCTCAGTGGATCAGGGATTGTCGCAAAGCACGGTGTTTGTGGTGCAACAAGACCTCCAGGGGTTTATGTGGATAGGCACACAGGATGGACTGAATCGTTACGACGGGAAAACCTTTACCGTATTCCGCCCCGATAAAAAGATCAGCATAGCCTCTTTTCCAGCTATATCAGGAGTTTATATACCGATCAGGGCGGCTTATTATGGATTGGAGGCAATAAAGGCGTAAGTTGTTACGATTACAGAAAAGAACGGTTTAACAATTATCCCTTGCAGGTAAAGCCCGGCGAGTGGTTTATTTCGGGCATTACAGCAGACAGGGATCATAAGCTATGGGTTGCTGCGAATACAGGTGAGCTTTATAATTATGATGCGGCTTCCGACCGGTTTGTAGCATTTCCGTATCGCGTCAGCGGTAGCCCGGTTCATACCATTCAGCAAATACTTTTTATTGACCGCTACCTGTATTTAGCTACTGATAAAGGCGTGTACGAACTTAACCCGGCTACAAAGATGGCAAAAGCGCTTCTGCCCAACCAAATCAATATGCGGATTAACGCATTGCTGCAACAGGGACATTTGCTGTGGATGGGATCTGAAAACGGGGCCTGTTATGCCTGAACCTCCAGAATAACCAGGTTGCCAGGTATCTTCATCAGCCACAGTCCACAAGCTGCCTGATTGATAATGATATCCGTAGTCTTGCCTGGGATCAAACCGGCCATCTCTGGGTTGGAACGTTCCGGGGACTTTCTATAATGGATACAAAGGCCGCAACGTTCAGTAATTTCGATCATCAAAGTAACCGGCATCTTACATTGAGCCAGAATTCTGTACGTTGTATCTTCAAAGACCGGCAAAATGGAATGTGGCTCGGTACTTTTTCGGAGGATTGAATTACTATCATAAAGATGATATCCGCTTTAATATCCTTAGCCAGACTACTGGTAATGTATTGTTAAACGATCAGGTGGTGAATGTAATCGGGGAAGATCCAGGGGGAGGATCTGGATCGGCACCAATGATAAGGGTATTAATATCTGGGACAGGAAAATGAACCGGCTTTCCTACCTGTCACATGCAGAGGCTAACACCAATAGTATCAGCTCTGATAATATAAAGGCTATCACATTTGATGCAGCAGGGAACGCGCTGGTAGGAACATTCAATGCCGGCCTGAATGTAATTGATCATAAAACGGGCGCCATCAAAAATACCTGCATAACCCGGCGGATCCTTTTTCTGTAAGCAGCGACATGGTACATGCACTGCTCCATGATCGGCAAGGAAGGGTTTGGGTGGGTACCCGTTCAGGACTTAATCGCTTTGACAGGCAGCTGAACAGGTTTAGCCAGTTTGAAAGTGATCCGGCAGGCCGGAGGCTGAGCTCGGAAGGAATAACCTCCCTGCTGCAGGATCGTAAAGGAAGGATCTGGATTGGTACCATTAATGGCATCAATGCGCTCAACGCCGATTTAAGCCGTCTTGAAGTATTTGCCGGCAACACACTTTCTAACGAACTGGTAAACTGTATCGCAGAAGATCAACAGGGGCGTATATGGGCAGGTACGAGGGATGGCCTGAACCTTTTCGATGAGCGGCGGCATAGGTTTGTTCCGTATACAGGAACAGAGCATTCGATTGAGGGCGCTATATTCGGCATTCAGCCAGATGACCAGGGTGCTATCTGGATTTCAACCAGCAAAGGTTTGCTCAAGCTTTATGATAACTTCAGGAAACTACAGGTATTCAATAACCATACTGGTATGGGTAATATGCAGTTCAGTTTGCCTGCATTCTGTAAAGCTTCAGATGGTTTGATGCTGTTTGGCGGCATCAACGGCCTTATCTACTTTTATCCGCAGTCTGTTCAGTTAAAACCATTTGATCTTCGGGTGGCTTTCACCGGCCTGGATATTTTCAATAGCCATGTTGCTCCGGGAAGCAGTTATAAAGTATTAGATCATTCCATTAATGAGACCAGCAGCTTACGCCTGTCACACGAGTACAAACAGTTTACGGTATATTTCAGCACGTTCAATTATATATCTCCTTCCAGCATCCAATACCGCTACCGGTTACTGGGATTTGATACTGACTGGCAGATATGCGATAATATTCCCAAAGCAGTTTATACCAATCTGAAGCCTGGCCACTACACATTGGAAGTTCAGGCTACAGGCCCGCTGGGAGAGAAGAGTCCTGTCAGATCGCTGGCCATCCGCGTGCTGCCGCCATGGTGGAGAAGCAATATATTTTATTTATTGATGATGGTAGTATTGGCGGCAATAGGAATTATTGTATACAAAGTTGTAAAGGAACGGATTAAGGCAAAAGCTGCTTTAAGAAAAGAACGTAACGACCGCGAAAGAGCAGAGCATCTGAACCAGATGAAAATGGACTTTTTACCAATATCTCGCATGAATTTAAGACGCCGCTAACGCTTATTGTGGCGCCACTGGAGGAAATGTTGAATAAGTCTGTTCCTGAGAAAAAGCCAGGAAATATCATGAGCGCATGCTCAATAATGCGCAAAGGCTGTACCAGCTGGTTGATCAGCTGATGGATTTCAGGAAGACCGAACAAGGCCTGAAGAAGCTGGAACTGGCAGAAGGAGATATTGTTCACCTGATGCAGGATATTTTTACTTCCTTCCTGGAGCTGTCTGTGCAAAAAAATATTAAGTATACTTTTAAAGCCAACAGGCCGGAGTTTATCTGTTATTTTGACAGGGACGCGATAGAGAAGATATGTAATAACCTTTTGTCGAACGCCTTCAAATACACCCGTCCCGGAGACAGGGTAGAATTGGGTTTCGAACATCAGAATGATCAGATGCTGCTTACGGTTAGTGATACAGGGCTGGGCATCGCGTCTGCCGACCATGAGCGGGTTTTCGAACGATTCTACCAGGTTAATTATTCCGATGAGAACTGGGGATCGGGGTGGGGCTGGCTTTTGCAAAAAGCCTGGCAGAATTACATCGTGGTACAATAGCCCTGGAAAGCGAGCCCGATAAAGGAACGGTATTTACCGTGCGGTTGCCGGTTAGCTATGATCGGCAACCTGGGGAAGCGTATAATAATACCCATTACTATAGCCTGTTGCTCGACAATTATTCCACACCGGTTGAAGATGCGGGTGATGAAGAAGAAAAAGAACCGGTGGTACCGGGCTCTCCGTCTCTCACACAGCATTTACTGATAGTTGATGACAACGTTCAGATCGTGGATTATCTTTCCGGCTATTTTGAGAAACAGTTTGTAATAACAAAAGCATACACAGCACAAGAGGCTTTCCAGCGGGTAGAAGAACAATCTCCCGATGTAATAATTTGTGATGTAATGATGCCGGGCACCGATGGGATACAATTTTGTAAAAAGATCAAACAAAATATTATCACCTGCCATATACCCTTAATATTACTGACAGCAAAAGCGAACCCGCCCACCAGGTGAAGGGGCTTGAGGCCGGGGCCGATGATTATGTAACCAAACCTTTTTCACTCCCCGTACTTGATGCCAAGGTTCAGAACATTCTCAGGTCCCGGAGGCGTTTAAAAGAATACTATTCTTCAGCGACAGAGATTGTCCCGGAGAATATAGCGCTTAATACCCTGGATGAAGAGTTCCTGCGTAAGGCAATAGAAATAGTAGAGTCCAGTTTGAGCGACCCCGAATTTTCTGTACAGAAATTCAGCCGGAATATTGGTATGAGCCGTTCGAGCCTTTATCTTAAGCTGAAAGCTATAACAGGCGAATCTACTACCGATTTTATTAAGCGCATTAAGTTTAAAAAAGCAGCAGAACTTCTGGAGAGTAAAATGTATTCGGTAACCGAAGTTGCTTACATGTCGGGATTTAGCTCGCTGTCTTACTTTTCTACATCGTTCAAGCAATATTATGGCAGCTTGCCCACGGAATATACGTCTACGAAGCAAGCTGAGCCATAAATGCTAAAAAAATCACCCAATTTGAAATAATTAAAACCATCTTTAAAACGCCCTGCTGCTGTAGAGTGGCGTTACTTTGGGATAGAGGAAAGCTATTTTTTTCGTCTATATTATTAAATAAAAAACTGACAAGGATGTATGCGATTGCCATTGATGTGGGTAGCACCTATTTAAGATGTGGTTTAATCAATCTAAAAGGTGAAATAAGCTACTCGTTTAAAATGCCTTCAAAGGACGTGTTGTCCGAAGGGGAGATTATCGCGTTAATCAATGTTGCGGTGCGCAAATGCGCAGGTGCCGCTGAAAGCCAGATTTTGGGTGTTGGCATCGGCTTTCCCGGAATTGTAGAAAACAATGTAATTCTCGGAGGTGCCGATAATCTCCCGGGTTTTCATCATGTAAACCTGGGAGCGCTGATAACTGAGTCAACCGGTTTAAATGTGGTGGTAGACAACGACGCCAATATGATGGCCTGGGGTGAGATGCAGTTTGGAGCGGGTAAAAACTGTTCTGATGCGGTTTTCTTAACTCTTGGAACCGGTATCGGCGGTAGCGCCGTGTGGTTAATAACAAACTGTATGGGGATACCGCAACAAGGGGATGGAATTCGGTCATATTATTATCAACTTTGACGGTCCTTCCTGTTCCTGCGGCAGCCGCGGCTGCTTTGAAGCCTATGCATCCATTAGGGCGTTGATACAGGATTATGCGCGATTAACCGGAATCAATCCTTCCGATTTAAGCAGGAAGATCATTACTGCCAATTATTTCGCAGGAGAAGCCGCGGCCATGGAAGTAATGGAGCGGCACCTCGATTATATGGCAATTGGTATAACCAGCCTGATCAATATTTTTAGTCCCCAAAAGCTCATTATTGGAGGTGGCATCTCCGACGCCGGCAATTTCTATGAGCAGGAAATCAGCAGGCGCGTAGCGCAACGGGCAATGCCTGATACTTTTAGTAATTCAATGATCGTGCGTTCAGAAATGGGCAATGAGGCCTGCCTGCTGGGATGTGCCAGCCGTGTTTTTTCCACTCCCATGCTGTTCCACTCCAATAACTCTTACTGACTAACAGCAGGGATAGTTGCATCGGGTGCAAAAAGCCTACAGCATCTTCCCGAAAGGGTCCCTGTTTTTTTGCACCAGGCTTTAAGATATTCGTTCATTTGCGCCAACTGCTTTTTATATTTAGGTTTTACGGCCAGGTTATCCATTTCGCCGGGGTCTTGTTCGAGGTTAAATAATTGTTCCCTGATCTGGCCTTTGCTGTACACAATATATTTCAGGTTTTTAGTAATTACCGCCCGCCCGCTGATATCCAGCAGCTTTTCATTATCTGCAAAATCGGTTTCAATAACGAGCGTGTCTCTTAATGTAACTGCTGGATTATTGAGCCGTTTGCTGATGTCGGCGCCTTTAAGGTAACCCGGTGCTTTTATACCGGCTATTCCACAGATGGTAGGAATGATATCAATACCATTACACACCAGGGAAGAATCAGTTTTTGGCTGCTGGCTGCCCAGCCGCGAGATTATAAACGGAACCCGCGCCGACTCTTCATACAGCACCTGTTTCTGGTTCCATGAATGCGCGGCATAACCATCGCCGTGATCGGCTGTAAAAAGAATAACCGTGTTTTTTCGATACCGTATTTAGCAAGTGAAGCCAGTACCATTTCTATATACTGGTCTACTTTTTCTACAAGCCTGTTATAGGCCCACCGGTATTGCCTCCATTGGTTACCCGTCCAGTTTACAGAGGGTAGGTGCGCGCATTAGACGCCTGCTGGTCCCTGATGATTCTTGGCTCGTTAGCCGGTATGGCCCAGTTTGCGGGTAGTTGCGGGCATTGATGGGGTGGCGGAGCTGATGCCAATACATCCATTTTCAATGCATCTCCGCGAGCCCATTCACAGATATCATGAGGATTTAAAAAGAGGCTACCAATAAAAAGGTTGGTCCTTGTTTTCCTTTATAAACCGGGCGCAATAGGAAGGCGTAGCGGCGTCATTATAGTCCTGGAATTTAGTATTCTCTATAAATTCAAAACCATGTTGACTGATTTTTTCTGCTGGCACCGGTAAGTGCCATTTGCCTACATAACCTGTTTGATATCCTCCGTCTTTAAAGATCTTTCCCATCATCAACAGGCTATCCGGCCACTGTCCATCCTTTTCCGGCGCATTGCCGATAAATCCGGTTTCAAAAGGCATCTTGCCGCTAAAAATAGAACTGCGCGAGGGGGTACATAAGGGCTGTGCACAATAAGCTCTTGTAAAACGTACGCCATTCGCTGCGAGCCGGTCCATAGCCGGCGTATGTAGGTCCTTGTTTCCTGCATTGCTCATAGCATCGGCGGTTTGCTGATCGGTCATAATAATGAGGATATTGGGGCGATCGGCCGGCTGGCTCCAGGCAGCCAGGTTGCAAAGAACCAGCAGGATCATTAATAACGTATTGTGCATAATATACCGTTTAAACGTTCAGGGCCTTCATGTAAAAACTCAGGATTGTTAACTTATGACTTTAAAATTTTAAACCATTTAATTTTATAACTATTCTTCTCCGTTTGTGCTTTCTCCCCGGTGTTGTAAAGGCAGGTCAATGCTTTCGCCGTCTTTGCAAAAAACCGAAATAATGGTATTGCCGTTTCTCACTGCTGAAGAAACCAGCGACGATATATGTTGTGTAGCATACCATTCGCCTTTAACTGTAAGTGTAATCACTTTCCCTTTGGCCCAGGCATTGGTAATGCTATCCGGCATGTGCGACATATTATGATTCCACCGTGCCTGTCCTATGTCGGGGCCAGCAACGGTTAGTAATAAGCGGTTAGGGCTTTCTTTAAACTGCGCCAGCACCGGTGCATCTGCTTTTATCAACATATGGCCTTTTAATACAGCATCAGGCTCAAATACCGCATAGGCTGTTATACCGGTAGACTGGTGGTGTATGCTATGTGCCATATTATCTTTCTGTAAAATACTATAAGTTTTGGATTGAAGATAGTGTTGGTGGTGTTGTGTATCCAGCACAATCATATACTCATAACTGCCCCCGCAGGACTGGTGCCATGATCGAGCCATGCTTTCAGGTAAAAGCCTTCCACGGGGCTGTAGCTGGTGTTTTTCCATTGATAAGATTGCTGCTTTTCATTTACCCACCGTATCTGTTGTCCTTTGGGGATAATATATTGAAGTCCGTTCTGATCTGTAAAATAACCGCCATTGGCCTTTTGTATGGGCTGCGGCTTAATAATATTACCATTAAAATAATTGAGTTTTTTTCATTAGCCTGGTACTGGAACAAGGTGGTTACTGTTGCATACCGGCTATCCCTGTTGCTGATACCGGAACCCAGACAAATAATTTCGTCGCCAATAAAAAACCAGGATTTCCTGGCGCGGAAACTATTGTCGAAAAGCGACCGGTCGGTGTCAGGAACACATCGTCTCTTAAATCCAATGCGAAAAGGCCATTCGTACCTTGCTTAAGACCACTTGCAATCACGCTTTCTGAAAAGTTACGATGTTTGCCTTCAATATACTTCTGATCGGCCTGCGGATAGTATAATACTTTATCCGCAGGAAGCTTTTTAGTCGTAGCTCCAGGCAGCATCGACCAGTCAAAGCCTTCATTTAAGCCCATTCCGTCGAAGCCTTCCTTCTCATCGCCCAAGGCAGTAATGAGCATGCCATGGCTCAGGTAGCGACCCATATTGTTTTCACCTTTTCCGCCTTCATAGTCCCAAACATATTTGTTGTATCCCTTAACCGTGGCAAAGGCGTTGCCCCGGCGATAAGTAAGCAGGCCCGAATAGGGCATTACAGTAGTACCGTCTGAAGGCTTTTGTTGTACACTTCCCATTTGGCGATGGATACGTACCATGAGATTGAGCGTGCCATAAGTGCCGGAGTAGGTAAGTGCGGGCAACAGCATTTTATTAACCTCGTCCGGCTTTGCAATTGCGTAAATATAGTTGTAAAGTGCCGCCAGCTGCCGGTCGCTGATGCTGTCTCCGGTCATGCTCATGTAAGCAAAAGCAGGCATACTGTGGCCGTCTATAGAACTGTTGTTTAACGGAAAGCGTCCGCTTACTCCATAATGAATCTGCACGCCGTAAGCAATTGCTGCCTGTTGTTTCAATGCAGCCTTCAGGTTTTGCGTAGAGGTAGTATGCATGGCATATTTAGTATCGCTTAGCAACCAGTGGATCAATGCCATTGTATTTAAAGCGTTGGTGCCATATGCATTGAGATAAGTTCCCCGGTGATGGTAAATCGAATAATCCGGCTTAAAAGTATCGCTGTATCCCGGTGAAAAAGATGCCACATAATCCATGTATTGCTGAAACTGCCCCAGCAACTGCTGTTTGCGCGCACCCTCTTCCATCAGTAAGATGGTGATCAGCTTTACCAGGGCGCCGCCGCGCACTTTATCAGAGTTTTCGCCCCGCGTAGCATCCAGCTCTAGTAATGCGCCCATGCGGGTATGCCAGATCAGCATATCTACCTGGGGTTGCAGCTTATTTTGTGCTTTTAATTCGTCGCGCATCAGGAAGATAGCCGTGGCAATGGGTGTGAGCCGTATTACATGATCTACTGTTCCTATAGCGCTTCCTGAAGCCCAGCCCTGGTCGAGGAAATAATCAAGCGATGCCAGTAATTTTTCTTTAGAAGATAGGTTGCCGGTTAAGCGGTAATCTGCAGCAAGAGGAAACAATAATGTTTGCGCTATATTATCAAACACCTGGCCTTCTGCTGCCGGATGCTCATCGCG